>NZ_JAVFVT010000004.1 GCF_030929555.1 Paenibacillus sp. LHD-117 | reverse complement strand
CTTCACTTTAAGGGTGCTCCTTCCTTGGTTGGTGATGTTCTCGACAAACACCATTCTACCAAAGATTAGAGCACTTTTTTATATTTTTATAAGGTGATACTTTCGTAATTCAGGTTCAAGCATAAATTCTCACAATTACCGGTTAATCTCATGAACTGCATAAGTCATGATCTAGGAGGCGATAGGTAAAAACAGATATCATATCCGTAATATTTTAGATCTTACAATAATAGTAAGGCCCAAAATGAAGGGAGATACTTATGCAGAAGTTTCAAAGAAAGTTGAAAATCGTTACGTACATCACATTGTTTTCATTTATTTTTTCTCTTTTTTCCCCGTTTGTTTATCCTGATTCCGTTACAGCTACAGCTGCAACGAAAGAACCTTTTGCGGCAAAACGAGCTGAACGGTTAGAGCTTGAAGACTACAGAACCTCGAATTCCAAACGTTACTTGAATCCCGATGGAACAATGACAGAAGAAATATATTTGGGAAATGTACATTACCGGGAAGGTAAGAAGTGGAAAGATATTGATAACTCCTTAGTGCCCTCTGACAACTCAGAATTTAAGTATCAAAATAAAGGGAACCGATTTAAAGTAGAGTTCGCAGACAATACCAAAGGCAATAAATTTTCGCGATTTTCAATCGGCGATTATGCTCTTGAAATGCGTCCGATTGGGCTAAGCACAAAAACAGCTCAATTAAAGGACAACAAAATTACGTTTTCTCAGGATGAGGCTGTAACTGGAAATGATATTCCCGTCTCCATAGAATATTCAGTAGGCAATGATAGCCTGAAAGAAGATATTGTTCTAGATGAATATAAGAAAATCAGTAAATTTACATTCCAACTCAGATTATCAAATGTTACTTATAAGGCGGAAAATGACGGTACTATTGGCTTCTATGACGATAAAGGAAAGAAGTTATGGTTTATTAACCGTCCTTATATGGTAGACAGCGCAGAAGGCTACAGCGACTCTGTCGAAATGACGATTAGAGAAGCGGGCAAGAATCTCTTTTTGGATATTGTTCCGAATGATGAGTGGTTAAAGGACCCATCCAGAGTATATCCGGTGCGAATCGATCCAACAGTGACAGAACAGCCGGAGCCGGCTGATGGGCGCGACACACATATTTCTCAAAACTTTCCCAATACAAATTATGCAACTTCGACGTTCCTCTCATCCGGTTATGATTCGACAGGCGGTATGGGCGTAACCCAATCCCTATTATGGTTTCGTCTTCCGAAGCTGCCAAGCGGAGCGTGGATTACATCTTCTACGCTAAGCCTATATCAATATGGTAGCTACAGCACAACACCGACGGTACAATTGTATAGGGCAACATCCGATTGGTCATCCGGTACTGCAACGTGGAATAACAGACCTACATTAGCGGCAACCTCCGAAACATCGCTTACTCAGAATGTCACAGGCTGGTGGGATTTTAACGTCTCCAACCTTGTTTACGGGTGGTACTCATATGGTTTCAGTAACTATGGCTTATCCTTGAAATTATCGGATGAAGGGGTGCAGCGTCGCATTTTTTATTCCAGCGACTATGCTGCAGATCCTACAAAAACGCCGAAAATTGTATTAAATTACGATGTTAATCCGTTAGGAGAAGAATCGTTCTGGACGTATTCAGGCGATGTCCATATTGCGAACGGAAACTTGATGTTGTCCGATACGGATGTCAGTCTATCTGGACGGGGTGTCCCTGCCGTTATTAATCGAACGTATAACAGCCGTTCAAACTACGGCTCGGGGTATTTTGGTTACGGCTGGACTTCAGAACTCGATATGAAAATTATGCCGGTAGCGAAAGGCCCAATTCATTACATCGATTCTGATCGTACAGTCCATTATTTTGAGCAGGATACGGATTTATCTTATCTATCTCCTTCTGGACTATCTTTGGAATTGGTTAAAAATGGAGACGGAACTTATACCATTACGGAAAAAGACGGATTGAAATATCAATTTTCCAGCACTGGTACAATAACAGGCATTTCCGATACGAATGGGAATTCGCTGGCTTACACTTACACGACTGGAAAAGTAACTATAACAGATCCATCGGGACGTAAGATTACAGTTAATTTGGATGCGAACGACCGTATATCTTCTATCGTTGATTATGCAGGCCGCCAGACAGTCTATAGCTATAACGCAAGCGGAGACTTAACTCAAGTGACCGCAGCGTCGGGAACGTCGGATGCAGCGACAACGAAGTACGAATATGACAGCAGTCATAATATGATCGCGATAACGGAGCCAAGAGGAAATAAAGCGTATTATTATTATACAGATGATGATCGCGCTCAAAGTATTATCCCGACGAATAAAGTGGAGAACTCTAGCTTTGAAGTGAACGGCTATTCGGCTACCATTCCGGATTTCTGGAAGCTGACTTCCGGTCAGAGCGGGACGGGAACGACTGATGAGAACAGTCAAGCTCCGCATGGATACAAAGGCTTTAAAATTACCGCATCGAATTCAAATGCTAACAATTATTCAGTATATATGTCGGAAGCGGTGCCGATAAACAGAAGCAACAGCTATACTTTAAGCGGTTATGTGAACGCTGCTCAAACTGCAGGCGCTCAGGTGAGCGTACTTTCACTCATAGCCTATAACAGTAGTGATCAAAACTTGGGTGAATTTGCACGTACCGACGTTAATGGCGCTTCGGGGTGGCAACGCATATCCAAAACGCTTTCTGCCAATGCTCTTCCTGTAGGGACAGCTTATATTAAAGTGAAGACAGCTGGTTCTAATTCATCCGGCAGCGGTACGGCTTGGTTTGACGGCGTTCAGTTCGAGGAAGGGTCGACATTCAGCGATTTTACAGCTCCAACAACCTATACCGTCAATCGTGCTGCCATGGCATCCGCCGTGTATGACGGCAACGGCAAAAAAACATTGTATAAATACAATGAAAACGGCAATGCGTTGGAGAGTGTTATTGATCCTTCAGGGCTAAACTATAAAACGACCTATACGTGGGACAACTTTAATAACCTGCTCACATCGAAAGATGCGAATGTGAATGCAGCTGGCAGTGCAGTAGACAGCGTTTCGAACCAGTATGATGCTAAGGGCAATCTGTTATCGTCCACAGAAGATGACGGCACTGCTAATAAAATCGTCGATAGTTTCACTTACAATAGCAATAATGATGTTGTGACCGAGAAGAGCGGCAATGCCAACGACTCGAATTCTAAAGCGTATAACTCGACGACGCAAACCAATAACTACGACAATCAACGGAACGTTGTAAGTACGCAAGACGCTTTAGGCACTTCAACTGCATCGCAATATCAGTTGGGGAATGTGATTAGCGAGACAAGCCTTATGGGGATGGCCGACAATCAGTTGACCAATTCCAGCTTTGAGCGGGATGCGAATACGGATAACTGGCCTGACAACTGGCTTTCACCAACGATCAATGGAACGGCATCGGTTACTTGGAGCTCCAATGCGTATATTGGGAATAAAGGGATTACGATCAGCAATGTCTCCAATTATGTTGTTGTTGGCAACTCGGAACAACCGACTGTCGGAACTCAGGATTACTACGCGCTAAGCGGCTACTTCAAAGCAAGTACGGTTGAGGCTGCCAAAGCGGCATACTTGAAATTCGACGCTTACAATGCTCAAGGAAGTTTGATTGGGCAAGTAGTCAGCAAGCGATTCGGTGAAGCAAGCAAGTGGAACAAATTACAACTGGTCGTTTGGAAGGAAAACCTCCCGGCCAACACGGCATCGATTCGTCCTGCAGTTGTAGTAGATACAACAAGCGGAACGGTATCATTCGATAATATTCAGCTGGAGAAGTCGCCGTTTACTTCCGAATACAACATGGCGGATAACTCCAGTTTTGAACGCGGCGGCGCTTTGCCGAATAACTGGGTGAATACGACTTCGATATTGTTTGATGATAGTACGGCCCAGAAATTTATCGGCAATAAGAGTATTGCAATTACGAATCCATCTGGATGGGCGGGCTTCGCACCGGATCATTTTGTTCCATACGATTCCAGCAAAGGATATACGCTCAGCGGTTTCGTATTGGCATCGGGGCTCTCCAATCCAGCCAATGCTTATCTGAAATTTAACTATTATGATAGCAATCAAGTTCAGCTCTCATCTGTGGATAGCAACAAGCTAACGAATGGAACTTCGGACTGGACTCGTCTGGAGGCTCACGTTAATCCGAACGGCGCTCCAGCTGGAACAGCCTATATTAAACCGGTTGTGACGGCAAATACGTTTACGGGAACGGCTTATTTCGATGCGATTCGTTTGCAGGAAGGCAATATTACAACGGCTTATGAATACAATTCGGCTGACGGGAACGGTAAAGGCGGCAACAACTATGTAACAAAAATAACCAACCCTCTCGGAAACGCTGTGTCGAGCGTCTATAATGTTGCTACTGGTAACATAGAAAGCACAACGGATGCGAAAAGCAATACAACAAGTTACACGTACGATAATCTTGATCGTCTGAAGAGTGTATCGGTACCAGGTTACGACTTGAAGGTTAAATACACGTATGATAAAAATGGCAATAAAACAGAAGTAAAGAATAGCAACAAAGCAGATACGGTCACTTATAGTACGACTTCGTTTACGTATGATAATAGAGATCTACTGACGAGCATGACCGATCCGCTGAGCCGAGTGACTACACTCCGTTACGATTCTAGCGGCAATAACACATCAGTTGAAAAGCCTAATAGCAAAACGATCGGCTACTTGTATGATAAAGCAAATCGTCCAGAGAAGGTTAGTTATGACGGTTCGGTGAAGTATACGTTCGGTTATGACGCTAACGGTAACCGTATAAGCGTTCAAGACAATAGTGCTAACAAAACTTGGGCTTCCGAATTCGATAAAGTCAATCGTCTGAAGAAGCTAATAGCTCCAGACGGCACTATTCAGGAAACCACTTACGATAAGAATAGCAATCGTCAGACGCTTAAAGTGACTTCCGGATCTAATGTATACAATACCTCATTTGTTCACAGTATCACGGACAAAAATATTGAGCTGACCGATCATAACAATAATATAAGCCAGCTTGTATACGGAGAACGGGATCAATTGGTTCAAGCAAGCTCGGGCAATGGCGCGACGGCTTATTATAATTACGACGATGCCGAGCGGCTAACTAAAGTTTTGAACACGAAGTCGGGCGGGTCCGCCCTATCCAGTTATAGCTACAATTACGATGCCAACGATAATTGGACATCCGTAACGGATCATACCGGCAAGTCTATTTCGTATACGTACGACAGCCTCAATCAACTAGCGTCCGAAACAGATCCGGCATCGACCAATACGTTCTGGTACACTTACGATGAACGGGGCAACCGTAAAACGAAGGTTGTTAAAGATGTAAGTGAAACTGTCCTTAGCACAACAACCTATAGCTATGACTCTGCAAACCAGTTGACGAGCGTTAATGGGCAAACATATAGTTATGACAACAACGGTAATTTATTGGACGATGGTAATAAATTGTACAAATGGGATGCTGAAGACCGTCTCATTGAAGTACGATTGAAGTCGAACAATTCGCTGATTGCCAAATACGAGTATGATTCAGATGGACGCCGGGTTAAATCAGAAGTCGGTGGAGTCGTCACGAACTTCCACTACGACGGTTCTGGCATCCAGGTTTTGTATGAAACGGATGTCAACGGCGCACTGAACACATTGTACACCTATTCTGACGATGGTGTTTTGATGAGCATGACCAAAGTCGGACAAGGAACGTACTACTATCATTACAATGGCCATGGCGACGTCGTGCAAATGACCGATCAGGCCGGTGAAGTAAAAGCGGAGTATATCTATGATTCATGGGGTAATATTATTTCACAGTCAGGTACAATGGCTTCGATAAACACATACAGGTATTCGGGATACAGGTATGATGAAGCTACGGGTTTATATTACTTGATGTCCAGGTATTATGATGCCAACATCGGCAGATTTATTACAAGGGATACGTTCCGTGGGTATGAGGATGACCCCCAATCCTTAAATCAGTATGTCTATACAAAAAATAATCCTGTTATGTATGTGGATCCTGATGGTCATAACCCAATCTTTATAGGAATAGCAGTTCTAATTGTGAGAGCTCTTGCAAAAAAATATGGACCAAGAATAGCTGCTGCTGCTTATAGCGCTTTAAAGCCTTGGCTTAAAAAAGTTAGAGACGATGCCAAAAATTATGACATCCGTGTTTCCAAACCGAAATCAAACGGTAAATTTCAAATTGCTATTTTAAAGAAAGGGATTTCCAAACCAGTTTTTAGATTGGAATTTCACTACGAAGATGGAAAATGGGAATTACATTATCATGTAGGTGATAGTCGTGTGTCCTTGTGGAAATCAGAATAGTATCAATTATTTTTATAAGTTCATAAAGGGGAGGTAGAAAGTAAATGGCAGATTCATGGGAAGGTATACTTGATATATTGGAGTTGAGTCAAAATGTAAGGGCAAAAGCAAATTTAAAAGTATTAAAGGAATTCCATTTAGGATATCCAGAGGAATCTTTGTTGCTAGAACTCTATGAATTTATGAAAATACTTTATGAGCTAGAAGATAATTATTTCAGCATTGTTTGGTTCGAACAGTCACAAAATAATCCTGATATTTCCTACTTGAAGAAAAAGTTAGTCGGAAAAGATGATGTTAAGTTCATTCAGAATTTATGGTTAACATTATCGGGGAATTATATTTTGTTTTTGCCAAAGACATTTGATACTAATATTATTGGAAATGGAGATGAAGAGGAAGTTGTTGGAAGGATTTTAAGTGCATATGGTCAACTACTTTTAAAAACACCTGATGGTAACGAAATTTTATACATCTACCTTAATAAAGATCAGTAGTCCAAATTAGATTGTGTTTACAATAGACATCTTTTGAAAGTATATAACAACTTAACATTAGTAAAAAGGGGCCGTCTCAAAAGTAAGTTTGTTCGCTTGATGAGATAGCTCACTTGATGAATGAAACGTCAAAAATGAAGAAATGGCGGTGTTAGGGTGTTATCCCTGCACCGCCATTCATTTTTTTAAACTTACCCGGGCTAACCGTCCCTCAAGTGAGCCAGCCTACTTTTGGGACAGCCTCTATGCTTTGATAGAAGTCGTACAAGTGCCATGTAGGCTAATTCATACGTCATGCCTTCCAAATTAACGATAACTGGTTTCTTTCCTTCGATGGCTCGCAGACGATTTAATTGCGATAACAACTCGTCGCTTTCTCCCTTACTCATGATTTGAAGCAGCCGGTAATCATTTCGATAGCCGTTCATTACAAGTCCCATTTTACGGAGCGTTTTAATGGCAGAATAAGCTTTTGATTGTTGCACTGGCTTTAACATATACGGAAGCGGATATAATTTCGCATTTTTATGATTGAGGGTCGTTTGAATTGGGTTGATATGTACCAACGAACTGTCACGCGTAATCGATCTAAACGTTATCGCGAAATACGAGTATGATGCAGATGGACGCCGAGTGAAATCCGACGGTATTGTCACTAACTATCACTATGATGGTACGAGTATCCAAGTATTGTACGAAACCAATGCCAGCGGCTCGTTGACGAAGTTGTACACGTACTCCGATGATGGCTTGCTGCTGGTATGATAATGAAACAGGGCTGTATTACTTGATGGCAAGGTATTATGATTCTGGCATTGGCAGATTTATTACAAGAGATATTTTTCCGGGATTCATTGAAGACCCTTTAAGTTTAAATAAATATGTCTATACAGAAAATAATCCTGTGATGAATGTCGATCCATCAGGTTTGCTTACGATACCTCGAAAGTGGTTAGCAACGGCAATTGATGCACTTTCTATTGCATCGCCTCTTGGTGCTGCGTACGCACCTATTCAGTTTCTCTTTAAAGCTGCTGCAAAATCAATAGTAAAAAAGTTAGCTCCACAAATAGCTAGATTAGCTGGAAAGTTGTCAAAATGGGCGTTGGGGACGGCGGGGTTTGCAACAAACTATGCTTTAAATTTTACTACAAATACCATACTAAATTTAATCTACAATAATCTTAGTAGTTTCTTATCTTTGGGAGGTGGGATAGCATTGTTTTTGGATATGCGAGATGGACAAACAGATGGGAAAATAAAATTTTAACCACCTATTCTGATCGTAATTTCGGCTGGCTCATCATGGAGCTGCTCCTGCGTTCCCGCCGCGCAACCGGTCAAAACGATCGCTAACAACACAAGCCCTGCAACAATACGCATGTTTCCCTCCCTCTGCCGGCGTGCGCACAACCCGACGCCGACCCTATTTCCTATTTATCCCAATATGCTAACCAAGGATGGGCGCGATGTCAATCCTATTTTGGATGGACCTGTGTGAATCGACTGCTGCTTTCTTGGCGTCTACGTCAAAAAACCTCTTCGCGCTTCATGCGCAAAGAGGTTTTTTCGGGATGCGTCAAAGATTGCTTATTCCGCTTCGAATACCGTTCTGCCTTGCACCCAGGTCCGCGTTACGTTCAGCGATGCGTCGACGAGGACGAGGTCGGCGAACTTGCCGACGGCAATGGAGCCGGTGCGGTCGTCGATTCCGAGCTCGCGGGCCGGATTGCCGCTGGCCATGCGGCTCACGTCGTTCATTGTCAGGCCGAAACCGCCGTTCAGCATAAACCGGAAGGCGGAAATCATCGTGAGCGAGCTGCCGGCAAGCGCGCCCCCTTCGCTTAATCTTGCGGTACCGTTCTTCACGGTGACGGCAAGACCGCCTAGCTCATATTCGCCATCGGGCATACCCGCCGCTTCGATGGCGTCCGTGATCAGAATGATGCGGTCCTTCGGCTTGGCGGCAAGCATCAGCTTGATGGCTGCCGGATGGACATGTTCGCCGTCCGCGATCAATTCCGCATGGATGCGGTCGTCGGTCAGAACGGCGCCCAGCGTGCCCGGCTGGCGGTGATGCAGTCCGCGCATCGCGTTGTACGTGTGGACCGCATGGGATAACCCGGCATCGGCCGCGGCAACGACTTCGTCGTAGACGGCGTCCGTATGGCCGGCCGCCGCGACAATGCCTTGCCCGGCAAGCCAAGCGATCGTCTCGACGGCTCCGTTCTTCTCCGGAGCAAGCGTGAGCAGCTTGATTAATCCGGGATGGCGTTCGGTCCAGGCTTTCAGCCAAGGTAGCTGGGGATCGTTGATATAGGCCGGGTTTTGCGCGCCGGGCCACTTCTCGCTAATGAACGGTCCTTCCAAGTGGACGCCAAGCAACGGGGTATAAGCCATTCCGCCGCGTTGGTAATCGGTCACGGCTTCGAGCACCGCTTCGATGGCTTCCTTGCTTGCGGTCATCGTCGTGGCGAGCATGCCCGTCGTGCCGTGTCTCGCATGGAAGGCAGTGATCCGGTCGTAGCTTTCGCGGTCCGCGTTCATGAAGTCGCCGCCGAAGCCGCCGTGAACGTGCACATCGATAAATCCGGGGAGCAGCCAGCCGCCTTGGCCGTCAACAACCGGTTTGCCATCGCGTTCAAAGGCGGCGCCCTCCGTCCTTCCGATTTCCGCGATGGTTCCATTGTCGACTACGACATAACCTTCCGCGATTTCATTCTCCAATACGATCCGAACGTTGCTAATGATAATGCCCGTATCGATTCCTGCCATCTACTCCAGCATCCTTCCTGCTTCCCGATCAAGCAGCACGATCACCCGCGGATGAGTCTGCAGCAGCGAAGCGGGGACCAGCGTCGTGATCGGACCCGTCAGCGCTTCCTTGACGATGCGGGCTTTGTCCGAGCCGCGCACCACGAGCAGAATCGTGTTCGCTTTCAGTATGGAGCCAACACCCATCGTGAACGCTTCCGTCGGTACATGGTCCATCGAGGCGAAGAACCGGGCATTCGCTTCGCGCGTTTCTTCCTTCAATTGGACCACATGCGTCGGACCGGACAATCCGCCATCCGGCTCGTTGAAGCCGATATGTCCGTTGTGGCCGAGACCGAGCAGCTGGATATCCGCGGGGCGTTCTTCCAGCATCGCTTCGTACCGTTTGCACTCCGCTTGCGGATCTTCCGCCATTCCGTTCGGAAGGTGAGTCTGATTCGCAGGGATGTCGATGCGGGAGAACAGGTGTTGGTTCATATAAAAAGCATAGCTTTGATCGTTCTCAGGCGGCAATCCGACGTATTCGTCCAAATTGTAAGTCGTCACGCCGCCGAAGCTTACGTTATTTTGTTTGGCTTGTTCTATTATTTTGGCATAGATGCCGATCGGTGTCGATCCCGTGGCGAGTCCCAGCACCGCATCGGGTTTCGCCTTGATCAGATCGATGAAGAGTTCGGCTGCGTATTGGTCGAGTTGCTCCGAGGTTTCGAATACATGAATCTTCAAGTGAATCCCTCCGTTAAAGGTATTGTTCAGTTCATTCTTCTGTCATAAGTGTATATGATCTCAAGCGTTTATACAATAATTTTGATTGGTATTTTCATATATATGATTGAAAAGATCAAACGATGCCGGCTCAATCCCATTTCGGTGAACAAGGACCATGATTTACCGTTTCCAAAAGAAGATGCGGATAATCGCCCAAGAAGCGTTATCCGGGAAATTATGTTATGCTAAAAAATAACGGAAACACCGATCGACGACGACTCGATCGGCATGTAAGGAGGAGCAAACGTGACGGAAAACGAGCGGGCAACGCAGGATGCGACGTCCGCGCGCAAAAGCGAGCATATCCGCATCTGCCTGCAGGAGGAAGTAAGCGGGATTGGCGTGCGGACGGGCTTCGATCGGTTCCGATTCAAGCATAACGCGCTGCCGGAGCTGGATTTCGCGTCGATTCGGCTGGACACGGAGCTATTCGGCCGGCCTCTTCGCGCGCCATTGCTGGTCAGTTCCATGACCGGCGGGACGGACGAGGCAGGCGCCATAAATCGCCGGCTTGCCGCGGCGGCGCAGGAGCAAGGCTGGGCGATCGGGCTCGGCTCGATGCGCGCAGCCATCGAGAACGAGGAGCTCGCCGCGACGTTCCGGATTCGGAAGGAAGCGCCTACGGTACCTGTTATCGCGAATTTGGGGGCCGTGCAGCTGAATTACGGTTTCGGAACGGAAGCATGCGAGCGAGCGGTAGACATAGCGGAAGCGGATGCGCTTGTGCTGCATCTGAATAGCATGCAGGAAATATTCCAGCCGGAAGGCGACACGAATTTCGAGGGGATTCTAAGCCGGATCGAAGAGGTGTGCAAGAAGGTGACGGTCCCGGTAGGCATCAAGGAGGTCGGCTGGGGCATTGACGGCGCGACGGCCATGCGGCTGACCGATGCGGGAGTCGCGTTCATCGACGCCGCGGGAGCGGGAGGCACTTCCTGGAGCCAAGTAGAGAAATACCGGACGAACGATCCGATGAAGCGCCTGGCGTCCGAAGCGTTTGCGGATTGGGGCATTCCGACGGCGGAATGCATCGCGGAAATTCGCAAGCAGCTTCCGCACAGTACCATTATCGCCAGCGGAGGGCTGCATACGGGCGTCGATGCCGCCAAAGCGATCGCCCTCGGCGCGAATCTTGCCGGCTTCGGGCGCGCATTGCTGCCGCAGGCGGCGGGCGCCGACAAGGAGCTGTCCGTCGCGGCGCTGCTCGACCAGTTCCGCCGCATCGAATTCGAGCTCCGGGCCGCCATGTTCGGCATTGGCGCCAGCGGAATAAACGAATTACGCCATACGGATCGTCTTGCCCGTTCAGTCTAACAATAAGAGCAACGTATTATGGCAGGGAGAGCGAATTGAACTTATGAATCAATCGGACACGATAACGGAATTGTCGGAAGGGTGGCGGCGGGTGAAGGTGCCGCTGCCGTTCTCGCTGAAATGGGTGAACAGCTATATCGTACCGGAGAACATGGGGTATACGATTATTGACCCGGGCCTGCGTACGGAGGAAGCGGAGAAACTGTGGGACGAGACGCTGCAATCATACGGTTTGGACTGGAGCGACATCGTCCGGATCGTATTGACCCACCAGCATCCGGATCATTACGGGCTTGCGGGCTATATGCAGGAGAGGAGCGGCGCACCGGTTTATATGACCGAGCGTTCGCATCGGTACGCGGAGCGGTTATGGGGAGGCACGGACGAATATGCCGGGGCATTAAGCGGATTGTTCCTGTCGAATGGCATGCCGGACGAGCTGATGAATGGAATCGTTCAAAATCTAGCCGGCTTCCTCCCCCGGGTATCGCCTCAGCCTGAAGTCACTTACATAAAAGCAGGCAGCAGCTTCCCTTTAGGCGGAAGGGAGTGGCTGCTTATCGACGCCCCCGGCCATGCCTTTGGAGGGTTATGTTTCTATGACGCGGCGAAGAGGTGGATGATCTGCGGCGACCAGGTGCTGCCTCGCATTACGCCCAACGTCAGCGTCGTGCCCGGCGAGGAAGAGGACCCGCTAGCCCATTTCCTGGAGAGCCTCGAGAGGCTGAGCCGCTTCGAGGTCGTCCTTGCCCTGCCGGGTCATCGCGATCCGTTCGCCGATTTCCGGGAGCGGACTGCGGAGCTGCAGGCGTTCCACGCCAGGAGACTGTCAGACATGCGGGATCGGCTTGCGGAGCGCCCGATGAACGCCTTCGAGCTGTGCGAGTCGCTCTTCGGGGCCCAACTGCGAAACAATCCACACAACCTGCGATTCGCCATGGCCGAGACGCTTGCGCATCTGTTCCATCTGGAGCTGAGAGGACTCGCAAGCTCCCGGACGCGAAGCGGCATAAAAGTGTATCAGTCAGAACAAGCAGGAGAGAGATGACGTGATCGCCAGCTTCTATCGCAGACGCATTCGAAATAGCCTGTTCGCCAAATGGATCCTGTTGTTCGCGTTGATTGCCGTCGTCTCGATCGTCACGGTCGCCGTTGCGGCCTATTCCTATATGTCCCAGTCCGTCGTGGAGGACGTGCTGGATAACCAGAAGAAAACGATGGACGCCGTGGGCGAAGAGCTCGCCAGATCCTATGAGTCGGTACAGGGTACCGTGGAGAACCTTTATCGGAACCGCGTTTTGGCGGATCATGCCTCATTTCTGCTGCAGCATTCCTTCGACGAATATATACGTCATAAGCTCGAAAGCTTCTACGAGCAAAACGGCGAGGGCGTCAATGTGCTTGCTTACTTCGATAATTGGATCGACGATCATCCAAACGCGGAGCACTTGCTTCTGTACAGCTCGGAGAAGCAGTTCCTGTACGCGTTCAAGCAGCAGGGGCAATCCAAGCTGATCGGGACTCACGCCGTCTCCTCCTACATACCCGACGCGATGTCGCTGGATGTCCAACCCGTCGGGCTGCCGAATGCTTGGCTGCTCAAGGAACTGGGCAAACGCCCGCACGAAAGCGGGCTCATCTCCATGCGGGTGCCGATCAACGACAATGATACGTACAAAAACATCGGCCAGCTCCTCGTGTTCTACCGGAACGACGCCATCGACCGGATCGTGCGCCGAATCGGAGGGGAACAAAAAGGATCGATTCTGGTATTGTCGGCGGACGGCTTCGTCTTGTACGATTCGTCGGGAAGTTACACCGGAGAACGACATCCGAATGCGGACATTCTGAAGTCGCTTGACGCGGAGGAACGCTTAAAGGAGAAAGCTTATGTCAATAAGCTGACGAACAGCCAAGCCGGCTACACGGTTGTCGGCATCGCCCCGAAAGCCGAGGTAGCCGAAGCGTACAGGGGCTTTCGGCTTGCGATCGTGCTTGCGGCTGCGGCCAGCATCTTCTTCGTCGTGTTCGTTCCCGGCGCGCTCGTCGTGAACTATGCAAAGCGAACGGGCAATATTATCCGCTTCATGCGCAAGGTGGAGCAAGGCGAACTGTCGCCGCGCATTCCCGACGTCAAGGACGACGAGCTGGGGCAAATCTCCAGAAGCTTCAATGAGATGCTGGACGAGCTTTCGCGTTATATCGATCGGGTCTACAAGGCCGAAATCAGGGAAAAACGAACGGAGTTCGCGGCGCTTCAGGCGCGCGTCAATCCGCATTTTCTGTACAACACGCTGGAAGTGATCCGGATGCGGGCGCTGTCCCAAGGCGCGGAGGACGTGGCGGAGATGATCTACAGCTTGTCGGCGCTGTTCCGAAACGTCGTCCGCGACAAGCCGGTGTATACGGTCAAGGACGAGATCGAGATGTGCCGTTTGTATTTGGAGCTGTTCCGGATACGCTACAAAGACAAGTTCGCGTACAGCATCAAGGTGAAACCCGGTTCGGGCGGCGTGGAGACCATGAAACTACTGCTGCAGCCCGTGATCGAAAATTATATCGTGCACGGCATGCGGCATGAAAACGAGGATAATCGGATCGAAATCGAAGCGTTCATCGAAGGGGAAAAGGTCCGGATCGAAGTTCGGGACAACGGAACCGGAATTCCGGAGGAAAAGCTAAAGTCCATCAACGCGCGGCCTGATCAGGACGACGAAAGCGGCGAAGGAAGTTCGTTCGGTCTCCGCAGCGTGCGGGAACGAATCCAATTGATCTATGGCGACGAAGGCGGCTTGACGGTGGAAAACCGGGAAGGCGGAGGCGCGCGCGTCACATTGTCGTTCCCGGCAAGGAAAGGAGAGCAAGGGTTGCATGTATAAAGTATTCCTGACGGATGACGAGCCATTCATCTTGGAAGGGCTGCGCGACGCGCTGGATTGGTCCAGCTACGAGCTCGAAATCGTAGGAACGGCGGAGAACGGGCTCCGGGCGCTGGACAAACTCCGGGCGACGCATGCGGATATATTGATTACCGATATTTCCATGCCCGCCATGAATGGATTGGAGCTGATCCGCGAGGCAAGGCGGATCAATCGCGAGCTTCATGTCGTCATTCTAAGCGGATTCAACGATTTTGACTATTTGAAGCAAGGCATGCGGCTCGGGATCGAAAATTATCTCCTGAAGCCCATCAATCTGCAGGAGCTGAAAGCCACGCTGGAAGGGATCATCGAGAAGCTGGACCGGCGCGGCAGGGATGCGGGCGAATGGCTGCAGGAGGATATCGGCGTGCTCCGCGATAATATCGTGAACCGTTGGTTAAACGGCGAGATCGGGCCGGGCGAGCTGCACGAGCGCGCCGAGATGCTGGGGCTTGAGCTGGACAGGGAATATGTTCAGATCGTCTTGGCGAAGGGAACCTCGAACGAAGAGAAGCTTCGCCTTGAGCTGTATCGCTTGGCGGAGCGGGATGGCTTCGGCATTCCTTTCCGCGACAGGGAAGGCGCCGCGGGCGTCGTGATGTTTCCGGAGGGAGAGCAGGCAGGCGGAACAGCGGCGCGCCGTCTGCTGGAACGGCTGCGCGAGTCGCTGCCGGACGAAAGCATAACAATTTCCGCGGGAGACGTCGTGGCCGGGGAAGATCAGGTGGGGCGGAGTTATGCGCAAGCGAAAAAAGCGATGGAATTTGCTTTTATCCACCCCAAGCTGGAGCTTCTTGAATACGGGGCGCTCGCGAACAACCGGTTGTCCGCCGACAAGTCGCTGTCGCTGGATTGGGGCGATTACGCAAGGCTGCTTGCCGCGAAGGAGAAGGTTCGACTGCTCGCGCGCATCGACGAGGATTTCGCCAGGCTGGCCGAAGCGCAGGGCATGACGCCGTCGCGGCTTCAGAGCGCGGCATTGGAGCTGATGCTGCATCTGAAGCTGGAGCTGGGCGCGATCAAGAAGACGGCGGAGCCCGAGCTGATCCGGGAAGACGCGGCCCTTAGGGTGATGGGCGCAGAGTCACTGGACGGAATGACGGCGGTCGTGAAGGAAGTCGCCGAGACGGCGGTGGAGTCGCTGGTCAGCGATACCAAGAGTCCCGTCATTGGACAGATTTTGGCCAAAATTCACGAGAACTGCGCGGAAGAGCTGTCGCTGAAGTCGCTCAGCGCGCAATACAACATCCATCCGGTTTACCTGGGCAGGCTGTTTCAGAAAGAAACCGGAGAGTCGTTCTCGGAATACTTGAACCGGTACCGGATCGAAAAAGCGAAGGAGCTTCTGGCCGATTCACGGCTGAAGGTGAACGAAATTGCCCGCATGGTCGGTTACTGGGAGATGGGTTACTTCTACAAGCAATTCAAGAAACAGGTTGGCGTATCGCCGACGGATTACAAAGCGCTGCTCCAGGCTTAAAAGGCTTGGGGCATTTTTTTTTTTGCCGCGATCGTGCAAAAAATGCAACAGTCAGGTTTAGTTTGGAGACGATAGGTTTAATAAGTCGCCTATTTGTAACTGTTTTCATGAGCTACTGTTGTAGTAGGCCTTGCGGCCGGACGACACGAACAAGCATAGGGAGGAAATGAAAATGGGGAAATCGAGAAAAACAATGCTGCCGCTCGCCGCGCTGATCCTGGCGGTGTCGCTGATCCTTGGCGCATGCGGAAAAAGCGGAGGAAATGAAAGCGCTAGCGAATCCGAGAAACCAGTCGAGCTGATCTGGTATACGATCGGAACGCCGCAAAAGGACGTTGACCGCGTTATGGCGGAGGTTAGCAAATATACCAAGGAGAAAATCGGGGTTACGGTCAAAATGAACATGATCGACTGGGGCGATTATACCCAGAAGCTGCAGGTCATGACGGCTTCGGGCGAACCGATGGACATCATGTTCACCTCGTCGTGGGCGTTCGATTATGTTCAGAACGCGCGTAAAGGCGCCTTCCTGGAAATCGGCAGCCTGCTGGACGAATACGGCAAAGGCATTAAAGAGACGCTGGATCCGGCGTTCCTCGAAGGATCCAAGGTCGACGGCAAAAACTACGGCGTCCCTGCCAACAAGGAGCTTCCGGCCCAAGAGGTGTGGCGTTTCAACAAGGACCTGCTCGACAAACACGGCCTCAGCATCGACGAGGTATATTCGCTTGAAAGCTTGGAGCCGCTGCTGAAGAAGATCAAAGAAAACGAGCCGGGCACCGCGGCGCTTGCGGTCGACAAAAACTTTAAGCCATACATTCCGTACGACTTCATTATCGAAAACATGCCTTTCGCGGTGAAGCTGGACACGACCGACTTCAAAGTCGTCAACGTGCTGGAAACGCCGGAGATGAAGCAGGCGCTGGCAACGATGCACAAGTATTACAAAGCCGGCTACGTGCCGACGGAAGCCGCGACGCTGGAATCGCTGACCGATCTGCAGACGACGGGCAAATGGTTCACGGACAAAGCGACGACTCAGCCGTTCGCGGACAACCTCTGGTCGCAAAGCTACGGATATCCGGTCGTATCGACGCCGCAGAGCGACTCGCTCATTTACAACTGGTCGGTTATGGGTTCGATGCAGGCGATCTCCGCAAACTCCGAATATCCGGAGAAAGCTATGGAATTCCTGAATCTGCTGAACACCGACCCGGTGCTTCGCAATATGGTGGATTCCGGCATCGAAGGCGTTCACTTCAAGAAAACGGGCGACAACGTAATGGAGAACCTGGACGAAGCCAAAAACTACGACATGCCGACGTTCTCGCTCGGCAACGTGATGCTGACTTATCTGAACCCTACCGATCCCGAGAACAAATGGGAGGAATTCAAAACGTTTAACGAGCAAGGCAAAGAAGCTCCGCTGCTCGGATTCAACTTCGATCCGACGAACGTGACGACCGAGCTTGCCGCCGTATCGAACGTGAAGGAAGAATACTGGTCCGCGCTTATGACGGGTACGGTGAACCCGGACGAGCATCTGCCGAAAGCGATCGAGAAATTCAAAGCGGCGGGACTGGACAAAGTATTGGCCGAAATGCAGCGTCAAGTCGACGAGTGGAAAGCGGCGCAATAATACGCGAATCGTTGGAGGAAGGGACGAATGGTGAACATTCGTCCTTCTTTCCACGCTGCGCGGATCACATTTTTCTCTAGACAAGGAGTGGATGGACATGGGAGCTATCGGACGCTTCTTCAAGGATATGAACCGCAACAAGGCGATGCTGATGATGGTGCTGCCGGCGTCGCTCTGGTTTCTCTTTTTCTCCTATTTGCCTATGGCCGGACTCGTGATCGCCTTCAAGCAATACCGGGTTAGCCGCGACGGCTTCTGGGCCAGCATCGTGAACAGCGAATGGGTGGGACTGCTCAACTTCAAGTTTCTGTTCAGCACGAACGACGCTTACATTATTACGAGAAACACCGTTTTGTACAACGTCTTCTTTATCGTCATCGGTTTGATCCTGTCGGTCGGCCTCGCGATCGTCTTATCCGAAATCGCGAACAAACGGCTGGCGAAAGTGTATCAAACGGGCATGTTTCTTCCCTATTTCCTGTCGTGGATCATCGTCGGCTACTTTGTGTTCAGCTTCCTGAGCGTCGACCGCGGCGTGCTCAACAGGGTGCTGGCGAACTTCGGAGTGGATCCCGTGAACTGGTATTCCGACCCAACCTGGTGGCCGTTCATACTCGTCGTGGTATTCCTGTGGAAGTCGGTCGGGTATAGCAGCGTCGTGTACTTGGCCGCGATTATGGGCATCGACCGCTCCCTGTACGAGGCGGCGATGATCGACGGCGCGAACAAGTGGCAGCAAATCCGCAATGTCACGATCCCGATGCTGAAGCCGCTCATCATCATTTTGACGCTGCTTGCCATCGGCAAAATTTTCTATGCGGACTTCGGTTTGTTCTATCAGGTGCCGAGGGATTCTGGTCCGCTTTATTCGGCGACGAACGTCATCGACACTTACGTGTACCGCGGCCTGAAGGCGACGGGAGAGATCGGCATGAGCACCGCGGCGGGACTTTACCAATCGCTGATCGGCTTCATCCTGGTCATCACGTCGAATTACATCGTACGCCGCTTCGACAAGGACAACGCATTATTCTAAGTGGAGAGGAGCAATCGATGTGATTAAAGCAAACAAACAACCTCGCGACTTCCAGAGGCTGACGGCGGGTTGGAATATCGCCTTTAACGCGGTCGCGGGAATTATCGCGTTCCTGTGCGTGTTTCCGTTCCTGTTCGTGACGATTATTTCCTTCACGGACGAAAGCACGCTCGCCATGAACGGCTACAGCGTGTTTCCGGAGAAGCTCAGCCTGGAGGCTTATAAGTACGTGTTCCAAACCGGCGACCAACTGCTGCGTTCCTATGGCGTAACGATCTTAATTACGGTCGTCGGCACGCTGATCAGCTTGGTCATCACGACCCTGTTCGCGTACGCCATCTCGCGCAAGTCGTTCAAATACCGCAATTTCTTCGCGTTTTACGCGTTTTTCACGATGTTGTTTAATGGCGGTCTCGTGCCGACCTACATTGTGGCGACCCAGCTGCTCGGGCTCAAAAACTCCATCTGGGCGCTTGTGATGCCGCTGCTCGTCAACGCCTTTTACATCATGATCATGCGAACGTTCTTCGCGACGATGGTGCCGGGAGCCATTATCGAATCCGGCAAAATCGACGGCGCGGGCGAGTTCGGCATCTTTTTCCGGCTCGTGCTGCCGCTGTCTCTTCCCGGCATCGCCACGATCGCGCTTTTTAATACGCTCGGCTATTGGAACGACTGGTTCAACGCGCTGCTGTATATCGACGAACCTCATCTGGTGCCGCTGCAGTCGATGCTGATGCGGATCGAGAACAGCATGCAGTTCATTTTGCAAAACTCGCAAAATACGTCGATCAATATGGGCGTCCTGCAGGATATGCCGCAGGATACTTCCCGAATGGCGATGGTCGTGCTGGCGACGGGTCCGATCGTGTTCGCGTATCCGTTCTTCCAGCGCTACTTCATCCAGGGCCTCACGATCGGCGCCGTAAAAGAATAAGGCCGGAGACCGGGCTTGCCCGAACACTTACGACAACTGGAGGAATAAGTAGACATGGAACAATTCCGACTTCCGAAAATACCGATGCCGCGGCTGCCGCTGCCCGAAGCGGTGCAAGAGGTGCTCGCCGAGGCGAGGGAGAAGCTGGCCCACCGCCCGAAGCTGCTCAAACAATTTCTGAACTGCTTCCCGAATACGCTCGAAACGACGACGAAGCTGATGGATGACGGGACGACCTTCGTCATCACCGGGGATATTCCGGCATGCTGGCTGCGCGACTCCGTCGAGCAAGTGATCCATTACGTCCCGCTCGCCAAAGACGATCCCGATCTGCAGCGCGTCATCGGCGGGCTGATCAAGCGCCATGTGCAATACATCGCCATCGATCCTTACGCCAACGCGTTCAACGAATCGGCGAACGACTGGCATTGGAACACGACGGACGTCACGGAGATGGGGCCGTGGGTTTGGGAACGCAAGTTCGAGCTGGATTCGGCCTGCTTCACGATCCGTCTCACGTACGTGTACTGGAAGGAAACCGGGCTGACGGACATCTTCGACAGCGGGTTCAAGGCGATGCTGCGCACGATTCTCGAGCTGTGGAAGACGGAGCAGCGCCATGCCGAATCGTCGCCGTACCGGTTCACGCGGAATAACGGCATTCCGACCGATTCGCTGCGGGGCGGCGGAATGGGCATGCCGGTCAATTATACGGGCATGATCTGGTCCGGCTTCCGTTCCAGCGATGACGCCTGCGACTTCCATTACAACATACCGGCCAACATGTTCGCCGTGGTCGCCCTGCGGCAGATGCAGGAGTTCGCCGAGTGGGTGTTCCGCGACATGGCGATGCTTGCGGAACTGAAGGCGCTGGAAGAGGAGGTCGATCACGGCATCCGATTGTACGGCATCTACCGCCACCCGGAATTCGGGCCGATCTATGCCTACGAGACGGACGGGTTCGGCAACTACTGCCTCATGGACGATGCGGGAACGCCGGGGTTGATGTCGATTCCGTATCTCGGATACGCTGCGGCGGACGATCCGATCTACCGCAATACGCGCCGTTTCGCGCTGAGCAAGGAAAACCCGTTTTACTTCGAGGGCAAAGCCGCGAGCGGCATCGGCAGCCCGCATACGCCGGAAGGCTACATCTGGCATATGGCATTGTCCATGCAAGGGCTGACCGCGGAGACGGCCGAAGAGAAGCTGGCGATGATCGCCCTGCTGGAAGCGACGGACGCGGATACCGGCTACATGCACGAAGGGTTCCATGCCGACGATCCGGCCGTCTTCACGCGCAGCTGGTTCGCGTGGTCGAACAGTCTGTTCTCGCAGCTTGTTTATAAAGCGATGAAAGAAGGATTGTTATGAGCGGCATCATCGTGAATACCCAAAAAACGGCGCATATCATCTCCCACACCCACTGGGATCGGGAATGGTATTTGCCTTACGAGAAACACCACGTAAGGCTGATCAGCCTTGTGGATACGCTGCTCGATACGATGGCGAAGGATCCCGGGTACAAACAATTTTTCCTGGACGGGCAAACGATCATTCTGGAGGATTACCTGCAGGTGAGGCCGGAACGAAAGGAAGAGCTGGAATCGCTCATTCGCCAAGGCCGGATCGGCATCGGGCCATGGTACATTCTGCAGGACGCGTTCCTGACCAGCTCCGAAGCCAACGTGCGCAATATGCAGATCGGCCACCGGGACGCGAAGCCGTACGGCACGGTTTCGAAGATCGGCTACTTCCCCGATACGTTCGGCATTGTCGGCCAGGCTCCGCAGCTCATGAGGCAAGCCGGCATCGACAACGCGTTTTTCGGGCGCGGCGTGAAGCCGACGGGATTCAACAACACCGTGGCTGACTCCGAATACGAATCGTCGTTCTCGGAGCTGCTCTGGGAAGGTCCCGACGGCTCCCGGGTACTCGGCATTCTGTTCGCGAACTGGTACAGCAACGGCAACGAAGTACCGACGGACGAGGAAGCGGCTCGCGCTTATTGGACGGGCAAGCTGGCGGATGCCGAGCGGTATGCTTCGACAGGCGAGCTGCTCTACATGAACGGCTGCGACCATCAGCCGATACAGACCGACCTCCCGCTAGCGATCGAGACGGCGAAGAAGCTGTTCCCCGACGTCGACTTTGTCCATTCCAACTTCGACGATTATTTGGCAGCCGTGCGTTCGTCGCTGTCGAGCGAGCTGTCCGTCGTGAAAGGCGAGCTGCGCAGCCAACGCACCGACGGCTGGTCGACCCTCGTGAACACGGCATCCGCCCGCGTCTACCTGAAGCAGATGAACCAGCGGGGACAGTCGCTGCTGGAACGGACGGCCGAGCCGCTTGCCGCCATGGCGCATCTGCTCGGCAAGCCGTATCCGCATCATTTGTTCGTGTACGCATGGAAGACGCTCATGCAGAATCATCCGCACGACAGCATCTGCGGCTGCAGCGTCGACGAAGTGCATCGGGAGATGGTCGCGCGGTTCGATAAGAGCCGCCATGTGGCGGAGTCGATCGCGGACGACAGCTTGCGGACGATCGTCTCGAACGTCGATACGAGCGTCTTCGCGACGCATGGGGAGGATGCGCTTCCCGTCGCCGTGTTCAACACGAGCGGCTGGGAACGCACCGGCGTAGTCGCCGCGGAGCTGGACGTCAGCCGCCTTTACTTCCGCGATGGCGTTCCGCTCCCCGAGATCAACGCGCGCATGGAGGCGGTCAGCCTCGACGGAAGAACGCTCGTGAACGAGCTGGGTGAACCGGTGGCTTGCGAGATCGAGGATCTTGGCTTGCAATTCGGCTACGACCTTCCGGACGACCGTTTCCGCCAGCCGTATATGAGCCGGAGAGTGAAGCTGACGTTCCAAGCGGCTTCGGTGCCGGCGCTCGGTTGGCGGACGTTCGCCTGGGTGCGCGGGACTGCCGGCGATGCAGGCGTCTCGGAAGAAGCAGCGCCGATCGTCTCGGGTGAGCGGGTGCTAGACAACGGCCTGCTGCGGATTGAGATCGCCGGGGACGGCAGCCTGAGCGTCTCGGACGCGGCGAGCGGCCGGACATACCGCGATCTGCTCGTCTTCGAGGATGCCGGCGACATCGGCAACGAATACATGTTCAGGCAGCCGGAGGGAGAGAAAGCGATCACGACGCAAGGCAAGCCGGCAGCCGTGACGGTTCTGGAGAACAACGCGTTCCGCGCGTCTCTGGAAATCCTGCATGAGCTGGAGATCCCTGCAGAGGGGGACGAAACGTTCGAGCGGGAGAAACGGGAAGCCGTGTACTTCCCGGAACGCCGAGGCGGAAGGACGAAGGAGCGCACGGTCAAGCTTGCGATTCGCGCCGTGGTCAGTCTGGAGCGCGGCAGCCGCGGCGTCGGCATCGACGTTACTTTCGACAACCAAGCCAAGGATCACCGCGTGCGTGCGCTGTTCCCGACCGATCTGGCGGCTTCGCACCACTACGCGGACTCCGTCTTCGAAGCGGCGAGGCGGGATAACCAGCCTACGGCCGAATGGCGGAATCCGAGCAACGGCCAGCATCAGCAGGCTTTCGTTGACGTTAGCGAGGAACGGGCGGGCTTGACCGTAGCCAATCTGGGCCTGAACGAATACGAGCTGCTTCGCGACGGTCGTGGTACGATCGCCGTTACGCTGCTGCGCGCCGTCGGCGAGCTGGGCGATTGGGGCGTCTTCCCGACGCCGGAAGCGCAGTGTCTAGGCGAATATCGTTTCCAAATGACGCTGCTGCCTCACGACGGCGAGCGCGGCCGCTTCGAGGCGTACGCGCGCGCTTATCAGACGCAGACGGAATGGCAAACCGCGCAGACCGGCATTCAGTCGGGCAGGCTGCAGCCCCGCGCGGCGATGCTCTCGTGGACGGGCGACGAGCTGGCTTTCGCTTCGATGAAGATCGCGGAGGATTCCGGCGATCTCATGCTGAGATGGTTTAACATGGGAGCCCGCCGTGACGAACTGCGGATACGGCTCCCCGAAGGAGCCGCCGAAGCCTATGTCAGCGATATTTTGGAACGCCGTTCTGGCGAAGACCTTGTTATCGCGGATTCTGACGGCGTCGCCGTTCGGAAGGCCGAACCTTACGAGATCGTTACGGTCGGCGTACGCAACGGACGCGAATAAGGCAGCACAGCGGGAACTCCCGCCGCGTGGGGACCGTACGATCGTTTGCACGTCATGAATCCCTGAATTCTTGCGGCGTGACGCCGTAACGCTCCTTGAACACCTTGATAAAATAGCTCGTTTTCTGATAGCCGACCATGGCCGCGATCTCGTAAATTTTTTCTTGCGAGGATCGCAGCATATGGGCGGCTTTTTCCATTTTGAGCCGGGACAAATAATCGCTGATCCCTTCGCCCGTCTCGAGCTTGTACACTTTGGACAGGTACGAAGGGTTTAGGTATACATTCTCGGCGATCGACTGAAGCGAGGCCGTATCTAGACGAGAGGAGGCGTATTCCTGCACTTTCTTGATAATGCCAGAACGCGAATCCTGCGCCCGTCCCGCGACGTTGCCCCGGTACGAGCCGACGACCTCCGCCGTCCACTCCTTAAGTTGCCGGATCGTATGGAAGTGAGGGCCGCCGAGCAGTTGATTAAATTCGGCGCCCATGATGTCGGCCATCCACAGTTTATTTTTGTGAATCGAGTAGCTGAGCGAGCTGACGACGGAGTAGTACGTCTCCAGAATATGCTCGTGGCTGTCTCCCCACTTCTGCTCCAGCTCGGCGAAAATCGCCTCAAGCTTCGTTTCCGTCGCCTCCCATTGCCCGGCTTCCAGCAGGTGATGAAGGAGCGGCGGCTGATAGAGCTGGGATAGGGAGCTGGCTTCGGACGATCCGTTCTCTTCGGCGAGCGTGTAGAAAAAGTCTCGTTCTCCGCCGATCCGCTGGCGGAAGCTGCCCAGCAGCTGTTCGTAGATGACCGCGATGTCGTCCGGGAAACGGACTTGTTTGCTCGCCGCCAGCGATATCGTGCCTTTGAGGTAGAGCTTGACATAATGCTGCAAGTGCGACATTTTCTGCTCGATAACCGTCATCTCGAGACGCGAGCATCCGTCGCTCGGCAGGATGAGAAACACGCAATACCCGTAATCGTCCATCATATTCCACAGCTTAAAGCCGTCCGCGAAAATTTCCTCGGCGATGTTGCAGATCGCGTATTGGAAGAGGGAGCTGTCGGTTTCGTTCTGGCTTGCGAAATAATCCTCCATCCGCAGCAGCATCATGCTCATCGGAGACTCTGCCGGAAGCGCGAGGTGCAGCATGCCGAGCTTCTTCTCCCATTCGGCGCCGTAGTAGCGCCTCCCCTTGAGCAGCGCGGCGAGCAAGTGGCTCCGCACGATGGGGAGATTATCCTTGAGCGTCGCGATCGCGCCCTGATGGGAGCTGACCTCCAGCCAGCGGCTTTCGAGCGCGGCAATGGCAGACCGGACGGCTTGCAGCAGCTCCTCGTCCTCGACCGGCTTGAGCAGATAGTCGCTGGCCTGGCTCTTCAGCGCGCGCTGCGCGTATTCGAAGTCGTTGTAGCCGGACAAAAGAATACATTTCACGTGGCTCCAGGTCGCGCGGATCGTCTCGATCAGATCGAGGCCCGACAGGCCCGGCATGCGAATATCCGAAATGACGATATCGATCGGCGTCTCCTTCATGACGTCAAGCGCTTCCGTTCCGGAGCCGGCCTGGAAGACGGCTCCGATCCCGATGCTCTCCCAGGGAAGCATCGTCGCGAGGTCCTCCACCAAATCCGGCTGATCGTCCACAATTAACAATTGGTACATCGTTTTTCACTCCCTCTGGAAATGTTCTCTCTCGGTTGTCAAATGTTTTATCCGCTCGTCCCCGCAGGCCACTTCAGATGAACGGCGACGCCGCCGTTCGGCCGCAAGCGGAAGGCCAGCGACGCGCCCTCTCCAAACTGGAACAGCATGCGCTGCCTGATGTTCCACAGCGCGCAGCCGGTCGTGTCGTCCGGTGTCTCCACGATCGCAAGCTCCAGCTTGCGCAGCGCTTCCTCCGACATGCCGATTCCGTTGTCCTCGACGATGATCTCGTTCCATTCGGCCGAGGCGATGCCGGTTATCACGATCAGGCCGTCGCCGTCGTATTGCTCGATGCCGTGCAAGACGGCATTCTCGACGACCGGCTGCAGAAGCAAGCGAGGAACTTCAAGCTCCAGCATCCCGTCCGGGACATCGATCCGGTAGGCCATATGCTGGATATGAAATCGTTGGATTTCGAGGTAGCTCTCCAGCAGCTGAAGCTCTTCGCGAAGCGTCGCGGTCAGCTTCTCGACGCGCGTCGTATATCTGTAATATTTGGACAAATGCATGGAGAGCTTCATGACAGAATCTTTCTTATCGAGCCGGGCGAGGCTGCGAATAAGCGCGAAACAATTGTACAGGAAATGCGGGTTGATCTGGGACTGCAGCTGCTTAACGTTCGCTTCCCTGCGCCTAAGCTCCTCGACGTATACCTTGCCGATGAGCCGTTCGGTCTCCGCGGCCATGTCGTTGAACCGCTGGAACAAGTACCCGAACTCGTTCTTCGGATTGACGTTGATCCGCGTCGAGTAATTGCCTTCCTGCAGACGCTTGACGTTGCGGATGAGCAGCCCGATCGGACGCTGCACGTTGCGGTACAGCAAGTACGCAGCCAGAAGGCTCATCGCAAGCAGAAGGATGACCGAGCCGTAGAACAGGATTTGCGTTTTGACGATCGGCTGCATGACGTCCTCGAGCGGCATGTAATCGACGAGATACCAGTCCAGCATCCGGATCGGCGCGATCGTGACAAGAAATTCGCTGCCCCCGATCTTCACGATCTCGTTGCCGGCGTCAAGCGAGATTTCCTCCGAGCGCAGAAGGCCGCCGATGCTGGCGACCATCGCCGCGTCAGAGCTTTGGTTCAGAAGGGTCCCGCCGTCCGCGTTTATCAGGAACGGATCGCCCTTTCCCGTCTGCTTGAACGCGTCCAAATCTTTGACGATATGCTCGTCGGGGAACGAAATCTCTACGATAATGCCGGCCTTGTCGATATTCGCCAGCTTGCTTGCAGGTTTCACGATATGGCGGACGAACCGCATTTGCTTCAAATTCTGGATCGTCATCTCCTCGTACTTCCACTTCGGAGCGAGCAGCTTCTTCACCGAGTCCAGATCGTATTTCAAATACTTGTTCGTTGACACGAACTGTTCGTTCTCCGGCGCCAGGATGCTGTACTGCGTGTCCCAACGCTGGGAAACGTTCAGCAGGCGGAGCCGCTCCATGATGCGCAAGCGCTCGTCGTTGCGCTCGTACGCGCTGTCGATCAGATGAAGCGTCTGCAGCTGCTGAATATGGATATCCTCGCTGAGCAGGAAGCCGAGCGAAGAGAGGGTCTTAACGCTGCGGTCGATCTCGTCCGCAAGATAGGTAATGTCCTTCTGCTTGAGCGACTGCATCTCGTCCTTGATAACGTTCATGCTCGTCCGAGTTGAAAGCGTATACAAGAGTATGATCGGAATCAATAAGAGGACGATCAGGATGATGATTTTGGCAAACGTATTTTCTCTTAATCGCATGGACAATACCTCTCAGGTCGAAAATTTAATTAAAGTTCAAAAAGTTCGGTTTTCAGTACAAGAGCGTATGCTTCCGAAGCTGCGTTTTTTTCAAAAACGCTGAAGAAGATTGAATGAAACTAGAAACCGAGGAGCGGAGCGTAGTGGCAGCTACGTGAGCACCTGCAATGTTTCCGGAGGAAACATACTTCGTAAGCATTCGCTTAGTTTCGGTTGAGTTCAATATTCGATGCCGAATTAGCTTCCTGGTTTACTTCGTAATCAAAAGTGGACTTTTTGAACATCATCTCAAAAAAAGGGCATCCTTCTAAAAATCGTGGCCTATAGCACGGAAGATCGGGCTGATAGAATAAATCATACAGGAGAGTGGAGAAAAAACAATCCATATTTTTGGAAGGGGGCAATTCAGTGGAAAGTGCGATGAACGAACCGCTGCAGACGAACAAACGGGGGAAACGAAGCGTACAGCAGGAGCGGGCGAGAGAGAAGCTGAGTCGCACTTGGCCTTTGCATCTCATGCTGCTGCCGGCAGCGATCGTCACGTTAATTTTCGCCTACGTGCCGATGGGCGGCCTAGTGATGGCATTCCAGGATTTCAAACCGTATGACGGGATGTTCGGCTCGAAATTTATCGGTTTGGAACATTTCCGCTTCATGTTCGAATACCCGGACAGCAAACAAGTCATCTGGAACACGCTTATTATTTCGAGTTTAAAAATCGTATTCGGCCTCATCGTTCCGTTCGTGTTCGCGGTGCTGCTCAACGAGATTCGGAAAATGTTTTTCAAACGGGTGGTGCAGACGCTCGTCTATCTTCCGCACTTTATCTCGTGGGTCATTCTCGGCGCGATTCTGACGGACATGCTCGGAAGCAAAGGCATCGTGAACACGACGCTGAGCGCGATGGGGCTCGAATCGGTCTTCTGGCTGGGCGACGGCGATTGGTTCCGGTTCACGGTCGTGGTCAGCGACATCTGGCAAAATTTCGGCTTCAACACGATCGTGTTTCTGGCCGCGCTGGCGGGCGTCAATCCAGCCTTGTACGAAGCCGCGGAGGTCGACGGCGCGAACCGTTGGAAACAAACGATTCACATCACGGTACCGGCGATGGTTCCGATCGCGGTCGTTGTCGGCACCTTGTCGCTCGGCAATATACTGAACGGCGGCTTCGATCAGATCTTCAATCTGTACAACTCGCTCGTGTACGACAAGGGCGACATTATCGATACCTTCGTATACCGAACGGCAATTCTAAATGGACAGTATAGCTTCGGCACGGCAGTCGGGTTGTTCAAGTCTTTGATCGGCCTCATTTTAATCGTGTTCTCTTACCGAATGGCTTACAAATACGCGGGTTACCGAATTTTTTAACCACAATAGACGCGGTCGCTCATCCTGAGTAGGCCTCGATAGAAGATTTCTCACAAAGAGGGTGAAAGAACATGTATCATAAATCTGCCGGCTACAAGACGTTCTCGGCGTTCAACTATGTGCTTCTCGGTCTGATCTGCATCACCTGCGTACTGCCGCTCGTCCATATTCTGGCCGTCAGCTTCAGCGCGAGCGCGCCGGCGAACTCGAACCTCGTCGGGCTGTGGCCGATCGGCTTCAATCTGGACGCGTACACGAAAACGTTGAACAACGACAACTTCCATAACGCGCTTCTGATGGGCGTGCAGAGGACCGTGCTCGGCACGGCGGTCGGCATGGCGCTTATGCTGCTCGCGGCGTACGCGCTGTCGAAGGACGGCCGCGGCTTCAACAGCCGTACGTATTACGTCTGGTTCTTCTTGTTTACGATGCTGTTCAGCGGCGGAATCGTGCCGTCGTACATGCTTATCCGGAACCTGGATCTGATGAACTCCATCTGGGCGCTCGTGCTGCCGCTCGCGATCAACGTTTTCAACATGGTGCTGCTCATGAACTTTTTCCGTGCGGTGCCGAAAGAGCTGGAGGAAGCGTCGCTCATTGACGGAGCCGGCCACTTCCGTACGTTATGGAGCATTTATTTGCCCATCTCGATGCCGGCGATCGCGACGATTTCGTTGTTTACGATGGTCATGCACTGGAATTCCTGGTTTGATGGATTGTTGTATATTTCCGATTATCGCAAATATCCGTTATCGACGTTCCTGCAAACCATTATCGTGCAGCAGGATTTTAATAAAATCAGCGTTGACGTATCCGAGCTCCAAAACATTTCGCAGCGGACTGTGAAGGCAGCCCAAATTTTTATCGGCACGCTTCCGATCCTGCTCGTTTACCCTTTCCTTCAGCGTTATTTCGTCAAAGGCATTATTTTGGGCGCGGTCAAAGAATAGGCGACAAAATGGCATCAATGACAAAAAAGTGGTCTTTCAAGGTGCTGAAAGCGGCATTATGATTAGATTATAACGGTATAGAAATTATCGTTATTTATAACATTATTTAACTTACAGGGGGTTGCAGTATGAAGAACAAGAAATGGCTATCCACGCTGCTCGTACTGACTTGCGCCGCTTCCATCGCGGCTTGTTCGGGCAATAATAGCGGCGGCAACAACGGAGCGTCGACGAATAACGGCGGTTCGAGCACCGAAGCTCCGGCAAGCTCGAACGCCGGCGGCGAAGGCGGCTTCGTCAACGGCAAATACGAGACGCCGATCACGCTGACGACCGTATGGGGACTGAACGAGAACGGGGCGATCTTCAAGGAAGGCGAGTCGATCGAAGACAACATCTTGACCCACACGATCAAGGAGCGCCTCGGCATCGAGATCAAATACGATTGGGTCGTCACGAACACGAATGACGCCTACAAGACGAAGCTTCGCCTGATGCTCTCCTCCGGGGAGAAGATGCCGGACGTCGTCGCTTACCGCGGCGACCTGGAAACGGTCAATATGCTGATCGACTCCGGCCAGTTCATGCCCGTAGGCGAGCTGGTGGACAAGTACGCGAACGAAACGTACAAGACTGGTCTTGAGCTTGATCCCTCGATCTGGCTTCCGATCACTCGAGACGGCGAGAAGATGGCTTTGCCGATACTCGATTACGCCTATAACGGCGATCATGTCATGTGGGTTCGTCAAGACTGGCTTGATAACGTTGGCCTAAAAGCGCCGACGAACCTGGCGGAGATGGAAACGGTCATGGACGCGTTCGTGAACGGCGACCCGGACAAAGACGGCAATAAGGATACGATCGGTCTGGCGACGGCCTTCAAGAACGGCTTCTCGAACTGGATGACGGACATCGGCTTCGTCTTCGGCGCCTACGGCACGATGCCCGGACAGTGGAACCTGAACGCGGAAGGCAAGCTGGAGCACGGCTCCGTGAATCCTGTCGCGAAGGACGCGCTTGCCAAGCTAAAGGAATGGATGGACAAAGGTTACATTTCGCAGGATTCCGCACTGTACGACGAAGTGGCCGGCTCCGAGCTGTTCACGAAAGGCGAAGCGGGCATTATGTTCGGACCGAACTGGCTGCCGGCATGGCCATTCCCGGATCTGCAGAAGAACGTTCCGGGCGCAACCTTCAAGGCATACCCGGTTCCGGCCGGCAACGACGGCAAGATCGGCTCCGCGGGCGGCAACCCGCCGTCCAACGGCTACCTGTTCATTAACAAGGACGCCAAAAACCCTGAAGCTGTGCTTCACTACTACAACTGGTTCTTCGAGAATACGGCGAACCCGCAGCCGGATGGCGAATTCGCGAACGGCTTCGCGGAAGGCTACGATTACGCTCTGCTGCCGGACGGCAGCCTGACAGCGGATATCGCAAAATATCCGGAGCTGTTCCCGGGCTTGAAGGACAAAGCGGCACCTCCGCTCTTCTACTCGCTGACGTACGAAGGCGCGCGCATTCCGTCCCTGTACGCCGAAACGCATGTGAAGCTCGCAAGCGGAGCGGCTGCCGAAACGCCGTACGAGAAACAAGAGTTCAATACGCGTACGAAGGAAAATACGGACGCTATGGTCGTCGTCATGGACCAGAAGGACATCCGCATGAAAAACTACTACATGGGTCCTCTGACCGAAACGATGCAAAGCAAAAACGAACTTCTTAACAAGCTGCTTAACGAGACGTTCAGCAAAATCATTTACGGCCAGCAACCGCTTGATTCGTTCGACACGATGGTCGAGAACTGGAACAAATCGGGCGGTGAACAAATTACGAAAGAAGTAAACGAATGGTACGATAAAGCGAAATAACAACGGAATTGCGATTCACACTTCAAAGCGGCCTGCCACCTTTGCGTTTCTCTACTGGACTCCAAGAGGCGGGCCGCTTTTCCTATGCCCGTGAAAGCGTTAACAATTAAATGCGCGATAAAAAAACGACAGATTTGAGGGGTATGATGAAAAAGATGGGAATGCGAAAAAAAGTCATGTGCGGATTATTGATACTCGCCTTGCTCGTCGGCATGCTGCCGTCCTACGCGGCGGCGGCTCCCGCATCGCTGGAGCGGAGCGGCGGCGCGAAACAAGAGAACGGAGCCGCCAAAGCGTGGGGCGAGGAACTGATGGACGCGTGGATCGCGAAAGGGCTTCTGTCCGGTTATCCCGACGGTACGCTGCGGCCGAACGAACCGGTCACGAGAGCGCAGTTCGCGAAGCTGCTGGATACGCTGTTCAGGTATGGAGGCGATGAAGCTGAGGCGTTTAACGATGTGCCGAGCGAAGCCTGGTATGCGGCTTCCGTAGCGAACGCGGCTGCGGCCGGCGTGCTGTCCGGTTATCCGGGTGGCGACTTCCGGCCGAACGAGCCGATTCGCAGGCAGGACGCGGCGAAGGTTCTGGATTCGGCATTCGGCTTAGCCTCGGCCCCGTCTCCTTCCGGATCGGGCATCGCTTCGTTCGCCGACGCGTCCTCCGTGCAGGGATACGCGGCGGCGCCGATGTCCCGGCTTATCGACGGGGGTTACATGAACGGCTATCCCGACGGCACGCTTCGGCCGCAACGGTCGGTGACGCGAATGGAGGCGGTTGCTTTAATTGCCGCGCTGGCCGGCGAGATCATCGGATCGGCGGGGGAGATCAGGGACGCAGCCTTTGACGGCAACGTTCTCGTTCAGACGAGCGGAGTCCGTTTCGTCGATTCCGTGATCGGCAACAACGTCTACTTGGCGCCGGGCATTGGCGAAGGCGACGCTTTTTTCGAAGGGACGAAGATCGGGGGCATGCTGTTCGTCGGCGGCGGTGGCGTGCACAGCGTCCACTTAAACGAAACGTCCGCGGGCGGGATTCTCGTGAACAAAAATGAAGGGCCCGTTCGCGTCGTGATCGGCCCGGGCTCGAACGCGGGTTCGGTGGACGTGGAGACCGAAGCGATCATCGAAGTGGATGAGGACGCGACCGTGGAAACGTTGTCCTTCCTCGAAGGCGCGGAGGGAAGCGAGCTTCGCGACAACGGCGGCACAATCGGCGATATCGTGAACGAGGCGGGCGCGAGAATCGCGGAAGGCAGCGCAACGAGCGCGCCGAGCCCGACGCCGACGCCGGCTTCAACAACGAATCCGACGACGGGGCCGACGGCGAACCCAACGGCACCTCCAACGGCAAGCCCAACGGCGAATCCGACATCCAATCCGGCGAAGGATTGGAAGCTCGTGTGGAATGACGAGTTCGACCGCTCCGGCGATAACCTGGACGGCAACGGCGTCGATTTGGACAAATGGGGGTATCAGCTCGGAACCGGCTCGCAATACGGCTTGGACGGCTGGGGCAACAACGAAGAGCAATATTACCGTTCCGAGAACATTCGCGTCGACGCCGGCATGCTCGCGATCACCGCGAAGAAGGAAACGCATGAAGGGAAGCCGTACACATCCGGCCGTCTGTTCACGGAACCGACGTTCAGCCAGGCCTACGGCAAGTTTGAAGCACGGATGCAGCTTCCGGTGGGTGAAGGCTTCTGGCCGGCGTTCTGGATGATGCCGAAGGAAAGCGAGTATGGCACATGGGCGGCTTCCGGCGAGCTCGACATCATGGAAGCGAGAGGCCGCCTGCCGGAAGAAGTCGGCGGAACGATCCATTACGGCCGGAATTGGCCGAGTAATAAGTCGACGGGCGACGAGTACCACTTTCCCGAAGGGCAGGACATCACGGGATTCCATACGTACGGGGTCGAGTGGGAGCCGGGAGAGATTCGCTGGTATGTTGACGGGAATCTTTATCAGACGCTGAACGACTGGGATAGCTGGGGTGCGGACCAACCGGCGAAATACGCTTACCCGGCTCCGTTCGACAAGCCGTTCTACATGATCCTGAACCTCGCGATCGGAGGCAATTACGACGGCGGCCGCAAGCCGGCCGGCAGCGACTTGCCGGCACAGATGCTTGTCGATTACATTCGCGTCTACGAACCGGACGGCTGGAAGTATAGCGAGCCTTCGGAGCCGCAAGTATCGGCGGAGCCCTATCCGCCCGGCTACAAAGAGCCGGTGGACAGCAATTTCGTTTATGATCCAGGATTCGAAGAGCCGTTTACCGATGTCGTGGAGCCCAGCGATCCCTTGAACGAATCGTACTGGAACTTCGTGCGCGTGAGTACGTTCGGCGGGACCGCGTCCGTCGAAGTGGAGGAGCTGGACGGGTTGCCGTACGCCAAGACCGAAATTACGAACGGCGGCAATGCGGCCCATTCGGTGCAGCTCATTCAGAACGTCTCGCTTGGGAAGGGCAGATGGTATAAGCTGTCGTTCGACGCGAAGTCGAACGCGAACCGGACGATGACCGTGAAGCTCGGCGGCGGGGAGAGCCGAGGATGGTCGGTTTATTCCGACAGTCTGGAAGCGAGGCTGAGCGATACCGCTCAGTCCTATGAGATGACTTTCCAAATGAAGGCGGATACGGATACGCTCGCACGGCTGGAATTTAATATGGGCCTCGGCACGAACCCGGTCTGGATCGGCAGCGTGAAGCTGGAGGAGACGTCGGCAGTCGACCCTTACAAGGAGAACGACTCTAAGGCGCCGCTGGCGGACGGCAACCATGTCTATAACGGCGGTTTCGATCTCGGCTACATGAGCCGGTTTACGTATTGGCAATTGGAGAAGGCGAGCGGCGCCGAAGCCGATGTCTCGGTCGATCCGAACGAGCGGGAGCTGTCGCTACAAGTTTTGCGACCGGGCAGCGCGGCGGACGATATCGCGCTCCGCCAACGCGGAATCGAGCTAATTAAAGGCAACGATTATCGATTGACTTTCCGGGCGAAAGCTTCCGCGGCGAGAACGGTGGACGTCGCGCTGACCTCACTGGACGGGATGTTGCACGCGCAAGGGCAGGCGGCACTACAAGCAGGTGGCATGGCAACCTATACGGTCGACCTCCGGATGAACGGAGAGACGGACCGGAATGCCGTACTGAGCCTGCTGTTCGGAGGATCGGGAATGGGCGTGACGATGGATGACGTGAAGCTCGTCAGGCTGACGAACAACAATGTCGGCGAACTTCCGCTGGGCGATCAATTCCCGCTCAAGAACGGCGATTTCTCAAACGGCAAGCAGCATTGGAGCGAGCATGTACAGGGGCGTTACGACGGGTGGGACCAAGCAACGTCGTTCTCCGTGCAGGACGAGGCCATGAAGGCTTACGTGTCGAGCACCGGCAACAACGCTTGGGACGTCATGCTGATGCAGACCGATTTTGGGCTCAAAGCCGGACAGACGTATGTCGTATCGGCGGATGCGCGTTCGTCGGTTAACCGCGAAGCGGAATGGGTCATCGATTACGGCAACACCCGGCTTCTGTCGAAGCGAGTCTCGCTGACGAATCAATGGCAGACGTTTACGTATGAATTGCCGGTGCAAGCGGACGCGACGGCTTCCTTCAAGATGCTGCTCGGCAAACTGACGGACACAGCCGCGATCGGCGCGCACGACGTCTTCGTCGATAACGTGAAGGTCGAACTGAAAGGCGCAAGGGAAAAGACGTTTTTGGCGGCCAACGGCTATTTCGACCAAGGGCTGGCCGGCTGGAACACCCATGTCCAGGGCGTCTACGACGGCCCTTCCGCGGCAACCGTGACGGGCGCCAACGGGGCGCTGCGCGCAGCCGTGATGCATGCCGGCAATCATCCATGGGACATTGTTGTCTCGCAGGACGCTGTGGAGCTGAAGAAGAACAAAACGTATATCGTGTCGTTCGACGCGCGTTCCACGCTGCCTCGAATGATCGATCTGACGGCGGAGAACGCGGCCTATTTCCGCTATCTCAACCAGTCCGTGCGGCTGGAGGATTTTACGCAATCGTACAATTACGAATTTACGATAGCCGCGGACGACACGGCGAGCCTGAAATTCCTCTTCGGCAAGATGGCGGGCCAGGACGCGACGGCCGACCACGATATTTTCGTCGACAACGTGAGATTCGAGCTGAAAGGGGCCAAGGAAGCGGCCGGAGAGAAGGCTCGCTCCGGCAACGATATCCGATTGCCGAATCCTCCAGCGCTATCGCCCGACGTGACGGGCAACGTGGTCGGCGAGGCGCTGGAGCTGACGTTCGCGGACTCTTCCGCTTGGCGCGGCGCGATTAACGCGGTGCTTGTGAACGGAACCGCGTTGAGCGCATCGGATTATGCTGCGTCCGCTGGCAAGCTGACGCTGGATGCCGAGGCGTTTGGCGAAGCGGGAGCGTACGAAGTTACGGTCAAAGCGACGGGCTTCGAACCTGCGTCCGTCTCGCAAGAGCTTCTGGCCGAAGAAATGTGGACGCTCGTCTGGAACGACGAGTTCGACGGCACTGGCGATAACCTGGACGGCAACGGCATCGATTTGAACAAATGGGGGTATCAGCTCGGAACCGGCTCGCAATACGGCCTGGACAGCTGGGGCAACAACGAGCTGCAATATTATAAGAAGGAAAACGTGAAGGTCGACGGGGGCAGCTTGTTCTTCGAAGCGAAGCCGGAGTCGTACGGCGGCAAGACGTACACGTCCGGCAGGCTCTGGACGTCGCCGACGTTCGGCAAAAGGTACGGCAAATTCGAAGCACGCATGAAGCTGCCCGGAGGTCAAGGGTTATGGCCGGCGTTCTGGCTCATGCCGAAGGATTCCGAATACGGAGGCTGGGCTTCCTCCGGCGAAATCGACATCATGGAAGCCAGGGGCCGCCTGCCGGGCACGGTCGACGGCACGATCCATTACGGCAAGAACAGTCCCAACAACAAAGCGACGGGCTCGCATTACGTATTCCCGGAGGGCGAGGATTTTACCGGCTTCCATACGTATTCCGTGGAGTGGGAGCCTGGCGAGATCAGATGGTACGTCGACGGCAATCTGTATCAGACGATCAACGATTGGCATAGCTGGGGAGCGGGGCAGCCGGACAAATACGCTTACCCGGCTCCGTTCGACAAGGAATTTTATATCATTATGAACCTCGCGGTCGGAGGCAACTACGACGGCGGACGCCTGCCGGATCCGAACGCGTTTCCGGCGTCGATGGAAGTCGATTACGTCCGCGTGTATGAATTAACGGGCAGATCGTATATGGAGCCGGTCGAACCGCAGTTCGAGGAAGACGAATTCCCGGATGGCGGGAAACCAGCGATCGACGGCAGCTTTATTCATGACGCCGATTACGGGCAAGGCATTACGAGCGTGACCGACGCGACGCCGGACATGAACCCGACCTTTTGGAACTTTCTCCATGACAACCAGTTCGCCGGCTCGGGCACGGCCAGCGTCGAGGAAATCGGCGAGACCGCCTTCGCGAAGCTGGACTTGACGGCGGGAGGCAACGCGAATTACGCGCTGCAGCTCATTCAATATTTGACGCTCGTGAAGGGCAAGTCGTATAAGCTGACGTTTGATGCCAAAGCTTCGGCGGATCGTAACATCAGCATCAAGTTTGGCGGCGATGCCAGCAGCAACTGGGCGATCTACTCCGATAACTTCGATGCGGGATTGACCGAGGAATTCCGATCCTACGCGTTCCGGTTCCAAATGACGGGAGACACGAACGCTGCCGCTCGCCTCGAGTTCAACGTCGGGCAAAACACAAACGATGTCTGGATCGGCAATGTCCGCGTCGAAGAGATCGACATGGTGAGCTCGCCGGACGATCCGAAGGAGCCGCTGGACGGGGGCAACCATGTTTATAACGGATCGTTTGATCTCGGCACGATGGATCGGATGAAATATTGGAGCGCCGCGACGTCCGGTGCGGCATCGGCCGAACTTGGAGTCGATCCCGCGGAGCGGTTTTTGACGGCGGAGATCGCAAGCGGCGGAACGGCCGCCTCGGACATCGTGCTGAGGCAAAAAGGGATTCAGCTGCTCCAAACCGATTCCTATAAGCTGACGCTGGACGCTTGGACCGATGCCGCGCGCGATATCACCGTATGGCTGAAGGGCAAGGACGGTACGCTTTACGCGGGTCCGTTCGCCGTACAATTGAGCACAGAACGGAACACGTTGGATGTTGCTTCGTTCGATATGCCGGCTGGCGTGACGGATCGGGAAGCGATACTGGAAATCGGCCTCGGGGGCTCGGATGCGGACGTTTACCTCGACAACATGAAGCTGATCCGCATGTCCAACCGCAACGTCGACTTCACGGGCGTGGAACTGTATCCGATCCGCAACGGGGATTTCCATTTTGGCCTGAACGGCTGGGAGCCGTTCACGCAAGGCGGAGCGGCGACGTTCGGCGATGCGGACGGTACGGGACGGATCGGCATCTCCAATGTCGGATCTGCCGGTTGGAACGTGATGCTCAATCAGTCCGGTCTGCAGCTGGAGGGCGGCTTGACTTACATCCTTTCATTCGACGCGGGAGCCAGCGTGAGCCGCGACATCGAAGTTTCGCTCGAGAACGCCTCGTACGTTCGCCGGTTCTTTTCGGGTTCGCTCGGCCTTTCGCCGGAGACGTCTCGCTTCGAATTCGCGTTCCGCATGCCGCTGGACGAGAATGTGGCGCTCAAGTTCATGATGGGCAAAACGCCAAACAGCCCCGCAGGAGCGCACGATGTATGGATCGATAACGTAAAGCTGGAGGTGCAATACGCGCCGCTTTTGCAACCGGCAACGGTAATGGCGGACAGGGCGGATAACCGGATCGGAGAAGACGTAGTGTTGCCTTATTCCCCGGCAGCGGGTTGGGCGGAAGCGATCACGGAGATATTGGTAAACGGCGGAAAGATTGATGCGGGACTTTACGAGGCGTCTAACGGTGCACTGACGATCTTGGCAAGCGCGTTTGGCGAAGAAGGCATGTACGAGATCGCGATTGCGGCAGCCGGCTACGCCGATGTGACCGTTCGGCAGCAGATGCTGGCGGGCGACGGCAATCTGGTGCTGAACGGCGGCATGGCGCAAGGGTTATCGAGCTGGGAAATCTGGGAGGGCGAAGGCGGCGACTCCACGGTAACGGCAGAGAACGGCGTCGCCAAAGCCGTCATCCATTGGCACGGCGGCATGCATCCGACCTGGAACGTTCCGATCGGCTGGTCGACGCAATTCAACCAGTCCGGCATTATGCTGGAAGCCGGCAAGACATACGAACTGCGTTTTAACGCTTGGGCGACGGCGAACCGGCCGATCGTCGCGGAGCTTGGCGGCTACAACAACAACCAATCGGTTACGTACGACTTGACGACAAACCTGGCGGACGTGCACAAGACGACGCTCCGACCGGCGGGCAACGTAAAACTGACGCTGAAATTCCTGCTTGGCAACATCGTCAGCGGCGCCCTGACGACGCCGGACGCGGAGCATACCGTCTTCCTCGACAACGTATCGATCAAGGAAGTGAAATCGCCTCCCGTGCTCGCGTCCGATGCCACGGACAACAAAATCGGGCAGCCGATCACGCTGACGTTCGCGGACAACGCCGAATGGCGCGCCGCGGTGACTAGCGTGTACGTGAACGGCGTCGAGGCTCCGCAAGACCAAGTCGCGATCGAAGCGGGCAAAGCGACGCTTGCGGCGGAGCTGTTCCCCGCGATCGGTACGTATACCATCGCCATCGAAGCGCAGGGCTACGGCGTGAACGAAGTCCGGCAAAAGGTGCTCACAGCGGCGGCGAACATCGCGCTCGGCCGCGACTCGGGCGCAAGCGCCTCCAGCTCGGCAGGCGAGGCGGGAGCCGCGGCGCGGGCATTCGACGGCAATGCCGGAACGCGCTGGGAATCCGCGGCGGGCGCCGACCCGCAATGGCTCGCGATCGACCTCGGCGGCGTATACGCGCTGGATGCCGTCGTTCTGCAATGGGAGGGCGCCTTCGCCAAGGCCTATAAGCTGCAAGCGTCGACGGCGGCCGTTCCGGGCGAGGACGACTGGACCGATTTGTTTACTGAGGCAAACGGCAACGGAGGGCTGGACGAGATCGCGCTGGGCGGCCAAGAAGCGAGACATCTGCGCATGTACGGAACCGTGCGCGGAACGCCGTGGGGATACTCGCTTTGGGAGTTCGAAGCATACGGCATGCCGGTAAGCGGCGGCGGCACCGATCCGGGGACGGACCCCGGCACGGATCCCGGTTCCGAGAATTTGGCGCTTGGCAAGTCCGCCTTCGTGTCCAGCTTCAATGCACCGTTTCTTCTGTCGAATTTGACGGATGGCGATGTGGGCTCACGGTGGGAGGCGAACTGGAGCCAGAATCAGACGACTTCGTTCGCGGAGGAATGGATCTACATCGATCTCGGCAGCGAGCAGTCGTTTTCCCGATTGGCGTTAACGTGGGAACGAGCCTACGGCAAGACGTTCGAGATTCAAACCGCCGCGGCCGGCAGCGATGTTGGCGCCAATAGCGGGGAATGGGAAACCGTTTATTCGGCTAACCGGGAATTGACTTCCCCGTACAAAGAAACGATTATGCTCGACGAGCCGGCAACCGGGCGTTACGTCCGCATCCGGATCACCGACAAAGGATTCCCGCCATACGGACCATCGCTCTTCGAGGTCGAAATTTACGCGAGTTAATGAATGGCAATCGAAAGCAGCCTCACCCTGTTCTTTCAGGGGGGCTGTTTTTCGTTTAGCGAGTCCCCCCGGCGAAGTCGATCCCATCGACTTCAATCTCTCACCGATTCTACATAATAAAAATGATGTTTTAATGAAAATACACGCTTATATATTGCGTCACATTAAAATATATGTTACATAATAAATAACGATCAGGAGTATTAATTCGCATAAGCTTTGAGAAGACGATAAGAGCTGAAACGGGGAGAGAGCGGAATGGAGAGAGAATTGGCGCTTGAGATTGTACGGGTAACGGAACTGGCGGCTTTGGCATCGGCGCCATGGATGGGCAGAGGGGACAAAAACGGCGCGGACGGAGCCGCGACGGCCGCGATGCGGTCGATGTTCGATTCCGTGTCCATTCGGGGCACGGTCGTCATCGGCGAAGGCGAGATGGACGAGGCGCCCATGTTATACATCGGCGAGGAAGTGGGCAGCTTGAACGGACCCGAGGTAGACGTCGCGGTCGACCCGCTGGAGGGAACCGAGATTGTTGCGAAAGGGTTGAACAACGCGTTGTCCGTCATCGCGGTCGCGGGCAAGGGACAGCTGCTGCACGCGCCGGACATGTATATGGAGAAGCTGGCTTACGGGCCTTTGCTCGTCGGCAAGCTGAATATCACGGATCCGATGGAGACGACGCTGCGCAAAGCGGCCGAAGCGTTGAACAAGAAGGTATCCGACCTCACGGTCATGATCCTCGACCGTACGCGCCACGAGTCTATCGTCAAGGTGCTCAGGAAGGTCGGCGTCCGCATTAAATTTTTATCCGACGGCGATGTGGCGGGGGCGATGGCTCCGGCGTTCCCGGAAGCGGGCATCGATCTGTACGTTGGCTCGGGCGGAGCGCCCGAAGGGGTGCTGGCCGCAGCGGCGCTGAAGTGCCTGGGGGGCGAGCTGCAAGCGAGGCTAATGCCGGCCGACGCTGCGGAATACGACCGCTGCATCGCCATGGGCATCGCGGAGCCGTACAAGGTGCTGACGATGGAGGATATGGTGGGCACGGAGGACGTCATTTTCGCGGCGACGGGAGTCACGCCCGGCGAATTCCTCGGCGGCGTCCGTTACTTCCCGGACGAACGCGCGGAGACCCATTCCATCGTCATGAGGGCCAAAACGAGAACGGTCAGGTTCGTCCGTTCGCTCCACTACTTGCCGAACAAACCTCTGCTGCAAGTGATGTCGTAATAAAAAAAAGCGGAATCGCCGCGTGCCTGCGAGGCACGGAGGCGAACTCCGCTTTTTATTTTGGATCGGTTTAGTCCAGAGGAGGCGTCGTTGCCCCTTCGCGCTCCGCTTGCTTGCGGTGGGCGATTCGGCTGGCGGCCGATGCCGCGATCGCGCCGACGATGTCGTCGAGGAACGTGTGGATCTCCCCGTCCGACTTGCTGTTCAGACGAACCAGGATACCGGGCTTCAACTTGTCGATATACCCGAAGTTCGTAAATCCGATGCTGCCGTACACATTGACGATCGATAAAGCCAATATTTCATCGCAGCCGTACAGGCCTTCGTCATGTTTGATCATCTCTTGCAGCGGAGCGAGCAGCTTGCCTTCCTCGGCCAACATATCCAGCTGGATGCCGGTCAAAACAGCGTTCTGCACCTCGCGCTTCGACAATACCGCATCGACATGGACGATACATTCATCAATGGTCAGCTCGGGGAAATAATCCTTCTGCAGGAAATGCACGAGCTCGGCGATTTCCGGCTTCGTCACGCCTCTTTTCGCCAGCCATTCCTCGGTTGCTTCCGCGACTTTGCGGCTATTCAGGCTATACAATTCCGGATTGCTCATCTTCTTTGTACCCCCTCATGATTTTGTGGACAAAACTGGTCTAAAACGGGGAAGGGCTCGTATACATAGTACTACAAATGAGGAGTTGTACAAAGCCGACAGGCAATATTCATTGGGGAGGAATTGTAATCATGGTTCAAAAAAGATGGATTCGCCATACCACTTTAGCCACTGTACTCGTATTGCCGGTCATAACGGCAGGATGCGGCCTGTTCTCGCAGCAAACGAGCAAAACGATCGATCCGCCGCCGTCTCAGGTCGAGGAGACAGAGGGCGACCCGACCGGACAGGTTTCGCCGGACGGACAAGCGGATGGCTCTAGTCTCACGGTATATCTGCAGGACCGCAATGGTTATTTGGCGCCGATCTCGATCCCGGTCACTTACGGGGAGAACGAGCAGCCCGGACAGAAGGCGATGGAGTTGATGGTGGAAGGCGGCACGTACGCAGCCGAGCTGCCGGAGGACTTCCGCGCGCTGATTCCGCAAGGCACTCAAATTTTGTCCTACGAGTACGACAAGGAACAGCGCATCGCCAAAGTGGATTTTTCCGAACCGTTCGTCAGTTACAACGCTGCAGACGAGCGTGACATGGTAGAAGCGATCACATGGACGCTGACTGCCATGAGCGGCGTGGAAGGCGTCGAGCTGTATGTGGAAGGCCAGCTTCTGACGGAAATGCCGGAAGCCGGTTATCCGATCGACGGCCAATTGACGCGAAGCATCGGCATCAACATCGAAGCGGCGGACGGCGTCAACATTGCGAATTCGTCTCCGGTCACGTTGTACTTCTCGGCCGAGACGCTGAGCGACGAACAATATTACGTGCCGGTCACGCGGCTGATCTCGCGGTCCGATTCCCCGGCGCTAGCCGCCATGGATGAGCTGATCGCAGGGCCGCTTAACAAGAAGGAACTAAACAGCGTCATCCTGCCGGATGTGGAAGTGTCGAGCATCGAGCAAAAGGACGGCGTCGTCATCGTCGATCTCGAGGATGCAGCTTACGAGCCGGGCCATCAGCTCCCGGCCGAGATGCTGCAAGCGGTCGTCCTGTCCTTGACGGAAACGACGGGCGATGACGAAGTTCAAATCCGGGTGAACGGCGAAAGCAACCTGGTCGACAGCGACAACAAATCCTACAGCGAGCCGGTCGGCAGACCCCATCATGTCAACGCTTTGAAATCATAATCCATGCAAACAATCATAGGGACGAACGCCGCGGCAACGCGGGTTCGTCCCTTCGTCATGCCGGTCGTGCTCGAATGCTTCCCGCGTTTGGGCATGGATGCAGTTAGGCGCTTGATGCAATTCGGTTGCTACTTTGTTAAAATAGGAACGACCCTCGAGGCGGTCGGAAACGGAAAACAGTTCAGGAGGCATACATAAGATGAGAAACGACGGTCGGCAACCGAATGAGCTTCGTTCGGTCACGATAACGGCAAATGTCAATAAACACGCGGAAGGTTCGGTGATGATCGAGTTCGGCGATACGAAGGTCATCTGCACCGCAAGCGTCGAGGAGCGCGTTCCGCCTTTCATGAAAGGGCAAGGCAAAGGCTGGATCACGGCGGAATACGCCATGCTGCCGCGAGCGACCCATTCCCGCAATCAACGCGAAGCGGCGAAGGGAAAGCTGACGGGCCGCACGATGGAAATACAGCGTCTGATCGGCAGAGCCCTTCGTTCGGTCGTGGATCTGAAAGCGCTGGGCGAGCGGACCATTACGCTTGATTGCGACGTCATCCAAGCGGACGGCGGCACAAGAACGACGTCGATCACGGGAGCGTTCGTGGCGCTCGCGATCGCCGTGGACAAGCTGTCGGCGAACGCGAACTTCCCGAAGTTCCCGATCCGGGATTTTCTCGCTTCCGTTAGCGTAGGCGTCATCGAGGAGAAAGCGCTGCTCGATCTGAATTACGAAGAGGATTCCAAAGCGAAGGTCGACATGAACGTCGTCATGACCGGCCAAGGCCGGTTCGTGGAGGTGCAAGGCACCGGCGAGGAAGCCACGTTCTCCCGCGAGGAGCTGAACGAGCTGCTCGGTCTTGCCGAAGGCGGCATCGCCGAGCTGTTCGCGAAGCAGCGCGAGACGTTAGGCCGAATCGCGGACCGGATCGGAGGGTAACGTGCATGGGCGAGGTTGGAACTGGCGGCGCTAGCGGTGCAATCGCAAACGATATCATCGTCGTCGCGACGAAAAACAACGGCAAGGTGAAGGAATTCGCCCATGCCCTGGACAAGCTTGGCAAGCGGGTAGTCAGCCTTCACGACTTCCCGAATATTCCGGACATCGTCGAGGACGGCGATACCTTCGCGGTGAACGCGCGCATCAAGGCGAAGACGACCGGAGACGCGCTTGGCGTGCCGGCGCTGGCGGACGATTCCGGCCTTCGCGTCGAAGCGCTCGGAGGAGAGCCCGGCGTCTACTCCGCGAGATACGCGGGAGAAGGCGCGGCCGACGGCGACAACAACGCTAAGCTTCTAAGGGAGCTGGATAACGCCGGCGCTTCCTGCTCGGACGAACGGCTGCCGGGCGGCTCTCGCCAGCTGAGCAAGGCGCAATTCGTCTGCGCTCTCGCGCTGTACGACCCCGCGACCGGCGAGTTTGTGGAAGCGGAAGGCACCGTCGACGGCATCATTACGGACAAGCCGCACGGCGACGGAGGATTCGGCTACGATCCGCTGTTCTGGCTTCCGCAGCTTGGAAGAGGCATGGCCGAGCTGAGCAAGGACGAGAAGGGGCAGATCAGCCATCGCGGGGAGGCGCTCAAGAAGCTGCTTCCGCTTCTAATGAAGGAACAGTAATGAACGAGGTGCAAAAAAAGGAACGGACGGCCATCGCGGCCGCCCGTTTTTTTGAATTCAAAGAATTTATAAGATGATGCTGGTTAACCTACGCTTACTTTGTAGTGCTTGAGCCACAAATTAACTTGGTACAGGTAGGCGAATAGCTGCGGCCCCGACATAAGCTGGCCGAACCAAGGGATGTTGGATCGCGCGGAATCGGATTCCGCCAGCTCCCTCACTTTCTTCACGTTAATTAGGGGAAGCAGCGGGGAGTTCGGATCGTTCAGCACATCGAGCAGCAGTCCTTTGACCGCCGCCAAATAATTCGGGTTATGCGTCTTCGGATACGGGCTTTTCTTGCGGTACAGCACATCGTCCGGAAGCACGCCCTGCAGCGCCTTGCGCAGAATGCCCTTCTCCCGGTCGCCGGCCGTCTTGATCTCCCACGGAATGTTCCACACGTATTCGACCAGCCTATGGTCGCAGAACGGTACGCGAACTTCAAGCCCTGCAGCCATGCTCATCCGGTCTTTCCGGTCGAGCAGCGTCGGCATGAACCGCGTAATGTTGAGGTAGGACATTCGCCTCATTCGGCTGCGCACTTCGTCTTCGCCGTCCAGCTTCGGCACCTCGGCCACGGCATCGGCATACCTGTCGGCGATATACTCCTGCGGCTTGATCCAAGCAGCGACTTCAGGCGCAAGCAGGTCTGCACGCATCCCCGTTGCGAGCGACCAGGGGAACGTATCGGCCTTCAGCGCTTCCTCGCGGTGGAACCAAGGGTAACCGCCGAACAATTCGTCTGCCGCTTCGCCGGAGATCGCCACCGTCGCGCCCTTCTTGATCTCGTGGCAGAAGAGGAGCAGCGACGCGTCGACGTCGGCCATCCCGGGAAGATCGCGGGCGAACGTGGCGTCCCTCAGCGCGGCGACAAGCTCGGGCGTATCGAACTGAATCGGGTGATGAATCGTCTTCAGATGAGAGGTCATTCTCTCGATCCAAGGCGCGTCTCTGTTCGGCTGGAACGCATGCGCCTGGAAATGCTTATCGTTATCGCGGTAATCCACCGAATACGTGTGCACGTTGCCTTGGCCGTTCGCGTCGTAATATTGGACGGCTAGCGTGGTCAGCGCGCTGGAATCAAGCCCGCCCGACAGCAGGGTGCACACAGGTACGTCCGATACCAGCTGGCGCTCCACCGTATCCCGAAGCAGTTCGCCTACATATTTTGCCGTTTCTTCGACGTTCTGCTCATGCGGCGTGCTGCGGAGCTGCCAGTAGGTGATCGTCTTCACGCCGGCGCGGTTGACGACCATGCATTGTCCCGGCCGCAGCTCGCCGAGGTTCTTGTATACGCCTTGGCCAGGCGTACGCGCCGGGCCCATGACAAAAATTTCGGCCAGCCCTTCCGCGCCGACTTCCGCTTTCATCGCGGAATGCTCCAAGATACATTTCGGTTCCGAGCCGAAAATAAACAATCCATCTTGCCGGCAAACAAATAAAGGCTTCACGCCGAGACGGTCCCGGGCAAGGAATAATTCCTGCGCCGTCACGTCCCAGATGGCGAAAGCGAAAATGCCGTTAAACCGCTCCACGCAGGAGCGGCCCCATTCCATGAAAGCGACGAGGAGCACCTCGGTGTCGCATGTCGTCGTGAACGCCCTTCCTCTGCTCTCCAGCTCCTTGCGAAGCTCGGGAGCGTTATACAGTTCTCCGTTATATACCACGATGTATTGATCGTCGCCTGTGTATCTGATCATGGGCTGAGCGCCGTTCTCGGGATCGATGACGGACAAGCGGCGATGTCCCAGCGCGCAATGAGCCGATATCCAAGTACCGGCCGCATCCGGCCCTCGAGGTGCGAGCGTATCCGTCATGCGCTCCAGGTTCGCGCTTTCCCGGGTCAAGTCACTGTTCCAATCGATCCAGCCGGTTATTCCGCACATCCTTCTCATTCCTCTCTTTGCTGGACTCCAGTAGCGATAATAACAGTTATATGCAGAAAAAAGGGATAAAATGTCTGTCCACAGGGGGATGCTAGATAGGGCAAAAGCCGATGCCGGCTACGAATGGCGATCATCAGGGAGGTGCAAGCTTAACATGGAAAATCATGGCGAAAATTTGCATGGCGGCAATGAACAGAAACAACATTATTACGTGTCGGTCCAAGCGGGCCAAATATTGGCGGATCCCGAAGCCGCCGCGTACGAATTGGATATTATGGCGAACGAAGAGGAAGTAAACCGGCTCCGGGAGTTATTCGAGGAGCTGTCGAGCATGGCCGAGGCCGAGATGTTCTTCTATACCCGTCCGCTCGGGAAATCGAATCATGATGAAACGATCAACGGTGCCAGCGACGAAATCATTACGCGAATCTACCGTTTGTTATACGAGTGCGGCACGGACGGAACCCGAAATCACATCGCGTCGATGGGGTTGCTTTAGGCTTCAAAAGAATCGTGAAACGATTGTTCCGCAGCCAAAGAAAGGCAGCTGCAGAGTACACTTGGGTGCACGAATGATGTCGATTATTAATAGGATGGAGGTATGATTTTTTTTATTTTTTTGGGGGAGCGGAATCGTGCAGAAGCTGGTATTTTTCGTTGGGGCGGCGGGGACTGGCAAGACGACGGTCGCAAGGGCGCTAAGCGCGGACTTCCCCGCGGCTTTCCTTGACCGGGACACGATCGGCGGGCGATTCGTGGAAGCGATTTTGGAGATGAAGGGGCTCGATAAGAACGACCGCGATTCGGAGTTTTACAAAACGAATTTAAGAGACTTGGAATACGATGCGGCCCGGGATGTATGCATCGAAAATTTGGCTGCCGGACAAAACGTGTTTATGGTCTCGCCTTTTACGGCCGAGCTTAAGAGTAATTCCTGGATCGAAGAGTTGCTCTCCGCGGCGGCTCTCTCCGCTGAACAGGTCGAGATCAAAGTGATCGTCGTCACGCTGAAGGACGTTGCTTTGCAGAAGGAGCGGATCATCGGCAGGCAGACGGAGCGCGACCAGTGGAAGCTGGAGCATTGGGGCGAATTCCGGAAGCGCGCCTGCCTCGTTCCGGCGATCAACTGGGACATCCCGGCGTCGTCGATCCTCGTCTTCGACAACAGCGGCGAGCTGACGGAGGAGAAAATGCGATTGTTGAAGTCGTTTTTGCAGCGGTAATCAGACAGCATCCAGCGAGGCACAAAAATGTGAAGCCGCCCGGCTAGCCGGGCGGCTTTTATTTGGTTTGCGGCTTATTATTTCTTTAGCCTCTCCAGCTCGGATTCCAGCTTAAGCTGGCGGCGGTTAAGGATGTCGATGCTATGGTCGTGCACGACCACTTCGCCGGACATTTTTTTCTCGAAGCTTCTCTGAGCGCCGTCCATTCCTTTGACGAGATCGGCGGTCTCAAGGACGGCTCTTCGGATGAGCGGGATGTCGCTCGTGTCGGCTTTGATCGCCTTCACTTCCGTTTCGACGCTGGAGATCCGAATCTCGATCTTGTCGATGCGGCCCTCGATCTTGTCGATGCGGCTTTCGATCATATCGATTCGGTTTTCGATCTTGTCGATCCGGCTCTCGATCATGTCGATTCGCATTTCGATTCTGCCGATCCGGTCGTCCATGCGGGTAAGCTTGTCCAATATTTGAAGCAATACCTGTTCGCTCAATTGACCACTCCTTTGCCAAGAAAAATCGGAGGTCCCGTCTTACTTCAGTTTAATGACGAAATGAAGGAATGTCCAGTTAGAGCGATAAACGTCAAAAAACCTCGAAGACCGGTTGCCCGCGTTCTTCGAGGTCTTAATATGATTATGAGTAATGGCGTCCCAGGAGGACGCATAAATGGGAGGTTAAACCCGCGTCATTACTGGACTATCCATCACGTTTGTGTACCGTTTGTGTACCTAGCAAAAATGTGTACCTCATTTGATCATGCCATTGAATACTTTGAGCGTATTCTTCTCATCCTTTATTCGCAGCTCTTTAATGATATGAGCGTAATATTCCATAGTCGTTTCAATATCTGAATGCCCAAGCCTCTCACTTACATAGTATATCGATACGTCCTTGTAAAGCAAGATACTTGCATGAGTGTGGCGCAAGCCATGTATGCTTATGGGATCGATCTTGAGACGCGCGAGGGCATGCTCTAATGACTTATTAACGGCGTTGTTACTAACCACCTTATATTTGCTGTCCGGGCTGTAGAAGACTAGGTTATGCGGGGTGTCAGTCAATTGTGCGATCCATCCTTGCATGATTTCCATAGTCGACTTGTCCATCTTAATGGTCCGGACGGATTGCGGATTCTTCGTTGGTCCAAATCCGGCATGCATCTTATTCGTATAACCCCAGGTCTTTGTAATGTTAATCTCACCAGCTCCGAAGTTGAAATCAGACTTGGTCAATCCCACCAGCTCGGAAAATCGCATGCCGGACATGAGGGCCAGAAAGATAAGATAATGTGAAACAGCGGATAAGTTGCTGGTTAATTCCTTTATGAGCCGAACGCTATCATTATAATTCAGATGCTTTTCTTCAGGACGTTTGGCCGGTACCGATCCGGATAACCGAACTCCGCGAGTAAAGTCCACATGCAGCAATCCATCATCAATTGCATCCTTGACGCAAGCACGTATATGCGTGTTCAACTTCTTTGCCGTTTCGCGTGACCTGGTTGAGGCGTACTGATTCAAAAATTCTTGATACGATTGTTTTGTTATATCCTTCATAAGTAAAGATCCAAAGTGATCGGCAATGGTCTTGCGCGTGTTCAGATAACGCTCCCTTGTATTATTCGCGATCGCCGGCTTGTACAGGTCAATCCACGATTCAAAATAGTCCGAGAAACCTTCAGACTTTAATATTGGCGTCATGCCCTTATGCAATTTGTTCTCCGCTTCATTTGCTGCCACCTGAGCTGCTTTCTTTGTTGCGAAGCCCCCTTTCGAGATCGGACTTCTCTTCCCGTTGACGGTCCGGCTGATGCGATATTCCCATGTCTTTCCCCGTTTTTGGAAGCTTGCCACATAAACACCTCCTATTCATCAATTTTAACTTTTTCATTCGTTAGAAACACTTCCCAATACTTCCCTGTATCGTCTTGAACTGTGGACATTTTGTTTTTCTCAATAGGATATACCGCGAAGCTGTCATGAAATGTTCTGGATCCGCCATTGGGAAATTCGACTTTCACTAAGTAACGACTACCGTCTTCGTCGATATCGATTTCAGCCGGAAGCCGATATCCTTTTGAGGATTCCTCAGAAGGGTACATGAAAACGTAGTAATTGGTGTGTGGCTCCTGGAATGATCTAATTACGAAAAATAGACTAACTAGGATGATGCCCCATAGTAGAATAACTGCTTTCTTATCATCTTTTGAAACGCTATTGAATTTGAATATGATCATATAAGTCGTTTCAAAGAACCAGAAAAGGAAATTTAATATTACCACGCCATCGACCTCTATCACATCGTATTGTTAATGCGGAAAATGTCGAAAACTGTCGGAAGCATATTCTATAAATTCAATAATATTCCGCAATAAGATATAAAAAAATGGCTCAACGCCAGTGTACCTTCCTTCATTTAGAAAAATTCTGCTCCACAGTGGAAACATGCAATCGGTAGAATATTTGACCCCTCGTATTTACTAATCTCACTACATGCCAGACAAAACAAACCTATTTCTTCAGGTTCTGTCTCTGATGTCGCGGCAACTTCTAGTTGAAACATGTTCCATTCTAATTCGATGGTTTGAACCTCACCTAGATTCGACATGGTAATAATCTCTGTCGCCTCTTCAATAAGAATTCTAACAACTCTCTTATCTAATTTTTCGATTCGTTTTTCGGCAGCCTGGAAGTTGACCCCACACTTTTCCGCTAGTTTATTCGGCTCCATGTCTTCTATGGTCTCAAATATGTAGTCGGGCATTAGAAGCCGGCTGGCAAACCAATGAGCTTCTACTTCTAATCTTTGTTCCTCTTCATCGGTCAAACAAGACCAATCAATATGGCTATGCATTAAGATGTGGCCCATTTCATGAGCAACGGTGTATCGCTGTCGGAGCCTGATAACCTGTTCAGAATATTTACTATTATCCAGATCCGTAGCTACCCAAATCACGTAACCAATATTGCCGTTCTTGAGTGGCACTTTAGAGGTCCATCCATGAGGACCATGCAGCTCGTCGTATCGAATCTTCCAACCGTAGTGTTTAGCAATATCTTCGAGTCCGATCGGAGCTGCAGGAAAGTTAAGGCTACGCAATACGGAGTCCGCCGTTCTGTTAGCTCGCTTAAAGTCAGGACGAGACGTTGCGTAAGCCGGCATTCGTTGACTCAATCCGAATCCTCATCTTCAAACAGTTCTCTGGCCTTTTGTGCGAGCTCTTGCATTTTCTTATAGGCCTGTGGAGTTAAATTCTCCTTGGATCGTGCAATAAACTGTACGCCATGGGCATCAAAGAAATGATAATCATGCTCGGGTTGATCGTCTTTCGGTTTTATCTGAGGGTCATTGGTGCGACCGAGTAGGAAATCAACACTTACTTCAAAAAATTTAGATATTCTGAGCAACATGTCCGAATCAGGCTTTCTAGTTTCACTTTCATATTGAGAAATCGTCGTTTTACCTACGCCCAATTTCTCTCCAAGTTCTTCCTGGCTCAATTTCTTATTTTTTCGTAATTCCCTCATTCTATTACCAATCAAAGTAATCACCCACCTTTAAAACTAAGAATATCACTAAACGTGAACAATAATAAATCATGTTCACAAAAAGAGAATTATTATATTGACAGTTTGCATAATGTGAACTAATATGAAGTTAGCGGAACGTGAACTAAAGGTGGTGATCCGGAATGAGTTCCGACAGAAAAAAATTAAGAGCAGCACGTGAACAAAAAGGTCTTACGCAGGGGCAGGTAGCTGAATATCTGGGTTACAAGTCTAAAAGCCAATATTGCATGGTGGAGAATGGCCAGCGTGGAGTTTCGATTGGAACAGCTATTGCTCTATCGAATTTGCTTGAAAAGCCGATTGAGCATCTTTTTGGTGCAGAAGAAGTTCACGTTGCGCAAACTATGGCGTGATCAAAGGAGGAAATGCAAGTGGACAAGCCCAACGATTTAAATGGGAGCTTGAACACAGATTGGAGTTCGGAAGTAGCTGCTTCATCAGAATACAGCCTGCCGATTAGCTTGCATCGCCAGCAAGATTTACTCCGAATCACAAATGAAATTTGGCGACACTTGACTTCACACCATGACTGCAACGCGATTGAAATCCAATTAATTGCAGCATCGATCAGAGCATACGTCAGCATCATCAACAAGACATAACTTTAACCAGGGAGGGCTCAAATGCAGACATTGAATGTTCAATTGGCTATTCCAATACCTGCGGACTCGGTGCTGATCAGCCGGGTAGAACTGGATGAACTGAAGAAGAACGAGCTGATGGGTGTTTACTGGAACATGAAGGATTTGGAGAAGCGAGTAGGTCGGAGCAGCATCTGGATCAAGGAGAACATCTTGTTCCCACCGCGCTTCCGCAAGCTGCTTGATGTAGATCAAGGCGGATTCGTGTTCTATCCGAAGAACCAAGGACAGGTTTGGAGCTTCCATGCTCCGAAGATGGCGGCATTCTTGGATTCGAGGTTCGGTCAGATATTCACTGAAAAAAGTGCTTGAGGATGGAAGGAATGGGCCCAGCATCTGGGGGGATGCCGGGCTGCAGCAGGGGAATGGCAGTGGACTTTAGAGAGAGGGAAGCATTTCGGGGATGTAGTGGGGAACGTATGATTCTATTTTACAACATAATATCCGGAACGTCTGTTCCACTACCCTCCATAATGTTCCAATTTGGAACGAAAGGGGGTGAAATCTATTGAAACTTGAAATTGGTGAACTGTTACTTGCATGCCGTGTAAAAGCAGGATTGAGTCAAGAAATGCTTGCGGAGCGCTTGAATATATCCAGGAGCTGTGTAAGCAAGTATGAGAGAAATCGAAATTCACCAGACATTTACATCATTCTGCAGTGGGCAGAAGTGACTAACACACGGGAAGTTATCGTGGCCTATCTTTTCGGCGTTGACAGCATCTCGTTAATTCATAATGTAATGCAATCCATTGGAGCTTAAGGAGGGGTATCCGTGAATAGGAGTTCATTGGTGAGTGATGCAGTTATGGCTGGTCAAGCAGCTAAGCATAATTTAAAGATCGTTCGCCGGCACCCGGAAAGAATGGTTCCAGGTAAGCGCCAATCACAAGAAGCATACTTAAAAATGTTGATTCGTTTTACAAAAGAAGAAAAGAAAAATGCCCGCCGGCAAGGGCGGACATCGTTGAAATCCCGTCTAAGGAATCTCATTGCATTCATTATAACACATCCACGAAAGATGGTGAAGGAATGATTCCGATTCCAATCAAGAACCTAACTGGAAAGATATTCGCCATTTACCAGTGTGCCGACTGCGAGGATGTATATGCCATTGATCCGGCCGCTACGGAAGAGCCGATCTGCCCATTCTTTACATCGCTGTATTTCAGCTGCCTGGGGGCCGGTCGTCTCATGATTACGAAGGAGGCTTTCAATGGACCTTTCATTGGAGTTCAATCCGGCACCGAAGCCAGGCAAGAAAAGACGAGTTAAGCCAACGCAACGTCTGCTGGGGGCGATCAGCGCCGCCGCTGATCGGAGTCTAAAGAACCGATCTGATTATATCTGCGAACTGAACGAGAAATGCCGCGGCGCGTGCGCGACGGATCGGGCTCACATGATTGGCCGCCGCATCATTCCCTACAGAACGACTGTCGATGACCTACTACATGTCTGCAAGGAATGCCATATATGGCTGGATGAAACACCGCAAGGGATTCGCTTCAGACGGAAAGTGAGGGAGATCGGCACCAGTGCATACCTCCTGCAGAGGGGGTGTCGTGATGCAGAAAGGTCTTGAATACGCGTTAAAGCGTCCATTGACGGAAACAGAAGAGCGATACATAGAATGGCTGCAACGATGGGACAAAGAGACGATCACGGTGTTTGATCTGCTCTTTAAGGACATGTATCGTGCCGGACAAATAGATTGCCTGAGCACCCAAACCAAGTAGGGGCCAGGGAGATATAGGTCGCTTGCCTATATCTTCAGAATGTCGAATAGATTCGGCCTCCTGAAGATGCAGGCAAGCATCATGCTCTATGAAAATCTAATAATCTATCATTCTGCTTGAGAGGAGGCACGGCGTGGAGCTGGCTTTTTTGCTTGAAGATCCGTTACCGGATTCGAAATTTGACAGCCATCGTTGGCGGCGACTGTTTCGATTAATCGTGGTACATATAAAGGACCATCAAAAGTCCTATACGCTCCTTAGTCGAATGTGGACGCTACGATCGGCGGGTATGGTCATGCGGCGAGATCTTGACGGTATCAAGCTCACGCCGCTCCTGGAACCAGAAGGGGCATGGCCTGATATGGAGTTCTATGAATCCATACGGGAGCAATACCTTACACCTTACGCGAGAGAGCTGAAGCTCTTAATCCGCATGGTCGAGGAGCAAACCGAATAGGGGGAAGAGCGCTATGAAGAATGGGAAGAAGCCAACCTTGAGGCAGAAACTGGCGATGGAATGGGCCGGACTTAAATCCAAGGAATGGCTCGTCAGCAAGGTAGACCATAGCAAGAGCGAACTGCTGATCGTCCATAAGGACACGAATCAGCAAAGATCCATCCCAGCGTAGAGGAGATAGGGCCATGGCGAATCCTCAGCCCGAGAAGGGCTTTGTAAAGCTCGCCAATGAAATATGGAACGAGATCATTCGCCGGGATTTCAGCAAGCGGCAGAAGGACATCATCCTGTTCATTTGGCGGCTTTCTTACGGCTGTCAGAAGAAAATGGCACTCATTCCTAAGCTTAAGGATTTCGAAATATGTGGGATCGGCGCCCAGAATATTCGAAAAGAATTGGACTATCTGGCAAGCTGCCGGGTCATTACATGGGAAAAATCAGCATCCATTTTCAGTGTGAACAAGGACTATGACAAGTGGCAAATAAGCCCCGTTCGAGGGTGGGACGACGATCGATTCCGGGAATTAATCAGCGAAAATTTAGGAGCTCAAACTTCTCAAATCGAGAAGAAAGCGACTTCTCAAATTAAGAAGTTTTCGCCATCTAAATTGAACATCAAATTGCTGTCGACTTCTCAAAATAAGAAGTTGAGACTTCTTAAAACAAGAAGTTACAACTTCTTAAAACAAGAAGTCCAACTGCCCTCAAACCCTTGCGGCTGTAGGCGTAAACAGCTGTCTAAAGACATTATTAAAGACATTATTAAAGACAAAAAAGATATAGAGTATGATATATCGTCTCGGTCAGTTTCGAAAAGTGAATCGTTTTATTCTGCACACTCAAGGCTCTTTCACCGAGATCTTACACCATGGCAAATGCAGAAGCTGGCAGTCTTTATTGATCAGGACGGAATCGAAGAGTCTGTTGTTATTCACGCCCTTGAACGCATGAAGAAAAAAGCCGACAACTACAACTTGAATTTCGCAATCAGTACCTTGGAGACATATTTCAAATCCGGAGCAACTACTCTTGATAAGGCAAAACTGGTGGATACAGAGTTCGACGAGAGGAAGAATGCAAAGTTCGGTGGGAACCGAAGTGGAGGCGGTTTCTCTAACAAGCCTGCGATAGAAATTGTGAAGGAATCTCAGCAAACCCAATCGGTAACTGCTGACGAACTTGAAGAGCTGAGAAGACTTGCGAGAAAACTGGATGGGAAGGAAACCGAGCCAGTCCCATTTTGACTGAGGGGAGATAGAGGATGACTGAAAAACCAAAGATGAATCGTACGATCGTTTGCGAAGAATTAAATTACGTGTGGGACGAGCATCAGCTTGTCGAACTGGATCGCCTATGGCGAGAAGGGTACACGATTAATCAGATTGCGAAATTGTTTCTCCGAAAGCGAGAAGAAATCGCTATCGCTCTTATCGACAGGCTCAGCGATAACGAGAAATCCTTGTTATTCGGCAGCCGCTGGGGTGTCCAGCCGCGTCATAGAAGCATGGCGCTGTGTTATGACTAATGGCCGGGAATAAGCACTACACCAACTCGAAGGATGAGATCATGGAGAGTTATGAGTGGCTTTTTCGTGAAAAGTTGGAATCACTTGATCATTTAGCCCGAAGCATGTATACAGACTTAACTCTCGCATCAGTTCGAAGTGAAAAGATTCCGGGTATCATGCAGAAATTTTTTTCAGATTTGTGGGAGAAAACAGCGTCTGATCAAGAAATGAAAACGGGAAGAGGAGCGCCAAGATGGATTGGATCCAAGCAACAGAGGAACAACTCCGGAACATAGCTTACGAAGATGATGAAGCTCCTTGGGTCTACCGGATCGCCGCGCAAGCCGAGTTGAAACGAAAAAATAAGACCAGAACGGGGGAGATCGTTGTTGGCGAAACAATTATTGAGGGAGCTAGTAGTCGACAATTTTGCAGGCGGTGGAGGGGCTAGCACAGGCATTGAACTTGCGCTTGGCCGGAGTGTCGATGTTGCAATCAATCATGATCCGGCAGCGATCGCAATGCACAAAGCAAATCATCCCGATACCGAGCATTATTGCGAATCTGTCTGGGATGTCGATCCGCGAGAGGTGACAAAGGGTCAACCGGTCGCGCTTTGTTGGCTGTCGCCGGACTGCAAGCACTTCAGCAAAGCAAAAGGCGGAAAGCCAAAGGAAAAGGGGATTCGCGGGCTCGCTTGGGTAGCGCTTCGATGGGCGGCAACGGTCCGACCGCGAGTCATCATGCTTGAGAACGTCGAGGAGTTCAAGACATGGGGGCCGCTGCTTAAAGACGGCATGCCGGACCCAGACAATAAGGGCAAAACGTTCCAAGCCTTCATAAACGCCTTAAAGCGGCAGGGCTACGACGTCGATTATCGGGAGCTTCGAGCGTGCGACTATGGCGCGCCGACGATCCGCAAGCGGTTTTTCCTTATCGCACGCTGCGACGACCGCCCGATCGTATGGCCAGAACCGACGCACGGCGATCCGAACAGTATCGAGGTGAAGCGGAAGAAACTGAAGCCATGGGTGCCGGCTGCTGATGTCATCGACTGGTCGCTCGAGTGCATGAGTATCTTCGAGCGGAAGCGACCGCTCGCCGAAAATACGATGCGTCGGATCGCAAGGGGAATCATGAAATTCGTCGTCAACAACCCGCGGCCGTTCATCGCCAGGATCGGGCAGACCGGCTTCGGCGGCAACCGGCTCCAGTATCCAATCGATCAACCACTTACGACGATCACTACGAAGGCTGAGCATCTGCTGATCACTCCAGTGTTGGGTGTGAATACAAGCAGGCATCCAGGAAGCCCCGTTACGGATCCGCTTCGAACCATAACGACGGGCGGGCATCATATGCTAATTAAGCCGTTTCTTGCTAAGAACTATGGAGGGAATTACAACGGCCCCGGAGCTGACGTGATCGATCCGCTACCGACAATTACTACGAAGGACCATCATTCCCTTGTTACGGCATTCCTCACTCAATACCACAGCGAAACGACAAGCCACGATGCGCGCGGCCAGACGCTCGACCGTCCGATATTGACGCTCGATACATCAAATCGTTACGGGATCGTCACAAGCCATCTAATCAAGATGAAGGGGCAAAACATGGGCCAGCCTATCACGGAGCCGATCCAGACGATAACGGCCGGGGGGCTTCATTTCGGAGAAGTCAGGGCATTCCTCATGAAATATTACGGTACCGGTGAAGGTCAGGAGCTGACGGAGCCATTGCACACGATCCCGACGAAGGATCGCTTCGGACTGGTGACGGTTCACGGTCAAGATTATGCGATCGTCGACATCGGCATGCGGATGCTGGAGCCACATGAACTATTCGCCGCGCAAGGCTTCCCTTCGGAGTACATCATCGATCGGGATGCGGACGGCAAGCAATATCCGAAGTCAGCTCAGGTCGCCCGCTGCGGGAATTCGGTACCGCCGCCATTTGCGAAACATCTTGTCCAGGTGAATCTTCCGGAGCTTTGCAAAAACGTGCCGTACGGCGGCGAACATCAACTTGAGCTTCAGCTGGTGTAGAGCATATGGAAAGAATCTCATGGGCTGAATGCACTGCGCTGACAATGAACATATTGCAAAGCCGGCCGGGAGAGTGGAGCCATAAAATCGAAGGTCGATTTGTCCGTTTTGAAAAAAAAGTAAAAGCACCGAATGGACAGGTTCGAGTTTTCTACCGAGCTGCGGACGGCGCCGGATCTTATAGCGAAACGGAATGGCAACGACATTCGAAGGAGCTGGAGTTCCGGCAGCTGACGTTGTTCTGATGGTAAACGAGAGGAGTGCTCCTATGATTAGCGATCGTAAATTAGCTGTATACGAGGTTGAAGCTGTAGTGAAAATCAAATTTAAAGCCGCTGTAAGCGACGCTGAAAAGCAGCTTGCTAAGTACCCGGATGTCATTCTAGAAGAATTGGAAAATGAACTAGGTTATTCACGCACTGAAATTGTCTCAAGCGAGATTCGGCTGATAAAGGAGAACATACCCAGCCTGAAAGAAGCCATGCGGGTTTGCAACACACATATAGATTGAAGAAATGGAGGCGGGACGGATGACTCAATTAATAATCGATAATGGCGGCCTCGGAAAAGACAAGCATAAGAAACTTCTAGAGTACGCCGAGCATTGGATGCTCAAGGATAGCGATCTCGTCGTGGAAAACTTTGAGGTCAGAGCACATGCACAGTGGCTAACGCGGGCATATCGCAACGGTAACAGCTATTTCATGATTGCTACTGGAATTATATACGACCACTATCAAAACTTCCTCGATCTGCAGAGCGGTGTACTCAAGATCGATGAAAACGATCCGGAAGGACTTTGCGAAGACGACCTGGACTATGAGAATGACGTTATGACATTCCACCTGCCGCTTAATGTAATCAAGATTCTTGGCGGAGATTCAATCAGTTGGCTGCAGGATAAACTTCAGCAACTCCAGACAGACACTGATTCATTCGACGAGGTTATGTACGACTATCCAGATGAATAGTCGATCCATATTGTTCATCAAAATTTGAGAGGATGATGAAAATGATTGAAGTTAAGGTGAAGGAAACAGTTAAACTATCTGAACTTCCAGAGGGTGCGTTGTTGAGCTACGAAGATGCCCATTTCACAGTATCCCCTTCCGAACTCAGACAGCGGATTGCGGACGGAGAAAGCTTCGAACCTCACACATGGTATGTGGCGGTCGAACAACGCTGGAAAGCTGATGCCAAGCATATGATTGAGCGTTACATCGAAGACGAATACGACAACGGCATGTACGAAGATTGGGATAATCGGGCGAAGGATTGCTTGCGTCCAGAGCATTTTGAACGAATACAAGCGGTGTTAGACGAAGCATTCAAAGACGATTATGCCACGAAATACTGGATGCTTGATGGTCCAGAAGTAATCATCGACTAATTCGCAGTACGACGATGTGAACTATTCGGGAAATCCGAAAGGTTGATCCATATAGCGCAGGAAAGGAGAAATGGAAACGTGACAATTACGCCCGAATATGAGCTGCGGAAAGCAGCAGAGGAACAAGTGAGGAAAATACTTATCATGATGAACGGCCTTTCGGAAGAGGGCTTTTACAATAGGCTGAACAATGACCCATACTTCCGCAAAGGATTCGAGGTATTTGTTCAATTATTCATGAGCGCAAAGTTTTAGTGTCGCAGTTCGACGAAAACATGAAGGAGGACGACCATGGCATTCGGGAAAGACGGAATATGCTCTATATGCAAGCGAATGCCTGTAAGTCGATGGTGTGATTACGTTATCAACTACGATACATCGACGTTATTCCTTCGTGACTACAAGGAATTCGTTTCTGCGAACTCAGGTAATAACTACTCTACGTGTGATCTCCCAATGTGCGAGAAATGCGCATCTAACGTCGGTAAAGACAGAGACTTATGTCCGCATCATATATCCTTGTATCGAGTAGTCCAGTTACCGGACGTATACCAAAGGAAAAGGCAAAGTGAAGAAAAGGGACGAATTTATCGATTCGACGCAACAAAATGAATAGGCGGTGTTCTTGGCATGGGATATGGAATGAAAATGCACCACAAATTCGGACCGAAATCAAGAATCGCAACGCTGAACTATAAGCCGAAGGCTGGCGAAATTATCGAGATCGACGGCGAATGGTACAAGGTCGACAGTCTGGAGAAAGACAAGCGGGTTTGCCACGCTGTGTTCGCCAGCAATCAAGAAATCTATCAAGTGACCGGATCGTATCCGGGTTAAGTATTTCAGTGAATATTGAAGAGCATTGGAGGGGAACTCATTGATCAAAACGCATGAATTGAAAGTTTGGCCAGAATTTTTCAAGCCTCTATGGAATGATACTAAGAAGTTTGAAGTACGGAGAAATGACCGGGGGTATCAAGTAGGGGATCGGCTTCTATTGAAAGAATGGAATCCGGAATTCCAGGAATACACAGGGGTAATGGTATTCAAGCGGGTTACTTATATCCTAGACGATCCGGCACTCTGTAAATCAGGTTTTGTTGTAATGGCAATAGAATAGAACAATCCCCTGGCGCGCACTGTTGGGGAACGGTACGCCAGGGGATTTAACGAATCATCTCTATTATAGCATAAGGGGATGAGGGGAATGATCGCATTGCAACTAGACTTTTTTGAGGAAGCGACGTCGGAGGAGATAGAGCGGGCGAAGTCCTTGCTCAAACGTTATAGAAGGCATAAGGATTTACTGGCTGAGCTTGAAAGGATGGGGAACCTTTCGGATAAGCAACAAGCAGCTTATAATTTGTATTTGCGAATGAACCAGGCGATTGAGAGATCGGTTCGTTTGATAATAGATGTTGAAATACGGGAAACGATTAAAATGCGATTTATTGATGGTGTTCGGCGAAAGGAGGTAGTATGGCACTTCCGTTCCATGGACCCGTCAACAGTTGACCGGAGGATCAATAAGGGGATTATTTCTGTCGCAAACAGTCTGAAAATTTTTGTAGGGTGAAATGCGTGTAAAGCGCGGGCAAAACGCATCTAAGACGCTAGCCGAAAGCGTGAAATAAAGAGGTACAGTAGTTGCAGGAAGATATTTCTTCCAGCAAAGCTGTACCTCTTTTTTGTTACTTTGAAAACTTCATAAGTCGTGCGAAACGTCGAATGACAAAGTAGCCAGGGAAAAGTAGGCGCGGTATCCGTAAGGAGCTCGGAGGTTCAGATGCCTTGCCCTGAAAAGCGACTCAAAACAATATCGAAATCTTGCTTATTTGGTTATGGAACAACTCGATCTATCGTGTTGTGCCATAAGCAAATAATCATGAAGGAGGCGATCCGGTTGCGGTACACACGAAAGATATCGTATCTACAGGACAGGAAACTGCAACCGGATAAGTGCCGAGGGTGCCCCTGGGGAAGATCAGAAGGCAGCAAGCAGTTTTGTTCCAGGGTAAAATGCGTGAAGGACGGTGATATGAATGCGAATACTCAACTGGCTGGCAAGAAAACTTCAGGCAAATGCTACGCCTGCACTGAGAAACCGTAAAGAGCGTCGACACGGGAGACAACAGTGACAAGCGCAGCAGCGCATCACATATACCATCCTCAATCAATGTGTAGTTGATGACCATTGGAGAGGAGGCAGCTCCGCGACCGTAGTGTCGCGGAGCGACAATGGAGGGAAGCGAATGGTTGAGGGCAACGACGAAATTAAATTCTTTCGTGGTTTATGGTGGGGAGTATTATTCGGGTCCATCATGTGGGCTGGGATCATTCTCCTAATATTGGCCGTAATCTAATGGGGTGGTGGTATGAAGACAGTCCAGCCGATCCGTGACGATCGGGTTGTCGAGGGGATGAAGCAATATTTCCGAGTAAGAAGCATGCGGAACTATCTTTTTTTCTGCATTGGGATTTATTCGGGGCTACGTGTATCTGACCTGATTACGATTCAGGCAGGTGAAGTTCGTAGCAGCCACGTTTTTAAGATGGAGCGGAAAAATAAACATAACAAACGGTTTATTATCCATCCTTCCTACCGGTTCGAGTTGGAATTGTACATTGCGGACATGCAGGATCATGAATATTTATTTGCAAGTCGGCAACGTAAGACAATTAGCAAGCTTAAAAAAGAACCAATTGATCGTTCGACGGCATACAGGTTCCTAACCGAAGCAGCAAGGTTGTTTGGATTATCTGAGATTGGTAATCATACATTGCGGAAGACGTGGGGTTATAGGCTATACACACAAGACGAAGCCAACCTAGCGTTACTAATGGAAGCCTTCGGACATCGAGATTTTAGGGATACTTTACGTTATATCGGCATTACGCAGGACATGTTAGACCGCGCAACACTGCGCATGCGCTGATTTTACTGCACCATAATTAAATGAATGTCTCACTCGTCCTAAGCAATGAGATTAATATATGAAGGAACGAAAAAAGTAAAGAGCCTTCGAGTGCAACAGAACCTTATTATGGTGCACTCTAGCACCAGTTATTAGGAGAAAACGGGCTTTGATGCGTCTGAAAAAACGTTACCGTAAATGGTAACGCTCATCTCAAAAAATGGCTTGAGCGTTCCATTCAAACACAAATATCGGAGGTGGGGTGAATGTAGTGGCAAGACCACGAAGTACGAACCGCTCAGCTGCACTAAAATTGTGGATGAAGAGCGGTCGAACAATGAAGCTTTCCGATATAGCAGAAGAGCTTGGCGTTTCGGATGTCATGATTCGAAAGTGGAAGTTTACAGACAAGTGGGACGAGATCCCGGACAAACGACCACGAGGCGCGCCAAAGGGTAATAAAAACGCAGTGGGCAATTCTGGCGGGGCAGCTCCAATAGGGAACCAGAACGCTTTCAAGAATGGATACTACACAAAATACCTTCCAGAAGAGGTTGCGGAGATCGTGAGGGAAGTCGAGGAAGATGACCCTTTAAATGTTATGTGGAAGAACATCACCATTCTTCAAGCTAAATTCCTCCATGGTCAGCGCATTACGCATGTTGAAAAGGAAAAAGATTGGGACAAGCATGTCGCTTCAATCAGCGCTGATGCCAAGATTATGAAGGAATTGCGCTCGGCTATTCGCCAGTTCTTAAACGCAGCTCCGGAGAATGATGAGCGTCGTGCTCGTCTTGAAATGATGGATGTTCAGATCGAAAAGAAGAAAACCGAGCATGAACTCGTTAAGCTCCAGGTCGAAAAGCTTGGCGGTAAGGACAACGTTCGCAAACTGGAGACATTCTTATAAGGAGCTGATAGCATGAACGAGGAGCTTCATCGGATTATGGAGACGCATCAACATGGTGCATTTCGGGTAGTATCCAATCTCGTAATCGAATCATTACGGTACCCTGATATAGTTGTTAATGCATTGAGGAAAGAGGCGTTGGAGAAAAGCGGTCTGCCTCCAAATGAAATCATATTCACCGAGCATTTAATTGATGAATCGGATGAAACTAAGATCATTGTGGTGACGGCTGATAGTAAGGAGCATTATGCTGAACTGCCGCCAGATCATTGACCGCCGCCGCGAACTATGGGAGCAGGCTAAAGACGTTCAGCAAGACGTTGAATATCGTAACGCCGTAGCCGAATATATGCTTGAGCATAAGCACATCCGAAAAGAGCTCGCGGATCGCCCCGAGCTGCTGATCGAGATGTGCTTTATTATTGTCGACAAGGATAAGCAGACGAGCCCGTTCTTCCTGAATGATGTACAGGCTGACTTCTTTCGCCGGTTGAATACGGCGATCGCTGAGTATCGTGCGGGCAGACGACATCTGCTTCGTTTCCTTGTGCTGAAGGGAAGGCAGCAGGGCTTTACGAGCGCGATCACGGCGTATCAACTTGCTTGCACGATTACAAGAAAGAACTTCGAGGGCTTCACTGCAGCTGACGAGGACGGCAACAGCAGCGCTATTTTCGAGAACAAAGCGAAGTATCCATATGAGGCATTGCCGGGACCACTCAAGCCTACGGAGAAGTACAATAACCGGAAGCAACTGCTATTCGAACGCCTGCACAGCTCATGGGAGATCAAGACGGCCAGTAGGAACATGGGTCGTTCGAGGACGATAAACTTCTTTCATGGGTCCGAGGCAGCGTTCTGGAAGGACGGAATATCAGGGACGCAGGCCGGCATTGGTGAAGCCTTGACGAAGGACGCGATTGTGATCTACGAGTCCACCGCCAACGGATACAACGAATATAAGGAGCTGTGGGACGGAGGCATTTGGGAGAACTGCTTCTATGAATGGTGGAGAACCGCTGAATATCGGACGAATTTCGAGTCGGATGAACGCCGTGTATGGTTCGTAAAGCAGGTGACTGACCGAGAAGAGTGGATATGGGAGCGTTGCCGGTGGCTGCTAAATACGATTGGCCTTGAGCTTGAGCAGATTTACTGGTACTACAACAAGTATGACGGTTATCTCAAGAAAGATACGATCAAGCAGGAGTATCCTTGTAGTCCACTAGAGGCGTTCCTTGCATCCGGAACATGTGTCTTCAATCAAGAAAAAGTCGTTATGCGGATTGAACAGCTCAAGCTTGTTTATAAGAAACGACCGCCGCGTCGTGGAAACTTCCGCTTTGAGTGGAACGATCCTAAAACGATGGACAGTATCAAGGATGGAACGATTAAGTGGGCAGACAACCCGAATGGCTCCATTACGATCTACAGCATTCCAGAGGAGCGGTACCCGTACGTAATCGGTGGAGACACGAAGGGCGAGGGCCATGACAAGTATGCGGCTACCGTCCTAAACAACGTAACGGGTAAGCGCTGCGCAACGCTTCACATGCAAGCAACTAACAGCAAACCCTATACGCATCAGATGTATTGCCTTGGGCGCTTCTATAACGACGCACTTATTGGTATTGAAATGAACTTCAATACGGCTCCGATCGAGGAGCTTGAGAGGCTGCAATATCCGCATCAATACGTCCGGGTGAAGTACGATGACTTTACGAAGCAGACTGAGAAGAAATACGGCTGGAAGACGGACGGGAATACGCGACCGCTGATTATTGATAAGGAAATTGGGTTGATTGAAGAAAACATTGACCTGTTTACCGATATTGATTTTCTTAGTGAATGTCTTACGTTCATTTATGACAAGAATGGCAGGCCTGATGCCGAGTCCGGCAAGAATGACGACTTGCTGATAAGCGATATGATTGCTAACGAGATACGCTCACAGCAGTCGTATACGTTATCGGATGTAGAGACTAAGCGTGAGCAACTGCCTTTTGCGCTTCAAACTGATGAACCTGATGATGAGGGGGTATATGGATGGTAGATGAAATCGAACAGCTTGCTCGCATCCTGGAAACAAAGGGGCTTGAAGAGGAAACATCTGCTCTTATAAACCTCGCAATACGGGAGCAAGTGGAAAAGTATCGAACGGATATTAGAGCTCCGGCCCCTGCAAATGTTTCGAATGTGTTGGGTCAGCCGGACATTATGCAGGAATGGGTACACGGCCCGACGGGAGGCGATTAAGAAGTGCCGACAGCAAAAAACATGGCTGAGATACAGCAAATCGTTAGCATCGACGATAAGCGGTATCAGGAGGGTCTAAGCTACATGAAGTCAATGGGCTACCTGATCAACTGGCCGAAATACGAGCGGTTCAAGGCAGGTGATCAATGGCCGGCACCGACTGAGCGCACACGCAACCTCCCACGTCCGGTGTTTAATATTATCGATCTGATCGAATCACTGAAAGTCAGTACAGTCATGAACGAGCAGATCATGATGCGATTCACTTCTTCCGACTCCGGTACGGATCTTGCAAATGAAGCAGCAGATATGTTCACGAAGTATTCCGATACCGTATGGGAAGAGATCCAGCAGAACGACCTGAACGAACAGATGCTGGAGATTGCAGCGAATGTTGGATCGGGTATCCTTCACTATTATTGGGATAGCGGGATTAAAGGCGGGAATGTGCTCAAGTATGAGGGCAAAATCTGCGGCGAGGTGCTGGACCCGATCAACGTTTTCTTCGGAAATCCCCAGAGCAGGGAAGTTCAGTCGCAACCGTACATCTTGATATCGTACCGTGAAAACACCAAGAAGCTGCGGAAGGAAGCGACGGCGAACAAATTAAGCAAGACGCTAATTAGCATGATCGGTCCGGACAAGAACACAGCTGACGAGGGCTATGACATGGCTCAGGTCGAGATAAACGACGACGACAAGACAACAGCGCTGTTGTGCTATTACCGCCATGACGATGGATTTATTCATTTCCATAAAGTCGCTTCCGGCATGGTAATTAAGCCCGATACCAATTCGCAAATGCGTAAGTATCCGATTGCGCTGATGCCTTGGAAACGACGTCGAAAGTCTATTCATGGTATTGGAGACACGCAGGGGATCATCGAAAATCAAAAGGCGATTAACTTCATGGTCGCTATGGCGCTGCTCTCAGGACAATTGACGGGTTGGCCTAAGATGGCGATTGATCCGATGCGGGTGGACAAGCGGAAGATCACCAATACGCCTGGCGAAATTATTGATGTTAAGAATGCGGAGAAGGGTCTGAACACAGCTGTCGCTTACCTGAATCCGGGTAACATAAGTCCGCATGTCATGGGACTTGTCGATACAGTAATCGACTTAACTCGTTCGATGACAAGCGCAAATGATGCTTCGACCGGTGAAGCACCGGGAGCGAACATGAGCGCTGCCGCACTTATTCAGCTTCAACGAGCAAACGGTGTTCCGATCGAGTCGGTTAAGCGTCGGTTTTACAAGTGTATGGAAGACGTTGGCCGTATCTGGGAAGAGTTTTTCAAAGTACGATACAACCTTCCGCGAGAGGTAAAGGTGAAGGATGATGACGGCGATGACGACTTCGTCCAGTTCGACGGTAGCAAGTATGCGGATACTGATCTTGACTTAAAGATTGACATTGGTCCGTCGTCTATGTTTAGCGAAGCGCTGATGATGAGCTCGCTGGATCGATTCCTCGATCAGAAGTTCATCACGTTCGACCAATACCTAAAGTACGCACCGAACAACGTTGTACCTTTCAAGGCACGACTTACGCGCGAGATCGAATCGTTGCGCGAACAACAGGCTACGCAACCGACTCCGATGGCAGATCCGTTAGCCAGCTTGAGTCCGGAGCAAAGAGCACAATTTGATACGCTGCCTCCCGAGCAACAAAAGGCGATTTTGCAACAAGCCCAGCAGATGGGATAACAAAAGTAGAGGATGATCGGTAATGGCACATAATATCGTGGACAAAGTAGGTTCTCCGGTTACGGTTTGGACACAAGACGGAAATCCTATGGAAAACCGCAAGCTTCTCACGCTTGACACATTTGGCATTGTAGTGACGGGGTATGGCAACGAATCGAAAGCTGTGTTTGTTCCGTGGTGCCAAGTGAAGTACGTTGATTACCCGAATGACGAATATAAAAACATGGTATGTCGAGGAGTTGATGAATAGTGAACGAGACGGATCGAATGGGGCTTACATTTGGGGCAGCGCTTGTAAATCTGAAAGAAGGCAAGAAACTCGCTCGTTCTGGATGGAACGGCAAAGGACAGTTCGTTGTTATGATGCCATCGCTTTATCTACCACCTCATTCATCCCAGGAACCCGGTGCGAAGGTGAATGACAGGACAGCAAAGCACATCGGAGTTGACACGTCGCTCGACTCACAACCATACTGCGCACTGTTCAATGCTCAAGGTAAGTGGCAACCAGGCTGGCTGCCGTCGCAAGGGGATTTATTCGCGGAAGACTGGATTATCGTTATTTAATGGGCTGCTGGTGAGAATCCGGCAGCCTTTTGTTTTGAAAATCTTCGGCGTTGATGGTGGAGTTGCGCCGCCCACCGGGAGGTTTTGCATATGAAATGGGAATGGTTGAACCCCTTGCACAATGCAGACGGGGATATTGGTGCTGCATCTGGAGATGGTGCGGCAAGCGCGGAGCCGCCAAGCGTTGCGGCAGGAACAGAACCGGCTACAGGGGGCGCCCCTGCAGCAGCTCCGCAGACGACGGGGGGAGAACCCACCTCAGCTGGTGTCACTCAGCAGGAATCTTTTGCGACCAGACTGAGGGAGCAAACCAGTAAGATCGAGGAGCGATATAAGCCATACGAAACACGAAATACGCGACTTGAAGCGGTGGCGAAAACCGCTGGGTTCGAAGATGTGGACTCTTACCTCGAAGCACTTGACCAGCATGCCCAGCAGCAGCATGCGGCTAATGAGGCGCGCCGGTTGAATGTGGACGAAGAGACGTATCAGAAGTATTTTGCACCAGTGAAGCAGGAGCTTAATCGCACGCAGCAGGAGCTTCAGACATTACGCAATGCAGAATCAGAACGTGCTGTGCGTTCTGAGTACGATCGTCTGATGTCGGATAATCCTGATTTTGTAAACATCCAAGACAAGGTGTTCGACCTTGTTATGGAACGGCCAGGACTGACGTTGACCGATGCCTACAAGCTTGTCAGCTATGACGAGAAGGTGAACGCGGCGAAGCTCGCCGGCCAGCAAGAGGCTCTTCAGAAGCTACAGGCTAATGCTGCTGCTTCGCCTGGTGCAGTTGGTGGAGATGCACCGAACCAAAGCTTTGACATCACTAAGCTCCCGAAAGAAGAACGCGAAAAATTATACGAACGGGCGAAGCGCGGAGAACTGAAAAGCCTTCGCTAGAGGAGGATATTAATTATGTTTACAGGATCAAGATTTGGTTCCGCAATGCGTGAACCGATGTTTTTCCCGACGGATGTACAGAGTTATAGCGCTGGATCTGGTCAGAATCAACTGACCCTTGAGAACGCAACGTTCTACAAGACAGCGCTTCTCGACCGTCTTCTGCCGGACCTGCACTACATGAAATATGGTGAGAAGAAGCCGATTCCAAAACGGAGTGGTGCTACGGCGCAATGGCGGAGATTTAACAGCCTAGCAGTTGTAACAACAGCGCTGACGGAAGGCGTAACACCTGACGGTGTGAACCTCAGCATGGGTTCCGTTACCGCCACTGTTAAGGACTATGGCAATTACACGAAGATTTCGGGTTACTTGGATATGGTCGGTATCGACCCTGTCATTACGGAAACTTCGGAGATCATGGGCGAAAACGCAGCTGAATCGATGGACAGCATCGTGCGTGACATCATAACAGCAGGAACGAATGTTGTGTATGCCGGCAACAAGCTTTCACGTGCTACAGTAGCGGCAACTGACGTTATCACAGCGGCGGATATTCTCAAGGTGCGCACGATCATGAAGCGCAACAAAGTGCGCGAGATCAAACTTCCGGACGGTTCCATGGGCTATCTGATGTTCATTCATCCGGACGTAGCTGCAGACCTGATGAAGACGCAGGAATGGAAGGACCAAAACACCTACGTCAGCACAGACAACCGTAAGGCGGGGGTTGTCGGCAAACTGTACGGCATTTACTTCCTTGAGTCGGTCAACAATACGGTCCTTACGGATGCTGGCGCGACTGGAGCAGAAGTCTATCTTAACGTATGCATCGGAAAAGGTGCTTACGGCGTGCCTGATGTAGATGGATCTGGTAGCCCCGACATTCTCGTTAAGCCAGCCGGCAGCGCGGGAACTGCCGATCCGCTTGACCAGTTCAATACGGTGGGTTGGAAGTCGACCTTTACCGCTGTTCGCCTGCAGGAACTAGCCATCATTCGTTATGAGAGCTCTGCAACTGCAATCTAGTACACATTAGCGATAGGGAGCTGCGGCTCCCTATATGTATGAGGAGGATTAACATGGAAGAACAACAACCGGAACAAGAACAGCAGGAAACGGCTACTGAGGGGAAATCGAATAAGAAGCTTACCTCGGAGCAAAAATCAACGCTTAAGCGGCTGCAAGAGCGTCCGAAAAAAACGATCTTTATTCCTGAAGATCCGCTCAACCCTGATGACTTAGTTGTGCCGATCAGTGTCAACGGGGTAACTTATTCGATTCCACGCGGGAAAGAATTCGAAGTCCCTGACGTAATCGCAGATATTTGGGCGGAATCTTATTCGAAGACTGCCGCAGCGAACCGCAAAATCAAAGTCCAGCAAGAGTTGGACATTACAATCCGTAGCTAGGAGGTAGAGGTATGATACTCAGCGATATCGTTGAAGAGATATTGGAGAAGGTAGGGGAAGGGCCTGGTCGGTCACTCTCCATGCCGTCCATTATCCGAAAAGTGGACCAGAAGCAAAAACAAATCCTGCGACAGTACGGTTACAACAATGACGACGTCGCCGTCATGGACATTTTAACGGGTATCGTTGAGTATCCCTTGCCTTGTGCGCCTGGTAACATTACGAGCGTTTATGTTAACGACCAGCGTTTGCCACTGAGGCAGCGGAACGATTATTCTCTGTCTGCCTATTATTATTTGTTGGACGGTACGATCGGGCTTTACCTTCAAGGTCAGCGCCCTACCGAAGACATTATTCAAGGTCTGAAAATCTTTCACAAACATGTGCCCGCCGCGCTTGCGGTGGGTACGCTTAACGCAGAACCTGAAATTGAAGAAGAGTTCCGTATGCTCCTGGTATATGGAGTTTTAATAGATATTGCGGAGCCAGCCATGATCGGCTTCTATCGAGATCGCTATGATGAATTGTTAGCGGAATACGTTTCTGCAACAAGAGATCCCGAGTCGACTCAAATATGTGAGGTGTACTACCCATGACGACAAGATACATCCCATCGATCGGCATCGATCCTATTCCAGCGCAGACACAGACCACCTATGAAGACTACAAGAAAATCAAGGGCTTCGAGGATGTCGGGTATTTTCTACAGGCTTATGTGGTCAGCGGCGGAGTTGTTACCCCGAACGTAAACCAGAACGACAAGGTTGACGTGAGTGAAATCGTCGTCTCGCTGAACAACGATATTATCGCTAGTGGAGCTACGACATTTCGAGCAAAGATTAAGAACACCGTCTATTACCTCGATTTCTCAAAAGACGGTTCATTCAAATGGGATACAGCGCATCCTGCTGGCACAGCCGGTACGGATTACCTCCCGATCGCTGTGGTTACGACGAAATCGAACGGCATGATCGACGTCATCACGGATGCTCGCGGCCCGATCGGCGGCTTCCGACTCAAGAACAATTTCGACCTCGTTGGCTATGCCACCGACGCCGAGTTGCAAGAAGATATGGATGCGGTTAATGCGCAGTTGGCGGATATAGCGATTAATGTTGTAACGATGGGAGCAGACCCAACAGGGACCATCGATAGTACTGCGCAGATACAGGCGGCTTTTAACGCAGGGAAAAGTATTCTTGTTCCGCCAGGCACTTACCTGATTGATGCGGTTACTAAGCTTCGAGTTCCGTCAAACCGTATCATCGAATGGCAAAAAGGAGCGATTTTCAAAGTCATACCTAACGCATCAGAGTCCTATCGAGTGCTTGATCTTTTCGCCGCCGAAAATGTGACTTTGTACAATCCAACACTCATCGGGGATCGTGACGAGCACACTTATGGACCCGGCACGCATGAGTATGGTCATGGCATCGTATTCTCGACAGCAAAGAACATCAAAATCTACAACGCTACCTGCAATAATTTTACGGGTGACGGCATTGCGGTAGTCGGTGGCGAAGATGTCTATATCGAGAACTTGAAGTGTGATAACAACCGACGACAGGGTGTCAGTATTGTGCGCGCAAACGACTTCACGATCAACGGCGCGTTGCTAACGAATATAAACGGAACTGCTCCTCAGTGCGGAATTGATTTGGAGGTCAATGTTAACACGGATTACCTAAAGAACATCAAGCTGCTCAATGTTACAACTGTAAATTGTGCAGAAGGTGGGATTATGGTGATTACGGCCCCGCTATTTGATTCAACTGAGAAAGAAATAAGTATTGAGATTCAGAATCACAAGGATTACGGAAGCCAATATGGGTTTATATTGGGGGATTTCGAACCAACCTCGCAGTTTTCGGGATATATAAACAATCTAAATCCGTATTATGAAAAAAATGGCGCAGACGGAGTATTTATCTCGGAGTACTCCAGTGCTTTCACACCAAATGTGTTGTTTCAAAATCCTGTTATCATTGATTCAAACGAGCTAAATGTATCCGCTAGTTTCCCCCAGTACACGAGCGGATTTGTACTTCGACGAGAAGCAGCTGGTAAAGGTAGCACTAAGATTGGTAATATAACAATTTCAAATCCGATAATTCTCGACACACGATCTGTAAAACGGGTCACGCGAGGGGTATACCTCAGTGATCTAAAGTCGATCGGTGTTGATAAAATTTCCATCATTAATCCGAAGTCTAATTTGGATTTGACCAGCAAGATCGATTTTACAACTCTGAATGGCGGAATAACTCTACTTGATGGACTTGGTGACTTGATACTTGACACCACGACTCAGTTCAATTCTCTCGATAATAGGGCCGTTACAAAGTTCAAAAATACAGGTGCCCCTCAGTCACACCAGGTTAATATATCGAACAATTACAGAGGGAACCATAGCGTTGAGTTCATCAACACTACATCCTTTGGAATGCTAGTCGTCCCGCCTGCGGGTGCAAACATCATGCCGTTATCATCAGTATCGGGTAAATACATTCAAACAACTCAAGTAGGAGCATCCATTAAGATCCGGCGTCTCAGTGACACTTTGTTTATCGTGGAGGAGATGATAGGTAACTGGATCGTGCAAGATGCATTACTAACTGGATCTACTGTTTGGAATCCTGCTAGTCTTGCGACAGGTACTGGAGAAACCTCGGCAGATATTACAGTAAGTGGCGCAGCTTTAGGTGACTTTGCCGTTGTGTCGGCCCCGTATGATTTGCAGGGGATTACCGCAAGCGGGTATGTGTCGGCGGCTGGTATCGTGAAAATCAGGATCCAGAACAACACCGGAGGGACAGTTGATTTGGCCAGCGGAACGTGGCGAGTTCGGATAATTAAGCCTTAAATGGTGTCGGATTATATCGTAACGTGGTATAATTCCAAGAAAACACAGTTTAGGTGGGTAATATCTTCCGATGATTACGATGCATGAGAGAAGCAGCACAATGAAGTTATCAGTAGTGGCAGCGTTTATTTACATGCTGCTTTGCGTTTTCCCGCCAACGAGAGCATTGCCAGCGTATACTTGGGTCGCGCTGTTCATGGCGGGTCTGTGGGCATTAATTGCCTTTATATCAAGGCCGGGATTCTTCACTATTTTTGGTGATAAGCCTGTTCATCGTCTCGTGATAATGGGATTTGTGCTTTTCACGACAATATTCCCGTACTTGTTTGGCAACGGTGTGATCGGCAATAGGTATTTGTTATTTGGTCAGCTCCTCGCATTCTATTTCATTTACCAGTACAACAAAAAGTACGGGATGGAGTCGGCTAACGAGAGCATCGTTAGATGGTCATTACCATTTATCGGGATTACGACGGTAATCACGTTATTTAACATCGTAGATAATCCGTGGTTAGCTCGCAGCATAAAGAGCAGTGGGGAGGCGTCGGCGGCGCTACAGGCCAGAGGAATTGGTGGGTATGAATTCATATATTTCCTGACCTTTGTCTGCATCATGGCTACGTTTATGTGGATGAATAAAAAGTCTCTAAAACTGACCAACCGAGTATCGCTGGGTATCCTAATTTTTATTATCCTCGGCATGTTGACCATTGCATTTTCAAACTTTTTCACCGCATTGTCTATATATGCGATCGCGACGACAGTGATCGTAATTACTAGGATGGCTGGATTAGTAGCGAGGACACTTGCTCTCTTGGGTAGCTTGTTACTACTCCTAAACTGGCAGGGGATTTTCCTAGCTGCTACTAACTTTCTGATCGATAACCTGAACGGCAGGACAGTGGAGAGAATTATGTCCATCCAGTCGACAGTCATAAATGGCAGCGCGCAAGAAGGGTTGTTTGCTGAACGATTGCCTGTGTACGAGCAAAGTTGGAATGCATTCGTTGATAATCCGTTTTTCGGGGTGGTCGTAAATCAGTTAGAGTTCTCTGGAGGCTTCTTGGTTGGTTTCGGACAACACTCGCAATTTTTAGACACCTTCGCACTATACGGATTCATCATTGGGTGTGTGAATATCGCCATCGTTTTGTATCCCTTCATTACGAGATTCACGAAGGATAGGATGCTAACCAACTTGAATATCACGATGATTTTGGCAACGGTCCTTTTGTTTACTATGAATAACGTAACTCCTATAATCGGTTTTGCTGTCTTCTTCATGTATCCTGTACTATACGATTTTATTAAGAAAAGAAATCCATCATCACTATAGGATCATATTGCGCATTAGATTTGCCAAAGAAAAAAGAGCTTTCGGATTACTCCGTTGGCTCTTTTTTATCGTCTAATATAAGCAGTTCTCCAGGCTTTACGTTCAACTTTAAACAGAGTCGAAGCAGCAACTCGCCGGGGTAATGTTTCGCGGTGTCGTTATACATCGTTCGAACGGATTCGTATCGGTATTCGATGTCTTTGGACAATTGTAATGCTGACAATCCTTGCTGATCGGCAATGGCCTTTAGGTTTGATCTTATCCGCACCCTCTCACCTCCTGGGAAAAGTATACACGAAAAACGTGTAAAAAGCCCTATATACTCGAAAATAGTGTAATGATATCATCTAATTACACGAATAACGAGTAATATTGGAGGTGCAATATGAGTAACGCGGGAGAACAGCTTTTGTCTGAGATGGTAGCGATGTTGGCTGAGCAAGGCGGGGGTATCAACGTCAATGATCTGAAATCAAAGCTATCTGCATCTATGTCAAAGTATCATGTCACACGGATCGACGACAAGGCGGTTCATCCAGACGTTACGGAGAAAATCAAACTTTATCTCGCTTCCAAGAAGCTGGAGGGCTTGAGCCCTTTAACGCTGAAGGGGTACATGCTCGATCTCAATATTTTCTCCAATCGAGTGCGTAAGAAAGTAGCGGACGTCAGCTCGGCGGACATACGAACCTACCTTGCACAATGTGATGGGAACAAGATGAGCACGATCGGCAAAAAACTGTCGGTTCTGAAAAGCTTCTTCGGCTGGCTAGCATCGGAGGAGTACATCCCTCGAGACCCAACAACGAAGCTCAAGACGCCTAAGCTTGAGAAAAGGGCGCCAAAGGCTTTGACCATTGAGGAGTTGGAGATGATTCGCGAAGCCTGCCAGACAAGGCGTCAACGCGCATTCATCGAAGCCATGTACGCAACCGGCTGCCGATTGTCCGAGGTGCAGGCCCTCAATCGTGACGACATCAACTTGCAGACCATGAGCACACGGGTAATCGGCAAAGGGAACAAGGAACGGGAGGTCTACTTTTCGTTTAAAGCGATGTTCCATATTCGCAAATATCTCAGTGATCGTAAGGACAACGATCCGGCGCTGTTCGTTTCCGAACGATTGCCGCATGGGCGACTGTCCCGCCGTGGCATACAGCGGGAAATCGGCGTTATCGCCGCGCTGGCGGGTTTGCAGAAACGCGTGTCGCCGCACACGTTGAGACATACGTTTGCGACGCTGACGCTCAACAACGGCGCAGAGCTGGCGGCCGTTCAGCAGTTGCTCGGACATGAGTCACCGGCGACAACGCAGATATATGCCCAGTACACAGAGGAGCGGAAGCGAGAGCAACACAAAAAATTCTTGGTTCAATAAGGGAAGGAGGTACGCCATGCTCACGCTACAGCAAATTATTGACGAAGCGGATCTGCTGGTCCCGAACACAGTCGATCCGCCGGATAAGGTGACGCAGCTCAACGCCATCAATCGGGAGTTCTTCAACGTAATTAAGATCCCAAAGATAGTCCGCTTTGCCGGTGTGCTCGGTCAGTCGGATTACACGCTGCCAACCGACGTGCGCGAGAAGAACATTGACCTGGTCGAAGTCGGGCTGCTTAAGTACCGTAACCTGATGAGCGATGAGATTAACCCGACGCAGAACAACTGGAGCTATGACGACAATAGTAAAGTAATGACGCTATCCCCGGCACCGTATCAAAACGGTCTTCCGGGGATTGTTCGTCACCACCGGTTCGCGACGACGACGTTTCTGAGCGGCAACCTCACCGCAATTCCGGACGCGCCGGAGGAATACCATTGGACTTACGTGCCGGCGCTGTGCACGTGGCTAGCGCTGACACAGGAAGATGCGAGCAAGGCGGCGATCTACGAAGCTCAGTACAAGAGCGCCTGGAACGTGGCCGCGCAAAATTATCAGAAGTAGGTGAGAGCATGAATCCGATCCAATATCCGATCGTGCAGCCCGGAGGCATTGACGGCATGTTGCCGCCGCGTGTCATCCGTGAGTGGCGAGGTGTCAACGGATTCGACCCGTACAGCATTGCCGATAGCTTCTTTACCGACGCCAGCAATGTCACAACCGACGATTTCCCGGCGTTTGCAACATGCGAAGGGTATGAGGTGCTTGGTTCTGCTATCGGGGCTAAGGTGCTCGGTCTAGGCGTTTGGAAGGACGCCGAGCTGCACGCGATATTTGACGACGGCACGTGGAGGAAATGGACGGGGGCGGCGTGGAGCACGGCGCTTGCCAGCGGCTTGAACACGACGGCAATGTGGTCATTCACCAACTTCGAAGGTGGTTGGGGTGCAATGAACCTTGTCGGGTGCAATGGCGTCAATGGCCTTCGGCGATATGATGGCAGCACGGTTCAAGCGTTCGGCAATGCGCCGTCCAATGCGAACCATGTGACCACCTACCAGAACAGGTTGTGGGTAGCCTTCGGATTGGAGATTCGCGCCTGCCAACTTGACAATGGCAACATATGGGACGACTTCTCCGGCGATGAGTCGGATAGCTACGGCAAGACATTAGAGAGTGCGCATGGCGAAAATGTGAACATGCTAAGCGGCGGCCTAGCGAAGTTGGTCATCGGCATGCCGAACGCTCTGCAGGAACTGTACGGATCGATTCCTTCCGACTTCCAGACTCGTCCTGTAAGCGAGGAGACAGGAGTCGAAAACAACAACAGTGCCCTTATCCACGACGCTACGCTTTACGGCGTTCACCGGGACTCGATCTATACCTACGTCAGCGGCGGTGTGAGCCCGGACCGGGAGTTCTCCGATATCGTGCGCAAGTTCATCGCCGGAACGTCCGGCGCATCAACTGGAAGCGATGGCCGCAAGTTGTACTTCTTCGTGCCGGGGAAGATCCTGATCTACGACACGGTGTTCCAGACTTGGACGATTCGAACGGGAATAACGGTTACTTGCTTCACGCTGTTTAAAAACGAGTTGTACATCGGCACGAACGACGGACGCGTTGTCAAACTCGGCGGTGAGACGGACGCGGGGCAGCCCATCAACTGGCATGTGGTAACGCGAATCTTCACCAACGGGTCGATCTCACAGCGTTCCCGTTGGCTGAAGCTTCACATCATGGCCGAGCTGGCCGTAGGCTCCACGATTAACGTGTATCTGTCGGAGACGCAGGACGGAAACGACTGGGAGCTAGTGAAGACGATAACCGGGACGGGAGCGGCTATCGAGAAGGTGCTGGTGCCGGTGAAGAAGTTCGTGTTATCGAACATGCTGCGGGTTAAGCTGGAGGGTATTGGATGGGCACGGGTCCACGAGCTTTCCCTGCAAGGCCGTCAGCTGCCTTTAACATAGAGGGAGGGGACAAACGATGAGTACTTGGAATAGTCCACCGCAAATTCCGGCATTCAAGTCGCCACCGTTCGGTGCCGATCCGGAACAGGTGCAAAAGTCTACGATCGAATATCTGAAGCAACTTGCAAATATAGTCTCTTCGATGACGAAAGATCTGGAGCATATGATTAACGGAAACCTTGATGTGAAGAACATCAGGGCGAAGGGAATCACGGCGGACCGGATGGATGTGGACGAGTTGTCGGCAATATCGGCAAATCTCGGACATATCATCGCCGGCTTGATTGAGTCGGTAACAATTATTGGTGCGTACATTGCTACGGCTCAGGGTACCTACCCAAGGGCGGAGATGTCGAGCGCAGAGGACTTGTTCGCAGCATATGCGACCGCTGACAATTACCTGAAGATTTTTGCGCTCGAATCCGGTACGCCGATGATATACTTCAATAACCTCATTAGCACCGCGAGGTTGTTTTTAAATGGTGGAAACTTGTCTTTAGCAAACTTCGGGACGCTGCTTCTTTCTGCAATAAGTCATATCACTATTGAGAGCACTAATCCATCATCCAACATCAATCTTGTTCCTGGAACAAGTGGAAGTGTTAAAGTTCCTTCATGGGGTAAGATTTTCTCAGAAGGGGACGCTCAGAGTCTCGCAACAGCCATAAATAATCTAGCAGCCGCCATTAGTGCTAAAGCAACTTCCGGAGCAAGCACAAGTTCAGCTGGTGCAATATCCCTTAATGGAGGCATCCCGCCAGGAACGCAACTACTAAAAGCCGGAGGCGGTTCCGTCTCGTGGACGGGAATAAATATACCAGATCATACCCATACGCAAAGTTAAGTGCTATAATGTCAGAAAATGGCGTATGGAGGGATTCGGGTGAAAAAAGTTGTAATTTCCTTTATAGCAGGAGCAATATTTGCAACGGCCGGCTCAGCGGCGGCTTCGGTCATTGAGAAAATCACAGCCTCGGTTAGAACAGATTATTCAGTAGAGGTCGATGGTCAAAAAGTGGATCTCGAAAATGCTCCGATTGCATACCAGGGATCGGCATATATTGCGGTTCGTGAGATTTCTAACGTCATTGGCAAAGAAGTAGAATTCGAAAATGGGGTGATAAAGATTAGCACACCTGAAATTATCGAAGAACTAACAGCAGAGCAATATCTGGTTAAGCTAAACAGTTTAAATTGGTTCAAAGACAGTTATGTTCGCAAGATTGATTTAATTAAAGAAGCTATTCGCAGAGCAGATAATGGCGAATTTAAACCATCTGAAGCTGATTACCAGGAATACGAAGCAAGCTTATCTGAATACCAGAAACTGCTAATTGATGTCGAACAAGAGATTGCAGACCTGAAAGCAGCATATCCGCAATACGCCGAGTCCGCTGAATAGCGGGCTCTTTTATTTTGTAATGTAAAGGAGGCGATCGCGTTGGCATTACCCAAGGACAAACTTCTACAGCCAAGACCATTGGTTACTGATACCGCTAGAATTGCAGGAACGGGCTACAGTTCAGCAATAAGCAAGATCCGGAGTTCGATTCAGAAGGAACAGCAGCAACCGACAAGCCAAACAGGACAGACGCTGAATACCATTAAGGACACAGTCTCCGCTAAACCCTATGAGTTCCATGGACCGTCTGCCTTCACCTATGACAAGGACAGCGATCCAGCTTATCAAGCTGCTCTTGCATCTGCACGTCAGAATATCACGCAGCAGCAGGCGGATACCAATGCCGTGCTTCGGGCCAGCGGACAAGGAAAGTCTTCGTATTCGGAATCGGTCGCCAATCAGATTGGTGCGAAGGAAATGGGACGTGTCTCGACGGAGGTTCTGCCGAGATTGATCGAGCAGGCATACAGCCAGTACGCTGACCAAGCGAACCGAGGATTACAAGTCCAACAGATGAATTATGGGGCAGGACAAGATCGCATTGCAAACCTCGGAAATCTGTATGCGATGCAGGATCAGGAGTATTTCCGGAATCCGATGGCTGAAGCGCAACTCACAGGAAATTATCTCTCTGGTGAGGCTCGTCAGTACATCAACGCCATTAACGCATTGAAAGCACAAGCGGAAGCGCCGGGCGTCACTAGGGAGCAATTGCAGGGATTCCGATCTGAAGCGGACGAGTACAGAAGTGCACTTCGAGCTCTCGGTGTGGATGCTGGGTTATTCGGCGCAGACGTAAATCGAGAATCATCGATTGGCAATTTGGGTAGAGCAGGTATACAGACACTAGACTCGCAGAATATGAGATTCAACCAGGACTTGGCCAACCGTCAGTTCGAGCAGGGAGTCACGGATTCCGATCGAAATTACGGACTATCCCTATCGCAACTTACCGGCCAACTACCGGACGGATCGCCGACAACAGCAGAACAGCAGCGACAGCTGAGCAATCTATGGATTGTCGCCCAACAGACGGGACGAATCCCAAACGAATTGGCCGACATGTACGGAATCCAGCGCGGTACGCAAACACAAGACGCCTACACCCAGGCTCAGCAACTCGCAATCAGCCGCATGAATGCGAACACTTCTGCCTATAGCGCATCCACATCGCGCATGAGCGCTAACAATTCACGTCTGATGGATATCTGGCAAGCGACAGGCGTCGCACCTGCTGGTATCCCGGGAGTGGCCGCTGGAACACCATACGGTAGTGAACAGGACAGAGCATATAGGCAGGCGCAAATCGATCAAGCTACTGGGACGCCTCAAGTCACTTTATCGGATAAAGAGTCGCGGGACAACCTGAACTCGATCAGGAACAATCTGAAGCTTTCGACGGGCGTTGAAGAAGCGGTAAGATATTTGGAATCCATGAAACTATACCTAACAGATTCCGATTACAAAGCAGCTTGGAAATCGTTAGAGGACACTTGGATGAGCGAGGAGTGAATAAGCTATGGCCGTTAAATCCATTGACGAATGGAGAAATGATCAAGGGGGCGTCGGTAAGCCACCATCGATATATGATTTCCGGAGGGAGAGCAGTCAGCAGCTTCGCGACGAAGTGGAGTCGATGGCGCCAGGGATCACTAGCGCCGTTTCTCCTTTCGGGATGCAAGAGGCGGCTAAAGAGCGATTCTCTGTTCCAGTTCCAATGCGTACTACGATCCCTTCACCTATGGAATTAATGCAGGATACGCAACAAACCAGATTCCAACCGCCGGCTGTATCGCCATCCGACCAATGGGTGCAGGATCGCCTTGCACAAGATCGGGAGCAAGCATCCAAAACACCTGTATTTCGTGTCATTAACAGTCTAGTCGAGCCATTATCGGAGCTCATTTATAAAGCACAAGCCAAAACGCCTGGCGTCGCTGCATTCCAAGAGGGAGCAGCGAACAGCCTCGGCGTTCAATCTTTTGCGCCGCCGGTTACAGGACCATCCATCATTAATGCACCTGCACGTCTGGCGGGGAACATCGCTGGCGCTGCAGCAGGCATGCAGGGTGTTGGCATTCGACCTGTAGCGGACCCGCTATCAATCGGACGTGGAGCGGCACAAGCGGCTGCACAAGCATCTCCGAGAATGAGAGGCCCAATTGCAAGGCGTGCGATCGAAGGAGCAGTAGCCGGCGGTGTCGCAGGTGTAGCTGACTCGGCGATTCGCGGCGACACCGATCTGCGGGATATAGCGGCGGCTGGCGCACTAGGCGCTGGTCTTGGCGCAGCGGCGGACGTAGCGCTTCCGGCAATCGGTAGCGGGCTCAGATCGTTGGCAGAAAGGATGCGACGTAATCAGGTTCCGGAGGAGGCAGTACAGGAATTACTAGCATTGCCTGCACCGCGCGAGCGCGGAACTCCTAATGGTGTAATAACCGACGATGTTATTACATCAGCGGACACAACGACGACAGGCGGTCGAGTGCTTGGTCTACCAGCTCCGGACATGATGCCGCCAACTACTGCGAGGATCGCGCAGCAATCGAATCCATACCGCGATCAATTCGAACAACTAATCAGAACGGCGCGGGAGATGCAGGATGAAGGGAGATTCACTCCTGGTCGAGAGGCTGAAGAACTTGAATCGCTATGGACGCAGATGGCAGGGAGAGAAGATGTTGGTCTGGATAATCTGATTCAGCGGGCATATCCGACTAGGCCGAACCGTATCGCGCCGGATCTCGTTCAGCGTGCGCGCGAAACGCAATATAACCGAGAAGTGGCCGGTGCGCCTTTTCCGGTTCGATCCGTGAGTGATCGTTATACACCTGGTCCAATGTCTCCGGCCGCAGCTCCAATTACGGTTCCAGCCAGGGCGCAGGCTGTTACTGGTCCATTAAGAGGAACGGAGTCGAGAGTGGCACGCTCTTCGACAACAGGGCCATTGCTTCGAGCGGCAGAAGCTCCGAATAGCTCGTCAGTTCCGGAGTCCATGGCTATACCGCCAGAGCCGAAACAGACTACAGCGAAGTGGCAGCCTCCAGAGCCGCTGAACCAGGACGAAATTCCATTCAGCATCTCTGATGATCTGGACGACATCGCGCTTCCAGAAGCTGACGAGGTGGCGCCGCGGATTCGCGATCGTCTGAATACCTTCGCGGATGACATGATAGCCAACGCTCGCGCTGAGCTCGCAAAGGGCGTAAACAGGTTGAGTAGTAACCCGGTGGACGTGTGGGGACAGTATGCGAAGCTTGGCGCCGGCTATATGTTGAAAGGAACAGTCAAGCTCGCCGATTTCACGGAGCAGCTAGTCAGGGATCTTGGAGAAGAGATCAGGCCGCATGCACGTCGTATCTTCAAAGATGCAAAAGAGCAATACAAGGTGATCCAGCGTGAGATAGAAACCGAGGATCTTGGTCTGCAGGGGTTCGAGGCGCAGGAACTGAAAGACCTCAGCAACATCAACTTGAATACGGCCGACGTGTTCCGCAATTTCAAGAAGGTTTTCGGGCAGTATTATGAACCAATCAAGAAATCCATCCTCGATCCCTTTGATGAATCGAAGGGATCATATGCCCGTGAACAGAAGCAGATGACCGACGACCTCTACAATGACATTGTGAAGGGACTCGGCATCAAAAAGGGAAGCAAAGAGTCGGCGCTAGTCCAGCGATATGGTGAGGGTCAGATCGATTTGGCTAAGCTGCAGGAAGAAACCCACGATTGGGAGAAAATCGTCGAGGCGGATCGCTGGTTCAGGAACAAGTACGATGATCTTCTGGATAGAGTGAATGCATCCATTCAGAGGATCTATCCGAATCGTCCTGAGAAATTAGTGCCGAAGAGGAAAGATTACTATCGTCACTTTCAAGACTTGGGGGCTTGGGGCGGCTTAAAGAATTTGTTTGATTCTGCTTCAGGGAAGATTGGCGCCCATTTGTCCGGTCTGTCACCCTTCACGAAGCCAAAACAAAAATGGGCTAGCTTTGCACAAAAGCGTGGTCTCGGCGACTTCGAGAACGATGCTGTCGGAGGATTCTTGGAGTATATCCCTGCTGCTTCGTATGCGATTCATATCGACCCGCATATTTCTGTTTTCCGAAATCTTGCGAAGAGACTTGCTTCGGATACCGAACAAACAGGGAATATCAACAACTTTATTGAGTTCTTGAACAATTACGCAAACGATCTCTCCGGGAAAACCTCCATGGCCGATCGATGGGTTCAGTTCGTAGGAGGAAGAAATACCTTGCGATACGCGACTTGGCTCAATAACCGCGTAAAGACGAATATGATTCTCGGAAACGTCCGATCATCGCTCGCTCAGCTCGCCAACATTCCGAATGGTGTTGCTTATGGTGGGCAGGACGCCATTCCAGGCGCGATTAAGACACTGGACAGCGTGTTCAAGCCCAATGAAGCGATGCAGAAGTCGAGATTCATGACTGAGCGTTTCCTGGACAAGAATTTCCGGAGATTCAATGAGAGGTGGTGGGAACAGCCTAAGCGATTCGCCGAGGCGACGATGGAACTGTCCGATCGGATCGGGACAAGTTTCATATGGAACACGGCGTACGCTAAGGCGCTACGTCAAAAGGTTGCTGATCCGGTGAAGTTTGCAGACGAACAAACACGTCGTCTCGTTGGCGGTCGAGGTGTCGGTGAGCAGCCCTTGCTCCTTAAATCTCAGATGTTCAATATCATCGCTCCTTTCCAACTAGAGGTTAACAACCTTTGGCGGGTCATGAAAGATTTCGTGGATGAAAAGCAGTACGGCGCTCTACTGACTCTGTTTATTTCGAACTTCGTGCTGAATAAAGCGTTTGAAGTGACGACAGGTAGCGGGGTCACTTTCGACCCACTAGATGCCATTATCGATTCAGTCACGGAAGATGATATGAGTCTCCTGCAGCGCGCCGGTAGAGTGTTCGGTGAGGGTCTGTCGAATATTCCGCTCGGCTCCACAATCGCAGATATCTATCCTGAATACGGGGCAAAGGTATTCGGAATGGATCTGCCGACTCGGGAAAGTTTCTTCGGCGACAATGATCCAACTAGATTTGGTACCGGTCTGGCGGGGGTTGTCGGGGTAGATGGTATAAAAGATCCTCTGTTTAAACTGCTTCCGCCGTTCGGCGGAGCGCAGGTTAAGAAGACCATCAAGGGTGTTGATTCGCTGGTACGTGGTGGATCATACACCGATGATTTCATTAAGACAGGAAAGACGATTGAAGAACCGGAGCTTCGTTTCCCGGTCGATTCGTCCAAAACATCCGATGTCATCCGCGCCGCCGTATTCGGACCTTTTGCAACATCTGGTGGGCAACGGTATACAAATGAACGCCTAAGCAAGTTAGGAACCAAGCAAACCGAAGAGTTTCAGCGCGCTGATGATGGGCAAGCGTATTATGACGAACTGATCAAGCTTCGTAAGGAAAAGGCTGAAAAGGACAAGAAAAAAGAAGAAGCGAAAAAGGAGTCCCGATAATGGGGCTCCTTCGTTATTAATGGGAGGAATCCAATATGAGTAAGGGACAAGCTGTTTGGAGTGGAGTCGGCGCAGTAATGTTGCCGGTTATCGAATTCTTTTATGGAGCAGGTGAATCAGTGATCGCTGCAATCATTGCACTAGCATTTTTTATTCTACTTGATTGGATTAGCGGAAGCAGAGCCGCGCAGAAAGATAATAGCTACGGCAGCAAGTACGGAATTGACGGCCTCTTCCGAACGTTCTTCATGCTGCTTCTACCTGCTGGTGGTCACTTCCTCGACGTTCTTTTCAATCTTCCCGGTCTGCTATTCGGACTTTTGGTTGCCGGTTTGTTGTACCACGTCATCCAGTCCATGACCGCCAATGCTGTACGAGCTGGCTGGGCTGATTGGTTGCCGATCAATGCGCTTGAGGCTATTACGAAATGGGTGGGATCTGAGCTTGATAAGAAAGTGCAACGGTCCATTAATCGTGGTGGAATTCCAAGCGATCTGAAAAAGGCGGATGAGAGTAATGTCCTTTAAGATGGTAGACCTGCGCGGCAGGCTCCCTATCCACGCAACCAAACGATACAAGACTCGAAAACTGTCGGATATCCGGTCGGGGGCAATCCATCACTCGCTTACAGAGTCAGGCAGCGCGGAGGCGTTCGCGGGTTACCACATACGTACCAATGGATGGCCGGGCATCGGATATCATTTCGTCATTGGCCGCGATGGTACGGTGTATCAATGCTGGGATCTGACCGTGGTTAGCTACCACGTAGGAAACAGTAATAAACATGCCGTCGGCATCTGCATGATCGGAGACTTTAGATCGCAACAGCCGACGCCGGAACAGTATGCCGCGGCGCTGGATCTTATACGCTGGCTCCAAGGGAAGCTGCCCGGGATCGTTATTAAGGGACACAGCGAATATCCGGATTACAGTTGGAAGTCGTGTCCGATCATCAGCATGGACAAATTCAGAAGCGATTTGAGCAGAGGAGTGGAGATGCCTATGACGGCAGAGGAACGGAAGGCAATGGACGATCTGACTAAACAAGTGAGGGAGCAGCACGCACGTATCGATGCACAAGCAGAGGCCCTCACAGTTGCCACTAGTCGCATACTGGCACCGGATTGGTTTGTGTCAGAGTTTAGCAGTGGAGACCTGAATGGCTTAATCAGTGAGCCGACCATGACGAAAGAAGGCTGGCGCGTGCTGGCCGTTGCGCTCAGAGCTAGTAAGTAAGAATTAAACCCCGCTGACCAATTAATGGTTGGCGGGGTTTTTTTATGTCTTGAAATACGAACGTGTGTTTGCGTATAATAAGAGCATACATTCTTGAATGAGGTGGGGTCAGCGTGGAGAAGTATGTCGGAAAAGTCGTGCAGCTCATTTATATCGATCGGCGAAAGAACGTCACGATTCGGGACGTTCGGGTTCTGGCCGTCAAGGACGGATGCGTTAAGGCCTATTGCTTCTCCGTTGGCGCCTTACGTGTCTTTGACATGGGGAGTATTGTGGACGTAGAGGAGGTTGTGCGTCGTGGAACAGCGTAAGAAGCTTGAAGGCAACGGTATGTGGGAGAGTAGCCGAATGATGTTGCCTGAGCATAAGCACGCGCTTAATGCTTGGTCATTGAAATCGAAGGAACGATGCCGCATCGAGCTAGACGACCAGGAGCTCGAGATCATCGGCCGCCGGCTGACCGAGTCGCACCAACTGCGCACGTTGGTCACTGTGAAGATGTATCATCCGACGGAGGAACTGCAGATCGTTGGCATGGTGGATCGGATCGATCAGCGACAGGGTCGTTTTATGGTTAATGGGGATTGGTTTATGCTGCGGGATATCGAAGGCGTTGTCGATGTCGACTGAGAGGAAGCGACAAGCGGGGACACTTTATCCAGAAATACGCTTTGGGATGATTGAATGGTCTAAGCGATTCGACCCCGAAATGGTGCAGCAACTTGAAGAATCCGATGATGCAATTGAAGAATATTTCGCAGATTTCATAAAACGAGGAGGCGGTTTCCACGTGGCAAAAGATAAAGGACCCAAAAGGCCGACAAGAGATGAATATGTGCTGGAGGAGATGGGGGAGCGCTTGGTAGAAGCTCATCAAGAAGAGGCAATGGTGCAGTTAGAAGTTTGGCATCAGAAATCCGTTGTCGGTAGAATTGTAAAGCTTGACTCAAGGACAAAAATGATTCACGTTGAGCAGAGCAATGGCGAAACAGAAAGAGTGCCATTCATGGATATAATGAAAATAGACAATGCTTCTTGACGCTAAATGGATACAGATGGTAATATGAGAAAGAGCCGTATGGGAAAGCATCCCTGCGGCTCTTCTTCATTATATACTTTCAACATCGTTCGAAATAAAATACTATCATGTGTACCATTTGTGTACCAAAATTTAAAATCATACTCAAACTAATGACATTCTCAGGTCGAATTCGATTATAAAGAAAATCCCCGAAACCCAGTAATACCAAGGGATTCGGGGATTTTCTTATATTTTAATTTTCAACGTATTTAAACCTAATGGCGTCCCAGGAGGGATTCGAACCCCCGACAACTCGCTTAGAAGGCGAGTGCTCTATCCGACTGAGCTACTGGGACACTGTTTGATACTATACCATGCGTACAATCCCATTTGCAAGTCAAAATTTAGTCGATTTCAAAAAAAGGGCGTTTTTTTTGTCGATTGCAACCGTAGGCAGGCGGAAGCGCAACCGTTTGTTTTGTTCTGGCGGCCTTGCGTGGTATAATCTATCGCAAGATTATTCGAAACATGTTTACGAGCATGCCTTAAGGCGGTGTTATCATTACGACTCCTCAGGAACCACATACGGAAGGCAAGGACAACGTTTATTTATTCCCCAGCATGCTGGATCAATACCAGATCGGGCTGACGAGGATGCTGGAGGCCGAACAATACCGGGAAGCGAAGGAGCTTCTCGGTTTTCTGCTGCAATGCCAAGGGCAGGAGAAAAGGCATTACGAGGAATGGGCAAATCTGCTCAGCTGGCTCGAAATGGCGTTCCCGGACGGCGTCGATGCCGGTCGCGACAGCCAGCCGGACGAAGAGCAAGACGAGGAAACGCTTCGGGCCGAGCTGCTGAAGCCGCCCGTGCAAGACGAAGCTTACGTGAACCAAGTTTTGTACATCATGCGGAACCATCCCATGATGGACCAACAGATGCTGGCGCTTGAGCGGGCCGCCTATATCGACGATCCCGGAATCGATGCAGCCATACTGGAGTGGCTCGTCGGCGACGACCTTCATCCCATCCTGCAGTTCAAGGCGCTGCAATGTTTGAAGAGAAGAGGGGCGACGGGGACGGTACGCGTCAGGAGATTGGACGAGGACGTACTCCTCGAGATCGAGGCGACGCCGCTCGCCATGGACGACTTCCCGGAGCCGGTTAATCAAATCCTGGAGCGTGCGATCGCCGTCGTGGAGGTGGACGATCCGACGCTGCCGCATTTTGCCAGGGAGCTATGGAAGGAAAGCCTGCAGTTTCTGTACGGGACGTCTGCGTTCGGCTGGATGCTGAGAGAGGACGACGAGACGGTGGATTGTTTCGCGGCCGCCTTGCATCTCACGCTTCTCCTGACCGTGTACGGGTCGGCGAACGATGACGATATACGCGATACATACGGGATTTCGGACAGTTTAAGATTCCGCTACGAACAAGCCTGCAGAACGCTGCGCGGCATCGCGATGCTGCTGCAGGCGGGCGGGGACGAACATCAGCCTTGAAATGCTCGTCCAACTTTGTATATAATAGAGTGGTTTATGTAACGTGAAAACTATCGATGCATGCGCATTTTTGGAGGGGAAGGCATAAAATGAAAGCAACTTGGGAAAAAATAGACAAGAACATCGTCTCGATCGATGTTGAGGTGGAAGCGGACAAAGTCGCTGGCGCCCTTGATCAAGCCTTTAAGAAAGTGGTAGCAAAGGTTAACGTGCCTGGCTTCCGCAAAGGCAAAGTGCCTCGGGGCATTTTCGAATCCCGTTTCGGCGTGGAGAGCCTGTATCAAGACGCGATCGACATCTTGCTTCCGGAAGCTTACACGGCTGCCGTTAAAGAGAACGAGCTTCAGCCGGTCGATCGTCCGGAAATCGATGTAACGCAATTCGCGAAAGGACAAGTATTCAAGTTCGTCGCGAAAGTAACGGTTAAGCCAGAAGTAACGCTTGGCGAATACAAAGGCCTCGAACTCGAAGCGGCTAATGCCGAAGTGACGGAAGAGGAAGTAGCAGCCGAGCTAGAGCGTCTCCAACAGCGCCACGCTGAGTTGACGGTTGTCGAGGAAGGCGCCGCTCAGAAGGGCGACATCTCCGTAATCGACTTCGACGGCTACGTGGACGGCGAGCAATTCGAAGGCGGCTTCAGCGAGCGTTATTCCCTGGAGCTGGGATCGAACTCCTTCATTCCGGGCTTCGAAGATCAAGTGATCGGCATGGAGCTAGGCGACTTCAAGGACGTTGAAGTCACGTTCCCTGAGTCTTACCACGCTGAGCATCTGGCTGGCAAACCTGCCGTATTCAAAGTGAAGCTTCACGAGCTGAAGCGCAAAGCGCTGCCGGCGCTGGACGACGAGTTCGCCAAAGACGTGAGCGAGTTCGATACGCTTGAAGAGTACAAGCAGGATCTGAAAGCGAAGCTGCTTGAGCGCAAGGAGAAGGAAGCCGAGCAAGCTCGCGAAGTAGCAGTCGTAGACAAAGCTACCGAAGCCGCAGAGGTGGAAATTCCGGAAGCGATGGTCGATACGGAAACGGACTACATGGTGAAGGATTTCGAGAACCGCCTGCGCATGCAAGGCATGAACATGGATCTGTACTACCAATTCTCCGGCCAGAACGAGGAAGCGCTTCGCGGCCAAATGCGTTCGGACGCCGTGAAACGCGTTCGCAACAATCTGGTGCTTGAAGCAATCGCGAAAGCGGAAGGCTTCGAGGCGTCGGAAGAAGATCTGACTGCCGAGCTCGAGAACCTGTCCAAGCAGTACAACCGCCCTGCGGAAGAGCTGCGCGACATCTTCGAGAAAAACGGCAACATCAGCAATCTGCAGGAAGACATCCTGCTTCGCAAAACGATCAAGTTCTTGCTGGAAAACAGCAAAACGGCTTAATACGATTGACATACGGTTCGCACTCGCGATCCGACATAGAAGAATACGATTTACCGAAGATAAGGCGCGTGCATGTAACGTGCCTTATTTTCACCCTACATATGATAATGGTGTTTCAAACAAGAACGCATAAGCGTACATATCAAGCGTCAGGCGCCGTATACTGTAGTATTCGGAAAAATGACAATCCATTACTTAACGTGTTACAATAAGGAAGCATTTCAAGTCCAAAACGAAAAGAGGTTGGTCGCATGAACCTGGTACCGATCGTAGTCGAACAGACGAATCGCGGAGAACGGTCCTATGACATCTACTCCCGATTGCTGAAGGATCGCATTATTTTTCTCGGGAGCGCTATTGATGACGATGTCGCAAACTCCATAATCGCTCAGCTGCTGTTTCTGGCGGCCGACGATCCAGAGAAGGACATCCATCTGTACATTAACTCTCCGGGCGGTTCCGTAACCGCGGGAATGGGAATATATGATACGATGCAATACATCAAACCCGAAGTGTCCACGATCTGCATGGGCATGGCGGCAAGCATGGGTTCGCTCTTGCTGACCGCGGGAGCGAAGGGCAAGCGGTTCGCGCTGCCTAACGCAGAGGTCATGATTCATCAGCCGCTTGGCGGGGTCAGAGGCCAGGCAACCGACATTAAGATTCATGCGGATTGGATTCTGAAGACGAAGCAGAAGCTGAATCAAATTTATGTCGAGCGTACCGGGCAGCCTTACGAGAAGATCGACCGCGACACAGACCGCGATTATTTTATGAGCGCCGAAGAAGCGCTGAACTACGGTCTGATCGATAAGGTCATCACGACGCCACTGGGGTAACATTACGATAGAAGGGGTGAGTACATGTTCAAATTCAACGATGAAAAGGGTCAACTAAAGTGTTCGTTCTGCGGCAAATCGCAGGATCAGGTGCGCAAGCTGGTAGCCGGTCCTGGCGTCTATATATGCGATGAATGCATCGAGCTGTGCACGGAAATCGTGGAAGAGGAGCTCGGCAACGACGAAGAGCTCGATCTGAAAGACATTCCGAAGCCGAAAGATATCCGCTCGATTCTGGATTCCTACGTCATTGGCCAGGATTCCGCCAAGAAGTCGTTGTCCGTTGCCGTGTATAACCATTACAAACGGATCAACTCCGGCAGCAAGATCGAGGATGTGGAGCTTCAGAAGTCCAATATCCTGCTTCTGGGACCTACGGGTTCCGGCAAAACGCTATTGGCGCAAACGATGGCCAAAATTTTGAACGTTCCGTTCGCGATTGCGGACGCAACTTCTTTGACGGAAGCCGGCTACGTCGGCGAAGACGTCGAAAATATTTTGCTTAAGCTGATTCAAGCGGCCGATTACGATGTCGAGAAAGCCGAGCGCGGCATTATCTACATCGACGAGATCGACAAAGTGGCGCGCAAATCCGAGAATCCTTCCATTACGCGCGACGTATCGGGCGAAGGCGTTCAACAGGCGCTGCTCAAAATATTGGAAGGCACGGTCGCTTCCGTACCTCCGCAAGGCGGTCGCAAGCATCCGCATCAAGAATTTATCCAAATCGATACGACGAACATCTTGTTCATCTGCGGCGGCGCGTTCGACGGCCTGGAGCAGCTGATCAAACGCCGCATCGGCAAGAAGGTGATCGGCTTCAATTCCTCAGGCGACACGACGAAGGACTTGAAGGCGGGCGAATACTTGACGATGGTATTGCCGGAGGATCTGCTGAAGTTCGGATTGATTCCGGAGTTCGTGGGCCGTCTGCCGGTCATCTCCACGCTGGAGCCGCTTGACGAGCCGGCCTTGGTACGGATTCTGTCCGAACCGAAGAACGCCCTCGTGAAGCAGTACCAGAAGCTTCTTGAGATGGACAACGTGAAGCTGGACTTCGAACCGGCCGCGCTGGACGCGATCGCGAAGGAAGCGATCAAACGCAATACCGGCGCCCGGGGCCTGCGCGCAATCATCGAAGGCATCATGCTCGACGTGATGTACGAGGTGCCGTCGCGCGACGACGTGAACACCTGCCTCATCACGGAGAAGTCGGTGCAGGAGAAGATTATGCCGGAGCTGACTGCGAAGAAAGGCAAGAAGAAGGAAGAAAGCGCCTAATAATGGCATCGGGATTCCACCCTGTGGCCAGCGAAACTCCGCTGGCCGCGGGGTGGACTTTGACGTTCTTGTCACCTTTCGGTTTGATCGGCGTAGTATTTAGGGCATGTTCATTGTCCAATTACCTGCTCCGGAAGTTCCTGCTGAATACAAGATTCGATGTCGAATAGGCTTCATGGGATACTGCGTGATCAAAATTGGACGCAGGATGGGAGAGATAACGTATGTATAAGCGCCAGGATACCGTTCCGGTTAAGGTCGGCGATCTGACGATCGGCGGCAGCAACGAAGTCATTATTCAGAGCATGTGCACAACCAAGACGGCGGACGTGGAAGCGACGGTCGCCGAAATTCTCCGTCTGGAGGAAGCGGGCTGCCAGATCGTCCGCGTGACCGTCAACAACAAGGAAGCCGCCGAGGCGATTAAGGAAATCAAGAAACGCATTCATATTCCGCTCGTCGCGGACATTCATTTCGATTACAGGCTCGCGCTTGCCGCGATCGAGAACGGGGTCGACAAGGTAAGAATCAATCCCGGCAATATCGGTCGCCGCGAGAAAGTGGAAGCCGTCGTGAAAGCATGCAAAGAACGCGGCATTCCGATCCGGATCGGCGTCAACGCGGGCTCGCTCGAGAACCATCTGCTGGAGAAGTACGGTTATCCGACGCCGGAAGCGATGGTCGAAAGCGCGTTGTTCCACATCGGCATTCTCGAGGAGCTGGACTTCCATGATATTATCGTCTCGCTGAAGGCATCCGACGTGCCGATGGCCATCGCGGCATACAGCATGGCAGCCGAGAAGATCAAATATCCGCTTCATCTCGGCATTACGGAAGCGGGAACGCTTCATACGGGTACGATCAAGAGCTCGGCCGGCATCGGGGCGCTTTTGTCGATGGGCATCGGCAACACGGTCCGGATCAGCCTCAGCGCGGATCCGGTAGAAGAAGTGAAAGTAGCGCGCGAGCTGCTCAAGACGTTTGGTCTTATCACGAACGCGGCTACGCTGGTCTCCTGTCCGACATGCGGCAGGCTCGACATCGATTTATTCTCCATTGCCAACGAAGTCGAAGACTACATTTCCAAAATCAAAGTGCCGATCAAGGTATCGGTGCTGGGCTGCGCGGTGAACGGCCCGGGCGAGGCGCGGGAAGCGGATATCGGCATCGCGGGCGCCCGCGGCGAAGGCATGCTGTTCCGGTACGGCGAGATGATTCGCAAGGTGCCGGAAGCGGAGCTGCTGAGCGAGCTGAAGAAAGAAATCGACCAAATCGTGAGCGTCTATGAAGCGACTGGAGAAATTCCAGGGCGCAAGCATCATACGCATACTTAATAGCAATAGTAAAGGCTGCTAGGACCAACAGGTTCTAGCAGCCTTTTGCGTTATTGCGCATATTTTCCGATTTCTGTGGCAAATTAAGGATTGCAGCGATGACAAAGGCAAAGGCGGGAGCATGTTGGAGCGTATTAGCCTTAATCAGCTTGGATCGATGATCGTGTTGTTTCTTATCGGAAGCTCGTCCTTGTTTTTGCTAGCGAGCGACGCTGGCAAGGATGCGTGGCTTGCTGTGTTCATCGGCATGCTCGGCGGACTTGTATTATTATGGGGCGTTAATCTGATGATTTTTCGAAATGCGCCTCGTAGCAATCTAATTGAGGTGATCAACGATCATTTCGGCAAGTGGTTAGGCTTCGTTTTCTCTCTAAGCTATGTCATCTATTTTTGTTATAAATCGATTCGCAATGTAAGAGAATTTGGCGACTTAATTAATATGGTATTGCTTCCGAATACGCCAATCAGTGCGATTATGCTTATTGTATGCGGTATGGCAGCCTATACCGTATTCAGCGGTGTAAACGTATTTTTTCGAATGGCTGAATTTATTTTACCAATCGTTATTGGTATCTATGTTTTGTTGTTTCTAATCATGGCTGGAGCAGGATTGCTTCATCTTGAGAATGTGCTGCCGGTACTGGATGAAGGCATAAAGCCGGTATTGAAGGCGGCTTTTCCAGGGCTTATTTCGTTTCCTTTCGGCGAACTTGTTCTGTTTCTCATGTATTGGAAGTATGCGGAGCAAGACGGTGGAATGATTCGTGTCACAATGAAGTGTTATATATTTTCTGGGCTGTTTATTACGCTTACGAATTTACTTCTATTATCAGGCTTGGGCAAGTTGGGGGCCGTCGTCACGATTCCGTTCTTGCATATTACTAAATTTATTCAAGTGGCTAAATTTTTGGAGCGTATTGATCCTTTAGTCGCATTATTGTTATTTACGGGTGTTTATTTTAAGTTGACTGCCTATTTTATGGGTGCTGTGCTCGCATTGCGATATTTAATGAAAATCCCGGAGCGCTACGCGGTCCCGTTAATTGGATGCGTCATCTTCTTTGGTTCGTTCCTTTTTCGAAACTACATGGAGCAAGTGTCATTTGGCTTTCAGTTTAATTTGAAATACCATTTTCCTATTTTTCAGATCGCCTTTCCTTTACTGCTATTGATTGCTGTGGTCATCAAAAAAAGATGGAATGAAAAGGTGCATGCGAATGAACAATCAGAACAATAAAAGTGCAAATGCGGCGGAGAAAGAGACGCCTATATCAAGCGACTTGGAGCATAACCTTAAGCTCATTGCCGAAGAATTAGGCACCGAGCCTGATATTGTTGTGCGAGAGCTTCATCTTTTCGCTAGCACTAGAGCCGCTGTTTTGTCAATTGCAGGGTTAACAGATACGGCTGCTGTTAACTTTTTGGTCCGAAGCATGCTTGCAGATCAGCCGGATGGAAGCAATGCCTTAGCGGAGGGTGATCCGTTCCAAACGCTGCTGTACCGAACGCTTGCGACCGGCAGCGTTCGCAAGCTGGAGTTCATGGACGGTATCTATTGCGCGATGCTTGAGGGGCTGACCGTTATTTTGTTGGACGGATGCAATCAGGCGATTGCCGCAAATACGCATGGCGGCGAGAAACGCGGCGTTGAGGAGCCAAGCACGCAAACCGTTGTACGAGGACCGAAGGAAGGCTTCGCCGAAAGCATTATGACCAATATCGCGCTTGTTAGAAATAAAATAAAATCAACGAATCTTCGAGTCGAGTACAAAATCATCGGCCGCGAGACGAGAACGACTGTGGCCATTGCATATATGAAAGGGATAGCAGCTAATAGCGTAGTGCAAGAGATTCATCGCAGGCTGGACGATATCGATACGGATAGTATTCTGGAAAGCGGATATATTGAAGAATTTCTTCTAGACAAAACGTATACGCCGTTTCCGCTTATTCAAAACTCGGAGCGGCCCGATGCGATCGCGGCAAGCCTGCTGGAAGGGCAGGTGGCGATTCTTGTTGACGGAACGCCGTTTGTGCTTCTCGCCCCGGTTACTTTCGTTAAGTTTTTTCAATCGAGTGAGGACTACTACCAAAGCTATGACATTGCAACATTTCTGAGGCTCATTCGTTTCGTATCCTTCTTTGTATCGATGCTGCTGCCCGCGCTCTACATCGCCATCACAACCTTCCATCAGGAGATGCTGCCGACACCGCTGTTAATCAGCATTGCCGCACAGAGGGAGGGGGTGCCATTCCCGGCAATCATCGAAGCGCTATTGATGGAAATAACGTTTGAGATTTTACGGGAAGCCGGGGTCCGAATGCCACGGATCATTGGCCCAGCGATCTCGATAGTCGGCGCGCTCGTGCTTGGGCAATCGGCTGTGCAAGCAGGACTAGTCTCGGCGGCGATGGTTATTGTCGTATCCTTTACCGCGATAGCAACCTTCGTCATACCTTCTGTCAATATGGGCACGTCCGCCAGGTTGATTCGCTTTACGATGATGATATTGGGAGGCACCTTCGGCGTATTTGGCATTATGGCCGGGTTGATGATTTTGTTGACCCATCTGTCTGGACTCCGTTCGTTCGGGATTCCGTATTTAACGCCAATTTCCCCGTTAGTGAAAGGCAACCTGAAGGATGTGTTCGTGCGTGTGCCTTGGTGGGCGATGAATAAACGACCTGGCTTGTATAAGATTCCAGGATCGAGACGACAAGGAACGCCAAAGCGAAATTCTGATCGGGGCGATCGCAGCGGCGGGCAAGAGGGAGGGAGAGAATGAAGCAGCGTATAACAAGCATGCAGGGTGTCGCCATTCTCGTAAACACAATCGTACCGAGTGCGGTGCTGCAATTGCCGGGCTATGTCATCCAAATCACAAAGCAGGACGGATGGATTACGATCCTCTTTGCCCTTCTGGTTGGCCTAATGTTTACCTATCTCATCGTAAAAATATGCAGTCAAAGCAATGGAAAACCGTTTATGTCGTGGATGGAGTCCAGATTTGGAAGTGCGATAGCATTCGTTATAGGTATCAGCCTTTGCGGCTATTACTTCTTAACGGCGACAAGCGTGGTCAGGCAATTTACGACTTATGTTCTGGAGCAGCTGTTAAGTGCAACGCCTATGCTTGTCATTGCAAGCATGATTACCCTAGTGTCTATATATATGGCCTGGCAGGGAGTAGAGGCGATGGCGAGAATTCACTTTATTGTTCTTGCATTTAGTTTCTTGCTCATGGGCGTGAGTCTCTTTCTGTTGTGGGGTTACTTCGATTGGACAAATTTTCTGCCGATGTTTGAAACGGCTCCCATGCGTCATTTGTCCGCTGCGACCATGCCTATAGGTTGGTTATCGGAAATTTCGGCTGTGCTGTTTTTGCTTCCTTATTTTGAGAAGCCTGTACAAGGCGCGAAAGCGGCAATATGGGGAACCATTACTTCTGCTGCGATGATTGCTTTATCTGTGCTCATCATCATTGCGGTTTTTGGCGTGAAAATAATAAATGCGTTGTCCTATCCGGTATTCGCTGCATTAAGCATGGTTGAGGTAGGAAATTTTGCGGAACGTATAGACGTGTTTTTGCTGACGGCGTGGATGGCTTCCATGTTCGCAAAGGTTTCCGTTTTTTTGTTTTGCTTCATGCAGCTGTTGGACTATACGTTCCGAGTGAAAATACGTTCCAATGTGCTGTTTCCCTACGCCATTGCTGCCTTTATTTGCGCCGCAGCCATCTATACATGGCAGAGAAATGCCAATTTTATTTCATTCAGTTTTACTACGCTTTCCCTATATCTCATATTGAACAATTATGTGATCCATCTTCTCATATGGCTCGGGCTGCGCTTAACTCGGCGTAAATCGATGATAGCAGCGGAAGGGGCGGGTACATGAAAAATTGGCGAACGGTATCCATTTCACTGCTGTTTCTATGTTGTGCGGCAACACTCACCGGTTGCTGGAGCCGAAATGAATTAAATGAGCTCTCCATTACGTCCGCCACGGCGATTGATCGGGAGGGTGATGAGTGGGTTGAAACATTCCAGGTTGTCATTCCTTCTGCGATTTCTACTGGAATCGGGATAACGGGCGGTGGAGGAGGATCGCCTGTAATTGTCTATTCGACCAAAGGACGAACGATTAGGGAAGCTGATTTGAATAGTGTATTTGAAAGTCCGCGAAGGCTATATTTTGCGCATAACCGCATAATTGTAATTAGCGAAGAAACGGCGCGCCGTGGATTGAATCCGATTTTGGACGTTTATTTACGCAATCCCGATTCAAGAGAAACGGTCGATGTTCTTGTAACAGCGGGCAAGTCGCGAAAAATACTAGAGCAAATGATGCAAATTCAGAAAATTCCCGGCGACGGCATACGAGAGATCAATTCAGTAGAGGCGAAGTATACGTCGGCACTTCCCGAAGTGAAGATGTTTCAACTGGCGATGAGTCTATCCAGCGATTCGGCAAGCGCTCTGCTGCCAGAAATTTATTTGTCAGGGACGAAGGATACGTCGTCTGTATCCGATTTTGAAAATACATCGCTTCCGTCCAAGCTTAAGCTCGGCAGAGTCGCTGTAATCAAGCAAGATAAAATGGTCGGTTGGCTGTCCCGCAATGAAGCGCTCGGAGTCGCTTTTATAAGGAATAAGGTGAAAAAGGCGCTTGTTTCGCCAGCATGTCCGGAGGAAGACGGCAAAAGTTCTACTTTCGAAATCGTGAAGTCAAAAACCGTACTGAAGCCTTCCCTGAAGAATGGCAAGTTACATGTAAAGGTTCATATCAAAGCTCGCGGGTTGCTGAGCCAGACGGATTGCAAATCGATGGATTTATATAAACCTGAAGTCATCAAGCGGCTTGAGAAGGATGTTGGGGAAGATATCTCCTTAAAGGTCCAGTCGGGCTGGAAATCGTTGCAGAAGCTGAATACAGATGCCGTTGGTTTTGCTGACTTGGCGCATCGAAAGTATCGCAAGGAATGGCGCGCCTGGCAAAACAATTGGGATGAGGTGTTCGCCGACATTCAAATTCAAACAGATGTACATGTTACGATTTCGAATGTCGGACTTAGCAATCAGCCGATCAACGTGGATAAGCTGCGGGAAGGCAAGAAATAGAGGAGCGGAGCTTGAATGGAGTTAATGGAGATTACGGGCGCCTTGCTGCTCGGAGCGGCGCTCTGGATTGGCGCTAAACAATTTCATAGGAAAGGCTTGCTTCGCGAATATATCGTTTATGCGGCAATGGTTGTGTGGACGGCTTATTTATTTGCCTCGGAGCGTTATCATTGGCCGCAAGTATCGCCGGTTACGATTATAAGTGCTGCAATTAAACCGCTGGCCCGGTTGCTGCAAAATGCAGGATGGATCGTCTGATTTCTGCCTGTGAAAAAAATAGAGCGGACGGTTATTCACGCAACCATGAGGCAATACTGACATAATACGGATGCCTTCGAGAAACAGGCGGTATGAGAGGAGCGGGAATAAATGAGTCTAAGTGTCGTGTTAATGTTGATTCAAGTGTTTTTTGCCGTCGTTATCGGCTTGTATTTTTGGAATTTGCTGCGTAATCAGAAGACGAACCGCTCTGCGGTCGATCGGGAATCGCGCAAGGAAATGGATAAGCTGCGCAAGCTGCGGTCGGTTTCGCTTACGAAGCCGCTCGCAGAGAAGACGCGCCCGCAGTCGATGCAGGACATCGTCGGACAGCGCGATGGGCTAAGGGCGCTTAAGGCTGCATTATGCAGCGCGAACCCGCAGCATGTTATTATTTATGGACCGCCTGGAGTCGGTAAGACGGCTGCCGCGCGTGTCGTATTGGAAGAAGCGAAGAAGAATCCAAGCTCGCCTTTCCTTCCGGAGGCAAAGTTCACCGAGATCGATGCAACAACAGCGCGCTTCGACGAGCGGGGCATTGCCGATCCGCTGATCGGATCGGTTCATGATCCGATCTACCAAGGTGCAGGAGCGATGGGTGTAGCGGGAATACCGCAGCCGAAGCCCGGCGCTGTTACTAAAGCCCACGGCGGCATTCTATTCATTGACGAAATAGGAGAATTGCACCCGATCCAAATGAATAAACTGTTAAAGGTGCTGGAAGACCGCAAAGTATTTCTCGAGAGCGCCTATTACAATTCTGAGGATGCGAACATTCCTGTCTATATTCATGATATATTCCAGAATGGGCTGCCGGCAGACTTCCGTCTTGTAGGCGCGACAACGCGTTCGCCGCAAGAAATTCCGCCGGCAATTCGTTCGCGCTGTATGGAGGTGTTCTTCCGGCCGCTGCTGGCAGATGAGATTGCATTAGTTGCCGAAAATGCGGTGAAGAAGATCGGCTTCGCTCCATGCCCAGAAGCGATCGAGGTCGTGAAGCGTTATGCGACGAACGGCCGCGAAGCTGTCAACGTCATTCAGCTTGCGGCGGGCGTCGCGTTGTCGGAGAAGCGGGACCAAATAACGGCGGGGGATATCGAATGGGTCGTCAACAGCAGCCAAATCCCGCCGCGTCCGGATCGCAAGGTGCCTAGCGCGCCGCAGATCGGCTTCGTCAACGGCTTGGCCGTCTACGGCCCGAATATGGGGACGCTGCTGGAGATCGAGGTGAGCGCCATCCCTGCCGCTCCAGGCAAAGGCCAGTTCACCATTACGGGCGTCGTCGACGAGGAGGAGCTGGGCGGCGGAACCCGTACGCTTAGAAGAAAGAGCATGGCCAAGGGCTCGGTCGAGAACGTGCTCACGGTGCTCCGCAGATCGGGGCTGAATCCGCAGGACTTCGATTTGCACATCAACTTCCCGGGAGGCACTCCCATCGACGGGCCATCCGCGGGAATCGCCATGGCGACGGCCATCACCTCCGCCATCCGCGGCATTCCGATCGACAATAAGCTGGCGATGACGGGCGAGGTCGGCATTCACGGCAACGTAAAACCTGTTGGAGGCGTGCTCGCGAAAGTGGAAGCGGCGTTCCAGGCCGGGGCGGTACAGGTTATTATTCCGAAGGAGAACTGGCAAGCGATTTTCGCCGATCTGGACGGTCTCAAGGTGATCCCGGTCGATCGGGTAGACGAAGTATTTAGACACGTGTTCCCGGCTTTGGAAGCAGAGCCCGAAGAGAAGGAAGTGCCCGTGTTGAACGAACTGTTCATGCCGACGAACGTCCCTTATTTGCAGGCGGATTCCGCGGAATGATAAAATAAGGTAGACGTTAAGAAATGGAGGTGCAGGTATGGGACCAAGCAAATCGAAAGGTCGCCGGCTGCCCTTGCTTCCGCTAAGAGGATTGCTCGTCTATCCCAGCATGGTGCTTCACCTTGATGTGGGCAGGGATAAATCCGTCCGCGCGCTGGAGCGGGCAATGGTCGAAGATCACATGATCCTGTTATGCTCGCAATCGGAAGTCAATATCGAGGATCCGACCGAAGAGGATATTTACAAGATCGGCACGATCGCGAAGGTGAGGCAGATGCTAAAGCTTCCGAACGGGACGATTCGCGTATTAGTAGAAGGGGTTGTTCGCGCCGAAGTGCAGAGCTACGTGGCGAACGACGAATTTTACGAGGTCATGGCGAAGGAGCTGCCCGAGGAGGAGACGGACGATCCCGAAGTGGACGCTTTGATGAGATCCGTTCTGAATCAGTTCGAGCATTATATTTCGTTATCGAAGAAGGTTACTCCGGAGACGTACGCGGCGGTGTCGGATATTGACGATCCAGGCCGCCTCGCCGACGTCATTACGAGCCACTTGTCTTTGAAGATCAAAGACAAACAGGACATTCTGGAAACCATCGACGTTGCGGCTAGACTGGAGAAGCTGCTTGACCTGCTTAATAACGAACGCGAAGTGCTGGAGCTGGAGCGACAGATTAACCAGCGGGTCAAGAAGCAGATGGAGAAGACGCAGAAGGAATATTATTTGCGCGAGCAGATGAAGGCGATCCAGAAGGAGCTTGGCGAGAAGGAAGGCCGTGCCGGCGAAGCCGAAGAACTGAGAGGCCAGCTGGATGAAGCAGGCGTTCCCGATACGGTAAAGGAAAAGGTTAACAAGGAAATCGACCGGCTCGAGAAGATGCCTCCATCCTCGGCCGAAGGCGGCGTTATCCGCAATTATATCGATTGGTTACTCGCATTGCCTTGGAAGACGATGACCCATGACGATCTCAGCATCGCCAGGGCGGAAGAGATCTTGAACGACGATCATTACGGCCTGGATAAGCCGAAGGAACGCGTACTGGAATATTTGGCCGTGCAACAGCTCGTGGGGAAAATGAAAGGCCCGATTCTGTGTCTCGTCGGACCTCCGGGCGTGGGCAAAACCTCGCTCGCCAGATCCATCGCTAAGTCGCTCGAACGAAAGTTCGTACGGATCTCGCTCGGCGGCGTTCGCGACGAAGCCGAGATCAGAGGCCACCGCAGAACGTACGTCGGCGCGATGCCGGGCCGCATCATGCAAGGCATGAAGACGGCCGGAAGCCTGAATCCCGTCTTCTTGCTGGACGAAATCGACAAGATGGCTTCGGACTTCAGAGGCGACCCGTCGTCCGCGCTGCTCGAAGTACTCGATCCCGAACAGAATAGCACGTTCAGCGATCATTACATCGAAGTGCCCTTCGATCTATCGAACGTCATGTTCGTCACGACGGCGAACGCGCTTCATAACATCCCGCGTCCGCTGCTGGACCGGATGGAAGTGCTGTACATCCCCGGTTATACGGAGCTGGAGAAGGAACAGATCGGCGTCCGGTATTTGCTGCCGAAGCAGAAGCGCGAGCATGGCCTTGCGGAAACGCAATTGGAGCTGACGGACGAGGCGCTGCGCCTTTTGATCCGCGAGTACACAAGAGAATCTGGCGTCCGCAACTTGGAGCAGCAGATCGCGGCGATATGCCGCAAAGCGGCCAAACATTTTGTCTCCGAAGGCAAGCCGGACGAATCGGGCGAAGAGAAATCCGAGCCTGCGCCGCTTCGAGTGGATACGGAGCTCGTCAAGGAATGGATCGGGCCTCCGAAGTTCAGATACGGCCTTGCGGAGAGCGAGAATCAAATTGGCGCCGTAACGGGGCTGGCCTGGACCGAGGTCGGCGGCGATACGCTCGTGATCGAGGTATCTGTGATGCCTGGCAGCGGCAAGCTGACGTTGACGGGCAAGCTAGGGGATGTCATGAAGGAATCCGCGCAAGCGGCCTTCAGCTACACGCGTTCCAAAGCGGCGGAGTTGTCGATCGATCCCGGCTTCCACGAGAAAAACGACATCCACATCCATATCCCGGAAGGCGCGATTCCGAAGGACGGTCCGTCCGCCGGCATTACGATCGCTACGGCGCTGATCTCGGCGCTAACCAACCGTTACGTCTCGAGGGAAGTCGCGATGACCGGCGAGATCACGTTGCGGGGACGCGTTCTTCCTATCGGTGGTTTGAAGGAGAAGTCGCTTGCGGCTCACCGGGCCGGCATTAAGAAAGTGCTGCTTCCGAAGGACAACGAACGAGATTTGAAAGACATTCCGGACAGCATCAGGGGAGACATGACATTTGTCCCGGTCGGGCATATGGACGAGGTGCTTCGGCACGCGCTTCTGCCGGAAGGAACAGTAGAGAAAGCGGGTATTCCAATTTCATGAAAATCTTAGATGTGCAATTCGTAATAAGCGCGGTTAAGCCGCATCAATACCCTGAGGACGCCTTGCCGGAGATTGCTCTGGCAGGGCGTTCCAACGTGGGCAAATCATCGCTTATCAACAAAATGATCATGCGCAAGAACTTGGCGCGAACAAGCTCGCAGCCGGGCAAGACGCAGCAGCTCAATTATTATCGCGTAAACGATAGCGTCTATTTCGTCGATTTCCCCGGTTACGGCTACGCCAAAGTGTCCAAGACGCAGAGGGAGCAGTTCGGCGAGATGATCGAGACCTATCTTAGGGAGAGGGAGCCGCTAAAGCTCCAGCTGCTGATCATCGACATCCGGCATGAGCCGTCCAAGGACGACGTGCTGATGTATCAATGGCTCAAGCATTACGAGATTCCGACCTGCATCGTTGCGACCAAAGCGGACAAGATCCCCCGGTCGAAGTGGGATAAACACATCAAGATGATCAAGACGACGCTTGAGGCGGATCCCCGCGATTCGGTCGTATTATTTTCGTCGGAGACCGGGCTTGGCCGCGAGCAGCTGTGGGACGTCATCAACGAAGCGATCGCCACATAAGGCAGAAAGCACGCGATGTTCTCTTATAAAGAGGAGAATTCATCGCAATTGTAGCAGTTACTCGTGAAATCCTCCGTTTTTTATGGAAATATGCTTAAATTTGAAGACTCGGCGACAAGAATAAAAATCGATGATCACGTATAATTAAACTATGCAATGCTGAAAAGGCTGCCGGCGCAAAAGCGGCGGGGTCTCAAAGAATTGAGGAGATTTTTATGGCTAAGCGGCTAGCCACAGAGTATGTAAATGCCAAACTGCAGCTTAAACACGAAGAGATGGCCCGATTTATCGCCTTGATGGAGGATGGGCAGCTGCGATTGCAGGTGCTGGTGCTCGATAACGGCAACCAGGAGCTTGTTCTTCAAGATGTAGCAGGGAGGGAAGAAGTCCGACTGACCTTTGAGCGTCGACAAGACTACTACGTTTGCGAGCTTAGTTGCCGTCTGGTAGAACCCAAATTGACCAATGCCTTGCGCAAAGCCGTCGCGGCCTTTAGGGGCAACGCGATCGTCAACCGAATCTACAGCCATTATACGATGATCTATCACTATACGAACGGCGCGGTCCGCAAAATCGTGGAAAGCACGGCAAGCGGCGAACGTACCGTGTTCGAACACAAGGACACGCTGGCCCAGCTGGAACGCGTATTCCAGAGCCGGCTCGTCGAACGCGAGATCGGACTGATCCAGGGAGCGGTCAACGAGCTTCTGGACCTGCGCAATCAGACGAAGGCGCCTCGAGAGATCGAGAGCATCGACGCGCGATTGAAAGAACTAACCCACAAGCTGTTCGCGCTTGAGGCGTAAGCCATCATAGCCGGGAAAGAACGGGAGAAGCAGCCGCCTTATGCGGCTGCTTTTTTTTGTCCGAGCGCGTTGCGGACATGTCAGAGACGACATACATTGATACGTAGCTTGCATTTGAGGTACCCGCCGAGGCTGTCTCCAAAAAAAACTATTGCAATTATAGCGGATAGATGTTATTTTTATTTTCGTTGAAAACAATGTTGCTTGAAAATTAGGAACCAGGATTCACTCAGGACATAGTTATGTTGCGAGAGATTAATCCCTCGGGAAGTGAATGACGTAGGTCCTAGCGGATGAAATTTTTTAAACATTTTATTCCTAGGAAGGGGGAACCGGAAGATGGAATACTCTACTTTCGGAAGACACGTTGCTGTTGATGCTTGGGGTGTAGATTTTGATTTGTTGAACAGCGCTGAATTTTTGCAATCTCACATGGTAGAGGCTGCGGAGGCTTGCGGCGCAACGGTTTTGTCCGTGCAATCCAAACAATTTGAACCTCAAGGCGCAACGGTTCTCGTGCTGCTGTCTGAGAGCCACCTCTCGATCCATACGTATCCTGAGAGAGGTTTCGCTGCGCTGGACTGTTACACCTGCGGTGAAACGGTAGATCCTCAGCTTGCGATCGATTACATGTTGACCGTTTTGAAGCCGAAGACGACACACGCGAAGAAACTTGTTCGCGGCATGGGCGAACTGCAAGTGGAAGAACCGAAGATGAAACAAATCGAGCTCGTGTAAGAACAGGCTCATTCATGTACCATACGGAAATAACCATGGAGCCAATCCATGGTTATTTCTTTGTGAAAAGCGGCAATACTATGATCAATTCAGCAAAAACGGATTTTTCAAACATTAGTCAAATATGAAACCTACATGAATGTCGAACTGTGCTATAATGATTGCTAACATCGAATTATCGGATAGATACAAACAAAGCGGAGACGGACAAGCTTACGTTCACGAGGGAAGGGGGATCGCACGCATGCACATTATCGCGGTCGGTTTGAATTACCGGACAGCGCCGGTGGAAGTCAGGGAAAAGTTTACGTTCGCGGAGAGAGAGCTGCCGGATGCATTAAAGGCATTAATGGGCACGAAGAGCATTATGGAATGTGTCATCGTGGCGACCTGCAACCGGACGGAGCTCTATGCCGTCGTAGACAGGCATCAATTATGCGGGCATTACATTCGCAGCTTTATGGAGAAGTGGTTCAAGCTGCCGCGCGAGCACTTCACGAACCATCTGTACATGTACGAGGACGAAGCGGCGATCCGGCATCTGTTCAAGGTTACGAGCGGACTTGATTCCATGGTCATCGGGGAGACGCAGATTCTCGGGCAAGTGAAGAGCGCCTTTTTGCAGGCTCAGGATATGAAGACGACGGGTACCGTATTTAACATGCTTTTCAAGCAAGCGGTCACGATGGCGAAGCGCGCGCACTCGGAGACGATGATCGGCGAGTCGGCCGTTTCCGTCAGCTACGCTGCAGTCGAGCTGGGCAAGCAAATCTTCGGGCACTTCAACCGCAAAACCGTCATGATCATCGGCGCTGGAGAGACGGGCGAGCTGACGGCCAAACATCTTTATGCGAACGGAGCCGAGCGCATTCTGGTCGTGAACCGGACGTTCGAGCGCGCCGCGCAGATTGCCGACAAGTTCGGCGGAAAGCCGCTTTCGCTTGAAGAGGCGATTCAAAAGCTGCCGGAGACGGACATCATTATTAGCTCTACAGGCTCGGAAGGCTACGTGCTGAACCGTTCGCAAGTCGCCGAGGCAATGAAACGCCGCAAGTCGAAGCCGCTGTTCATGATCGATATCGCCGTGCCTCGCGACCTGGATCCTTCCATCGCTGCCGTGGAGAACGTCTTCCTCTACGACATCGACGATTTGGAAGGCATCGTGGAGAGCAACCTGGAGCAACGACGCCAGGAAGCGGCCAAGATCGACGTGATGATCGCCGAAGAGATGGCGCAATTCGAGCAGTGGTACAAGACGTTAGGCGTCGTGCCGCTCATACGCGCGCTTCAGACCAAAGCCGCGGATATTCACGACGAGACGATGAACAGCTTGTCCAATAAACTGCCCGACCTCAGTGAACGAGAGCTTAAGGTTATCCGCAAGCTGACCAAAAGCATGATTAACCAAATGATGCAGGATCCCATTCTGCGAATCAAAGAGATGGCCGGCGAGAAGCGAGCGGAGGAAGCGATGGATATTTTCGTCAAACTGTTCGCGCTCGAGGAATTGGCAGAGTCGCAGCAGCAAGCCGGCAATTATCCGGCGCAGGCGGCGGAGCCGTCAAACGCGGCATCGGCCAAGCCTGTCCACAAACAAGCGGGAGCTCCTGCTTTTGCTCGTACTTAATTGGCTGGATTGTTCGAACGCAGGCGCGTGACGCAGGTTGACCTCACCTAGCAACGGAGAGTACAACCAACAGCGTCCGCAAATGCAGAGCTGCCTAAGCGGAGGGGTTATGGGAACAGCGAATTGGTTGTACGATACGATACTGTATGTTTACGCCCTGAGCCTTCTGTTTTATTTCTCCGACTTCATGAACGCGAGCCGGAGAGCGAAACGGATAGGAACAGGGCTGCTTATTTTTGTATGGGTGCTTCAGACTGGCTACCTGATCACGAGGTTGGTCTCTCACTCGGATTTATCGCAAATATCCGCTTTCGAATATTGGTTATGTTTCTCTTGGTTGCTTGTCACGGCGTCGCTCGTCATGAGCAGATTCTACGCCATCGACTACATCGTGTTTTTCGTCAATGTCGTCGGATTCGCCGTTCTTGCCCTTAACCTGTACGCGGGCGCCGCCGAGGGCAACGAATACGCGGTTGGGCAGACGACCCGCGAGCTGCTGTACGTACATATCAGTCTCATCCTATGCGCCTACGCGGCGCTTACGTTCGGAGCGTTGCTCTCGGGCATGTATCTGTTCCTTCATCACCGGCTGAAGAGCAAGCAATGGTCTAAGTTTGTTAGACGGTATCCTAGCTTGGACACGATCGAACGATTCTCGGACCGTTCGGTCATGATCGGGGTGCCGCTGCTGGCCATGTCGCTTGCGCTCGCCGTTACCTCGCTGCTCGTTGAAGGAAGGGTCATCCTGCTGCTTGATTGGAAGGTGCTTACTTCGTTCGCCGCGCTGGTCATGTTCATCATTTACGTCTATCAGCGCGCAGTGAACAGGCGACCCGGCCAGCAGCTGGCCAAGTTGTATTTGGCCGCTTTCCTGGTTCTGCTCTTGAATTTGGCATCCAGCGCGTTGTCTACGTTCCATTAAGGCACGGGTCATGGATTCATGTTATCGGTAGAAGGGATGGGATCTACATGACGGAACCCGAGCGGAGGCTGGAGAGCGTGTCGTATTACGCGGCGGCGCTTCAACTGCGCGGCAGACGCTGCGTCGTGGTCGGCGGCGGCGCAGTTGCCGAGCGAAAGCTTGCGGGGCTGCTGGAATCGGGCGCCGACGCTCTTCTTCTTGTAAGCCCCGAGGTTACGAAGGGGATCGAAGCGCTGGCAGCGGCGGAGCGGGTTGAACTTCGGTTGCGGGCTTACCGAGAGAGCGACCTGGACGGCGCATGGATGGTATTCGCCGCTACGGACAACGAGGGGCTTAATCTCGCGATCGCGCTCGCGGCGGAGCAGAGGCATCTGTGGTGCAACGTTGCCGATCGCGGAGAAGCCGGCAGTTTCATTACCCCTTCGGTCGTTCGTAGGGGAGATCTGCTGCTCTCGGTCACGGCGTCGGGAGCGAGCCCTGCGTTGTCGATGGCGATCAAGCGGGAGCTGGAGCGGCAATACGGACCGCGCTATGAAGCCGCAGTGGAGCGGCTACGCTTGCTGCGGGAGTATGTGCTGGCAGAGCTGAAGGACGAAGCGCTGCGGCGCGACGTGCTTAAGCTCGCAGCAGAGGAGACGCTTGACGACTCAAAAAATTTCCAGCAGATCGAGACCGGATTATGGTACCGGCAATTGCTGGACAGGACGAAGGGGAGGTAACGGGAATGGACAAAGCTGAACGCGTAATTACGGTCGGCACAAGACAAAGCGCGCTCGCGCTGACGCAGACGGGACAAGTGATCGACGAGCTGAAGCGAATCTGCGAGGAGCGAGGTTTTCCTTATACATTCGAAATTCGCAAGATCATCACCAAAGGGGATCGCATTCTGGATGTCACGTTGTCCAAGGTAGGCGGCAAAGGGTTGTTCGTCAAGGAAATCGAACAAGCGCTTATCGACGGCGAGATCGATCTGGCGGTTCACAGCATGAAGGATATGCCCTATGAGCTTCCGGAAGGACTCATGAACGGCGCGACGCCGAAAAGGGTGAATCCGATGGACTGCCTCATCATGAAAGAAGGCAACAGCTTGCAGGATCTGCCGCTAGGCGCCAAGGTAGGCACGAGCAGCCTTCGCCGCTCCTGCCAACTGAAACATGCGAGACCGGATCTGCAGCTGGAGTCGATTCGGGGCAATATCGATTCCCGGATCCGCAAGCTGGAGACGGAAGGTTTCGACGCGGTCGTTCTCGCGGCCGCAGGCATGACCAGAATGGGCTGGGAGGATCGGATATCCGCGATGATTCCGGCTGATCTATGTACGCCGGCGGTCGGACAAGGCGCGCTTGGCATCGAATGCAGGGAAGAGGATGCCGGCGTTAGGGAGCTGCTCGCGATCTTCAATGACGCGGATACGGAGCGTACCGTTCAGGCCGAGCGAAGTTTTCTCGGCACGCTTCACGGCGGCTGCCAAGTGCCGATCGGCGCGCATGCCGTCATTGTCGACCGCGCCGGCGATGCGCCCGTACTTGAACTGACCGGCATCGTAGGTTCGCCCGACGGGGGGACGCTGCTGAAGGAAATTAAGCGCGGAACCGATCCGATCGAGCTGGGCAAGGAAGTGGCGAATGCGCTGCTCGCGGCGGGCGGCGACCGGATTTTAGCGGAAATCGGGGGATAAGCATGGACAAGGGGAAGGTATATTTGGTCGGCGCAGGACCGGGAGATCCGAAGCTGATCACGGTTCGCGGGATGCAATGCCTAGAAAGATGCGATGTTGTCGTCTATGACCGTCTCGCAAGTCCGAGGCTGCTTCGGCACGCGAAGCCGTCCGCGGAACTGATTTACGTTGGCAAGCTTCCGGATCGCCACACGATGAAGCAGGAAGAGATTAATCAGCTGCTCGTGGATCTCGCGCTGGAAGGGAAGACGGTTACGCGGCTCAAAGGCGGCGATCCGACGATATTCGGGCGAGTGGGCGAGGAAGCGGAACTGCTTTACGATAACGGCATCGAATTCGAAATCGTTCCCGGCATCACGTCGGCGATCGCCGTACCGGCGTACGCGGGCATACCGGTTACCCATCGCGATCTGGCATCCTCTCTTTCCATCGTGACGGGACACGAAAGCCCGGATAAGCTGGACCGTTCCATCCACTGGGACAAAGTGACGAACGCGACGGGTACGCTATTGTTCCTGATGGGCGTCGCCAAAATCGGCTACATCGCAGAGCAGTTGATCCGGCATGGCAAGCCTGCCAGCACGCCGGTGGCGTTGGTCCGCTGGGGAACGCGCGTGGAGCAGCAGACGATCGTCGGCACGCTTGCGACGATCGAAGAGAAGGTAAAGGCCGCGAATTTCCAGCCGCCGGCCGTCATTATCGTAGGCGAAGTCGTGCTGCAGCGCGAGAAGCTCCGTTGGTACGAGCGCAAGCCGTTGTTCGGCGTGCGCGTGCTCGTGACGAGAGCGCGCACGCAGGCGAGCGAGCTGTCGGAGCGGATCGAGGAGCTTGGCGGCGAGCCGTGCGAGTTCCCGGTCATCGATATCCGGGAGCCGGAAGGCGAAGCCGCGATCGCGACGCTGCGGGAGAAGCTGTCGGAGGCGGAGAGCTATCAATGGCTTGTCTTTACGAGCGTGAACGGCGTCGAATATTTCATCCGCTGGCTGCGGCAATTTAAGCTCGATATTCGAAGTTTCGGCCAGGCCCGCATCGTCGCCGTAGGACCGAAGACGGCGGAAGCGCTTGTCGGACGAGGACTTCAAGTCGAAGAGCTGCCGGTCAAATTCCACGCGGAATCGCTGCTGGAGCGAGTCGAAGGCTGGATGAAGCAGGGTGACCGGGCACTCCTGCCAAGAGGCGACCTCGCGCGCGACGTCATGCCTAAGGCGCTCAGAGAGCGCGGCGTGGAGCCGGTAGAGATCGATGTATACGACACCGTATTGGCCGATACGCGGGACGAGCTGGCGGTGGAATGGCTCCGCGAGAAAGCGATCCATATGATTACGTTCACGAGCTCGTCGACCGTAACGAACTTGTTAACGGTATTGGAGAGGAACGGAATCGAAGAGCCGGCGAAGGCTCTGGCCGGCATTCCGATCGCAAGCATAGGCCCGATCACCTCGCAGACGGTTCGAGATGCAGGGCTTGAGGTTTCGATCGAAGCAGAGGAATCCACGATAGACAGTTTATTGGCAGCAGTCGCCCGATACCGCATGACTGAACGAGCATCGAAGGAGGACGAACCGATATGACATTTCCAATTACGAGACATCGCAGGCTTCGCAGGACGGCCGGCATTCGCGGCATGGTGCGCGAGACGGTGCTTGAAGCAAACGATTTTATTTACCCGATCTTCGTAACGCACGGCGATAACGTGAAGGAAGAGATACCGTCCATGCCGGGCGTTTATCATTTCTCGATGGACCGACTGGAAGAAGAAATCCGCGATGTCGTGGCCGCGGGCGTTAAGTCCGTGCTGCTATTCGGCGTTCCGGAGCATAAGGACGCCGCTGGGACGTCGGCTTACGACAAGAACGGCATTGTGCAACAGGCAATCCGCGCGGTGAAGGGCTGGTCGCCGGAGCTCGTCGTCGTAGCCGATACTTGTCTGTGCCAGTTCACGGATCACGGCCATTGCGGCATCGTGCATCAAGACAAGGCGACGGGGACCGCAGTGGTCGACAACGACAGATCGCTCGAGCTGCTTGTCCGTACGGCCATATCTCAAGCGGAAGCCGGCGCCGATATCATCGCGCCTTCCAATATGATGGACGGATTCGTCCATGCGATCCGGGGGGGACTCGATGAGGCGGGCTTTAGCGATATCGCGATTATGTCCTATTCCGTCAAATACGCTTCCGCGTTTTACGGTCCGTTCCGTGATGCCGCGCATTCCGCTCCGCAATTCGGGGACCGCAAGACGTACCAGATGGATCCGGCCAATGCGAGAGAGGCGATCCGAGAAGCGGATTCCGACGTCGCGGAAGGCGCCGACATGCTAATGGTGAAGCCGGCTCTCGCCTATTTGGACATTTTGAAGATGTTGAAAGAGCAATTCGATCTTCCGGTCGTCGCCTACAACGTCAGCGCGGAATATTCGATGGTGAAGGGGGCTGCGGCGAACGGCTGGATCGACGAGCGGTCGATCGTGCTGGAGAAGCTCACGGGCATGAAGCGCGCGGGCGCGGACATTATCATTACGTATCACGCGAAGGACGCGGCGCGCTGGCTGAGAGGAGAAGAGGCATAATGAGCGAAAAAGCGAGAACGAGACAGGACGCAAAGTCAGCCGAAGCGTTCGCGAGAGCGAAGAAAGTAATCCCCGGAGGCGTTAACAGCCCGGTGCGGGCATTCAAATCGGTCGGACTGACGCCCGTATACATGGAGCGCGGAGCTGGCAGCCGCGTTTATGACATCGACGGAAACTCCTATATCGATTACGTAGCTTCCTGGGGACCTCTTATCATGGGACATGCCCATCCGGAAGTCGTGGAAGCGATCCGCAAGACGGCGGAGAAAGGCACGAGCTTCGGGGCTCCGACGGAGCTTGAGACGTTGATGGCCGAGCTCGTCTGCGAACGAGTGCCTTCCGTCGATGTCGTGAGGATGGTCAACTCCGGCACGGAAGCGACGATGAGCGCGCTTAGACTCGCGCGAGGTTATACGAAACGCAGCAAAATCATGAAATTCGAGGGTTCTTACCACGGGCATGCGGACAGCTTGCTCATTAAGGCGGGCTCCGGCGTCGCGACGCTTGGACTTCCGGACAGCCCGGGCGTGCCCGAGCATGTCGCTTCGCATACGATCACGGTACCCTATAACGATATCGAATCGGTCAAGCTGGCGTTCGAGAAATACGGCGAGGAGATCGCTTGCGTCATCGTGGAGCCGGTCGCCGGCAATATGGGCGTCGTGCCGCCGCTTCCGGGCTTCCTGGAAGGGCTGCGTGCCATTACGACGGAATACGGAAGCTTGCTGATCTTCGACGAAGTGATGACCGGATTCCGGGTCGGCTATTCCTGCGCGCAAGGGCTGTTCGGCATTCAGCCCGATCTCACCTGCTTCGGCAAGGTCATCGGCGGCGGACTGCCGGTCGGAGCGTACGGCGGCAGACGAGAGCTGATGGAGATGATGGCGCCTAGCGGCCCGATCTACCAGGCGGGCACATTGTCGGGCAACCCGCTTGCGATGGCGGCCGGTTATACGACACTCAAGCTGATGACGCAGGATAAGTACGAGCTGCTGGAGCGCCAGGCCGTCAAGCTTCAGCTCGGCTTCGAAGCAAACGCGGCGAAACACGGCATTCCGACGACGATTAACCGCGTCGGCTCGATGGTCTGCCCGTTCTTCACCGATCAAGTCGTGATCAATTACGATTCGGCGAAGACATCCAGCCTGGAGCGGTTCAAAGCTTATTTCGCCGCCATGCTGGATCTCGGGGTCAGCATCGCCCCTTCCCAATTCGAAGGAATGTTCGTATCCGCGGTTCATTCGGATGCCGACATCGAAGAGACGATTGCCGCGCATGACGCTGCGTTCGGCCGTCTGTAATCGTCTAAAGGAGCCCAAGCGCAAATGATAAATAACCATATCGAACGCATTGGAGAGTGGCTGGAGCTGGATCCTTACGCTCTGGCCACGGCACTGGGCTCCAAGCCGCCGGAAGCCGGCAGCCACGCGCACGAGTTGCGCCAGTGGTTGCTGGCTTGTTCGCTTTTCCCCGCCAAATGGGTGAACCGCCTATTCTCGGTCGGAGGAATCCGCTGGTCGCCCGACGGGCGCATCGGGCTGCTGGCGTTCCCGGCGACGGATGCCAAGCATTCCGATTTGTACCGTCACGCGGCGAAGGACGCGGGGCTTGTCGTCCCGCCCGTGCTGTACGAGGACGACTACTGCTTGGTGTTCGACAAGCCGGCCGGCATGCCCGTCCACGAATCGTACGCGGGACAAGCCGGTACGCTGGATATGGCCGCCGCCAAACATATGATGAATCAAGGGGATCCGCTTCCCGTTCGGCATATTCACCGGCTCGACGACGACACGTCCGGCCCCGTGCTGTATTCCAAAAACGATCTCGCACAGCTCCGGCTCGACGAGGCGATGCGCGATAAGCGGATCGATCGGCTGTATATCGCCGTCGTTCACGGCCGTCTGCGGCAGCAGAAGGGAACGATCGATGCTCCGATCGGCAAGGATCGTCACCATAAGTCTAGGCGCAGAGTATCGCCTGCGGGAGAAACGGCCGTTACCCGCTATGAACGAATTCGCTCATTCGATAGATTCTCGGTCGCGAGAGTCGAGCTCGAGACGGGCCGCACGCATCAGATCCGCGTTCACATGAGCCATATCGGCCATCCTCTGCTCGGGGATACGCTCTACGGAGGATTCGCGGCAGGCGGACTGAACCATCAAGCTCTGCATGGCGAGAAGCTCGTCTTCCCGCATCCGCTCACGGGCGACATGGTCGAAGCGGACTCGCCTTGGCCGGCTTGGCTGCGGAAGCTATACAACGGGTAGTCCTCTTTGAAAAAGACAGTCATGCTCCCGCTTGCTCAGCCATATAGATAAGTAGTGTATGTGCCGTTAGACCAAGCATTCAGTATGAGAAGGGAGGACTTTGGCGTGTCGAATCAAGCGAACGGATTACGATTTGACGTGTATGAGCGCGTTCATCTGCCCGATGATGTCGCGGCGATAGACGAGTTGGAGGAGATCGAGCTGGTGCCCCGGATCCAAGTGATCGATCAAGGGGACCAAGCCGTCTTGAAAGGGCAGCTGCTGCTCAGCGGCGTGTATCGGAGCCAGAATGCGATTGCGGGGCCGCTTACGCTCGAGCACTGGATCCCGGTCGAAATTTCGCTGCCGATGAACCGGGTGTCTCGGCTGGACGACATCTCGATCGAAATCGATAATTTCGATGTCGATCTGATCTCCGCCCGTACGCTGAACATTACCGGCGTGTTGTCGCTCAGGGGGATCTCCGTCGATCCGGTGGAGGAGACGCCCGGACAGCAGTGGGAGGAAGAGCCGTTCACGGCGACCCATGAGCGGGAAGCGCCATTCGAGCAGCCGTTCGGGAACGGCTTCTCTGGACCGGAATCGAATGAGGCGGGGGCTGCAGCATATGCGAATGCGGCGCAAGCGGGATTCCAGCCTCCGTCGTTCGAATGGACCCAGCGTGATTACGGGGATCAAGCGCAGGCTGTGCAAGAAGAGCAGGGTTACATAGCCGATGATCTTTCATCCGCCTTGTCGGATGGCGGCCAGCGCGAAATAACGATCGCTTCGCAGCAAACCGTCAGCGACAGCTGGCTGCAGTGGAGCGCGCTCGCCGAAGCGGGGCAGAAGGCGCAGCAGTCGCCGCAGTTTGCGGCTCAAGACGATGAAGCGGCATTTTCCCAGCCTTGGTTTGCGGCTAACCAACCAACTTCGTCCGCCGGTCAAGCGGGAATCAGGCCGGAGGAGGAAATCCAGACCGCGGCCGTCGAGCCCCAATCCTCGGACACGTTCGTTGCCGAAATCTACGAAGAACCTAGAATCGAACAGGTTCTGCAAGCCGTCCCCGCGGAGCCGATCAACCAAGAGCCGGAGCCGGAGCCGGAAGGGCGCCAGCAGCAAGAGGTCCAGATCGCTTTCGCAGGCAAACCGTCCGGCAACGCCGGGGAGCCGCAAGCGGATGTCGGGTTCCGCGCGCTGCTGCAATCGAGCAGGCGCGAGCAAGCGGCGCGCGAGGCTGCTGAGCAGGAAAGCTTCGAGCTGGAAGCGCAGAACGCATCCCGCACGGCGGCTGTGGAAGAAGAAATCGAGTGGAAGAAGTTGTTCCTGAGCAAGCAAGCCGGGGAGAACGAATTCCGCAAGATCAGAATGTGCATTGTCCAGAAGGAAGAGACGCTGGAGCAGATCGCGATACGGTACAGCCTGAACCCGAGGGAAATTCTGACCTATAACAGGCTGCATGAATCCGCGGTGGAGGAAGGGCAGCTTCTGTATATTCCGTAACGCCGCGTCTCTTCGATCAGTCAGTCGCTTTATTCCGAAAGGCCGCCCTTCACCGGGCGGCCTTGTTTGCGCTTTTGCCTATTGTAACCATTGCAGGTTGACTCCGCACGTTAACAAATGTATGATAGAGCATATGTATGTTTTACGTGAACGACATTGAAGGGGAGTAGTACGCAGGAGGCCTTCAGAGAGCAGGACCGTTACGCTGGAAGGTTCTGCAGGATCGGACTGCATACGGGTCGCCCTGGAGTTGCCACGCTCAAGCGAAACGCGTCAAGAAATCGACGCCTCTCGTCTAAGCGGGGCCGGCCGCAGCCGTTATCTGTTCGAGTGCCGCGCGTGCGAACGCAAGCGGAACAAAGGTGGTACCACGGAAGATAACCTTTCGTCCTTTTGAGGACGGGAGGTTTTTTTGCGTCCAGTTCCAAGCATGCATGAATATTCGCCTTATAGGATCTTAGAATTCACTAAGAAACGAGTAAGTTTGTGCTTCTAGAAGACGGCGACAGCCGTTTACACTTGAAATATAAGAAAGTATAAGTTTTCTCTATACTGTGCTTATATTTCTCGGAATGAAACGCGCTGCACCGCCAAAGGAAGGCGACAGCCGTTTCACCTTGAGAAGAATGAATGGGAGATGAACAGATGTCTGACATGGAGAACAAACCAGCAATGCCAACCACTTACGACCCCAAATCGGCGGAGCAGAAGTGGTACTCGTATTGGGTGGAAGGCAACTATTTTCAGGCGGGCAAAAGACCCGATGCCAAACCTTACACAATCGTAATCCCGCCTCCTAACGTAACGGGGATGCTGCATATCGGGCATGCGCTCGACTTTACGCTGCAAGATATTCTGATCCGCACGAAGCGGATGCAAGGATACGATGCGTTATGGCTGCCGGGCACCGATCACGCGGGCATCGCGACGCAGACGAAGGTCGAGCAGAAGCTGCGCGAGCAAGGCGTTACGCGCCATGATCTAGGAAGGGAAGCCTTCCTGGAGAAGGTGTGGGAGTGGAAAGGGCAGTACGCGGACACGATTCGTGCCCAATGGGCGAAGATGGGCTTGTCTCTTGACTATTCCAGAGAGCGGTTCACGCTCGACGAAGGCTTATCCAAGGCCGTTCGCGAAGTGTTCGTCCGTCTCTACGAGAAAGGCTTAATCTACCGCGGCAAAAAAATCATCAACTGGGATCCGGCTGCGCGCACGGCGCTGTCCGATATCGAAGTCGAGTATAAGGAACTTAACGGTCACCTGTATCATTTGCGGTACCCGCTGAAGGATGGCTCCGGCTTCATTACGGTCGCGACGACGCGTCCGGAGACGATGCTCGGCGATACAGCCGTCGCGGTACATCCGGAAGACGAGCGCTACAAGCATCTGATTGGCTCCATGATCGTATTGCCGGTCGTCGGCAGGGAAATCCCGATTATCGCCGACGAATACGTCGAGAAGGAATTCGGCTCCGGCGCGGTCAAGATTACGCCCGCGCATGATCCGAACGACTTCGAAGTCGGCGAGCGGCACAGCCTGCCGCAAATTATCGTCATGGACGAATCGGGTATCATGAACGCGGAAGCGGGACCTTATCAAGGCATGGACCGCTTCGACTGCCGCAAGCAGCTCGTGAAGGATTTGCAGGAGCAAGGCGTTTGCGTTCTCATCGAAGACCACGTCCATCAAGTCGGACATAGCGAGCGCAGCGGAGCGGTAGTGGAACCTTACTTGTCTACGCAATGGTTCGTAGCCATGAAGCCGCTCGCGGAAGCGGCGATCGCGGCCCAGAAGTCGGGCAAAGGCGTGCAGTTCGTTCCGGACCGCTTCGAGAAAACATATTTGAACTGGATCGAAAACGTTCGCGATTGGTGCATCTCCCGCCAGCTATGGTGGGGACACCGGATTCCGGCTTGGTACGACGACGCGACGGGCGAGCTGCACGTGTCGCGCGAAGATATGCAAGGCGATCATCTGCGTCAGGACAGCGACGTGCTTGATACGTGGTTCAGCTCCGCGCTTTGGCCGTTCTCCACGCTCGGCTGGCCGGACCAGACTGAAGATCTGAAACGGTATTACCCGACGGACGTGCTCGTGACGGGTTACGATATTATTTATTTCTGGGTGGCGCGCATGATTTTCACAGCCCTCGAATTTACGGACGAGATGCCGTTCAAGGACGTGCTCATGCACGGACTCGTACGCGACAAGGATGGTCAGAAGATGTCCAAGTCGCTCGGCAACGGCGTCGATCCGCTCGACGTTATCGAGCAATACGGAGCGGACGCGATGCGGTTCATGATTTCGACGGGCAGCACGCCGGGCCAAGACCTGCGCTTCCGTTTCGAGAAGGTAGAGCAGGCTCGCAACTTCGCGAACAAAATTTGGAACGCTTCGCGGTTCGCGCTGATGAATCTCGAAGGTTTCGAAGCGGCGGACATCAACATCGACGTTAAGCTCGGAACGGCGGATCGCTGGATTCTCCATCGTCTGAACGAAACGGTGCGCGACGTCACACGTTTGATCGACGGCTATGAATTCGGGGAGACGGGCCGCGTGCTCTACAACTTCATCTGGGATGATCTGTGCGATTGGTATATCGAATTCTCCAAGCTGAGCCTGAACGGAACGGACATGGCCGCCAAACGCGCGACGCAATCCGTGCTCGCTTACGTGCTTGACCGGACGCAGCGCCTTATTCACCCGTTCATGCCATTTATCAGCGAGGAGATTTGGCAGCATCTCCCTCATGTCGGCGATACGATCACGCTGGCCGCTTGGCCGACCTACGAAACTTCGCTCGAAGCGCCGGATGCGGTCAAAGAGATGGAGCTGCTGATGGAGATGATCCGTTCCGTGCGTAATATCCGGGCGGAAGTGAACGTGCCGATGAGCAAGAAGATCGAACTGCTGATTAAGCCTGCAAGCGAGGCGGAGGAAACGATCCTCGGCCGCAACGAAGAATTCGTGAAGCGGTTCTGCGGTACGTCGCTGCTCGAGATCGGGCGCGGCATCGCAGCTCCCGACAAGGCGATGACGACTATCGTCACCGGCGCCGAGCTTTATTTGCCGCTTGCGGGCCTGATCGACATCGCACAAGAAATCGCGCGCCTCGAGAAAGAGCTGAACACGCTCGTCTCCGAAGTCGAGCGCGTGGAGAAGAAGCTCGGCAATGAAGGTTTCGTGGCGAAAGCGCCGGCGAAGGTCATCGAAGAAGAACGCGCCAAAATGAACGACTACGCGGAGAAACGCGACAAGGTGCTTGCGCGCATCTCGGAATTGCGCGGCTAATCGGCCGCGACCACGTTTTGGAAGAAGGGTAACGCATGACGGCAGAACATATGACGAATGGGACGGCGGCTGGAACGCTGTCCTCCTATCAAGAAGCGGTAGAATGGATCACTGGACTTATTCCGTTCGGAATCCGCCCGGGCTTGGACCGCATCGAAGCGTTGATGGAGAGGCTCGGCAACCCGCATCGCAGGCTGAAGTTCATCCACGTGGCGGGGACGAACGGCAAGGGATCGACCTGCGCTTATTTGACCAGCGTGCTGATCCGCGGCGGCTATGACGTAGGAACGTTCACGTCGCCGTATATTACGAAATTTACGAACCGGTTCCAATACAACGGGAACGATATCGAGGAAGAGACGCTGCTTGCGCTTGCGAACGAGCTTCGGCCGCATGTCGAAGCGCTCGCGGAGACCGAGCTCGGTTCGCCGACGATGTTCGAAGTGTCTACGGCTCTAGCGATTCTATTCTATGCCAAGGTGACATTCCCGGATTACGTGGTGTGGGAAACCGGTCTTGGCGGAAGGCTGGACGTGACGAATATCGTCTATCCGGTCATCTCGATCATTACGAATATCGGCCACGATCACATGGATCGGCTTGGCGACACGCTCGTTGCTGTAGCCGAGGAGAAAGCGGGCATCATCAAGCCGGGCATTCCCGTCGTTTGCGCGGCTACGCAGCCGGAAGTGATCGAAGTCATGAAGCGGACGGCGGCGGAGCGCAAGAGCTCGCTTTATTTGCTCGGCGAACAATTCGCCGAATCGGCGGTCTCCGAGCGCGAAGACGATCAAACCTTCCGATTCGACGGTTTGTTCCGCACCATCGAACCGTTATCGATCACGTTAAACGGCGCTCATCAACGTACGAACGCGGCAACCGCCGTCATGGCGCTAGAGGTGCTGCGCCAATACAACGCGCTCGTGATCGAAGACGAAGCGCTGCGGGAGGGCCTGCTGAAGGCTGCATGGCCCGGAAGGCTGGAGATGGTCAGCCGGGATCCTCGCATTCTACTTGACGGGGCTCACAATCCGGAAGGCGCGGAGATGCTGGCGAAGGCGCTTCGTACGACGTATCGTTACGAGAAGCTTCACCTCATGATGGGGATGCTGGAGAATAAGAATCATCGGGAGACGATTAAGCATATACTACCAATAGTGGATACGCTTATCTTGACCGAACCCGATTATCGCATGAAAATGGAAGCGCAGGGCTTGGCCGGAATCGTCCAGGAGATGCGCAGCAACATGCCGGAGCTTCCCCCTATCGAGATCGTCATTGAGAAGGATTGGCAGCAAGCATTAAACAAATTACAGCAGATGACCGGGGACAAGGATCTCGGGGTCGTGACGGGAACGCTTTATTTGATAGCGGACGTACGCTCCCGCCTATTGTTTGGCTCGGATTCTGAAAAAGGTTGGTGAACCGTCTTTGAACACGGCAGAACACGTTCATTTCATCGGAATCGGCGGTTACGGGATGAGTGCCATCGCCCGGGTAATGCTCGAGATGGGATATAAGGTAACCGGCTCCGATGTCGCGCGCCAGGAATTAACGGAGAAGCTGGCCGCCAAGGGGGCGGACATCTTCATCGGGCATCAGCCGGAGCATGTGAAAGGAGCGGACCTCGTCGTCTACTCTACGGCGCTTACAAGCGACAACGTGGAGCGCAAAGCCGCGGAAGCGCTGAACATTCCCGTCTTGCACCGGTCGCAAATGCTGGCTCGGCTAATGAACGCGGGCAAAGGCGTGGCCGTTGCGGGAGCGCATGGCAAAACGACGACTTCATCGATGATTGCGCTAGTAATGGAAACCTGCCAGATCGACCCTACCTATATTATCGGAGGCGAGATCGTTAACGTAGGTACTAACGCAAAGGCGGGAAAAGGCGAATACGTCGTGGCGGAAGCGGACGAGAGCGACGGTTCCTTCCTGCATTACTATCCATCCATGGCGATCGTAACGAATATCGAGCCCGACCATTTGGAAAATTACGACGGTGACTTCGAAAAGCTCAAGTCGGCTTATGTGCAGTTCCTAAGCCAGGTTAGAGAAGGCGGAAAGGCGATCGTATGCGCCGACGATCCGATCGTTCGGGAGCTGCTTCCTAAGGTATGCGGCCAGGAGAACGGCCTGCATCGATCGGCCGTGGTCACGTACGGCATCGAAGAGGAAGCGGAATACGTTGCGGAGAACATCGCGCTCGGCGACCGCAAAGTATCCTTCGACATGAACCGCAAGGGCGTGCAGCTCGGCAATATCGAGTTGTCCGTTCCCGGCATTCACAATGTATATAACGCGATGGCGACCGTCATTACCTGTCTGGAAGCGAGACTATCGTTCGACGAAATCAAGGAAGCGATTAAGTCGTTCAGAGGTGCGAAGCGCAGGTTCCAAGTGCTTGGTGAAGTAAACGATATTCTCGTCATCGACGACTACGCCCATCACCCGACGGAAATCCAAGCGACGATCAGCGCGGCCAAAGCAACGGGGAAACGGATTATTGCGGTGTTCCAGCCGCAGCGTTATACGAGAACCTTCTTCCTGTTCGAGCAATTCAGCAAAGCTTTCCCCGAAGCGGATCAGGTGATCATTACCGATATCTATTCGCCTGCAGGGGAGAAGCAGATCGAGGGAGTCAACTCAAGCAAGCTTGTCGAGCTCATTCGCAGCAACAGCAACGCCAGCGCCGAATATATCCCGACGAAGGAAGAAGTGCTTGTCGCGCTCAAGCAGCGGGTAGCGCCGGGGGATCTTGTCATTACGATGGGTGCCGGCGATATTTGGAAAGTAGCCGATGAGCTAGCCAAATCGCTTACCCATCAGCCTTAACCGAATCGTAGGAGCTGTACCGCAGAATCGTCTAGTACGATTGCGGTGCGGCTCTTTTTTGGTACGAGTAGAAAATAATATTAATTTTCCTCTCGGAATGAAACGCGCCGCGCCGCAAAAGGACGGCGACTGCCGTTTCACCTTGCGTCATAACTCTCTCTCCGCTTTCATAGACTAATAGCAGACCAGGTAGAGGAGAGATTGACATGAAACCGAACAATCGAATCACCTATCGCTTCGACGATAAAGGACAGCAGCTCGAGAAGGACAAGCCCGAACAACGTTGGGATCAGCCTCGTCAACCGATAGATACGGAGCCCCAGCTTGCTGCCGGACAAGCACCAAAAAACAAAAGCAACGTAGTACCCTTATATCAGCAGGCCGTTCCGAACGTTATAGACGAGGTACAACCGTGGAATAACGCTTTCCAAGAAGATATCGGCGCGTTGGAGCAGCTTATTCGGGAGGCGGATGACGATCGGAGGGATATGGCTCCGGGCAACGGACCGGCTAATCCATCGGATCGGCAACCGCCATGGATCGTGGACAGTGGTCAAGTCGGCTTGACCGCCGATGCGGGCGACTCCGCTCATGAGTATAACGGGTCCGCACATTACGGCGGTTCGATTATTGTTCCTGGCATTTCCCGCCGAACGGGGGGGAAGGGTCCCTCGTGGCTGCATGTTATCTTATCCGTGACCGGCGCGCTTGCGACAGGGGCGCTATTCGGTTATTTGATTCTTACCTTATTCACTGGAGCTTCGATCTGGCCGGGCGGGGACGGCAAAAGCGATGCTCAGACGCCTCCCGCCGCTCAAACTCAAACCGATACCCAAGAGGTGATCGGTCTTGATGATATGACCGGTGTGCCGAGTGAAGGCAAAGACGGTGAAAGCAGCGGCGCGAATACGGGGAACGAGGGAATGCCGTCATCCGCCGTGAGCGTTCAAGGGATGTCGCAGGGATATACCATGCTGCAGTACGGCGTGTTCAGCAACACGGAAGGGCGGGACGCGGCGATTAAACAACTGAAGGATGGCGGACTGGCCGCGGCATCGATGAAAACAGGCGAAGGTTATCGGGTTTATGCGGGCATAGCGCTCGACGGAGCGAAAGCAGGCATCATCGGCTCCGCGTTGCCGGATGTTGTCCTTTACAAGAAGGGAGTAACGGTGCAAACGCCGGAACGTATTCCTTTCAAAGGCACGGAGGAAGAAGCGAGAGCGTTCTTCGTTTCGACTAGCGAATTGATCGGCGCATGGTCCGATCTGATTATCGCGCAGCTGGAGCAGCCATCTCTGTCTCCGCTTGGCGAGTCGGCCGCTGAATCGTGGAAATCGCGCCACGAGCAGTGGACCGGCCACGCGGCTTCCATGAAGAAGGGGATGGCCGGGCAAGAGGGCGAAACGCACTACGCAAAGCTCCAGCAAGCGATCGATACGGCTGCCGTCGCGATGGTCGAATACGACAAGAAACCTTCCAAAGCCCACTTATGGTCGGCGGAGACTGCCCTCATGGAAGCCGTCCTGGCGCAAAAAGAATGGTTTGAGTCTCTGAGCGCATTGTAAACGGGTAGCATCCTGCGTATAATGGAGTCAGGTGTCATTTCGTGGCGAAAGGGATTGAACGATGAAGAAAAACGGGTGGATTCTTTTCTTGTTTATTCTGCTCGGATTGGTAGCGGGAGCGCTAGTCGCAAGGTGGCTGGAATCCGTTCCAGGCGTTTCCTTCCTGACGAAGCCGATCGAAACGACCTGGTCGCCGGCCGTCGATCTGTACGTGCTTAGCTTCAATCTGTCGATCGATCTGCAGATCAGCTTGCTCAGTATCGTCGGAGCCGTCGTCGCGATTTGGCTGTACCGCAAGATGTAAGTTTTGCAAGCCCCTGATGGACAGAACACCGAAGGCGCGAGACCGACTCCGTCCGCGCGAGGAGCATGAAGATATGAACGAAGAACAACAAAACCAAGCACCGATAAGCCGAATCGTATTGGCTTCGTCGTCTCCGCGCCGGAAGGAACTGGTCGCATCTTTGGACCTTTCCTTGCCGGTTTCTATTTTGTCTACGGATACCGATGAATCGTTTGAACAGGGATGGACGCCGGCCGAGGTCGTCGAGCAGCTGAGTCTCCGCAAGGGGAGGGCGGCCGAAGCGATGCTGAAGCAGGGCGGGGATCACGGCGACGGAACGCTCATTCTATCGGCGGATACGATCGTCGTGCTTGACGGCGATGTGTTAGGCAAACCCGCGAACGACGAGGAAGCGGTTGCCATGCTGACCGGCTTGCAAGGCAGGCAGCATGACGTCTATAGCGGAATCGCCTTGATCCAAGCGGGCACGACGAACCGGATCGTGGCGAGCCGCAGGACCAAAGTAACGATGAAGCCGCTCGACGAGGATCGGATCCGCCGTTACGTCGCAACGGGCGAGCCGCGGGACAAGGCGGGCGCATACGGCATTCAGGGCTTTGGAGCGACGCTTGTGGAAGGGATCGAGGGCTGCTATTTTAACGTGGTCGGTTTACCGATTTCCCTCCTATCCGATATGCTGGAAAAATTCGGAATTCGCACCTATTAACCGATGAAAAGGATGGGACGAAACATGGAAATACATGGAAATGTATTGCGTGATGTCCCCCATGAAGAACGTCCGAGAGAGCGCATGATGCGATATGGGGCAGAGGCGCTCAGCCATGCTGAGCTGCTTGCGATATTGTTGAGAACGGGAACGCGGAAACAATCCGCCGTCCATTTGGCCGGTTCGATCCTGAAGCAATGCGGAAGCTTGCGAGGTCTGATGGATATGAGCCTGGAAGAGATGACGGCCATCAACGGAATCGGTCCCGTGAAGGCGCTGCAGCTTCGTGCTGGCTTCGAGCTCGGCCGGCGGATGATCCGAAGCCGCATGGACGACGCGTACACGATTCGCAAACCCAAGGATGCGGCGGATTACGTGATGGAAGAGCTTCGTTATTTGAAGAATGAACATTTTGTCTGTCTATTCCTGAACACGAAGAACGGCATTATTGCCCGGGAAACATTATCCATCGGAACGCTTAACGCCTCGCTTGTCCACCCGCGGGAAGTGTTCAGGGCCGCGATCAAGCGCAGCAGCGCTTCCGTCATTTGCGTGCATAACCATCCAAGCGGCGACCCGACGCCGAGCCCCGAAGATATCGCTTTAACGAAAAGGCTGGCGGAAGCCGGGCAATTGGTCGGCATCGAAATACTGGATCATATCGTAATCGGAGACGGCCGCTTCGCAAGTTTGAAGGAACTAGGTCATCTGTAATATAATATTTAATACGTATTCAAAAAGTCCGGTTTTCAGCACCGAGAAGGTTGGATGAAGCTAGGAAATGAGGAGCGGAGCGTAGTGGAAGCTACGTGAGCACCGGAAGTTCCGGCTGAGTTCAAGATTCGATGTCGAATATGCATCTTGGAATTCATCGTGATCAAAAGTGGGCTTTTTGAAATACATCTATACGAGATTGTCGCAATTAGAAGGGAGCAAGAACATGTTCGGTAGATTGAACAAGGATTTGGGAATTGATTTGGGAACGGCGAATACGCTGGTATACGTGAAAGGAAAAGGAATTGTCGTAAGGGAGCCTTCCGTGGTGGCAATTCGTACCGATACAAAAACAATCGAAGCCGTAGGCGAGCAAGCCAAAAAGATGATCGGCAGAACGCCGGGCAACATCCGCGCCGTACGTCCGATGAAGGACGGCGTTATCGCGGACTTCGAAACGACGGCAACGATGATCAAGTATTTCATTCGTTCCGCGCAGAAGCAGCGTTCGCTGTTCCCGCGCCATCCAAACGTGATGGTATGCGTGCCGTCCGGCATTACGGCCGTCGAGCAGCGTGCCGTCGAGGACGCGGCGAAACAAGCCGGCGCGAGGGAGGCGTACACGATCGAGGAACCGTTCGCGGCGGCGATCGGCGCGGACTTGCCGGTATGGGAGCCTACGGGCAGCATGGTCGTGGACATCGGCGGAGGTACGACGGAAGTTGCCGTTATTTCGCTTGGCGGCATCGTGACGAGCCGGTCGATCCGCGTGGCTGGCGACGAAATGGATGAGGCGATCATCCAATATATCAAGCGGCTGTACAACCTGATGATCGGCGAAAGAACGTCGGAGCAGCTCAAGATGGAGATCGGATCGGCGTTGCAGCTGGACAAGCCCGAGACGCTGGAAATCCGCGGGCGCGACCTTGTATCGGGTCTTCCTAAGACGCTTGCCATTACTTCGGACGAAATTACAGACGCGCTGATGGATACGATCAACTCGATCGTGGACGCCGTAAAGATCACCCTGGAGAAATGTCCGCCGGAGCTGTCCGCGGATATTATGGACCGCGGCATCGTATTGACCGGCGGCGGCGCGTTGCTTCGCAACCTGGACAAGCTGCTGCAACGCGAGACGGGCATGCCGGTCATCGTGGCGGATAATCCGCTTGATTGCGTCGCGATCGGAACGGGCCGTTCCTTGGACAATATTCATCTGTTCAAGAGCAGAGGCACTTCGAATCGTTCGAAGCGCTAGAATAGTTGAGCTGGTACGGATTTAAGACAGGCAGGTGATCGGGCTGTTTAATTTAATGAGGAATAAGCGGGTCTTCATGCTTATGATCGGATTTATTTTATTTATTGCGATCATCGGCTTCTCGCTTAGCGATCGCAAAGAGCTGACGTGGCCGGAGAAATTCCTGAAGGACACCTCCGGTTACGTGCAGCAGTGGTTCTACAAGCCCGCTGGCTACATAGCGGGCTTCTTTGAGGATATTCGCGACTTTAAGACCGTTTACGAGGAGAACGAGCAGCTTCGTATGACGGCTGCTGCCTATGCGCGCGACAAGGTCAATTACAACTTCATGCAGAAGGAAAACGAACGGCTGAAGGAAGAGCTCAAGTTCACCGAGCAGCAGAAGCGGATGAACAACTACAAGTTCCTCATCGCGCAGGTCATCTCCGTCAGCAATGACGCGAACAACCGGACGATGAACATCAATCTCGGCTCCAAACACGGCATCAAAGAAAACATGGCCGTCACGACCGTCGACGGCCTTGTCGGACTGGTCAGCTCCGTGACGCCGTTCACGGCCGCGGTTACGCCAATCACGGAGCTGAACGAGTCGTCTCCGACGTTCAACTCGATCGCCGCTACGATCGAGGGCAGGGAAAACGAATCGTTCGGCATACTGAGCAGTTTCAACAAGGAGACGAACCGGATCGTCATGACCCGGATCGCGGAGAACGACAAGATGGAGATCGGCGATACCGTCATTACGTCCGGGCTAGGCAACGTCTACCCGCGCGGGCTGCGCGTTGGCACCGTGGAGACGAAACAAGTCGGCGATTTCGGATTGACGTATACCGCGACCGTTAAGCTCTCCGCGAGCTTCGACCACCTGACGGAAGTGTTCGTCGTGCAGGTTCCGGGTCTTGAGGAGTCCGGGCAATGAGCATGAACCGGATTCTCGCGCTCATGCTGCTCGTATTCGTAATCGAAGGAGCGCTTATGCCCTGGATTATCCCGGAAGGCTTTGGCGCACGGATCATTCCGCACTTCATATTCGTTATCGTGTTATTCTCGGCGCTTTACGGTAATCGCCATCAAGCGCTGCTGCTCGGCTCGGCATTCGGACTCTTGCAGGATGTCGTCTATTTCGGACAGCTGCTGGGCGTCAATTTTTTTGCCATGGGCCTGCTCGGATATTTCACCGGCGTCCTGCTCGAGCGGAAGCGCGCAACGGTCATGATGGCTATCACGGTCATCGGGTTCGCATGCATTATCTACGACTCCTCCTTGTTCTTCATCTACAAGGTGTTCCGAATCACAAGCGCTTCCTATGCTTGGGCTCTTCTTAATCACATCCTTCCGAGCTTGTTCCTGCAGATCGCGTTCGCGCTGGCTGTGTACGTGCTGGTTCGCCGGATATTCGAATCCCGCAAGGAATCGGGTGCCGACAGCGAAGAGGAATAATGTGAATGCCAGGCAGGAATTTCGGCCCGCCATCAAGAATTGAATAGGTTGGGGAGGGACAAACGTGACCGAGAAACAACATATCATGATCAAAGGCGTCAAGGAAGGTCTTCTGTTCCTTCTCGACGATCAATGCACGTTCGATGCGCTGGTTGCCGAAATGAAGCATAAGCTGGAGAAGACGCATCAGCAGCTGCTGACGGGCCCTCTCGTTCATATACACGTAAAATTAGGTTCCAGGATCATTACGGATGAACAGAAGGAGCAGCTTACGAGCATTATCGGGGCGCAAGGGAATCTCATGATCCAATCGATGGAATCGAATGCCGGTGCCCAACAGACGGGCGGAGAAGGCGCTCGCAATCTTCAAGTGATTACTTCCATCGTACGTTCGGGACAAACGCTTGAGCATGACGGGGATCTGCTCCTTATTGGCGACGTTAACCCGGGAGGCACGCTGCTATGCACCGGGGACATTTACGTGATGGGCGCCCTCCGGGGAATGGCTCATGCGGGTTTCGCCGGGCGTACGGACGCGATCATCGCGACGTCGCTGATGAGGCCGACGCAGCTGCGCATCGCGGATACCGTGAGCAGGCCGCCGGAAGAGTGGCTAGCCCCGGATTCGGCGATGGAATTCGCTTATCTGAACGAGGGACAGATGCAGATCGACAAGCTCTCGCAGCTATTCCGCATCAGGCATAGTCCTATCCTATTTAAAGGAGTGTAGAGCATGGGAGAAGCGATCGTTGTAACATCAGGCAAAGGCGGAGTCGGCAAGACGACGACTTCGGCAAACATCGGAACGGCGCTTGCGCTGCTGGGCAAAAAAGTATGTTTGGTGGATACCGATATCGGGCTTCGGAATTTGGACGTCGTCATGGGGCTGGAGAATCGCATCATATATGACTTGGTTGACGTGGCGGAGGGGCGATGCCGCTTGAACCAAGCGCTTGTGAAGGACAAGCGTTTCGACGAGCTATATATGCTGCCTGCGGCGCAGACCAAGGATAAGGACGCGGTTAAGCCTGAGCAGATCCGCAGCATGGTGCTCGAATTGAAGCAAGAACATGATTACGTTATTATCGATTGCCCGGCGGGCATCGAGCATGGCTTCCGGAACGCGATCGCGGGAGCGGACCGCGCCATCGTCGTCACAACGCCCGAGAATGCGGCCGTACGCGACGCAGACCGCGTGATCGGATTGCTTGAAGGGAACAAAATTCCTTCCAAGCTGATTATAAACCGCATTCGCCCGGCGATGATGAAGAGCGGGGAGATGCTGGATATCGACGAGATTTGCCAGGTGCTCGCGATCGATCTTCTTGGCATCGTGCCGGATGACGAGAAGGTTATCTCCGCCGCGAACAGCGGAGAGCCCACCGTCATGAATCCCGCATCCCGCGCGGCGATCGCGTACCGTAACATCGCCCGCCGCATTCTGGGCGACATGGTTCCGCTTATGGTGCTGGACGAGAAGGCAGGCGCCTTCAAGCGGTTCCGCAAGTTTCTTGGAATAGGATGATTGACTTGTGCTTAACAAAATAAAGAAACTCGATTGGGGCATTCTGCTCATTCTGGCATGCCTAGCGGCGATTAGCGTCGTCGCGATTCATAGCGCGACATTGAATACGAGATTCGAAGGCTCCGACTTGAAGCAGCTGGCGTTTTACGGATTAGGATTTATTGTCGCGATTCTGGCCGTATTGTTCGATTACCGCATCGTGCTCAAAACTTGGCATGCGTTATATGCCATAGGAGTCGCTTCACTCATTTTAGTATATTTCTTCGGAGCGGAGATCAACGGCGCGAAAGGCTGGTTCAAGCTGCCGGGCGGACTGTTGAACTTTCAGCCCGCGGAGATTATGAAGATTATCCTCATTATAGGCATTGCTTATTTGATGGGGCGCCGTCAAGGAGACAAGCTGAACTTCTCCAGCGATCTGTTGACGGTCGGAGCGTTTGCGTTCCTGCCGTTCATGCTGGTCATGATTCAGCCCGATCTTGGCAATGCGATTATCTATATCGTAATCGTGCTTGGCATGCTCTGGATCGGCAACATCAAATATACCCATGTCGTAATCGGTCTTGCTGCGGTTGTAGCGGGAATTGTCTTATTTATGTTTTTGTTCAACGCTTTTAACGCCGAGATTAAGGATTATTTGACGGATCAAGAAAAAGAGCATTGGTATGAAAGAATAAATACGTTTATGAACCCCGAAGAGGCTTCTTCCGACAGCAGGCACCAATCGATGTACGCCCAGATTGCAGTCGGTTCCGGAGGACTGAGCGGCGATGGGTTTTTGAACGGAAAGCTGAAGAACGGCGGGTTTATTCCTTACACCTACTCCGATTCCGTCTTTGTCGTCATAGGCGAGGAATTCGGCTTCCAGGGTGCTGCGATTCTGCTCTTGCTCTATTTTCTCCTCATTTACCGAATGATCATGATCGCGTTCAAGTGTTACGACAGGCGAGCGTCGTTCATTGTCATCGGGATCGTCTCCATGTTCGTATTCCAGGTGTTCCAGAATATCGGCATGATGATCGGGCTGATGCCGATTACGGGCATTACGCTTCCGTTCGTCAGCTACGGTGGCACCTCGCTCATTTTGAACATGTTGTCGATCGGATTGGTATTCAGCATCAAAGCCCATCAAGAAGTTTACGAGTTGGCGGAATAAGTGCTGTCGACATCATAAGGTAAAATAGAACGTTACGGACAGGCATGCGACCGAAGGTTGATTCTTCGGGGCATGCCTGTTTTCTTTTGGTCTCGAGATCGAAGAGGGCTACTTTCGCATACTTGTCCCGCGTTTCTCATAACTATGAAGAAAGGACGAGCAAGCAAGGAGGATGGCCGTATGGGGCTAAGAGACGACGTGAAACATCGAAGGCACGAGAAAATAAAGACGTTGCTGGAGGAATTCGCCGCAAAGCAGGAAGCGGGACGAATCAAAGAGGCGAGGGAGGATGCACATCTTGTCTTTCCGGTGGCGCAGTCTGATCGGGTCATGCGCGAAGAACGCAATGAACCACCCGGCGATTATTCGCCGGATCCGGAGCTTGCCTGGAAGCGGAATCCGAATCCGTGGTCGGCATGGAGCGAAGAGAGCAGGGAAGGCAATATGCCCCGCAGCTTCGTCAGGCAGACGCGCACGTACGAGGATTCGGTGCTGCCGCCGCGAAGCGGATGGACCCGGTTCCGCAAAGACTTGCAGTGGAAAGCGGTAGTTGCACTGCTGCTGTTCGGCGGGGTGTACGGCATGTTCCAGTATCATGCGGATTGGTCCCAGAAAGGGCAGCAACTCGTGAAGCAGGCGCTGACGGACGAGTTCGATTTTGCCGCGGCGGCGGTGTGGTACAAGGAGGTTTTTGCGGGAGCGCCTTCGTTTATTCCGATGTTCCAAGGCGATCCTTCCGATGCGCTGGGGGTCGACGGCGGCGTGAAGGGAACCGTCGTCGTTCCGATCCAGGAAGCGTCGTTGATCCGCACCTTTGCCGAGCTGCTTAACGGAGTCGAGCTTGCCGGAGCTTCGGAGGCGCCCGTGGCCGCTGCCGAGACGGGCAGAGTCATCGTCGTGACGAAAGAGCGGGACAGCGTGCTCATTCAGCATGCCAATAACAGGGTAACCGTCTACGGGAAACTGGGCGGCGCCACCGTATCGGTTAATGACTGGGTGGAGGCGGGGGATCCGATCGGCAAGCTGCAGAAAGCGGCGGATGGCGGCCAAAGCTTGCTGTATTTCGCCGTGAAGCAGGATGATCGTTATATGGATCCGTTGGACGTGATCACGATTGATTAAATGGCGCGGCATCGCATGGTCGTTTCACCCTCTCTTCGTGATGGTCATGCTGGCGTCCGCGGTTACCGGTTACTTCACCGAATTAATCGTCCTGTTCCTCATCGTGTTCGTGCATGAGCTCGGCCATGTCTTCGCCGCCCGCAGCTTCGGATGGCGGATTAAGGAGATTAAGCTGCTGCCGTTCGGCGGCGTGGCGGAGGTGGAGGCCGGGGGCGCGAACGCCAGGGAAGAAGCGCTGGTCGCGATCGCGGGGCCGCTCCAGAACGTGTGGATGGGGCTTGCGGCTTGGGGCTGCGGAGCGCTTGGTTTATGGAACGATCAATGGGCCGTATACGTGGTGCAGGCGAATTTGATGATCGCGTTGTTCAATCTGCTGCCCATCCATCCGCTCGACGGCGGAAAGCTCGTGCACGCGCTGCTCAGCGTTTTCTGCGATTACTACCATACCTTGCTCTGGTCGGCGAGGCTCAGCCTGGCGTTCAGCGCTGCCATGATCGGCGTTGCGGCAGCACCGCTGCTGCTTCTGAGCCAAGACGGAATTCAGCTAAATCTGCTTGTCGTCGGTTTGTTTCTTCTGCTGAGCAACTGGACGTATTACCGGAACGTGCCGTATTTGTTCGTCCGTTTTCTTACCCATCGCCAGCGGGCAGCAGCGGCTGCGCTCGATCGAGGGAAGAAGGCAACGCCGATAATCGTGAACGGCAAACAATCGATTCTGTCCGTTGCCAAACGATTCAATCGCGAACGTTATCACTTGATCTACGTCATGGAGCCGTCCGGCAAGGATCTGCGCGTGCTGGCCGAGCAGCAGATCGTCGAAAGCTGTCTCTCCGGGAAGAATCCAAACCGTGCAGTCCGCGAGCTTTTGAGCTAAAATAGAGAAAAAGCGCGTAAATGCGTGTTCAAAAAATCTGTGATCAAAATTGGATTTTTTGAACAACCTCTACAAAAGGGCGGAATCGGTCATGAAGCAAATGCTGATGCACGTGGAAGGAGACACGCTGCAAACGGCCGTTCTGGAGAACGGACAGCTGACGGAGTTTTTTATGGAACGGTCGGGCGGGGCTAGTCTGGTCGGCAATATTTACAAAGGCAGAGTCGTGAACGTGCTGCCGGGCATGGACGCGGCTTTCGTCGATATCGGCATCGGCAAAAACGCATTTCTGTACATAGACGACATGCTTCATCCGCATGCGGACAAGCAGCCGCAGAACAAACCGGCGATTCGCGAGCTCGCACAGCCCGGACAGGACTTGATCGTTCAGGTCGTTAAGGATCCGCTGGGCGGCAAAGGCGCGCGCGTTACGACGCACTTTAATTTGCCTGGCCGCTGGCTCGTCTATCTGCCATTCGCGGATTACGTCGGCGTTTCCAAGAAGGTCGCGAGCGAAGCGGAGCGGGAGCGGCTGCGGCTGGCCGGCGAGCAGCTAAAGCGAGATGAAGAAGGCATTATAATGCGAACGGCGGCTGAGGGAGAAGACTTGGGATCGCTGCAGGCGGATGTCTTCAAGCTGCGGGAGCGCTGGCGATCGATCGGGGAAAAGGCGGGAAGCGCGGTGGCTCCTGCCATGCTGCATTGCGAGGAAGGGCTTTTGCACCGGGTGATTAGGGACACGTTTTCCTCCGACATGGACGAACTTTGGATCGACCATTCGGCAAGATACGGCGAGGCCGCGGAACTACTGCGCGATATCTCGCCTGCCTTTGACGGACGGGTTAAGTTATACCGGGGAGGCGGAGGCAGGGGCATCTTCCAAGAGTTTCGGGTATCGGAGCAGATCGAGTCCGCTTTCTCCAGGCGAATCCCCATGCAGAGCGGAGGATATCTGATCTGGGAGGAGACGGAGGCGCTGACAGTGATCGACGTCAATACGGGCAAGTTTACCGGCTCGGACAATTTGGAGGATACGGTGTTCCGCACCAATTTGGAGGCCGCCGCGTTAATTGGCCGCCTGCTTCGCGTTCGAGACGTTGGCGGCATCGTCATCGTCGACTTCATCGATATGGAACGCGACGACAGCCGATCGAAGGTGCTGGCCCGAATGATCGAGGAGGCGCGGCGCGACGGAACGAAGACGTCCATCGTCGGTTGGACTAGGCTTGGCCTGATGGAGTTGACGCGCAAGAAGGCGCGCGAGAACGCGAGCCGGCAGCTCGCCGAAACCTGCAAAAGCTGCGACGGTAAAGGGATGGTCCGCAGCGTCCAGAAGGGAAATCATCCATAACGTAATTAACGGTTGAACTGGGCGATTGGATATGATAAACTGTTTGGGTGTACATTTTGAGACTATAAGTATAAGTTCAAAAAAACGGTTTTCAGCACCGAGAAGGTTGAATGAAGCTAGGAAATGAGGAGCGGAGCGTAGTGATAGCTACGTGAGCACCTGCAATGTTTCCGGAGGAAACATACTTCGTAAGCATTCGCTTAGTTCCGGCTGAATTTAAGATTCGATGTCGAATAAGCTTCTTGGTAAACTTCGTGATCAAAAGCGAGTTTTTTGAACAACTTCTATAAGTCCGAGGGGTTCACAGGTACCGCTCCGAACAGGTTCACAAGCGCTGCGCTAGCTCGGCCACCTGACTCAGGCGAGTCTTCGACAATAAGGAGGTGCACCAACTATGTTCGCAATCATTGAAACTGGCGGCAAGCAATACAAAGTTCAGGAAGGCGATGTGATCTACATCGAGAAACTGGACGGAAACGAAGGCGAGAACGTAACGTTCGACCGTGTCCTGGCTGTATCCGGCAAAGACGGATTCGTAACAGGCGCTCCGGTTGTATCCGGCGCAAGCGTTACAGGCAAAGTCGAGAAACACGGCAAAGGCCAAAAAATCATCGTTTACAAATACAAAGCCAAAAAGAACTACCGTCGTAAGCAAGGTCATCGTCAGCCTTACACGAAAGTAACGATCGAGAAAATCCAAGCGTAAGAGGATGATCTCATGATATCCGTTACGATCGTTCGGAACGCTGACAGGCGCATCGTATCGTTCGCGGTCGAAGGACATGCGAAATATGCGAAGCCCGGCAAAGACATCGTCTGCGCCGGCGTGTCGGCCGTTTCGGTCGGCACGGTGAACGCGATTGAAGCTTTAGCGGGCGTCCAGCTTCCCTATTCGATGAAGAACGGCTGGTTGTCGTCGGACATCCCGGTTCTGCCAGAAGCAGACAAGGATGGCCGGATGCAGCTGCTGCTCGAATCGATGATCGTGATGCTGGAGACGATCGCTACATCATACGGCAAATTCGTCGTCTTGCGGGAACAGCTCGTTTGAGCGAGTGCCGGCGAGAGACCATTTTCGAGAAGAAGGAGGGGTACACCATGTTGAAACTGAATCTTCAGCTATTCGCATCCAAGAAGGGCGTAGGTTCCACGAAGAACGGACGCGACTCGCAGTCCAAACGTCTTGGCGCTAAACGCGCCGACGGCCAAGTGGTATCCGGCGGAAGCATCTTGTTCCGCCAGCGCGGAACGAAGATCCACCCGGGAACGAACGTAGGCATCGGCAAGGACGATACGCTGTACGCGAAAGTAGACGGCGTCGTCAAGTTCGAGCGTCTGGGTCGCGATCGCAAGAAAGTGAGCGTATACCCTGTTGATCAAGCTCCTGTTGCAGCTGCAGTAGAAGCCTAAATCGCAACCGAAAGCCCCGGCCAGCTTAGCTTGGTCCGGGGCTTTTGTTTCATTTTTATTGGCGATATATTCGCGAAGTCGGTTCTCCGCTGAATGTCGACGACAGCCTTTTACACCTAAACCGCGCGGTTTTTAGCTGATGACCGCATTAGACGAGCATGGTATACTGGGTAAGCTAGTAATTCCGAAGAAGGCAGGTTCTGGGAATGGTACGCTTAACATCGGCAAAGCAATATGTCGCGGCAACGGCGATTGTGCCGGTGGTCGCGCTCCTAACTTGGCCCGGCGAACGATTGCTCGCCGCAGGATGCATCGCTTGGATCGTGGCATCTGCGATTTATTGGGTGCGTTGCGAACGCAAGGAGCATCAAGAGCGGGTCGCAGGAACCATTCATGCGATGCAAGCCTCTGGCGTCAGGACGCTTAACCATCACCGACACGATTGGATGAACGATCTGCAGGTGCTCTACGGCTATATGCGCCTCGGCAAGTTGGATAAGACGGTCGGTTATGTGGAGAAAATAAGGGAAAGAATGAATGCCGAAAGCGCAATCGCGAAGCTTGGCGTTCCTTCGCTGATTAGTTACATCCAAACGTTCCGCACGATCACGAACTCGCTTCTGCTCGAGGTAGAGATCGAGGGAGACGTGAACCTGAAGGAGATGTCGCTCGACGCGGAGAGCGTAGCGGAGACGATTATACATACGGTCAACGCCTATCGCGTATCGGTCAAGCCGGGTACGGGAGAGCAGGCGGTTCTCCGGCTTCGGCTGAGCGCCGACGAGAAGTCGTTGTACGCGTCTTTCTATTACGAAGGCGAACTTATGAATGAACAGCATTGGAACCAAAAAATCAAAGAGCAGTTGAAAGGCGCGCCGCTCATACCGGTATCCGAGGGACAGAGCTTTAATCAAGTTCTGCTCAAGGCCGAGATGCGCGAGATACGCGCTTGAACGGAGGCAAGACATGTTTGTCGATAAGGCAAAAATATTCGTAAAAGGCGGAGATGGAGGAGACGGGATCGTTTCCTTCCGCCGCGAGAAATACGTGGAGAATGGCGGGCCAGCCGGCGGCGACGGCGGCCACGGGGGAGACTTGATCTTCCGCGTGGACGAAGGTTTGCGTACGCTGATGGACTTCCGCTATCAGAAGCACTTTAAGGCTGAGCGCGGGGAACGCGGCAAGGTGAAGTGCATGCACGGCGCCAGCGCCGAAGATACGATTGTCCGAATTCCTCCGGGCACGGTCATCATCGACGACGATACGAACGAGATTATCGCGGATTTGACGCGCCACGGCCAGCAGGTCGTCGTTGCTAAGGGCGGCAGGGGCGGCCGCGGCAATACCCGGTTCGCGACGCCGACGAATCCGGCTCCCTATATTTCGGAGAACGGCGAAGAAGGACAGGAACGTTGGATCGTTCTGGAGCTGAAAGTAATGGCCGATGTCGGACTCGTCGGTTTCCCGAGCGTCGGCAAGTCCACGCTGCTGTCCGTCGTATCGGGCGCGAAGCCGAAGATCGGCGCATACCACTTCACGACGATCACGCCGAATCTGGGCGTCGTCGACGTTGGGGACGGACGCAGCTTCGTTATGGCGGATCTGCCGGGTTTGATCGAGGGCGCGCATGAAGGCGTCGGACTCGGACACGAGTTTCTGCGTCACGTCGAACGTACGCGCGTCATTATCCATGTGATCGACATGGCGGCATCGGAAGGTCGCGATCCGTTCGACGATTGGCAGAAGATCAACGCGGAGCTGTCGCTCTATAACGAGAAGCTTGCGGACCGTCCGCAAATTATCGCGGCGAACAAGATGGACATGCCCGAAGCCGAAGAGCAGCTGGCGCTGTTCAAGGAGCAGCTGGACGCGGTCAGAGGCGACAAGGATTACGTCGTCATGCCGATTTCCTCTTTGACCAAGCAGGGAATCCAGGAGTTGCTGTACAAAGCGGCCGACGTCCTTGATACGGTCGAAGATCAAGTCGAAATCGAAGAAGTAAAAGACATTGAAGAACGCAAAGTATACACCTACGAGAAACGGGAAGAGATCACGTTCGACATTCACCGCGAGGACGAAGTGTACGTCGTGGAGAGCGAAGGCATCGAGCGTATGATGAAACGGATCAACCTGAATTCCTACGATGCCGTCATGCGGTTTGCCCGCACGATGCGCAAGCTGGGCGTGGACGAGGCGCTGCGCAAGAAAGGCGCCAAGGACGGGGATATGGTCCGCATCGGCGACTTCGCGTTCGAGTTTTTCGAAGGTACCGATTACGACCCATACAATTAATCAAGGAGAACCGTTATTGCCGCCACCTGCAGCACAGTGCGATTCATTCCTTTGGAACCTAAGAAAAGACGACGGCAGTCGTCTTTTTTTGGCTTTACCTATTGCCCCGCTACCCGGATTCCGATATAATGTCCACTATAGGTGTACAATTGTCTTTTTGAGGAGGACGGAAGTGGCGGAACGCTATTATGTCGTCCGGGAGGATATCCTTCCGGAAGCGATTCAGAAGACGATTCAGGTGAAAGAGCTGCTGAGCAGCGGAGCGGTCGCGACCGTTCACGAAGCCGTGGAGCGGGCCGGACTTAGCCGCAGCGCCTTCTACAAATACAAGGACGGCGTGTTCGCGCTGAACGATATCGCCCGCGAGCGAATCGTGACGATCTCCATGGATCTGGAGCATCGGGCGGGCGTCTTGTCCAGCGTGCTCGGACTGGTCGCGGGCCAAGAAGGCAACGTGTTGACGATGAATCAAAGCATCCCGCTGCAAGGTTTCGCGAATGTCGTCCTATCGGTCGATATTTCGGGGCTTGCGGGAGAGCTGTCGGATCTGCTGGAGCTTCTGCGGCGCCAGACGGGCGTGCGGAAGGCAGCGGTTATCGGGCAAGGATAAACAAGGATAAATGAAGCAACGGAGGGTGTATATGAAGCCGATAAAGGTAGGATTGCTCGGGCTAGGTACGGTTGGAACGGGCGTTGTTCGCATCGTCGAGGGTCATCAGGAGGATCTCCAAAGCCAAGTGGGATCGCCGATAATGATCGAGAAGGTGCTGGTGCAGAATAAAGCAAAGGCGCGTTCGATATCGATCGACCCGGATAAGCTGACGGAGGATCCGTGGGAAATTATCCGCCATCCGGAGATCGACGTCATCGTCGAGGTGATGGGCGGAATTCCGCATACGAAGGAATACATTCTCGAGGCGTTGTCGCTTGGCAAGCATGTCGTCACCGCCAACAAGGACTTGATGGCGATGCACGGTCCCGAGATTCTCGCGAAGGCGCAGGAGAACCGCTGCGACGTCTTGTACGAAGCGAGCGTAGCCGGCGGCATTCCGATTCTGCGCACGCTTGTGGAAGGCTTCTCTTCCGATCGGATCACGAAAATTATGGGCATCGTTAACGGGACGACGAACTACATCCTGACGAAGATGAGCCAAGAAGGCGCCACTTACGGGGACGTGCTGAAAGAAGCGCAGGAGCTTGGTTATGCCGAAGCGGATCCGACTTCCGACGTGGAAGGGCTTGACGCCGCACGCAAGATGACGATTTTGGCGACGCTCGGCTTCCGTTCCAACGTAGCGCTGGAGGACGTGTCGGTCAAAGGCATCTCGTCCGTGAGCAAGGAAGACATCCTGTACGCGAAGCGCCTTGGCTACGAGCTCAAGCTGCTCGGCATCGCGGAGCGCCAAGACGATTTGGTGAGCATTAGCGTGCAGCCTACAATGGTGAAGAAGACGCATCCGATCGCTTCGGTGGGCGGCGTGTTTAACGCGGTATACGTATACGGCGAAGCGGTCGGAGAGACGATGTTCTACGGCGCGGGTGCGGGCGAGCTGCCGACGGCGACTTCGATCGTGGCGGATCTTGTCGCGGTCGTGAAGAACCTGAAGCTGGGCGTAAACGGCAAACAAAGCAGCTTGGCCTACAAGGAAACGAAGCTGAAGACGGACGACCAGATTTCGTCGAAATATTTCCTCTTGCTGCATGTTGCCGATCGCGCTGGCGTACTCGCGCGAATCACGCAGTCGTTCGCGGAATACGAGGTTAGCCTGGAGTCCGTGCTGCAGCAGCCGAATCCGAACAACCCCGACGCCGAAATCATCATTATTACGCATGACGCCAGCAAGGCAGCCGTCCAGAAGGTGCTTCAGACGTTCGAATCGCTGGACGTCGTGTACAAGGTGAAAAGCGTTTACCGGGTTGAAGGGTAAGCCGATGAACGGAGCAGGGAGCATGGAAAGCAGGATGTTAACGAAGACAGGAAACACGGACAATCGCCGTGTAACCGTGAAGGTGCCGGCCAGCACGGCCAATCTGGGTCCGGGGTTCGATTCGCTCGGGATGGCGCTGTCGCTATTCGCCTGGGTCGAAATGTCGGAGTCCCGTACGGGGGAGACGTCGTTCCGGCTGTATGGAGAGGGCATGGACGGATTACCGCGGGACAAAAGCAACTTAATCTATAAGGTCGCCCAGCTCGTGTTCGACGAGGCGGGCGTCAGCGTTCCGGAGTTGGACATCGCGATGTACAGCGATATTCCGCTCACGCGCGGCCTCGGAAGCAGCGCGTCGGCGATCATCGGAGCGCTCGTCGCCGCAAACGCGCTGATCGGAAGCCCGCTTGGCGACGATAAGCTGTTCCAGCTGGCAACGGCGCTGGAAGGCCATCCCGACAACGTCGGCGCCTCGCTGTTCGGTGGCATCGTCGTCGCGGCTTGGGACGGCGAGAGCGCGCATTACGCGCGAATCGAGCCGCATGCGAGGCTGGAGACGCTGGTGGCCATTCCGGCGTTCCAGCTGTCGACGGAGAAGGCGAGGCACGCGCTGCCTTCACAGCTCTCGATGGCCGATGCCGTCTATAACGTCGGCCGCAGCTCGCTCCTCGTCGCCGCGCTGGCTGGCGGTGAGCTCGAGTTGATCCGGCATGCGATGAAGGATCGGCTGCACCAGCCTTACCGCGCGGCGCTTATCCCCGGCATGACGGAGATTCTCGAGCGCGCGACGGAGTTTGGCGCGCTTGGCGCAGCGCTCAGCGGAGCCGGCCCGACGCTGATCGCTTTCGTGGACGCGGCCAGCTCGTCGAAGGCGGAGCTGGAACGTTTTTTGCAGGAAACGCTGCGAAAGGAAGGCATCGAGGCAGAGACGATGTGGCTTGCGCCATGCGGCTGCGGACCGGCCGTGACGGTGGAGCAATTGCCGGACGCCCAAGCGGTTGCGGATGCGCCAACGTTGCTTGATCGAATCAAAGGAGAAGTCAAAGCATGAAGACGATAGCGTTATTGCCTGCGGGCTCCGTGTCGGATGAAGCGGCGAAGCAGCTGTTTGCCGGGGAAGAGGTCGGATGGAAACATCATCGGATGATCTCCGACGTGTTCCTGTCGACCGTAAACGGCGTCAGCGATTACAGCATCATTCCGATCGAGAATACGATCGAAGGCTCCGTGAGCCTACATATGGATTGGCTTGTGCATGAAGTCGATCTTCCGATGCAGGCGGAATGGGTGTATCCCTCCATTCAGAACTTGATTGGAAGACGCTCCGAGCTGTCGGGCGAGTCGGGCGAGTTGGATCTGACCCGCATCAAGAAAGTTATCAGCCATCCCGTGGCGATGGCGCAATGTACGCAGTTCCTTCGCGAGCGCATGCCGCAAGCGGAGACGGAGCATGTGAGCAGTACCGCGGAAGCGGTGCGCATCGTCCGCGACCATCCGAACGAGGGCATTACGGCGATCGGCACCCGCATCGCGGCCGCGAACAACGGCCTCGACATCTTGGCGCCCGAAGTGACGGATCACGACAATAACTATACGCGGTTCATGCTCGTCGGCTCCGAGCCGTATACGGCCCGCAAGTCGGAACGCGTGAAAACTAGCATTCTGATTACGCTGCCCGAAGATTACCCGGGCGCGCTGCATCAAGTATTGTCGGCGTTCGCTTGGCGGCGCATCAATCTGTCCCGCATCGAATCGAGACCGACGAAGAAGAAGCTCGGCAATTATTATTTTTATATCGAAATCGAGATGTCGCTGGATACGGTGCTGTTGCCCGCGGCGCTTCAAGAGATCGAAGCGATCGGTTGCCAGATTCGCATCCTCGGCTGTTATCCAAGCTTCACCTATGAGCAGCTGCTGTAAATTGGGGAACCTAACGACAACGAAAAGCGATTGGAATGACTATTTCTCGGAGGTGCAAGGGAAGGTATGGCACAGCAATGGATTTACTTAAACGGCGATTTCGTATCGAAGGAAGACGCGAAAGTTTCCGTCTACGATCACGGCTTTTTGTACGGGGACGGCATTTTCGAAGGCATTCGCATTTATGAGGGAAATATTTTCAAATGCAAGGAGCATCTTGACAGGCTGTACGATTCAGCCAAATCGATCATGCTCGACATTCCGCTTACGATCGACGAAATGCAAGCCGCGCTCGTCGAGACGATTCGCCGCAACGAGCTGCGCGACGGCTACATTCGCCTCGTCGTATCCCGTGGTCCCGGCAATCTTGGGCTTGATCCTCGCCGCTGCCCTTCCGCTTTCGTCATCATTATCGTGGAGCAGCTGGCGATCTACCCGGAGGAGGCTTATCGCAACGGTCTCGTGTCCGTATCGGTATCCCAGCGACGCAACATTCCGGACGCGCTGAATCCAAAGATCAAATCGCTGAACTACCTGAACAACATCCTGGTCAAAATCCAGGCGAACCTCGCCGGCGTCGGCGAAGCGATCATGCTGAACGCGCAAGGTTACGTGGCGGAAGGCTCCAGCGACAATATTTTCATCATCAAAAACAACGTCGTTTATACGCCTCCATGCTACATCGGCGCGCTGGAAGGCATTACGCGCGCTGCGATCATGGAGCTTTGCGGCAAGCTTGGCTACAAGCTGAAGGAAGAGCCGTTCACGCTGCACGACGTGTACGTCGCGGACGAAGTGTTCTTCACGGGCACGGCTGCCGAAGTTATCGCGGTTCGCGAAGTCGATGGACGCAAAATCGGTTCCGGACAAGCCGGCCCGATCACGACGCATCTGCTTGAGCAGTTCCGCAGCATCGTTACGGTCGACGGAGTTAAAGTTTACGAATAACGCATATTTGCGAAGAACCTGCCCGGGGCGACATGGAGACATGCGTCCGGGCAGGTTTTTTTTGCGAAGATGGCGACACCTGCCCATGTGCTGCATAGGATGTAGAGATTGATAACAGGCATTAGCCGTGCCGAGTTATCCAGAACGTGACAGGAGGTTGTCGGCGAGTGAAAATCCATCTCGTAAAAAAAGGCGATACGTTGTATTTCATCGGCCAAAAATACAATGTTTCGATCGAAGAAATTTTGAGCTTGAACCCGGGCATTACGAACCCGGATGTTCTTGAGGTGGGGATGAAACTAAAAATCCCAACCGTGCAAGGACAAAACGGCATCAGTGGAATGGAAGTTATGCATCAGCATGTCGTGAAGCAAGGGGATACGTTGTGGAAGCTTTCGAAAGCATGGGGCGTTCCGCTGGCGACGATGATTTATGCCAATCCGCATCTGAAAAACCCGAACGTGCTTCTGACGGGGGAAGTCGTAAACATACCAAAAGCCGATACGATCGTGCCGGCATCCGCCATGCATGCGATGAGCAACCCAGGGAAGACGCCGACGGGCGTCGCGCATCCTCTGCACCCGACATCGATCAAGCAGGGCGTGCAAGGCATCGTCGGCAAGCTGTCGACCGCTCCGGCGGCGATCGGCAAGACGCTGACGGGACTTGCGACGGACAAAAAAAATACGGCACCGATCGCCGGAAAAACGCCAACCGGCCCGATCGTATCGCCGGTTCCAAACCCAGCCCCGGCGCCAGCACCGAAGGAAACGAAAGTCGAGCCGCTGGATACGGGCAAGGTCGAACCGCTAGGTACAGGTAAAGTCGAGCCGCTGGATACGGGCAAGGTCGAACCGCTAGGTACAGGTAAAGTCGAGCCGCTGGATACGGGCAAGGTCGAACCGCTAGGTACGGGCAAGGTCGAGCCGCTGGGAACAGGCAAGGTCGAGCCGCTCGGCGCGGGCAAGGTCGAGCCGCTGGGTACGGGCAAGGTCGAGCCGCTCGGCACGGGCAAGGTCGAACCGCTGTCGTCCAACATTGCTCCGCTTGGCACGGGCAAAGTCGAGCCATTGTCTGCCGGAACAGGCAAAACATTGCCGAATACGCCGGTTTCGCCGCTCAGCGCGAACAACGTGGCTCCACTGTCGACGAACGTTTCGCCGCTTAGCACGAACAACATGGCTCCGCTGTCGACGAACAATGCCGGACCGAATGTTTCGCCAACTCCTTACGCGGGCAAAAAAGCATTGCCGATCGAGAAGCCGGTCGAGCATAAAGTGAGCCCGGCCCATTCCGAATACATGCAGAACATGGATATGAATTTGTTCCAGCAATACTACGTGCCGGCTACCGAAGCGATCTATATGAACCATCAACCGAGCGTTTCGCCGTACGGAGCGCATGGCGGAATATCCCCATACGGCGAAATGGCGCCGATGTTCCCATACGATTGCCCGCCGGGAACCTTCATGACGGGGTATCCTTTACCTATGCCTTACGGCGGAGGTGGCCCTGGTTGGGGTTATCCTGAAGCATTTTCGGGCATGAACGAGAATGGCATGGTGTCACCGCTGTCGAACATGTCCAATGCGGGCATGGTGTCGCCGCTGTCGAACATGTCCAATGCGGGCATGGTGTCGCCGCTGTCGAACATGTCCAATGCGGGCATGGTGTCGCCGCTGTCGAACATGTCCAATGCGGGCATGGTATCGCCGCTGTCGAACATGTCCAATGCGGGCATGGTGTCGCCGTTGTCGAACATGCCAAATGCGGGCATGGTCTCGCCAATGTCGGGCATGCCGACGAAAGGGCTTCCGAGCACGATGTCGACCTTGTCGATGCCAAGTTATGACGGAGGCGGTTATCCGATGACTTACCCGCCATATGCGCCATACCCGCTCTGGCAGCAAAACGCAGGGGTGTCGCCTGTTCAAACGGCCAATACCGCGAATGACGATTGCGGCTGCGGCGGCAAGCGCGAAGACGAGTTGGAGCAGCCGAAACAAACCTCCGGCAAATTCGCCGCTCCGAAACCGCGCAAAAAAGGCAAAAAAGCGGCGATCCGGACTGTCGCACCGCGTCCGAAGAAAAAAACGACGATCGGCAGCCGGCCATGGCTGAATCGTTAACGTAGATTTATAAGCTGAAAAAGAAGCAAGCTCCGCAGCGCCGGGGCTTGCTTCTTTATTTTGCCGCATTGTTTGCCATGTCTGAATAATTACCCATTTCTGGCGCACACTATCAGCAAAACGAAAGCCAAAGGGGGCTTCCCCATGATGTGGTTCAGCTTGTGGAAGCAAGTCAAAAAAAAAATCCGAAGAAACCGCAGGCCGTTATGGACGTTAGGCGGATTTGCGATCATGTTGGCGATAGCGGCCGCGCCGCAGCCGGCTTGCGCCGAGACAGACCTATATGAAACGCCGTCGATCGGCAGCTACTTGCAAGACAGGAACGCCCCGGTGCAAGTGAAGCTTCATCGAATCTATGTGTGCGGAGAAGAGACGGAGCCGCTCGGGCTGATGAAGCCGGAGACGATCATCCAGCTGCTCAGGCAGCATCCGGAGTGGAGCGCGAGCCTTGAAGAGGACGGCCGGACGGTGCGCGTCATGCAGCAGATCGATGATCTGTCGTCCGAGTGCAAGTCGAACGCTTATTTCGGCATGGATCGGAACGGCAATTTCTCCTTGTTCAACGGGGAACCGAGCAATGAGAAGGTGATGCGAACGTTCTTCCAACTGGACGTCAGGTTCATGGAGAGCAGTCTGCCGCAGGATCAGCTCGACCAGCTTTCCCAGGGCATTCGGGTCAGCGATATCGACGAATACAACAGCGTGTTGTCGACGTACAGCGATTATGCGATGGAAACCGAGGACGCGGCAAGCCAGAAACATAGCTACTGAATTCTAAAGGATATCATTAAAATCAACGAATCGAATTGCCGCCCGGACAGCCGGGCGGCTTTTTTGTCATTTTACGATCGGTCGCTCACAGAATGGACAAACGTTCGTTCTCATTTCGGGTTTCTTTTGTTATAATGAAGGACGGACAAGAATCGTAGTTATTCGTCTTTATTACATACTGAAGGGGTTGACGGCTTGCGCGTATTAGGCATTGACCCCGGCATCGCGATTGCGGGTTTTGGTTTCGTGGACAAAAACGGGCATAAGCTGACGCCCGTGCAATATGGCGCGATTACGACGGAAGCGCATACGCCTGCCGAGACTCGGCTGGTGCAGATATACGAATCGGCGGGCGCGCTGATGGACCGGTACAAGCCGGATTCGGTCGCGGTAGAGAAGCTGTTCTTCAACCGCAACGTTACGACCGCGTTCGCGGTCGGGCAGGCGCGTGGCGTCATTATTTTGGCGGCGGCGCAGCGGGGGCTTCCGGTTGCGGAATATACGCCGCTTCAAGTGAAGCAGGCCGTCGTAGGCTATGGCAAGGCAGAGAAGCGGCAGGTACAGGAGATGGTGAAGATGTTCCTAAGGCTGTCGGCGATACCGAAGCCCGACGACGTCGCGGACGCGTTGGCCGTGGCGATCTGCCATGCCCACTCGGCGGTGCTGGCTAACAAAATCAACGAGGTGAAACGTTCATGATCGATTACTTAAGAGGACCGGTCGTCCATATCGAAGCCGAATACATCGTGATGGACGTAAGAGATACCGGCTACCGCGTGTTCACGCCGAACCCGTACGCGTTCGCGGGCAAGGACGAACCGATTGTCGTTTATATCCATCATCATGTCCGGGAGGACGCGATCCATCTGTTCGGCTTCGAATCGAGGGAGCAGCAGACGTTGTTCCGCAAGCTGCTCGATGTGTCGGGGATCGGTCCGCGCGTGGCGCTCGGCGTTTTGTCCGCGGGGCGTCCGGAAGCGATTATTGCGGCGATTCAGCAAGAGAACTTAACGTTTCTGACGAAGCTGCCGGGCATCGGCAAAAAGACGGCTCAACGCATGGTGCTGGATTTGAAGGACAAGCTGATCGGCGCGGGAGGCGAAGGGCTGCTACTGACGGCTGCCGGCTTTGCCGCCGAGCTTGGCGCGGCGGGCATCGGCAACGGGCAAGGAGCCGGCACCGCATGGGAAGAGGCGCGTGAAGCGCTCGCGGCTCTAGGCTATACGGCTGCGGAGCTTGACCGCGCGTGGAACGGCCTGCAAGGAAGCGTTACCCCGGACGAGTCCGTCGACTCGCTCATGAAGCGGGCGCTGCAGCAGCTGTTCAAAGGGTAACGGAAAGGAGAGAGACCGAACATGGACGACAGAATCATCTCCGCGAACCTGATGATGGAAGACCAAGCGGTCGAGCTGAGCCTCAGGCCGCGTTATCTGGCCGAATATATCGGACAGACCAAAGCGAAAGAGAATCTCAAAATCTATATCGAAGCGGCCAAGATGCGCAAGGAAGCGCTTGACCATGTGCTGTTGTACGGTCCTCCGGGACTCGGCAAAACGACGTTGTCCAATATTATCGCCAACGAGCTCGGCGTGAACCTGCGCACGACGTCCGGACCCGCCATCGAACGTCCCGGCGATCTCGCGGCGCTTCTCACGAACCTGCAGGAAGGCGACGTCTTGTTTATCGACGAGATTCACCGGCTCCACCGCACGGTCGAGGAAGTGCTGTATCCGGCGATGGAGGATTTTGCTCTCGACATTATGATCGGCAAAGGGCCGAGCGCGCGCTCGGTCAGGCTCGATCTGCCGCCGTTCACGCTGATCGGCGCGACGACGCGCGCGGGATTGCTGTCCGCGCCGCTGCGCGACCGGTTCGGCGTCGTGAGCAGGCTGGAATTCTACACAGTGGACGAGCTGGCATTTATCGTATCACGCGCGTCCGAAATTTTGAATGTCTCAATCGTTGGCGAAGCTTCGGAAGAGATTGCGATGCGCTCGCGAGGGACGCCGCGGATCGCGAACCGGCTGCTGAAGCGCGTCAGGGATTTCGCGCAGGTGCGGGGAGACGGCGTCATCACGCACGAAATCGCGCGCTCCGCGCTAGAGCTGTTGCAGGTCGATCCGATGGGGCTCGACCATATCGACCACAAGATGCTGCACGCGATGATGACAACCTTCTCGGGGCGTCCGGTCGGACTCGATACGATCGCGGCGACGATCGGGGAAGAAAGCCAGACGATCGAAGACGTGTACGAGCCGTATCTGATGCAAATCGGTTTCCTGCAGCGGACGCCGAGAGGAAGAATCGCTACGGACAGCGCGTACCGTCATCTCGGTCTGCCGATTCCCGGCCGTCCCTAACAAGCCGATGAACGGACGATAACAACTTGCGATCCATACATACGAGAGGAGCATGTCAATGAGGAAGACGAACAAGCCAAATAAGCCGTCATACAGGCGAATTGCGCTTGTGACGATAGCAATGGCGTTGCTGGCATCGACCTGGACGGCGCAGCCGTCGAGCGCGGCGGTGCCGACTCTGGATAAGATAAGGGTCGCATTATTTCTGCACCTGCCCGGCAAATACGATACGACGACGCCTGCCGCGACGTTCTCGTCGCAAGGGGGCTTAAGCGTCGGCATTCGGGAGCCCGCCGGAGAGCAAGCCTGGTTCGGCGTCCCAGCGGACCAGAGCGCAAGGTTCGGCGCGGACGATTACAAGGCGAAGCTGTACGAGTCGGAGACTTTCGCTGCCGCGCTAGCCGTATATCAATACGTGAAGGCAAGCGGCGGCGCGGCGTTCCTGACGTCGATCCCGACGATCGGCGCGGCGCGGTTCCAAGTCGCTGAAGGTACATACAAAACCGAAGCGGAGGCTGCTGTGGCGCTCGCCCGTTGGACGGGCGACGCCAAGCTGACAGGTTTGCTCGGCGCGTACAAGCCCGCCCTGCAAGGCCCGTTCCATTTGGAGACGGCGCCGTACGGCAGCAAGAAGGACGCGCAGACGGCGGCGGCCGCTTTCGGCGGAGCGGGTCTCGATGCCTTCGTCGCCGTGCGGAGCATCGGAGAGAAAGAAACCTACTCCGTGATGGTAGGCAGCGAGACCGCGCAGGAACGGCTGCCCGCCGTTCAAGCCTCCGCGGCCGCCGTCCCGAACGGCGCGGCGCTCAAAGCCGTCGCCCCTCAGTCCCGTCATATGATCATTCGCAGGGACCATACGGTTGGCGGCAAGGCGAACGCGAGCCACGAGCTGTATCAATTCCCCGGCGGCGGCGACATGAAGGTATGGATCGCGCCGGCAGGCGATGCCGTCATCGGACTCGCTGAGCGAAGCAATCGGACGTATAGGGGAAGCTTCGAGCTTAGCTCGTTTAATGGCAAGCTTGCCGTCATTAACGAGCTGCCGTTCGAGGAATATCTGTATTCCGTCGTGGCGGTCGAGATGTATACATCCTGGCCGCTCGAGGCGCTGAAGGCGCAGGCGGTGGCCGCAAGGTCTTACGCGCTGAACAAAGGTTTCGGTTTCCAAATCGCTCATGTCGTCGATACGACGCTCAGCCAGGCTTATTTCGGCTCGAGCGTGGAGCGCCCGTCCTCGACGGACGCGGTCGAAGCGACGAAAGGTGTCGTAGCTCTTTACAACGGCAAGGTTATCGAAGCGATTTATTCATCGAGCGGAGGCGGCATGACGGCCGATGCTTCCGAAGCGTGGAATAACGCCATCCCGTATTTGCAGCCGGTCGGCAGTCCGGACGATATTTCCGAGGCAGGTCTTCGAAGCTGGTACCGCGTCGTATTGCCAAGCGGCGCGATCGGCTATATTCGCGAGGATCTGGTTGCGGATACGGGCCGAATGACAGAAGCGGGCAGCGCCATATTGGAATCGACCACGGATGCGACGAACATTCGCCGCCATCCGGTCATCCAGGATACGGTGCCCGTCATCGCCCAGATACAGAAAGGCACTACGCTGATCGCGATCGACAAAGTGATCGAGTCCAACCCGATGAGTTGGGAGCGAGGCCCGTTCACGAGCGACGAGCTGCTTACGGTCATGAACGCGAGAGTAAGTCCGAAGGTGACGGGGCCGATTACCTCCCTGGAAGTCGGCAAGCGCGGACCATCCGGCCGCGCAACGGAATTGACGGTGAACGGCGCGAAGCTCGGCGTCTCGTCGCCTGACGCTCTGCGCTCGGCCTTAGGTTACGGCGGATCCCTCCCCAGCACGAAGTTCGACGTGGAAGAGACCGGCAAAGTCGTGATTCGAGGCGCGTCGGGAGCGACGTCGACGAGAACCGACGATTCGAAGAAGCTGTACGTCATGGGCAGCGGGGGCAAATCCGCCGCTTACGCTCAAGACCATCTCTTCGTCCTTGACGGCAAAGGCGAAGTGCGCGCGGCGACAAAGACGCCGGCGTTCGCCTTCTCAGGCACCGGCTACGGGCACGGCGTGGGACTCTCGCAATACGGCGCCTACAGCCTGGCGAAGCAAGGGTATGACTATGAATATATTTTGAAATACTACTATAATGGCATAACATTGGCTAAGGAATGATTACTTCGATATGAACGTAAATTGGTTTGATTTTGAATTGCCCGAACGGCTGATCGCCCAGACGCCGCTCGCGGAGCGAACCGCTTCCAAGCTGCTGATGCTGGACAAGGAATCGGGCGAGATCCGTCACGGCGTTTTCACGGATTTGGAAGGCCGATTAAACGATGGCGACGTGCTTGTCCTGAACAATACGAGAGTGTTGCCCGCCAGATTGGTGGGCGCGAAGCTCGATACCGGGGCGAAGGCGGAGCTGCTGTTGCTGAAGCAACTGGACGGGGACCGCTGGGAGGCGCTCGCCAAACCGGCGAAACGGCTTAAGACGGGAACGGTCGTAGGCTTTGGCGACGATGGGAACGGACAGCCGCTGCTGAAGGCAGAGGTGCTCGCAGAAGGCGATATAGGCGCTCGAGAGATCAGGTTCCTCTATGAAGGGATCTTCCAAGAGCTGCTCGACAAGCTTGGCGAAATGCCGCTTCCTCCTTATATTAAAGAGCGGCTGGAAGAGCGCGAGCGATACCAGACGGTATATTCCAAACATCAAGGATCGGCAGCCGCGCCGACGGCGGGACTACATTTTACGGAAGACTTCCTGGGCAAGCTGCAAGCCAAAGGCGTCAAGCTGGCATACGTTACGCTTCACGTCGGCCTCGGCACGTTCCGTCCGATGTCGGCGGAGCTTGTGGAAGAGCACGAAATGCATGCGGAATATTACGAGCTGGACGAAGAAAACGCGGCCATTCTCCGGGAGGCGAAGGCGGAAGGCAAGCGGATCGCGGCGGTCGGCACGACGTCGGCCCGCACGCTGGAGACGGTGGCGGCCCGATTCGAAGGCGCGGCCATCGAAGCTTGTAGCGGCTGGACGTCGATCTTTATTTATCCCGGCTATTCGTTCAAGCTGGTCGATGCGTTGCTAACGAACTTCCATCTGCCGAAGTCGACGCTTGTCATGCTGGTCAGCGCGCTAGCGGGAAGAGAACATATTATGCGCGCGTACAAAGAAGCGATCGAACGCGAGTACCGGTTCTTCAGCTTCGGCGACGCGATGTTTATCGAATAACGGATGACGTTCGTTCATCTCAAAGAATAGGAAGCGTGTAAAAGTGGCAGTCAAATACGAATTGATCAAACAATGCAAACAATCCGGAGCCCGGCTCGGCCGCGTCCATACGCCGCACGGCGTCATCGAGACGCCGACCTTCATGCCGGTCGGAACGCAAGCAACCGTAAAGACGATGAGCCCCGAAGAGCTGAAGCAGATGGATGCCCATATTATTCTGAGCAATACGTACCATCTGTTCCTCCGTCCCGGTCACGGCATCGTGAAGCAAGCCGGCGGACTTCATAAGTTCATGAACTGGGATCGTCCGATCCTGACGGATAGCGGCGGGTTCCAGGTATTCAGCTTAAGCGAGATGAGGAAAATTTCGGAGGAGGGCGTTCACTTCCGGTCCCATCTGAACGGCGACAAGCTGTTCATCTCGCCCGAGGTCGCGATGGAGATTCAGAACGCGCTCGGCTCCGACATCATGATGGCGTTCGACGAATGTCCGCCTTACCCTGCGGAGTACGAATACGTGAAACAATCGACCGAGCGGACGTCCCGCTGGGCCGAACGATGCCTTGCCGCGCACGCGAGGCCGCATGACCAAGCGCTGTTCGCGATCGTGCAGGGCGGCATGCACAAGGATTTGCGCATACAGAGCGCGAAAGATTTGACTTCCATGGATTTCCCGGGGTATGCTATTGGTGGACTGAGCGTAGGCGAGCCTAAGCATTTGATGTATGATGTGCTCGATTATACGGTGCCCGAGTTGCCCGCCGACAAACCTCGTTATTTGATGGGCGTCGGATCCCCGGACGCGCTTGTGGAAGGCTCGATCCGTGGCATCGACATGTTCGACTGCGTATTGCCGACGCGCATTGCCCGCAATGGGACAACCATGACGAGCAGCGGCAGATTGGTGATCCGCAACGCGAAGTTCGCGGAAGACTTCGGTCCGCTCGATCCGAATTGCTCCTGTTATACGTGCACGAATTATTCCCGGGCCTATATTCGCCATCTTTTGAAAGCGGACGAAACGTTCGGCATTCGCCTCACGACCTATCATAATTTGCATTTCTTGCTCCAGCTTATGCGTGACGTCCGTCAAGCCATCATGGAAGACCGACTGCTCGACTTCCGGGATTCCTTCTTCGAGGCTTACGGGCTGAATGATAACGACAGAGGATTTTGAAAGGGGTGAATTCCATGTCTCAATTACTAGCAGAAGGTGCTGGCGGTTCCCAAAACATTTGGCAGCTGATCTGGCCGTTTATTCTGATGTTCGCAGTATTTTACTTCTTGCTTATTCGTCCGCAACAGAAGAAACAAAAACAACGCAGCTCCATGCTGAACCAAATCAAGAAGGGCGACAAAGTGACGACGATCGGCGGCTTGCACGGCACGATCGTGGAGATGGCCGACGATACGGTCGTTCTGCGCGTCAACGATACGACGAAGATGACGTTCGAGCGCAGCGCGGTTAACGCCGTCGTTAGCTCGGCGCCTGCCGCAACGGAGAAGGAATAATCGCCATAGAAGAACGGCCCGCGGAATATTCCGCGGGCCGTTCTTTTTTGTACACGAATAGAGATTAACTAGACCGTGATCGACCTAAATGAATCAATCAGGCGCGAGATGGCTAACGGAGGCCAAAGCCGTTATTCGATTCAAATCGGCGGTTAACAAATTCTAACGGAGCAGGAGGCCGCTATTGACTGTCAAACGTGGCCATTTCCCTAGAAATCCATCCAATAAGCGCGCGTAACTCCGTTAGATTTTAAAATGAGGCATGAAAGGCAGAATAGCGGCTGTACGCTCCGTTAGCCATCCGTCCGGTTCGACGTACCGTTTAAGGAAGCGCCGAAGTCGCGAAGGTAACGGAATTTAGGGAGGTTTCCTCACCTTTTGAGATTGACGCCGATCATTCCTCCAAAGGCTCCGGCCAGAAGAACCGCTGCCAGCATCAGCAGGCTGTGCCAGGATATAGACGCGTTGGAAGCGAGGAAGCTGACGATGATGACCAGAATGCCGTAAATTCCGCCAAGCAATCCGCCGTTATACCAGCCGCGCCTCTCCGAACGTCTGCCCGAAGAGAAACCTCCCGCCAGCGCGGAAGCGGCATGAACGAGCATCGAGTAGGTTCCCAGCTCGTTTTCTTTCATATTGCCGAAGTGGAGCATGAAGGACAGCAGCAGGGCGCCTGCTGCCAGCCAGATCAAGGAGAATGCGACTCCCGCAAGTAACGGGGGTCCGATTACGGGCGGTTTAGGGGATTGCTTGACGGAGCTCATCCTATTCCTCCATTCGATTCATGGTATTAGTACACCATATGGCCAAGCCGGCCGAAATAGTACAAGGAGTTCATGCGCCCGCCATAGATTTTGCCATATATTCGCGTTCTTTCTTCCGTATGAGGCGATGCCCCAAAGGTGAGAATAGCTGTACGAGCTTGAGCGAAGGCCGGACCGCCCGAGAGCCACCCTCTGGTTATCGCGCGGGCCGAATGAACGGAGGAGGCGCTAACCTTTGGAATTGTGGAGCCTGTTGATCCGGACTACGGTCATTTATTTTGTCGTATTCCTGATTATGCGGTTAATGGGAAAGCGGGAAATCGGCAAACTGTCGGTGCTGGATCTGATCATTTCGGTTATGATCGCCGAGATCGCGGTCATTGTCATAGAAGATGTCGAAAGGCCGATCTGGGATGGGGTCGTCCCGATGGTAGCGCTGCTTGTCATACAGGTCAGCATGGCGCTGCTCGCCATGAGCAATCGAAAAATCCGGTTGTTGTTCGACGGCAAGCCAAGCGTCTTGATCGACAAAGGGAAAATCAACAAGGACGTCATGCGTAAGCAGAGGTATAACTTGGACGATTTGATGCTTCAGCTTCGAGAGAATAAAATAACTTCCGTCGCCGACGTTGAATTCGCCATTCTTGAGACAAGCGGGAAGCTGTCGGTTATTCCGAGGGAAGATGACGATCAATCGAATTCGGAAGAACCCGAGAAATCAACCGCATCCGTTTCGAACCTAATGAGCGTAAAGAACGGTCAAACTCAAAACCCAACGCGAAGCGGGAAAACAAAAATTATACCTTCGGGCTACCGATTCGAAATATTGCCGATTCCGCTTATTATGGACGGCAAGGTGCAGGACGAAAACCTTGCCAAAATCGAGAAGACGCGATTCTGGCTCAAAAATGCGCTGCAAGAGGAAAATGTACATGATTTCAAGGAAGTGTTCCTCTGCACAATCGATCATAAGGGAAAAATATTTGTGGACGTCCATCAGAAAAAATTCACCTAAACCACGCGCCGATCCAAGGGATGCGCGCAATGTCGTGACGATCGATGATTTTCATCCAAATCATGAGCAGCAGATAAAGAATGACGCTAATGAAGCACGCGGACACGAGGGCGATCCATTCCAGCGTCATCGGCATGCGGTGCATGATCCATTGCGCGGCCGCTCCCATGATGACCATGGCTGCGCCTACTTTGACGAAATCAGTGAATTTCATGCGGAAGCCGATAAAACGAAGCACGCTAATGCCGTGCAGAAGCGTCACGAGCACGATATTGACGTTGATCGCGATCAAAGCGCCGTAGATGCCAAGTTCCGGCTTGGACGCCAGCTGCACGATCAGTATAAGCTTCACCGCCGCACCAATGAACGTATTCATGAGCGCCGACCCGGGTTTGTCGAGCGCTTGAAGCGCGGCCTGCAGCGGAGCCTGCAGGTAAATAAATATGCCGATCGGCGCCATAAGCTGAAGCATCGGGGCATATTCCTCATGCGCATAAATGATGCGGCACAGCGGCTCGGCGAACAAACTCATGACGACGACGAACGGTGCGCCGGATACAAGAGCGATCCGCATCGATTGATGCATCCTTTTCTGAATCAGCGCCTTGTCGCCGCGCGCGGCGGCTTCCGACAACGACGGTACGAGCGATACGGCCAGCGAATAAGTTAATGCCGTGGGAAGCAGCAGCAGCGGAATGATCATGCCTTGCAGCGCCCCGTATTGCGCAGTGGCAATGCCGGTTACGATCCCTGCCGCGGCCAGGCTTTTGGCGGTGAAGATCGACTCCAGCAAATAGGATAACGAACCGACCAGCTTGCTACCCGTAACCGGAAGGGATAAACCAAGCAGCCGCTTCAGGACCGGCTCGCTGCCGACAGCGCCCTTCTTGACGCTGTTCGTTCCTTTGCCCATATTCTCGGCGGTTCCCGGTTCGTCCCTATCGGCTACTGTCTTCCTCGATTTACGATCTTCCTTGCGTCTTCGAAAATTCCACAACAGCACGGCTAATCCCCCGAGCTCTCCCGCGACAACGCCAAGCATGGCGCCGGCTGCCGCCCATTCGAGACCGTATGGCAGCAGCATGTAGGCGAAGACGAGCGAAGCGATAATCCGGATGATCGTCTCGAGCGTCTGGGACAGAGCGCCAGGAATCATGTTTTGTTTGCCTTGGAAGTATCCGCGGTATACGGAAGAAACGCCTATGATCAGAAGCAGGGGCGTCATCATGAGGAAAGTGCGATAGACTCGCGTGTCCGGCAGCAGATAGCGGATAATGTAAGGAGCGAAGAGCAGCATGGCTATCGTCAGCACGACAGCGACGGCTACCGTCAGTAACATGGCAGTGCGGAAAATATGATTGGCGCGGCGGGTGTCGCCTGTCGATTCCGCCTCCGCGATCCACTTGGCGATCGCAAGCGGAATGCCTCCGGTGATGATGGTCAGCATGACGATGAGGAACGGGTAGGACAATTGATAGAGCCCCACGCCTTCCGCGCCGATGATCCGCGGGAGCGTAATCCGCGGAACGAAGCCAAGTATCCGGTTCACGATGCCGGCGGCGAGCAGGATCATGGCTCCTTTTATAAAGGTTTGTTTCGTCATGGCTAGCAACTCAACTCCTTCGGTTTGGACCTTGCCGCATTGCTTGTACCCATATCATTATCTTTATGCGTGGCATGTCCACTTCCATGTCTGCCAATTTTGTTCACTCGCGTCCCGGCAGGAGAATGGAGAGCGGCATCGAATACATAGGAAGTAAGGTGAAACGGCTGTCACAGTCCTCTAGCGGAGAAGCGCGTTTCATTCCGAGAATTCTAAGCATGGATAAGGTGCAAAACTTATAAATTCTTAGAATTTACGGAAGACGGATACGGATACGGGAGGTTAGCCATGGCGGATGAAGAGCTTAACGCAATGATCGAAGAGTTGTGTCTCAGCAAAGCGGAGGAATTCCGGCTCATCGGCTACGAGCACGTTACGGGCAAGGAAGTTTGGGAATGCGTCAGCGCGGGTTACGTTAAGACGGGCCAGCCGGGTTTGCACAAGATGGTCAACGACATCCTGTCGCTGAAGGTCACGCAATTCATGAACCATATGACGCTTAGCGCGTATAAGGGAACCTCGTTCTAACGGAGAGGTTCTTTCTTTTTGACTCGTTTTTGCGCCATCTGTATAATGGGAATATTGAGATCATAAGGAGGATTCAGTCGTATGTTCGGGAAGAGAATAGTAGCCTTCCTCATGGTCGTGGTCGTCGCGTTCGCCGTGATGGCGGGGACAAGCCCTTGGCTGCTGAAAGGCGTCAAGCTAGGCCTTGATTTGAAAGGCGGCTTCGAGGTGCTTTACGAAGCGGTGCCGTTCGAAGGCGGTGCGGCGGTAACGCCGGAGAGCTTGAAGCAAACGGCGCAAAGCTTGCAGGATCGGGTGGACGCACAAGGTCTTGTAGAGCCGGAGATTACGACGGAGGGCGAGAACCGCATCCGCGTCAAGCTGCCTGGCATCGAGGACGAGACGGCGGTTCGGGAATTGCTTGCGAAACCGATCAACCTTACATTCAGATCGCCGGAAGGCGAAATCATGCTGAACGGAACGGACTTCGTGGAGAATGCGGCGGGGCTGGAATTTAACGAGCTGAATCAGCCGGTCGTCACGATCAAGCTGAAAGACGCGAAGAAGTTCGAGGAAGTAACGACCAAGCTGGTAGGCAAAACGATGTCGATCTATCTGGACGAAGAAGAGATTTCGAGTCCGATGGTCAATCAAGTAATCGCCAGCGACAGCGCGGTCATCGAGATGGGCAATTCCTCCACCGAGGAGGCGAGGGAATTGCGCGACCTCATCAACATGGGTTCTTTGCCGCTTAAGCTGGAAGAGAAGTATACGCAGAGCGTCGGTGCCAAGCTCGGGATGGAATCCCTCAAGGATACCGTCACGGCCGGCATACTGGGCTCGCTGATCGTCCTCGTGTTTATGGTCATCGTCTACCGCGTGCCGGGCTTCGTGGCGGCGATTACGATCATTACGTACGCTTGGATGCTTATTCTCGTGCAGAATTTGATGAATGCGACGCTGACGCTTCCGGGCATCGCGGCCTTCGTGCTCGGCGTCGGGCTGGCGGTCGACGCCAATATCATTACCGCTGAGCGGATCAAGGAAGAAATCCGGACGGGCAAGAGCATGCTGTCTTCCCTGAAGGCCGGTTCCAAAAACTCGTTCAGAACGGTTATGGACGCCAACATTACAGGGATCATCGCAAGTACCGTTTTGTTCTTCATCGGCGACGGCGCCATCAAAGGGTTTGCGCTTACGATGATTTTCAGTATTCTGGTCAGCATCGTCACGAATATTTATTTCGCGCGTTTCCTCTTGGATTTGCTCGTACGAAGCAACCGGTTCTTGAAACCAAGCTACTACGGCGTGAAGGAGAGTGAAATCCGTGAACTTTGATACTAAAATCCGGTACGACATCATCAAAAACCGGAACAAATTTTTTATCTTTCCCATCGCGCTAACGCTCGCGGGCATCATTTCCTTGCTTTTGTTCCAACTCAATTTCGGCGTCGACTTCAAAGCCGGAACAAACATGGACGTCTCGATGGGCAAATCGGTTACCCAGCAGGACGTGAAGGCAACGATGGACGCGGCCGGCTTTCCCGATGAAACGCCGACCGTAGGCGGCGCGAACAACGACCGGGTAACGATCCGCTTCAACGATATTCTGAATCAAGAGCAATCGTCCAAAGTGCTCGCGGCTCTGAAAGCGAAATACGGCGAGGAGATTTCGGCCGAGGTTAACGTCGTGTCCCCCGAGCTTGCGCAAGAGCTGGGAATCAAGACGATCTGGGCGATCCTGATCGCCAGCCTAGGGATTATGCTTTACGTCATGATCCGTTTCGAGTGGCGCTTCGCGCTCGCTTCGAATATTTCTATTTTGTACGACAGCTTCGTCGTTATCGCGGTGTTTTCGATCTTCCGCTTCGAGGTGGATCTTCCGTTTATCGCGGCGGTGCTGACGACGCTAGGCTACTCGATCAACGACAAAATCGTCATTTTCGACCGGATCCGTGAGAATATGCGATTCTCCCAAATCAAGAACGAAGAACAGCTGGCCCATCTCGTCAACGCCAGCATCTGGCAGACGATGGCCCGTAATATGTATACGGTCTTGACGGTCGTTATCGTGACGACATGTATTTTCTTGCTGGGCAGTCCTTCGATCAAAATGTTTTCGCTTGCCCTGCTTGTCGGTCTCGTCAGCGGCGCGTATTCGACGATATTCATCGCGAGCCCGCTGTGGTTCCTCTTCAAGCGTAGAGAGAAACCAAAGCAGAAAGCTGCAGCGAAGACGGCTCCTTAATCATCACTTTTAGGCAATACGCTTGCGATACAGGAGGTACATGGAACACATGTCAACCAGAGAGCGAGAGGGCGGCAGACGGCCCGTCGGCAAGAAACGCTTATGGGATCACGTGACGAACGTTCTGTTTCGTGGCATCGGGAAAGGCGGAATGGACCGGAAGCGGGAGGAATCGGCGGAAGAACTCATGCAAGTCGTTCAACGCGTCGAGGGCGTCGTGACGGTCCAGTCGCTTCGGGCAAGGGAACAAGGGCATTATGTCGTGGCCGAAATCGTGATTAGCGTAAATCCTAGAATAACGGTGCTGGAAGGGCAAGACATTGCGAAAAGAGTTAAGCTTCTGCTCATGCACCGATTCCTGCACTTATCCGAAGTTATGATTTACGTTGAGCCTTATGATCCCGGGTATCCATACAAATCCAATCACGACCCTAATCAGGAGCAGATGCCCACACTGCTGCAATAGGCATTAGACAGCAGGAAGGAGAAGAAACCTGATGATTACGAGAAAGACCCGCTGGCAATTGGCGGAATGGAATGAAACCAGCGAAGCGAAGGCACGCCGGCTCTGCGAGGAGCTCGGCGTGCCTCCTCTTGTGGGTAGGCTGCTTGTCCAGCGCGGGTACGCAGATAGCGAAAGCGCAAGCCGGTTTCTGCACGGCAATTCGGATCATCTCCATGATCCTTATCTCCTGCACGGCATGGACGCCGCCGTGAAGCGCATACGGGAAGCTCGCGAACGCGGCGAAAAGGTCCGCATATACGGCGACTACGACGCTGACGGCGTATCCAGCACTTCGCTGTTATGTCATGTTTTTCGTGCGGTAGGCCTTATTTACGATTATTACATTCCTCACCGAGCGCTCGAAGGATATGGCTTAAACAAAGGAGCGATCAAGCTTGCGGCAGACGAAGGCGTGACGTTGATCGTGACCGTCGATACCGGGATCAGCGCGTATGAAGAAGTGGAATACGCCAAATCCTGCGGTATTGATATCGTCGTGACGGACCACCACGAACCGCCGGATCGCATACCGGAAGCGGTTGCGGTCGTGAATCCGAAGCAGGAGCATTGCCCTTATCCGTTCAAAGGACTGGCCGGCGTTGGCGTTGCGTTCAAACTCGCTACCGCGTTGATAGAGCGTCCTCCGCTTGAGTGGGCGGATATCGTCAGCCTTGGAACGATCGCGGATCTGATGCCTCTCCTGGACGAGAATCGCATTCTGGTCAAATACGGGCTGGAGCGGATGCGGAAGGAGGCGAGCATCGGCTTCCGCGCGCTCGCAGAAGCCGCAGGCCTTGAGCTTGATGCACTCACGTCGACGGGAATCGCGTTCGGAATGGCTCCGAGGATTAACGCGGCCGGCAGGCTGGACCACGCGAAGCGAGCGGTCGAGCTGCTTACGACGAACGATTACGACACCGCGATTCTTGCCGCGATCGGGCTGGACAGCTTGAACAAGGAACGTCAGCGCATCGTCGACGACATCGTGAAGGAAGCGGAAGCGGGATGGCTCGCGAAACGCGAAGCGGCGGCTGCGAACGGCGCCTCGGAACCGTCCGTCATCTTGCTCGCCGGCGAAGGTTGGAACGTAGGCGTCATCGGGATCGTCGCTTCCAAAATTCTCGAGCGTTATTACAAGCCGGTCATCGTCTTTGGCATCGATGCGGAGACGGGGATGTGCAAAGGCTCGGCCCGATCCATCGAAGGGTTCGATCTGCACGCCGCGCTTACGGAATGCGAAGCGCTGCTCGACCATTACGGCGGCCATCAAGCCGCAGCCGGCATGAGCTTGCATCGCGACAACCTGGAACTACTGGAGCTTCGCATGTCAACGCTCGCGGCGGAGCGCCTAAGCGATGACGACTGGATACCGAAGTCCGCCATCGATCTCCGGTGCGGACTTCGGGACGCGACGCTGGAGACCATCTCCCAGCTAGCCCTGTTAGAGCCGTTCGGCGTCGGCAATCCTTCTCCGCGCCTCTTGTTCGATCAGGTTGGCGTCGCGGACAAGCGGGCGATCGGCAAGGAATCGAAACATCTGAAGCTGTCTCTCGGCAGCGGCAGATCCGGACTGGACGCGATCGGCTTCGGCATGGGGCAGGCGGCGGGATCGCTTGTTCATGGCTGCCTGATCGATCTGGTCGGCGAGCTGTCCATCAACGAATGGAATGGGCAGCGGAAGCCGCAGCTTCAGCTCCATGATGTTCATTACGAACGCGCGCTGCCGGAACGTTTCCCCGAACGGGAGCAGTTCGGCGCGGTTTATCAGCAGCTTAGGAGGCTGAAGGAAGCGCCGGAGCGCGGACTGGCCGAGAAACTTGCGGCCGGCTGCGGCTTGACGGTTAGCGCGGTTCAGCTTATGCTTGACGTATTCGATGAGCTGGGCTTTATCGCGATCCGAGGCGGCTACGTAACCGTCGCGGCTGCGCCCGCAAAGCGGGAGCTGGCTTCGTCCGAGCGCTACCAATCGGAATTGCGGCGTTATCAAGCCGCGCATTCGCCCGCTTAGCGGGTGTATCGGAAGCGAATCGGCAAATCGATATATGGATGATGAAATTTAACTGCGATAAGCATGTTTAGCGAGAAAGGATTGACCACCTGTGTCCAAAACAATTTACAACTTCAAAGACTATATTCGGGTAATTCCCGACTTCCCGCAGCCGGGCATCCGGTTCAAGGATATTACGACCTTGCTCAAGGACGGAGGCGCGTACCGCGCGGTTATCGAGGAGATGCGCGCGGCCGTCGAACATCTGAACATTGACGTCGTGGCCGGACCCGAAGCACGCGGCTTCGTTGTCGGGGCTCCGCTCGCGATCGCGCTTGGCGTTGGTTTCGCGCCGATCCGCAAGAGCGGCAAGCTGCCGGGTGCGACCATTACGGCTAATTACGATTTGGAGTACGGCAAGGATCAATTGGCGATGCACACGGATGCCATTACGCCCGGCCAACGCGTTCTGATCGCAGACGACCTGCTCGCGACAGGCGGCACGATCGCGACATCCATCAATCTGATCAAGCAATTAGGCGGTGAAGTCGTCGGAGCCGCATTCCTGATCGAATTGGCTTATTTGACGGGACGCACCAAGCTGGAAGGCATCGACGTCTTCTCGCTAATGACGTACGAATAAGAACGATCGCGCTATTAGTAGCGGCAACATATCCAAAAGGAACCTCTTCGCAAGGAAATGCCGGGTTTAACCCCCTTCTTCCGACGCGGGGCGGTTTCTTTTTTTTGAATCTTCAGCTCTGCGCGGTCGATTTTCTAAGCCGGAAGTTGACGCGGCGGGACTGTTAAAGGCATAATATTAGAAAACTCACATTAGAAAACTCGGAAATTTAGCCGAACTTTGGCGATAACCGTCAGCGCTTGACATAGACGCAGGTTAGGGCTTTAGCCATACTTGGCTACCACTTATTCGAGAATCGGCTTGAGGGCTCGTCCGCGTAGGACGGAGCCGCCGTTTCTTTTTGGGAAGGGACGTTTCATGGGCATAGAGCAATTACTTGAGAAGGCATCCGCGTATATGAAGGAGCAGGACCTCGAACGCATCAAGGAAGCCTACGACTTCGCGGAGCAGGCCCATCATGGACAAGTGCGGAAGTCGGGGGAACCTTATATTTTGCATCCGGTCACGGTCGCGGATATATTGGTGGATATGGGCATGGACGTGCTGTCGATTATCGCGGCGCTTCTTCATGACGTCGTCGAAGACACCACGGTGGATTTGCAGACCGTCCGCGCGAAATTTGGCGAAACATGCGCCATGCTCGTGGACGGACTGACGAAGCTGGAGAAAATCCGGTTCCAGTCCAAGGAAGAGCAGCAGAACGAAAACTACCGCAAAATGTTCGTCGCCATGGCCCAAGACATCCGCGTCATTCTCATCAAACTGGCGGACCGCCTTCACAATATGCGAACGCTCAAGTATCAGTCGGAGGAATCGCAGCGGCGAATCGCTTACGAGACGCTTGAAATTTTTTGCCCGATCGCGCATCGGCTCGGCATTTCGGCGATCAAGTGGGAGATGGAGGACATTGCGCTCCGTTACCTGAACCCGCAGCAATATTACCGCATCGCGAATCTCATGAAGAAAAAACGCGCCGAGCGCGAGCAGTTTATCGACGACGTTATTACCCGGATCCGGGAGAAGCTCGAGGAGATGGGCATCGAAGGCGATATTTCCGGTCGACCCAAACATTTATACAGCATTTATAAAAAAATGACGACGCGTAACAAGCAGTTCAACGAAATATACGACCTGCTCGCCATTCGCATCATCGTAGAAAATATTAAAGACTGTTACGCCACGTTAGGCATCATCCATACTTTATGGAAGCCGATGCCCGGCCGGTTCAAGGATTACGTCGCCATGCCGAAGGCGAACATGTACCAATCGCTCCATACGACCGTGATCGGTCCGAACGGTGAACCTACGGAAGTTCAGATCCGGACCTGGGAGATGCACCGCACTTCGGAGTACGGCATCGCGGCCCATTGGGCGTACAAGGAAGGCATGGTCGTGCCGGACGGCAATTTCGAGGACAAAATGTCGTGGTTCCGCGAAATTCTCGAGCTTCAGCAGGAAGCCCGCGACGCGTCGGAATTTATGGAATCGCTGAAAATGGATTTTTTCGCCGACTTGGTGTTTGTCTTCACGCCGAGCGGGGAAGTCATCGAGCTGCCGGCAGGTTCCGTTCCGCTGGACTTTGCGTACCGGATTCATACGGAGGTCGGCAACCGGACGATCGGCGCCAAAGTGAACGGCCGGATCGTTCCGCTTGACCACAAGCTGAAGACCGGGGATATCGTCGAAATTCTAACGTCGAAACATTCGTACGGGCCGAGCCAGGATTGGGTCAAGATCGCCCAGTCGTCGCATGCCCGCAGCAAGATCCGCCAATGGTTCAAGAAGGAGAAGCGGGAAGAGAACGTGGCCAAGGGCCGCGAGATGCTGGAGCGCGAGCTGAAGCGTCTCGGACTTGAGCCGTCCGCTTGGATGAGCGACGACAAGCTGCAGGAAGCGGCCGCGAAATATACGTTCAACGACATCGAAGACATGATGTCCGCGATCGGCTTCGGCGGCATTACGGCGGCGCAGATCTGCACGAAGCTGACCGAGAAGATGCGCAAGGAAGCGGAAGAAGCCAACCAGATCGAGCTGACCGGCGAGCTGAAGGAAATCAAAGCTTCGGCTCCGGGCAAGAAGAGCAGGCCGAATCACGGCGTGACCGTGAAGGGCGTCGACAATCTGCTCGTCCGGTTCGCCCGCTGCTGCAACCCGGTTCCGGGGGATGCGATCGTCGGTTACATTACGCGCGGTCGCGGCGTGTCCGTACATCGAATGGACTGCTTGAACATCCCGTTCGGCGCGGACGGCGAAGAAGCGGAACGCGTCATCGAGGTGGAGTGGGAAGATTCGATCGAGGCCAATTACAGCGTCGACATCGAAATTACCGGCCACGACCGCAGAGGCCTCTTGAACGAAGTGCTGCAAGCCGTGTCCGAGAGCAAAACGAATATAAGCGCCGTAACGGGACGTTCCGTGAAAAACAAAATGGCGCTTATTCATATGACGGTGCTCATTCGCAATATCGATCACCTGTCGGCGGTCGTGGAGAAGATCAAGCGGGTACAGGATATTTATTCCGTGCAGCGCATTATGCAATAATTGCGGGTTCAAAAAATCCGATTTTCAGCACCGAGAAGATTGGATGAAGCTAGGAAATGAGGTGCGGAGCGTAGTGGAACTACGTGAGCACCTGCAATGTTTCCGGAGGAAACATACTTCGAAAGCATATGCTTAGTTCCGGCTGAATTCAAGATTCGATGTCGAATAAGCTTTCAGTTAAAGCTTCGTGATCAAAATTGGATTTTTTAAACAACCTTAAAAAAGGAGATTTGGTTGTGAGAGTTGTCGTGCAGCGAAGCAAGGAAGCCAAAGTATCCGTGGAGGGCGAGATCGTCGGGGCAATCGACCGCGGTCTCGTTCTTCTCGTTGGGCTGACCCACGAGGATACGATGCAAGACGTACGGTGGATGGCGGACAAGATGGCCGGGCTGCGTATTTTCGAGGACGAGGCGGAGAAGATGAACTTCTCGGTGTTGGATGTCGGAGGCTCGATCCTGTCGATCTCGCAATTCACGTTATACGGGGATTGCCGGAAGGGCCGGAGGCCTAACTTCATGGCGGCCGCCAGGCCCGAGCAGGCCGAAGAGCTTTACGACGCGTTTAACGAGACGCTGCGCGGACTCGGACTGAAGGTCGAGACCGGCCGGTTCGGGGCGATGATGGAAGTTTCGCTTTGCAATGACGGTCCCGTCACGTTAATTTTGGAAAGCGGTGCTTAAGGTGGGGCAGTCGGGGCAACAATAAGGGAGAGATCAATACAAATCGAACATTCCCTTATTGGAGGTAATAGACATGCATCAATCCAGGAAGGAACAAGGACTGGAACGGACCACGAGGCAGCTGATGCTGCCCGATCTCCGGGAGGCCCGCATCATGGCGGAGCTGGAGGCGGACATCGCGGCAACCGAGCAATGGGGCGGACGATCTCAGACGATCCGGCGACCGGGCTTTGGATTGTAGGACTCGGGGAGTCTGTCAGTAAAACGCTTACGAAATTGTAATATTCCTGTAATCAAACGCTAACGTTCGTTTAACATCGTTAACCTATAATAAATCTCGACCCCCTTTTTTAAAATATAAATTACTTTGGACCTGCATACGGAATGCAGGTTTTTTTCTGTCCTTATCCGTCCTTGCGTCTGTCCCTTGACTTTCGGTACAGTGGACTGTACAATTACAATCACTATTGTTATATGGATTCAATGACGGGACAAAGTAATTCCTCTTGGGATACGCAGAGAGGGGCGCCAAGGCTGCAAGCGTCCTTATACCGGTCGAATGAAGAACCTCCCCGAGAACAGACGGTGAACGGCTTGCTCATGCCGCGCTTTAGCGCCGGCGCGAACGCAAGCGTTATTAGCCGAACTGCGAATGACGGACGTTACCCGTTCTGGAGCGAATGTTTTGATGCGGATTTAACGTCACATCGAAGGTTCGGAATGTGGGTGGTACCACGGGAGCTACAACTCTCGTCCCTTGCGGCAGCGAATGCCGCGGGGGACGGGAGTTTTTTGGTTTTTTAAGAAGCAGTGTTAGGAGGAATAAGGGATGAAATTTCAAAAGTCGCCCGGCACGCAGGATATCCTGCCTGGCGCGGTAGAGAGATGGCAATACGTCGAAGGCAAGGCTCGAGATATCTGCAGGCGCTTCAACTTCCGCGAGATTCGCACGCCAATGTTCGAATCGACGGAGCTGTTCCAGCGCGGCGTAGGCGAAACGACGGATATCGTCGAGAAGGAGATGTACACCTTCACCGACCGCGGCGATCGCAGCTTGACGCTGAGGCCCGAAGGAACGGCGGGCGTCGTCCGAGGTTACGTCGAGAACAAGCTGTTCGGCGAACCGGATTTGACGAAGCTGTATTACATCGGACCGATGTTCCGGTACGAGCGCGCGCAGGCAGGCCGTTACCGGCAGTTCCACCAGTTCGGCGTGGAGGCGATCGGGGCGGTCGATGCGGCGCTGGATGCGGAAGTCATCGCTTTGGGTTATACGTTCTATACGGAGGTTGGCCTGAAAGGCGTCCGCGTCGAGTTGAATTCCGTCGGCACGCCGGCGGTGCGCGCGGCGTTCCGCGAACGTCTGCTGGCTTTCCTCGAACCGAAGCGCGAATTGCTCTGCAAGGATTGCCAATCGCGTATGGAGCGCAATCCGCTCCGCGTGCTGGACTGCAAGACCGACCAAGCGCATTTCACGGACGCGCCTTCCATTCTGGATAGCTTGGACGAGGAATGCCGGATCCACTTCGAGAAGGTTCAGGCATGCCTGACCGACATGGACATCCCGTATGAGATCAATCACCGTCTCGTACGCGGCCTCGACTATTACACGCATACGGCGTTCGAGTTCAAGGCGGAAGGCATCGGCGCCATCGATACGATCGGCGGCGGCGGTCGTTATAACGGACTTGTCGCCGATATCGGCGGGCCGGATCAGCCGGGCGTCGGCTTCGGCATCGGCCTAGAGCGCACGGTTCTGCTGCTGGAGCACCAACAGACCGAACTGCCGGAATTGCACGGCATCGACGTCTACCTCGTTGCGCTTGGAGAAGCGGCGGACCGCGAAGTGTCGAAGGTCATCTACCAGCTTCGGACACGCGGCATCCGGGCGGAACGCGATTATCAAAGCCGCAAGATGAAGGCCCAGCTGAAGTCGGCAGACCGTCTCGGCGCGAAGTTCACGGCCATTCTTGGAGACGATGAGCTTGCGCGCGGCGAAATCGCGCTGAAGGAAATGGCGACAGGCGACCAACGCATGGTAGCCATCTCCGTTTTGGCCGACGAACTTTCGAAATAATAGATTGAACAACCTCTAATACTTGATAATAAGGAGTTTGATGATGATGATGTTAAAGACGCATAGCTGCGGAACATTGACGAAAGCAGACGTAGGGCAGACCGTAACGCTGAACGGCTGGGTACAGCGCCGTCGCGACCTTGGAGGCGTATTGTTCATTGACCTGCGCGACCGTACCGGTATCGTCCAGATCGTGTTCAACCCGGATTTCTCCGGCGATGCCCTTGCGGTTGCCGACCGCGCGCGGAACGAATACGTGCTTGCCGTCAGCGGCAAGGTAGTCGAGCGCGATCCCGAAACGTACAACGCGAACCTGGCGACAGGCGAGATCGAAATCCGCGTAACCGAAATCGAAGTGATGAACGCGGCGAAGACGCCTCCGTTCCCGATCGAGGACGGCGTTGAGGTCGACGAATCGCTCCGCCTGAAATACCGTTATCTTGATCTGCGCCGTCCGGAAATGCAGAAGACGCTTCTTCTTCGTTCCAAATCCGCGAAGATCTTCCGCGACTTCCTTGACGGCGAAGGTTTCATCGAAGTCGAGACGCCGATCTTGACGAAGAGCACGCCGGAAGGCGCGCGCGATTACCTCGTGCCGAGCCGCGTGCACGAAGGCGAATTTTTTGCCCTGCCGCAATCGCCGCAAATTTTCAAGCAGCTTCTTATGGTCGGCGGGTTGGAACGTTACTACCAGATCGCCCGTTGCTTCCGAGACGAAGATCTTCGCGCAGACCGCCAGCCCGAGTTCACGCAGGTCGACATCGAGACATCGTTCCTGTCGCAGGACCAATTGCTCGGCATGATGGAGCAATTGTCCGCGAGACTGCTCCGCGAGACGCTGGGCGTGGAGCTTGAGCTTCCGTTCCAACGCATCACGTACGCCGACGCCATGAACAAATACGGCTCCGACAAGCCGGATCTGCGCTTCGGCCTCGAAATCGAGGATATTACCGATATCGTCGCGAGCAGCGAAGTGAAAGTATTCGCGAGCGTAGCGGCGGGCGGCGGCGTCGTGAAGGCGCTGAACGCGAAGGGCTGCGCGAGCTGGAGCCGCAAGGAGCTTGACGATCTGCAGCCGTTCGCGGCGCGCTACGGCGGCAAAGGTCTGGCTTGGATCACGGTCAAGGACGGCGAATGGCGCGGTCCGATCGTGAAGTTCCTGAAGGAAGAAGAGATCGCGGCGCTGACGGAGCGTCTTGGCGTCGAGGAAGGCGACCTGCTAACGTTCTCCGCGGACAAACCGAAGGTCGTTGCCGACGTTCTCGGCAACCTGCGCCTGAAGCTCGGACGCGATCTCGGTCTGATCGACGAATCCAAGTTCAAGTTTGCCTGGGTCGTCGACTTCCCGCTGCTTGGTTGGGACGAGGATTCCAAACGTTACGTGGCGGAGCATCATCCGTTCACGCGTCCGAACGAAGACGACTTGCATTACTTCGAGACCGATCCGGGCAAGATCCGCGCGCAAGCGTACGACCTTGTGCTGAACGGCTACGAAGTAGGCGGCGGCTCCATGCGGATCTACAAACGCGACGTGCAGGAAAAAATGTTTAAAGCGCTCGGCTTCTCCATGGAAGAAGCGCAAGAGAAATTCGGCTTCCTGCTTGACGCGTTCGAGTTCGGCACGCCTCCGCACGGCGGCATCGCATTCGGCTTCGACCGCATCGTCATGCTGCTTGCGGGCCGCACGAACCTGAGAGAGACGATCGCCTTCCCGAAAACGGCAAGCGCGACGGATCTGCTTTGCGACGCGCCGTCCGAGGTGGAGCTCTCCCAACTGGAGCAGCTGCACATCCGCACCGTCGTGAAGCCGAAGCCGGTTGCGGCGGCAGCTGGCGCCGCTGCAGGCGAGTCCAAAGAATAATAATCGGTTAGATAGATGAAGGAGGCGGCACACATGCTGCACCAATTCTCGCGAACGGAACTGGCGATTGGCCCCGAAGGCCTTGAGCGGATGAAAGGCAGCACGGTTGCCGTGCTCGGCATCGGCGGCGTCGGCTCCATCGCCGCGGAGGCGCTGGCTCGTACCGGCGTCGGCCGCATTATCCTGATCGACAAGGACGTTGTCGACATTACGAATATCAACCGCCAGATCCACGCGCTGATGACGACGGTCGGCCAGCCGAAGGCGGATTTGATGAGAGACCGGATCAAGCTGATCAACCCGGAATGCGACGTTATTTCCTTGCGAATGTTCTACACGGAAGAAACGTACGAGAAGTTGTTCGAGTACCCGCTTGATTACGTGGTCGACGCGTCCGATACGATCATCTACAAGGTACATCTGATCAAACAATGCCTGGAGCGCGGCATTCCGGTCATCTCCAGCATGGGCGCGGCGAACAAGATGGATCCGTCGAGGTTCCGGGTGGCGGACATTTCCAAGACGCATACCGATCCGATCGCGCGCGTCGTCCGAACGAAGCTTCGCAAGGACGGCATCAAAAAAGGCGTCAAGGTCGTCTTCTCCGACGAGGAGCCGATGAAGCCGCGCGAGGACGTTACGCAGCGCATCGTGCCGGATAACGCGCCGGAAATCCGGAAGGCGCAGCAGCCGCCGTCCAGCAACGCGTTCGTTCCGCCCGTCGCGGGACTGATCATGGTGAGCGTCGTCGTGAAGGATTTGCTAGCTTCCGGGGGCAACTAACCATGAACGAAGACCTGATTCGAAAGCTGCACCTCTCGGAAGGGGCTAGGGCGATCGTCCTGAATCCGCCCGAAGGCTACGAAGCGTTGCGGGAGCTGGGCTTGCCGGAGTCTGCGAGTGAGTCGGCTGATGCCGAGCTTGAGGCCGGATCCTACGATTATGTGCATCTGTTCGTGTGGTCCATGGCAGAGCTTATGGAAACGGCTGCCATAGCCGTGCGCGCCGTGAAGCCGGATGGGCTGCTGTGGATCAGCTATCCGAAAGGCACGTCCAAGGTAAAGACCGACATTAACCGGGACAGCGGCTGGCGATTCTTGAAGACGCTAGGCGTGGAAGGCGTCGCGAGCGTCTCCATGAACGAGACATGGTCGGCCATGCGCTACCGTCCGGAAGGCGCGGCGACATCCCGTCCCTCGCGTTCGAACCGGCAAGGGCAGCCTGCTTCCGATGGCAGCGTGTTCTATACGGTTGGAGCCCCCGTGCCCGACATGCCGGACGACTTGGCAGCAGCGCTTCAGTCTTCACCCGCGGCAGTCGACTTTTACGGCACGCTTACCGATTCCATGAAGCGGGACTATCTTCGCTGGGTTTTGGACGCGAAGCGCGAGGATACCCGCGCCAAGCGGGTCGCTTCGACCGTAGAGAAGCTGGAGCAAGGATTGAAACGTCCGACGGACAAATCATAATCCAATCGCCTAAAGCCGCCGTTGAACGGGACATGTTCCCGTTCGACGGCGGTTTTTTTTCATCGATGGGCTCGCCGAAATATCGCGAATAAGGGGATTTGAGTCCGTAGCGTTGAACGCGCATCATGACAAAGCCCGATCTCCGTCCCGATTTTGTCCTGGATATTTAGTTCGGATTTATGATTGTGCGGTTACCAAAAATGGGATAAAATAAAGGTGATTAAATGGAACTGTGTTTCATTAGGTGAAACGAAAAAAGCGTGTGAGGTTTATCATCCGGCACCGATGTGCCTTGAGGGAGGTGATCGCAGTGACGTTTCGATTTATTGGCATCGACCATGTGCAGCTGGCCGCGCCGCCGGGCTGCGAGGAGGAGGCTAGACGTTTCTATGGATCGATTCTGGGATGGCCGGAGCTCCGCAAACCGGAAAGCCTGCAAGCCCGCGGGGGTGTTTGGTTCCAGTGCGGAAGCAGCCAGGTTCATGTCGGAGTCCAAAAGGAATTTCGGCCGGCCGAGAAAGCGCATCCCGGATTTGCCGTGGACGATTTGGCTTCGCTCCGTTCGAACCTCATCGCATCCGGCGTTCAAGCGCTGGACGACGAGCTGCGGGAAGAAGAGGGCATTCGCCGATTGTTCGCGAAGGATCCGTTCGGGAATCGGCTGGAGTTTCTGGAATACGTAAGCAAGCCATGGCATTCGAAGGAGGACGAATCGAGATGAATAACAAAGAACGTTTCACCGACCGCGTCGACACGTATGTGAAGTACCGTCCGAGTTACCCTCAGAAGGCGCTTGATTTCCTATATGGGAAGGTTGGTTTCTCCGACCGCAGCATCATTGCGGATATTGGCGCCGGTACGGGCATATTCTCCGGGCTGCTTCTGGACCGGGGAAGCCGCGTTGTAGCGTTGGAACCGAACGAAGCGATGCGGGAGGCCGCGATCAAGCAATACGCCAGCCATCCGCGGTACGCCTCGTGCCCGGGCTCCGCGGAGCGTACGGGTTTATCCGAGGAGTCCGTCCATCATATCGTCTGCGCGCAGTCCTTCCATTGGTTCGACCGTCCGGCCGCCCGAGAGGAATTTCGCCGGATTTTGAAGCCAGACGGCCGCGTCGCGCTCATTTGGAACTCCAGAAGGACGGCGGGCACGCCATTCCTGGAGCAATTCGAGCAGCTTCTTCTTCGATACGGAACGGATTACGAGAAGGTTGGGCACAAAAACATTACGCGCCAAACGTTATCGGAGTTTTTCTCGGATGACGGTCCGGCATTGGAAGTGTTTGCATCGGAGCAGCGCTTGGATGAAGAGGGTCTGAAGGGAAGGCTGCTTTCCTCCTCCTATTGCCCGTTGCCGGGACATCCGAATTACGAGCCGATGATGGAGAGGCTTTCTGTCATTTTCAAGCAATGTGCGGTGGACGGGCTCGTTACGATGACGTACGATACGGAGCTTTATTGGGGGACCGTTTAAGGAATCTTGTGCAGTATTCGGCCAGGTGGCGAACGTTTGTGCGGATGTGCTATGATTTAGAGAGCATTCATCATTTCGTACGAAGGATTGAGTAGCAGTATGGATTTGTTCACCTATCAGGAAGAAGAGACTCCACGCGCCAAATTGCTGGCGGATCGGATGAGGCCCCGGACGCTGGATGAATATATCGGTCAGGAACATATCGTGGGAGAAGGCAAGTTGCTGCGAAGGGCCATTCAGGGGGATCAGGTATCGTCCATTTTGCTTTACGGTCCTCCCGGCTGCGGGAAGACGACGCTGGCCCATATTATTTCGTTGACGACGAAAGGCGATTTCGTCAAGCTGAACGCGGTCGACGCATCCGTCAAGGACGTACGGGACGTGATCGACCGGGCCAGGAGCAATAAGACGTTATACGGCAGGAAAACGATCCTGTTCCTCGACGAGGTTCACCGGTTCAACACGTCGAGGCAGGATGCGCTGCTGCCGGCTGTCGAGCAAGGGATCATCATATTCATCGGTGCGACGACCGAGAATCCGTTCCACCACGTAAACGGGGCGCTCTTGTCGCGCTCGACGTTGTTCCAGCTTCACGCGCTGGAGGAACGCCATGCGCTGGAAGCGATGAGACGGGCGCTGACGGATACGGAGCGCGGCCTCGGCTTTATGACGCTGCAAGCCGACGAGGATGCGCTAAACCATATTGCGGCCATGGCAGGCGGCGACATTAGGCGGGCGCTGAACGCGCTGGAGCTAGCGGCGGTCACGACGCCCTCCGAACCGGACGGATCCGTGCGGCTCACGCTCGAAGTCGCGCAGGAATCGATCCGCAAGCCGACCATCCGGGCGGACCTGTCCACGCAGTACGATGTATTGTCCGCCTTCCATAAGAGCGTGCGGGGCTCCAGCGACGCCGCATTATTCTGGTTTCTCTACGCGGTGGAGCGGCTCGGCATGGATCCCATGACGTTTATCCGGCGGCTGATTGTCGCCTGCAGCGAGGATATCGGGCTTGCGAATCCGCAAGCGATGATCCAAGCGGTGACGGCCATGGACGCCTATCACAAGATCGGCTGGCCGGAAGCCAAATACAATATCTCGCAGGCCATTCTGTTCGCCGTGGAAAGTCCGAAGTCCAATGCGACGGCGGTCGCGATCGGCAACGTCATGAACGCGATCGAACGGGCGGGCAATGCCGAGGTTCCGCTTCATCTTCGGGATACGCATTACAAGGGCTCCGCTCAGCTAGGCCATGAAGGGTACAAGTACCCGCACGACTACCCGAACCATTACGTTCGGCAGCAGTACCTTCCGGATCCGATCGCGGGCAAGACGTTTTACCAAGCGACGGAGCAAGGGATGGAGGACAAAATCAAACAGAACCAGCAGCGCCGCTCCACTTGAAGCTGCTGGTTTGTTTTTTGCGGCTTCATGCTAGCGGCGCAACCGCTAATCGAATGAAGGAGACAAACGATCATGCAGACGGAGACAAAGACGAAGACGAGGGCTCCCATTTTTTATGGCGCGGTACATCTTTTGTTTTTCAAGGATGACGAAGTATTGCTGCTGAAGCGGAAAAATACGGGATTCGAGGACGGGAAGTGGAGCGTGGTAGCGGGGCGTATCGATGGCAACGAGGAAGTGAAGGCCGCCGCGATTCGCGAAGCGAAGGAAGAAGCGGGTGTCGACATTGTCTCGGACGACTTGGAGGTGACCGGCGTATTCCACCGCAGGAATCCGAAGGGGGCCGGATCGGAATGGATTGATTTTTACTTGTCTGTTCGGAATTGGCAAGGGGAAATCGTAAACATGGAGCCGCATAAGTGCGAGGAGTTAAGATGGTTCCGCATGAACGAGCTGCCCGTCGATATGATCGGGTATGTCCGCATTGCCGTTCAGAAAAAACAGGACTCGCTTTGGTTCGACAGCATCGGCTGGGACGCGTGATCCTGTACTAAGTAAAAAAGACGCTTCGATCCCCGCATTCCATGCGGCGGTTGAAGCGTCTTTATACATTGTCACGCCATGGAGAACATAGCTCCCAGGTAAGCGAATACGGCGGTAAGCAGGCCCATGGCCAAAGCATATGACGGCCTCTTGGCGCGGTACATCAAGACGATGCCTGCCGCCATGACGAGAGCCGCAGCGAACAAAAGAATGCCGCTGCCTGTCAACCCAAACGTCAACGAGATATCAGGGCTGTATGGCCCTTGGAAAATCGTCGTGAAGAACGGCGATGGAGAAACGGACTGCAGCGTCTCTTGCACGTCATGAGGCGGTGACTGCTGGCCGAGAACCGCGGTTGCGGCCAGGACGAGCAAGGCGACGGCGCTTTCCGCCTTCAGCCAAGCGCCGGGCCTAAAGCTTTCATCCGATGATGCCATCCGTTTGTACAGGAAGCCGTTCGTGTATGCGAAAACAAGTAAAGGCAAAATGAGTGCGTGTTTCATGAGCAGCGCTTGGCCATAGGGCAGAATCCACGACTTGACGTAATCCGGCGTCGTGAAGGTCATGAGCGCGAATCCGGCTGCAAGCGTAACGAGAACGGCCGCGATCGCAAGCGGAGAGAACCACTTCAGGAACGCCGTCCAATTGTGATCATCCTTGGCGAACCAGCCGGCCGCGAACAGGATGCCGATCCAGACCGAGAAACCAAGGAAGTGGATTGTATGTAGGATCCAGCCTTTGGTCGGGCTTAGCGAAGACGCGTGGCTCGCATAACCCAGCCATACGATCAGCAGCAGGGTTACGAACAAAGCGATCTTTGGCATATGACGGTCATTGCGGAAAACTTTCACACCAAGCAGTACGAGTAGACCTGCCGAACCGATGACGGTCCAAATCCAGGCTTTGCCGGTGTTGACGTCGATCAGGATGCTGCGTAGCATCTCTGAGTACGAAAGCTCGAATTGCTCCGAGAACAGCTTGGCGAGCTGATGAATCGGCACGAACGACAAGACGGGGATGGCTGCGGCGCATGCGAGCAGCAGACCGTTCGGAACATGCACGGTAGGTTTGAACCGCTCCGGCACGAGCCGGAGCAGCAGCGCTCCCGTCAGAATCGCGAAGCAGATATACAACAATCCTTCGCTGACGTAGATCATGGTTTCCGTCTCCTAAGCAGCGCCGCGGCAACGGCGACAACGACGATGATTCCGCCTACCGCGAGAAGAGGTGACATGCCCGAATCGGCATTGTCCGGCTCCTCCCCGTCTTCGTTTGCGACCGGGCTTGGGGACGGCGAAGCCTCCTCTTCCGCAGCCGTCGGACTTGGCGAGACTTCGCCATCGGAGGTTGCTTCTGTCGTTGGCGACGGCGCAGCCGAAGGCGAAGGCTCCGGCGTCGCAGAAGGCACAGGAGTTTCGACAGCGAAGCCGTATTCGCCTTCGATCGCGTGGCCATCGGCGCCGACGATCGTCCATTTGACCTTATAGGAGCCGTTCGCGAGAGGAGCGGTCGGCCTGTTCGACATCGTATCGCCTTCAACGTCGGTTTCGCCAAGCGCCACCTCCTCTCCTTCGGCATCGAATAACTTGAAGCTGCTGATCTTCTCGATTTTGGTATTGAAGGTCAGCCTAATTTCTTGCGGCGAGGATTCGGACGTCGAATCCTTTTCGGGGACGGTGTCCTGCAGCTTGGAATGAGCGAGTGCCGCCTGAGGCAGCAACCAGATTAGCGCTAGGCAAATAAGCAGAATACGTTTCATGTCTGAGTTCCTCCTAGGATTTCCGATTTCATCGAACTTGGATAAGGTGTCAATAGCTTTCACTATTATACCAAACAAGAGCAGCGGCAGGCGCAGCCCGGATGATCATTTCGTTGCAGAGTCATGAACTTTCTATGAATGGGAATGCAGATCGTACTCATAAAGGAAAAGCAGCTTCGAATATACATCATTATTGATATCCAGTCATCTGCAAGGGAGGTGCGCCTGCCGTCGCAATGCGTTTGGCATGAAGCGGCAGGCAGGGAGGCGCTTGAGTGAACCGTTACCGTTAGGCTGGTCGTTGATCGTTGTGATGGCTCTGATTGGAATGAACGGTTTCTTCGCCGCGGCGAACGCGGCGATAGCCAAAGCCCGAATCAACCGGATCGAACAGCTGGAAGGTTCGGGGACGGCCCGAAACGTGCACGTACGATCGATACTGGGCAGCCAAGATTTGTACTCGGCGGCATGCAGGCTCGGCATGGCATCGGCCGTGGTCGGTCTGGGGTGGATCGGCTATATGATTGCAATCAATCATGTGTCTCCTTGGTTTGCGGCAATCGGAATGAAGTCCGGCGGACCTTCGTCGGCCACCGCGTTCCTTATCGTCTATATTGGCGTCGTGGCGCTCCATCTTGTCTTCGGGGAGCTCATCCCCCGAAGGGCCGTCCAGCGCAACGCGGAATCGGCAATCGTATTGCTGACGCCGCCGCTGAGGTTCCTTTACGTGGTCCTGTCGCCTGCCGTACGGCCGTTGCAATGGATCGCGAACGGCTTCATGCCCTTATTCGGCATCGACCCCACAAAGGGACACGGGGACGCGCATACGGAAGCGGACCTGCGGCTCTTGATGAAAGAAAGCCACAAGAGAGGTTATATCGATCAGACCGAGCTGACTCTCGTCGACAATATCTTCGAATTCACCGATACGACCGCCCGCGAAATCATGATTCCCCGCACCGAAATGATCTGCTTGCGCGCCGGCCTCTCCTTAGCGGCCAACAAGGCAATCGCGATCCAGCATATGCGAACCCGCTATCCCGTCTGCGAACACGACAAGGACAATATTATCGGCTTCGTCCATATCAAGGACCTGCTGAAAGACGACTTGCGCCTGCCGAGCGGCATGGCATCGCTAATCCGCCCCGTTACGACGGTGCCGGAGACGATCCCCATCAGCGCGCTTTTGAAGCTCATGCAGAGGAAACGGAGCCAAATCGCGATTCTGATCGACGAATACGGAGGTACTTCGGGTCTCGTGACGCTGGAGGACATCATGGAGGAAATCGTCGGCGATATCCAGGATGAGTTCGATACCGACGTCTCCAGCATCGTGAAGCGGGATGACGGCACGTATTCCATAAGCGGGCTCATGCTGATCGAGGAAGTGAACAGCTTCTTCGGGACAACCGTAGACACGGACGAATACGACACGATCGGAGGGTGGATGTACGCCCGAATCGACTTCCCGCCAGCGCGCGGGCAGTCGTTAACGCTCGGAAGCGAATACGAGCTGCTAATCGAGGAGACGCTCCATCTGCGCATTTCCCGCATCACAATTCGTCCATTGGGGCTAATGAAGGCGACGGTTCAACCGGCTCCGGCCGATTCATATACAAACGAACAATAAAAAAGAGGACGATGCCCGCGACTTTCGCGGTCGAGGCATCGTCCTCTTCGATTCTGCAAAATCAGGTGTCGGTATGCATGGCTACACGAACAGGTCCGCTTGGACCTTGTTCACGACGTCGATCGTGCCGCCGCCCAAACATTGATCGCCGTCGTATAGGACGACCGCTTGCCCCGGCGTTACCGCCTTCTGCGGCTGATCGAAGACAATCAGCGCCGAACCATCCGGCTGCACCGTCACGGTGACGCCTTGGTCGGGCTGGCGGTAGCGGAATTTGGCTGTGCACTTGATCGGACCAACGCAAGCCGGAGGCACGATCCAGTTCAGGCCGGTCGCGACCAGGCTCTCCGAGTAGAGGCTCGGATGCTTCTCGCCCTGCACGACATACAGAACGTTTTTCTCCAAATCCTTGTCCGCCACGAACCAAGGCTCGCCGGAACCGGTGCCGGAGCCTCCGATGCCGAGGCCTTGCCGCTGCCCCAAAGTGTAGTACATGAGGCCGTCATGACGGCCTTTCTTCTCGCCGGTGCGGATGTCGATCATGTCGCCGGACTTAGCCGGCAAATAACCGCTGAGGAATTCTTTGAAATTCCGCTCGCCGATAAAACATACGCCCGTGCTGTCCTTTTTCTTAGCTGTATATAAGCCTGCTTCTTCAGCGATCCGGCGCACCTCTGGTTTCGGAAGATGGCCGATCGGAAACATCGCCTTCGCCAGCTGGGTTTGGTTCAGCGCGCTCAGGAAGTAGGTTTGATCCTTGTTGCCGTCCACGCCTCTTAGCAATCGTGTCGTGCCGTCCGCATCCCGTTCGACGCGAGCATAATGGCCCGTCGCCAAATAGTCGGCGTCCAGCTCCAGCGCCTTGTTCAGGAAATCGCCGAACTTGATCTCGCGATTGCACATCACGTCGGGGTTCGGCGTGCGGCCGCGCTTGTATTCGTCCAGGAAATAGGAGAACACTTTATCGAAATATTGTTTCTCGAAGTTGACCGTATAATAAGGAATACCGATCTGGTCGCACACTCTGCGCACGTCTTCGGAATCTTCTTCCGCCGTGCAGTGCCCGAACTCGTCGGTGTCATCCCAGTTTTTCATGAAGATGCCGATCACGTCATAACCTTGCTGCTTGAGCAGAAGAGCCGTGACGGAGGAGTCGACGCCGCCCGACATGCCGACGACGACGCGCGTTTGCGCCTTACTCTTTTCCATTCGAATCACCACCTTTGATATAAAGCATGTACCATTGTACCACAAAGACAAAAGTTTTTCATGAATGAGGCAAGCTTTTTACACACGATAACCGATCGATATGTTAACATATAAGGATGATGGGAATACAGTGATTTATAGAGAGAGGTGCTACCTTTGAAAATATCGACAAAAGGCCGTTACGGACTAACGATAATGATGGAGCTTGCCGCCAAATTCGGCGAAGGCCCGATTTCCTTGAAGAGCATAGCGGAACGCAACCAGCTGTCCGAACATTATTTGGAGCAGCTTGTCGCTCCTCTTAGAAATGCTGGCCTGGTGAAGAGCATACGAGGCGCATACGGCGGTTACATTTTGTCCAAGGATCCGGCGGACATTACGTCCGGCGATATCATTCGGATTCTGGAAGGGCCGATCTCGCCGGTCGACTTCACCGAAGAAGACGACCCCGCGAAGCGCAATCTCTGGCTCCGCATTCGCGACAGCATCGCGGAAGTGCTGGACTCCACGACGCTGGAGAACCTGATCACGTATCAGGAAGCAGAGAAAAAAGACAGTTATATGTTTTATATTTAAGGTTTTAGGGTGAATGAGATGAACAACCATTATTTCGACCATGCCGCTACAACGCCGATGCATCCCGACGTTCTGGGAACGATGGTAGAGCTGATGCAAGGCCCCGGCGGCAACGGTTCCAGCGTTCACGCGTACGGACGGGCCGCGAAGGGCCGAATTAGCCGTGCGCGTGATCTTGTTTCGGCTGCCGTCGGCTGCAAGCCGGGTGAGCTGCTGTTCACCTCGGGCGGCACGGAGAGCAACAATATGGCACTAATCGGCGCGGCAAGAGCTCAGCGGAAGGACGGCAAACGCCATATCATTACTTCGTCCGCGGAGCATCATGCCGTACTGCATACCTGCGAATGGCTAAGAGACGAGGAAGGGTTCGAGCTAACGTTATTGCCGGTCGACGAATACGGCTGCGTCCATCCCGACCAAGTGCGGGACGCACTTCGGCCGGACACGGCGCTCGTCAGCATCATGCACGGCAACAACGAAGTCGGCTCGCTGCAGCCGATCGAAGCGATCGGCGAAGCCGTGCATGCCGGCGGTGCGCTATTTCATGTAGATGCGGTGCAGACGCTCGGCCTGATGGATTACCGCCTGTCCCAAATGCCCGTCGATCTCATGAGCTTCTCCGCTCATAAGATAAACGGGCCGCAGGGCGTAGGCGCGTTATACATCGCGGCCGGGACGCCTTGCGAGCCCCTCATGTACGGCGGATCGCAGGAGCGGAAGCGCCGGGCAGGCACGGAGAACGTCGCCGGCATCGCCGGATTCGCCGCCGCTGTTGACATTTGTGTGAACGAAAGAGAAAAAAAGCAACCTTTTATGGACAAGCTTCGTAATAGATGGATAGAACTGCTCGTGGAAGGAATTGGCGAAAACGGCATCGCGGTGAACGGTCATCCGGACCCGAACCAACGATTGCCCCACATCGTCAACATCAGCTTCTTAGGGGTTCAAACCGAAAGCATGCTCATGAATTTGGATATGGCGGGCATCGCCGCGGCAAGCGGCTCCGCCTGTACATCCGGCTCCTTGGAGAAGTCCCACGTGCTTCGGGCAATGGGATTGCCGCCCGAGAGATTGGATACAGCCGTAAGGTTTAGCTTCGGATTGGGGAATACTTTGGAGGAACTGGAGAATGCGGCCCGGACCGTGATCGGGATCGTGAACCGCGTTCGCACCAAAGGTTAGGAGGTTTCCTTCCGTCGTGATCAAACTCCAAGGACTGATCGGGCTTCCGGTCATCGTAATCCATTCTGGGAAACAAGTAGGGACCGTGAAGGACGCATGGTTCGACGAACATTGGCGGCTTAAGGGCCTCATTCTGGAGTTCGCCAAGTGGTTCGCATCGTCCGCAAGGGCCGTATCGTGGAACGAAGTCTTGACGTGCGGGGAAGATGCCGTTATCATCTCCAAAGAAGATGCGGTCATTGCCATGAAACCGAAACACGTGCGCCGAGCGTTCCATACCGGCATCGTCAAGCTGAAGGATTTGCCCGTCGTTACGGTGCAGGGCGTTCAGCTCGGGCGAGTGTCGGATGTTTATTTTTACCCATTTCAGGGTACACAAATAGTAGGCTATGAGCTTACAGACGGTTTTGTTTCGGATCTGATGGAAGGGCGTAAATGGCTGAAAGCGCCGAGTGATCCGGATGAGGTATTGCTCGGGGAAGACGCGATTATCGTTCCGGCTGTCAGTGAAGCGGAATTGGAGCCTGTCGCAGCTTCCAATTTCAGAGGATAGGGAGAAATGTATATGATGAGATGTCCGAATTGCAACTCGAAAGATATCGGGAAAATCGGTTCCCACCAGTTTTACTGCTGGGGCTGCTTTATCGAATTGACGGTGAACGGCGACAAAATGTCGGTTTACCAGGTGGAGGAAGACGGCACGCTGAGCTCGCTCGACGATCTGTTTTTCGAAGACGAAGTGTCTCTTACGGAAGCACAACTGAATTAAAGAATCGGTTGCCGCAGGGCGACATCATGAAGCGACGGAGCAATTCCGTCGCTTTTTTGCAGCGTTCCTTGCAGGCAACGGCGACTATATTTGGTCCGAATAGGATGATCGGCCGGACTTGTACATATACTGAACTAGACCTGCTTACGGCTCGGGCGGAAACGCCGCTTGCAGCCTACAGTCGAAGTTCGGGGGTGTTGCCGATGGAACGTTTCACAAGCAATAGGCTGTTCGTATGGCTGGTATATTTGATTCTCGGTCTCATCGCGATTTATTTCCTGCAGCAGCTGAAGCCGCTCATCGTCACGATCTACGGTTTCCTCAAGGCCGTGCTCGGCCCGTTCATTATCGCCATGATTATTTCTTACGTGCTTAACCCGATCGTGTCGATGCTTCACGAGAGGAAGGTGCCTCGTACGATCGCGGTGCTGCTCATCTATGCGGTTTTCTGCGCGGCTATTACGGTGCTGCTCGTCAACCTGATACCGATGTTCGTCGGTCAGGTGCAAGAGCTCAATCACCATATACCAGAGCTGACGATAAGGGCACAGAACATCGTGACCGATCTGAACAATACGACTTTCCTGCCAGAAAGCTTCCGGGACGGCGTCGACAAGGCACTGATCGGCATCGAGAAAAAAATATCGGAATCGTTGTTTCATTTCGTCAATAACATCGGTTCCATGCTGAGCGCGGTGTTCGTCGTATTCATCATCCCATTCCTCGCGTTTTATATTTTGAAGGATTTCGACGTGTTCGAGCGGACGATCATTACTTACGTTCCGAAGTCCCATCGGAAGAACACGGTCCGGCTCATGAAAGATATCGACCAGGCGCTCGGCAGCTACATCCGGGGACAATTCCTGGTCTGCATCATCGTGGGAACGCTGGCGTACGGCGGTTATTTGCTGATCGGCATGCCTTATGCGCTCCTGCTGGCGAGCGTCGTGGCGATCACGAACGTCATCCCGTACCTCGGCCCGTTCTTCGGCGCCGCGCCTGCGCTGCTGATGGCTTCGACCGTCTCGCTCAAAATGATGATCTACGTCGCCATCGTCAATACGCTTTGCCAAATTCTCGAAGGCAACATCATCTCCCCTCAGGTCGTCGGGCGCACGCTTCATCTGCATCCGCTGCTCATCATCTTCGCCTTGCTCGCCGGAGGTGAGATCGCGGGCATCGCGGGCATGATTCTGGCAGTGCCGATCTTCGCGGCATGCAAAGTGATCGTGCAGCACATGTTCGCCTACTATGTTAGGCGAAAGATCATTTGACAGCGATTCGGGGGATGGATATAATTTGTGCATATATGCTTAAGATAAAGGTTCAAAAATTCGCTTTTCAGTACTGAGAAGGTTGAATGAAGCTAGAACGTGAGGAGCGGAGCGTAGCAGAGCTACGTGAGCACCGGAAGGTTCGGCTGAATTCAAGATTCGATGTCGAATAAGCTTCTCGACATACTTCGTAATCAAAAGCGGATATTTGAACTTCCTTAAATCGATGATGAAAATAAGTAGGTCATTGCCCGACAGCCAGAGAGGGCGCTTCTTCGCTTCCATATCGCCACAGGCGGGGAGCGTCGGTTGAGAGAGCGCTTCTGCGAAGGATGGCCGAAAGCTGTTTTCGGAGTGTGAACGAACTTCACCGGTTGGACCCGTTATCGTCCGCGAAGGCGATTGCGCTCATGAGCGCGATAACCAGGGTGGTACCGCGATATTGATTCGTCCCTGTCATTGACAGGGGCGTTTTTTATTTTTGACCGCGAGCGGGCAGCCGCATCGACGACCAAGGAGGAACTATTCCATGAAAGCTAGCGAAATCAGATCCAAGTGGCTTGCATTCTTCGAGAGCAAAGGCCATGCCATCGAGCCGAGCGCGTCGCTCGTGCCGCATAACGACCCGTCCTTGCTTTGGATAAACGCAGGTATGGCGCCGCTTAAGCCTTATTTCGACGGCCGGGTTATACCGGACAATCCGCGCATCGTGAATTCCCAGAAGTGCATTCGCACCAACGATATCGAAAACGTCGGCAAGACGCGCCGCCATCATACGTTTTTCGAGATGCTGGGCAACTTCTCCATCGGCGATTATTTCAAAGAAGAAGTTATCACTTGGGCTTGGGAGTTCCTGACCGACAAGAAATGGATCGGCTTCGATCCGGACCGTCTGTCCGTCACTGTCTATCCGGAGGACGAGGAGGCGTTCCGCTTCTGGAACGAGAAGATCGGCCTGCCAGCGGAGCGCATCTACAAGCTGGAGGAGAACTTCTGGGATATCGGCGAAGGCCCATGCGGTCCTTGCACCGAGATCTTCTACGACCGCGGGGACAAGTACGGCGATCTGTCGGATCCGGAATGCTGGCCAGGCGGCGAGAACGAACGTTTCCTCGAAGTATGGAACCTCGTGTTCTCACAGTTCAACCACAACAAGGACGGCAGCTATACGCCGCTGCCTAACAAAAACATCGATACGGGAGCGGGTCTCGAACGTTTCGCTTCCATCCTGCAGGACGTTGATTCGAACTTCGACACGGACTTGTTCCGTCCGATCATCGACCGCACCTGCGAGATCGCGGGTGTGAAGTACAAGACGAACGAAGATCAGGATGTCGCGCTGAAGGTCATCGCGGACCATGTCCGCACCGTCGTCTTCTCCGTCGGCGACGGCGTCATGCCGTCGAACGAAGGCCGCGGCTACATTATCCGCCGCTTGCTTCGCCGCGCCGTACGTTACGGGAAGTCGCTCGGCGTAGACCGTCCGTTCCTGTTCGAGCTGACGCCTGTCGTAGGCGAAGTGATGGGCGTGTATTATCCGGAAGTGGTCGAGAAGCGCGAATTCATCGAGCGGGTCATCCGGACGGAAGAAGAGCGGTTCCACGAGACGCTATCGGACGGCCTGGTTCTGCTGGAGGCTCTCGTGAAGCAAGCGAAGGAGTCCGGAAGCGGCGCGATCGGCGGCAATGACGCCTTCAAGCTGTATGACACTTATGGCTTCCCGTTCGACCTGACGGAAGACTTTGCTTCGGAGCACGGACTGACCGTCGACCGCGAAGGTTTCGATTCCGCGATGGAAGCCCAGCGCGAACGCGCCCGCGCCGCCCGCCAAGATACGGGCAGCATGAAGGTTCAGGGCGGACCGCTTGCCGACTTTACGGATAAAAGCGAGTTTGTTGGCTATAATGATTTGGTAACTGAATCCAAAATCACGGCGATCATCCTGGATGATGCGCTGGTCGATCTGGCAGGCGAAGGCAGCCGCGTGGCGATCCTGCTCGACCGTACGCCTTTCTATGCGGAGAGCGGCGGACAGATCGGCGACAAAGGCACGATTAACGGCGGCGGCTTCACGCTGCAGGTCGAAGACGTGACGAAGGCTCCGCACGGCCAGAACGTGCATCATGCCGTCGTAACGTCCGGCACGGTCCGCTCCGGCGAGCTTGTCACGGCGGCGGTAGCGAGAGCATCTCGCGAGGATATCATTAAGAACCACACGGCTACGCATCTGCTGCACAAAGCGCTCAAAGAAGTGTTAGGCGACCACGTCAACCAGGCCGGATCGCTCGTTGAAGCGGAGCGTTTGCGGTTCGACTTCTCCCACTTCGGCAGCATTACGGCCGAGGAGCTTGCCTTGATCGAACGCAAAGTGAACGAACAGATCTGGTTCGGCACGGAGGTGGCGATTTCGAACAAGTCGCTGAACGAAGCGAAAGCGATGGGCGCCATGGCGCTGTTCGGCGAGAAATACGGCGATGTCGTGCGCGTCGTCCAAGTAGGCGACTACAGCCTCGAGCTGTGCGGCGGCTGCCACGTCAGCAACACGTCGCAGATCGGCCTGTTCAAGCTGCTCGGCGAGAGCGGCATCGGCTCCGGCGTACGCCGGATCGAAGCGGTGACGGGCAAACATGCATACGTCTATTATGAAGAGCAGCTCGAACTGCTGAAACAATCTTCCGCTCTGCTGAAGTCCAATATCGCCGACGTGCCGAAGCGGATCGAAGGATTGTTCGGACAAGTGAAGGAGCTCTCGCGCGAGAATGAGTCGCTTCAAGCGAAGCTGGGCCGCATCGAAGCGGGCTCGCTGGAGACCAAGGCCATTAAGTTTGGCGATATCCAAGTGCTGTGTGCGAAAGTAAACGCCCCTACCATGGACGCGTTGCGCGGCATCGTGGACGAGTTGAAGCTTAAGTTGGGATCGAGCGTTATCGTTCTAGGCTCGGTGCAAGAGGACAAGGTGAACCTAGCGGCAGCCGTATCGGCTGACCTGGTGAAACAAGGCTATCATGCAGGCAAGATCATCAAGGAAGCTGCGTTGGTGTGCGGCGGCAACGGCGGCGGACGCCCGGATATGGCCCAAGCCGGCGGCAAGGATGTTTCGAAGCTGGATGAAGCGCTCAAAATTGCCGAGGAACTGGTTGTCGGCAGGGCGAATGTGATATGATAGTACTAGGCAACATCCCGTATGGGATGCGTTTCTTGAAAGCGAGGTGCTGTTGATGAGTTCCATGGACCAAACAATGAAGTTTAACGTGAAGGCGGAGGGGGTGGAAACTTCTTCCGGGGATATTCTTCTCAGCGTTCACGAAGCGCTGCTGGAGAAGGAATACAATCCGATTAACCAGATCGTTGGGTATTTGCTGTCCGGAGATCCCGCGTATATTCCGCGGCACAACAACGCCCGAAGTTTGATCCGTAAGAAGGAACGGGACGAATTGATCGAAGAGCTGGTTCGGTTCTATCTGCAGCATAAGAAACAGTAAAATTTAAATCAGAGTTCAAAAATTCGGTTTTCAGTACCGAGAAAGTTGGACGAAGCTAGAAAATGAGGATCGGAGCATAGCGGAGCTATGTGAGAACCGAAAGTTTCGGCTGAGTTCAAGATTCGATGTCGAGTTTGCTTCGGAGCATTTGCTTCGTAATCAAAAGCGGATTTTTGAACTTCCTCTAAGGGGCCGGGCGGTTAGTGAGAGTAATGGGATTGGATTACGGAGACCGTAATATCGGCGTAGCCGTCAGCGACGCTTTCCGGTGGACCGCGCAAGGCTTGACGGTCGTGGAACGCAGGCGGGACGGCGGCGAGATGGACCGGATCGCCGATCTCGTCAGCGAGCACGAAGTGTCCGAGATTGTCGTCGGTTTGCCGAAGAACATGAACGGTTCCGTAGGTCCGCGTGGCGAAATTTGCATCGCGTTTGCCGAACAGATTGGGCAGAAGCTAGGTATACCTGTTCACCTTTGGGATGAAAGGCTGACAACGGTAGCTGCCGAACGGACGCTTCTCGAAGCGGACGTCAGCCGGAGGAAACGGAAGCAAGTAATCGACAAGATGGCGGCAACGCTGATCTTGCAAAATTTTCTCGACTCTAAAACGAAAAGGTGAGGGTAACCATGACAAATGACGACATGCAATATGAAGAGCCGGAAATTATTTATATTCCGGACGAAGAAGGCAATGAAGAAGAATTCGAAGTCATCATGAAATTCGAAGTCGATGGTTCGGATCAGAAATATATGATGGTCGTGCCTCTGATCGGCAACGACGAGGAAGAAGACGAAGTGTACGCGTTCCGCTACGAAGAGGAAGGCGACGACCTCAAGTTATACACGATCGAGGACGAAGAAGAATGGAATATGGTCGAAGAAACGTTCAACACGCTTCTAGGCGAGATGGAGGAACAGGACTAATGTCCGAGCTTAATCATACGCCCAAACGACTCAGTATGCTAAAAGAGGCTTTCGGCGATCATGTCGACCTGGTTGCCGAGGACGGAAGCACGCAGACGTTCCGAATCAAAGCCGAATTCGAGCTGGGCGGCGCCGTTTACGCGGCGCTGCAAAGCGAGGAGATGGAAGCGGAAGACGAGGTTGAATTTTTGCGTGTCCGCCAAGGAGACGGAGAACCGCAGCTCGAGACGATCGAGGACGACGAAGAATGGGAAACGGCGTCCGAAGCGTACGACGATTTGCTGTTCGCAAGCGACGACAGGCCCTAGCATCTTCCATATAGTTGACACTAAGGGCGGCTGACAACCGCTCTTTTTCAAATTCCAAGCCATGATAAGATTCTCGCCTTATTCGCACTAGCGGAAACTTACTTAAAGAGGGTGTAGCAGGTTGGATATGCCGGAAGAAAAACAGCAATCAACGACCGAAAAGAAAAAGAAAAAGAAAAAAAGCAACAAAAACCGCTCCAGACCAAAAACCTGGGTCATCTCGCTTTGGGTCGTGCTTAGTTTAATAAGCATTATGGCAATTGGAGCCGGAATCGTGCTTTACTACGTCTGGAGCAACCTTCAGCCGACGCCGGCAGGGGATGCGAAACAAGTGACAATCTCGCGGGGGATGTCCGCCAACTCGGTTGCCGACTCGCTGGAAGAGAATGGAATCATCAAAAACAGCTTCGTGTTCGGTTATTATTTGCAGCTGAAGGACGAAGGGGCGCGTTTCCAGGCCGGCACATACGAAATGAAGCCGGGCATGGAGAATTCCGAGATCATCGCCATGCTGAACGCCGGCGATACGGTCGCGGAAGAAACGATTCGATTCACGATTCCCGAAGGGTTCACGGTGCTACAGATCGCCGACAAGCTGGCGGCGGATGGATTAATTAACAAGGACAAGTTTCTGGACTTGGCAGAGAACGGCCGTTCGTGGAAAGAAGCGGAAACCGTCCTCTCCATTCCGGATAACGATAAATTGCACAAACGCCTCGAAGGTTACATGTTCCCGGAGACGTACGAGATGAAGAAGGGAAGCACCGAAGAGGAGATTATCGCGCGCATGCTCCAGGAGACGGACCGGAAGCTTAGCGGCTTGCCGGATGATTGGCAGGATGCGATGGAGGCTTCGGGCAGAACGCTGCACGAGATTATGACCATCGCTTCTCTTATCGAGCGGGAAGTCGTCGTCGACGAAGAGCGGCCGCTCGTCGCAAGCGTCATCTATAACCGGCTCGCCGAGCCGATGAGGCTGCAGATCGACGCGGCCGTCCAATACGCGCTGGACGAACCGAAGGAGCGGCTCATGCAGAAGGACTTGGAGATCGACAGTCCTTATAATACTTACAAAAACGACGGTTTGCCTCCCGGTCCGATCGCAAGCCCGAGCCTTGCGTCCATCGAAGCGGCGCTCTACCCGGCGGAGTCGGATTATTTGTTCTACGTGACGAAAAAAGACGGATCGCAGACGCATCTGTTCGCGAAGACGTATAACGAGCATCTTCGCAATATCGAAAAGAGCGAAAAAACGGCCAACTAGTTTTTCTTGAGTTCTGCATGGAGAAGGAGAATGGACATGACTTACAAACCGGAGCTGCTGTCGACAGCCGCATCGCTGGAAGAGCTCGAACGACTAATGGACGCCGGTGCCGATGCGTTCGTGATCGGTGAGTCGCGTTACGGCACCCGGCTTGCCGGAGCGTTTACGCTTGAAATGATCGGGGCAGCCGTTAAGCTGGCTAAGCCGAGAGGCGTTCGCATCTATGTATCGATGAACAATTTGATCGATAACGAAACGCTCGAGACGATGCCGGACTACATCCGCGCGATTCACGGTCTCGGCGTGGATGCCATCGTCTTCGGCGACCCCGCTGTGCTCGTTGCCGCGCGCGAGCTTGCGCCCGGAATCGGGCTGCATTGGAACGCGGAGATGACGTCGACGAACTTCGTCACGGCGGAATATTGGGCCCGCAGAGGGGCAACCCGCTACGTGCTGGCGCGCGAGCTGAACATGGAGCAGATCGAGGACACGAAGGCAAAGTCGAAGCTCGAAATCCAGGTGCAAGTGCACGGAATGACGAACATTTACCATTCGAAGCGGTCGCTCGTCAATAGTTATTTGGATCACCATGGCGATACGGGACGCATTGAAGACGCGGAGCGAGAACGCGGCCTATATCTGATGGAAGCCGAACGCCCGGACGAGCGATATCCGATCTTCCAGGATGACGGCGGCACCCATATCATGAGCTCGGACGATATTTGCATGCTCGAGAATATCCATGAGCTTCTGGCAATTTCCGTGGATAGCCTGAAGGTCGAAGGAATCATGAAATCAATCGAGTATAATGAAGCAGTAGTCAGGGCGTACCGTCAAGCGATCGACGCTTACATCGCCGACCCGGAAGGGTATTCGTTCCAAGAGGAATGGCTGGATGCCATTCGCGACGTGCAGGATCCCAAGCGGGAGTTAAGCTTCGGATTTTTTTATAAAGAGCAAGTGTATTGATCGAATATGGGAATGCAGGAGGTGCATGCAGGTGAGCACGACGCCAACCACCGCTCCGCGGTATACCGGCAAACGGAATCGGCTCGACAGACCGGAGCTGCTGGCTCCCGCGGGCAATCTGGAGAAGCTGAAATTCGCCGTGCATTACGGGGCCGACGCGGTTTATATCGGAGGACAGAAGTACGGCCTCCGTTCGGGCGCCGACAACTTTAGCTTCGAGGAAATGAAAGAAGGCGTAGAGTTCGCGAGCCGTTACGGCGCCAAAGTATTCGTGGCTACAAACATCTACGCGCACAATGAGGATATCGATGGTCTTGAGCAATACCTTCGCAATCTGGAGGAAGCGGGCATTGCGGCCATTATCGCCGCGGATCCCGTCATCATCGAGACGGCGCAGCGCGTAGCGCCTAAGATGGAGGTTCATCTGAGCACGCAGCAGTCTACGATGAACTGGCAAGCGGTGAAATTCTGGAAGGACGAAGGATTGCCGCGCGTCGTCTTGGCAAGGGAGACGAGCTTCAAGGAAATCGCGGAAATCAAAAGCCATGTCGATATCGAAATCGAGGCTTTCATTCATGGCGCGATGTGCTCTTCGTATTCGGGCCGCTGCGTTTTGTCCAACCATTTTACCGACCGCGATTCCAACCGGGGCGGCTGCTGCCAATCCTGCCGCTGGAAGTACGACTTGTTCGTGGACGACGCCCCGATGTACGAGGAAGGCGAAGATCAATTTACGATGGGCTCGAAGGATCTGTGCATGATCGAGTATTTGCCCGAGCTCATCGAGGTAGGCGTCGACAGTTTCAAAATCGAAGGCAGAATGAAAAGCATTCATTACGTCGCGACGGTAGTGAATGTATATCGTAAAGCGATCGACGAGTACTTCGAAGATCCGGTTAACTTCAAAGTGAAACCGGAATGGATCGAAGAGATGAACAAGGCTGCCAACCGTCCGCTAAATACGGGCTTCTTCCTGGATATGCCGGGAGCCGAAGACCATATCTACGAGCCGGAGGAGAAAGCGGCTCCATACGATTTCGCCGGCATCGTCCTCGAATACGATGAAAACACCGGCTTTGCGACTCTTCAGCAGCGCAATCACTTCAAGCCCGGCCAAGAGGTGGAGTTTGTCGGTCCGGGAGGCACGTTCTTCAAGCAGACCGTAACGGAACTTACGGATCTTGACGGCAAGCCGATCGACGCGGCCAGACATCCGCTGCAGCATGTACGGATTCGCACGCTCAAACCGGTGAAGCCGATGGATATGATGCGCAAAAAAATCAGATAATCGTTTGTTTCCGAACCTGTCCCCTCTGGGGGCGGTTTTTTTTTGACAGTTCAACTTTGGAAAGTTCACGCGGTTTATTTTTTTCTCCAAGCAATTGACAAGGGAAAGACAATCACAAATAATAGAACTTAACTACTATACATATTTCGGCACAGTTCGCTAGACGGATGCGGTAATCGACGTTCCAACCAACATGAAAGCGGGGTATTCGACAATGGCCGGTAAGAAGAAAGAGAAGAAGACTGCGTCAAAAGGAATCGAAGGGCATCAACAAGGCAAACTTGAAAACGCTTCCAGTGGATTGGCGGGTTCCGGTGCGGGTTCAGCGTTTGCGGCAGCCGCAAACAGGGCGAACACCGTAGCGGAAATGATGAAAGAGACGAAGCTGGCGAGTCCGCTCAAATCGGTAGGGATGAAGCTGTTTCTGATCATTTTCGTGAGCATATTGGCATGCGTTCTGACCGTGGGACTTATGGCCTATGGCGAAGCGAAGTCCATCGTCGAGAAAAAAGTGTCGGACGCCAGCCTTCAAACGGTAAACCAGGTAGCTGAAAATTTGGATATCATTTATAAAACATACGAAGACATTACACTGCAGATTTTGGTCGACAAGGATTTCCACACGATCGTTGGCGACATCGCGAGCAACGCGGACGATTATTCGAGATTCGAAGCTTCCCGCAAATTAAGCGACAAGATTCAAGCCTATGCCATCGGCAACAGCTCGATCAAGGGGATCATGCTGCTGCCGGTCAAGGAAGGTTTACATATCGTAGCTTCCGGTTCCGCGCTTAGCACATCGGCGGATGCGCTGATGAAGCAGGCATGGTTCCAACAGACCATCGAGTTCAACGGCAAGGTGAATTGGATCGCGCCACAGGCGGAAGGGCTGTCGATGGGTCCCGATCAGAAGTCGATCGGCATCAGCCGCCTGCTGAAGGATAGCGTATCGAGCGATGCCTCGTATGTGCTGCTGCTGGAGATGGAAGTCGGCACGTTCAGCGACCGTTACAGCGAAGTTTCGCTCGGCGAGGGCAGCGAAATAGCGATCGTCGACGGCAGCGGCAATTATGTCGTCGCGAACGACCCGGCGCGAATCGGTCAGCCTGCGAACGTTCAATTGCCCGCAGGAGAAGACGGCGACTTCGGCGCGACGAAGCTCACGACGACGAATGGCCTGGAAGTGCTGGCCGTGTACAAGTCGTTCGAGGCTATGGACTGGAAGCTCGTCGGCACGATCCCGGTCGAGATGCTCGTAAAGGATGCCGAAGCGATACGCACCTTGACTTGGATCACGGTCGCGGCAGCAGCGGTCATCGCGATCGCAATCGGGTTCCTCGTGTTGTTCTCAATCGCAACGCCTCTTGTACGGCTGCGGAATTTGATGGTCGAGGGAGCGGGGGGCAATCTGACGGTGCGGTCGTCGATCCGGAAACGCCAGGACGAGATCGGAGGTCTAAGCGACAGCTTCAACCGTATGATGACGCAAATTACGGAGCTCGCTCATCAATCGACGGCTTCGGCCGAACAAGTCCTCCTCACGGCATCGGATCTGACGAGCGCATCGAAAAAAACTTCGATGTCCGCTAGAGAGATCGCGGTCGCTACCGAAGAGATCGCGGGAGGCGCGACAAGTCTGGCCGTCGAGGCGGAGCGCGGCAACGACTTAACGAGCGACATGAATACCCAGATGCGGAGGGTCATCGAAGCGAACCGGGAGATGGCCGCTTCGGCCGCGCAGGTGGAACGGGCGAGCGGACAAGGTACGGCCTACATGGGCATGTTGATCGAGAAGACCGGATTGACGGAAGAGATGACCCGTTCCATGGTCGAGAAGGTGGACAAGCTGAAGGACAGCACCGGTTCGATCGTCAAAATTTTGGATGTGCTGAACAATCTGACGAAACAGACGAACATTCTTTCCTTGAACGCTACGATCGAAGCGGCGCGCGCAGGCGCGGCAGGCAAAGGTTTCATGGTCGTAGCGGACGAGATTCGCAAGCTCGCCGACCAGTCGAGGCAATCGATCGACGTCGTCGCGCAAATTACGGCGAAGATCGCGGGCGAAATCGAAGAAACGGTTCATGTGCTGTCGGATGCATATCCGATCTTCCAAGAGCAGATTGGCTCGGTGAAGGAAGCGAACGGCATCTTCTTGACGGTGCAGGAGCAAATGGGCAATTTCGCCAGTCGGTTGGAAGGCGTTACCTCTTCGATCGAGGAGCTGAATCAGTCGCAATCCGTGCTTGCCGTGGCGATGACGAACGTAAGCGCCGTTGCGGAGGAGGCATCGGCCACTTCGGAGGAAGTCGCGTCGCTCAGCAGCGAGCAGCTGGCAATCAGTGAAAGCCTCGTACAGCTGTCCGAGAAGCTGGATGCGGTGTCGAAAGGGCTTAAGGACTCGTTGTCCAAGTTCAAAATATAACCTGTGGGTGAGGGGAGTCTTCCGTACAGAGCGGAAGACTCTTTTTGTGTTTTTTGGGACGGATGATTTCTACTTTACCTATTATTAATTCGGAGGGAGTGGTCGATAAGTAATAGTAGGCATTAAGAAGCTGGGTACATATCACTAGATACGTCTAAAACCAACGAAGGCGGTGCATGACTTCATGTCAGACTTGAAGAAGGAACATTCCGGGAAGGGGAAAATAGGGAGAGACAAGTGGAAAAAGGTTTCCGCGGGGCTCTCGGCCGGAGGGTCGGTCGTGGGAATGGCCAAGTCTTGGGGGGCAGGGCTTAAGGAGACGAAGCTAACGAATCCGATCAAATCGGTTGGACTAAAGCTTTTGCTCATTATTTCGGCCAGCATTATCGCTTGCGTCATCGCGGTAGGCGTGCTTTCTTATTTCGAAGCGAAAAAGCTGGTGGAGGAGAACGTTTCCGAAGCAAGCTTGCAGACGATAACGCAAGTCGCGAACAATTTGGACACTGTATTCCAGAATTACAGCGATCTTACGATGCAAATTATGATCGACAAGGATATTCGGGAACATTTGCAAACGTATGTTACGCAGACGGACGAATTCGATTCGCTCATGGCATCGCGCGACGTAGCGGAAAGGCTCTCCAATTATATTATGGGCAACAATACGATTGCCGGCGCGGCGTTTATTCCGACGTCTCCGGATACGATGCCGATCACCGCAGGGCTTGCGGACAGCACCGTAGGGAAAAAGGTTAGGGAAGCCGAATGGTTTAAACAAGTCATCGAGATGGACGGCCGCGAAATGTGGATCGAAGCGCAGGCAGACGGAATCGTTGCGGCGAAGGATGCATCTTCGATCGCGCTTGCGCGGCTGGTCAAAAATATCGGGATGATCGACGATACGTTCGTGCTTGTACTCGAAGTTCCGGTGGAACGGTTCGTCGAACGTTATCAGGATGTGAATTTGGGCAACGGCAGCAAGCTGTTCGTCGTTGATGCGCAAAACAACACGATCATTAACGACGATGCTGCCCTGATCGGCAAAGCGGCTTCGGTTTCGCTTCCCGCGGATGCGGAAACCGGTCGGCCTAAGCTGAACGACGCGGACGGAAACGAGGTGCTGGCGGCCTACCAAACGTTCAAAAACGCGGAATGGAAGCTCGTAGGAACCATTCCGGTAGAAGAACTGGCGAAACAAGCAAGCGTCATCGGCAACCTGACCATATGGATGGGACTGCTCGGCGCCGTAATCGCGGTAGCGATTGGCTTGCTCGTCATCGCGACGATCGCGAAGCCGCTCGTGCAGCTACGTAACTTAATGGTCGAAGGCGCTAGAGGAAATCTAACCGTCCGTTCGAACGTAAGAAAACGTCAGGATGAAATCGGTCAACTGGCGGACAGCTTCAATGAAATGATGACGCAAATCCAATCGCTGGCGCTTCAGACGACAAGGTCGGCGGCCGAGGTGCTCGCCACGGCATCGGACTTGACCGAAGCTTCGAAACAAACGTCGATCGCGGCGAAGGAAATCGCCGTCGCGACGGAAGAAATCGCGAATGGCGCAACAAGCCTGGCGGTCGAAGCGGAGAAGGGCAGCGACTTAACGAACCATATGAACGTGCAGATGAAAGAAGTTATCTCGGCGAACGTTGAGATGTCTAGCTCCGCGTCGGAAGTCGAGAAAGCGAGCCGACAAGGTACCGCTTATATGGGCGTCCTGATCGAGAAAACGGGAACAACCGAAGAAATGACGCGTTCCATGGTCGAAAAGGTAGACGCGCTCAAAGACAGTACGGGCTCGATCGTCAAAATTCTCGATGTGCTGAACAACTTGACGAAACAGACGAACATTTTGTCCCTGAACGCAACGATCGAAGCGGCCCGGGCAGGCGCGGCCGGCAAAGGTTTTATGGTCGTTGCCGACGAGATTCGCAAGCTGGCGGATCAATCCAGGCAATCGATCGACGTCGTCGCGCAAATTACGGCGAAGATTCAAGGCGAGATCGAAGAAACCGTATCGGTGTTGTCGGAGGCTTACCCGCTGTTCCAGGAGCAGATCACATCCGTTAAGGAAGCGAATTCGATCTTCCTGAAGGTTGAGGCCCAGATGGGGCAGTTCTCCGACAAGCTGGAGCTGGCTACAAGCGCGGTGAACGAGCTCGAGAAGTCGCAGGCGGTGATGTCGGATGCGATGACAAGCGTCAGCGCGGTCGCGGAGGAATCTTCGGCTACGTCGGAAGAAGTCGCTTCCCTCAGCAGCGAGCAGCTGTCGATCAGCGAAAGTCTCGTCCGGTTATCGGATAAGCTGGATGCCGTGTCGCGCGAGCTGAAGGAATCGTTATCCAAGTTCAAAATGGATTAGGCCTGACATTCATAAAAATTACCTTTAAGAACCCTGTACCGATGGCGCAGGGTTCTTCGGCGTTTCGCCTTCATTGCGGCGCATTCTCCTAGGTTTGAGAGTTTGAATCTTAAGGGAACAATAAAGAGAGGAGGTGCGCGAACGGATGTTGAAACGGATTGTCATCGCAGGTATATGCATGAGTATCGTTTTGCTCTTTTTTATTGGTCGTCTTGCGTGGCTGCAGCTGCTGCCCGGACAACCGGGAACGGCTGCGCACGGCACGATGCCGCGGGAAAGCTGGAAGCGGATGGCCGTCGTTCAGCGCCAGCGCAGCCTGGTGCTGGATTCGGGCCGCGGCGATTTCGTCGACCGGTATGGCAAGCCGATTACCGGAGAGACGTATGAGACGCCGGCTTTATTCCCCGTCCATCCGGATGCTAGAGGGAGCGAGACGGACCTCGCAAAGCTAGCAGGAATTTTAGGCGTCGGCTTGCCCGAGCTGCTTGCGAGATGGGACCAGATGACCGCTCCGGACTTCTGGAGGGCGACGACGGATTCCTCGCCTTATCGGCTTTCGCGGGAACAAGCAGAACGGATCCGGGCGCTCAAGACGAACGGGGTCAGAGTGCTGCCCTATCGGAATCGATATTTGGACAGCTTTGACGCCAAACATATCATCGGCTTCACGAGCCAGCATCCGGAATGGCTCATGCGGGCGCATCCACGCGATTTGAGAGAAGGCAAAAGAAGGCTGACCGAGCAAGTCGGCGGATCGGGTTTGGAAAAGTCGCTTGATTCGCTCCTGCATGGCGTCGGGGAGACGTCGGTCTCCTATTTCATCGACGGCAGGAATGCGCCGCTTCACGGGCTCGATCTGCGAATCGTGCAGCCGAAGAACGGCTATTACCCGCTGAAAGCGGTGACGACCATCGACCTGTCGCTGCAGAACGATCTGGAGGATTATGCCGACCAGGCGGGTCTGAAGGAAGGGGCGATCGTTGTGCTGGATGCGCAAAACGCGGATATCGTGGCGATGGTGTCCAGGCCGAAGCTGCCGGCGCGGTTCCAGCTCGCGGACGGTTCGGAATGGGTGAACCATGCGCTTAAAGCCGTTGAGCCCGGATCGATCTACAAGCTGGTGACGGCGGCTGCCGCGCTGGAGAACAAGGTCGTCAGGAAAGGGGAACGGTTCCACTGCGACGGCGAATACGGCAAATACGGGTTGTCCTGCTGGAAACATGGCGGTCATGGCGATATTACGCTGGAGGAGGGACTCGCGCAGTCATGCAACATCGTGTTCGCCACGCTTGCGGAACGTCTGCGTTCGGAGCAATTGGACAGGACGGCCGCGGCGCTCGGCGTAAAGGATAGAATCGGGTGGCATAACGAAAAGGCGACAGGGCTGTTATCCCGTTCGTTCCGGTTGCTCGAGGAGGAAGAGAAGGGGCGATTATTCGCTGCCGATTCGGAAGCCGTAGACGGAGGCGTCATGGCCCAAAGCGGGATCGGCCAAAGGGATGTTCGGATGACGCCGCTGCAAGCGGCTAATTTGATCGTGACGCTGCTTCATGGCGGGCATGTATGGGAACCAAGGCTCGTCAGCGAGATCGATTACGCAAGCGGCGGCAGCATGGTCGAGTTTCCATCCCGGATCGATCAGGATCTGGGGGGAAGCCGCATTCACCCTTCCACTGCTCGCGCGTTGCTGCGAGGAATGGAAGAGGTCGTCACGCATGGAACTGCCTCTTCCATCCGGCAGGGCAAATGGGCGCTGGCGGGGAAGACGGGAACGGCGGAAACCGTGAAAGACGGCGTCCAGCGCAACCATCAGTGGTTCGCCGGCTACGGTCCGGTGAAGTCGCCGCGTTATGCGATCGCGGTTCTTGCCGCAAACCGGCCGGTCGGCAGCCATCACTTGGCAACGCGTGTATTCCGCGGCGCAATGGATATCGCGGCCCGCCAGCCTTAGCAAATCGACCGGGGAGCCGCGATAGAGGTTTGTTAACGCATATTCGATAAGGCTCGATAGTGATTCCGTTATTCGTCGAGCTTCTTCAGTCTGTCCACAAAAGGTTCGTCGCTTTTCGTTCGGCTTATGCCGAGCTCGGCGGCCGGCTTCGCGCCCGTCTCGTCGTCGTATTCGTCGATCGGCGTGTGAATCCAGCGATGGAAATAACCTTGATCGTACAGCGACTTCACGAGAATAACGAGAATCGGCGACAAGATGACTCCCGCCACGCCAAACAGCGATAACGAAATGATCATAAACGCGAGCATGGTGAAGGCCGATACGCCGAGCGAATCACCCGTTATTTTCGGTTCGAGAATTTGACGCGTCAGAATGACGACAAGCAGCAGCACGGTGAGCCAGATCGCGAGCGATGTTTGTCCGACGATGAACAAATAGACGATCCAAGGGATAAACAGCGTGCTTACCCCGAGCAGCGGCAGCACGTCGAAGATGGCGGCCACGATGGCGATGACAAAGGCGTTGTTGACGCCAAGCGCGATAAGCGCGATCAGGATGACGATAAACGTGATGCTGATCATTTTGGCTTGCGCCTTTATGTAGGAGGCTATACCCTTGAAGACGTTATCGCGCAGGAAGAAAAAGGCATTCTTGAACGTTCTTGGCGTTTTCTCCGTTGCGGTCCGTTTCCATGTCGTAATTTCGATGCTTAAGAAATAGGCTAGTATTATGCCGACGATAAAATTAAAGATAAAGGACGAGAACGAAGACACATAACCGACCAGACCGGCCAGAAAAGCCGTGCCGAAGTTCTTCAGCGTAGCCGTGGCTCCCTGGATGAGATCCTTGGAGCTCTCCACAAGGTTGAAATCGGCGGGAAGCCTGTCCATTTGGCCTTCCAGCTGCTCCGACAGCTTGCCGATCTGCTCGGTCAGCAGCTTCTGGTAGCGCGGAAAGTCTTCGATGAGCGCCGTGCCTTGTTTCGTAATCAGATAGGCCGCGCCCGTGAACGCCGCCAAGATGAGCAAGGAGAACAGCATGACCGATATGCCGGACGCGATCGACTTGGGCATGCCCCACTTATTCAGCCTGCGGGCGAGCGGCTCGATGAGTAGGAAAATGACGAAAGCGAAAATAATCGGCGTCGCGATCCGGTAGAAGTAGCTGAACGCGAACATGATCAGAAAGACGGTTAAAGCGATGAGCGCGATATCGAACGCGGTTCTCCAATATTTTTTGTAAAACGGCAGCACAGTATCCCCACTTTCCTCTAGAACGAATTAGGATTTGGTAATGATTCCATAAAGATTGTACTATAGTTTTCGTTAATTGTGCCTATTTTTTAGCAAGGTATGATACAATTAGAGGTATTGTTATTGTTCAGAACCGCTACGCACTCATTGACTATTTCATCCAAACGGTGGGGAAAACAAAATGGAAAATTTGTTCTTATGGGGATTCTACGTGATGACGTTCTATGCGTTTCTCCCTGGCCTCATTAGCCGCACTTTCGGGTTCCGCGTGTTCAAGCGAGGTAAGGTAGAGAAGGAGATCGCGCTTACCTTCGACGACGGTCCCGACCCGCAGTATACGCCGCAGCTTCTGGATCTGCTCTCGCGTTACGGTGCGAAAGCCACCTTTTTTGTCGTCGGTTCGCATGCGGAGGGGCAGCTGGAATTGCTGCGCAGAATGGAAGCGGAAGGCCATACGATCGGTATTCATAATTATGTCCACAAATCCAATTGGCTTATGCGGCCCCGCACGGTGAAGCGCCAGATCGAGCGCACGAACGATATCATCGAGCAGGCAACCGGCAAACGATCGATCTATTATCGCCCGCCTTGGGGCATCGTGAACTTGTTCGATTATTCCAATCTCGGGTACTTGCACATTATTTTGTGGTCGGCTTTGTTCGGGGATTGGAGAATTCGGCTCGGAGCCAATCGGCTCAGGAAACGGATGATGAAGAAGCTGCGCCCGGGCGAAGTGCTGCTCCTTCACGATTGCGGCCGGACGTTTGGAGCGGACAAGGATGCGCCGCGCAACATGTTGATCGCGCTCGAAGCATATCTGGAGGAAGCAATGGCTCGCGGGTACACCTTCGTCGGAGTAGACCGAATGATCAAACTGACGGACGACGCGCGCGCCATGCACCGTTCCCTGTTCAAGCGGTTTATCATTTCGTTATGGCTGGCGTACGAGCGCGCGTTCCACGTCGTTTTCCGCTTGCGGACGGTGGAATCCGAAAGCGACAAGCCGGCGGCTTTCCATTACCGCGTCATCAAATACGGCGGAGAACCGATCGAATTCGAGAACGGAAGCCGCGTGACGAAAGGCGATGCCGTAGCCGAAATCCACTTCGACAACCGGATGTTGTCCGATATCGCGGTTTCGTCCAAATCGCCGCTGGCGATCGGGCTGCGATTGATTCGCGAGGTGGAGCATACCTTGCCATTCCTGGCGAACCAGCTGGCCGAGGATCCCGGCGCCAAGGATATCAAAGCGTTATACGGTGTTTCGATGATACATCGGGGTGCGGATCGATTAGGCTTCGAAGTGCATCAGCTGCCCGAAGGGTTATTCAAACGTTCGACGCAAGTGTATCTGCGCGTACTTATGAAGGTGTTGACGAACACGAAGCAATACAAGTCGGGGCGCAAAAAAGCGGGCACGAGCGCAGCTAGAGCCGAAGCGGTATCGCCACGCATGCTGTTCATGCCTGTGGAGCGGCTCCGCCAATACGCGACCGTCGGCATCGGCAAGCTGCAGCAGGAAGCGGGCCGCATTAGCGGTGCGGTGGAGCGCACGATCGTAAGCGCGGCGGACGATGCGGCGTCGATGGGGACGAAGACGACGGCGTTTTAGCATTAAGAAGCCAAAAGATGAGGTTGTTTCTTAAGGGGATTCCCTGAGAAACAACCTTTTTTTGTATGGAGGAGAGCATCAAAATATATTTAACTTAAGAATCGAACATTGGGAGCGAATCCAACCATAATCGCAGTATTATTCAAATATTTAACCTACCGTGATCATCGTAAGTGATTAATCTTAACCCACACATTATCGACGTTTCAAAATGATAATGAATCTTTAACAAATAAGGCCAATCGGAATCATGTCCGATTGGCCTTGTTTTGTGTGCGCGAGGATCCGCGAAATTACATCTTCATAACGCCGCCGGTGCTGGCGGATGTGACGAGGTGAGCGTAACGCGCGAGGTAGCCACGTTTGATCTTGAGCTCGAAGCCCGGCCATGCGGCGCGGCGCTGTTCGAACTCTTCGTCGCTGATGAGCAGGTCCATCGTGCGGTTGTTCATGTCGATCTCGACGATGTCGCCGTCTTGGACGAAAGCGATCGGGCCGCCTTCGGCCGCTTCTGGTGAAGCGTGGCCGATGCTGATGCCGCGGGATGCGCCGGAGAAACGTCCGTCCGTGATCAGAGCAACCTTCGCGCCGAGGCCCATACCCACGATTTGCGAAGTTGGCGCAAGCATCTCAGGCATGCCTGGTCCGCCCTTTGGTCCTTCATAACGGATGATAACGACATGGCCTTCCTTGATCTTGCCGCCTGCGATGCCTGCAAGCGCTTCGTCTTGCGAGTCGAAGCAGATGGCAGGGCCTTTGTGGTAGCCGCCGACAGACTTGTCGACCGCGCCCGTCTTGATGATCGCGCCGTGAGGTGCCAGGTTACCGAACAGGACGGCCAGTCCGCCGCGCTCCGTATGCGGATTGTCGATAGGGCGAATGACATCGTAGTTCTGTATTTCGCAGCCTTCCACGTTCTCGCGAAGCGTCTTGCCGGTTACGGTAATACAATCGCCGTGCAAAGCGCCTTCTTTCTTTAACAGCTCGTTCAGAACCGCGCTTACGCCGCCGGCGATGTGCACGTCCTCGATGTGCCAATCGGATGCCGGAGCGATCTTCGCGAGATGCGGCACGCGCTCTGCCACTTCGTTAATGCGCTCGATCGGGTACTCGATGCCGGCTTCGTGAGCGATAGCCAGCGTATGAAGAACCGTATTCGTGGAGCCGCCCATCGCCATGTCTACGGCGAACATATTGTCGATCGCTTCCTTGGTCACGATGTCGCGAGGCTTCAAGTTCATCTCGATCAGCTTCATCAGCTGGCGAGCGGATTCCTTCACGAACTCTTTGCGTTCCGGCGATACGGCCAGAATCGTGCCGTTGCCCGGCATTGCAAGACCCATTGCCTCCGCGAGACAGTTCATGGAGTTGGCCGTGAACATGCCGGAACAGGAGCCGCATGTCGGACAGCCGAACTGCTCGAGCTCGAGCAGTTGATCGTCGTTGATTTTGCCCGCTTGGTGCGCGCCTACGCCCTCGAATACGCTGGAGAGGGAGATGGAGCGCCCGTCGGATGTTTTGCCGGCTTTCATCGGTCCGCCGCTTACCATAACGGTCGGAATGTTGACGCGCAGAGCGCCCAGCATCATGCCCGGCGTAATCTTGTCGCAGTTCGGAATGCAGACCATGCCGTCGAACCAGTGCGCGTTAACCACCGTTTCGACGGAATCCGCGATAATCTCGCGGCTCGCCAGGGAGTAACGCATGCCGATATGTCCCATCGCGATGCCGTCGTCGACGCCGATCGTGTTGAATTCGAACGGAACGCCGCCGGCTTCGCGGATCGCTTCCTTAACGAGCTTGCCGAATTCCTGCAAGTGAACATGGCCCGGAACGATGTCGATATAAGAGTTGCAGACCGCGATAAACGGTTTGCCGAAGTCTTCGTCCTTAACGCCGGCGGCACGCAGCAAGCTGCGATGCGGCGCGCGGTCGAAGCCTTTTTTGATCATGTCTGAACGCATTCTTTTGGCCGCCATAATGATGAGTACCTCCTTTAATATAGACGAGGCGCGGCTTGCGCCTCGAAAAAACCGAAATTAATAAAAGTTCAATACCATAGATTTTATCATATCGGACTAGCATTGGCTACAAAACGAATATTCCAAAAGTCCTTAGCTGGAGAGAATGCCCAGTGTTCATAATAAATCCTTAAGAATGGCTTAAGGATGCTGAAATTTCGATTGCCCTAATACCTTTCCGCATTTCGTTGCGGTATAGTGAATGGCAAAGGCACAAATGATGGAAGTACTGCAGAGGAGGATGGACCTGGTGGAAAGACGTGTATTGATCGTGGACGACGAACGCGAGATCGCCGAACTGATCGAAATTTATCTAAGGAACGAAGGGTTTCGGACGTCCATCGCGGGCGACGGCGAGGAAGCGATCGAGCAGTACGAGAAGGAGCCCTTCGATCTTGTCATATTGGATATTATGATGCCCAAGATGGACGGGCTGGAAGTATGCCGCAAGCTGCGCAAAGACCAGAATGTGCCGATCCTAATGGTGAGCGCGAAGACGCAGGACATGGACAAAATCATGGGGCTGATGACCGGCGCGGACGATTATATGTCGAAGCCGTTTAATCCGATGGAGCTGATCGCGCGCGTTCGTTCGTTGCTTAGGCGGTCCTATCAATACAGCAAGCCGGCAGACGGTACGGCGACGGGACGGGACGGCAACAAAGAGCTGCGGCTCGGCCAGCTTCGCATCGACAAGCTGAGCCATACGGCCGATGTCGATGGCAGGCCGCTTCAGTTCACGTCGACGGAGTTCGGCATTCTGCATTTGCTCGCGAGCCAGCCCGGGAGGGTGTTCAGCGCAGAGGACATTTTCCAGCAGGTATGGAAAGAGAAATATTTTGAATCCAACAACACGGTTATGGTCCATATCAGCAAGTTGAGGGACAAGCTGGAGAAGGAGCTTGGCGAGAAGCTGATCGTGACGGTATGGGGGGTTGGCTACAAAATTGAAGGATAACATTGCTGCGCGCCTCGTATGGCGCTCTTTGCTGAATTTGATCGCAAGCAGTGTGCTGGCTCTGGTTTGTTTGTCGCTGCTGTTCGCAGTCGCGTTTTTCATGACGAACAATTTCCCCAGTCTGTATTTCATTCGAAGCGTGGGGGGGGCCTTCCTGAATAATACGGGAACGGTCGGCATGGTGTTCCTGTGGGGCGTTCTGTTCCTGGGCTGGTACTTGCTCCTGCAGTGGGTCATGTTCACTTCGATCGGCAAGGTGAACGACGCGATCGGCCGCATCGCGGACGGACAGCTGGATCTCAACTACCAAATTCCCGTCCGCTCCGGCGTGATCGGAATTCTGGCCGGCAATGTCAATCGGCTCTCCAATCGTTTGCAGCAGGCGCTGGATGAGGAACGGCGGGCCGAGCAGACGAAAAACGAGCTGATCACGAATGTTTCCCATGACCTTCGCACGCCGCTCACCTCCGTCGTCGGCTACTTGGGATTGATCGACCAAGACGGCTACCGGGACGAGGTGGAGCTGAGGCAATACGTCAGCATCGCGTACGAGAAATCGCAGCGCCTGCACGATCTAATCAACGACTTATTCGAATATACGCGAATGCGCCACGACACGATCGCTTTGCGGCTAGCCCCTATCAACTTGGTCGAGATGCTTGGCCAGCTTCTCGTGCAGTACCATATGCCGCTGCAGGAAGCCGGGATGGAGAGCGGACTCGCGAGCGCGGAGACGACGGTCATGATACAGGCCGACGCCGCCAAGCTGGTAAGGGTGTTCGAGAATCTGATCTCCAACGCCATGCTGTACGGGAAGGAAGGCAAGCGGGTCGATATCGCGATCCATTCCCGCGAACGAGATGTCGTCGCGGAAGTGGTGAATTACGGCGAGCCGATACCCGCAGTCGATCTCCCCTATTTGTTCGACCGGTTCTACCGCGTAGATAAGTCCCGGACGCAATGGTCAGGCGGCTCGGGACTCGGCCTCGCCATCTCGAAGAGCATCATCGAGAAACACGGCGGGACGATCGACGTCGTCAGCAACGCCGAATACACGGCGTTCCGGGTTACGCTTCCGAAGCTTTAAAATACGAGTACAAAAAGTCCGATGGACGATTTGAACATCCTTTTAGATGGATTTAAGATTTATTTATGATTCGGTTACGGTCTCCTTAAGTTTGGATCTCTATACTTCAAAGTGTAGAGAGCCATAACGGAAGGAGACTTTGTTGCATCATGAGAAGAGTATCGAAAAGATCGAGCGCCGGAGGCGCCTGGAAAATCGCGGCGGTCGCGGCAATCGCGGCTGCGGTATATATCGGTTATCAGCGAATAGAAGGAGGAGCGACCGCTGGCAGCGTGGATCTGCAAGCGGAAGCGGCTATACTGGTGGATGCTTCGACGGGAGACGTGTTGTACGCCAAAAACGCCGACGAGCCTTTGCCGCCGGCAAGCATGTCCAAAATGATGACGGAAATTCTCGTGCTCGATGGCATTCACGAAGGAACGATCAAATGGAATGATAAAGTAACGGCGACTGGCTATGCGGCTCAAGTGCCGGGAGCCCGCATGGGATTGAGCGTTGGCGACGTGATTACCGTCAGGGAGCTGTTCGACGCGATGACCGTCTATTCGGCGAACGACGCGGCAGTTGCGCTTGCTGAGCATATCGGCGGCTCGGAGGAAACATTCGTGCAGCGCATGAATATGCGGGCCGAGCGAATCGGGTTGTCGCCGGGCGCCGTATTCGGCAACGCTTCGGGGCTTAGCCGCGCCGATATCGCGCCATATGCGGGCGCCGCCGCAGAGAAGGACTCTTTGCTGACGGCTGAGGATACGGCGAAGCTTGCCGGGTATCTGATCGGCAAATATCCCGAGGTGCTGGACGTGACGAGCCGAAGCAGCGTGAAGGTGCCGACGAGCCAGCAGGCGCTGGCGGCTACGAATTGGATGCTTAAGGACAAGCCGTTTGCCTATCCGGGCAACGACGGGCTAAAGACCGGCTATACGCCGAACGCCGGTTATTGCTTCACGGGAACGGCGAAGAGAGACGGTAAACGGCTGATCTCCGTCGTCATGGGCGCTTCCAGCAAGGAAGCAAGATTTACGGAAACGATGGCGCTGTACGATATGGGTTTTGAAGTAGAAAAAAGGACAATCGCCGCTGCTGTTGGAAAGTAATGGTTGTTAGGTTTGTGTCAAATCGAGTCTATCCACACCGGATATTCTCGATTTTTTTGTTATTTTGATAGATTTCATGTTAATTAATCTTACATAAATTGATTTACTTCCTTCGGATTCGGAACTATAATAAAGGTAATTTTAGGGTAAGAGGTGATAAATCGCGTGCAATTGACTGATCGAGAGAAAGAGAAACTGTTGATAACGATAGCTGCGGATCTAGCGAAACGCCGGTTAAATCGCGGAGTGAAGCTGAATTACCCGGAAAGCGTGGCGTTGATTACTTCCGAGGTGTTGGAGGGCGCACGGGACGGCATGACGGTTGCGCAGCTGATGGACCACGGCTCGAAGGTGCTGCGCAAGGATCAGGTAATGAACGGCATTGCGGAGATGCTCCATGAGGTGCAGGTGGAAGCGACGTTCCCGGACGGAACGAAGCTTGTGACGATCCACCATCCGATCACGGGTTAACCGCCGCTGCCGCAGATAGATAGATTACGAGGGGGGCCGCAATGATACCAGGTCAATATCGGACGGCTGAAGGAGAGATCGAATTAAACGCGGGTCGCCGCAAGGCAGGACTTATCGTCGTAAATACGGGAGATAGGCCGGTTCAGGTCGGCTCCCACTTTCATTTTTTCGAAGTGAATCGTGCCTTATCGTTCGACCGGGCGTCCGCGTTCGGGATGAGGCTCGACATAGCGGCGGGCACCGCCGTCCGGTTCGAGCCGGGCGAAGAGAAGCCGGTCTCGCTCGTGGAGCTGGGAGGCTCCAAGCTGTCCTACGGCTTGAACGGCCTTAGCCAAGGCGCAGCTGTAGCCGGAGCGATGCCTCCGGAAACGAAGGAGCGGCTTGCCGCGTGGAAGGGGGAGACCCCATGAGCCGAATGGACCGGCGCAGCTATGCAGCCATGTTCGGGCCGACGACCGGCGACGCGGTACGGCTTGCGGACACGGAGCTGTGGGCGGTCGTCGAGCAGGACTATACCGTGTACGGCGATGAGTGCAAGTTCGGCGGAGGAAAGGTCATCCGCGACGGGATGGGGCAATCCAGCGGGGCGCTGCGCGACGAAGGCGTTCTGGATACGATCATTACGAATGCGCTTATTATCGATCATTGGGGGATCGTGAAGGCCGACATCGGCATTAAGGACGGCCTGATCGCCGGCATCGGCAAGGGCGGCAATCCCGATATAATGGACGGCGTCCATCCGGGAATGATCGTCGGCGCCAGCACGGAAGTGATCGCAGGCGAGGGCAAGATCGTAACCGCCGGAGGCGTCGATGCGCATATCCACTTCATCTGCCCGCAGCAGATCGAGACGGCGTTATCTTCCGGCGTAACGACGATGATCGGCGGCGGCACCGGACCGGCTACGGGCACGAACGCGACGACCGTCACGCCCGGCGCCTGGCATATGCGCCGCATGCTGGAGGCGGCTGAAGCGTTCCCCGTGAATTTGGGGTTTACGGGCAAGGGCAACGCCTCCTCGCTGGCACCGCTCGTGGAACAGATCGAGGCTGGCGCGATCGGCCTGAAGCTGCACGAGGATTGGGGAACGACGCCCGCCGCGATCGATACCTGCCTGCGCGCAGCGGATCAATACGACATCCAGGTCGCGATCCATACGGATACGCTGAACGAAGCCGGCTTCGTCGAAGATACGCTCGCGGCGATCGGCGGCCGAACGATCCATACTTACCATACGGAAGGCGCGGGCGGAGGCCATGCGCCCGACATCATCGTCGCGGCGGGCCATCCGAACGTTCTTCCTTCCTCCACGAATCCGACCAGGCCGTTCACCATTAATACGATCGAAGAACATCTCGACATGCTGATGGTGTGCCATCACCTCGATAGCAGCATCCCCGAGGACGTCGCGTTCGCGGATTCCCGCATCAGGCCGGAGACGATCGCGGCTGAAGATATTTTGCATGACATGGGCGTGTTCAGCATGATCAGCTCCGATTCGCAGGCGATGGGGCGGGTAGGCGAGGTCATCATCCGGACGTGGCAGACCGCGCACAAGATGAAAGGGCAGCGCGGGCCGCTCGCGCCGGATGCGGAGGACGGAGACAACTTCCGTATCAAACGATACATTGCCAAATATACGATCAATCCCGCCATCACCCACGGCATCTCGCATCTCGTCGGCTCGATCGAAGCCGGCAAGCTGGCGGATCTGGTCGTATGGCAGCCGATGTTCTTCGGCGTGAAGCCGGATCTCGTGCTGAAGGGCGGTTCCATCGCGTACGCGCAGATGGGCGATCCAAACGCGTCGATTCCGACGCCGCAGCCCGTCTTCGGCAGGCCGATGTTTGCCGCCTTCGGCAAAGCGGTATTCGCTAGCTGCGTGACGTTCGTGTCGCAAGCCGCTTACGACCGCGGAATCGCCAAGCAGCTTGGCCTGCAGAAACGGATCGAGCCGGTGAAAGGCTGCCGTTCCATTACGAAGAAGGACATGATCCATAACGACGGGACTCCGCAGCTGGCGGTCGATCCGGAGACGTACCGGGTGACGGTTGACGGGGAAGTCATTACGTGCCTCCCTGCCGCCGAGCTTCCGATGGCTCAGCGTTACTTTTTGTTCTAAAGGAGAGAACGCATGAACGAATCGACTCGCCTGCTGGCGATGCATCAGCTGTTGGATTCGGCGCTTCCGATCGGCGGTTTCTCGCATTCCTTCGGGCTTGAGACGCTCGTGCAGAACGGGCGGCTGACGACGGCAGCCGGGCTGTACGATTACGTGTCGGCGATGCTGCTGCAGAGCTGGTCGACGTCTGACGCGCTCATCGTAAAGGCCGTGTACCGGGATGCGCCGTCGATGGACTGGGAACGTCTGTGGGAGACGGAACGTTGGATTCACGTGCAGAGGCTGTCCGCCGAGTCGAGAAGCGGTGCGGAGAAGATGGGGCGGCGGCTGCTGCAGCTCGCGGCGAAGCTGCACCCGACCTTCGACTGGAAGCCGATAACGGCCGCGGTCTCGGAGGGCCGCTGCTTCGGCGCGCATCCGCTCGCGCACGGTTATACTTGCTGGTTGCTTGGCGCCGGACGCGAGGAGGCGATGCGAGGGTACTTGTACGCCTGCATCGTCCATTGCGTGAACAGCGCTCTCCGGTTGATGCCCATCGGGCAGACGGAAGGGCAGGTGCTGATCGCCCGGCTGACGCCGCTCATCGAAGACGCCCTTCGCGAGTCCGATGCCTTGGAGCCTGAAGAAGCCTATTCGAATATGCCGATGGCCGAGCTTGGCATGATGGCGCACGAGCGTTTGTATTCCAGATTGTTTATGTCGTAGGAAAGTTAACGAAGATCAAGGGGGAATGGACCATGTGCCAAGGACAAGGACATACGCATTCGCACGGAGGTTGGGAAAGCCCGGTCATCGAAACGGGCAGGCCGATTCGAATCGGCATCGGAGGGCCGGTCGGCTCCGGCAAGACGGCGCTCGTGGAACGGCTGACGCGCGAGCTGCACGAGAAGTACAGCGTGGCCGTCATTACAAACGATATTTATACGAAGGAAGACGCGCGTATCCTATTTCATACGGGCGTGCTGCCCGAGGAACGGATTATCGGCGTTGAGACGGGCGGCTGCCCGCATACGGCCATCCGCGAGGACGCTTCGATGAACTTCGAAGCGATCGAGGAGCTGGAGCGGAGATTCCAGCCGCTGGAGCTGATCTTCATCGAGAGCGGCGGCGACAATCTGGCGGCGGCGTTCAGCCCGGAGCTTGTCGACCGGTTCATCTACATCATCGACGTGGCGCAAGGGGAAAAAATTCCGCGCAAGGGCGGTCCCGGCATTATGCGTTCCGATCTTCTGATCATTAACAAAATCGACCTCGCTCCTCATGTCGGCGCCAGCCTCAAGGTGATGGAAGAGGATTCGCTCCGGATGCGCGGCGATCGGCCTTTCGTCTTCTCGAACCTACGCGGTGAAGACGGACTGGACGAGATCGTCGCTTGGCTGGAGCACGAAATCGCCCATGCGCGCGGCCATGCGCACGCGCATGTCATCCAAATCGATTCGTCCGCGGCGCCCCATCGACATGGCGTTTCCTGAGCCGCGAGCGGAGGTCGGGCAGCGGTCCGTTCTTCGGGCCGCTTTCGTTCTCTCCGGGGGCAAGACGGAGATCCGGGACAAATACCATACCGCGCCGGTCAAAATCGCAAAGGCTTTCCAAATCCGTCGGCAATTGGCGGCGATCGTAATGGACGTGTCGCCTGGAATGCTGGAGGGCGACCGGTACGAGATGGAATGGACGGCCGGCGAAGGTACGCATGTCATGATCACGAACCAATCGTTCATGAAGGTTCATCCTTGCGGGGATGGCGGTTCCGCTTCGCTAAGCCAAACGTTCAGGCTCGGAGCAGGCGCCATAGTGGAGCATATGCCCGAGCCGGTTATGTTGTACAAGGACGCGGCGTTCCGAAGCGAAACGACGGTTCGTCTGCGTCCCGGCTCCGTCTGGATGCAAGCGGATGTGTTGTGCCCGGGCCGCGGGCTTCGAGGCGAGCGTTTCCGCTATCGCGAGTATGATAACCGACTGAGCGTCTACGCGGAGGATGAGCTGATATTCGCTCAGCGGCAGCGGATTTCTCCGGAGTATCACAGGCTTCATGCGGTCGGAAGCTGGGAAGGAATGACGCATTGGGCTTATTTTTTCGTCTTCTCGGACCGGGTTGACCCTGCTTTGATCGAGCGGCTGCAGGAGGTCATCGAAGCGCATGCGGCGCCGGAAGGCCATCCCGTCGCGGCGGCCGCATCGACGACCTACAAACACGGCGCCGCCGTGTCCGCTTGCTCCACCGCCGCGTGGCCGCTGCAGGCGCTCATGCGCGAGCTGTGGGACGCCGCGCGCGACCAGTTGCTCGGTCTCCCGCCTCTACGGCTCCTGCAGGGCTAGTAGTTCGATTCTGAATTACCGTTACTACTCTACATTTGCCATACAGCCATGATCTACAGTTCGATGGCAACCGTTTGAGATGGCTAACGGCGGCCACAGTCGTTATTCGATTAAAATCGTTTGTTTACAAATTCTAACGGAGCTGGAGGCCGCTATTGGCCATCAAACAGTACTATTTCCCTAGAAATCCGTCCAATAAGCGCGCGTAGCTCCGTTAGATTTTAGAATGAGGCATGAAAGGCAAAATAACGGCTGTGTGCTCCGTTAGCCATCTTTTCAGTTCGGCATACCGTTTGAAGGATCGCCGAAGTCGCGATGGTTACGGAATTTTAGGATCGTTCTACTAGTTCGCTTCTTCGCCTTGGCGGCGGCATCTTGACGCGGTGTAGTTTCAGGGTTATTATAGAGTCATTAAATCCGTAATAGGCAAAGTGTCCGCATCGTCCATCTGATACGAGGGCGATGCGTCATTTTAGGGCTAATTACGGATATTATGGGTCTTTAAAGTATATTATATGGAGGGATTGCAAATGATCTACGATTGTGCCATTGTCGGCGGAGGGCCGGCGGGATTAAATGCGGCGCTTGTGCTTGGAAGAGCCAGACGGAGCGTAGCGCTTCTTGACAATAATAAGCCGAGGAACGGTGTGACGCACGCCTCACACGGCTTCATCACGCGGGATGGCGTTCAACCTGCCGAATTTCGGAGGATCGCTTATGAGGAGGTGCTGAGTTATCCCACGGTCCGGCATGTTCCGGCCGAGGTGAACGAGATTCGCAGGACCGAAGAAGGTTTTGACCTTCGGACATCGTCGGGCGACCAAGTGTTAGCCCACAGATTGATCTTGGCTGCCGGATTAAGGGAAGTGCTGCCCGATATCGAAGGCTTGCGCGATTTTTACGGCAAGAGCTTGTTCAACTGCCCGTTCTGCGACGGCTGGGAGCTGCGGGACCAGCCGCTCGTGCTCGTATCGGACCATCCGCATGTGTTCCATACGGCCAAGCTGCTGCTGAATTGGAGTCGGGATTTGGTCGTGTGCACGAACGGCCGCGATACTCTGGCGGAGGATCAACGTGAATTGCTTGCGTCCAGAGGCATACGGATCGTGGATACGCCCGTCTCGTCGTTTGCTGGAAGCGACGGTATGCTGGAGCGGGTCCACTTCGCGGATGGCACGTTCATTGAACGAAGCGGAGGATTGATCGGTTCCGCTTTACTGCCGAATGCCATGTTCGATGAAGCCCTGGGTTATCAAACCTCCGATAACGGAGGCATCGAAACCAACGCGTGGGGCAGAACCACCGCGGAAGGCGTTTACGCGGCCGGGGATTCGGCTTATGTGATGCCTTCCCAGCTGATCTATGCCGCGGCCTCCGGTAGCAAAGCGGCGATGGCCGTTATGGCGGACCTAACGGACGAGGAATGGCGGCCGCTTTGAGCCGTCTTCGTCCATCTCGATCTTCCGAATAGCCAAAGATTTACGATTCATGCCCTTTTGTTGGCTTTTTATATTCGCGAAACGTCTTTGTCCCCACACTGAGCCTCGGGTATAATGTTGCTAATAAGGTATGGAAAGAGATGGTGTTCGATGATCCGTACGTTAGCCTTTACTCATGAAAAAGAGCTGATCCTTAATGTTCCGCTGCCGGATCTGAACGATCGGCGCTTCAGGTGGTATTGGGTGGACTTTTGCGCTCCGAGCGAAGAAGAAGCCAAGCTGCTGGAGACGCATTTTCATTTTCACCCGCTCGCCGTGGAGGACTGTTACCATCTGCTGCAGCGGCCGAAGCTCGATCATTACGCGGGCGAACATTTTTTTGTGATGCACGCCATTAACCAGAAGACGCTTGCCGCAGAAGAAGTGGATATGTTCGTTGGGAGCCATTACATCGTAACGTTTCATTACAATGAATCAAGGGAAATCGAGGATGCGTGGAGCAAGGTCATCCATCAGAAGAAAGTCCCGGACAACGGCCACATCCATGCCGCTTATTTGGTCATGGACAAGCTGGTGGATCAATATTTCCCCAGCGTCTACCAAATCGAAGAAGAATTGAATGAAATCGAAAGCAACGTCAGCATGGAGTCGATCCAGGCGTTGATGGATGACGTGTTCGATATCCGCTCCAAATTGCTCAAGCTCAGGAGAACCATCGTGCCTATGCGCGACATGTTGTACCGCGTCATCAATTCCGATCGAATTGAAGACATGGAACAGTTCCGGGTTTATTTTACGGATGTGTACGATCACTTGCTTAAGCTGTCCGAAATGATCGAGTCCAACCGGGAGATGACCGCCGATCTCCGGGACAACTATCTGTCCATCAATTCCAATCGGATGAACACGATCATGAAGACGCTGACCGTCATGACGGCGATTTTTATCCCGCTGACGTTTATCGCCAGCATTTATGGCATGAATTTCGATTTCATACCGGAGCTGGGATGGAGATGGGGATATTTTGCGGTGCTACTCGTCATGCTCAGCCTGGGCAGCACGCTATTGTTATGGTTTAGGCACAAAGGCTGGTTTAAATAATAGTACAGTATGGAGGTTCACGGAATCGTTCCTGGCCGTCCGACTGGAATAAACGTCCCTGAAATCGTTGACGCTATACAAGGGCAAGTCTATACTGATCACAGGATTATTCATAGATAGAGATCGAGATGGGAGTGTCGTTCCTTGAACGAAGAAGCGAGAAGCCGGTACGATTTGATGAAAGAGCTCGACGAAGTTTTTCGCGAGGTGCGGAAGCTGATCATGGCGGAGTGGAACCGCAACAATATCCATGGCCTGAACATGACGCATGGCCGCATGTTGATCATCATATCCGAATCGGGGGAAATTCGTTCTTCGGAGCTTGCCGAGAAACTTTCCATCACGAACGGCGGGGTTACGGGATTGGCGGACAGGCTGATCGAGCTGGGTTTCGTGAAGCGGGAGCGAAGCGAGCAGGACAGGCGGGCGGTGCGGCTCATGCTGACGGACGAAGGAAAAGCCATCATCGGCGAGATGATGAAGACGCGCGAACGCGTCATGATGAAGTTGTTCGATAACTTGACCGAAGAATCGATGATCACGGGGATCGAGCTGTTCCGCCAGATGAGCAGGAATATGACTGAACCGGAAGAATAGGATATCATTGGATTGTTACAAAATGATGACGATTTATTCCATTGCATTGCGAAAGCTTCAGCTTCATGTAAAATGAAGTAGAATTATGTCGAATGAGGACGGAAAAATACGGATTCCGACAACGGACACGTGAAACGTTCAGAATTCGCGGGTTAGCGTTTATTATATGAGGTAAAAGGGGAGTCCAACATGAAAAAGCATTTGACATTACTACTGACGCTCGTTCTTGCCATCAGCGTCATCGCGGCATGCGGCGGCGGGAAAAACAACGCCTCGAACGAAGGTTCCGCGAACGGAGGAGAAGACGCGAAGAAAAAACGGATCGCGCTCGTGCTGCCGGAGCAAATCGGCGTCAACCCTTTCTTCGCGCTAATGGACGAAGGATTCAAGCGCGCGGGCGAGGAGTTCGGCGCGGAAGTGAAAACGATCGAATCGACCGATCCTGCGGCATTCGAACAAAATCTTCGTTCCACCGTTGCCGAGAACTACGATCTGATCATTACGGCTACGTTTCAAGCGGAAGACGCGCTGAACAAAGTGGCTGCCGAAAATCCGGACAAGTCCTTCGCGATCATCGATACGGTCATCGATCAGCCTAACGTTCGCAGCGTCGTGTTCCGCGAACATGAAGCGGCGTTCCTGCTAGGCGCGGCGGCTGGCCTGTCTACGAAGACAAACAAAGTCGGCGCGGTCGTGGCGATCGATGCTCCGCTGCTTAGCAAGTACACGAAAGGCTTCGAGCAAGGGCTGAAACATACGAATGCCGATGCCGAACTCTTTATCAATTATGTTGGCAGCTTCGAAGATTCCGCCAAAGGCAAAGAGCTTGCCGTACTGCAGCATTCCAAAGGCGCGGATTTCATCGCCGGCATGGCTGCCGTAGGCGACCTCGGCGTGTTCGAAGCGGCGAAGGAGCTTGGCTTCTACGCATCCGGCCAAGACGTCGACCGCACGGAGCTGGATCCCGAGCACATCGTCTTGTCCCAGCTGAAGGGCACGGACGCCGTTGCATACGAGACGGTGAAAGCCTTCATGAGCGGAACATTCGAGTTCGGCGCGGCCGACTATGGCCTGAAGGAAGACGGCGTAGGTCTTACGTTCGTAACAAGAGAAAGCAAGTCGCCGCTCAGCCCGTTCATCGGACAAGAGACGGTCGACAAAGTGAAAGCCATCGCCGAAGACATTAAGTCCGGCAAAATCGAAGTCATCAACCCGCTAGCTCAATAGTTTACGGATGCCGGCTGCTATTAGCAGCCGGTTTGCTTTGAATTATAAGAAAGTTTCACCTTGGTTGAAAGGAGCGCTTATATGCTGCTGCAAATGGAAGGCATTACGAAAAGCTACGGGAACGTAACCGCGAACCGGAACGTGTCCTTTAACCTTCGCAAAGGCGAAATTCATGCGCTCGTCGGCGAGAACGGCGCAGGCAAAACGACGTTGATGCGCATTCTGTACGGCATGGAATCCCCGACGGGCGGCGAGATCAAGCTGAACGGGAAGCCGGTAACCTTCGGCAGTCCGACGGACGCGATCAAACACGGCATCGGCATGGTGCATCAGCACTTTATGTTATTCCCTTCCTTTACGGTAGCCGAGAACATCGTCATCGGACGGGAGCCATCCCGCGCGGCCTTTTTCGACCGCAAGGCGGCTGCCGAAGAGACGACGCGCCTAGCGAAGCAATTCGGGATGCCGGTCGATCCATGGAAGCGGGTCGGCGAGTGCTCGCTCGGCATGCAGCAGCGCGTCGAGATTTTGAAGGTGCTCTATCAAGGGGCGGAAATCATTATTTTGGACGAGCCGACTGGCGTGCTCACTCCGCTTGAGGTCAAGGAGCTGCTGGCCGCGATCAAGGAGCTGGCGCGTCAAGGAAAAAGCTTTATTCTGATCAGCCACAAGCTTCAGGAAATTATGGAGGTCGCCGACCGGATTACGGTGCTGCGCGACGGACAATTGACGGGTACGGTGAACGCGTCGGAGACGGACGAAGAACAGCTTTCGCGGCTGATGGTCGGTCGCGAGCTCGTTCAGCTGTCGAGGCGAGAGACGGCTGCGGGACAAGCGGTGCTGGAGGTTAGCGGGCTCACCATTCGCGGATCGAAGACGAAACCGCTGCTGGACAACGTGAATCTGCGCGTGAACGCTGGCGAAATCGTCGGCATTGCGGGCATTTCCGGTAATGGACAGTCCGAGCTCCTGCAAGCGATAGCCGGGCTCGCGCAGCCTGACGGAGGCACCGTGAAACTGATGGACCAAGATGTCACTGGAGCTCCCGTGCATCGGATTCGGGCAACCGGCCTTGCGCATATTCCGGAAGACCGCTACCTTTGGGGCGTATCCAAGGAAGCGGATGTGACGGAGAACGGCTTGATGGGACATACGGCGAGACACGAGCGGTACGGCATCCTTCGGAGAGGCAAGGTTCGCGGCATGGTCGCCGGATGGGTGGAGCGTTTCGGCATCAAGACGGGATCCCTGGATACGAAAGCGCAGCATCTGTCCGGCGGCAACTTGCAGAAGCTGATCGTCGCCCGCGAGTTGGCGCAAAACTCTCCTTTCCTGATCGCGGCGGAACCGACGCGCGGCGTCGATGTCGGCGCGATGGAGATTATCCACTCCGAGCTGCTCAAGAAAAGGGATGAACAAGGCGCGATTCTGTTAGTCTCCTCCGAGCTGACGGAAGTGCTTAAGCTGTCCGATCGCATCCTTGTCATGTTCGAAGGGCGGATCGTGGGAGAACTGGCGGCGGATGCCGCCACGGAAGAGAAGATCAGTCTGTTAATGGCGGGAGGTAAAGCGGTTGGATAAGCTGTTAAAATGGGCAAGGCCGCTGCTGCAGCCTCTTCTGGCGTTAGCGGCCGGTCTTGCGGTCGGCGCGATTGCCATCTCGATCGTCGGAGGTTCCGTCACGGAGACCTACGCGGAGATGTGGAAAGGCGCGTTCGGCAATTTTTATTTTATTACGAATACGCTCGCTAGGGCTACGCCCATCATCTTGATCGGACTCGGCGTGGCGCTGGCGTTCCGGGCTGGGTTTTTCAACATGGGCTCGGAAGGGCAGATGGTGTTAGGCGCGCTGAGCGCGGCCGTCACCGCCATTTACCTGCCGGGGCCGGGCTGGCTGAAGCTGGTCGGAGCGCTGCTGGCGGGCATCGTCGCCGGGGGGCTTTGGTCGGCTCTTGCAGGGTGGCTCGATGCGAGGTTCCGTATGAATCTTCTCATTACGACGCTTCTCTTGAACTACATCGCAACTTATTTCGCCGGTTATATCGTTACTTATCCGCTCAAGGATACGACAGGCTCGGCTGCCATGTCCCAGACCGTCATGCTGGACAAGAGCACATGGCTTCCCAAGCTGTTCCAAGGCTACAGCCTGCATGCGGGTTTCCTGCTCGCGTTGATCGGAACGATTCTGTTATACCTGTTCATGAAACATACGGTAAAAGGCTACGAGATCCGCATGCTTGGCGGCAACCCGCTGTTCGCGAGCTACGGCGGCGTGCAGCGCGGTAAGTTGATGCTGATCAGCATGTTCGTCAGCGGCGGTTTCGCGGGTCTCGCCGGTTCCGTCGAGGTGCTGGGCACGCAATACCGTTATCTGGACGGCGCGTTGACGTCGCCCGGTTACGCATGGTCGGGCATTATGGCGACGCTGCTCGCGGGCTCTCATCCGATCGGCACCGCCGTGGCCGCGATTCTGATCGCCGCGCTGCAGACCGGCGGGATGGGCATGGAACGCAATACCGAGGTTCCGCTGGAAGTGGCGAGCATCATCCAGGCGGTGCTTATTTTGTTCGTGTCGGCCAAGCTGACGTATTCATTCATCAAACGGAAGAAAGCGGGGGCGAAAAATGGATCAGCTGTTTGATGTCTCGTTATTCGCTTCGGCGCTTCGCATGGTGACGCCGATCTTGCTCGCCGCCCTCGGCGGCGCGATCTGCGCAAGGGTCGGGCTGTTCAACGTCGGCCTCGAAGGGCTGATGCTGATCGGCGCCTTCTCGGCGATCGTCGGCAATTATTTGACGGGCAGTATCGCCGTATCCTTGTTGTTCGCGATCGGATGCACGCTCGTATTCTCGTTATTGTTCGCCTTCATGAGCATCCAGCTTCAGGCGAACGTCATCGTCGTCGGCATCGCCCTCAACTTCCTGGCGCTCGGGTTGACCACGTTCTCGCTCCGCGCGATCTTCGACGTGAAGGGCGCTTATTACGATAAAAACATGATCGGCCTTCCGAAGCTGGATATTCCGCTCATTCAAGATATCCCATGGCTCGGCGACGTATTATCCGGCCACTCGGTGCTCGTGTATGCGTCGATCCTGATCGTCATCGGGCTACACTATTATATGTTCCGGACGGTGTCGGGCTTCCGCCTGCTTGCGGCCGGGGAAAACCCTACGGCGGCGCGCAGCCTCGGCATCAAGGTCACTCGGATCCAATATGGAGCGGTGCTGCTGTGCGGCGCGCTCTGCGGCCTGGCCGGCGCGCAGCTGTCGCTGGGCAACGTAACCATGTTTACGGAAGGCATGACGGCCGGACGCGGATTTATCGCGCTCGTTGCGACGATGCTCGGACAGTCCAATCCGCTTGGCGTGGCCGGCGCGAGCTTGCTGTTCGGCTTCATGGAATCGCTGAGCATCCGGCTGCAGGGCTTTGCGCTGCCGACCCATTTTACGATGATGGTGCCATATGTCGTGACGATCTTGGCTATGTTATTCTTTAAGGACAAAGGTTATATGCAAGAAGCGCGCAAATCGAGCGGGAGCTCGCGATAAACGCCGCTTTGGACGATAGCCTCAAGGAGACAAACTAGAGGAGTGAACGGGAGATCATGCACAACAAAGCGGAAAGACTGAAGAAGGTATCCCCCAAGCTGCCCGAAGTGCCGGCGGAGATCGCCCATCGCGTTCCGCCGGGCCAGACGGTGACGGAGCGGTTCCCGATTCTTCACGAAGGAGACGTGCCGGAGTACGACCTCGGGTCGTGGACGCTGCGCGTCTTCGGCGAGGTTGAGGCGGAACGGACGTTTACGTTCGCCGAGCTGGCTGAACTGCCCCAGACGAAGATCAGCCGCGACATACATTGCGTGACGCGCTGGACGAAGCTGGATACGGAGTGGGAAGGGGTCAAGTTCGCGGATCTGTTGCCCCTGCTCGGCGCGAAGCCGGAAGCCCGCTACGTCATGATCCATGCGGACGAGGATTACGAAACAAATCTTCCGCTTGAGGATTTGCTCCGGGAAGACGTCATTCTGGCTCACCGGTTCGACGGCGAGCCGCTGACGGACAAACACGGTTGGCCGATGCGCCTGATCGTTCCCCATCTCTACTTCTGGAAGAGCGCCAAGTGGATTCGGGGCATCGAATTCATGAAGGAGGACCGCCCGGGCTTCTGGGAGCGGAACGGCTTCCATAACTACGCCGACCCGTTCAGGGAGGAACGGTTCTCGAGCGAGGAATTTACGATGCCAGAGGATGAATGGCTGAAGAAGGAGTTCGATTAACATGTATTTGCCGATATTGGAGGTTCATTCGGAAGAGCTGCCGGCGTACGCCATCGTGTGCGGAGATCCGCGTCGCGCTGCCGTGATCGCTGGGAAGCTAGACGGCGCGCGCGAGCTGGCCTACGCCAGGGAATACCGAACGTTCGTCGGCGAGTTCAAAGGCGTGAAGCTGGCCGTCGTCAGTCATGGCGTCGGGTCGCCCGGAGCGGCCGTCTGCTTCGAGGAGCTGATTAAGGGCGGCGTAAAGACGCTGATCCGGGTAGGGACGGCCGGTTCTTATTCGGCCGACCATCCTGCCGGCAGTCTGATCGTCAGCACGGCCGCGGTCAGAGCCGAAGGATTAACGAAGCAGCTCGTTCCGGACGGCTTCCCGGCCATCGCGGACAGCGATATCGTGAACGCGCTCTACGAGTCGGCGCTGGAGAGCGAGGGCATCGTGAAAAAAGGAATGACGGTTACGCTCGACGTCTTTTTCTCCGGCGTCGTCGAGGTTCCGCATAAGCAGTACAAGCAAGCCGGCGTCCTGGCGGTCGAGATGGAGATTGCCGCGTTATACGTCGTCGCTTCGCTTCGCGGAGCGAAGGCGGGCGCGATCGTGGCGCTTGACGGCTACGCCGATTCCGATCTGGCGGCGGAGTACGATCCGCATACGAAAGTTGTAGCGAACGCGGTAGAACGTGAGATCTTGGCAGCGCTCGAAGCGATCGCGAAGCTGGACGCGAAATCATAATCGGGAAGCTTGACGGGCAGTGCGGACCTTCGACCGCGGGTTACGCGCATCATTCGTTTCATGAGAGGTGAACGGGAAGATGGGATTCGGAGAAGCAGGCTTTGAAGCCGGGGCAGGTGCCAGTGCGGGAGCAGGAAGACTGTTCAAGCAAGAGTGGTTGGTCGGGGACCAACATCCGAACGTCTTCGCTTATTATTATAAGCAGTGGGCGGATTACGCCATGACCTACCACACCCATGACACCGTCGAAATCATGTACGTCATCTCGGGCGAGTGCCGAATCGAGTTCGATTCGGCGCCCGCCTTTTTGCCATGCGCCTTTACGCTCAGACGAGGCGAGTTTATTGTTCTGGACGCCAATGTTCCGCACCGATTAATCGTGCAAGACCGCGGACCTTGCCGCATGCTCAACGTGGAATTCTCGTTGCAGGAGCGAAACACTGCCATGCCTTCACTGCGCTTGCTTGCAAAAGAGGATCCGCTCGTGGCGGAGCTTGCCGCGGAGACGTCCCCGCTGCTCGTGCTGCGCGACAACGATGAGCTGTACCCGCTGCTGAAGAGTCTCGTGCTCGAGCTGGACGCGGGGGACCGGAGAAGAGAGGCGCGAACCCAGCTGCTGTTCGCGCAGCTGTTCGTCGCGCTCGCTCATATCCGCAACGAATCGCTGAAACTGGAAGATAATCCCTTAAACCGATACGTGAAGGAAGCCATCCAATTCATCCATCACAATTATGACCGAGACATCCGCGTGAAGGATATCGCCGCTTCGGTCAACCTGCATCCCGGTTACTTGCACCGCGTATTCCGGGATGGGACGGGCTCGACGGTCACCTCTTACCTGAACGAAGTCCGGATGGCGAAAGCCAAGATGCTGCTAAGCCAGACGGATATTCCAGTCGCCGATATTTGCGACTACGTCGGCGTGGGAAGCCGGCCTTACTTTCACGCGATGTTCAAAAAACATACCGGATTAACGCCGATCGCCTACCGCCAATCCTTCCAAACGCAAAATCCCCGATACGACTAATCGGCTTCGATATTAGGATTTCTAACACCTCAACATCTAAATGGTCAGGATATTGATAACGCTTCCTCCCGCGCGTTGCTACAATAAGGATGAGAAATTAATACCTGAGTAGAACCTATGTCGAGGAGGAGTTGTGACGATGTCTTCATTCAAAATTACGTTTATCGGAGCCGGCTCGATCGGCTTCACGAGAGGGCTGTTAAGAGATTTGCTGTCCGTGCCGGCGTTCGCGGGCATCGAGGTCGCGTTCACGGACATTAGCGAGCAAAACCTGCGGATGGTAACGGAGCTGTGCCAACGCGATATCGACGAGAACGGGCTTCGCATCCGGATTCATGCAACGACGGATCGTCGAGAAGCGCTTCAAGGAGCCAAATACGTCATCTGCACGATCCGCGTCGGCGGTCTCGAAGCGTTCGCGACGGATGTCGACATTCCGCTGAAGTACGGGGTCGACCAATGCGTCGGCGACACACTGAGCGCGGGAGGCATCATGTACGGTCAGCGCGGCATTGCCGAAATGCTGAATATATGCCGCGACATTCGCGAATGTGCGTCCGAGGATGTGCTGCTTCTTAATTACGCCAACCCGATGGCGATGCTCACTTGGGCATGCAACAAGTATGGCGGCGTGCGGACGGTGGGATTATGCCACGGCGTGCAAGGCGGCCACTGGCAGATCGCAACTGCGTTTGGGCTCCAGAAACGCGAGGTCGATATCATTTGCGCGGGCATCAACCACCAAACGTGGTATATCTCGATCAAGCACGAAGGTGAGGATCTGACCGGCAAGCTGCTGGAAGCGTTCGAGAAACACGAGGACTTCAGCCGGACGGAGAAGGTTCGGATCGACATGCTGCGCAGGTTCGGATATTACAGCACGGAATCGAACGGCCACTTGAGCGAATACGTGCCTTGGTACCGGAAGCGTCCGGAGGAAATCGGGGACTGGATCGACCTCGGTTCGTGGATTAACGGCGAGACGGGCGGCTACTTGCGCGTCTGCACGGAAGGCCGCCATTGGTTCGAAACGGACTTTCCGAACTGGATGAAGGACCCGGCGTTCGAGTACAAGCAGGAGAAACGCGGCGAGGAACACGGCTCCTACATCATCGAGAGCTTGGAAACCGGCCGGGTATACCGGGGCCACTTCAACGTCGTGAACAACGGCATCATCTCGAACCTGCCGGACGACGCGATCATCGAATCCCCAGGATACGTGGATCGCAACGGCATTTCCATGCCGACGGTCGGCAATCTTCCGCTTGGTCCAGCCGCCGTGTGCAACGTCAGCATTTCGGTGCAGCGTCTGGCAGTGGAAGCGGCAGTTAGCGGAGATGATCGTCTGCTGCGCCAAGCTTTCATGATGGATCCTCTTGTCGGAGCGGTGTGCAATCCGAAGGAAATTTGGCAGATGGTCGACGAGATGCTGGTCGCGCAGGAGCAGTGGCTTCCGCAATACGGGGATGCGATTGAGGCGGCGAAAAAACGGCTGGAGGAAGGCCCGCTGCTGCCGACCCGCGATTACAAGGGAGCCGCGCGGCTGAAGGTGAAGACGGTGGAGGAGATGAAGCAGGACCGGGAAGCGGCCAACCGCAATGCGGGCGAATCGGACAAAGGCCAGGACCGCGAGAAATCGGCGGCACAGCAGGAAGCATAGAAAAGAAGCCAGCCATTCTTACGAATGGTTGGCTTTTCCTTTTCCTGGATGAGTCTTCTTCAACTCTAACGGATGTCAGAGAGCTTACTTTGCAACAAATGCCCTATTTCAGCTTTTAACGGATATGAATGAACTTATTTTCTTGAAATGCATTGAATGTAAGGGAAATGATTTGAAATAGCGGAGCTCAGCAACGTTAGAATTTCAATTGTTATATTTTCTTGCAAATAGCGGCTGTGATAACCGTTAACATACAAGGGTCCGGTCAAGTTCCTCTCAGCCAAGTCGGTATGAACGATACCGTGCCTTACCGCTCGCGACAGCCAGTAATTTTTTGTCCAACAAGCCGCGAAGAATAACTCTGGTATGACCTTCCGAAAGTTGTAGATGTGCGGAAAGCTCCCTTGGCGCAAAAGGGCGTAACAGTCTGCGCGCAAAACGCAACGTTTCCGCCTCTGCCCAGTTCAGATCCGCTCGCACCGAGGTGGAGAGGAACTTTCCGACAAAAGATAAGGTCAATTGCTTACAGACGCCTGGATCTTCTCGAATCGACAAGTATGCGATAGGCAGGAAGATCCAGTCGTCAAGAACGAGCAACGATTGTTTCATACATAGATCTTTAAACCGACTGGCTTCTATATCCCTGGCATGGGTTCGATAGTCCTGAATTTCAATACATCCTTTCGCGCCGCCCGGCATATAGGCAAGGTCAAGATAACGGTATCCATTGTTGAAATCGCGCACCTCATATTCTGGATATAAGTGATCCAAGTTGCCAATTGTAGGGAGCCATATCGAGCGTAGAAACTGAACCGTTCCATGTCCCAAACCTTTTCGAAGAAATTCTTGTCTTCTAGGGCTGCTTTCTTCAACAATCTGTTTAGCCAACCAATTCTCATAAATGTCGTCAAATAAACGCATTTTCTCACCTCCTGGTTCATATTCAAACAAAAAGCCGCTTTGATGCGCCATTGCCCATAAGAGCAACGCGTATCAAAGCGGCATGTGCTTCATACCGATTCATTTGTCAACAATGTAACATATCATCAAATATTCATCAAGTTGCATTTACAGACCCGCATAAACGGTGAGTAGAGAGCAGTAGCTAGCCGCCCTTTAAAATGGGGACCGCAGGACCGCAGCAAAACGCTAACGGTTGCGATAAACCTTATTTGAACAAAAATGCCGCTTCCGAAATTCTAACGTATCCACACGTTCTTATTTGCTGAAGCCGTAACAAAATCTGTACTTTTGAGCTCAATAACGTGGCTCACAAACGTTAGAATATGATTTGCTATGTATGAAGGGAAATAACGTCGATGGCAACCGTTAGACATTTCTTGGTGATCAAAATGCATCAAAATGCATTTACTCAAGCTTCGCGCGGCGCGTATTTCAATTCGATCGGCATGAGCTTCGCTTGAGGCGGGCTCCACGCCGGGGGTCCGTATTTTTTCATATAGCCTAACACGTTTAGCGAATCCATGACCGGCTCCTCTTCATGCATCGTGCGGAACAGCTCCCAGCAGGCGACCACGTCGTTCAGCGCCCGATGGCCGCCGATAAGCGGGATGGCGTACCGGTCGCACATGTCCTTCAGCGTATGCGGGTACACATGGCGCGCCCTGCTGATCGTCAACGTGTCGATAAAATCGTTGTTGAACGACCGGCCCGCGATCCGCATCAGCGAATGATGGAGGAAGCTGAGGTCGAATTGGGCGTTATGGGCGACGAGAATATGATCGCCGATCATCCGATTCAGGATGCGGAACGCCGTGTCTTCGTCCATGCCGCATGCCGTCATGTCGTCCGTAATGCCGGTCAGCTCCGTGATCTTGGGCGACAGCTTGCCGTCGTACCGCACGAGCGTGCTGAATTCGCTCGCAACGACGCCGTTCACAATCCGAATCGCCGCCATCTCGATGACGCGGTCGTTTTTGGGATCGAGCCCGCTCGTTTCGAAGTCGAATACCGTATAAGAATGTTGTTTGATGGAAGTCATAGGGATCACCGCTTTTATGGTTTGTCTTGTTAATCTCGTATTACCCTTATGTATTCTACGCCGAAACGCGATTCCCTCTAGAAAATAAGAGAAACCCTGCTTCAGCGTCGCGATCGACGAAGAAACAGGGTTTTTGGCATGTAAAAAACTTGTGCTGACGAATGAAACGTCAGTGGTTATTGCCGGACGCGTTGCCCTTTTTGTCGGAGCTTTTGGTTTTCGTATTTTTGTTGGCGTGACCTTGCTGTTTGGCCATGATCGAACCTCCTCCTTCTTGGATTAGGGTTAGTTTGCGGCATTCGGCTCGGTCCTTATGCACGGTTCGAATCGAGAGACTAAAGTCATGGCGGATGAGGATAAGGAACTATCTTCATGAAATGAAAATAATGATTTTGGCACGATATGAATGGTTCAATAATCTGTGTATAATCTTAATTTTTGGGCGAAAAACATTGTTTTTCGCTTTTTTTATTGTAAAATCGACAATTTACTCATTACTTTATTCATAAAAAATGAATTTCCCCCTATGAAAATAAAAAGTATCCCTATTCAAAAGGATGATTTATCCATCAAAATAAAAGCGAAAGATTCGCCAATTTTGAGAGGAGATGAAGGAATGATGGCAAGAAGAAGCGGCGGCAAAAAGTGGTCCGTCCGGTTTATGCTGATGGCGATGCTCGTCTCGCTTGCAAGCGCATACGTCCCTGTCGCATACGGCGCTGCAGGCACGGCGGCAACGACGGCAGCGGGGGAAGATTATAAAATCGTCGGTTATTTCCCGGCATGGGGCGCTTACGGTCGTGCGTTCAACGTAACGGATATCGACGCGTCCAAGCTGACGCATATCAATTATGCGTTCGCGGATATTTGCTGGAACGGCATTCACGGCAATCCGGATCCTGAGAGCCCGAATCCGCAAACGTGGTCATGCCAGAACGAAGCCGGCCAGGCGATCAGCGTGCCGAACGGCACTGTGGTATTGGGAGATCCATGGATCGACACGGGCAAGGCGTTCCCCGGCGATACATGGGATCAGCCGATCAAAGGCAATCTGAACCAGCTGATCAAGCTGAAGCAGGCGAACCCGCATCTGAAAACGATCATTTCCGTCGGCGGATGGTCATGGTCCAACCGGTTCTCCGACGTTGCGGCGACGCAAGCGACGCGCGAGACGTTCGCCAAATCTGCGGTCGATTTTATCCGCAAGTACCAAATGGACGGTGTCGATTTGGACTGGGAGTATCCGGTAGGCGGCGGTCTTGCGGGCAACAGCTACCGGCCGGCGGACAAACAAAACCACGTGCTGCTGCTCCAAGAGGTTCGCAAGCAGCTGGACGCGGCCGAAACCGCGGATGGCAAATCTTATTCGTTGACGATCGCTTCCGGCGCTTCCCCGTCGTACGCGAGCAACAACGAGCTTGGCCAAATCGGCGCGGTCGTTGACTGGATCAACATCATGACGTACGACTTTAACGGCGGATGGAGCACGCTTAGCGCGCATAACGCGCCGCTCTACGCGGATGCGGCCGCGGTTCAGGCGGGCGTGCCGGAAGCGGCCGAATTCAATACGGACAGAGGCGTTCAGCGTCATCTCGACGCTGGAGTACCCGCGAACAAAATCGTGCTTGGCTTGCCGTTCTACGGCCGAGGCTGGGCAGGCTGCGCGCCGGGAGCAAGCGGGGACGGCCAATACCAGGCTTGCACCGGTTCCTCTGCCGGGACATGGGAGAAGGGCGTACTCGATTACGGCGACATTCTAACGAATTACGTCAACAAAAACGGCTTTGTCCGTTATTGGAACGATGTCGCGAAAGTTCCTTATCTGTACAACGCGAGTACCAAAGTATTCATTAGTTACGATGACGAGCAATCATTCGGCGTAAAAATCGATTATATCAAATCAAAAGGGCTTGCCGGAGGCATGTTCTGGGAATTATCCTCCGATTGTCGCGTCAGCAGCAAGTACTCTTGCAGCGGAACGAAGTTATTGAACGTGCTTCACGAAAAGCTTCTGAACGGAGAGACGCCGGGTGGCGGCAACGAACCGGATGTTACAGCGCCTAACGCCCCTACGGGTTTAGCGGTTACCGGCAAGACGGGCACATCGGTGTCTCTGAGCTGGAATGCCGCGACGGACGATAGACAAGTAACGGGTTATCAAGTATTCGTGGACGGAACGCTGAAAACTAGCGTGGCGGGTACATCGGCTACCGTGACTGGCCTGAGCGGCGGCACGGCTTACAGCTTTGCCGTGAAGGCGCGCGACGCGGCGGGCAACGTATCGGCGGCAAGCGCATCCATAAGCGCAACGACGGACGTAGTGACCGTACCTCCATGCTCGGTATCGGATTGGCAGCCGACGGCTGTTTATACGGGCGGCAATCAAGCCGTCTATAACGGAATCATCTACGAAGCGAAGTGGTGGACGCAAGGGGATCGTCCTGACTTGTCCGGCCCATGGGGCGTATGGAAAGTCATCGGCACATGCGGTAGTGGCGGCGGGACAGGCGGCGATCCGGGCGACGGCGGAACGGGCGGCGACCCGGGTGATGGCGGAACGGGCGGCGACCCGGGTGACGGCGGAACGGGCGGCGATCCGGGTGACGGCGGAACGGGCGGCGACCCGGGCGACGGCGGAGCGGGAGCCGTTGCATGGACACCGGGAACAGCCTATACGACCGGATCGGAAGTAACGTACGGCGGCAAGACTTACGTTTGTCTGCAATCGCACACCGCATTAACGGGCTGGGAACCTGCAACGACGTTAGCGTTGTGGAAGTTGAAAGTTTAGAGATCCGAGAACCCTGGCAAGGAGCATCTGACGAACAGCTCGCGATAGTGCGGGCTGTTTTTGTCGTTTTTGGATAGGCAAATCATATATTTCTCTCTCTTCCCATGTTTCCTGATTGTGTTAAACTAAACGTAATCTATATGCCATCGGGGATACGGGATTCGCTATGGGGGGAACAACAAATGCGATTGCGACATGCACTGCTGAGCGTTAAAAACATGATAAAAAGGGAAGCGCTCCCGCCGGAGAGAAGGCTCGGGAAGGATGCGGTTACCGCGCTCGTCATCCATAGCTGCTTTCAGTTCGGGGCATCAATGTCCGGTTTGTTCCTAAACTTGTATCTGTGGCGATTGACGCAGGATCTGGCGGTCAACGCGCTTTATAACCTCATTGTGTTCGCGATAACGCCGATTGCCTTCGCCGCCGGCGGATGGATCGCGAAGAAACGCGATCGGATGGTGACGTATCGAATCGGCATCGTGATGATCGCGTTATTTTATTTGATGGTGATCATCGCGCAGGAGCAGGTGCCGAACTTCTACATCTGGTTTGCCTTGTTTAACGGCATTGCTGCGGGTTTTTATTGGACGGGGTACTTGGTCCTTCAATACGACGTCTCGACGGACGCGAACCGAATTCGTTTCCTCGCGATGAACATGGTCATGTTCAACAGCGCGGGCCTCGCGGGACCGGCGCTTGCCGGATTCGTCATTCAGCGGAACGATGGTTTACAGGGTTACGTTATCATTTTTACGCTGGCGTTCATCATGTTCGTCATCGCGGCACTGATCAGCTTCCGCATTCCGATGGTCAAGTCGCATCATAAAGCGTATTACTTGAAGTTCATGGGGCTTGTCATGCATCGGAACCGCCGCTGGCTGAAGGCGCTTTACAGCTTTTTCGTCTTGGGGCTTTTCCAAGGGCTCATGTTGTTTCTTCCGAACATAATGCTGTTCCAAGCGGTGGGGCGCGAGGATTGGGTCGGTTACTTGGGCGTGTTTTTCTCTTCGCTGACCGTAGCCACGGGTTACGTCATCTCGCGCAAGGCGCAGAAGGAAAACGTAAGACAATACGTGTTCCTGTCCACGACGGGCGTCGTCATCGGAGCAGGATTGCTGCTCTTCGGCGTCGAGCTGTGGTCCGTCGTGTTGTTCATGATTCTGTTCTCGATCTGCAACCCGCTTGCGATCAATACGCTGACGTCCTATTATTACCGGCTGATCGGCTCGCTTCCGCTCAAGGGACAGCTGCGCATCGAGTCGGTCGTCATGCGGGAGCTGTTCCTGAACGTCGGCAGGGTGCTGTCGATCGCGCTGCTCGTCCTGTTCGCTTCCGACCTGGAATCATCAATCATGCCCGTAATCTTGTTCGTCATGGCGGTTCTGCAATATTTGCTCGTTCTCTTGATCAAGGAGAAAGGCGCTGAACAACAAACGGAACGGGGCAAAGACAGAAGCTAGCGTGCTTGCTCGGCTGCGGACTCGGATTCCAGCCGGTATTGCCTTGGCGTTAGGCCCGTCAGCCGCTTGAAGACGACATTAAAGGAATGGATATCCTTGTAGCCCACCGTTTCCGCGATCGTCTGGATTTTGTCCGACGTACGGCGCAGCAGCTCCGTGCTTTTGCGGATGCGCACCGTCTGCAAATATTTGAACCAGCTCTGCCCGGTATTGATGTGGAACAGCCGCTGAAGATGCCGTTCGCTGAAGCCGCTTATGCGGGACAGGTGGGCTAAGGTTAATTCGTGCTGGAAGTTCAGTTCGAGGTAATGAAGCAAGTCTTGGAATGCGGCTTCCTTCGGGAGCGCGAGACCTTCGGCCGTCCATTCCATCGAACGGTAAAGCTCGATCGTCAGCTGGAATAAAAGCGAGTGCAAAAAATCTTCGGAGCCCGGGAGCGGGGCGGCATATTGCTCGTACAACGATTGAAACAACCGCTGGAACCGGTCGTTCCGGTCCGGTGACGCGTAATAGTCCAATCTTCCTTCGGCCATCCGGTTCAAGAACCCGATGGTCTTTTTCTCCGTTGCGAAGGCGGCAAGCTTCGGCAGCAGCCGTGGAGAGAACAAACAGTTGATCACGATCAGCCGATGGCCGCTCGTCGAGGTCGGCCGGAACACATGCGAGATGCCGATCGGAATAAAAAAGATATCCCCTCTGCGAACCTTCTGCACGGATTCTCCTACATGATGGAAACCTTCTCCCTCCACGATATAGGCGATTTCGAGAAAATCATGGTCGTGGAACGGCGCATCGAAATTTTCGGCGTTTCGATTGACATGGAGCAGTTGCTCGTGCCGGAAAAAATAATGGCCGCGGTAAGTCTCAATTGACCGTTTCATCCAAGCTCCTCCCCATCCCGTTATCGTTGTCATGTCCGTTATGCCTAGTATTCATGTCCATTATACCTGTAATCGAACGAAAGCGCTCTCTTATAATTAAAAATATTCGGCCGCGGCCTAGAAGCCGGCTGCAACTAATGGAGGGTGAACCATGGTCCAAGTCACGCAGGTCAGATGCGAATATCAACAAAATCCGATCGGGATCGGAGAGCGGGAGCCGCGCTTAAGCTGGAAGCTGGAGGCTCTTGCTGGAGAACGGGGCGTTACCCAATCGGCTTATGAAATCCAAGTCGCCGAGGACGCCGCATTCGGACTGAAGGTATGGGAATCGGGCAAAGTAACCTCGGATCAATCGATCCACGTTGAGACGAAGGGGCTTATTTCCGACGCCTGCAAGCGCTATTATTATCGGGTCCGCGTCTGGGATCGGAACGACCTTGAATCGGATTGGTCGGAGACGTCTTTCTACGAAACGGGCAAGCTGCGCGGCGATCGGTGGCAGGGGGAATGGATAACCGCTCCGCTCTCGCAATTGCCGGCGGATGCCGAGCAGGCGCCTTTGCTTCGCAAATCATTCGCCTTGTCCGGACCGGTGAAGCAAGCAAGAATCTACGCGACGGCGCTTGGCATCTACGAGCTTGAGCTTAACGGAAAACGTGTGGGAGATTCGTATTTCGCGCCGGGCTGGACGAGTTACGGCCATATCCTGCAGACGCAAACGTACGACGTGACGGGTCTGGTCGCGCCGGGCGATAACGCGATCGGCGCTTGGCTCGGCAACGGCTGGTACAAAGGGTACCTTGCCTGGCAAGACCAGAAAGCCGTGTACGGAGACCGGCTGGCGCTTCTGATGGAGCTGCATGTCGAGTACGAAGACGGAGGCCGGACGGTGATCGCGTCCGATGGCAGCTGGACGTCGGCGCCGGGACCGATCAAGATGGCGGAGCTTTATCACGGCGAGACTTACGATGCAAGAGACGAAATGAACGGCTGGAGCACGGCGGCGTTCGCGGAGACGGGCGAATGGCGGAGCGTGGAGCGGATCGAACGAGGCTTCGACCTGCTTACGCCGCAGATCAACGAACCGGTGCGCAAGATCCAGACTTTAAAGCCGGTCGGCTGGCTGACGACGCCGAAGGGCGAAACGGTCATCGATTTCGGCCAAAATTTGGTCGGCTGGGTGAAGTTCAGCATCAGTGGAGCGGCAGGCAGCGAAGTGTCTATCTCGCATGCCGAAGTGCTCGATGCGGATGGAAACTTTTATACGGACAATCTGCGGAGCGCGAAGCAGAAAATCCGGTATACGATGAGGGGCGAAGGCATTGAAACGTACCAACCGCGGTTTACGTTCCAAGGGTTCCGTTACGTCCGGCTGGAAGGTTTCATGACGCCGTACGATCCGGAAGCGTTCGAAGCGGTTGTTCTCCATTCGGACATGGAGGAGACGGGAAGCTTCGCTTGTTCGAATCCGCTCATCAACCAGCTGCAGAGCAACATTCGTTGGGGACTCAAGGGGAACTTCCTCGACGTGCCGACGGATTGTCCGCAGCGCGACGAGCGGCTGGGCTGGACCGGCGATGCGCAGATGTTCGTCCAGACGGCCGCCTATCTGGCGAATGTCGCTCCGTTCTTCACGAAGTGGCTCGGCGATTTGGCCACGGACCAGCGGGAAGACGGCGCCGTGCCGTTCGTAGTGCCGCATGTGCTGGACAAAGGCTCGTACGCGTCGGCGGCTTGGGGGGACGCGGCGGTTATTTGCCCTTGGACGATCTATGCCTGCTACGGCGACAAACGGATCCTGGAAAGCCAATACGAAAGCATGGCGAGCTGGATATCGTATATTCGCGCGCAAGGCGATCAGCCTTACTTGTGGAATACCGGCTTCCACTTCGGGGATTGGCTCGGCCTGGACGCGAAGTCCGGCGATTATGTTGGGGCGACGGATCGCGATTTGATCGCTTCCGCGTTTTATGCTTACTCGGTCACGCTGATGCGCAAAACGGCGGAAGTGCTAGGGCGTTCAGAGGATGCGGAGGCGTATGCGGAGCTTCAAGAGCGGGTGATCGCGGCGTTCCGGGAGGAGTTCGTCACGCCGGGAGGCCGTCTCTCGTCGTCGACGCAGACGGGACACGTGCTCGCGCTTATGTTCGAGCTTCTGGACGGACCGTCCGAGAAGCGGGCGGCGAAGCGGCTGAAGGAGCTGCTCGAAACAAGCAAGCATCACTTGACGACCGGCTTCGTCGGCACGCCGTACATTAGTCATGTGCTTAGCAAACACGGCATGCTGGACGATGCGTATAAACTTTTGTTGCAGCAGGATCTGCCGTCCTGGCTGTATCCGGTGACCAAAGGCGCGACGACAATCTGGGAGCATTGGGACGGCATCAAGGAGGACGGCAGCTTCTGGAGCAGCGAAATGAACTCTTTCAACCACTATGCGTACGGCGCGATCGGCGATTGGCTCTACCGAACCGTAGCGGGCATCCAGCCCGTCGAATCGGCGCCAGGGTACAAGAAGTTCGTCGTGGCGCCTCAGCCCGGCGGGGAGCTTACTTGGGCCGAAGGATCGATCGAGACGATGTACGGGGCGGTCCGCTCCGCATGGAAGATCAGCGGAGAAGGCCGCATCGAGCTAGAGGTCGTTGTACCGCCGAACGCGACGGCGGAGATCCGATTGCCGGGAGCGGCCAAAGCGGCCGACGTCGAGGAAGGCGGATTGCCGCTTGGCAAGGCTGCAGGCGTAACAATCACCGAAACGGATAGCGGCGTAACGCTCGAAGCTGGCTCCGGCACATACCGGTTTATGTACGCTTACGCGAAACAAGGCGTATCGATGGCAACGAAATAACGAATCATTCTCTGCAGCCCCTCCCGTCGCATTCGCGGTCCGGATGGGCTGTTTTGTTGTTTTTTCGAGAGAATGATTTTTTTGGATGGGTCTGCAATGAAATCGAAAAAATGGGGATAGTAAGCTAGGTAATATAAAACCCCGATTAGAAAGGCTGTGTGCATAAAGTGGAGAATCAGTACCGTGATGTCGCAAAAAAAGGGAAGCCGATGAAGAGAGGCGTCAAGGCAGCAAAATACTTAAGCGTGGCCGTCATTACTTTGGCGTTGATGTTCAGCTTGCCGCATACGACGCTTGCCGTTGGCAAAAAAGCGAAAGGCCCGGACGTTTACGTCATCCAGGGCATGCTGAAATCCATTGGCAGCTATGCGGGTCCGATTGACGGTTATTACGGTCCCCAAACTGTTAAAGGCGTGAAGTATTACCAGAAGATGCACGGTCTTCCGATGACGGGAGCGGTGGACGACAAAACGTTACAATCCATTACTTATTCCTATTCCTCGGCGAAGGCTGGCACAAAAGCCCAAGCGAAATGGAAAGGTAAAGCGAAAAATCTCGGCGGCGGAGCCGGTAATGGCGCAGGCGGCGGTGCAAGCGGCGGAGCTGGAGGCGGCGCAGGCGGCGGTGCTGGAGGCGGCGCAGGCGGCGGTGCTGGTGGCGGCGCAGGCGGCGGAGCTGGAGGCAGCGCAGGCGGCGGAGTTGGAGGCGGCGCAGGCGGCGGAGTTGGCGGCGGTGCAGGCGGCGGAGTTGGCGGCGGTGCAGGCGGCGGAGTTGGCGGCGGTGCAGGCGGCGGAGTCGGTAATGGCGCAGGCGGCGGAGTTGGCGGCGGCAAAGGCGACATGGGCGGCGGAGTCGGCGGCGGCAAAGGAGACATGGGCGGCGGCACGGGCACAGGTAATGGCAAAGGCAACGTCGGCGGCACGGGCACAGGCAATGGCAAAGGCAATGTCGGCGGCACGGGCACTGGCAACGGCAAAGGTAACGTTGGCGGCACGGGTACGGGCAACGGCGGCAAAGGCAATGTTGGCGGCACGGGCACGGGCAACGGCGGCAAAGGCAATGTTGGCGGTACGGGCACGGGTAACGGCGGCGGCAAAGGCAACGTCGGAGGCACGGGCACGGGCGGCGGCAAAGGCAACGTTGGCGGCGTAGGCACGGGCAACGGCGGCGGCAAAGTATCCCCGGGCGTTGACAGCAAGTCCAAAAGCCAGCAATAAACGAACGCAATAACGATTCGCATATTGAAGGGCCTGACCAACGCGTCAGGTCCTTCTCTGTTGCTAAGGTGGTTGGCGCATCCAAAAAAGGGTAAACTAGCAATAGAAGTACGTGTTCAGCCTTTAGAAGATTCTAGCAACTATTGTAAAGTTGGTGATGCGGGCATGGGGAAGAGAAGCATAAGAGGACAAGCGAATATGCTGCTCGCGTTGTCGGCGGCTGGCATTTTGGCGGCGTTTCCGTTCCAGCAAACGTTCGGCGGAGGTCTGATATTTGCTGCTTGCAGCGCCGCGACGATCGGAGGCTTGGCGGATTCGTTCGCGATCAGCGCGTTGTTCGGCAATCCGCTGCAAATCGGCTGGCCTTCTTGGATGGGCACTCATATTATTTCGAGGAACAGGGAGCGGCTGATCGGCGAACTCGTGGACATGGTGGAGAAGGAGCTTCTAACCGTCGAGGCCATTCGCGATACGGTGGACGATCTGAATTTGTCGGAGGTCGTCATCCGCTACTTGACCGAACACGGAGGATCGGCGAACGCAAAAGAGCTGGCCGCGAAGCTTGCTGGGGATTTGCTCGGCAAGGTGAACGCGGAGGAATTGGCATCGGGCATTCAATCCTTCGTATCCGAGCGGGCCGGCACGATCCAAATCGCCGATCTCATCGCGGACGTGGCGGATTGGAGCGTGAAGAACAGCTATGACGAACGCGTCATTACGTTCTTCGCGGAGCAATTCGCGAGGCTTGCGGGCTCGACTCAGTTCCGCGAGTTGATCGAGAAGTTCGCGGCCACCGCAATCCGTTCTTATGAAGGGGATAAATTCCGACGGCGGCTGGTCGATTTTACGGCCGGATTAAACGCCCATGCCATCAGCGTACGAGTGCAGGAGTGGATCGTGCGGTTCTTGGAGCAATTCAGGCAGGAGGATCATCCTCAGCGGGATATGCTGCGCGGCAAAATTGCCGAGTTCGTGACGAGGCTGCGCGAGGACGAGGAGTTGCGGCTTAAGGTCGAGGAAGGCAAACAAAAGCTGCTTTCGGCCGCGGAGGGGAATCTTCGGTTCGACGAGTTCCTTGCTTCGCGTCTGGATTCGCTCCGGAACAAGCTGCTCGGTCAAGATATCCGAGAAGAGCAAACCGAAACGCCGCCCGTTAAGTGGCTGCACGATCAGATCGACAAGGCGATCCAGCGGTTCGCCGGGGATCGGGAGCTTCAATCGTCCATTGACGGCATGATCAAAAAAAGCCTGCTCTCGTGGATCGAACAAAAACATGCGATGATTGGCTTGATGGTGAAGGAAAAGCTGAGCGCCTTCTCGGAGGTCGACCTGATCGAGCTAGTGAAGGATAAAGCAGGCAAGGACCTGCAATATATCCGGCTGAACGGCATGATCGTCGGCGCTTGCGTCGGGATCCTGCTCTTCTTCGTTACCTTCTGGATCGGAGGCGGCGAAACATGACGATGAAACAAAAGGCCAACGCCAGTCTTATTCTGCTTGCCGTCTTGTTTGCGGGAGCGGCGACTTGCCTCTACCTCTACCCAGGCGAGTGGTGGACGCGCTTCCTCTTGTACGTGGCCGAAGCCGGACTGGTCGGCGCGCTTGCGGATTTATTCGCCGTCACCGTCCTGTTTCGCCATCCGTTCGGTTGGAAGTGGGTGCCGCATACCGCGATCATTCCGCGCAATCGGGATAAGCTGGTGGAAGGCGTGACTTACATGGTCGAAGAGCAGCTGCTGAATAAGGAGCTGATTCGGGATAAAATGAAGCAGTTCCGACTGGTGGAAGCGTTCATTGCATGGGCGGACAGTCGGCCGGACGGCAGGCGCGTGTCCGATCTCGGCTGGCAGCTGCTGCACGGGTTGATTCGCCGATTGGATACGGCCTCGGCTTCCGCTAAGCTGGACAAACATGCGAGGAAGGCGCTGCAAGGAGTCAATCTGTCCGCTTACGCCGGCAAGGCGCTCAAGTGGATACTGAATAATCAGAACATTCAAGCCTGGCTGGGCTACATCGTCGATTACGCGGCGAAGCTGACGGAAGGCGATTCGGTGAAGGAAGCCATCCGCGACATGCTCGCCAAGGAGAAGGACAAATTCGTGAACGAAGGCGGATCGCTCGCGAGGTGGTTCAAGCAGAAGCTCGTCGATTTTGCGGAATCGGCGGATGCGATAAACCTGGACGACGCCGCGCGAACCCTTCATCAGGATTTGAAGCAATTCATGGAGCAGCTGAAGCGACCGGATCATGAGCTCCGCGTCATGCTCGAGAACCAGCTACACGTATTGGCGGACCGGCTGTCGGGCAGCGACGATATCGCCGCCGCGGTGGATGTCTGGAAGCTGGAAGTGCTGGAACAGATTTCGTTGCAGCCGACGATCGGAGCGCTTCTCGATACGATAAAAGGCTTGCTGGAAGACGGCGCCGAGATGAAATATATCGTTACGGGCGATGGCGCCTTGCGGCAGGAAGACGTGAAGGCCTGGTTCGTGAAGCTGCTTGCCTCCTATTGGGAATGGTTCAAGCAGGACGAAGAGACGAAATTGCGGCTCGAATCGTACGCCCAGCAGTTCGTAAGGCAGGTGATCGAGACGGAGCATGCCGTGATCGGAAGAATCGTGCGCAAGACGCTCGGCGGATTCACGGAAGAGCGTCTCGTCCGTTTCATCGAAAGCAAGGTCGATACCGATCTGCAGCGCATCCGTCTGAACGGGGCGTTCATCGGCGCGGCCGTCGGCGCGCTTCTGTACGGCTTCCTGCATGGTATTTACGCGCCTTTGCTCGACCTGTTCTAGTGCTTTATGCCCGATTTGGAACCCCGAGAGGACGGCTGCGCCTGCCTTCGCTCGGGGTTCTTTGTCAAAATTAGGTCTATTCGTTCTTAATATCGCACGAGTGCAATGTTATATTGGAAGGGAGTGGAATTTATTTGCAAAAATTGATGAATCATCGGGAGGGTTAACGTGAAATATATCGTTTGGAGTTTGTTGATTGCCGTTCATGTTTCAATAGTTGCGGCTGCTTCGCTCGGCAAGGAAGCCGCATTTGTCCAAGTAGCGGATAAACGGCTTAACGGCGAGACAGCGGCGAAGACGGAGAGACCGCTGCCCGAAGGCGCGGCGAATGTGAAGTATCAGGAGAAGCCTCATGTCATTGATCTCGCGAAGTGGGGGATTCGGAACGACGGGACGAAGCCCGTCGAGACGACGAGGGGGATTAACAAAGCGCTGGCGTGGGCGAAGAAGTCCGGCATTACGGCCGTTAAGCTTCCTCCCGGTACGTACTTGATCGATAAGAACAGCCGGATCGATATGGTTGGCAACATGTTGCTCGACTTGACGGACAAGGTGACGCTCCAGAAGGAAACGAATGGCAAGGAAAGCTATCAACTCCTGAACGTCGGGTACGGGGCCAACAACGTCACGATTAGGGGCGGCGTCATCAAAGGGGACAAGGACTCGCATGATTATTCCAAGAGGGACAGCTCCCATACGGCGGGAACGCATGAAGGCGGATACGGCATTAGCGTGATCGGCGCGGAAGGCGTCACGATCGAGGGCGTAACCGCGACTCATTTTACGGGTGACGGATTAGTTCTTGGCGCCCATGGAACGATGGTGCACGATCTGTACGAGAACAGCTTCGTATCCGGAGGCATCGACGACAAAGGCAAGCCGATTGCCGACGCCAAGCGAATTCGGACAGTGATGCCGATTAAGTTCGACCATGCGATATTCAAGGAGCGCGGCGAATTCGAAATGTCCAACCCGATCAAGCTGAACCGCAGCTTCGATATCTACTTCTATTCAAGCAAAAACGCGCTGATCAGTTTGAAGAAAGGCGTGAAAACACGCGATATTCTTCAGCTGCCGGACGGAGCGAGCTACGCTCATCTCGTCTTCCATCAGTCGGGCTTCAAAGGCGCCTACATCGAGCAATGGAACCGGGCGCTCAGCACCGACGTTGTCGTCAAAAATTCCGAATTCGGATACAACCGCAGGCAAGGCATTACAGTTGGCGGCGCGGACTTCGTTCTCATCCAAAACAACGAGCTGCACCACATGAAAGGCACGATGCCGCAGTCCGGCATCGACGTCGAAGGCGGTTTCGGGGAGAACGGCAACCGCAACAGCCGCATATTCATCATAGGGAACAAGTTCCACAACAACGCATCCTACGACGTCATCCTCTACGACGGCAAGGACGCGGTCGTAGAGGGCAACCATATGGCATCCAAAGGCGCGATCGGACTTGCGGTTTCGCCTCCGTTCTTGGGCGCGCTCGTGAAGGATAATCATTTTGACGCGACGCGAATCATCGCTTACCATGACGTGAAGTTCGTGAACAACCGGATGAACCATTCTTTTACGACGCTTGAAGGACCGAACATCTCGATAGACGGCATGGAGATCACGGATGGGCTTCTCGGCATAAGCGCCAAGCAGCCGAATGGCGTAACGGCAACGAACGTGACGATACGCAGTTCGGACAAACGATTCGGAGCGGGGCTGTCGTTGTTCGGCAAGCCGGTGAAGTTATCCAATATTACAATTATCGGCGAATCGAATTTGAGGACGGTTAGCGGCGGAGCGGAGCCTGGCAGCGTCATCGACAATTTGAAGGTGATCGGCTACAACTCCGAATTCGGTCTGTCTTTGCCGCCTGCTACCTACAATAACTGCGTGTTTGAAGGCGCGGAGGGCAAGCGGCTGGGAGCGGCGGGCATAAGCTTAGGCGGGAAGTACGTATTTAATGGCTGCACGTTCAAGTCGAGCTCGACCGCGGCCGTTAGTCTGCTTGCCGATCATCCAAAACTGGATTTGACCGTGAAGAACTCTACCTTCGAATTGCTTGGCGATACGACCGCCATCTCCGTTCAGGCTGCCGCGAACGTATTGCTCGAGAACAACAAGATTACCGCAGGCCGCCTGACGAAGGAGAACGTGGAGCTCGTGAAGCTGAACGATTACTGGAAACGAACCGAAAAACACGATATTTTGAAGGCGGTCATCCAGGGCAATTCGATCCAATCGAACTTACCGGCCATCGGCATCTCCACGGCCTACGCGGGAACGGGCGCGCCGTCCTATACCATCAAGAATAATATTCTGGAGAAAGCCGTGCTGGCGCTGAAGGCAAATGATTTGACAGAAGGAAACGAACTGAAGAAGTAACAGCGCCGTCCGCATGGCATGGATAAGCCTTCCTCATCTGCCGCATACTAATCCGGTTACTTCGTAATCGGGAGCTGAGACTTTTATGAGCGTCAAGTGGATGCTGGCCGCGCTTCTTCTGGCAGGAGGAACGGCAGAGCCTCAACAATCGCTGAGCATCGTCCATCAAGGCGATACGGTTATCCAGATCGACAAAGAAGATTACGTCTACGACCAGCCGGGGGTACCGATCGTGGACGAAGCCAAGCTGGCCGCACTTATGGATCGAATAGCGGAGCAAGTAGAGACGGAGCCTCGGAACGCCGTACTGGACGGAGCCGGGCGCATTGTGCCGGAGAAACCGGGGACGAAGCTGCATGCCGCCGAATTCAGGGGCAGATTTTATTCGTACGTGTTCGAGGGAGGAGCGGCGGAGCTCGAAGTTCCGCTGCGGTCCGTTTATCCCCGGGTGGACAGCGAAATTTTGTCCAATATTAAGCTGAACGCGATCGGCTCTTACGCGACGTATTTCAACAGCCGGAACCGCAACCGCTCTTCGAATATCGCCTTGTCCGCGCAAGCGATCAACAACGTCGTCGTTTTTCCCGGCGAACGGTTTTCCTTTAATGGCACGGTCGGCAAACGAACGAGGGAAAAAGGATATTTGCGGGCGCCCGTCATCGTGCGCGGCGAGCTGTACGAGGATATCGGCGGGGGTATCTGCCAGGTATCCTCGACGTTATTTAACGCAGCGGACAGGGCGGGACTTACGATCGTCGAACGGTTCTCCCACAGCCGCAACGTCCATTACGTCCCGTCCGGCCGCGACGCGACGGTCAGCTGGTACGGACCGGATTTCGTATTCACGAATCCGTACAACCATCCGATTCTGATCCGGGCTTTCGCGAGCGCTGGAGCGGTGAGCGTGTCGATCTTCTCCTCCGACATGCTGGAGACGCGGCAGCGGGAAGTGCCGGGGGCATCCAAGACGCTTCCGGAGGAAGTGCGGGTCGAGAATCGCAGCGTAGGCGGGAAGAGGGAGTAGAGGTTCGGCGAAAAACAGGCTATCCTGACGGCGCGGTATAACGCATCGACAGGATAGCCTTTTTGTGCTCTTTAAGCGGAATCGCCTTACCGGAGCTTCGCTTCGATTTCGATCTGATGAATCGTATCGGTCAAGCTTTCAAAGTCGAAGATGGCAGACGGTTCATAATCGCCGCGGTTGCGGATGCGGACATCCATCGGGACGGGATTCTCTCCTAGCGGCATGTAATGGGCCGTCACCTCGTACCTGCCGATCGGCACATCGGGAATGCCGAAGCCGCCGGGAAAATTCGAGCCGCGTTTCACGATCGTTTCGCCTTCGCTTCCGTCCAGGAGCGGGCCGACGGGAGACAAGGTGATCACGACGTCGTTCGGATCGGGCGGCGGAAGTGCCGGGTCGTCCGGATGGGAGTAGTCGGCCAAATACAAGTACAATTCGCCCGTGACAGAGCCGAGCACAAAGTTCCTGACGGCGCCCGTATTGCCCGCGAAAGGCTTGTCGTCGACCGGGGTAACGTTCACGCCGTATGACTTCCCGTTGTAGTCGGCGGCAAACGTTGCGCTCATGTGCCAGGTCGTCGCCAGCATGGGCAACTCGATGGCATAGTAACCGTATTCGTCGGTCGTTCCGTAAAGATTGCTGTTGTAGAGAAGCTGGTTGTCCGCGTAAAGATCCACGTTCGGCACCGGCTCGCCCCGCTCGTTCACGACGCGTCCCGTGACGAAGTAAGGCATCTCGGCCAGAGGAATCGGATTCGCCGTCGTCCCGTCGCTGATTCCGATCATGGCGACTTCCTTCACTTTCAGGTAGGATACCTCATATCCGCTGTTCTCCGATACGAAACGAAGAGGCACGAGCGTTCTTCCTTTTACGATTTGGGCTGGAACATCAAGCTCGACGCTCTCGCCTCCAACGGCGGCAATCGTGCCATCGATCGGCAATTGAATCATGAAACCCTCCTTCTCCCCGATCGCGATTCTGTTTCGTTCGTCCCAAGTCACTTCATAGCCCAGCGTCTCGAAAATTTTGCGGAAGGGCACCAGCGTCCTGCCGTTCTTGATGACGGGCTCCGCATCTTCGAATTGGAGCGGCTTGCCGTTAAAGTACACCTTGACGGACCCGCTTGCCGAGTAGGCGGTCAGAGGGAGCAGGGTTAAGCCCAGCAGAATCATCGCCAGCCAAACCAAAACGGGTTTCTTCATGAAGCGGAACGTACCATCCATACAGTACTTCACTCCTTCGGGCGGGTTATGAAACATGAAACATCAATATGCCGCTATTATAGCGGACCCTTGAAGTCGAATGTTGCCGAAAGACGCCGCCGATGCGCGAAGATGATTTTCGCTAAGGCTCAGAACAAAATTCGGACCTCGTCGAACGATTTTCACAGTGGAGATAATAGTGGATTGTGTATGATAGAAGATAATACAAATCTATCACAAAATCACATGGATTATCCCAGGGAGGACACCGAAAGTGAGAGATTCTATTCTCTCATGCGCAAGATAGCAACAGGGCTGTCCCAAAAGTAAACACTTTTAGGGACAGCTTTTCTTTGTCTTCATGCGGCGCATCGGGCTGAATGTGTACGAAAAATCATACACGCTACGCCTTTCTGTGGCTCAACGGGCCGAATGTATACGAAAAACCATATACGCGACGCCGGTCGCCGAAAAAAACATTTTGCAATTATGTGGAAATTTGCTATCCTACAAAGGAACGAACTTGGGGAGGAGCGAACAATTATGAAACCGGTTACCGTATATGATATTGCTAGAGAAGCCAATGTTTCGGTCGCTACGGTTTCGCGAGTGCTGAATAACACGGCCCCAGTGAAGAAAACGACGAGAGACAAAATCAACGCTTTGATCGAAAAGTATCAGTTCCAGCCGAATGCGCTGGCCAGAAGTTTGTTCAAGAAAGAGACAAGCATGATCGGGGTTATACTCCCGGACATCACGAACCCGTTTTTCCCGGAAGTGCTGGCAGGATTGGAGCAGGAATTGCGGAGCAAAGGATATACGATCTTCCTTTGCGATACGGTATCGGTCAATGCTGACTATGAGGAGCAATACGTCCGGGAATCCCAATATTTGAATCTGCTGCTCGAGAAGCAGGTCGATGGTCTGGTCATGATCGGCGGACGCATCAATTTGGCCAAACCCGATAAACGATTAATCCAGGAAGTGGCGGAGGTCAGCAAACGTTTGCCGCTGCTGCTCATCAACGGGCAGTTGCCCGGGCAGAAGCTGAACCGGATTTTCGTCGACGAGAAAGCCGGCGCGATTCTTGCGACGGAGCATCTTATCGGGCTGGGGCATCGGGATATCGCGTTTGTCGGCGGGTACAGGAAAATGTCGAATACGCTTCAGCGCGTCCAAGGTTTCGCATCGACGATGGAGAAGCACGGACTGCCCGTTCGCCCGGAATGGCTGCTGGACGGCGGATTCTCCGTGGAGAAGGGCAAGGCGTTCATGCGCGCGCTGCTTGCGGCGCCGAAGCGTCCGACCGCCGTATTCTGCGCAAACGATCTTGTCGCGATCGGCGTCATGAAGGAAGCGTACAAGGCAGGCCTGCGCGTGCCGGAAGACTTGTCCATCATCGGCTTCGACGACATTCCGTTCGCCTCGCACAGCATCCCCGAGCTGACGACGATTTCGCTCAAGTGTTACGACGTAGGCAAAGGCGCCGCCGAGCTGCTGCATGGCTTGATCTCCAAAGCCAGAGTGCGGAGGAATACCGTCGTCGAACCTGAGCTGATCGTCAGGGAGTCAACCGCACCTCCGGGTGGGGAACAAGGGTAGGAAAGATTTGAAAAAACCTCAACCGAAGCCCCTCGAAGATGATCGACCGCGTTTAGAGGTAGGTTTATCGCAATAATAATTTTTATTTCCGGGAAGCTCGGAAATTAATAAATATTTAGGTGGTTGAAAAATTACGATTGACAACGCTTTCATGATCCCCTACAATCGGAATTGAAAAGGCGTCGTCACTTAATGGCCTAGAATGAAACCCGTTACACCAGTCATAACGAGATAACGAACACACATCGTGAAGCTAGCGCAGACACACTTCAGAGCACCGAGTATCGGTATTTGGCAGTTGTTTGAATCGGTTAGGATTACGACGTGTGTTTTTATTTTGTCGAAAACTTAACGGGTTACATGAAACGGGTTACATTTTCGGGGGCTAGAGAGGATCGTCAAACATGAATTCGATTTTAAGGAGGATTGCCGGTGAAAAGTACGGTTCAAGCGGACGCGGCCGTTCAATTCGAGAGAGACGCGGTTCGCATTCATGGCAAGCCGGAGCTGCTCCTATGCGCTTCGTTGTTTTACTTCCGCATCCCGAGAGCTTACTGGAAGGAGCGGATGGAGCAGCTCGCGGCATTCGGCTACAACGCTATCGACGTTTATTTTCCTTGGAACTACCATGAGCGCTCCGAAGGAAGCTGGGATTTCGAAGGGGAACGAGACGTCGTCGAATTTCTGGCGGCGGCCAAAGATACGGGATTATGGGTCGTGGCAAGGCCCGGTCCGTATATTTGCTCGGAATGGGATGGCGGGGCGCTTCCGGCCTATCTGCTGGCGGATGACGATATCCGGTTAAGGGACAACGATCCCGTCTTCCTGCAAGCGGTATCCCGCTGGTTCGACCGCATCCTGCCGGTTATCAGAGCGTACGAAGCGGGAAAAGGCGGCACGGTGATCGCGCTGCAGCTGGACAACGAGCTGGACTTCTATGGCTGCTCCGACCCGGCCGGATACATAGCGGCGCTGCGGGATATGGCGCTGGCGCACGGAATAACGGTGCCGTTATTCGCCTGCGCCGGCCAAGGCGGTATTCCGCAGGCGAGCGGGCTGGCGGACGGCGTCATGCCGACCTGCAACTATTATCCGAATGACCGCGATCCGGATTTCGAGGGCAAGGTACTGCATTACCGCGAGCTGCTTGGCCGTATGGGATATCCGCTGCTCGTGACGGAGACGAACCGCTCCCATTACTTGCTGCGGCGGCTGTTATCCTGCGGCACCAAGCTGCTGGGGCCGTATCTGCAGGTATCGGGCACCGACTTCGGCTTCACGAACGCAACGAACAATTGGGGCATGCCGCTCGCCTTCATGACTTCGGATTACGACTTCGGCGGCATGATTTCACCTGAAGGGCATATTCGCGAGGAAGCCTATGAAGGGCGGCTGCTAAGGAGAATGATGTTGGCCTACGGCCCGGCGCTCGCGGAGGCAGAAACGTCTAGCAGCCCATCGTCCGCGTACGGCATTGAAGGCGACGCGGCAGGCATTGCCGGGCCTTATGCTCTTGAACTAAAAGGCGGCGGCCGGATCCTCTTCGTTACCAACTTGGACGACCGGGACAAGGAGATCGCATTGAGGGACCGCGCGACAGTAGATTCGCCCGGGGACCGCTTCGAACTGAAGGGAGGCCGCTCGCTTGCTTTACCAGCAGAACTGCCGCTCGCAGCATGGGGAATGCAGGGGCGCCTCGAGTCTTCGACGGCTGAGCTGTATCGGGCGGAAACGCTGCCGTCGGGCACGGCGGCTATCTTGTTCCACGCGGAGGGGAAGGGTGCAATCAGGCTGCGAATCCCGGGATCGGTAACGGTCGACTACGATCAAGGTCAAGCCGAGCAAGAGGGGGACGCGCTTGCATTAACGTTCGACGGGCGCGGCGAATGCCGGTTCACGCTCCGATCGGATTCGGGAGGAGAATTGGCCATCCTCGTTCACTCGAGAGCGAAAGCGCTCATCTCCGCGGAGCTTGATCCGGACGGAAATCCGACATACGAGCAGCCAATCCGTTATGTTGTCGAAGGACAGCCGGCCGTCCAGCAATGGCAGCTTAGCCTGTGCGATACGGAGGCGCCGGCAGCATCGCGGATCATAGCGGAGCATCCATCGAGAGCGCCGGAGTCGAAGACGCAGATCAAACAGGCGGAGCCGCTCGAATCGCTGGGAGTATACAGAGGATTCGCGTGGTACGGCTCCGATGCTTGCCTGCCCGCCGGGGCAAAGGCCGAAGGGCTGCTCCTTCGTCAGGGAAGCGACATCGTATCGATCTATTCCGATGGCCGGTACGTTGGCACGGCAGTACCGGGAGGCGGCAGCCGGTACATCTCTTTGGACGATGGGGGCAGGGAAGTCGGATGCTTGCTCGCGAGAACGGAAATCTGGGGCCACTCGAACTTCGACGATATCCGGCTGCCCGGACTCAGGCTGAGTTCGCGCAAAGGGATTCGCGGAATCGCAGCGATCACGAATATCCAGCAGCTAAGCGGCAATTGGCGCGTTCATCGGTCCGCAGACCGGATGATTAAACAAGAGCTCATCGGCGGCCAGACCGACCGAAGCCTGTGGCCGGTCGTCGGATTCGGCGGATGGCTCTCACCCGACCATCCGGCGCTCGAATATTACGCCCGCTCGTTCTTCGCTTCGGCGGACGCGGATTCGTGGACGCTTTGTTTCGAAGGTTTGCAGGCTCGCGCGAAGCTGTTCGTCGGCGAAGCGGAGGTCGGAGACGTGAACCCTTTCGACCCGTACGTCGACATTACGCCGTACGTCAAGGCGGGGCAAAACGTGGAGCTTACGGTGTTCTTAGAGCGGGCGCTGGGACTTCCAGCCGGCCAAGTGACGCTGTACGAGGGCGTGGAAGCGGCCGAATGGACCATGCGTGCAGCGGAAGAGCCGGAGCTTCTCCGGTATGCGGAAGAAGCGAGAGCGTTGGCTGCCGCGGCGGAGCTCCCGATGGAGCTGGCGTCCGGATCGGTCGCTTGGCTTTATGCGGAAGCGAATAATTCCGAAGGCGGCAAAGGCTGGCGCGTTACGGTCGACGGCAGCGGTCTGAAGCTGACCGCGTTCTTGGAAGGACGAATCGTCGGAAGGCTTTGGATGCCTAGCGGCGGCGAACGGCCCGTTGTCACGGGAGGGAGTCAAACTTCCGTCTACTTGCCGGGAGCGTGGTTCAATGGCAGCCAAGAAGGCATCGACGGCATCGACGGAAACGGCGGCAGCGGCAAAATCGAGATTTTGCTCGAGGCAGTCGACCGTGAGGCGCCAGGCCGGCTGAACGACATCTCGTTCATTCCGGTACAGCAATCGGAATAGGAGGCGATCGACATGGAGACGGCCCTGGAGAAGACGGCCCCGAGCAAACCGCTCAGGGCCCGCTCGGGCAAGCTAAGACGATTCTGGAACAACAAAACGCTGCTGTTCATGTGTTTGCCCGCCATCGCTTTTTTTATCATATTCGCGTATTTGCCGATGCCTGGATTGTATCTGGCGTTTATCCAGTACAACTACTCCGACGGCATCTTCCGCAGTCCGTTCGTCGCGCTCGACAATTTCCGGTTTCTCGTCATGAACGGGGATCTGTGGAGGCTGACGTTCAACACGGTCGCGTACAACATCGTGTTTATCTTGCTGGGCAACGTGCTGCAAATTTTCGTGGCGGTGCTGCTGAACGAGCTGAGGAGAAAGTGGTTCAAGAAAATAGCGCAAACGCTAATGTTCCTGCCGCATTTCATTTCGGCCGTCCTGATCGGCCTCATTGCCTACAACATACTCAGCTATGATTACGGCATCTTGAACAGCTTGCTCGAGTCGATGGGCATGGAGCCCGTCAAAACGTATTCGAATCCCGTCATTTGGCCGTTCATTATCGTCCTCACGTTCCTTTGGCAGTCGACGGGATACGGCTCGATCATTTATTTCGCGGCCATCATGGGCCTCGACAACGAAATCATCGAAGCGTCGGAGATCGACGGGGCGAACGCGTTCCAGCGCATCATCTATATCGTACTGCCGTGGCTGAAGCCGACGTTTATCATCCTCCTCTTGTTCTCGCTCGGCGGAGTGCTCAAAGGCAACTTCGGATTGTTCTACAACCTTGTCGGCGCCAACAACACCGCGCTGTACGCGACAACCGACATAATCGAGACGTACGTGTTCCGATCCTTGATGACGAACTTCAACTTCTCGATTGGAAGCGCTGTCAGTTTGTATCAATCCGTCTTCGGCTTCATCGTGGTCATCACCGCGAACTGGCTCGTGCGCAAAGCTTCGCCAGAAAATTCTTTATTTTAATTTTGAACGACTTAGAAGGAGGTGCAACCCATGGAAAATACAGGGGAATCGCGCAGCATCCGTACCGACGCCAGCGGCATTGCCGTCCAGGCGTTCGGGTACGTGTTCATCTCCCTGTTCGCCCTCTGTTGCCTGCTGCCGTTCCTGCTCGTGCTCGGCACATCGTTTACGTCCGAGGATTCGATCAAGCGGTTCGGCTTTAACTTTTGGCCCAAGGAATTCAGTACGTTCGCCTACCGGATCGTATTCGAAAATCCCGAATACATGGCCGGATCTTATCTCGTTACGTTCGGCATTACAATCTTGGGCACCGCGGCCGGCTTATTCCTGGTCGCGATGACGGGCTACGCGCTGCAGCGGCCGGATTTCGGCTACCGGAACGGCATTTCGTTTTTCATCTATTTCACGACGCTGTTCTCCGGAGGGCTCGTACCGTTTTACCTGTTGATGACGCAATATTTGAGCCTCAAAAACAGTTATCTTGCCGTATTGCTGCCGGGCCTTCTTAGTCCGTTCCTTATTATCATGATGAAAAGTTTCGTCCGATCGATTCCTCATGCCATTACGGAATCGGCGAAGATCGACGGGGCCGGCGACTTTACGATCTTCATGAAGCTGATCCTCCCCATGACGACCCCGGCGCTCGCAACCATCGGCCTGTTCATCGCCTTGGGGTATTGGAACGAATGGTACCACGCCATGTTATTCCTGCCGGATGTGAAATACCGGCCGCTACAGCTCTTCCTGTACAATGCCGTCACCCAAGCGGACTTCATCCGCAATTCCGCAGCCGCTTCCAACGTAGAGCTACGGGACGTGCCGCTGGAGTCGATGAAGATGGCGACCGCGGTCGTCGCAACCGGTCCGGTTATCCTGTTCTACCCGTTCGTGCAGCGTTATTTTATTAAGGGCATTACGGTTGGGGCCGTCAAAGGCTGATAGGCGATGTGCGCGAGGCCGCCAAAGGACAGCGAAAGCTGTTTCGCCTTGGCCTCTTCACATAACGGGCGATCAGCCCGAACTAAGGAAAACAAAGGGGAGAACGAAAATGTCGAGAATGAAAAAGATTTCCGCTTTGGTTATCGCGATTGTGATGGTATTTACGCTAGCGGCTTGCTCGGGCAACAACGGAGGCAGCAACGCGGGCAACACAGGAGGGAACACAGGAGGGAACAACCAAGGCAACACGGAGAACAAGGGGAGCGAAGATACCGGCGACAAGGGCATCGACACTTCGAAGTTCGTGAAGATCAGCTATGTCGTGCTGGGCAACAAACCGACAAACGGGCAATTCGAGGCGGTCATGGCCGAAGTGAACAAATTAATGAAGGAAAAAATCAACGCCGAGCTGGAATGGAAGTGGGTTGAATGGGCGGACTGGCAAACAAAATATAATCTGACGCTCGCTTCCGGCGAACCGATCGACCTGATCACGATCGGTACCGACTGGCTCGATACATGGGGCAATGCGCAGCGAGGCGCGTTCCTGAACCTGGACGAGCTGCTGCCGACGTACGCGCCGCAGACGTGGAACTCCATACCGGAAGAGGACTGGGCGCAGAGCAAATATAACGGCAACATCGTTCTGATTCCGGAGAACGATTACACGCAGTGGGTCAACCACGGCTTCTACTACCGCGACGACTGGGCGAAGGAAGCGGGCATTACCGAACCGATCAAAGATTGGGAGACGATCGGCAAGTACCTGCAGTACATCAAGGACAACAAACCGGATGTGTTCCCTTGGGACGCGGCGGGGCAGTCGAGCACGTTCGGCGGCTTCTTCACCTCGAACAGCGACAACCTGGAGCTTCCGATCTCGACGGGTTACCTGCCGATCTTCGCGACCAAATCGTTTGATGACAAATATACGGTGAACAGCCCCGTATTCGAGGACACGTTCCTCAAGTTCGCGACGATGATGAAGGATTGGGCGGACCGCGGCTTCTGGCGCGAGGATGTGCTGAACAACAAAAACGACACCCGCGCCGCTCTGCGCGCCGGACTAACGGGCATGGACCAACATCATACACAGACGTTCGGGGCGCTGCGCGTCCAGATGGATAAAGACCAGCCGGGTTCGGAACTGCAGATGTTCCCGTTCGCCCGGACGAGGGGCACGAACCTGCTGGAGCTGTCGATCACCCACGGTGGCACGTCGGTCGGCGCGCACAGCAAAAATCCGGAACGAGCCCTGATGGCATACGATCTCATCCGCAACGACGAACAAATCTACCAATTGATCAACTACGGCCTCGAAGGCGTGCAATACGAGATCAAGGACGGAAAGCGCTTCCAGCCCGAAGGCTATGACGAAGCGAAACACGGCTTCTACGCCGACTTCTGGGGTGGCCGCGTGGACAAATTCGAAATTCCTAGCTCTACGGTATGGGATCAGGTCGAAGAAACGTATTACGCCGAATACGACGCCATCAAAAAGACGTATCCGTACGGCCAATTCGTCTTCGACAAAACGCCGGTGGAAGCGGAGCTGACCGCGATCACGCAAGTATCCGGCGAGATGGGCCCGGCCATCACGTACGGCAAAGCCGGCGATCCGGCGAAAGCCGTCGAGGAGTTCCGCAATAAGCTGAAGACGGCCGGCTACGATAAAGTGCTTGCCGAGCTGCAGCGCCAGATGGACGAATACAAGAAGCTGATGGAAGGATAATCACGGCCCAACAAAGCCGGTACCGGACGTAAACGTTCGGTACCGGCTTTCGCGTTAGGGAATCAAATAAAAGGAGCGTAATACCTGATTCCTTCTGGGAAATTCCTATTTTATTCGGATGACGAAGCGGTTACAATAGGGGGTATTGGCTCATTATTGTCCAAAGAGAATTAAGTATTAGACTGAAAAATATAGTGTTAGACTCGGAAAATAAAGTTGTATTAGTTCAAAAACAATATGAGAAAAATAATGACTATACAGATGGTGAAAAACTGAAGGGGAATGAGTATTGGATAGATATTGGAATTACAGGGTTCTAAAGAAAGATTGTAAAAACGGGCTCGTTTCCTATGATGTATGTGAAGTTTATTATGAGAATGGCATTCCTGATTCATGGATATGGGGTAAGAATGTGCTTAGCGGTGATAGTAAGGAACACTTAGAGGAAAAGATTCAATCCATTCTAATGGCGTTTAAAAAGCCGATTCTTGAAATAATTGGCGATGATGAAGATTTAGTCGAAGTAAAGGAATGAAAATCCCATTCCGCTAAAGTTACGCGCACGATATAAGAATTGTATGATAGGAATAAACCAAAGGAGAAATTTATGAAACCTATTATGATTGATTTTCCAGATGAGTTTCATACTGAACGATTAGTAATTAGAATGATAAAACCAGGGGATGGTAAGGTTGTGTTTGAAGCCGTTAATGCTTCGATAGATGAATTGAAACCTTGGTTAAAGTTTGTACAAAATGAACCAACCATATTGAACTTGCAGTTAGAGAGGCGTATGTAAAATTTTTAAGTCGTGAAAGTCTAAGATTCCTTGTCTTTTTGAAAGAAACGGGACAATTTGTTGCTACGTCAAGCTTACACAGCATAGATTGGGATGTACGGAAATTTGAAATTGGATATTGGATACATACACGTTTTAGTTGCAATGGGTATATGACTGAAGCAGTTAAAGGTATTTGTGATTTTGCTTTTAGCCAGTTGAATGCCCGAAGGTTGGAAATACGTTGTGATACAAAAAATACAAGAAGCAAGTTAATACCTGAGCGATTATACTTTGAACTTGAGGGTACTTTCAAAAACGAAGATTTATCGGCTGATGGAAGTGAATTGAGGGACACCTTCATTTTTGCAAAGATACAAGGATAACATGTTGTATTAAACTAACGAGGAACGTTAGTTCAATACACCATGGAGCAAATTGCTATTCGGCAGCTGCTCCATTTTCCATTAAGCTAAAGGGCAGGATAGTTGAATGATTTCGCGAATAACTTAAGTCATGACGAATTTACGAAGTTCGCAAAAAGACGTTAGCCGAAAGAAGTTCTTAGTTTAGGAGGAGTCTATATGATATTAGAAAAAGTTATAAATAGAATTGTAATACAAAGTGAATATAAGGATTTTGTTGATAAGTATATAGATAATATACTTACCGAATTTAAAGGTAAGATTCATAGCATTTATATGTGTGGCTCGATTCCAAAAGGAACTGCTAAACCTTTTAAGTCAGATGCAGACTTTACTATTGTATGTGTAAATCCCAAAGATATTGATTACGAAAGATTGTCAAATATTAAAGACAGGCTTTTGGAAGAATATCCAGTAGTAACTAAGATTGATACGATAATTTGCTCGATTGACGATGTATTAAGTAAACCAAATGAGTGGGGTTTTTGGGTAAAGATAATTTGTGTTTGCATATATGGTCATGACGTTGGTGAAAAAGTACCACCGATAATTATTTCTCCAGAGTTCATTTTAGACTTAAATACAGAGACCAAGGAGGAAGTAGATCGTATACATAGTTTACTTTCTAATGCTAGTGATAACACAATGAAAACTAGATATATTAAAGGTTACTCTAAGAGATTAATTCGTGCATTATACTCTTTGGTTTTAGAAGATACAGGTGTATGGCAAGATGACATTATTAAGATGAAGAATGCCATATTAAACTATTGTGAGATTGACTCCGCTTTAGTTGATTATCTGTATGCTTGTTACTTGGATAGTAATGTACTTGTTGAAGAGTTTCTGGGAATTGCAGATGAAGTATATAGCTATTTTGAGAACGCCTTAAATGCAATGGCTGCTTCCAGAACTTCCTTCGGCTAACACCATATTGACGCTCCGGGTCACTCTGAGAAGCGAGTGACCACATCCAGCCCCCTAAGCCCGTCGGGACGTCACTGCGTTAGGTGTTCGGCAAGCCTCACAACTATAAGCAGCGACTCTAATTAAAACATAAGACTATTGAGCTAACGGGACACATTAGTTGAAAAAACAAGGAGCAGAATCTGTCATGCAGCTGCTCCTTGTTTTTATTAAGGGGCAGGATACTTTTACCATAACTGTTCTTTACCTTTATATTTATATACTGAATTAGTATCATTAAAGTCAGTTCATACAGAAATTGGCATTATTAATGTTTCAATATTGAAAGGAGCTCCTAATGGCTAAAACGAAACGCGGTAAGGGTTTGTGGAATACACTTTCTAGAGGTAGAGGAACCTGTCCCATTTGCCTTGCGACCAGAATAAAGTTGCTTTATTCTGCGACTAACTCGGAAGGTAAGCTAGTGACGGTCTGCAAGAAATGCAGCTTAGTAGATGCGAAAATCGTTGATAAAGCTGTTTCGACAGTGAATTTAGGATTTCGAGGAAAGCTTCGTAGAGAGTTGAATCAACAAAAGCAAAGCGTATAGAAAATTATTTTCGATGGCAACCGGTCACACGATCGGCTGCCGTTTTTCGTTGATGTAACGGGCAGTTTAACGCACTCTAAATTAGAAGCGATTCGTGGTTCGAGTACAAATAATCGGCTATGGGTACACTACCTAAAAAAGGGTGGTGTTATATCATGAGCCGCTTTCTGATAATTTGTTTACTACTGAGTAACTTGTTTACAAACGAAATATTTGCATCAAGTGTAGCACCACAGAGCGATGTTCCTCAATTAGATGAGCCATATATCGAAATCGGGTATAAGTCGGTTGGGAAAGCGTTAAAGGAATGCGAAACGCTTAATCAAAGAGAACTTAAATTGCCAATTAAATTACCACCTATGGAATTTACTCATCATTTGGGTAGATGTGTAAACGACAAGGAGAATTATAACGACGAATTACAAATAGAATACCTCCATGAATCTCACGGCAAAAACCACTATATGATTGATGTAAGACCTATTGAGCAGAAATTAGCCTATGGGAAGTTAAAGAGAGATGGGAAAAAATACAAATTTAAAGACGGTAGTGAAGCAGTTTACTTTACAACAAAATCCCCAAAGGCTAGGGGAGGATTCAATATTTTATTGTTTGAAAAAAACGGATGGCAGTACCGTCTGTCAGTAGATAGTCGGATAGGGAATCATGTTACAGCGGATGTGCTCTTTGGAATAGCGGAATCTGTAAAGTAGGTTACATGTTGAATAAAAGCTAAGCCTTACCATAGTTTGATGATAAGGTCATTAAGCTAACGGGCAGGCAGTGATGCTTAAAAGCGTTTATAATTGTATTAGTAGATAAATAAGTAGGTGTGAAGATTGAACAGTGAATTAGAAACCATCGTAGTAAAAACATTTTTTGAGAAGAGAATCCAAGAACGGGTTCTGTTCGAGTTGTCTTCTCCAAAAAAACGTAAGGATGCGATAGGTCGTCTCAACCATCACTATAAGCAGACTTTGAATGAGCACTACATGACAGAAATACCGAAGCCCAATTCTAATTACTTGCATATTGCGACTTTATTGAAGAAACATGATGCAGGAGATAATTGTTATGTGATTTCTTGGAATGACAGTATTGATGGTCAAGAGATGCCTCTAACATCAGCTTTAGAAAAGGCAGTTGGTCTTGGAATGCCGACCCTTATTTCGTGCATTCCAAACAAGCTTATTTATTTCGAAGCAGAGCAAGAATTTGGTTCTCCGCCGAGATACATATTAACGAATAAGTGATTCGTTGATTACGCTAACGGGACACTTTAGTTCAATACACTTTGGAGCAGCTTGCGGTTCGGCAGTTGCTCCATTTTCCATTAAGCTAAAGGGCAGGATTGTTGAATGACTTCGCGAATATCTTAGGAGTAATTGGCGGTGAAAATAGTCGAGTTTATTGAAATGCGGATACTCGGGAGGTCTTAAAATTGGGTTTATCAATTCATTACGAAGGTACTGCATCATCATATGATAGCGTAAGTAGCATACTCAGCCGAGTAGAATTGTACTCTAATGAAAACAATTGGAAGATTGATGTGATAGATAAAAATAATATAATTGTAATTCCACACCCTAAATGTGAATCGTTATCATTTGTTTTCAACGATAAGTTGAAGCTTTCAGGCTGCACAAAGACTGGTTATGCACCTACGGAAATTCATGAGCAAGTTGTTAAACCTAAATTTCGAAAGCCCATAATATCAAGCAACTCGAATAGGGCGATCAGGAAACTACAACCAGTTATGGGTGGGGTGTTGTAGCAAATGCCCGTCTAATCGCGGTATTAGCAGACA
>NZ_JAVFVT010000003.1 GCF_030929555.1 Paenibacillus sp. LHD-117 | reverse complement strand
TTTCGTAAATGGTGGGTCGCACTTCCATTTTACCAAGAAACGATTTCTTTTTGTTATTTCTTTAGACAAAAACGGGGCTAGCCCTCAGGTCAATGAATTGACCTTATGGGACAGCCCCTTCTTATAAACACCGTCCATATATGGTTTTACTTTGGAATTATTCCGAATTCACTTTATGCTTGTCGCTCCTCTAGCTTCGAATGGGGCGAAAGTGGTACATCCGGCCCGTCTTGGTAGCGAACCGGACTCCTCCTTGCTCCAAGCGCTGAACGGCGATTTCCTCTCCGTCCAGCGTGATCGACAGCCCGTCCGCCTCGGCGATCACGTTCATTTCCCTCTCGTCGTTCTTACGTTTTCGAAGCGCTTTACTCCGGTTGGCGGGATCTCGCTCTAATTACTACGGAATGATCCGCAGGGAATCCAGAAGCATGAACGTACCCGATTTCTTCACCATTTTAATCGTGTGCGAGCCACTGGACAAACCGCTGACGCTATAGATAACCTGATTCGTCAGCCGCGTTGCGTTAAACGTGTTGACTGTTTGCATTAGCACGTTGTCGATGTAGATGTCAACGTTGCCTTGGTCGGCTGCCTTCTCGGTCAGCAACTCGATACCCGTGCCGGTGAATGTGTACTGCAGGTAATCGTTGTTTGTCGACGTATAGTGAACGTCATCGTTGTAGTCACCAAAGCCACGGTTCCAGTTTTGGTGCCAAGAGCCGGAATAAGTGATACCGGAATCCGTATTATTCACCTGAATTCGGTTACTGCGGACATTAAACTTATCAAGCACCATATAAGTTCCCGATTTTTTGACACCCTTAATCGTGTGAGTGCCACTTGGCAGTCCGCTTATACTATACACCGTCTGTTGAGCCAGTCTCGTCGGGTTATATGTGCTCACTGTTTGCTTGAAAACATTATCAACGTAGATGTCGATATCCCCTTGCGAGGCTTCCTTTTCGGTAATCAGGTCTACACCTGTGCCGGTGAACGAGAATTGGAAATAATCGTTATTCGTCGTTGTGTAGTGGACATCATCCTTATAATCCCCGTACCCTCGTGCACTGCTCAGGGACCAGGATCCGTTGTAAGTGATGCCCGTGTCGGTATCATTCACCTCGATCGGAGACGCTACGTTGAATGAGAGTTTATCGAGCAGCATGAAGTCGCCTGATTTCTTCACTACCTTGAGAGTATGGAGACCGTTCGAGAGCCCCGTGATGCCGTACACCTTTTGTTGCGTCTGTCTAGTCGCGTTGAATGTGTTCACTGTCTGTTTAAGAACGCCATCGATATAGATATCGACATTGCCTTGGTCAGCCGACTTCTCGGTAAACATCTCAACACCTGTGCCATTGAACTTAAATTCGAAATAGTCCCCGTTCGTATTCGTATAATGAACGTCGTCTTTGAAATCTCCAAAGCCCCGGTTCGCGCTGCGATACCAATCGCCTGTGTAAACGATGCCTGTATCGTCGTCATTTACAACATTCGAACCTCCGTTGCTGACGACTCTCAGGAGCCTTGAAGCATGGGGTGCCAAGTTAACGGAACTGAAGCCCGTTGCAAATGTACCCAGGTCGGTATGAGTCCAGAGATCTCGGACGGTTGCGGATCCATTAAGTCCAATATCGCTCCAGTTCACGTTCACCGTTGAGGCCGAATTGCCGAGATTGACTAGCGCCACCGTATAGCTGCCATCCCCGTTATTGGCGTACCACGCTTGCTGGTTTGTTGCAGTAGATACGGGATGCGCCGGCCTTCCTGCCTGGTTAACAGCGATGACCTCATCGTTCGTCAGTAGTTGAATGCCAAAACTGTCCAGGTTGGTCAAATCGTTGCCCAAATACAGCGGTGCGCAAGCCATCGACCATAGAGTCATCGCAGTGCGCCTCTCGTCTTGTGTCAATCCGTCCATCGCCCCGTTGCCGACATTAAGTGAATCGAAGTCGTTCCAGCCACCCGGTCCTGCATCACGCCACCAAACGGCTGCATCGGGAAACAACCGAGCGATGTTGTTCCACTCCGTCAACTTCACTCCAGGTTGATAGGCCTCAACGTCCCAATTGACGCGCCATCCATTGGCATACTTTTTCCATGTGTCGACGTAATAGTGATCCAGCGCCCAACTCAATTCGAACCATATACCGTGCGGTTCCAGCGCTTTGGACCACGCGGCTACGTCGTCGCGCGCATCAATCGATGTATCATTATGGCCAGATCCAGGCGTAACGCTATCTAATTTGAGGAAATCGATTCCCCATTCTCCAAATAGGTCTGCAATGGAATCGATGTATTTCTGCGCGCAAGGATTAGAAAAATCAATTTTATAACCGATATCCCAATAATCAGCTTTTCTGAGTGGTTGCGCGGCGATATCCTGCATGTGGCAGGTTGTTCCAAATATCGGTAAATTTTGCTCATAAGCATACTTTGATAATCCCGGAATCATATAGACGCCGATCTTCTGCCCGTTGTTGTGAACATAATCAATTAAGTTCTGAAATCCATTCGGGTAAAGCGTTGTACTCGGAATTGGTCTACCATATCCATCCATGCTGCCTTGCCAGCCTGCATCGATGTTGATGTAATTGTATCCATGCGACTGAAGCGTGGTATGCATGGCGTCAGACATCGCCTTGATTTTAGCCTCTGAATTCCAATTCCCTGCACCATCGTATACCTGCATGCTCCAGCTGCTCCAGCCCATGTACGGCTTCTCGCCTAACCCATTATTAGCCGCAATAGCCGAAGGGGTATGCGTGAACCATCCAAATCCTCCTATGGCAATCATTAGAACTAGAATGCTGGATAGAAGTTTGCGTGCCAAAACTTTCATCAAACCTTCTCCTCTCAAATAGCAAAATGGTATACCTCAGTCTTTCAAGCGGAAGCCGGACTTTAGTAAAGTTACATCTGAGCCAGTTCATTCGCTTACCGTCTTCTTGATAATCTTTTATCAAGTTCTAATCGATGATGTCTTCAACTCATCCCCTTTACCAAATGTCATAATGGATGCGCTTACAAAAACTTGGTGTAAAAATATACCTACCATCAGATTCTCTTCAACCTAATGGGAATTAACTGGAGATCATCTCCTTCCATATTTGAATTCACCACTTATTCTATAAAAACGTTCTGTTGTAAGAAATAGAAATTGTTATGACTTCTAGGAGAATTCAACGATTGACCTCCTATAGTTTTCGAGTAGATTCGGATATTGAACTATTATTACACCCATGATATATTTCATATATGAAATAGTAAAGATAAGGAGTCTCTCTATGCATACATTATCGAATGTCGAATTCATGCTCCTGCAAATGATCGCGGAATATCGTCAAGCTTCCGGATACGATATTATGAAGTTAGTCGATCAGCGAGGTTATAAAGAATGGGCGAATATCGGTACAACTTCGATCTATGCAGGATTGAAGAAACTTAGCGATAAAGGATGGATCTCACCCGAGGCATCCGACGAGAAATCCGGCAAGGGACCAACGCCGAACCGGTTTGCCCTCACCGAAGCTGGTATACGTAAGCTGAGAAATGAAATTCTTGATAGTCTGTCGTCTACACGGGAACGTGACAACCGCTTCGATCTCGGTTTGGCCGCTTTGCCCCATATCGGGAAGGAAGAGGCCATCATTGCTTTACGGAAACGACTGGATTTTCTTGGACAAGCCTCGATAAAAATAAAACAGAAGTACGAATCACAAGGCGGTGCTAGCTTGCCGCTGAACGTAAGGGCGTTGTTCTTGCATCCGATAAGCTTAATCGAGAGCGAGCAAGCGTTCGTTGGCCGTTTAATACATGAATTATTGGAGGAGACAAGTGGATATGGTCAAATTTATTGAGGGTTTTATTCCTTATCAAGGCGAACATTGCGAAACAACCGCCATGGGCAATTTAATGCAATATGCGGGTGTCCACTTGTCTGAGCCGATGTTGTTCGGACTCGGACAAGGGCTTGGATTCATATACTGGGATTCGAAGGGAATGGACTTTCCCTTCATCGGAGGAAGGGTAAAACCGGATGAACTGACCGCTTATCTCGCCGACCGACTCGGCTTGACCGTCAATTTTCAAGAAACCTCGTCCGTCAATAAGGCGTGGCAGAACGTCCGGAACTGCATCGAACGCGGCATTCCGGTTGGGCTTAAATTAGATTCCTATCACTTGGATTATTTTAAGAACAAAGTGCACTTTGCCGGCCACTATGCGGTACTTTACGGTATAGATGACGAATACGCCTACATGGCGGACACCAGACAACAGGGTGGACTTGTAAAGACGCGTTTGACAAGCTTGGCCGCTGCCAGAAATGCGAAGGGACCCATGAGTTCCAGAAATCGTTCTTTTACGATCGAACCAATCGACGCATTGCCTCTGCTAGTTCCTGCTATACGGAAATCCTTGACCATGAATGCACATGACTATCTGAACCCGCCCATTCGGAATATTGGCAATAAAGGCATTGTTAAAATGAGCAATGAAATCTTGAAGTGGCCTTCTCGCAGCAACAATTTCGAACATGATTTATGTCTTACTGCGTCGCTAATGGAGCGGGCGGGAACCGGTGGCGCTTTATTTCGGAATCTGTATAGGGATTATTTGAGCGAATGCGCTGATCGGTTGGAGGACCCAAGGATCGAACAAGCTCACCTTATGTTTACAGAGATCGCTCCAATGTGGGTCAGCGTCTCTTCATCAATCGACTGTGCGGGAAGAACGGGTGATGACCAAGAGCTCGTGCAAGCGTCTAAGCTGTTGCTCGAGATTGCGGATAAAGAACGCGCAGCCATGGAGCTATTGTTGTGATAGCATGCCGGCATCTCCCAGCCACCGACTCCCCCAGCATCCTTTTCTTCAACTTAACTAAAGGATGTCAACCTGCGAATTCATGATTCCTAGGACTTCCATATCTGATCCAATTTATCCGAGTAAAAAATTATCGCTTTTCTATAGTCCTGGATCCCCTTATCATCACTTGTTTCTGCAAGTTGCATTAATAAAATTGACATCGCTTCACTGAAAGCATTCTGATTGTATAAGACCATAGCTTGAAAAACTTGATACTCTCTACGAGCTGGATATTCTTTAATGGCTTCTTCAAAAATTAATTTGGCTTCATCATACATCCCTAAAGTTCTATATGTACTTCCAAGCCCTAATAATGCACCTTGTCTTTCCTCTTCTTTTAATCCAAGTTCTAAAGATTTCTTATAATAAGGCACTGCTTCACTTTCTAATCCAAGTACGTCATGAACCCATGCACATTGATACCAAACAGATGGATTTAATGGTTGTTGAACGAGTAATTCAAGTAATAATGAACGTGCCGCTTCAAAATTTCCTGATTCTCTTAATTGAATAGCTGCTTCTAATTGATTCATTTTTCATCACCTTTAAAAATACGATCAATTTCGTTGATTTCTTCTTCTGTCAGTTGGACGTCTAATGTTTTCAAATTATCCAGAACTTGCTCTGCGCTTTTTGCTCCGGGAATGACAACATCAATCGAATCATGTTTTAAATACCAAGCAAGGACTACATGAGCAACTTCGGCATTTTTTTCATTTGCAATTTTACGGAGCTGCTCTACCTTTTCTAGATTTTTATTAAATTTATCTCCCTGGAAGTGAGGCATATCTTTGCGTAGATCATTGAATGTCATTTCCTTATAGTATTTACCGGCCAGCAAGCCTGATGCTAGTGGAAAGTATGGAATAAACGAGATATTATTCTCTCTCGTATATGGAAAGAATTCTTGTTCCGCTTCACGCTGCAGCAAATTGTAGTTTCCCTGTAATACATCGACATAACCATCCTTATTTGCTTCTTTCAATTGTTCAAGTGAGAAGTTAGAAACGCCAATTGCTCTAATTTTACCTTCGTCCTTTAGCTGTTTTAAGACTCCAACCGCCTCATCTTTTGGCGTATCCTGATCTGGAACATGAATATAAAATAAATCTATATAATCTGTTTGCAGCCTTTTCAAACTATCTTCAACGGATTGTTTTAAAAAAGCAGGCGAATTATCCATCGCAACATCATTGCCGACAAGCGTAAGGCCGCCTTTTGTTGCAAGGATGATTTCATGACGCTTTCCTGCTTCTTTTATCACTTCACCTACTAGCTCCTCTGAACGTCCTGTTCCATAAAAAAACGCTGTATCTAAAAAATTCACTCCATGGTTGATCGCAGCCCGCACCAAATCTTTTCCTACTTCTTCATTTAAATTTGGAAAAATATTGTGCCCGCCTACAGCGCTTGTTCCAAGTCCGATTGGATTGACTTCTAAATCTATTTTACCAATTCGTGTTTGTTTCGACATTCTCTTCAACTCCCTATTTTTTATCAATTAGTCAACTTTTATATAACCTTGTTCTCCAGTAATCTATTCAGCCTAAAATTGCGATGCAAAAAAACAACCCTCCGCTTGTAGAGTGTAAAGTGAGTCTACCAATAGGGCGTTACTAGCAACAGAAAGGTCTGAAGCACTGGAACAATGTACTGCCTCTTCGAGGATGAACGAGCAGGGCGGGAAGGGCGAGTACCGCCAATCCCAACCATTCTCGTGTACCGCTTTAGTTCCATACATCAGATCCTTTGCTTTATTTTTTATGCTTTATCTCATGTGAGTGCTTTTACTATAAGACATTACGCTACGTAAGGTGCAAGAGGAATATAAAAAAAATAATCTCCAAGTGTGGAAGATGAAGAAAAGCTGTCAATTCATTTATGGAAAACTGACAGCTTTTCACTGAAGTGTGCGACAATTCGCCGTCGATGAGAAAGGGAAGGAAACGAAGGAGGAGACGCTCACTAAGTGTAGTTTCGTCTGCTCTGAAGATTGCGTGCTTGTGGTGGGAAATCTGAACGAAGAGGCGGACATGTTTGCTCAGTATGGCCAGCTCGAGAATATGACACGCCGGATGATAGAGCATAATGCCAGCACGGTCAAAGACGATTTTGCTAGTTACATCTCGGCTTCGCCGGAGGAGTGGTTCAGACTGCTGTTGCAACAACGTCCCGACCTCCTTCAACGTGTGCCTCAGCATCAATTGGCAAGCTATCTAGGCATAACGCCGGAATCGCTTAGTCGCATCAAGCGGCGGGTGTTGCAAGGGACTACGATATCGTGAGGATTACGTTTCCCTTCTTGCGTCCTTGATCTACATAGCTGTGAGCTTCGGCTATTCGTTCGAAGGGAAAGCAAGTATCGATTACCGGTTGCAGATGTCCGAGCGAGAGAAGTTCCCCGAGAAAATCCAGATCCTCCTTGTTGGCTTTTGCAAACCCGGCTAATATCGTCACGTATTTGCCGTTTTCCGTTAACACTCTTGCGCAATCCGTCCTTGATTGTTTCCCCACGGCGTCGAATATGAGATCATACCGATATATAATGAGGAAAAGATTGTCAATGTGTTTTCTTATAATCGTTTTTGGTATTATGGGTAGTGATTGACCAAATGGACATCGTATATGTTGATTTTGATGGAGTCGGGTGGGAGTATGACGGCGTCAGCAACCAAGTCAATACTGGCTGTTACACGATGTCCCACCGCTGACCCAAGAAATGTAACAGCAACATATTTTATCTTACTTCGGATACTTGTGTGAATTTTCGCACAAAAGTGGGCGGTCATCGCAATTAATCAACCATTTTGTATGATTTTCCGTACAAAAGTGAGCATACCCCTCGACGCCATGAATACCGATATGCAAAAGTTGCGACTATGTCATCATCATTCTTCTTAGTAATGCCCGAAACCCGCGTTGCTAGCTATCCTGCCTAGGCCACTTCCATGCAGTAAAGATAATTAGTAACGTAATTACCGTAACGAAGAAGGCCATTTCCATGCATACCAGATAATTAGACAAAGAAGAGCGACTTCTACAACAGCGCCAAACACCATGTGCACCCAAGCCTCTCCTGTCAAATTAAACAATGTATAGGGAATATACACCGCGGCAATAATGATATTTGCCCAGCGACTTACTTTTGCCGGCAGGGCAACAGAAAGGAAAATCATAAGAGCTGGAATTGTTACCGAAATCAGTGCTATCAATAGAAAGACATATGAAATGTCAAATATAAATATTTTTCCTGCCAGAATACCTTCTATTTTGCCCGGCATATATAAGGCGAAATAATCAACATAAATATAGAGAAACATAAAACTCGCCCACAGCGTAGCAATCTTCAGTTTCGAGCTGACTTTGATGTCTTCCAGTGCATTTTGCGCTTTATTTTGTGTATTCATATTAATCTCTCCTTTAAGGTTATATGGTTTCTCTTGCCTACAACCTTAGTCTAAAGGAGAAGTATAAACACCCTCGAAAGCAATTCTAAAAATTTTCTAAAATATTACATTTTGAGGGTTCATGGGTTTTGCCGCTCATCAACAAGTCCATCCACATCCATTGGTGGTTTTCCACTCACGGCATAAAATCCTAGATCCTCTTCCTGACATTCAGTAATTGACCCCAGATCGTCCCCTTTATTCCACAATCCAAAAGAGTTCCATTGTTTATTAAACTTTCCGTAAAAATAAAGCGTATAATTGACATGACCTTCTCCATGTCCAAACCCGCCACCTTCCGGTGGACAATGAATCCAGCCTTCTATTGTATCTCTACCGGTTACCTTAATGTATTGTTTTGTAGACCGACCAGCAATTCTTCTGGCCAAATCAATTTGAATCTGACCGTCATCGGTTTCAAGAAACGTAAATCGAAGTATACCCGCACGATATGTAGCTGTCATTTCCGCACGAATATGATAATCATCAAGCGTCACCGCATAATAACCTGCCTGCGTAACTTCGGATGTATGATCATAACGTGATTTCCAGCCAGGTTTATCAGTTTGATACAAATCATGGCTGTTGCTGCCGCTATGGAATCTTATCTCTCCTGTCGTAGGCATGACTTGCAAATTCCCTAAATCGCCATACCATCCTATTCCACTCAAATGGTTGAAACTGAAACCTTCAATCGTTTCATGGTGATAGCTATAACCCGGCCCGTTATCCCCACCGGTAATAGTATCAGGGCTGAGTTGCACCATGCCGAATGGCATGACAGCTCCTGGATAGGTTTTTCCCCCGCCATGAATGTTCGCAGACTCCACATCTGCCACACAACCGGTAATCGTATTCACATATCTGGAATAGCTTTCGTTATGGTTAGCTGACAATACAGATGACCTCCATCCATAAAAGTTAAGTTAGAATATTATACAAATTAACATTGATTTTTCTAAAATAACATGCAAAAAATTAAGTTAAGTTGGACTTTTTATTGTTATTTGCTTTATTCTTTCAAAGTCATCCATAAACAATCTTTTTCCAATTCATCATTCATAATCTTTGGAAGTCCAAAAATGAAATCAACACCGGCTTGTTCGCATGCTTTTCCAAGTATTGAATACACTTAAGTATTCGATAGTCAGGAGGATACAAGTCATGTCACAACACGGACAATCGTTCATGCGAGGCGCGCTGGTCTTATCTGTCGCTGCTTTCATTAACCGTATTCTCGGTTTTATCAGCGGCATGTATATCGCTCGCTTACTGGGCGCAGAGGGTATCGGCATCTTGATGATGGCGCATCCGCTCGTCCCGCTCGTCATTACGATTACGGAGCTCGGATTGCCGGTAGCCATCTCAAAGTTGGTCGCAGAAGCTCACGCTCGCGGAGAACGAAAAAAAGTGAGACGCATCTTGCATGTCTCGCTCGCTGTCACGGGATTTTTGAGCATAACGCTCACGACCGTATCGTTGCTTGGATCTGAGTGGATCGCATCCATACTGTTAAGCGATCAACGCGCCTATTACGCGATGCTGGCGATTACGCCGATCGCGCCGATCATCGCTATTTCTGCCGTATTAAAAGGATACTTCCGCGGTATGCAGCAGATGAAGACCATTGCCGCTTCCGATGTGCTCGAGCATACGGTTCAAATCGCCTGCGTACTTGCGCTGGTCCACCTATTGCTGCCTTACGGCGTCGCTTATGCGGCTGCCGGAGCGATGGCTGCCTCTGTCGTCAGCGAAGCGATCAGCCTCTTGTTCCTGGTCACAAGCTACAAACTTTACGGAGAACCGAAGATGCCGGGCGAGACTTGGGCAAGCCACCTGAAACAAGGAAGAAGCACGCTCGGAGAACTGCTGCAGATTGGACTGCCGACAACCGGGCATGGTGTCATTCAATCCTTATACAGCACCTTCCAGCCGCTTCTCATTACAACCAGTCTGGCGCTGGCCGGCATCGGCACGGCTTTGGCCACGAAACAATTTGGCCTGCTGGCCGGCTACACATTCCCGTTGCTCTTCATGCCAAGCTTTATTACGCAGTCCTTGTCCACCGCTCTCATTCCTGCGATTGGCGAGGCAGCGGCGAACAAGAACAGTCTGCTCATCCATGAGCGGATGCATCAGGCTATGAAGTTTGGACTACTGATAGGCGCGCCGGCGACCGTCATTCTGTACGAATGGGCAACTCCGCTAACGACACTGATCTATAATGCTCCGGAAGCAGGATTGCTTCTGAAAATACTGGCTCCGATGTTTTTCCTGCATTATTTTGACGCTCCCCTTCATGCGATTCTGCTCGGTCTCGGCCGCGCGAAAGCAACGCTGTGGAATTATGTAATAGCCACCGCATTCAAGGCTGTTTCGATCTTCGTATTAGGCAGCCAATTCGGTATTAGCGGCGTTGCTTACGGCATCGGTATCGGCATTGTGATGCAAACACTGCTGAACTTCTTTTCCATCTCAGGCTCGATCGGATTTTATTGGAGTATTTATCCTTACGTCAAGGTTGGGATCTGCATGATGCTGATGGCGATAGGCGGTCACTGGATCTACAACTATGTTGCCGGATATGGTTTGCCGCAGTTATGGTGCGTTATCGCTTCGATCGTCTGTTCCTTGTTACTCTATTTCGCCGCACTCATCTTGACGGGTACGTTGAATTGGAAAAGTACGCGCCACCGATTTTCGATTCCATGGTAAGTTTATTTGAGAAAGAAAAAGCAGCCATAATCGGCTGCTTTTTCACTGCATGCTTATAGGAAAATTACTTCTGCATAATCTGAATAAGGTTGCCGCATGTATCGTTGAAGACAGCTATTGTGAGATCGCCCATTTTTGTCGGCTCTATCGTAAAACTCACGCCGTTTTCCAATAATCGATTGTACTCATAATTAATATCTTCAACGCCAAACATGGTTGCTGGGATACCATCGGCAAGTATCTTCTTTTGATACTCTTTGGCGGCAGGATGGTCATTCGGTTCAAGTAACAGCTCGGTACCGTCCTGCTCGCCGGGAGAAACAACCGTTATCCACCTGAATTTTCCGACGGGAACGTCATGCTTTTTTACAAAACCCAGCGTTTCTGTATAAAACGCCAATGCCTTGTCTTGATCTTGAACGAAAATACTAGTAACAATAATTTTCATTACTCTATCCATCCTTTGAGCAAATTTTTAAGAGGTTCGTTGTTGAATATAACCACTCTATATTTCCCCTTTTTTTCCGATCTTACAAGCCCTGCATCTTCCAATACAGAAAGATGTTTAGCTATCGCCTGTCGCGATATGGAAAGATCGTGCTTCATAATGAGACGTACCGAAAGCTCATATAACGTCATCTCGTTGCGTTCGGATAGTTCGTCCAAAATAAGCCGCCGATTCGAGTCGGCAAGTGCTTTGAATATAGCGTCTTTGTCCCCGTTCATGTATCGATTATAAGCAACCGTACGGTTGCTTGTCAAGCATAAGCAACTGTTGAGTTGCTTATTAAAACCGCAGAATCGGCATTTTGTCGGTTCAACGATTATAATAAACACGGCCAGCAGAATATTACCGGCTGGCCTTCATCTTTTTATGTTTGGTGGAGCCAAGCATACTCTTGCCTACAGTCTATAATAAAATCTACATATACATGATCGTTTTTGAACTGATAAATGATAAGATAACGCTTTCCAAATACGAGTTTGCGGTATTTGTTTATCGGCAAAGCGGAATCAATAAGCCAAGGGTTACGTTCAGGAAACGTTTCCAAAGACATCGATGCTGATTGAAAATCCTTAATCAAATTCTGAGCAGCCTCTTCGCTTACATTCGCAAGGAAACGTGCATGATCGACCAACATTCCGACTGCTCGTTCTGACACAATCACGGCATGACGCTTATTTTCGTTTTGCATCCATAACCTCATTAACTGCTTTTTGCATCAAAGATACGGTTTCTTCAATTGAATATCCTTTATTCCCGTATAATCGATCTTCCTCAGCTGCTACAAGGTGCTCTCTAAGTTTCAACATACTTTCGCGTCTTGTAAAAGCTTCGATATCCATGACCACGAGGTCACCCTCGCCATTTTTGGTGAGGTAAACGGGTTCACCGGTTTCCTTGCACCATTCTGCGATTTCGTTGTAATTGTTACGAATGACGGCTGAAGGCTTAATTTTCAAGTTCATCGCCCTCCAATAGCAATAGGATACCTTTATTATACACTTATATCGCTATGCTAACAATAAGACTAAGTTGGCAGATTCATTAAACTCCGCGTTCCGTCCTCATGCCGTTCATTTTGTGAAAGAAAAGAAGAGACAAGCTGATCACCAGAAGATAGATCGGGAAAGAGTAATAAAGATTGTATCCGTTTTTATAGTGAAAAACGCCTATTTTCATAGCAAACCATTCCACGCCTACAGACAACAGCGCCCAGCACAACACATATAGAGGATCGCGTGATGGTTTGATTTTCCAGCGGTCATGAAGGTAGGCTAACAAATAGGAAAATGGACCGTATATGACATATGTCAAAAAGTCCAGTAACTCAAAGCTGGAGTTATCATTCACGTCGTAATAGTCTAACGGCTCTACGGCGAGCGTATGGTCCAGGTACAATCCGGAAAATGCTCCGTATAGGGTAAAAACGGCAGCCCATTTTACGGGAAAACGCCTCGGCAGCACCGCAAGAAGGATAATGACGAGGGTTAGCATTCCGATCACGAACCATTCATTTGCATTGAAACGATTGTCGTAGTGAATGATCACGGCTTATATAACCTCCTCCTTGCGGAAAAAATAGGCGAAAATTTTCTCCAGCAGCCAGGCGGCCGCCATAAAAAACGCGAACATGAGCATGCTTAGCAGGGGGTTCCAGTGAGGAAAGGTCATGGCCTGCATGAACTTGAATGAGAAATGGACGGAGCATAGCGCAGCGAACGTAAAGAGCACCATTCCGAAGCGCAGCGCCGCCGACCGAGCGGCAAAAAAAACATTCGTAAACACAAGCAGCAGGACCGGATAGATGATATAACGCGTAAACTCACGGCAGAAAAAAATATCAAGTTTGTCGCTGAATTCGATTAATTTAAAATTGTGGATGATCGTTGTGAATGTGGACGTCATCAGTAGACAGATGCAGAAATAAACACACAAGTTTTCCGTAATAGGCAATTTCTTCGGGAGTAAGGCGAACAAAGTAATGACGATCCAAGCGACCATACTGTAAACAAAGATAGTCATTCCTACCACCTTCATCCTTCTTTAAACATCAGATTCAGTATGAATCGCATCCAGGAAAAATATGCATAACGGCCCTCTGAAGTCGGCAAAAAGAAACCGCTCCTTGGTAAATGGAATCAACCATTTACACAAGAAGCGGTTTCTTTACGTTCTACTTTATTATCCAATAAAGGTTACTTAATAACGACGTACTCCAGGTTCACCAGCTTCGCGTAGGTGACGATCTGGTCGGTCGTCAGGTTCAAGGATACGACGGTATGATGGCCGCCGCCATTCTCGATCCAAGCCTTCACCCCATCCTGGAAGTTCGGTTTCACGGTCCACAGGACGCGAGCTACCGGCAGGTTAGGAGCCGGAACCGTCGGTTCGAATGCAGAAACCTCGTTGATTAGCAGTTTATAATGGGTGCCGAAATCGGCCATGGAGACGACGACGCCTTCGCCGGATTTGCCGTCGAATACGAAACGAGCAGGATCTTCGCGGTCGCCGATTCCGAGCGGATTCACAATGATTTTTGGCTTGTTGCTTGCCAAGGACGGATCCACTTCGAGCATATGGGATTGAAGGATCGCTTCCTGTCCGGCCGCCATCTCGTACGTGTAATCCTCCATGAAGCCCGTATTCTGGTTGCGGCTCATCACTTTCAGCAAGCGGTCGAGCGCGGCCGTCTTCCAGTCGCCTTCGCCTGCGAAGCCGTAGCCTTGCGCCATCAGACGTTGAACGGCAAGTCCCGGAAGCTGCTTCATGCCATGCAGATCCTCGAAGTTTGTCGTAAAGGCATTGTAGCCTCTCTCGTCGAAGAAACGTTTCATGGCGATTTCATAGCTAGCTTGGACTCTGACGCTGGCTTCCCAAGACTCTTTGCTGTTCGTGCCGTAATCGAAGTCGTACAGCTCCGCGTATTCGCCCATCAGATCATCGATCTCTTGCTCGGTAACGGCATTCACGTATTGCACGAGGTCGCCGATGCCGTAGTAGTCCACGGTCCATCCGAATTGGATTTGCGCTTCGACCTTGTCGCCTTCCGTTACGCCCACGTTGCGCATGTTGTCTCCGAAACGGGCGACTTTGACGTTGAAGCTTTCGTTGTAGGCAACCGCTACGTCCATCCAGTCCGCAATTTGCTTCTGTACTTCCGGACGCTCCCAGTAGCCGACGACGATTTTGTTTTGCTTTTTCAGACGCGCATTGATAAAGCCGTATTCGCGATCGCCGTGAGCGGCTTGGTTCAGGTTCATGAAGTCCATGTCGATCGTTGCCCATGGAATACTTTCGTTGTATTGAGTGGCCAAGTGAAGCAAAGGCTTCTGCAGCAGCTTCGTGCCGCGAATCCACATCTTCGCAGGCGAGAATGTATGCATCCAAGTAATGACGCCCGCCACTTCGTCGCGGTAGTTAATCTCTTTCATGATGCTGGTGATTTTATCCGCGCTGACCGCCAGGTCCTGCAACACGATCGGGTAAGGCAGTACACCGCTATTATTCAAGGCGTCCGTCATCGTCTGCGCGTGCGCTTTGACCTCGGCCAGCGCTTCTTCCCCGTACAAATGCTGCGAACCTACGACGAACCAAAACTGTTTAGCTGCTGTTACTGACATCCTGATCATCCTCTTTTCTATAATTTAAGTAAGGAATAAGTCCAATTACTTTTGCCCGTAATAGGCGTCTTTTCCGTGCTTGCGGAGATAGTGTTTATCGAGAATGCCCTGCGGCAGTTCTTTGGCAAAGTTGTTCAACTGACGCGCGTACAAGTTCATTTTGCATACTTCCTCCAGCACGACGCTGTTCACGACCGCCGACTTCACGTCTTTCCCCCAGGTGAACGGTGCATGTCCTTGGAGCAGGACGGCCGGAATCGCCATAACATCCAGTCCGCGCTTCTCGAACGTCTCGATAATGACGTGGCCCGTTTCTGCTTCGTACCCCCGGTCAACCTCCTCTTGGTTCAGAAACCGAGCGCAAGGGACGGCGCCGTAAAAGGTATCCGCATGCGTCGTTCCCATGACGGGTACATCGAGCCCCGCTTGCGCCCAGATCGTTGCCCAGGTCGAGTGGGTATGCACGATGCCGCCGATTTGCGGATAATGTTTGTACAGGACGGCGTGAGTTGCGGTATCGGAGGAAGGTCTTAAGCTTCCCTCGACCACTAGTCCGTCCAAATCCACGACGACCATATCGCTCGGCTTCATCTTCTCGTAGCTGACGCCGCTCGGTTTAATGACGAACAGTCCGCTCTCCCGATCGATCGCGCTTGCATTGCCCCATGTAAATTTCACGAGTCCGTGCTTCGGCAAATCCAGGTTCGCCTGATAGACCTCTTCTTTCAGCTGTTCTAACAACGTTAGCCCCTCCCGTTCTCTAGCAGATGGTCTACTGCTGCCTGCTCAATCGCAAGACCTGCTTTGTATCTTTCAAGGAAGGCTTCGAACCCTTTCACGTCCGCCGGATCCGGGGCCATCTCTTGTCCCTCGACATCTTGGAACACTTTCCGCTCGAGGAAGTCGTCCAAACGCTGTTCTTGCTCCTTGTCGATCAAGTAAGAAGCCAGCAGCGCCATGCCCCATGCCCCGCCTTCGCCAGCCGTGGACATGACCGAAATCGGTACATTGAGCGCGGCGGCTACGATCCGCTGTCCGACGACAGGAGTCTTGAATAGACCGCCATGCGCCAAGATGCTGTCGATAGCCACGTTTTCGTTTTCGGTCAAAATATCCATGCCAATCTTGAGCGCTCCGAATGCCGTGAACAAGTGCGTGCGCATGAAATTGGCCAGATTGAAGTTGCTTTCCGGCGAGCGGACGAAGAGCGGCCGGCCTTTTTCGATTCCCGTCATATTCTCGCCTGATAGATAGCCGTAGCTGAGCAAACCTCCGCCATCCGGATCGGCTTCGAGCGCTTTATTCAGCAACACGCTGAACAATTTGCCGGAGTCTGCCTCGTATCCCATGGCCACTGAGAATTCCCGGAACAAGCCGATCCAGGCGTTGAGATCGCTGGAGCAGTTGTTGGCATGCGCCATGCCGACCGGACTGCCGTCCGGCGTCGTCACCATATCGATCTCCGGATACACCTTGGACAGTTCTTTCTCGAGGACAATCATGGCGAAAACGGATGTACCTACAGAGATGTTGCCCGTACGCTTCCTGACGCTGTTCGTCGCCACCATGCCCGTCCCCGCATCGCCTTCCGGAGGACAGAGCGGAATGCCGGACTGCAGATCTCCGGCCGGGTCCAGAATGGCAGCTCCCGCTTCCGTCAGCTCGCCTGCTTGCTCGCCTGCGACGTACACTTTGGGGAGAAGATCGTTTAGCTTCCAAGGAAATCCCTTGGCTGCGATTTGTTCATCGAATTGCTTGACCATCGTCGCATGATAGTTATGGGTAGCTTCATCGATCGGAAACATGCCGGAGGCATCGCCGACGCCAAGCGCCTTGTTGCCGGTCAGCAGCCAGTGGATATATCCTGCAAGCGTTGTCACATGATCGATGCGAGGCACATGCTCCTCTTGATTCAAGATCGCTTGGTATAGATGCGCGATACTCCAGCGCTCGGGAATATTGAATTGGAAAAGGTCCGTCAGCTCTTTGGCCGCCTGGCCGGTCGTTGCGTTGCGCCAAGTCCGAAACGGCACGAGCAGCTCGCCCTTGTTGTCGAATGCCATATAACCGTGCATCATCGCGGAAAATCCGATCGAACCTGCCGTCCGGAGAGTCACTCCGTAATTCCGTTCAACATCCTTCTTCAATTCGCTATACGCGGTTTGAAGGCCTGTTAGAATATCCTCCTGATCGTACGTCCAATACCCGTCCTTGAGCAGGTTCTCCCACTCATGGCTGCCTGATGCGATAGTCTGGAAACGACGATCGATTAGCACCGCTTTGATCCTTGTGGAGCCTAATTCGATACCAAGCGAAGTTTCGCCGTTGATTAATGCTTCTTTCAAGTCCGCATGACTCATGATCACGTTCGTCCCCTCTCCGTTCAAAAGTACGCGCTTTCCCTAATTGACAGCCTAAGTATATTTTTTGTACGTACATTTGTCAATATAGTCTTGTAGTTATACCTACATAAGTCCCTGTGCCTGATTCTTCAATTAACACTCAAGTTTTACGATATTTATGCAACAAATGTATATAGTTACAAGCTTAATTCAGCATCGTTGCATTTGCATTCTAACCGTTTCATGCTAGAATATGTACGTACAACTTCCCCTACATGAAACAGCGAAGAAAGAAGTGGATCACATGAAGCCAAAGTACCAGGTCATCCTTGATGATATAAAAAGCCATATTCTGTCCGGAACGTACAAGGCAGGCGAGCAGATTCCAACGGAGTCCGCCTTGCAGGACAGCTACAATGTGAGCCGGCAGACGGTTCGGAAAGCCATTTTGGAGTTGTCGAACGAGGGTTTCCTGAGAAGCGAGAAGGGCTCCGGTACGTACGTCAGCAGCCAATACCGGTCCCGAACGGGCGGCAAACGAACGATTGGCGTCATAACGACCTATATTTCCGATTATATCTTCCCTTCCATCATTCGCGGCATCGAAAGCCGGTTGAACGAAGATAATTATTCTTTGCTGCTTGCCAGCACCAATAATGATATCGCGCAAGAGAAGAAGGCGCTGGAGATGATGCTGTCCTATGGCGTGGACGGACTTATCGTCGAGCCGACCCGAAGCAACGTCTACAATCCAAATATCGCGTACTATCTGTCCTTCAAGGAGCAAGAGGTTCCTTTTACGATGATCAATGCCTACTACGAAGAGCTGGAGGTCCCGTTCTTTTGTCTGGATGACGTGCAGTCCAGCTATCTTGCAACACGGGAGCTGATAACCAATGGGCACGCCCAGATCGGCCTCGTCGCGAAAATGGATGATTTGCAAGGAAAATTCCGCATGAAGGGCTACATCAAGGCTCTCGGGGAAGCCAAATTGCGGTTCCAGCCCGAGCATGTGCTTTCCTTCGATACGGCGACGAAAGCGGATCTTTCCGCCAACCTGGAAGCATTCCTGAACGACAATCGGGATGCGTTGACGGCGCTAGTCTGCTACAACGACGAGGTAGGCCTCGAAGCCGTCCATGTCTGCCGAAAGCTCGGCATCTCCATCCCGGACGAGCTCTCCATCATCGGGCAGGACAATTCCTATATCGCCAAAACTGCGAACATCAAATTGACGACGCTGACGCACCCCCAGGAGCAGATGGGACACGACGCAGCTGACTGGATCATCAAAAAATTGCAGGGCAAAAAAGATCTTCCCGCCAACACCTATTACCAGCCGGTATTTGTTCCTGGCGAAACTGTTAGAGCGATTAACGTGGAATAAACAACGAACACGAAAACAATTGGAAATAGCAAGGGGCAGAACCCTTTGTCACTAACGATGACTGGGACCGCCCCTTACAACTATTTAATATCGTATCGCTGACCTGAACGAGTCTGAATACGATAAAACTCATCGTTGTTGTTCCCGATTGCGGGAACAACTTTTCCCTCATGCCATACTGCGAATCCGTTAGGAAGCTTAATGACACATTCTGCATCATTACAAGCGTAAAGCTGGGCTTGAAGCAATGCGCCGTTCTCCCAATTGATATCGATAACGAACCCCCCGCGAGCCCTGAGTCCCTTAATGGCCCCAGATGGCCAAGCATCCGGCAATGCCGGTAGCAGATCGATATACCCATCATGGGATTGAACGAGCATCTCCGCGATCCCCGCTGTAGCAGCGAAGTTGCCGTCGATTTGGAAAGGCGGATGCGCACAAAATAGATTGGCATACACGCCGCCGTGATGATAATTGTCTGCTTCTTCTGCACGTACAAGCCTTAGCATGTTCGAAAGTAACGCGAAAGCTCTGTTCCCGTCCTTAAGCCTGGCCCAAAGGGCGATTTTCCACCCTAAGCTCCAACCCGTACCTTCGTCGCCCCGCCGCTCCAGCGATTGGCGGGCTGCGGAAAACCGATCAGGGTCTTTCCGCTCCGTCCATTGCCCTCCCGGATATAGGGCAAACAAATGCGAGACATGTCGATGATGCGGATCTTCGTCTTCAAAATCCCTCGACCATTCCTGAAGTCGGCCGTCGCTGCTGATTACGGGAGCAGGGAGCTTCTCCCTTACGCTCAAGAGCGATTCGCGCCACTCCTCATCGATCTCAAGCAACGAGGCAGCATGATAAGTGTTCGTCAGCAACTCCCAGATCAGTTCCAGGTCCATGGACGTAGATTCACTTAAGCTATAGATCCCGCCTTGTATCCTGAAATTATGCTCAGGAGAGGAAGAAGGAGAGGTTATAAGTTCGCCGTCTTCTCCTTCGTGGAGCCAATCCAAGCAAAACCGTGAAGCCTCCTTCATGATTGGATATGCCTTCTCGCGAAGGTAATCCCTATCGCCACCGAAAGCAAAGTGCTCCCACAGATGCTGGCAAAGCCAGACGCCGCCCATCGGCCAAATCGCCCATACCGGATCGCCATGCCGGCCGTAATCGCCGACCGGCGAAGTCTGACCCCATACGTCCGTGTTATGGTGAGCAACCCATCCACTCGCTCCATAATGAAGTCTGGCCGTCTCTGCCCCGTTTCGTGCCAAAACGCCTGTAAACCGGAGAAGAGGCTCGTGGCATTCGGCCAAATTACAGATTTCGGCTGGCCAATAATTCATCTGAGCGTTAATATTCAGCGTCCAGTTACTGCTCCAAGGAGGGCGCGTCTCTGCGTTCCAAATGCCTTGCAGGTTAAGAGGCAATCCTCCCGGCCTCGAGCCAGAAATCATTAAGTAACGTCCGTACTGGAACAGCATTTCGACCAATCCTGTATCGAGCGCACCTGTTTCGGATATGCGCCGATGAGTCGGAACGACATTCGTTTCCTCTCGTTTCTCATCTCCAAGTCGGAGACTGACGCGATCGAACATGGCCTTATAATCAAGGAGATGACGCAACAGGAGCTCGTTATCGCTATATTTGGATGCAGCCGCTAACGTCTCTATCGTTGCGCGTGAAGCGCTTATTGATTCCTTACCTGGCGCGATGCCGGCTTCGATGAACGTGGTTGCCGCCGTAAAAAGAAGCGTGACTGAAGTTGCTCCACGGATATATAGCCCGTTCGAATCGATTTCCATCGTACCGTCTTCGTGCTTGGCGCTCATTCGACCTTCGAATCGCATGGCGTCCGTCTTGTTCGTGTCGCCATACCGAATAGGTTCATCTTCGTTATAATAGCTTGGCGTGACGTGTTCCGGTGCTTGTCCCGATAAGATTAACTGTCCTCCTGAGGCCGACAAGCTGCTTCTTAACTGACTTTGAAGCGACGCTCGCATCGTTATAGCGCCTTTTCGGGAAGCGATTATTTTCATCACGATGACATGATCCGGCTGAGAGATGTACGCTTCTCTACGGTATTTGGTGCTCCCAATTCGATACTCGGTGACGGCAACCGCTTCGTCTAATGAAAGGGTCCTCCGGTATTCCTGCGAGATATCTCCGTGTTCGAATCGCAGAATGAGGTCCCCGAGTGGAAGATACGACTGCGTGTATGGCCCCATCATGTCGCGAGCTCGCACGCCGGCCTCCAAGTACCGCTCCTCACGAATGTTAGCACGAACTTCGCCTAAAGCCTCCAACGCTTTTGGATTATGCCAATCGCGCGGACTGCCTGACCATAACGTTTCTTCGTTAAGTTGAAGACGCTCCGTTTCCACCCCGCCAAATACCATGGCTCCCAGTCGTCCGTTGCCAATCGGTAGCGCCTCCGTCCAAGCCTGAGCGGGCTTATCGTATACCAGCTTCATTTCGTCTCCCCGCCTTCGCCTGTAACCGTTTTCCCACATTGTATCATCAAATATCTATTGTAAATATGTCGGATAGACGTTAATTTGTATCCTTATTTGATATTCCTTCAGATGAGAGTGTTTTAGTCATAATAAAATCGATTTGCTCTTCATTCCCCATATAGAAGGAGTGAACTCCCGTTTGAACAAACCCCTTTCTTTTGTAAAAAGCAATCGCATTTTCGTTTTTCTCCCATACGCCTAACCATATTTTCTTTTTATTCCGTTTTTCCGCAATTTCCATTGCTTCATTTAATAGCTGCTTGCCAAGTCCGTGTTTTTGATAGTTTCTTTTGATATAAATCCGTTCGATTTCAAGCGATTCATGACCCATTTTTTCAGACTGAGCATCATCAGTATTGATTTTTAAATATCCAGCAACTTCATCATTCAAATAAATAAAATAAAACTGCGAAAAAGGATTGGATAGTTCACCCTCTAGTTGGTTTAAGTTAAATGCTCGTTCCAAATAGTCATTTAAAGTATCAGGCGAATTTTGTTCTTTAAATGTCTCATTAAATGTTTCATAACTAATGACTTGAAGTTTGCGTGAATCTTCAAGGGTACATTTTTTTATAGCAATCATCGTTCCTCGCCCCTTTTCAATAATTACGTTCGTTTCCCTTTTTCACATATTCCCAGTCCTTCTCAATATTGCTTCTTATTCTTGCTAGAAGATTGAACACGGTTTTTACTTCACTTTCGGATAAGCCTTCTAGTGCAACGCTAGTGGAATAATCATGTTCTCTCTTTATAGAAGGATAAACATTCTCGCCCTTTTCAGTCGGAAAGAGCTTTTTAATTTTTTTGTTATTCGTATCTTCTTTCTTCAAAATAAATCCATTCATTTCAAGTTTTATAATTGCACGCGCTGCCGTTGTTCGATCTACTTTTATCATCTCAGCCAACTTCTCTTGAATGATTCCCGGGTTTTCACATATTCTCACAAGGTACAAATACTGCCCTTTTGTAAGGTCATATTCTTTGAATTCAATATTACTTATTGAGTCTAATGCCCTTGCAATCATTCCAATCTCACGTAGAATTTCCATCTGAACGAACTCCTTAACTCTAAATTTTATTGCATATACAACAAAATCAACACAAATCTAATTTACCTCATCTTTGTTGCATTTGCAACAAAATAGTTATTTAGATAGTATCCACGTACTTACCAAAAAGTTAGTACGAACGCCAAAGATCTTTAAGTTTAACAAAACCTTTGTTCTTTTTTTCGAAAACGACTTCTTTAACGAAAAAAACAAAGAGGCGGCTTCCCTCTTTGTTTTTAGCTTACTCCATATGAAGCCAGATACCGGTTTCTATCAAATACCTAATTGGTTGTGTATTGCGATGGCGGCGGTTCCTTCCTTACCCGGCAGCTTTATCTTCATTTTCCCACTATCCCTCGGAATGATGGTCTCGCGCGTCATCTCCCAAATATCGACGAGATCTATGGCATATTCAGATCCCTCAGGCAAATCCAGGGTATAAGCAGCTTGGCAACTTTTGCCGAAGTAATGGATCAGATAATTGTCTTATTGCCCTATTGGGCATTCGCACTTCGAGCGCCATGAGGATGATCCGTCGCTTCGGTTGAGTATGCAACAGCCTTGATCTGTATGACCCTGGGTTCGCATCCGTCTGCAGCTACCGTCACGGTGATCATTCCAGCATCCTTGGGGCGTACAACCGCCAACACTTTCCCATCAAAAGTCGTTCGTTCGGCATCAAAGAAATTTTCCGTAGACTTCGGGTCCGCACTGCCGAATCCTTGCAGAACACCTGGCCCCTCAACCTGGACTTTCACTTTGCGGTCGGCGCTGTTGTATAGATTCCCTTGAACGTCCACCAAACTGATCGTTACAAACGACAGGTCACGGTCGGACGCGACGATTTCCTTCCGGTCCGCCTCTACGTTCAACTGGACGTCGCCCGTTGCTGAATAAAGAATCATTTGGCCGGTTGGTTGACCATCCGTATAGGCTACGGCCATGATTTCTCCTGGCTCGTAGTTGAGATCGAATTCAGCTTTATATCTGTGCTCTTCTCCTGCAGCTGCCTTTCCTGCCGCTCTGCCGTTCACGAACAGCTCAACTTCATCCGCATCGGCATACACTTCCACCCGGATCGGTTTTCCTTCGAAACCGTTCCAGGACCAACTAGATACGGAATCGCTCCAGCTCCATTTGGTCAATATCGGTTGTATACCGTAATACTCGGGGCGTTGAACCGCGATATACGGATCTTTGCGAAGACCAAAGACGATCTCACGGTAATACGATACCGGGCGCCGGTTACCGATAATATCAATATCGCCGCACCAAGCCGTAAGCCAAGGGTATGCCCCCATAAAACCGCCAGATTCGTTAAGATCATACTTGATCCGCCCGATTCCCACTTCACCCAGGTAGTCCCAGCCCGTCCAAGTAAAATCGCCAATAACATGATTGTTCTTCTTCACCAGCTTCCAATTGATATCGATCATCGCGGGAAAAGTTTCGCTACCCACGATCACCCGGTTAGGAAACCGCTCCCTATCAGCCAGATATCGCGCCTCCGCATAATTATAGCCAGCAATATCTACGTAGCCGAACGATTCTGACGTTCGATGCGTGGCGAGCTCCGAAGTATTAATAGCTGCCATCGCCTGACCGATGTTGTTCATCATCGTGTTAATGCCTATATTGTTAGCGGCCTGGTTCTCGCTCATCAACTTCATTTGTTCTACTATGACGGAAATAATGAAGTTGACTGAGTTTGTTATGAAACGGGTGTTGTCGATCGACCGGATCTTCTCTGCCAGCTTATGTCCCCAAACAGAAGCAATCGGCTTGCCCGCTTCCGGAATTTCGTTCCCGATTGAATACATAATGACACAGGGGTGATTGTAATTCTTGTCTACCATTGCTTGAATATCGTGCTCCCACCAGACTGGGAAATGAAGCGCGTAATCGTTTTCTACCTTTGTTGAGGTCCACATATCAAAGCTTTCGTCCATAACAAGCATGCCGAGTCGGTCGCACGCAGCAAGAAGCGCCTTACTTATCGGGTTATGCGCGCTACGAAGCGCATTGAACCCTGCCTGCTTAAGAATTTCGACTCGTCGCTCTTCGGCCCGATCGATCGTAACAGCTCCGATCACGCCATTGTCGTGATGAATGCATGCCCCGCGCAGCTTCACAACTTCGCCATTGATACAAAGCCCTCTGTCCGGATCCAGTGTAAGGGAACGGATTCCGAATGTATTCGTCTCCTCGTCCACCAACTTATTTTCTTCTTCAATGCGAGTCCAGCACTTATATAAATGAGGTTGTTCAGCGCTCCAAAGTTGAGGCGACCTGACATTCAAGCGCTGGCGAAATGTCGTACGTTCTCCTGCGAACGAAGTAACGGGTAACGTATCGCTGGCAACGATGTTACCGTCTTTATCCATGATTGTCGTATGCACGTTAACACTTCGAGTTTGATGACCCTCATTTTCAATCACGGTACCTATGGTGACTACGGCACGGTCTTTCGTTATGTCCGGGGTGGAAATTTTTACGCCGTCCAAGGCGATATGCAATAGCTCCCCTATTATTAGGTTAGTGTTGCGGTATATCCCTGCACCGGAGTACCAACGCGAATCCTTATGATTCATCGCAATCACTTTAATTTCATTTTCTTCGCCGTATTTCAGATAACGATCCGCTTTTATATAAAAGTTCGAATAGCCATAAGGATGCTGTCCAGCGAAAGCCCCATTCAGGTACACCATCGCATTCCTGTACACGCCTTCAAACTCAATGGTTACTCTCTTATCTTTGTACGCATCCGGCACAAAAAATGTCTTTCTATACTCGTATTCCCCTTCTGGATAGAAACCGATATTGAAATCGCTTCGACCGCTGTCTTCGCCTTCTGCAGGTTTCTTGCGATGCCTTTCGATCATGGCATCATGAGGCAGCGTAACGTCCTTCGGATTTATCTTTGCATGAGCTTTTTCTGAAAAAAAACCTTTTTTGGGACCGACTGTCCATTTTTTGTTAAAGGATGTCCGATTCATGGTAACCTCCAATTCATATGATGCCGATTAATCGGACAGGCCCGATCAACCCGCTCGGCTCTTGCTGCGCAAAGGCAGACAAAAAGTCATGCTGATCCTTCGCCAGAGTGTTCGTCACTTCGATTACAAGCTTATTGATGCCTTTCTTGATCAGGCCATCTATCTCCATGCGGTATGGCGGACAAATCCGTACTCCGGCTTGTTCGCCGTTCACCCATACTTCGGCCGTTTCGAACGCCTCGCCCAAGTCGAGCAGCACGCGGACTGCGGATTCCGTCCACTCGAACTCTGTTTCATAGCGGAAGGTGCCGCTGAATCGAGGCAACTGCTCGCGTCCGCTCATATTTGTCAACGCCGTCAATGTTCCCCATTCCTTGAAATGAGGATAGTTCATGGAATCAACGATGGAAACCGACCAATCGCCCCGAAGCTCGAGCTCCCCATTGGCGATAATACTAGGGTGTGCAGCGAATCCGTCAATACCGCTCCCATGGAGCATTATGATAGACTCGTACGGGATAAGCTCAAGCTGAACGTCCGTCATGCCGTCTTCCGCCTTTCCGTTCAAGTGTGTGAGCCGGTTCAGGAACGCATCATAAATATAGACCTCCCCATGTACAGGCAAGGTAATCCTCGTCGACAACGATTGATAAGGATGCTCATTGAAGAACATAAATACATTCAGCCCGTCAAGCACATAATGATAGCTTCGAAGATACGGCTCATATTGATTCACTTGAATATCGTAATGTCCGTCTGCAATAAGTTCTTTTGCCAGTTGGTCCAAAGCAACGCACTTCACCTGCCGGTGTCCGGCAAGCTGAGCCAGCTCAGCGGAAACATCGTTCCCCTCGCTCGATCGAACGGGCAGCCCGTCCACGAACCGAATTGCCAATCCTTGCTCAGCTAATTGAACCAGATACTGTATCATCGCTGCCGGCAACGCTTCTGCATAAGGGACGATCAGGCAGCCGAAATCCTCGCGATGGATCAGCAGCCGGCCGTCGCTCACGCTCGCTGCTTCCAACATAACATCGATGGGAACGACGTCGCAGTCGATCTGATGTTGCATGAGCGTCTTTAATGGCTTATGGAAATACATGGCCTCCCCCGACCATTCGGCTTCGGCGTGATAGAGGACTGCCGCGGACGCTATGTGGCTCCCGCCGGTAATGAGGTGGCTTATTCGGTTTATGTAATGGTTCAGATGTTTGTAATACCGGAATTGTGGATTCTTCCCGCTTGCGTACATATGCGGCGGACAGTCCGGATCAGGGAAAGCCTTCTGGGTAAAAGCATGCGGGACAAAATAATTGACACCGCGGACGAGCATATGGTCGGTCAGCCATTTCATCAGCTTAAGACCTTCCGTCCATCCATACGCCCCGTACACCTCGGCCATCGTCCGGCCATGCTTCTTGGGATCGAGATGTCCAAGCGACACGCCTAACTTCGCGAGTCCATAGTGGAAAAATTCGCTGTCCGTCTCTGAGCCGACACCACGGAAAGAGATTTCATCAAAACCAGGCACGATCTGCCAGAGCACTACGTCAATGCCCGACATGTCCTGTCCCCACATCGAGCGGAAGAAATGTCCGGTACTTGGACCAAGTCTGGCATGAACATTGTTGTCTTCGAGTACATGACCGATATATTCAACTCCGCGTGCTCTGCACCATTCACCGATCTGATTGCAAAAGTTTTCCCCGTAGAGTTTGCTGACGATATTCATATAGGCATACCGGACGATGTTCGACTGTTCGCCCTCATGCCAGAGGAGGTGCAGCTGCTTCCGATAGTCCACACCAAGTGCCTGCTCTAGCAGAGCCGGCATCTCGCTGCACCAAGGCAGCGGCACTCCTTTCTTACCGGGCCTCGAGTTGAAGTCGAAGGTTGTTTTATCGTTGTAGAAGCCCGGTTCGTCCGAGAAGAAACCAAGGAACGTCTTGCCGAATTCGTCTCTGTACCGTGCATAGAAAGCCTCGTAGACGTTGTCGATCAGAATACGAACGGAATCCCGCTCCAGCGGGTTTAAATAATCCTTCTGCGCCTCGCTGCCACCATCCTTATTTTCGGAGAGAATGAAGACTCGCCAATATCCGTCTGGGATATCCCAATACAAAATACCGTCATGCGCATACTCCGTGATGTCGACACAGTCATCAAGCAAAGCGCCATTCGATGGATCACGGCGGACTGCGATAACGGCAATCAGCTTATTCCTACCGTTTACATGTGAGGCATTCGAGATGGTTGGCCGAAGCCCGTTCATAAGCAGTGTATCTATTAGCACCGAGGCGCCTAGCGCAGGGCCGACCGTATCGATATAACGTTCGCCCAGAAATTTGCGATGCAGCGATTCAGGTGCCCCCCTCACCTTTCCTGCAGCATGTCCCGTAGGAAAATGATCATCGTCGAGCATCCATACCTTCATGCCGCGCTGCCGGGCTTCATCCATAATGATGTCCATATCCGTCCACCACTTGGATCCGAGAAAATCCGGATGCGGCCTAGCCTCAATACATACGGCTCCAATACCTGACTCATGTACACGGGCTAACTCTTCCCGGATGACGTGCTCTTCCTCGCCATGTTGCCAGAGAAAAGGCAGTATATAATTGTGCTCCTGACCCTCTAGCACTTCCTTCAACCTTTTGTTCATTGGATAGCCCCCTTATTAAAACGCGCGCCCATACAGGCGCGCGTTCCAGTATTAAATTCTAGTCCTTTAGACCACACTACTGCTTGACCTTTGCGAGCCATTCTCTGGCCCGTTTTGTAACCTCTTCGCCGCCCGACTGGTTCCACTTCTCGACAAATTCGTCGAACTTCTCGATCGAATAGGTGCCGATGATGATTTTGCTAGCATACTCCGTGTACAACGTACGGTTAGTGATGTCCGGAAAGCCCTCATAAATGCTTGCCGGCATACCGTCACCTGCAATTGATTTCGCATACTTCTGTGCTTCCTGAATATTTCCGGTAACCTGATCCATTGCCCACTTATTGTCTTCCGACGCGGTACTGTTATAGAGATCAACGGTCATATCCAGCGTCCCTACACTCGAGTACGTATTCAAGAGCAGATTTTCCTGATTGGCCTTGTCATCCGGAAGCTTGACGGCTTTGCCATCTTTCATCGTATAGTGCATGCCTTCCACGCCAAGGTAAAGGTCCTTAAATTTGCTCTTATCGTACATGTTATTCAGCAACTTCAATGTGGCGATCAGCTTGGCCTCATCTTTGTTGTTCTTGACAAGCCATTGCGCGTTCGCAATCTTCTTCATCGTATAGAAGCCTTCATAGCCTTCAACTTTTGGAAGAGGAAGCACGGAGTACTTAGCCTTGATTCCTGTATTCTTAAAAAGATTTTCAAAAACTAGGCTTCCATGCTCGACCCAATGGAAGTAGTTTCCAACCTTATCCGAATGAATTTTTCCTTCCCACTTATCCTTCGTATTCAAAAGAGATTCCTTGTCGATCAGGCCTTCCTTATACAGCTCGGCTATGAAAGCCAAGGCCGCTTTCATGTTAGGCGTTACTGCAGAATATGTCAGCTCGCCGTTATAAAGATCCCATTCCGGGTAACCTTCGAACATCGCGACCCCGTACATTGCAAAGAGATGGTCCATCCAACGCACCTGCTCCCGGCCACCCGTCGGGATTTCATCCTGCTGTCCATTGCCGTTCGGATCCTTGTCCCGAAATGCCTTCAGCACCTCGACGTATTCATCCTGCGTCGTCGGCATTTTCAGACCAAGCTTGTCGAGCCAGTCCTGACGGATCATTCCGCCGTATCTGCCGTATTCCACAATGCTCGGGATATAATATATTTTACCTTGACCTGTCGGATCGTTCGCTTTTACCACATTCCAGATATCCTCCGAAATGGCAGACATCACATTCGGGGCGTACTTCGGCAGCAACTCTGTCAGGTCCGCGATCGCACCATTCTGGGCCAGGCTGACTTCAATCCCTTGTTGAGGGATGAACAGATCCGGCATTTCATTGGCCGCAATCTTCATGTTAAGCTGGTTTAGATAGTTGGTTCCTCCACCCCATTCGATGTAAGGGTGTATAACGCCGACGCCAAGCTTCTCTTTGTAGAACTCATACAACCTGCTTCCTTTTTCAATCGGCTTATAGCCGATATTCGTACCCCATACTTCGATATCGACAATACCCTCGGCAGTGTCCGTTTGATTCTGTTCATTCTCTTTGGACGAGTTCTCGTTGTTGCCGCACCCGGACAAGACGGTCATGCCCAGGATGAGGGCTGTAAACAGCAGCCCCATTTTCTTAGTCTTCATGCTTGTTCCCCCTTAGAATCATTATGATATGTTCAAGGCGTTTTTCGCCTATAAACCGGATGGAATGTTCAAGCCTAACCTTTTACGGAGCCGATCATAGCTCCTTTGACGAAATACTTCTGCAAGAACGGATACACCGCAATAATTGGAATGATCGCGAAGATAACGGTCGCCGCTCTTAGCGTGCGTTCATTATAGTTCAGATCGGCCGTTGAAGCGGCACCGGCCATAATTACGTTATCGTCGGTAATGAACTGCCGGATTTTTATTTGCAACGGGAACCAGTCCGGATTTTGCAGGAAGAAGAGCGGGTGCTGGAACTGGTTCCACAGCATAACTCCATAGAACAATGCTAGCGTTGCAAGAACAGCTTTGGAGAGCGGAAGCACGAATTGAAACAGCATCCGAAAATAACCGCAGCCTTCCAGAAAAGCCGCCTCCTCAAGCTCCTTAGAGAATTGCTTGAAGAACGTTCGCATAATAATCAAGTTGAACGGATTCAAAATATGCGGGATGATCAGCACAAGCGGATTATTATAAAGCCCGATGCCTCGAACCGTCAGAAAATAGGGAACGATCGGTGCCTTGAAAATCATGGCGACGACGACGCCGACCATTATGACTGCTCCCCATCGGAACTCCGACTTCGACTTTGACAACGGGTATGCCAGCAGCGCAGTCATCAATAGGGCCGCAATGGTTCCAACTACCGTCGTGCCCAAGGTCAGGAAGAACGAGCGCCACAAATCCGGACGGTCGATGATATACAGCCAGGAGTCAAGCGTCACCTGCTTTGGCCACAAGGTGACCAGGTTCATTTCTACGGCGCTCTTGGAACTAAGCGAGGTGGAAATGACCGAAACAAGCGGAATAAGCGCCATAATGGATAAGAGGATGAGCACTACTGTAATGGCATTGACGAATACTTTTTCGCCTTTCGATTCGAACATGTTTACCAAAGCCCCCCATCCGATACTTTCTTCGAGAGCCGGTTAAAGACGAATACAAGAATGAAGCCGATAATCGACTGGAACAAGCCGACCGCCGTTGCAAAACTGTACTGCGCTTGCTGAATGCCTGTCCGGAACACATACGTGTCCAGAATATCGCCGACGTTATATGTCATCGGCGTAATCAGATTAAATACATGATCGAATCCGAGATCCAAGAAGTTGCCGATCTCCAACAGAAACAGCACGAGTACAGTCGGTAGTAGTAATGGGAACGTAATATGGCGAATTTGCTTAAACTTTGACGCGCCATCAATCATCGCCGATTCGTACAACTGCGGATCAATTGCACTGATGGCAGCGATATAAACAACCGTTCCCCAACCGGCATCCCTCCATATGGAGGTAAGCACGTACACCAGCCGGAAGTACTCGCTCTCCTGCATCGCTAGAAGCGGTTCGTATCCGAGCCTGTCAATGATAATGTTGAACAATCCGCTTAAGGAGAAGAAGTCGAACACGATGCCGGCCACGATAACCCAGGATAGGAAATGCGGGATATACAGGGCGGTTTGAATGCCTTTCTTCAGCGCCTTCTTACGAATCTCGTTAATCATGAGCGCCAGCAGAACGGGCACAGGGAAAACCAGCGCAAGCTTGAGAAATCCCAGAATGAGCGTGTTGACGAACACGCGGGCAAAGTCGGGATGCTGCAGCAATGTCTCGAAGTGTTTGAATCCGACCCAAGGGCTATCGAGCACTCCTTTGAACACGGAATAATCCTTGAAGGCGATTACAGCTCCGGTCAGCGGAATGTATTTGAACACAATGAGAAATGCGATTCCTGGAATCGCCATCACATATAGCGGCCAATACACCTTCAATCGATGAATTGCGATAACTTTCACTTCATTCCCCCCAATATCTTGTTGCTGAATTCGCTTACAATGTAAATATACAGTCAGCGGCCGCATCTCTCAATCGGGCTATTTTAAGGAAAAACACGGGGTTTTTTGCGCAAAAAAACACCACTCCTTAATGAGTGGCGGTATCTTTACTAGGCATTCGGGTTCTGCTTACGATAGTCCCTCGGCTTGCAGCCGGCCAGTTTCTCGAACATCTGCGCGAAATGCTGAGTATCTAAATAGCCAACCATCCGACATATTTCGTACACCTTGAGATCCGTTTGCTTCAGCAGCTCTTTCGCTTTGGCGATGCGAATCTGGGTCAGGAAGCTCACATACGTTTCCCCTGTTTTTTGCTTGAAATGTTTGCTCAGATAGTAGGGACTGATATAGAAACGCGCAGATAAATCAGCCAGTGTTATCGGTTCATTATAATGCGCCGCCACGTATTCCTTGACCTGAGTGATAATATCATTCTTCTTACTGTTATTATGTTCCTGTTTGAAGGAGATCATTCTATCGATGATCTCAATCATCCATTCCTCTAGCACTTCGAGCGTCCTGAATTTGGATATTCCCTCCAGCGATAGGATATGGCGGCCAAGGAAATCGTTCTGCTGCAGCTGCTGAAACGACATCTTCCGAATGCTCGATAATAGAATGTTCAGGCAATGCATTTGGAGTTCGTCGGGCCTCATGCCCGGCTCATCTTCCATGAGCCGGAAAATTTCGCGCAAGATGCGCGTGCATTCCTCTTTGTCCATATGATCGATGGCCGCTTCAAGCTTGGCGATTACCTCTTCCGGAACCGATAGTCCCGGTCCTGTGAGCTTCAACATGTCAAGATAGGGAAGAACGGCGTCCGTCCCTTTTATCACCTTATAGCTCAGTGCTTGCCTAGCCTCCTCGAACGACTTGCTGATCCCCGTTACGCCACCATGGACTCTGCCGATGCCGACGGTGACGGACAGTTTCAACTCTCGAAGAGCTGCCTCCTTCAGCACACGAATCATACGGATTAATTCCTCGTCTTTCATCGGAGAGCCATGGGCAACCACAATCGCGATCTGGCCAGCAGAATACCGGAAGCGATACACACAATGGTACCTTCGCAGCGCGAGGTCGATCTGCCGGTATAGCGGCTGAAGGCCATTCTCCTTCAACGAATCGGTATTTCCATCAAATTCCATTAAAATAGATGCAAACCGGGAGCACTTCTTTGGAATACGGGCGGCTAGCAGCAGCTCTTCCATTAGATCCGCTTGCTCCGGACCGATATACGAAATATCCCGTAACGCATCCTCTTGGATACGGCTTAACACTTCCTGACGCAATTCATCTACCTCTGCAAGTTTGTCCCTGTCAGATCTGATTGCATCCATCACCTGATTGACGCATTCGCGCAGCTCCTCTTCCTCGACCGGCTTGTTAAGGTAGAACTTCACCCCTAGTTGGATACCTTTTCGGGCATATTCAAAATCCGCAAAACCGCTCAATAAAATAAATGCTGCCCGGCTGTTCGCCTCTCGCAACATGTTGATCATATCAAGGCCATCTGCTTGGGGCATTCGGATATCGGTAATAACAATATCCGGCTGCTTCTTCCGAATGAGTTCGAACCCCTCGAGCCCATTGTGCGCGGTACCGACAACCTCACATTCTGGGATATAGCGGCCAATCATCTTCTTGAGCCCTTCTACTATGCCTTTCTCATCGTCCACGAGGATGAGCTTCATAGACTACCATCCTTTCTTCATTCAAGTTATGGGAATGAGAAACTCCACCATCGTTCCTCGCTTATCCGTTGGAACGATTTTCAAATAATACCGATCACCGTATTTAAGCTTGATGCGATCGGCGATATTCCGCAACCCTAAGCCTTGATCGGCCGAGTCTTCCTGCAGCAGTTTGTAGTTGTTCGATTCTGCCCCCTCCAACAGCACTTCCAGCTCCGCCTGCTTCAACACGGACATACCGATTCCATCATCCGTGATACGTATTAACATTTCGTTTTCTGTGGTCCATACTCCAACGATGTCAATATTCATAGACCGACAGTAATTTTCAAAGCCATGATTAATGCTATTCTCCACTATAGGCTGGAAGACGAGCGGAATGACGCTGCAATCAAGCATCTCGTCGGGTATCTGTATATTTAGTTTAAACATATTATTGAACCTAATATTCTGCAAATGCAGATAGTTGGTCGTATACTCCAGCTCGTTCCGGATCGAATGGTGCTGTCCTTCTTTGCCTAACGATAACCGGAACATGCGCGCCAATATTTTGATCATATCGGCAATCTCATCCTCATCCTTGACCAGCGCTTTCATCCGAATGGACTCCAGTGTATTGTACAGCATATGGGGATTGATCTGATTCTGGAGCGAAATGAATTTGGCCTGGCGTTGCTTAATCTCCGCGATATATACGTCTTCGATCAGCGTTCGGATAGTCGTGATCATCTTGTTGTAGCTGTGCACGAGACTGCCGATCTCGTCGTTCGTATGCTCCTTCTCAATCGGTATATATTGGCCCACTTCCGCCTGCTTCATGCTTCTGCGGAGCGCCTTAATCGGCTTCGTGATCGTATAGCTTAAACCTAGCGAGATGAGGGTAATGACCAAACAGCTGACTAGAATGACAATAACGGTTGTCCCTTTGATCTGATTGATCTTCGCCAACAGCTTCGCGCGCGGGATCTCTGTCTTAATGCTCAGCTCTCCTCGCAAGGTGCTTCCCGTCAGCGTAATGCTGTCCCGTCCACTGTCGGTCTGGATATATTCCGAGCCCAGCCTGAGCACACGATCCCATGATAACCGTCCGCTGGCCGCATCGGAATGATAGACGATTTCATTATGACGGTTGCTGATTGTCACGCTCATCCCGTACTTGTCCCTGGCGAGGACGAATTCGTGATCAAGCTGGAGAAGCGAGAACGGATCCAGATCGATCAACAGAATGCCAGCATAGGCCCCTTTGGAGCTGAACAGAACGCGTCCGACGGTCACTACAGCACCTGCTTCTTTATCCTCGTAATGGGCACGATCATGCAGCCCGGTTATAAACAACGTTTCGTCCAAGCTGCGGATCCCTTGAAACCATTTTTGAGCCAACAACTGCTCCTCATTCACTTTGTCTTTCGTATTCGTATATTGATACACGCTGTTTCCGCGGCTGATCAGCATGACGGTGCTGATCTCCGACTTTAGCACCGCAACTCGCATCAACAAGCGCTGCACGTCTAGTCGCTGATTTACAATCTCGTCGATCGTTAGATTACGCTCATCCCCGAGCTGATAGATTAGTTCGTTATCGACAAGGACAGACTTCGTCACCTTGTCATACTCTTTTATGAACTCATTCAACGAATTCTTGATTTGTGATGTATACAGGGAGGCGAATTCTTCCGAAGAATCCTGAAGCCCCGTGGCTGACTGATGAAATATGAGCGCGCTTACAAATAAGAGTGGAGCAACGCAAGCGAGCAGATAGCCGGCCATTAATTTTTTTTGGAATTTCATATTGCGAATTAATAACGATGCCCTTCGTATCCAGTCTTTATATCCCATACAGGTCCTCCCTTTCGACTTTCTATTCCATCATCCGTAACGATACGCAATGATCATATCGGGAACAACAGGGTATTTTCGTGTTTGTATAGGGGGATTTTAGCTTTTCTACAACAATCATTTTAAAGTTAGTTGTCAGTCGATTGTGCTGATGTAGAAAAAAACAAAGAGGCGGCTTCCCTCTTTGTTTTTAGCTTACTCCGTATGAGCCACCAGTTAACTATAACCGATAAATCGTTATTCAGGCGCAGTTTCAAAATGGAATTATTTTCACAACTATTCAAACAGATCTGCAATGTTTAGTGTGACACCGTTATATGTTGCTGAACCATAACTTTTGGGCTTGCCGTCTGCATCTGTGTCAAATAACAGTCTGACTGGCTCAGGTCCTGCAAGTGCCGAGAATGTTGCCCTAAAATTCATTTCCCCTTGCTTGGAGCCAGTCAATTGAATGTCAGTTTCATAGCGGCAACCTTCGGCTGCGTTATAATGGTTCTTCTCATATCCATTATAGAAATTTTCGCCATCGTCACTAAAGTTGACAAACTGCGCCTCCGTCTTACCCGAGTAACCGGAGAGATTACGGGTATAGTTCATGTATCCGGAGTGTTTCCCCGCAATTTTCCCTTCTATATTCGGATTGATGGAATCCAATACGGTCAAGTCTCTTATACCATACGGGATATTATCGGTAGTTGTTGTCAAAGGTACAGGAGGTTCCGGCTTATAATCCGGCAACTTCGCTGTCTGGAGCCGCATTTGTTTGCCGTCGCTACCTCTAAGCATCTCCGGCCACATGACCCGTTTCCCGTCGGGATGCCAGGACATGGGCGAGCTATAAACCCAATTTTTCTCGTCCGTTGTCAGCTGTATCCCTTGATATCCTGCTTCGTGCATGGAACGTTGAATGTCGATCAATACCGGACCAATATTCCCAGGCCTGAATTTACGTACTCCATCTACCGCATACATATATTGAAAGCTAATCATCCCCAACGAGGTATAGATCCCGTAGGGTCTGGGCATAAGTCCGAATATGGCCGGATCCGTGTTTTTCGAGAACCTGGTGCTCATGACGATTCCCAATCGTTCATTGGGAGAAAAGATAGTGGTTTCATCATATCCGGGGGTATAGGTGATTTGCGAAAGATTGTCGGAGGTCAAATCCTGCACGATGGAATCGGTGGTACTGTTATGTTTCCCCCCAACGATGGATATAGCATTTCCTCCCCGTACAAACTGCTTCACTTCCCCTCCCCGTAAGGGGCTCGGAATGATAAAGCCAGGATTGTTCGGGTCATGCTCAAAGGAATGTATGTTGTTTATAAGCTGCACGTTTTCGATCGCATAGTGATCCGTTTTGCGTTCTAGTACGCCTATCGCTACAGCGGCACCAAGATCTGAGCGGAGTATCGTCCAACTCATATGCTTATTGTCAGGCGCGATGATGATCTCCGACCAGTGATGGGTTGTGCGCGAATCTTCCTCGAGGATCGACGGGTAGGCGATGGGAACTAATGTCGCGCTAGTGCAGGTGTCAATATCGGGCGTGCATTCGAGTACGTAATCTCCCAGCAGCACCCGCTTATTATCCTGATAGGGCATATACCGAATCCCGTTGGCCTTAGGTTTTTGTGGAATGACGCCGGAGAAGATCACCTTGAAATCCGTTCCATCATCATTGAGAACAGCCAGGTTATAAAAATCGACTGTATGAATATCCTTTTCTGTCTTATACGAAACCAGTACTTTTCCGGAGTATGTGTAAGTACCTATTAGCAGAATAACATCATCCGGCATTGAGACAGTACTTACCACTACTCTTCCGATTGAAGCATCTTTTTTTTCCACCAATATCGCCTCCTGTTTTTTCTATCATTTTCATCATAAGGTTAATCTCAAGAGATCACTAACACTCTCACGACTTTTCCATTACGGTTTTACCGACTTCCTTTATTGAAGTCTGGCGAAACCAAAATGAACAGTAAAGCAGACAGCAAAAAGACGGACTCATTGCCCAAAAACCGGGAAATGGGTCCGTCTTTTGCTTTGCATCTTTAAGCTGCTCCATCAAATTATGAGTTATTCAGTGGCCTTCAGCAGCGCTACGTCTGAAGTCCGATAGGCAAACTCGTTAAAGACTGACCAGCGATCGACTCGGTTAAATGCTCGCCTACGTCGAACGCCTCCACCCGATGAATGCCGGCGAACCTTTTCACAAACGACGCTAAAGCCATATTCGCTTCCATTCGGGCGAGCGGTGCTCCCAAGCAGAAATGAGGACCGGCTCCGAATGCCAGATGACGTTGATTACCCGAGCGATGGATATCGAAGATATCCGCGTTCGCAAATTGGGATTCATCCCGATTCGCGGCACCGATCCATGCCACGATAGCTTGCCCCTCCTTCATCTGGGGACCGAAGACATTCGTATCTTGCGCCACCCTCCGATCCATCGAAGCGGGGAAGCGGAAACGAAGCACTTCCTCGACTGCATTGGGAACCAAAGACAAGTCGGCTTTAAGTTGTTGATAGACGTTCGGCCCGTCGTAAAGAATGGAATAGAAAATATTGGAGAGCAGCGTGGTCGTCGTTTCGTTGCCCGCGCCGAGCAGGCCGATGGCCGACATCACCACTTCTTCATCCGTTAATCGTTCGCCTTCCAGTTCGGCCTTGGTCAAGTCGGATATGATGTCATCTTCCGGATGCTGCCGTTTCTTCAGGACAATGGGATATAAGTATTCCACGAATTCCTTCATGGCGATTCCCTTTCGCCTGTCGATATCAGCATAAGCCTCCGTGTTATACGGGAGGAAGAGAATATCGGACCATCCTTTGATCAAATGGCGATCCTGGGAAGGAACGCCTAGCAGATCCGCAATGACGGTAACGGGCAATGGAATTGCCAGCTTCTCCACGATATCGATAGTCAGGAAGCCTTCCATGTTCGCGATCAACTCGTCAACGATACCCTGGATCCGCGGCTCCCACTCTTTTAGACTGCGGGGAGTAAAGGCTTGAGAAAGAAGGGCACGCCGTTTCCGATGATCCGGCGGATCCACCAAATTGACGTTGCTGCGGCTTTCAAGCCGATCGGGAATCGGAATCAAGCTTCTCTGCTTTTTGTTAGAGAACAGCTCATGGTCGAATAGCACGCGTTTAACATGGTCGTACAAGAACACGTTCCAAACATCTTGCTCGGCGTCGTAATAGACGGGACTATTATCCCTCATCTCCTTGTACCAAGCATACGGTTCCCACCCAGCTTGCTTGGTGTTAAGCTTCGTGATTTCGTTCAGCAGGATCATCTGACGCTTCCCATTCATAATCGTTCCCTCCAAACCGGATTCATTTGCATGAATTGCGCGTTTTTTAAATTACAATCTGCCTTCCTCTCGTGATGATGATCCTAAATCTATCATTTGTGCTCGAAAAACCTCCTTCCAGACGCAGCCATATTGGCTTTGCCATTATTATATGTTAATCTTACATAGGTTAGTTTAACATATAAACTGAGTTTCCGGTATTTGGATAATGTTTGTTCACCAAAAATTCACCGAAGGAGGACCCTATGTACGCGGACATCTTGATATTGGGACAGTTATTAACCGGTCCAAAGCATGGCTACGAAATCAAAAAAAACGTTCAGGAAGCGCTCGGGGAATCGTTCGAAATCAACAATAATTTATTGTATCCTGCTTTACGGCGATTTTTGGAAATGGGTGCGATAAGTAAGAATACGGAGAAAACGGAGGGCAAACCTGACCGGCATATCTATCTGTTGACGAACGCGGGGGAAGAAATCTTTAATGAGCTCATTCGCGATTTTCCGAGGAAATCGGCTTCCAATTCATTAGATTTTATGGTGCGCGTCGCGCTGTTCGACCGTTTGGAGCCCGATGTGCAGCTCGAGATATTGCGTAAACGGCTGACGGTGTTGGAGGAAGAGATGGGGCGATACCGTAAATTCGACGAAGTTCATTCGGAAAATCGGTTTGCCGCGGAAGTCATTCATTTCAACAGGACGCAAACCGAGCATGAATGGACATGGGTGAAGAAGCTGATGTTAATCGTCCAATCGGCGGCCTCGGCTTCAGACCACGAAGAGACATCATTCTGATTGCTAACCAGTCAATCCCCTCTATGCAAACCATGCAGGAAGCACGCTATCGTTTACATGGAGGGGATATTAATAAGCTTCCTAAGAAGCCAATCGCATGATCTTGATCGTATAATATCGGGCATATTGCAAGTCTCGCGACCTAATTTTCAAACGAATTTCGTTCTCTCCTGCTTGAAGCTGCAGCTTGCCCTCAGGGTCGGCCTTCGCTTGATTAACCGTTGCTTGAATTGTTGCTTTGGGATCCGTCGTCTTCATAGCCAACGATACCGTACTGACTTCGGCAGGCACTTCCAACGAAAATTGTTTGATGAGGTTATCGGAGGAAGATATCAATTCCTTCTCCACCACAGAGCCGTCCTCCGCAAAGCTAAGCTTCAACTGCTTCAGATACACATTGGCTAGTACGGGAATTTTAACACTCTTCTGCGTTTCATTGTCCGCATCCGATCCTTCTGCCTGAACCGCCGATCCGTCGTATACAACTTGACTCACCAGCCTGGCATGGATAACGGAACGGCCGTCCTGATAGACAGACTCATCGCAAGTGGACAACGTCAGAATCTTCTCCTGCGGCCCGAGCTTCACTCCATAATCATGCACCGAAGCGCTTTGAATTTTGTCCAAGAATGCCGCATATTCCTCGTCATTATCGAACACCGTCTGTCTGTAATTATCGTTCGCGTCCGCCGTATACACGGAGAACACTTCATATTCCAGGCGCGTATGGAGCAAATCCACATAAATCTTCGTTTTGTTCAAGTAATCATCCGGCGTACGATGATAGTCTCGCAGATTGCCGAACATCGAGAGGTTACGCATCGCATGACCGTAAAGGATGATGTGGTTCTGCAACGTCGTCGGATCATTTAATCCTTCCATGAAGATCGACCCAGCGAGGGAAGCATTTTTATAGAAATCATTGTGCAAGTAGTATTCGTTGTCCCCCGACCACATGATCGGGTAATCAATCGGCTTCTTGAAGCCGGGCATGCTGACCCAACCGACCATATCTTCGTTTAATGCGTTGAGCTTTTCATATTCTTGCAGAATGCCTTGTTTGCCCAGCTGCTCCCGGTTGCCGGAGCTCACTTGATAAGGAAGCGTTTGCTTCTCGGGAAGCCGGGAGATCGGCACCGGTTCACTCATCCGCTCACCTTGATGGAAAGCGTCCTCGAATCGCTTAGATGGCTGTAATGCCTCCACTTGGGCACTAATCTCCTGATAGGTCAAGTCGGATGTACGATATTCCCAAAGCCTGCTCACAACTTGAAATACGGCAAAGAGGAAGACAATCATACACAACCCGAAAACCGTCCTGTACCAAATTTTGCTCCTTCGCGGTATATCCCGCTGCGTGTTCGTCATCACACGAGCTCCTCCAGTGACTGAAAGCCGGATCCTTGTCGAGATCCGGCTTTCTCATTTCTTATTTAATTGCGGTCGCCTAAGCTTAAGCCGTAAATCTTTTCCGACCCAATGCAACCATGCCGATCAAAGCAACACCTGCAAGGACATAATAGACTAGCATATTGCTGTCGCCGGTCTTTGGATTCTCAGATACAGCTTTAGTGCCGGAATCTTCTGCGGAGGCAGTCTCTTTAGATCCGGAACCGTCTGCGGAGGCAGCCCCATCTTCACTAATGCTGCCGCCTGCATCTTTAACTACGTTTTTCCACAACGTTACGAGGGATTCATATACGCTTAACCCTTCAACCGGTTTGGAGGACTTTACGACTTTCGCTCCATCAAGGGTACTATTCAATTGCTCTTGGTATTCATCGATTTCAGCCAATTCCGCTTTAAACGCATCCCGTTGATCTTCAGCCACATACTCCGCAAATGCAGCTCTCATCTTCGTTTCGCCGCTATACTTTCCGAAATCAATGTTATCAACTTTTCCATCGGCTACTGTCAAGACCAGTTTATAATTACTTCCATCCTTTGCAGTCTCTCCGCTCGCAACAAAAACCCCGTCTTTCAATCCGGTTGTAGACGCTGCGCTTGCAAATGCGGACACGTACAACATCATGCTAAAAATTGCCATTGCCAATACGATTGCTTTAGATCCTCTTTTCATATAAACCCTCCTTAGATTTGAAAAACGATATGGCTTGCTTACATCCTTATCATAGCTTCCGGCGAATTCGGCAACTAACACTTTGACGACTATTGTGATAGCGTTTTCACGACTTTCTCCAGAACGAACATTGAAGGCTTGAACTCAGGGGTTCAAGCCTTCTTGTCTGACTAACCTTTTTTTATGAGGGTGAGTTCTTTGTTAATGGCGAATAAGAGCTTGTCAGGGAAATTTTCCGGCGCCATACCTGATAACATGTCAATCGTAAATCCTTGCATCATGGGGTATTGCGGCACGTCCCTGAAACCTTCTCCAATATACTTATTCAGGACAATTTCTGCATCTTTATTTGCAAACAGCTCTTTAAACGTGCAACGGGTGGAATACACATCGTCTGTAATCTGTAACTCCGCTAACTCTTCCGCGCTCGTATCGGGCAGTTCGAACCAGTTGTTAACTTCTTCGCGTTTATCCTCAACCGGCGGCGTTTCATAACTTGCATTTGGTTCTTCCACCTTACTAAACCGTGCAATATCTTGATAAGTTAGAAGATTTTCACTTGCCACTGCACGGATTTCATTCACGCCCTCTGCCAGGACAACTTTCTCGAAGACAAAGACTTTCTCTTCACTGGATATAGATTGCAACTCTTCGCCATTCAAATAAAGCGTAACCTTCTTGCAATTCGAATAGACCTTAACTTGAATGCTGTCCTCGGCCCGATCCACAAAGCGCTTGCTCGTAATATGGACAAATTTTTCTTTGGACCAATGGGCTTTGTACATATAGAAAGCATCCTTCTTAATCTTTCTATCGTAGGTGACCAGCCCTTTATTGTTCCTTCCTTTGACTCCACCTTCGTCTCGAATATTGGCTCCAAAATCAAACATATTCCAAACATACGTTGCCCAAAGGAACGGTTTTTTCTCAAAAATTTTCCAAGCGACTTCATGATACAGCGCGTGGTATTCTTCGGTGTAGTCTTTCACCTTCGGCTCAGCACTGTGGTACTGCACGATCCCTTCTACGCCATATTCGGAAATACACAGCGGTCTGTCGGGATTGATCGCATGGAACTTGTCTATCCACGGATCAAAATCTTCTGTCTTGCCGTGATACCAGCCGTAATACTTATTGTATCCGACCACGTCCGTCATACGGTTGAATTCGTCTTTCTCGTCTACGAAGAGAACGTTGGCCATCGTAGTCAGTCTGGTAGGATCTTCTTTTTTGGTCAATTCATTTAACTCTTTAACGAGCCTTCTAACTTCCGGACGTTCTCCGCCGATTTGAATTTCATTTTGCAGCCCCCAGAATATGATCGAAGGGTGATTGAAATTCTGTTTGATCAATTCCAGCATCTGCTGCTTAGCATTAATCCCTTCCACTTCGTTCTGCGACATGATCGAAATGAAAGGAATTTCCGCCCATACTACCATGCCTTCTTTGTCACACAAATCGTAAAAGGTTTGGCTGTGCTGGTAGTGGGCGAGTCGAAGCGAAGTCGCGCCGATTTCTTTAATCAATTCCATGTCCTCGATTTGCTCTTGTTCCGTAATGGCCCAGCCCATATCTTTTCTGTCCTGGTGTCTCGATACACCGTACAACGGCAAATGCTCGCCGTTCAAGAAGAAACCTTTCTCAGAGTCGACATGAAAGTACCTAACGCCGAACGGAATCGCGATTTCATCCACCGTATCGTTAAAGCTAGTCATGGATACGTTAGCTTGATACATATAGGGATTATTTCTTCCGTTCCAGAGAATCGGATTATCGATGACACATGCCAAGGTTTCCGTTCTTGACTCGCCTGCGGCCAAGACGACTTCCTTGGCTGCATAAGTTACGGAACCGCCATCGGCATCCGCGATATCTGCCCAAAGCCTAACCTTTTTCTCCTCGTCGCTGTCATTTACCAATCTGGACTCGATTTTAAGTTGGGCCTTTTCTTTCGAAACCTGTTCCTGTACGATATACACGCCGCTCGAACCGTAATCCATTGCGTCGAAATGAACCGGATTCGTTACAAGGATGTTCACATCACGGTAAATACCGCCATAGAAAGTAAAATCCGCTTTCTGAGGATAGACGTCGTCCACGACCGTATTGTCGACCTTAACGGCGATCACGTTCTTCGATCCGAAGGCAACATCGGCAGTAATGTCAAACCTGAAGGTGGAGTAACCGCCTTTGTGCTGACCTGCATGCCGACCGTTCACATAAACATCGGTAATGCTATTGGAGCCGCCAAATTCGATAAACACTTTCCTTCCCTCATCGGAAGGATCAAGGGTGAACTCTTTTCTGTACCAGCAAGCGCCTTGGTAATATTCATATCCATTCGCCCCATCCACCGCATTCCAGGTATGGGGAATCGTAACCGCGTTCCAATGGTCGTCTTGATAGGTTACGGCTTCGGCCAGATCTTCATTTTGACGAATAAATCGCCAAGCATCATTCATGCGAATGATTTTTCTCATTCTACTCGCTCCTTCAGAGACGCTGTCTCGGGTAATAGGGATTCCTCTGCATCCTCCTATGATAAGGCGAATCTATCTTCGCTACTAACACTCTCACGACTTCTCGACTAACGGTCTGACGACTTCTTGTCGAAAGAAAAAATCCCCTTACGATACAGGAGCGAATGTCGCGCCTGCCTTCGATGAAGGGGAAAGCTGATCTTCTATTAATAGGCCGTCCAGCCCGCATCCGCGGTAACCGTCGTGCCGTTGACAAAGCCGGAGTCGTCGGAGGCGAGGAACAACGCGACCTTCGCGATGTCTTCCGGTTGGCCGATGCCGGGGTTGATGCCCATGCCGATCTGCGCGCGTTCCGCGCCGAACGGATTCGGTGCCGTGATGGACATCGCGATATTCGTTGCGACCCCGCCCGGCGCGATCGCATTGCAGCGAATGCCGTGCGTCGCGTATTGAAAGCCGACGTTCTTCGTGAATCCAACGACGGCGTGCTTCGAAGCGGTATAGGCGACACCCGCCCGGGAACCGAACAAACCGCCGGCCGAAGCGATATTCACGATAACGCCTTTCTTCTGGCCGATGAAGATGGGAAGAACCTTCCGCGTCGTCCGCATCGGACCGGTCGTATTCACGGCGAACACCTTTTCCCATAGCTCGTCCGTAATATCCCCAGCAGGAACGAAATTATCCATGATGCCGGCATTGTTGACTAGAATATCCACGGTACCATACGTTTGAACCGCGGTGTCGATCAAGCGCTGAACGTCTTCCTCGACGGCGACATTGGTTTCCGTCGCGATAGCCGTTCCGCCTTTCGCTTCGATTCCCTCGACCACTTTGCCAGCGTTATCGACATTCAGATCGGAAACGACCACTTTCGCGCCTTCTTCGGCGAAGAGTTCCGCGATTGCTTTGCCCATCCCCGACGCCGCTCCCGTTACGATCGCTACTTTACCCTTAAGTTTCATCTATTCAACCTCCTTGGTTCCGACTCTTCGGAATACCCGGTTATTTCGATTTATTCTTCGATGGCCGCTAAATCGGAAACGATGGATGCCAGTACTTCAGAGGAAATATTCGCTTGCGGGAAAGCTGCCAATTGACCGAGCGTAAACCCGCTCGCCATACTGGTCATCGGGTTGCTGGCGAATCCAGGAAGATGCTTGTCCAATACCGCTTTAGCAGCTTCATTCGCCAAGAAGTCTCCCACTTTGGAATTTTGATCGAATTTCATCGTCGTATTCACCTCCTTTAAGTCACGCGATAGTTTGCTTGCTAGTCTAATCATATCGATTTGTCTCAAGCCGGACTAACGGTTAGACGACATCTCGAATAACACTTTCACGACTTCCGCGATCCCATTATTGGTACCCGAACAATTTGATTTTCAGCAACGTAGGCTTCTCATACCGCATGATGGCGACCTCGTCCCCGTTCAGCCGCCGGGTCATTTTCCAATTTCCTTGTTCAAAACGTCCTTCTTCCAGGGATAAGATATCCACGTTGGGCTTAGCCGGATTTGCGGAGAACGGGAAGACGGCACAGCCATTGGCAATGAGATAAAACTCGTCCGCGGTCTTCTTCAGCACAAGGCATACCCCGTCTTTCCGAGTCAAAATAGGCAGATTCATCATCACTTTGAAGCCATATTCCCCGAACACCATCGTATCCTGTTCCGGACGCTCGACAATCGCGGCCTGCAAATCCGATGTTCCGTATTTTTCCGTCAATAACGGCATCATGCTGTTAAGCGTCTTGTTATACCATGCGTACTCCTCTATGTTTTGAGGCGTTTTCAACATGGGGTCGGAAATATCCACGCCGAACAGATAACTGTCGATGGCCGTAAACGGTTCTCCCAAGTCCTCAAATCCGAAAGGAGCAAATCCGAGCGCATGATAATGCCCCACCACATAAACCAGCCTCGGACCTGCGTAGCTGTGGGTCGCCGTCTCCGGAATAAAGAGAGGATTGTCCATCTTGACGTACTCGTCGCACACGCCGCAAAAATTTTGAACATAGATATCCGGTGCGATCACATCCACATTAGGCGCGCAGTATTTCCATACTTCCATTACCCGGGATACCGGGCCGCCGCTCGGATACTTCCCGGCTTTCTGGCCTTTGTCCAACCAGCAGTTGGACATCATAGGCAGCGGATAAATCTCCTTGCCTGCCGCAGCTACTTTATCGATATAACTTGCAACGTGATACGCGCTGAATACTTCTTCCGCCGCATCTCCGAACACCGCCTGCCAGTTGCCGCTCTTCGCGCCATTCTCGACGGCCTGACGGACATCCGGGGCCATTGTTCCGGTATGCGTAATCATATAATCGACGAATGGCTGCGGGACATTCGCTTCAAACAGGGCGTCGGCCGCATCGGAATGTTCTCTCGCGGCCCCTTGCAGCCCCGGTTCGTTCTCCACCTGAATCAAAATAACCGTTTGCTCTTTTTCGTCCACTTTCTTAATATGCAGCATCATTTCCCGAAACGCTAAAGCATCCGCCATACAGGTTGCTTCGCAAAGATAGGAGAGCGTCGTATAGGACATCCCATGGAAATCTTTTAAATTTGTTTTATTTCTGCCTTTCTCGACTTCCGCCCTTTTGAAGCGTTCCAAGTCCGTCTTGACCCACGACGGCGCATAATAACACTGCGCGTTCTTCCAGGCGCCAAACCATAAGAAACCAATTTTCATCTCATGCCTTCTCGCCTGAGCAATCAGTTCATCCACGATTAGGAAATCAAACACGCCTTCTTCGGGTTCAATCATTTCCCATGTCACAGGCAGCAATAAACTGTTCATGCCGAGCTTGACGGCTTTTTCCCAGATGGGTTCCATATATTCAGCGGATGAGGAGCTTGAATTATGGACCTCTCCCGCCAGCATAATAAACGGTCTTCCTTGATCGACTAGCAGATGTTCTTTTCTTTGCAGCACTTGATTCAACATGTAAATCCCCCTCTTCATGTATGTTAATGGTGTTTACGACTTCGCCATCCCGCGAAGAATCGCCAACAACTCTTGTTGCACAGCGGTATCTCTTGCAACGCGAGGAAGAGCGGCAGGTCGTCCGAACTCGAAGTACAATCCGCTCCGGCCGTCATCGGCCGGCGAGGTTGCCGCTTCAAATATGCGCTCGGCGCCATTCTCAGGCGGGACGAAGTACCAGCGAATCAACCGGAACCATACCGGCATCGCTCCGCCGAGAGACATCGGCGTGCGGGTTGGCCCCGGATCGGCAATCCGAAGCGTAATGCCATCCTTCGCATAATCGCCGGCCATCGCATGGAATGCCGCGGCTGTTGCCAGCTTCGTATGGGAGTAAGGCTGGAACCTCCTGAATTTATCGGGCTTGCGCAGTCCTTGAGGGTCGAAATTACGCGCCATTCTCATCCCGCTTGAACCGACGGCGACGACGACGGCATTGTTCGCGGACGCCAATTGGGGCCGGAGCAGCTCGGTCAACAAATACGGGGCGAACGTATTCACCTCGTAATGGAGATCGTTGCCTTGAACGGATAGCTCTAGTCGCTCCGTTGCGACACCTGCATTATGGATGAGGAGATTGATAAAATCATGAGTTCTCGCTACCTGCTCGGCGGCCCGCCGTATGTCCTGATGATTCGATAAATCGGCTTGAATCGATTGCACGGAAACGGAGGGAGCGAAGGCTTGAAGTTCACGCAGCTGCTGACTCGTTCGATCGGAGCTCCTGTTAATGACAACCAGGTCATAGCCGGCGCCGGCGAGCCGCTTGCTCAGTTCGGTTCCGATGCCGGAATAAGAAGCCGTTAGAACAGCGACCGGGCGTCTTGCGCTCGGATTGTCATTCATGTTTTTATCCATCCCCTTTCCTACTTTGTTTCATCATATCTTGTTTCCCTTGGGAGGACTAACGGTTAGACGACATGCTGAATAACACTTTCACGACCAAGCGTAAACGGCTGCGCCGTCCTTTGGAGGCGCAGCTTACGTTTCGCGGTGAAATATAAGCCCAGTATAAGTGAAACTTATACTTTCTTATATTTTAAAAAAAGAAGCTGCCGCATGGAGCGACAGCCTCTTCCTTCGTTTAACCGGGCTGGTTGCGAAATTCCGTCGGCCCTGTTCCCACATACTTTTTGAATATTTTGGCAAAGTGGGAAAAGTTCGTGTATCCAACCGAAGAAGCGACGGCGCTTACGGACACGTTCGTTTGGAGAAGCAGTTCCTTCGCTTTATTAATTCTTTCCAATAGGACGTAGTCCGAAATCGAGTATCCCGTTTCCTTCTTGAAAATTCGCGACAAATAATCGGGATTCAAATAAACCTGATCAGCGATCGTCTCTCTCGACAAGTCTTGATCCATGTTGAGCGCGATGTACCGTTTAACGGTTAGAACGACGGTATCGTTTTCCTTGACCGCTTCCGCTTGATACATGGCTTTGTTAACGGCATGGTGAACCCACGCCATCATATCGGCAACAAAACGCCCCGCCGACTCCGATAGGCGTCTGGACTGTTCGTCCCCGAACAATTGGTGCGCCTGAATGCCTTTAGCGTTCAGGAAAGAATACAGAACCTGCACGAAGTCTTGACTGAATCGATGCAGCGTTTCTGCATCCATCTCTCGATTGCGAACGAGATCGTCGAGGTATCTCTCCACTTCTTGCTTGACGGCTTCCTTCGTTCCGGTTTTCAATAAAGAAGACAAAGCGCCGAGTTCAGGAAGCTGAGCCGGGTAATCCGATTGCTCCGTACGATCGAGAGCCAGTACTCGATTGGAGTACGCAACGTTGTTCCGGTCGCGATCCCGCAGCGCCGCGACCATTCCCGCCATCTCATGCGCTTCTGCGGAACGTCCCAAATAACAGGATAGGTTGCAGTAGAAATAGCGATTGCATGACTCCACATAGAGATCGGCTGCTTCCCTTATTCTTTCCTCGTTCCAAGGGATCTCCCTTTCCGACATCAAGATGACGAGCAGCAACCCTCTTTCGAGCTGAAAACAGATGCCGTTTTCGTGGCTTCCGATAAGAATCTCGTCCGCGGTATTTTTAAGCGCGTATTCCAAAATTTTTTCGTCTCTGCGCTTCATCTCTTTGTTCCAGCGTTGGATGGAAATCAAGACTGGAAAGAAAACCGAATCTTCCGTAATCGGGATATGATGCTGTTCGATCTGTTCCCGAATCGCAGCTTGATGGCTGGGGATCGAATGGTGGATCAGATCCAGCCAGAATCGTTCGATGATAAACGATTGATGCTTCTGCCACAATTGATGGAATTTAACGTTACGGGTGTTTTCGCTGTTCTTGGCGATGACGGCCTGGGCCTTTCGAATAGCGTTCTCCAGCTCTTCCGCCAACACCGGCTTAAGCAAATAGTCAAGACTGCCGAGCGTAAGCGCTTCTTTCGCGTATTTGAAATCGGCATGGCTCGTCAGAAAAATCGTGACCGTGTGCGGGTAACGTTCCTTTACCCAGGTGAGCAATTCCAAGCCGTTCCCTTGCGGCATCTCGATATCGCATAACAGAATATCGATACTTGCGCTTTCGAACCATTCTTTGGCCTGCCTAATATTATTGGCGGTATACAATTCCGAGATCCCGAGTTTTTGCAAATCGAGATCCGCTTTTACGCCTTCGATGGCATGAATTTCGTCGTCGACGATGAGCAAGTGATCGTTCATTGCTTGTCCTCCATTAGGGGATTAATCGGGAGAATGATGAATATAGAAGCGCCGCCGCTTTCCGGATCGTTAGCAAAATGAATGGATACCGAATCTCCATACAATAAATACAGGCGCCGCTGAACGTTCCATATTCCGGTATGCTCTCCTCGTTCGTTTTCGACGCTTCTGCCCGCTTGCAGTTCGCGAAGCACCTCTTCGCCGAATCCGCTGCCCGTGTCTTGAATGCTGATTTTCACCCAGGATCCGCTGTCTTCGTCCAAAAAGTCGATCCGTACGGAAATATGGACGGGCCTGTCCATCGTAACAGCGTGTTTAATCGAATTCTCGACGAACGACTGAATGACGAGCGGAGGAATCGGCGTATCCGTCAAGTAGCGCGGGGCTTCAAGCGTCCACGTCAGTTTCTCCGGAAAACGCAAGGCTTGAATCCCCAAGTAGTTCCGGGTGTGCTCCAGTTCGTCTTTCAAGGGGACGAATGTCGTATTGCTTCTGAACATGTAACGGAAATAATGAACCAATGACCGCGTCAATTTCATCGTTAAATCATAATTTTTCACCTTGGCCAAATTGTAAACGATATTTAGCGAATTCAGGAAAAAGTGGGGGTTAACCTGCAACTGCAGCCGCTGCAGCTCTTCCTTCTGCTTGTTTAACTGCTCTTCGTAAACGTTGACGCGAAGCGTTTCGATTTCCGTCATCATGGAGTTGAATGATTCTCCGAGTACTCTGAACTCCTCCGAACCGCCTTTTTGCATGTCGACCCGAATGCTCCAATCCCCGCTTCGGACCTTCTTCATCGAGACAAGGACCCGGTATAACGGCACGAGTATGGCCTGCCGGATGAAATACAGCCCGATCGGGATAAAAAGCAGGGAAGAAGCGGTCATGATCCATATGATTCCTTGCAGGTACGGCAATCTATCCAGGATATGGTGATCCGGTATGACGGCGACCAGCTTGAAGTTGCCTCTGACGGAAGCCGAATCGACGATCAAATACTTCCGGTCGGAACCGGTCAAATAATAGTCGCCTTCGCTTTGGTGCAACCGGATTCCGTTCTCGTCGACAAGCTCCGTGTCCGTAATCGGCTCTCCCAGGTCATTCGCGAGCAAGACACTCCCCCCTTCTCCGATCTGAAGGGATTGGAGGGGCGCCAGCAATTGGTCGGTTCTCACCCAGCCGCCCAAATATACGCTGCCGGATCGGACGATATCGATTAAATAATCATTTTGCCCAATTCGGGCGTAGTGCCATCTTTGCATAGCGTTACCCGGAAGCCTGGGGGATTGAATAAGATCGGAGATATATTGTTGGATGAGATCCTTTTCCTCAAACGTTAAATTCTGCGTCTTATTCACATCCATAAAGTCTTGCCGTTTCTCCGCATAAATGAAAAAAGAACTTAGGGAGTCGTATAAAGCAATATCCTTGCTCAATTTGTTAAACAAAAAAAACTTCGAATCGTAATAATCCGCATCCGATTCGGCCTGATCAAGAGAAACCAAATCAATACCCGATAACATGGAGTTCAAATAGATATCGACATCGTTTAATCCGGAATCGATCTGTTTCATGTATAGAGACAGCATGTTTTTATACGAATCCGCGACCTGTTCCCTAACGACATCAATGGCATAAAAGTTGTTATATAACAGCATGCTTAACAACGGTCCCGTCATGATCAGCACGCTTAAGATCAACTTGAACTTCAGGGAACCTCGTTGCCGCAACAATCCGGGTATCTTCATGCTCCTGGCTCCTTCATCGGTTTCCTTCATCATATACGAAATGAAAGTCCAAGCGCCACAACCCTGGGCCTGGCTGCGGCGTTTGGACCTTCTATGCGGTCAGCTTAACCTTTTACGGCACCGATCATGATCCCTTTGATGAAATACTTCTGAAAGAACGGATAGGCGACAAGGATCGGCAGCACGCCGATTACCGCAATAGCCATCTTAACCGAGTCGGTCGGCATCTGCTGCATGGCCTCGCCCGCGTCAGAGGTCAAATTGGTGCTAATAAACTGAATATCTTGCATAATTCGGTTAAGCAGATTTTGGACGCTGAACAGCTCAGGGTTGGTGATGTAAATCATCCCGTTCTGCCAGTCGTTCCAGTACATGATGCAGGTAAACAAGCCGATTGTCGCAAGGACGGGCGTCGACAGCGGCAGTACGACGGACCATAACGTCCGGTACTCGGTGGCTCCGTCCAGCTGCGCCGATTCGATTAACGCCGGCGGCACGGTCGTCTGGAAGAACGTGCGCATCATCATGATGTAAAAGCCATTCGTGAGCAGCCCCGGTACGATAAGCGCCCAAATCGAGTTCTTAAAGTCGAGCAATTGCGCGTACACCAGGTATGAGGGGACGAGCCCCCCATGGAACAGCATGGTAAAGAAGACGATGAACATGATCAGATTTCGGTGCGGCGTTTCTCTTCTGGATAGCGGATAGGCCAGCAAAGTCGTAAGGGCCAACCCGGCCACAGTACCGAAGACCGTAACGAATACCGTTACTCCGTAAGCTCTCGCGATGTCCGAGCCTCTGTTCAACAAATATTCGTAAGCCGACGTACTGAACACTTGAGGGATGAAAGAATAACCGTGAGCGGTAATCGCGTTCTGATCCGTAAAGGATGCCGAAATGAGCAACAGAAACGGAATGAGACAAACCGCAGCGAATAGAAACATAGAAACATGACTAATTACACTTATAACTCTGCCTTCGTTTTTCATGTCAGGACCTCCTAGAACAGCGCATTATCTTTGTTGGAACGCCTTATGATCAGATTCGCCAAGATGACGAGTATAAAGCCGACGATAGATTGATAGACGCCCGCTGCTGTGGACATGCCGATGTCGCCTGTGCCCATCAGTCCTCTGAAGACATAAGTGTCGATCGTGGAAGTGGATTCGAACAGTGCCCCGGAGTTCATCGGAACCTGATAGAACAATCCGAAGTCAGAGTAGAAAATCCGTCCGATGTTTAGCAGCGTCAACATGGTGATGACCGGCACAATAATCGGCAGCGTGATGTTACGGATTTGCTGCCACCTTGAAGCGCCGTCAAGTCTGGCCGCCTCGTAATATTCTTCGTCAATGCCAAGCAGCGCCGCGAAGTATACGATGCTGGAATACCCGATGGCCTTCCAGAAATGGACCAAAGTCAGAATCCAAGGCCAATACTTATTTTCCGTATACCACGAAATTCCTTCCTCGATGCCAAGCCATGGCAGCACCGTCCTGTTGAGGAACCCCGTGTCCGGGCTTAAAAAAGCGAATCCGAGATAGCCGACGATAACCATGGAGATCAGATGCGGCAGCGTGATGATGCTCTGGTACGACTTCAGCAGCACCTTGTTCTTGATTTCGTTCAGCAGAATCGCGCAGGCTAACGAAAGCACCGTTCCTAGCACAATGAACACAATATTGTAGAGAATCGTGTTGCGCGTGATGATGTACGCATCGGAAGTCTTGAACAGGTACTCGAAGTTGGCGAATCCAATCCAATCGCTCTGCAGAATGCCTTTGGCGAAGTTCACGTCCTTAAATGCGATGACGATCCCGAGCATTGGGAGATAGTTGTTGATCAAAATGTAAAGAAGACCGGGAATCATCATAATCAGAAGCGGCGCATATTTCCGATAATGGGTCTTCCTTTTCTTTTGTTTCTTTGCGGCTTTTTGGGCATTTACCACAGAGGCTTGTGCCATAGTCGTTCCCCTTCCTGTTCATGTGTTTTCTGTTTCTGACTATCCTTATCATAAGGGATGACCGCACGGCCAACTAACGGAATGACGACTTTTTAGATAACGGTTTGACGACTTTTCCCCCCGTTTAATTTTGAAGCCGGATCCTCTCCAGGATCCGGCTTCAACCGCTCTTAAATCGAATTTTCCCTAGCGATGCTCCCGAGATGATACGCGCTCGGTTTGGGCTTGCGTTCTTGCGTCGACCGGTCCACTTCGATCAATCCGAACGTCTTCGAGAAGCCGAGCTGCCATTCGAAGTTATCGAGCAGAGACCAGTGCATATAACCAATGACCGGTATTCCTTCCGAAATACAAGCTTGTACGCCTTTCAACGCTTGATCGATAAACGCAACGCGGCGTTCGTCGTTGTCCGTCGCGATTCCGTTTTCCGTGATCATAAGCGGCTGCTTCAGATGCTTGGAAACGAAACGAACGGCTCCCCCAAGCGCTTCCGGATAATACTCGTTCCCCATCTGGGTTTTTTCCGCATCCGCGGGAACCGGCTGAAGTCCATCCGGCCCATATACCATGCGGGTATAATTTTGCAAACCAAAGAAATCGTCATCTTCCAGATACGGAAGAAACTGCAGAAATTCTTCGTGATAAGCTTCAGCAGCCAGCTCTTCTCCGCCTGGGATCGATTGAATATCATACAGCGACAAAGACAGTCCAATCCGGGTATTCGGACTCGCCTGACGAATCGCGCTTCTCGCCTCCGTATGCGATTTGAAAATAACTTCTAGCCCTTTCTCCGTACGAGCACCGAGGAAAGAGTGTACCTCTTGCGGATGAACGCCGAATGCTTGCCCCAATGCCATAAAATATTTTTGCATCTGGCTCATACTATCCGTATTGATTCCGACCTGCGCTTGGCCTCCCCCGGCTTGATGCCGCATAATGATTTTCGCGATTCCGATGGAGATATTCGCTTCATTGATCGTGCAAACAAAAGGAATCAACTCGCCTAATTCCCTCATGACATGGGCACAATAACGGGCAAAACGGGCAGGCGTCTCAGCCGATTCCCATCCGCCCGCGTGAATAAGCCATTGCGGCGTTGTGAAATGGTGCAAGGTGACAATCGGCGTTACATTCGAGTTTTTGCAGGCCAACAATACATCCCGATAATGTTCAATAGCATCCGGATCGAAACGCCCTTCTTCCGGTTCAATCCTCGCCCATTCGATGGAGAATCTATACGAATTTAATCCGAACGAGGAGAGCAGCGCAATGTCTTCCTTGAACAGCCGATAGTGGTCTACGGCGCTGCCCGAACGCTCCTTAAAAATCGATCCCTCCAAATTTTCCATAAGCCAGAAATCGGAGTGGGTATTATTTCCTTCCACCTGATGGGCGGCCGTCGAGGCCCCCCAGTAGAAATCGTCGGGAAAACTTCTTGTCATAATGAATTACTCCTCTCCTCAAGATAGTGACATAATCGTGAAAAAATCCATCGGTTTATCTTCCAAAGGCCGATAGTCGAGATAATCGAAATGAGCAGGCGTTGTTGCGTTCTTCCCATTCCCGGTCGCATACATCGCGAAGAACACGCCGGTAAAGCCCCCCGCGACTTCCTTGGATAGGAAAGCCGTCTCACCCTTTCCAATCACGACGGGTTCCTTGCCTGGAGCAGCGTACGTAAACGTATATAACACTTCGTTCGCTTGTACGCCTAAAATAACTGTCGGTTCGGCGTAATCCACTTCTGCTGCGACATGTACGATACTTCCGACCCGGCGCCTCAGGATAAGCTTTGGCTTGCCGTCCTTCATCGTTTTGGCAACTTCGTAATGGAATTTTTCGTTCATGAATACGGTGAGTCCGGCCTCTTCGCCTTCTTCCGACGGCCCAAACTCCAGCAGGGTCTTGATCTCGCAATTTAGATGCTGCTGTCTGCGGCCGACGAACGCCGGCGAATCTTTGTCGTTCAAGGTGCAAGCCTGCCCCTTGAGCGTCAACCATCCCGCCCGGTCTGTCAGAGACCACGAATCCGGGACGGGATTTCGGTAGAAATTCCAAACCGGCTGAAGCTTATCCGAATCAAAATCATCCCGGCTTTCCCACTCGATAGGCTCTCCTAGCGGCAAGCTCCCGGCATCGTGCTCAAGCTCGGCTCTGCCAAGATTGCCGACAACCGGCCAACCTTCTTCGTTCCAAGTGACGGGCGCCAGATTCGTCTCGCGACCCAGGATATGGCGTTTCGCGTTAGCGACCGGCCGGATGCCTAGAAACACGCACCACCAGCTGCCGTCTGCAGCTTGTACGAGATCGGCATGTCCCGTCCCCTGAATCGGCTTCGGCGTGCTTCGATTGGAGAGGATCGGGTTAGCCGGATTGCTCTCGAACGGACCGTACGGGCTGCGGCTCCGCGCGATCGTTTCCATGTGTCCGTATTCCGTTCCGCCCTCCGCCACCATGAGATAATACCATCCGTTGATCCGATATAGATGCGGACCTTCGGGATGGCTTCCGCCCGTACCTTCCCATATCAACCGCCGCTTGCTTAATAATGTCCCGCTTGCGATATCGATCTCCGCTTGATAAATACCTGCGCTTTCCCCATAAAAGTTAGCCGTGCCCGTCAAATACACGTTGCCATCTTCATCGAAGAACAATGACGGATCGACGCCACCCCAGCCCTCAAGGTAGATCGGCTCAGACCAAGGCCCTTCCGGACGTTCTGCCCGCACATAGAAGCTTTTCTGGACGGAAATGTTCGTCGTAATGACGTAGAAACGTCCGTCGTGATAACGAATCGTTGGCGCATAAATTCCTTGAGAATATCCCGGCGGAAGCATGCCCTTAAGCGGCAACTGGCTTTCTCGCGTCAACACATGGCCGAGCTGACGCCAGTTCACCAAGTCCTTGCTATGGAAAATCGGAATGCCCGGAAAATAATCGAAGGAGCTCGTAACCAGATAGTAATCTTCTCCGACTCTGCAAACGCTGGGATCGGGATGAAAGCCCGGGATAACTGGATTTTTGAATGATGCCATAGCTTACTCTCCTTAGTTTATTTCTTAATCAGGTTCAGTTCCTAATTCTCAGTTATACCTTGATTATGTCACCTTCTGTGATGCCACTGTCGTTGAAGCTATCTACCCTTATATAGGTTTCCTGCCCTTTGACGAGTCCGCCTATTCTTACGCTCTGTTCGAAAACCTGGTAGCTGTGATATAGCTTGTCAGGCGCGTATCCCCACTCTACAACGTAGCCGGTACCTGTACCCTTCCAGCTTAAATCAAGGTCTAGATCGCCTGCGCGATTTACGGTAAGATCCGTTGCCTTTTCGGGGGCCTTGCCGCTGCCAAGTCCGAATACTCGCAATCCGGATACGCAGGCAGCCTGTCCATATGGAAGAGCCACTACTGTGAGTTTAATAAATCTTGCCTTTATTCCCTTCTCATTGACTACTAAGTCATGGGGAAGATCGGTGTTGGCATCGCTCTTGTCCTCGATGACGAAGTTGTTACTGCCATCTGTCGAGCCCTCAAGTTTCCATCGCGTCGGCTGCGGAGTTTCATCTATCCATCGTTGCTCGTGCAGAGCACCTTTAAGTTCTGCCCCCTCCGGAAGAGGAAGGGAGAGACCATCGTCCGCAAAATTAATCTGTACCGCATGAACATCGTATTCTTTGCCGAGGTCTACCTCTATCCACTCGCCCGGCTTGTTCGAAGATGCCTTCCACCAGGTCTGCACGTTTTCATCGGTTACGCTGGTGTGGATTTTACCCTCCGCACAAGATGAAGCCTTCGCCGTTTTGCCGTAGGAGAGAAGCATCCATTCCGGTTTTGCCCAAGGGTCGAGCTTTGCCTGCTCTACACTGATCGGCCAGTCACCGTATCGCTGATTGCAGAACAGATCCCCGTCATGATCCCAGCCTGCCGGCCATATGCCAACGCGCCGTTCGAAATGGTGGCTCATGTTGATGCGCATCGTTGCGGTATGCCATAGATTCCCATATTGATCCTCCATGGTAGAACCGTGTCCGGCCCCAGGGATAAATCCACCCGGCTTATAGGAATACGGATTGTTTTTTGCAAGCTTGAAAGGGCCCAGCGGGCTGTCCCCCACGTATACCCCATCTCCATACACGTTATAACGCGAGCCGGAACTTGCATACTGCAGATAGTAGATGCCGTTATGCTTATTCATCCAAACTCCTTCGATATAAGGCGCACCAGTGATGTATGCCAGTGCCGAATTTTTCAGCTCCTCTGACATACCTTCTGAACCTTGCTCAAACCCTTTAAGCATTTCGGCAATTTGTTCGGGTGAACGTGGCGGCACATGATTTTCCCCAGATCTTTCATAGCCAAGTTCGTTGACGTTACTGACGATCAGTTCTTTTTTCTCGCCGATAGGCATCATGTCTGCAGGGTTGAGTTCTATGCCATAGAGGGGCAAGTTCGGTGAAGAGCCCCAGTACAAATAGATTCGTCCGTCATCGTCCGCGAACAGATTCGGATCCCAGAATGGGAACGCGCTCTTGATTTCTTCGAACTTGTCGCTGAATAAATCCTTCGTACGGTAAAAGCTGCAGCTTTCGTGTGAAGATGCGCAGAAATATACATAGTCGCCAACAACTCTTACGTCGGGAGCGTAATCGTAGGCCGGCAGGCTTTTAAGTGCATAGAACTTCCATTCTGCCATGTCGTCGCTGTACAAGAAACCGCAGGTCATCGACGGGAATATATAATATCTGCTCTTAAACATAATCATTGACGGGTCGGCTGCTTCGCGGGAAACAGATATTTCGCCGCTCATGGTTTTGTTGAATTGGTACTTGTAGCTGATGTTAATCGGATTGCATAAATAATTCATATTTACCTCCCGCTTCGATCGAAAAATAGAGGGCCTAATGAATGACGCTTCGAGAGACGCTTCGATCCGATCAAGTTGCTTCAGATCGATGCGCCCAAGCGTCCCATTAAGCCCTGTGATGCCTTAGTGGTAGAACCCTCTTGCCTATATTATTTTTTCGATGCCGCCCACTCGTCCAGCTGCTTCTGCTTTTCCGCGATGACTTTATCAATCCCTGACGACTTAAGCTTCTCTCTGAGCTCTGGCAGTTTGTCTGCCGGATCGAATGTTCCCGACTCCAGGGCCTTTCTATATTGTTCGATGACATTATTGAGAGCTGTAATTTCGTTCTTGACCGGCTCCGAATTGAATGCGAAGCCGAGCGCTTTCGATTTGATCGCGTTATTATTCGCTTCCGCCGTTAACTCCCATAATTTTGGCAAGTCAGAAGTCATCGTATAGGCGATGGATGGGTTGGGGGCCATCCAGATTTGAATTTTATACGCTACCGTAGTCCCATCGATGCCTTCCGGATAATCAATCGTGGTATCCGACACCTTCACATAGTGTTTACCTTCAATACCCCGCACGAACAAATTGGCAAGATCCTTATCCGTGTACATGAGGTCCAGGAACATCATCGTTCTTTCGGGATTCGTCGAATTGTTGGAGATCGCCCACAATCCCGCCGTTGCATCGGTTGTTGTCGCATAGGTGTTCGACGATATCGGTACAGCGATGAGTTCTTTGCCTGCTGCTGCGCTTTGTACTTCCGCTCCTCCGACCTTAAGGCCGTCGAAGTAAGAAAAGGCTTTGCCCGCCTTCACCATTTCCGTACCGTTGACTTGGCTTGTAGCCGCGTCTTTGTTGATATATCCAGCCTTAAACCAGCTGTGCATCTTATTCAAATAGTCTTCGTACTCTTTGGACTCATATATGTTTTCAACCTTAAGCCCATTGTCGAATCCAGGCAAAACGCCAAATCGATTGCCCAGCCTGTCATAATCGCCATACTTATCCGAAGGAACGGATAACCCTACCGCAAACGGTACAATACCGGGCTCGTTTTCCTTAATCGTCTTAAATACCTGATCCAGGTCATCGAGTCCTTTGATGGAGGTTACATCGATCTTATGTTTGTCCACCAGTGCTTTATCCATGAGGATCGAATTTGTTCCGGTTGTATAGTCCTTGTACACAGGTACGCCGAAAGTTTCTCCTTTAAGCTTGGCGCTAGCCAAATACTCCGGACCAATCGCTCCTTTGATACCCGCGCCATATTGATCCAAGAGACCGTCAAGCGGAATAATTTTTCCTGCTGCCATATCAGCGCTATAGCCCTGTCCAAATTCGAACATCAGGTCCAGCTTCTCGCCGCTGGATGACATCAAATTCATTTGTTGTGTCCATGCGCCAATGCTGATGGGCAAAATTCTTACGGTTGCGTTAATTTTCGCTTTCGTGATCTTGCTCATTTCTTCTTGAACCAACGCTAGATCTGGCGGCGTTGCTCCAATGATCGGCAGCGCAAGCGCGATTTCGAAAGGATCTTTTGTTGCTTCGTCCAAACTAGCGCCGGGCTCCTGCGTACTCGACGGATTGCTCGATGGGCTGTTTGTTGCACCGTCCTCTCCGTTGTTAGACGACGAGCACGCGCTGATCAACCCCATCAACATGACCGCTGCAATTGTCAAAACGACAAATCTCAAATTTTTTCTCATTGCAATCCCCCCTCATTTAACTTTAACTTACACCTTCATCGTATCCGTATGACCCTAGTGCCGACTAACACTTTGACGACTTTTTTGATACCGCTTTCGCGACTTGTTCGGTCACTCTAAAGCGATATTCGCCGCTTCCCGCCGTAAACAGGATTCGGCCATCTTCGTAACGCGCATCCGGGAAATCCTCGAATCCGTTCTTCAGGTCGTCTTGGTTGCCCGGAAGCATGATCGTCGTCGTCGTATTGGCCGGCACTTCGAAATGATAGGCGATCCCTTGTTCCGTCTTTTCCCAGCTCGATTGAATCGTCCCGTAGAGGGATTCGAACGTAGCGGACGCTTGCGTAAGCGTTCCCCCATGCAATGGTTTCAAAATAAAATGTTTATAGCCCGGCGCGTCCCATACCGGACGGATTCCGGCTACGCCCGCGAATAGAAAATCGCATACGGCTCCGTACGAATAATGGTTGAGCGATCCGGAGAACTCGCCGTCAGGCTTCATTCCTCTCCAGCTTTCCCAGATCGTCGTCGCTTCCTTGCTGACGGCATACAACCACGACGGGCAAGAGTCTTGCTCTAACAACCGGAAAGCGATATCCGCATGTCCGGAATCCGCCAACACCTGGAGAATGAACGGCGTCGACAGGAAACCCGTGTTCAGATGAAAGTCTTGCTCCGTGACCAGTTGCGCGAGCCTGTCCGCAACGGCTTGTTTTTTGTCGTCATCCGCTAATCCGAATGCAAGCGTTCGGACATTCGGCGCTTGCCTTCCTTCAAGAATTTGACCGTCTTCTTTAATAAAATACCGATTGTACACGCGTTTGATTTTGCCGTAGAGCTCCCGGTACTTCGCTTCCTCCTCGGTCTTTCCTAACACTTGCGCCATCTCGGCAAGCAGCCTTGTGGAGTAAGCAAAATAAGCCGTCGAAACGTCAGGGAAGCATCCGCCGGTTTTCGTTAATACCGCAGCCAGATCCGTAAATTCCGTGTCGGTTTCCAGCCATTCTCCCCAATGGAACTTCGTATCCCACACGTAATTCGCGTCAAGCTCCCCGTCGGTATAATTTTGATAAACGGGGGTATCTTTAAATCGTTGGTTCGATTGTTTCGCGTTTGAGGCCATATAGTCCACCCACGCCTTCGCGGAATCGAACTGTTTTTCCAGAATCGACTTGTCGCCGTAGCATAGGTACATGGTCCATGGGATAATGACGGCCGCATCTCCCCAACCCGAAGATCCGTCAAGCATGCTGGCTACTCCAGGCTTGCGAAACGCCATCATCGGATTGGTGCTTGTCTTGGAAAGCCGCTCCCATTCAGCTAAATTGTGGTAGCCGATTACAGTCGGTACCGTGCTTGGCACCGATCCATCGAGGAACTGCTCGACTGCCAGATCGGCCATCCACTTTTCGAAGAAAGGATACACATTCATGAAATCGGACGACGTTCTGGAATAAACCTGCGCATCCCCCGTCCATCCAGCCCTCTCCCGTGTCGGGCAGTCGGTAGGGACCTCCATAAAGTTACCCTTCTGGCTCCATTTGGAGTTGGATACGAGCTGATTGATCAACGGATGCGAACTAGTGAACTCGCCCGTTTCTTCCATATCGGAATAGACAGCGACCGCCGTAAAGTTTTGCGGATCGATTGTACCCGGGTAATTTTTCAGCAGGACATAACGGAAGCCGAAGATGGCAAAACGCGGACGGTAGCTCTCTACCCCGTTCCCTGCCAAAATGTAATGGACCTCTTGGAAATCCGCCAATTCTCCGTGCGCAAGATTTTGCAACGTGAAGTTTCCGTTATTGTCCAACGCTTCTCCATGGACGAGAACTACCTCCGTTCCCGCGTCTCCTTGGACCTGCATGTCGACCCAACCGGCGATATTTTGCCCGAAGTCGAGTACCGTTTCTCCGTTCGGCGTCCGCAGCACTTTAGGCGTGAAACGTTCTTTCGTTCTTACCGGCACGCTGTTCGTACCGATTAAGTTGTCGTATCCATCCTCCGTGACGGCGACCTGCTCCCATCCGGAATCGTCATATCCGGTCTTGTTCCAGCCTTCGATATCGATTGTGGCGTCATAGACCTCTCCCGCCTTCATGTCCGTCTTCAGCAAAGGTCCGCGGGAGGTCTTGAAGGAATCGTCACTGGCGATCAATTCGCGACTTCCGTCCTCGTAGGTCAACACCAGTTGTCCCAGAAAGGCTACTTTATAGCCGAAGTTGTTTTTCAAGCTTGCCCCGCCGGTGGTGCCTCTCCACCAACCGTCCCCGAGAATGACCCCCAGCGCATTCGGTCCTTCGCGCAGAAGGCGAGTCACATCGTACGATTGGACCTGCAGCCTCTTATGATAGGAGGTGAATCCCGGCGTAAACAAGTGGTCCGTACCCTCGATCCCGTTCAAATAAAAGCTATATAATCCTTTCGCCGTCAGATAGGCTCTTGCCGAGACGAGGCCCTTCTTCACGTCGAACTCCTTCCGAATATACGGAGCCGGTTTATAGGCGTCGATGTCTACCTCTTTCTCCGGTTCGATCCAACGAGCCTTCCAATCCGCAGGATGCAACAGTCCGATTTCAAAATACACCGGCTCGCTGAACGGCGATTCCTCTCCAACATTGTTCCATACCTTGACCCGCCAATATACGCGCTGCATTGATTCCAATTTGGGACCGGCGTACAAGACATGCTGCGATTGGCCTGTCTCCATTTTCCCGCTGTCCCACGTCACGTCAGCGAAACTTTTGGTTGCAGATGCTTGCAATTGATATGCGCATTGTAGCACATTTTTTCCGTCGCTTCGAAGCTTCCATCCCAGTCGCGGCTTGACCGAATCCAACCCCACTGGATTATCCAGATATTCCGTTCGCAAAGACACTGCTTCCAGCATATTTAGTAACCTCCTATACCATTTCCGCTGTAGATCCTTTCCCCTTTCACGATAACATTTCGAAAAAAATCAAACTAACACTTAGCCGACTTTTTGGATGCCGTTATCACGACCAAAAAAGTCGTGATAACGACATCCGTAAAGTCGTAAAAACGTTAGTGAAACAACCCGAATTGTCTTATGGTGGAGGTGACAGGTAATGTTCAATTGAGGAGGGTATTTTTATGACGGATTTTTCAAGTGTAAAAGAAAAAGTTGCCATTGTTACGGGCGCTGCCGACGGCCTCGGCAAAGCGATCGCATGGAGTTATGCAGAGAACGGCATGAAGGTCGTCGTATCCGATATCAATGCCGATAAGGGATCGAAGGTCGCTGAGGAGATTCGAGCAGCGGGCGGAGATGCAGTTTTCTTCAAAACGGATGTAAGCAAAGAAGACGAGGTCAAAGAACTCGTCGACTTCGCTGTCGCGACGTACGGTAGATTGGATGGTCTCGTGAATAATGCCGGAATCGCAGCCGAGAGCAGGCCCACGCATGAATTTTCGGTGGCTGAGTTCGATCGATTAATGGCCATCGACTTGCGCGGCGTCTTCCTAGGAATGAAATTCGCCGTCGAAGCCATTCTGAAGACCAAGTCGACCGGCGGGTTCATCATTAACGTTGCTTCCCAAGCAGGGATATTGGGCAACAGCTCCATGGCTACTTATGCTTCCGCCAAGCATGGCGTGGTCGGTCTAACGAAAAGCGCCGCCCTCGACTATGCGCCGTACAACATCTCCATCAATGCGATTTGTCCGGGAACGTTCCGAACTTCCATTTGGGGACAAGCGCCTGAGGAAGTCGTTTCCCAATACGCGAAAATCCTGTCCCCAAGCGGAAAGCTTGGCGACCCGAAAGAAATCGGTCATTTGGCCTTGTTCTTAGCTACAGATTTGGCTCGTTACATCAGCGGTTCCGCTATTGTAATCGATGCCGGCTCGCATGCGGGCAAGGTGACTCCCGTCCAATGGGCGCATCCGGAAATTTTGGAGTAGGAATACGCCAATATCCCGTCCCCTTGTTACCAATAAAAATGCACTTTTGTCATAAGATTAGACTTATGACAAGAGTGCATTTTAATTATTGATCCGTTTTTTTAATTTTGTTTAAAGCTGTGTTAATCTCGAGCATCTTCTCTTTGGGAATCCGGCCTGCAAAAATCCTTCTAACGGTTAATCGATTAACCATCTCTTGCATTTTCGCATCCATCTGAGGCGCTGGAGAAGCCTGACTATTCTCAGAGCCATCACCTGTTTGAGATCCAGCTATTAGGTCGCGTATTCCCTGTAGAATTAACGCTCCCTGAGGATGACTCGCAACATCTCCTACCTTATCATGGATTGAGAAATAGCCATCCGGTGCGGTAAGCTCAAACCAGTTGATGATATCTCCATCTTCCTTCAGTTGCTTCATACGGTACTCTTCATTAAATACATCGACTTTTCGGATCAGGCTTTCATCCTCACACTTTCCTGCATTTGCAACTAACCTTGTTTCTCCTGAGATCGGCACTTCAAAATAGAAGAAATGCACATCGCTGCTTTGTTTTCCAAGACTTTTTCCATCGGCGAACAATTCAACTTCCGGCTGGTTGGAATAGACCGTAACCTTGGTAACCTCCTCAACCCTGTCCACATATCTCTTTCCGCAGATATGCACAAACGGTTCATCGGTCAGCCACGCTTTATAGGCATAGAAGGCATCTTTTTTATATTTTCTGTCAAAGGATACGAGTCCTTTATGGTTGATTCCATCCTTACCGCCTTCTGCTCTAGCATCAGATCCAAAATCGAACATATTCCAGACATGAGTTGCCCAGATATAAGGCCGTACAAATAATTGCTTGATTAATTCCTCATGGTAATGGGCCTGGTATTCTTCTGTATAATCTCCCTTACCCGGTGTTGAAGTATGCCAGTTGCATGCCGCCTCGCAACCGTATTCGCTTAATCCGATTGGCTTATTCGGGTACTTTTTATGGAACTCATCCATAAATTGGCCATTCTCATGCGTTTCCCCAACATACCATCCTAAATACAAATTATAGGAAACGACATCCGTGATATGCACATATTCTTTTTCAATTGAACAGTCTTTTATAACGGCTAAGGTCGTAAGTCTTGTTGGGTCCATTTCATGAACCATATCGTTTAAGATGCGGTGGTTCTCCACCATATCCTCATCGTCCGCTCCAAGAATGGTAATTTCATTCGACAACCCCCAAACCACGATTGAGGGATGATTGTAATTCTGAATGACCAGCTCCCTCATCTGTGAAAGGGTATTTTCTCTTCCTCCCGCCATATGGCACGCAATATAGGGGATCTCCGCCCATACGATCATTCCTCGTTCATCGCACAGGTCCAAGAAATACTGGTCATGCTGATAATGGGCAAGCCTGATCGTTGTGGCACCCATTTCGCAGATTAAGTCCATGTCTTCGTCTTGGTGTTTCGGCAACAATGCATTTCCGATTTCCGGACGGTCTTGGTGACGATTTACGCCGCGCAATGGATAGCTTTCTCCATTCAGGAAAAATCCTTTTTCCGGGTCTACCTTGAAGGAACGGCATCCGAATTTGACATCTCGTCTATCTAATTCCATGCCGTTTTCAACTAATCTGACTTCCAGAGAATAGAGGAAAGGGTCCTTCCGTCCATTCCAAAGATGCGCTTGTCTTATAATAAATTTTACCTCGGTCGTATCCGCATCGGTTATTTGTTCGGCGACGATCTGATCTGCAGCTTTTACCGTATAAATGATCTGCTGTGAAGGCAATGCGCCTGTAAGAAATACTTGTACATCCACTTCAGCATCGCTGCCATTCACGACAGGAGTAACCATCACACCAGGACCGCCATAAGAATCCAAGTCAAAATGGGAATCAGGGACAGTTATAACCGACACGTTTCTGTAGAGTCCTCCATAAAAAGTGAAATCCGCTTCTTGAGGATAAACTCTTGAATTAGCAGCATTATTTACTGCAACCACAATAAGATTGTCGTCTGCCAGCAAGTCTGTAATATTCACTCTCCATGTTGAATATCCGCCATCGTGGTGTCCTGCATGGCGACCATTCACATAAACATCCGCCGACGAATTGGCAGCTTGAAATTCAAGGTATACCAGCTTTTCAGCAGAAATATCATCCTTGCGCAGCTTTTTGGCATAATAACAGGTTCCCCGGTGATAATCATTTCCGCCGTCCTGCCCGTCTTTTCCATTCCACGTATGGGGCAGGTCTACCGCTTCCCAGTCAAGCGGAAGTTCCTGTGGGATAGCCAAAGCTGTTTTCGAAAAATGCCATGATTCATTCCATAGTTTAATCATTTTATTATTCCTCCAGTTATGATTGAATTACTCGACTGCTTTATATACTTCGCCTTCTGTGATTCCTATTTCATTGAAACGATCCACTCTTACAAAAACCGGTTCTCCTTTGATCAACGCTTTAATGGTGAGCTCATTGACACCGAAAACCATATGGCTGTGATACAATTTATCCGGCGCAAAGCCCCAAAGCACGTTGTATCCGACGGCATCGTCAAGTGGATTCCACGTTACGGATAGATCCAGTTCGCCTAACCGTTCTGTCTGGACGGCAATTGCTTGTTTCGGCTGCTCGCCTTGTCCGATCCCGAACACTCTAAGACCGGAAATGCATGCCGATTGGTTATAAGGAAGCTCATTTACCGTTAATCGAATAAATCTGGCCTTGAATCCCTCTTCCTTGACGATCAGATCATGCGCCAAATCGGTTGCAGCTTCCGATTTATCCTCGATCACGAAATAGGTGTTGCCGTCCGTCGAGCCCTCTAGAAGCCATCTTGTCACATGCTCCCGCTCGTCAATATATCTTCTTATTTCTCCGACTTGCATTAGCGTTGCTCCCTCGGGAAGCGGAAGGTCCATCTGATCGTCCGCAAAATTCACTTGAACCGCATGTACGTCGCATACATGCTTCAGATCAACCTCAAGCCATTCACCGGAGGTGTTAGACGCCGCTTTCCACCACGTTTGAACGTTCTCGTCCGCCGCTTTCGATGCGTCTTTTCCCTCTTCGAAAGATGAAGCCTTGGTCGGCTTGCCGTAAGAGAGAAGCATCCACTCGGGATTGCTCCATGGATTCAGGGATGCTTGGTCGATCCGAATCGGCCAATCGCCATAACGTTGATTGCAAAATAATTCCCCGTCCTGATCGAAGCCCGCCGGCCATAGCCCAATCCGTCTTTCAAAAATATGGTTGACGCTCACTCTCATCGTCGAAGCATGCCACCAATTTCCATGCCGATCTTCCATGGTCGATCCATGTCCCGCTCCTGGCATGAAACCTCCAGGCTTATATGAATACGGATTATTTTTCGCTAGCGCAAACGGCCCGAGCGGGTTGTCCGAAATGTAGACCCCGTCCGCATACACGTTGTATTGCGTCCCCGGCGCGGAATACTGGAGATAATATTTGCCGTTATGCTTATCCATCCACGCCCCCTCGATATACGGATCTTGATTCCCGAGGGACTTTCGGATGATTTGCAAGAACTCCTCCGTAACATCGGGATTCATTTTCACGTAGTTATTAACCATCTCCTCGACCTGTTCCGGCGGTCTAGGTACGTGATTTTCGCCGTTTCTTTCATAGCCGATCACAGCGGTATTGCCCTGCACGAGGGCGATCGGTTCTCCAATGGGCGTCATATTTTCCGGATTTAGTTCAACCCCGTAAAGCGGCGTGACATTGGAGCATCCCCAGTAGAAATAAACCTTGCCGTCGTTATCCAAGAACAGATTCGGGTCCCAGAAGGGGAACGTCCCTTCGATTTCTTCAAACGCGCCATTAATTAGATCTTTTGTTCTGTAGAAGGAACAGTTCTTGGCTTTGCTCGATGCGGAAAAATAAACATAGTCTCCGATGACCCGAACATCCGGGGCATAGTCGTAAACCGGCACATCCTTCAGCGGGTGGAAGGTCCAATCGGTCAAATTGCCGCTGACAAGAAATCCTGCCGTCATCGAAGGAAACAAATAATATTGGCCTTTGAACAAAATCATGGAAGGATCTGCCGCTTCCCTATAAGTGACGTTAATCCCTCGTGAATCGGTGAATTGATATTTGTATTCCATATTGATCGGGTTGCACATATACGTCATTCAGCTTCGCTCCTCCTCAGATCGCTACTTTTTCGTTAAATTGGCTATGGTACAACTCCGCGTAAAAACCTCTTTGTTCCAACAATTCATGGTGGTTGCCCCGTTCCACGATCTCGCCGTCGTTCATGACAAGAATCAGATCGGCATCCCGAATCGTCGACAGCCGGTGGGCGATGACGAAGCTTGTTCTGCCAGCCATTAATTCCTTCATCGCTTTCTGAATATTCATCTCCGTCCGAGTGTCGACGCTGCTCGTCGCTTCGTCGAGAATCAGGACGGTCGGGTCGGCTAAGATCGCCCGAGCGATCGTTAGCAATTGTTTTTGCCCTTGCGAAATATTCGAGGCGTCTTCTCCGAGCATCGTATCGTAGCCGTCCGGCAGCTTGCGGACGAAATCGTCCGCGTAAGCGCTTCGGGCGGCCAGGACGATGTCCTCTTCCGTCGCGCCTGCGCGTCCGTAGGCGATATTGTCCCGAATCGTTCCGTTAAACAGCCACGTATCCTGAATGACCATGCCGTATCGGCTTCGGACTTGCTCTCGGCTCATGTCCTTGTAATCGACGCCGCCAAGCAGGATGCTCCCTTCGTCGACCTCGTAAAACCGCATCAATAGGTTAATCAGCGTCGTTTTGCCCGCGCCCGTCGGTCCGACGATGGCGATGGTCTGGCCTTCCTTCACGTCAAGATCGAATCCGCGAATGATCGGCTTGGCTATCTCGTAACCGAAGCTGACGTTCCGGAAGCTAACGCTTCCCTCGATCTCGTCGGCAGGGCTGATCAACGACCCGCGTCGGTCTTCCTCTTCTTCATCCAGAACGTGAAATACCCTCTCGGCGGAAGCGATCGCCGTTTGGATCAAGTTCATGATGCCCGCCACCTGCATCAACGGATAATTGATCTGCTGCGTATATTGGATGAACGCTTGAACATAGCCGATCCGCATATTCCCGTTCAACACGAGAGCGCCGCCGACGATGGCGACCAATACGTAACCGATGTTGCCGACGAAAGTCATCAGGGGCATCATCAGACCGGAAACGAACTGCGCCTTCCTTCCGGCTTCATAGAGCTTCTGATTCATCTGATCGAAGGATCGGATCGCTTCCTCTTCGTACCCGTACGTTTTCACGACCCGATGGCCGCCGAACATCTCCTCGACATGTCCGTTCACGTTGCCTAATTCCGCTTGCTGACGAACGAAATACTTCTTGGATTTGCCTGCCATCCATCTCATCGCGAATGCGCTGAGCGGCAAGGTGATACCGATCACGATCGTGAGCCAAGGACTGATGTAGAGCATCATCGCAATGATCCCAACGACAGTCAGGACCGAGCTCATGATTTGCGAGATCGCCTGTTGAAGAGAAGTATTAATGCTATCGACGTCATTAACCGCCCTGCTGATCAAGTCGCCCTGGGAATTCCGGTCGAAGTATCGAAGAGGCAAGCGCGACATTTTCTCCGTAACCTGTTGCCGCAGCGTCGCGGTTACCCGTTGGGCAATGCCTGCCAATACGTACTGCTGCAAAAAGGAAAAAAACGAAGAAGCCGCATACAGACCGAGCATCCCGATCAGCCATTTGCCGAGCCAGACGAAATCGACACCCGTGCCTTCCATGTAACTGTCGAACAAGAAATTCGTAGCGTCCCCGAGCAGTTTCGGGTTGACGACGCTGAATACCGTGGCCGCGATAGCCGCGAACCCGACGAACGTCAATTTGCCTCGATGGGGCCCCAGGTACCCCATCAACCGCCGGAGCGTGTTTCCTTTGTTAACCGTCATGCGCTCTCCTCCTCCGTCAGCTGAGAAGCAACGATTTCCCGATAAATGCCGTTTGATGACAGCAGTTCATCGTGGGTTCCGATGCCGGCGATTGCTCCTTCGTGCAGCACGATAATCCGATCGGCGTCCTTCACCGTGCTGACGCGCTGGGCGACGATCAAGATTGCAGCATCCCCCGTGACCTGCTTCAACGCTTTCCTTAACTCGGCATCCGTCTTGTAATCCAGCGCCGAGAAGCTATCGTCGAACAAATAGATGGCGGGTTTTCTCGCGATAGCTCTTGCGATCGACAACCGCTGCTTCTGACCGCCGGAGAAATTGGCTCCTCCTTGCGCGACTTCTTCTTCCGAGCCCTTCTCCTTCGAGCGGACGAAATCCAAAGCCTGCGCGGTTCGAAGCGCTTCCTCCAGCTGTTCCGGCGATAGCCGATCCCGCCCGAACGCCACGTTATCCGCAATCGTCCCCCGGAATAAGGACGCTTTCTGGGTGACGTACCCGATACGGGACCTGAGCGATCGCTGAGGCATATTCCGAATATCCACGCCATCGATGAGTATCGCGCCGCTCTCTACGTCATATAAGCGAGGAATGAGCTGCAGCAGCGTCGTCTTGCCTGAGCCCGTGCTCCCGATAATTGCCGTCGTTTCGCCCGGTCCGGCTTGAAACGAAACCGCTCGAAGCACCGGATTCGCGGCTCTGGGATAACGAAAGGTGACCTCCTTGAATTCGATACGGCCCTTGATCTCGGTTGGAGATTCATCGTTCCGGGCGTCCGCGATCGTCGGTTCGAGCCGTAGCACGTCGGCAATTCGATTGGCGGAGGCTTGCGCTCGCGGAATCATGACAAACATCATCGATAACATGATCAAAGCAACCATAATCATCATCGCGTATTGCAGGAATGCCATCAGGTTGCCGATCAGCATGTGCCCTTGGTCGATTCGAATTCCGCCGAACCAGACTATCGAAACATTCGTTAAACTCATCACCATGGTCATCGCGGGGAACAGATAAGCCATGATTTTGTTCACTTTGATGCCCGTGTCGCGATAATCTTCGTTCGCCCCGTTGAAGCGCCCGCTCTCGTATTCCGTCCGATTAAACGCCCGAATGACGCGCATGCCGCTTAACGTTTCGCGAATGATTAGATTCAAGCGATCCGTTTTTGCCTGCAACAAACCGAATAAAGGAACGGCTTTTCGCATGATTATGAAGATAATTCCCGCCAACAACGGCAAAACGGCGATAAAAACCAAGGAAAGCATCGAATCCCGATAGAACGCAAGAATGATGCCCCCCAGCAGCATGATGGGCGCACGGGTCATCATCCCGAACAGCGCATTTACAAAATCTTGCACTTGCCGGATGTCGTTCGTCGTTCGCGTCATGAGCGAAGCCGGTCCGAAGCGCTCGAATTGTTGCAAGGAGAACTTCTGTACTTGGACGAACAGGGAGAGCCGCAAATCTTTGCCGAACCCGTGCGCGACTCCGGAAGAGAGATAGTTCACGCCGACGGTGATCGCCACCGCGAAGACCGAACAGAAGATCATCCACCCGCCGGTCTGAAAGACGTAGTCCATATCCTCTTTCGCGATGCCGAAGTCCACCATGTTCGCCATCAGCGTAGGCAGATACAGTTCGAGCATGATTCCCGCGAACATCAGGAAGAGAAGCGCCGCAATCGATTTCTTGTAGGGTTTTAAATATCGCAATAATAAGGTCATGTTCGCCTCTTCTCCGAATCGTATATTCGGGCATCGAGATAATCGATCGATTTCTGCAGCAGACTGGACAACATGCGGCTTTCCTCGGCTCCCAGATGCTCCGCGAGCCCCACATAAAGCTTGCGGGAATACTGGAGAAAATCGGAGGCTTGCTGTTTCCCCTTCTCGGTCAATGAAACCCGAACAACCCGACGATCTAACGGATCTTTGTCGCGGACGATCAAATCCCGTTCGACCATATCGTTCAACAACTGGGATACGAACGGGGAAGTCACTCCCAAATATTCGCTGAGCTCCAATACGCTCATACGGTCCTGCTCTCTCTCCATGAGGATCAACAGCATGCGGGCTTCGTTTACTTTTCGGTTAGCAGTGTCTATGCGGGTTTCGATATTTTTGCGGTACAGACTCCCGAAAACCTTCATCAGCTCCAACGATTCGTGATCCATGCGATTCTCCTTTCGCGATCATAACCGAATAGGTAAGTTACTTATTTATTCGATCTGATTTCATTGTAAAAAATGGCGCATTCCCTCACTAACACTTTGCAGACTTTTTCGCTATCGCTATTACGACTTCTTGGAACGCTTAGATGAGAAAAACGCCTCTGGTTGACAAAATAAAAAGAATACCATCCCGCACTAAGTGGAATGGTATTCTTGTGAAATATTATGGAATTGTCGCGATTAATCGAATTACCCCTTCACTTTTGCATACCATTCTCTGGCATTCTTCGTCACTTCTTATTCGATAAACAGCGTGCGGTTGTTAATATCCGGGAACCTTCGTAGATGCTGGCCGGTATGCCATCGCCGGCTATGACCTTCGCGTACTGCTGGGCTTCATCCATGTTCTGGTAGAGATCCTTCCCTCCAATTAACCAAAAACAATCGTGTTAAAGGATTCCGCCTCCAGCTCGAACCCGAACGATTCAGCGCCGTCCGAGATTCGTACCGTTCTTGCTTCCTTGAACGGATTCGCGATGACGACGACCCGTTCGCCTTCCGGCGTTTCATAGCTGACCGCATTCCCGTACCAGTGACCGCGCTGCCCGATTCGTCTGGCGCCCGGCCCGATGAAATGCGAGAAATGCTTCATGACGTAATACTCGGGGTTCTTTACGACCGCCCCTTCGTCCGGATGCACCGTCAACATCGAGTTTTGCTCCCAGCCCCAAGTGCTCCGGCCTTTGGGCTCCAGCACCATATTCCAATAAATATAGGCGTTTACTTGATTCGTGAAATAGTGCTGGTACAAGTTGAACACATATTTCGCGTAATCCCATGTATTCGTGCCGTCGCCGCACTCGTTCTCCGTCTGCATGTACCGCAGTTCGGGATAGCTAAGCGCCGTTCGCTGGATCGCCCATTTGCCCGCCCATTGATAGCCGACGCCTTTGATGTATCGATAGGCTGCCGGATCGCTCAGCACCGTGTGCGCATAAGCGTCATGGTCGGCTGCCTTTTTCTTCAGCCACTCGTCCCAAGGCTCCGGAGCGTTGATTGTACCAAGCCATATTTCGGTGTCAAGACCTTGTTGCTCGAAGGCCGGTCCGAGGTAGTCCCGTATGAATTCCCGAAGTTGTTCGCCTGTCCATACGCATGAAGGGAACTTCTGGTCGGCTACGACCTCATTCTGCACATGGATCTGGTGGATCGTAATGCCCTCTTTCTTGTACGCCTGCACGAACTTAACGAAGAACAACGCATACGCCTGCAAGTTGTCTTTCTCCCAGCGCAGCGTGCCATAGTTGTACGCCTTCGGAAACTTCATCCACGTCGGCGGGCTCCATGGCGAAGCGAACAGCTTCAGCTCCGGATTCAAAGCCAATGCTTCCTTGATATAGGGGATCAAATATTGCCGATCCCGATCAATCGAGAAATGCTCCATCGCATAATCTCCGTCCGTCTCGTTCAGGCTGTACCACTCCAGCGCATAATCGCTTGCGCCGATCGGCATACGGCAAATGCTGAATTTCTGTTCGCCGTCCGGATGAAACAGGTCGTACATCGTCCGCTTACGCTCCTCCTCCGGCAAACGGCTGAGAGCGGCCCAGCCAAGCTCGTTGAAGCAGCCGCCGAACCCTTCCACCTCTTGGTGTACATCGCTCGATAACGCCAAATCCGCCGTTCCTTCTGCCGCAACAAGCGGCACAGCTTTCTCGATCCACTGCTGATCTCTTAAGCTTGAATTCCATCGCTTCGGTTGTCTCATTTGATACGCTCCTTCGTCGCTCCATCCATCGTCTCCATGACACTGACGCCCCAAGGCTTCAGCCGGATCTCCTGATCCGATCCAACAGCCGTCCCGCTCAGCAGTTCAGTCCCGTCACCATGCGGGTAACTGAAGGTCTGCTCGCTGTCCGAGTAGTTCAGATAGAATCTGACCGTTCTTCCGAGCTCATTCGTCCCTGTCTTCACGATGAGCGGGAAGGACAGCTCCTGATCGAGTCCCCATAGCCCCGCTTCCTTCACGGCGCGCTCCAGCACGCGGCTCATAACCGCTGCGCTGACGTAGCAGCCGATGTAGAACGCTGCCCCCTGACCGTATTCGTTCCGCGTAATAGCGGCGTACCGTCCCCAATGCGGATGTTCGTATCGCGCAAGCACCTCGGCTGTCGTCGGCGTCAGAAGCTCCATCCAGGTATCAATCCTGTTATCTGCTTCACCAACCCCAAACGGATCGCCTTGCAGCGATACCTGCTTCGGCTCGACGAACATGCTGTATTCCACCCCGCATGCTGCCCGAATGATGCCCGGCTGCTGCACGGTTCTCACCTTCACATTCTCATTCGTGAACCCGCTCTTGAACGTGTATACAATGCAGCCGCCGTTCTCCACGTACGCATTCAACCGCAACAGCAAATCATCATGCGCCGCGTACAGCGCGGGCACGAGCAGCAGATCATAGTCCGCGAACGATTCCGTATACGGGCTGACGATATCGCAGCCGATGTTCAGTTTATACAGCGCATCATACATGAGGCGCACCACATCGTTATAATTGCGATCGTTCGTGAACGAGAACTTGAACCAATCCATGGCCGTTAACGACTCGTTGCTGACCAGGATGGCCGCCCGGTTCTTCTTCCGCAGGTTGACCAGGTGCGGCGACAACCGGTCGAAGTCTCTTCCGATCGTACAGGCTTCCAAATAGACGGGGTTCGGCTCGAAGTCGTGGCTGAGCAGCCCCTTCCAATACGTCTCGAACGAGTTGTGGATCGAATGCCAGTGCCAGTAAGCGACCATGTTCGCTCCGGATGCGATATGGCTGAATGCCTGCAAGCGAAGCTGATCCGGATACGGCGTCCAATGGGTGAATGCCTGGGCCTCAGTCTCCACGACGAGGTAGTTCTTGCCCTTCGTGGAACGCGCAACGTCCCCGCCGAACGATATTTCGATCCCGGTCAGATCGTCTTGCGATGGATGGTAGATGTCAACGCCGGTTACGTCGAACGGTTCCGCGGCCGCAAAGTGGTCGACGTCGCGCTGCACCCCATACGAATAGCCGCGCCACTCGAAATCAAAGTTCTGCATGACGAACTGGCCCGGACGCTTGTACGCGTTGACAAGCTCTACCTGCCATCCCAGGAACCTTGTGACCAGCAAGCGCTGGAATTTTGCAAACTCCGCTCCGAGACTGCCGTTTATCGTGCCAACGACTGAAGGGAAATCCTCCCACGCATCGATCCGATTGCTCCAATAGTCGAGACCGAAGCGGCGGTTCACTTCCTCGAGCGTCCCGTAGGTTTCGCGCATATATTTCACGAACGCCAGCTGCACATTTGGCCCGGCCGTGCCGTAATGCTTCGTCTCGTTATCGGTCTGGTAGCCGATTACCGCGGGATGATCGCAGACGCGCCCGATCAGCTTGCGAATAATGCGTTCGGCGTAGAATAAGTACACCGGATTCGTTATATCCATGATTTGACGGGCGCCGTATTTGCCCGCTCCTTTCACCGTCGTCGCAAGCACGCCTTGATGCTCGCGAACCATCCATGCCGGCACCGCATAGGTGGGAGTGCCGACAATGACGCGGATGCCCGCTTCGTGCATCGCGTCCAGCACCCGATCGACAGAGCTGAAGTTGAACACGCCGTTCTGCGGTTCATGCGTGCTCCAAGTCGATTCCGCGATCCGCACGACATTGATGCCGGCTTCCTTCATCATTCGTATATCCTCATGAAGCCTTTCATAAGGCATATATTCGTCATAATAAGCGACTCCGTACAACAGCTTATCCATCTCCGATGATCCTCCCTTTTCTTATCCTTTAACCGCGCCTTCCGCAATCCCCGCCATAATGAAGCGCTGGAAAATCGCGAAGATGATGAGCACCGGAATGGCTGTCAACACTAACGCTGCGAGAATCAGGGACCATTCTTTGTTATACTCCCCGAACAACGTGTTCGTAGATAAAATCAGCGTATACTTCTCCATGTCCGTCAGCATCAGAAGCGGAAGCAAGAAATCATTCCAGATCCATAGGAAGTCAAGAATGGCAATCGTCACCGTAATGGGCAGCAAGAGCGGGAAAATGATGCGGAAATACGTCTGGAACTCCCCGCATCCGTCGATTTTTGCCGCCTCCTCCAGCTCCCTCGGAATCGACTTGACAAAGCCGTGATAAAGGAAAATGGCCATATTAACGCCAAGTCCGATATAAATCAACGAAAGTCCCCATAGGCTCCCCTGCGCCTCGAGCGCTTTGGCCATCCGCGTGAGCGGAATCATGATGGAGTGAAACGGAACAAGCATCGACGCCACGAATAAGAAAAAAATCGCATTACTGATTTTCCCAGCCGTCCGGGACAACTTATAGCCTGCGAGCGAAGCGCAGAAGATGATGCCGCCGATTCCCAGCACGGACAAACTAACCGAGTTGAACGTGCTCTTCAGCAGATTGACCTGCTCGAAAGCATTCGCGTAGTTTTCCCAGTGCAGCTTGGTCGGAAGCGACGTGAACGAAGCGAACATTTCGCCCTGCGTCTTTAGCGAGTTCACGATCGCCATGTAAATCGGGAAAAAAGCGACGACGCCACCTAGCGCCAGAACGAATAGAATGGAGGCCGATGATAGTCGTTTTGCCATTATGCTTCCACCTCTTTCTTCTTCATGATGCTAATCTGCAGGAAGGTGAATACGAGAATGATGATGAACAGAATGACAGACTTCGCGCTTGCGTAGCCATAAAGAAAGTTGTTCGAGAATGCCTCCTCATAGATGTTCATCGTAATCACCTGCGTGCTTCGTCCCGGTCCGCCTCCGGTTAAGCCATAGACGACCTCGAACACCTTGAACGCGCCGTTAAGCGTCAGGAACAAGCAGATTGTAAGCGCATGCGTAATCATCGGCAGCGTCACGCGAAAGAACGTTTGGAATGTGTTCGCCCCGTCAATGATCGCGGCTTCCTTCAGCGACTGAGGCACGCCTTGCAGAGCAGCCAGGTAAATGATCATCATGTAACCGACGCCGTTCCACAGGGAGACGATCAGAATGGAATAGAACGAAACGTTAGGATCCCCGATCCAGGACTGATCCAGAAACGTAATCATTGTTTTCTCCGCCAATTGAGGCAGCACTTGCGTGAACACGAAAGTCCACATGAAGGCGCTGATGATCGTACTGATCATGTTGGGCATGAAGAATAACGTCCGAAAAAAAGTTTTGCTCCGCTTCCGCGATTCGATCAAGACGGCCAGCAGAAGGGCGATGACGTTTTGCAAGACAACCATGAACAGCACATATTTCAGCGTGAACAGCAGCGAACCGATAAAGTCAGGGTCATCCGTAAGCGCATCCACGAAATTTGCGAAGCCGATAAAATCATAAGTCCGGTTAAGGCCATTCCAGTCGGTAAAGCTGTAGTACATGCCGCCAATGGTTGGGATCAGCAGAAATATGGCATACAACACGAAAGCAGGGGCGACAAACGCAATCAGCAGCAGTAGATTTTTGTGTACTCTGATCGGCACGGTCTTAACTCCTCCCATAAAAAATCTCTATTTTATAAAGCCGGGATGAAGAAGCGGCTTTCCGTCTCTTCATCCCGTGAAGGCATCTTATTGGTTGACTTTATTGTAGCTTTTCCATGCGCGGTCCAACGCTTCGAGCACTTCCTCTTGCTTCATCTGGCCGGCATAGTAGGATTGCAGTCCTTTGCCTACTTCATCTTTGACGGCTTGCGGGATCGCCGGGTCCTGGTAGGACTTGCCCGCTTTGACGTATTCCGTTGCGTCCTGCACCCATGGGAAGCTCTCGTACGTGTGCACCGATGCGATCGGGTTGAACTTAAGCGATTGGAAGAACGCATTCGAGTCTTGGTCGTCGAGAATGTAGTTAATGAAGTCGATCGCGAGTTCTTTGTTCTTGCTTTCAGGCGAAACGGCCAGCGATGTCGACGTGCTCAGATTGATCATCGTCGCGTCCGGGTTGTCGTTGATCGGCAGAGCCGCTACTCCGAAATCAAGATCGGGATTAGACTTCAGAATCGTATCCGCATACCACGGACCTTGCAGCCACATAGCGGCTTTTCCTTGCGCGAACGCCGCGGCGCCGTCATCAGCGCTCACTTCAAGCGCCTTCTCCGTGCCATTCGAGTTGATCAAATCGAACACTTCGAACATGGATTGCATTTCCTTGAAGGAGCCTTCGTCTTTGTTCATTCGTTCGATAAAGTCGTCATTCTCCGTGTTAATCAAGCCGCCGGCGGCTAGCGGCAGCAGCAGCTGCGGGACCCAGGCTTCGCTGTAGGACAGCAGGAACGGCTTCACATTGGCCGAATTCAGCTTATCCACCACCGTCTTCATCTCCGACAGCGTAGCGGGAGGCGTCAGCCCGTGCTCGGCGAAGATCGTCTTATTGTACAAGTAGCCCCAAGACAACGTCTCGAGCGGCACTGCGACAACTTTACCGTCGATCGTAACGGAGCCTCGCACGCTTTCCATCAGCTTGCCGACGAAAGGCTGATCCGACATGTCGGTCAAGTAACCGGCGCGGTAGAAGGAAGGGATCTCGTTAATGGCATGCAGTGTAAAAATATCCGGCGCATCCCCCGAAGCCAAACGCGTCTTAAGAATTTGCGGCGCGGTATCCGCTGTCGGCATTTCCAATTGGACCGTGACGTCGATATTTTTTTCTTCTTTTATTTTTTGCTTGAACTGCTCGATATATTGGTCATATTGCTGCTTGAAGCGCGGCTGGGCGATGAACATTTTCAGCGTGACCGATTTGGCAGCACCGACGCCTCCATTTGACGCTCCTTCTGCATTTTCATTCTCTGCGTTTCCGCAGCCCGCAAGCATTGTAACCGCAGATGTGACGATAAGTACGCTCTTGAACCATTTCTTCATCTGTTTCGCGACCTCCCGAAGTTTACGTTTTTGTTTACGCTTTCATTATAACCGGATGATGTAAGCGGTTTAATTGGACGCTATTAACGCATTGGATTGGATCATTTTAAACCTTTCAGTTCCACGCGCATCTCGCCAGGCGACATACCGAAATGTTTTTTGAACACGCGATAGAAGTATGAAACATCCTCGTAACCTGCCATTTCGGCGACCGATTTGATCGGGATCTGCTCGTCTGCCAGCCATTCCATCGCTTTCTCCATTCGCAAATGAAGCACATAATCGGTCACGTTCCGTCCGTACTCTAATTTGAATGCCTTGCTGAGATACTCTTTGCTGACGTAAAAACGATGAGCCAATTCCTCAAGCGCAACCGGCTCTTGGAAACGGCTGTCGATGTGGCGTCGAACCTCTTCAAGGTTCAACTTGGTTTTGAACTTTCGCTGCTGTACAAGGGAATCAAGCGCCACGACGAATTTGGCCTTCAGAAATTCGCTTAACTCTTCTCCGCTCAGGATGCCGTCCGGTATGGCAACATGACGAAGCTCTTCGACCGACACCGAGTTTTCCTCCATCAGCTCTTTTAATAGGATAAGAAACTCTCTCGCCAGCCGCTGAAGCTCCTTCTTCGACGGTTGCTTGTCCGCCATCTCCATGCCGAGCTGGCGGAATTGCTCAATGAGCCTTTCTTGGTTCATATCCCGGAACAGGGACCGCAGCAAATCCATATGTTTTTTGACGGATAAACCGGCCTCCAGGTCGATAACCAGCTGTTCCTCCTTGTCGGCAGACAGCAGACTCAACCGGCACCTATCCAAAGCAGCGTTCAACTCAGTTGCATCCACTGGTTTCAATATATAGTCAATGGCTCCGTGCAGAAGGGCATGCCTCGCAAGCTCAAAATCATCATATCCGCTGATGACGATCATACGGATATCGGGATAACGCCCCTTCACTACTCGCATCAGCTCGACGCCGTCGATACCCGGCATGCGCATATCGGTAATGACGATGTCCGGCGTATGCGCCTCGATAAGCTCCAGCGCTCCCGCTCCGTCTTCCGCTTCCCCTACGATTTCCATATCATGGCTTTCCCAAGCGCCGAAGCGCTTAATAATGTCCCTCGTCCAGCCTTCATCGTCTACGATTATGACTTTCATCTTTATGACTTACTCCTCTCTATGGAGAGGGACGCGTATCGTAACCAGCGTCCCCTCCGCCGCATGATTCTCGACGGTAATGCCATAGTTAATACCGTAATGTTTATGGATGCGGGACGCCACATTCGAAAGCCCGATCCGCTCCTCTATTCCCATGCTTCCCGACTCGAACGCGAGCCGCTTCCGCAGCCGATCCAGCTTCTCCTTCGGCACGCCGATTCCATTATCCTGAATGAGGATCTCGACATCCGAACCCGTCACTCTAACTTGTACCGCTACGCGCCAAGGCCCCGGCTTTGGATCCAGCCCATGGATGAACGCATTTTCAACAATCGGCTGCAGCGTCAGCTTCGGAATGAGCGCGCTAAACGCATTGGGCTCATGATCGAGCCGGTAGGTCAGCCGATTCGCAAAACGCATCTCTTGGATTCGCATATAATGAGCCAGATGTTCGAGTTCATACTGTATCGGAACGAGCTGATCCGGCTCCCGAATGACATAGCGGAACATCTCGCTGAGCGATTTGATGATCTCGTAGCACTCCTCCGGCTTCTTCGAGAACAGCATGCTTCCGATTAGCTGCAGCGTGTTATGAAGAAAATGCGGATTGATCTGCGCCTGCAGCGCCTTTAGCTCAGCCGTTCTCATTTCCAGCTTCATGCTGTATTCGGTTCGAATATGTTCCCGGATCCGCGCGGACATGTTATATAGTTTGGACTCGAAGAGCCCAATCTCGTCCATCCGATTAGAGAGCGGACGGTCAGTCTCTTTCATCAAGCCTACTCCGCTCATCGTTCTAGAGAGGGCAACGATCGGTCTGGCCACCATCCAGCCGAGGAACACTGCGGCAGCCATGGATAGCAGGACAGAAATAATACCGACGACGAGACCCGTCTTCATCGTTTGATTCGCGCCGCGCGTAATCACGATTTCCGGCACGATCTTCACGACGCGCATCCCGGTCGTTCCGATCGCTCCGTAAAATAAATAGCCGTTCTTGGTACGAAGGAATCCTGTTTCGGCATCCGACGCCTGCCACGCCTTCACGGCATCCTCGATGCCCTCGAAGTCGTCTTCCTTCGCCGCTTGAAGAGCGTACATCAGCTGCCCATTCTCATGGATGACTGCAACGTCCTCCTCCTCCTTAGGCGACAGAAGCTCCATACTCTGATGGAACATGCTCCACCGCATGTCGATGGATATTCCGCCAAGCTTCTCCCGATTCTCGAATCGATTGATGCTTCTAACAAGTTGGAATTGGTCGGGCTTGTCCTCCGAGGTATGAATCATCACATTCTTATTATTCTCGAATAATGCCGCAAAAGGCTCCGGAATCCCCGAAGCGGTCTCGATATCGTTGCCCATGGAGTTGGCAGTGAACAATCGGCCGCTTTCCTTCGCATATAACTGCACCCCAACCAAGTGATTGTTGCCGGAATAAAAAGCGGATGTCAGCATATTCATAATGCTTCGCTGGGCAGTGAACTGTCTGGACGGGATCAAGCTTCCGTTCATGTATTCGCTTACTTCGGGGTGAATCTGAATAGCGTATATCTGATTGTTCAGCTGCGCCACCTTCTCTCCCAGGTTGGCCGCGGTCCACCGCATGTTGGAAAGGTTCGTCTGCACGACTTCCGCTTCCATGCTCGCCCGATTGTTCTCGGCCGCGATGGCGGTTATGACGGTAATCGGGATGACCGGCAGCAAGACCATAATCAGAATTACTTTATTGCGAATGCTTCTTCGAATCGGCTGCAGCAGCCACCGCGCCGCTTTCATCAGCATGGCTCCCCCTCCTTCCGGCAATGCCCGTGCATATTCTCAAGCTAGTATACACAGTCTGTGCCAATTGTTAACACACGCCTTCATTATATCGAAAAAATGAAAGCGTTTAACTGAACAATATTAATGTTGGGATTGGACGATTTTAAACCTTGAGGGGAGATAAAGGCCAACCAATAAAATCTGGTAAGAAGGGGCTGTCCCTAAGTCTTCTACGACTTTTGGGACAGCCCCTCCAACTATACATATCTGACTTTTAGATAATCTTCGCTTACTTGCTCAAATGCGCCAGCATATTCAGCAAAACCGTGACAGCCTCTGCTCTTGTCGCATGGCCCGATGGGGCGAATGTATTGCTGCCTTTGCCCTGCACAATGCCTGCTTGCTTCACGTAAGCTACGCTGGCCTTTGCCCACGCCGGAATATCGTTGTCGTCCGCGAAACCTGTTGCTGCGCCCCCGCCTGCTGAATGACCCAACGCTTTCGCGATCATCGCTGTCATTTCTGCACGCGTAATTTCCGCATCCGGACGGAATGTACCGTCCTCATAGCCTGTAATCCATCCTGCTTGTACCGCTTGCGCAACTGCTTTCTGCGCCCATGCTTCGATCTCCGCGGTATCGGTGAAAGTCAGAGCCGCTTCTTCCCCTTTCGGCTTCAACGCATTCATTAGCATGACCGCGAATTCCGCGCGCGTCACGGTTTTCTCAGGCTTGAACGTACCTTCTGGATAACCGCTGACGATCCCGTTGCTTACCGCTTGCTTGATGTTCGCCTCAGACCAGTGTCCGGAGATATCGCTTAAGTTAACTGTTGCCCCTTGACCTACAGCGAATACGGCATATTTCGTAAAATGATTTACATCTACGGTAATTTGATCGCCGCTGACAACGCCGCCCGGAACTTCCACCCATTCCTTCTTCGTTTCGTCATAATAGAATACGGCTACGGTTTGGTTGCCGCTTAATTTAGACGGATCGAAAGCAAACGTCAACGTGACCGGTTTACTGAAGTTCTCTGAAAAGTTTTTCAGAATCTCAAAGACTGGGCTGGCTAGGACGTCATTATTCGTTAGAAGCGGAGCCGTTTCCAGCACTTTCTCAATCGTTAATTTCAGTTCTTGGTCAGTAGCGCCTACCGGAACAGTGATCGTGACTTCATCTCCCAAGCTAACCTCGCCTGTTTTGCCTGTAGGAAGCGTTAACTTGCCATCCGTGGAGGTGACTGGAGACGTTGGTGCTGTTAACCCTCCACCACCGCTACCACTGCCAGATGGAGTGTTAGGCGTTACGCTCACTGAGCTGGAAGGAACGCTACTATTCCCTAAGCCGTTCGTCGCGACAACCGTAAACGTATAGACCGTTCCATTCGTCAACCCTGTGATCGTGATTGGACTTGTTGTTCCGCTTTCCGTTATGTCTCCCGGACTAGCCGTTACCGTGTAGCCCGTAATCGCGCTTCCCCCATCACTGACCGGCGCCGTAAAGCTGATGGTGGCTTGACCGTTGCCTGCCGCAGCCATTACTCCTGTTGGGGAGCCGGGCATGGACAGCTTCTGGATGCGATGATTTTTATTATCAGCCACATACACATTTCCGCTGCTGTCTACCGCCACTCCACTCGGATAATCAAACTCGCCCAAGCCGCTTCCTGACCCACCGCCGCTCTTCCTCCACTCGCTCCAAACCCCTGTGGATACCGTCAGCTTCTGAATGCGATGGTTTTCGGTATCCGCCACATACACGTTGCCGCTGCTGTCTACTGCCACTCCACTTGGATAATCAAACTCGCCCAAGCTGCTTCCCGCTTCGCCACCGCTCTTCCCCCACTCGCTCCAAACTCCCGTCGATACCGTCAGCTTCTGGATGCGATGGTTTTCCGTATCCGCCACATACACATTTCCGCTGCTATCGACTGCCACTCCACTTGGATAATTAAACTCGCCCAAGTCGCTTCCCGGTCCGCCGCCGCTCTTCACCCACTCGCTCCAAACTCCCGTGGAGACCGTCAGCTTCTGGATGCGATGATTATCGGTATCCGCCACATACACATTGCCGCTGCTGTCTACGGCCAATCCACTTGGATAATCAAACTCGCCCAAGGCGCTTCCCGATCCGCCGCCGTTCTTCCTCCACTGGCTCCAAACCCCCGAGGATGCCGTCAGCTTCTGGATGCGATTGTAATTCGTATCCGCCACATACATATTTCCGCTGCTGTCTACTGCCACTCCACTTGGGTGGTCAAACTCGCCCAAGATTGCATTTTCGCTGTCCCCCCTCCACTCGTCCCAAGCCCCCGTCGATACTGTAAGCTTCTGAATGCTATAATTATCAGCTACATACACATTTCCGCTGCTGTCTATCGCCACTCCATTCGGTTTGTAAAACTCGCCTGGGACCGAGCCGTAGGTAGGTCCAATATACCCCCACTGACTCCAATCACCTATAGATACCGTCAGCTTCTGGATACGATGGTTAGCTTGATCCGCCACATACACATTTCCGCCGCTGTCTACCGCCACCCCAGTCGGATAATTAAACTCGCCAAATTCGTTTCCAAATATTGGAAAGTCATTACTGTCTTTTTTCCCCAAATCGCTCCATTCCCCCGTTACCGTCCGCTTCTGGATGCGAGTGTTGTACCAATCAGCCACATACACATTTCCGCTGCTGTCAACCGCAACTCCAGCTGGATAACTAAATTCTCCCAAGCCATTCCCTGATATTGGGAGGTCGTTACCGCCTTTTTTCCCCCAATCGCTCCATTCCCCCGTTACCGTCTGCTTCTGGATGCGATGGTTATTCATATCAGCCACATACACATTACCGCTGCCGTCTACCGCCACTGCACTTGGATTATTGAACTGGCCCAACCCGCTTCCAGTTCCGGAGCCCAAACTGCTCCAAGCATCCGGTATCCCCGGAATTGGGGATACCGTCAGCTTCTGGATGCGATTGTTATAACTATCAGCCACATACACATTTCCGCTGCTATCTACCGCCACCCCACCTGGATAGTAAAACTGGCCCAAGCCGCTTCCTGTAGCAGGGATTCCTGGGTTTCCTGAATCCTCCTCTTTGGCCCCCCACTCGCTCCACACCCCCGTTGATACCGTCAGCTTCTGGATACGATGGTTATTTCTATCAGACACATATAAGTTACCGTTGCTGTCTACCGCCACTCCATTTGGATTATTAAACTCGCCCAAGCCGCTTCCTGAAGCAGGGATTCCCGGGATTCCTGAACCTTCTTCTTTCGCCCCCCACTCGCTCCAAATCCCCGTGGAGTTCGTCAGCTTCTGGATGCGATGGTTATAAGTATCCGCCACATATACATTACCGCTGCTGTCTACCGCCACGCCAGTTGGACCATTAAATCCTCCTAAATTTGAACTAGCGACAAGCGATATCTTGGCATATTGACTCCAAGCTCCTGCTGCTTGTACCGGGACTGCAAATGTACTTACACATACAATAAGCAGCAACAAGCTCAGCATAGATCTTTTCCCTATGCCTTGTTTTGCTTTTTTTGATTTTATGATTGTCGTCATTTTTTTCCTCCCAATCTACCATTTCTGATAATAAGATAAGCTAGAGCATGCTCCACTTAAACAAACGATTACCCCGAAACCGTATCTGTTCAACTATAAAGTCCTCTCCTCCTTCAAACCTGCTGAGCCTGATAATCGTTACAATAAAAGTCGAACCGCTTTTCTTCATGTCAACTTTTGTCGAACTATTTTAAGTTTAAAACGAGCCTGACAATAAAAAAATCCCCCGTTTGGGGGAGAATACGCTACATCTATCAGAGAGGTTACCTCTCACAGTATGTTCATTTCTTTCGCACGAATCAACGCCTGAACGCGGCTGTTTACTTCAAGCTTCCGGTACACGTTCTTAATATGCGACTTGACCGTTTCAGCCCCGATATTCAAGAGATGGGCGATCTCCTTGTTCAGCAATCCGTTCGCGATCAGCCGCAACACCTTCGTTTCCTGCTCGGTTAGTATATCGCTAGGCATAATCGCTACAGGCTCGAAAGCCGCTCCCCGATAACTTTTCCTGATCTTGTCCAGCGTCCTGGATACGCGCTGAGCGGTTACAGGCTTCATGATATAATCCAAGGCGCTCAGATCGAAGGCCTCCACTGCGTAATCGTCATAAGCGGTTACAAACACCACTTCTATAGAAGCATCATGCTCCAAGAGCATACTGGAAAGCCGCATCCCGTCAATTTCCGGCATGGAAATATCCAGAAAGGCGACATGTATCCGATTCGCCTTCACGTAATCGTACGCTTCGAACGGATTAAGAAACGTCTGGCATATATCGACATCGCCGCTCTCGGCCAGTATCCGCTTCAACCGGTTTACCGACAATTGTTCATCATCCACGATAATGGTTCGCAGCATGCTTTACCCTCCAGCCCTCTGAAGCTGTCGATCGGGAATTTCAAAGTACACCTTCGTACCGATTCCTTCCGCGCTTTCGATATGTAGTCTCTTTCCGTACAGTAGCTCGATGCGCTGGCTGATGTTCCACAGCCCGATTCCTTTCTTATCGACATCCGGTTTAAGCAGTCCCGCCCGCGTTGCATCGCTCATCCCGCTCCCGTTGTCCTCTACCGCAAAGCTGACGGTGTCAGCAGCTGTCATCTTTGCTGCTATTTTTACCGTGCCTCCCCGTAGATTGGACATCAAGCCATGTCTTATCGCATTTTCCACTAACGGCTGTAAAATGAGAGGGGGCATTCGCGTTTGCGGATTCGCATCCACATCGTACTCCACTTGTAATCTGTTGCCGAAGCGCGCTTTTTCGATATTAATGTACGCTTCGATCAGCTCGAGCTCTTTGCCCAACGTCGTCAGTGATTCCAAATGTTTGAAGTCAAAGCTGCCGCGCAAATAATGCGAAAGATCCAGCGTCAATTGCTCAGCCTTACGAGGCTCGTCAATGCAGAGGGATGCAATCGAATTCAGCGCGTTGTACAAGAAGTGAGGCTTGATCTGGGAACGCAAAAAAGCGATTTCCGCCTCTTTCGCTTCCGATTGAAGCTGCCGGTTTTTCCTGAGAATATCCTGTATCGTTTCGTTTAAGAGAGTAAAGAACAATACCGCCGACACCGCTAGGCTAATATGAATAATCTGTACTTGCAGCACCTGAAATGAAAAGCCTCTTATTGAGATAGCGGATATTAATCCAACGAGACAATAGTAGCTGGACAATCCTAGCGTGATGAAGATCCGCTTTCGCTTCAATGCTCTCGTGAATATCTTTTGAAAATAGACGATCACCGGCATGCTGAATGCGAGAGCCAATACGGTCGTGATTAGTCCCGTGTCGACCCCGAGATAAACCCGATAAAGAATGATCAGCGCGCAGAGAAATAAGCCCGTTCTCCAACCGCCGTATAATGCCCCCAACAACAAAGGAACGATTCGAATGTCGATGCGGAATTGGGCGTTCACATAAGCAGGGAACGTCATGCAGAACAGAATGGATAGCCCCAGCAGCACGGTTAGGATGAGCTTGACGTGTTGTTTTCTCTCATACCGCTCCGCGAAAAAGATTTGATACGTATAGACAAGTGTAGCTACCATCGCGACTTGCAGCAAGAAGTCCTTCATTGCGGTTAACATCGTTCGACCACCTTTGTCATGAAAAAGCCCATACGGACTTCTTTCATTATCGTCCATTGGTCGGAGCGCTGTCGAGAATAATTTCCTTGTGTTACAATGTGACGAAAATTCCTATATAATGTAGATCTTCAACAAAACATACAATGAAAAGAGTGATACAGTTATGATTTTAGAAATTATGGAGCCCTCTTTATCTGTTCTCAAATTAAATGCCAATGAAACTATTCCAAACTGGGCTTTAAATAGCACATGGTTTTCAATAACTCGTACCAGCGAAGAATTGTCTATTGTGTGCCCCTCCCTGGATCTGGAAGTCAATCTTGATTCAAACGTTGAACATGGATGGAAAGGCTTGAAAGTAACCGGAATACTGGATTTTAGTTTAACGGGAATACTTGCTTCTTTGGCCGTCCCTCTCGCTGAACATAAAATCAGCATTTTTGCTGTTTCAACTTTTAATACAGATTATATCCTTGTTAAAGAAGAGCTGTTATCCCAGGCGAAAGCGGTCCTTGAACAGGCCGGCCATACATTTACAACTTCATATCAACCCAAATTACGAAAGTCCATAATAACTAGCCTTTGATACGAAATGGAAATGGGTGATCCAACCAGTTTTGGATGAACGTTTATCCAGATTCATTTTCTTTAGCGCGGGAGCCAATTGATCGTGAGACGCTCCGAAGCGAATGAGTTCCTTGTTTAGCAGGCTGTGATGAGGCACGCGACCGCCAAGCTACCCAGCGCGCCGATCGTTTCAAGAAATGCAAGAATGACGTTGTTCTCGTCAAACACCGTTCTACCAAAGATGAGGGCATTTTTTTATGTTTTTATGAGACGGTACTTTCGTAATTCAGGGTGAAATAAACAACTAAAGACGAAATCAATTATAAATACCATAATTTCACTAAAACAGTAGGATTGAGCTTAAAAAATGTAAGAATTCACTTAGAAAATCAATAAAACCCTTGCTACGCAAGGGTTTAGTTCATCAAATGTTTGGTGGAGCCTAGGGGGATATGACTCGCACAAGCTCGTCTATCCAACATGGGATGTCTGAATCTCGATTATATGGCTGACGAAGCCTATTCGACGAGGACTTTTAGCGGTAGCTTCAGACTCCGTTTTCACACCCCACAAAGTGACGAGCAGCTTCGAAGCTTACTCCAATTACTTTGCGGGGACCCCGTAACCAATACGCCATCGTCTCCGTCCGCGCGGACTGAACCCCTGACCTCAATACCTTGGTAGTCGTTTTCGTCCAAACCTAACTCATCAATTCCCATCAGATCAAACTGACTTTCAGTAACTTCTTTCATGATTATTCCGTCTCCATTAATGAATTCTGCATATTCATGACATCGATAAAAATGATTTACCGCTATACGGGCGACTCCCTTTGATCTTTGTGCAATAAGGGGTAATACAACATGAAGAACAGCCATGAGTGATCGTCATCATGGCTGTTCATTGTATGTTTTAAAATCCTTTATATTGAGGCTCTTCGTTTTCCAATTGTTGGACGCGGCCTTCCACTTGTTGCACGATGGATTGGGTTTGCTGCGCGGCATTCGTGAAAAGGGTTTTGGCCTCTTGATTTTGGGTTGCTAATGCAAATTGTTCGAGACTCGCTTGCGCGCTTTTCAGCGAAGCAACACATGTTTTAACATCAGACGCGACTGTCACAGAAATCACCTCCTTCCAGTGAAGGATTGAAGAACTCGGCCGAATAGCTTACGGATTCGAGTTCGTCTTTCAGCATGGCGGAAAAAAAGATTTCATTGTAAACGAAACATTTGGTGAACTTTTTTAATATTTGGCATTCAAACTGTCCGGCTTGAAATAAGCTCAAATAGCTGTTTTCGTTTCGTATATATTCACCGTCATCGTACCACTGCATAAACCGGTTATTCCACTTTGTACGATCGCATAGATAGGGCTCCATCACTATAACTTTCCCGCCCGGTTTCAAGACCCGTTTGAATTCTAGCAAATAGTCTTTAATTTGATCGTCCGCTATATGGTGAAGAACCGCAACGATGAAAATATAATCGAACGTTTCATCTTGTGCGGAAATCTGTTTACCGTCAAAAATCATAAAGTTATGGTCAGGGTAAAGCCGTTTGGCAAGTGTAACCCGACTGACATCCGGTTCGATGCCAAGATAAAAGCCGGGTTTGCAAATAGAACAATTTGCCCCGGTACCGGAACCAAAATCAAGAATGAGTTTATTATCCAAACAGACATGGCCTTCGATGTGGTCATGGATATATTTTTTCGTAAACCATCTCGGTCGGACAAACCAATGGTACATTCGTGGGGACAGAGGCATGATCGTACATTGTCACCGCCTTTTTTTAATGTAACGAACACTAATTTAACTCGTTACCGACATAATGATGCAAGGGAAAAATTGTTAATCCGTCCGAAAGCTGCACGATCCTTCCAGTTCATCATTTAATATGCTTTCCAAACTGTACGCTATCGAAGGGGAAGCCACGAACGTATTGGCCAGAGCGATATTTTCTGGCAACCATGGCGAGCTGCGAGAACGTACGCTATAAGACCAGCTCCAAAGGGCAAGTGCCTTGAACATTATCATCAATGCAATTAGCTTTTTATCTCCAGCAAGTAACAGAACACCGCAAAAAGCAAGGGAAGATTCAGGAGGAACTGCTAAACCACATCTCTCCCCTTGTTTGGGATCATATCAATTTACCGGTCAAAGGATCGATAACCGATTTCGTGGTATCACGTTTTCGGCAATATTGCTTTATTGGATCGGCTCTTCCAAGATTAAAGAATCCAGTCGACGACTGGATTCTTTTTTTATTCTTATTATTCCCATATTATCTGCGTCTCCGCGTGATGCCATAAGCAGTAGCGCCAACTCCTAAAGCTAATAAAGAAATGATGGTTTTCCGATTATTCATTCTTCCCAGCATGGACTTCATCCTTTGCATACCTTCTCACCGCCTCTTACTGAATTTCCTCCTAACAGAGGAACAATCTCTATTCTGCGTAGAGGCCTTATCCTTTCATTCAAACAATGTTTTACCAGCAATGAGTTCAGGTCGCGCTGCATTATAGAAAAAGAATTTGAATCGTCCCAACAATGTAGTAGTAAATCTATACATTTTCCTATTGTGGGAAATGATTTTTGATTTGAGGCTAGGCTTTTAACAAATAATCTAATGTGTTGAAAATTGTGATGACTGGCCAGCGCGGGTATTTCCGCCGCCATCATCTTTTCCTTGTTGGCAGCTTTGTTCGTTAAGCCCAAAGGAAAAATTTGCATGTATGGAAGCGTACCGAAAGAGAGAATATAAACAAAAAAAGGAGCGAACCGATCTATGTATAAGAACAAGAGTACACTAAAAGTCTTAATCGTCATGATGACAAGCTTGATATTATTTGCAACTGGATGTACGCTAACTGATAATAATCAAGTGAGACAGCAGAATACCCGGGACAATGATCAGGGGTGGGAAATCTTTCGCAATCGCAACAATGCGGATAACCGGAATAATCGTCCGTTCGGAGATGCCGATAATGGCCGAAACGGCCTGTTTAATGCGGATAATGACGGAACTCGCAATGGCAACAACGATGGATTAAGAACGGCTGAGGATCGGGTCGAAGTAGCCGATCGGGCTGCAGAAAACATTACGAAATTAAAAGGCGTCCGGCAGGCCAACGTCCTTGTTACGCGGCGTAATGCTTATGTTGCGGCAGCCCTTGATGACGACCAAAAAAAGCTAACACGCGATATTGAAGATCAGATCGCGAAGCAAGTGAGAGCTGCGGATTCCGATATTCAGAACGTCTATGTATCCACGAATCCGCAATTTGTAGATCGTATCAATGGATATGTCGATGACGTTCAACAAGGAAGGCCTGTTGCCGGATTTGTGGAAGAATTTAATGAGATGGTGGCAAGAATATTTCCGAATGCGAGATAGCTCATATATACGCAGAAAAAACAGCCATGCTCAAAAGAGCATGGCTGTTTTTCTTATTCGTCAGTTATTGCCTAATTCGACAGGTTGAAACAACAGGATTTGACAAACCGGCCGATTGAATGTTTTTCGTTCTTATAGGTTAAATTATTGGAGAATCATTTATCGTAGGAACCTAATAGAGATGGAGCGTGGCGATGACTACCGTAAATATAAACGAATACTCGATGCATTATATAGATCGTGGAAAAGGTATCGCCATCCTTTTCATTCATCCTCCGGTACTCACAAGCTTAAATTTCACATACCAAATCCAAGGGCTATCGCCTCATTTTCGAACCATTGCTTTTGACATCAGAGGACACGGTAAGAGCCGGCCTTCGCATGAAAAGGTTTCTTACCCTGTAATCGTCGAAGACATTAAACAGTTGATGGACCGGCTTAGCATCGATAAATGTTACTTGTGCGGGTATTCTACCGGCGGTTCGGTGGTGCTCGAATTTCTCTTGACTTATCCCGATCGGGCATTGGGGGGAATAGTCATCGGCGGAATGTCGGAAGTGAACGAACGGCGGTTAAGAAACGAAATCTCTTTAGGCATTGCTTTCTCCAAAATCGGAGCTATCGGCATGCTCGCGTTTTCCCTTGCCTGGAGACAAACTAAAAATCTTACTTTGTTCCGCAAGTTATTTAATGACGCGAAGAAAGCAAATGCCAGAAATGCGGAGCAGTATTACCAGTACAGCTTGAAGTACAACTGTACGCCGCGGCTGCCGGAAATTCATCTGCCCGTCCTGCTCGTATACGGGGAAAAAGACAAGCACTTCCATCCATATGCCAAAATGTTGCATCAACGATTGCCGAAGAGTGAACTGGCGTTCATTAAAAATGTCGATCATCGGATTCCAACGAAAGCCTCCGAACAATTGAACGAACTGATAAAACAGTTTGTTCATCGACATGGCCACTCGTAACAATAATTTATTTAATGCAAAGAACTACCTGACTATGGATCGCGAATATTGTCCCCTTCTACTTTAAGTTAATCCAATTGCAATCTAACCTTTTGGTTTAACTATCAAAGCGGCCAAAAATGAGAAAATAATGGCTGCCGAAATACCTGCGCTGGTAACCTTGAATATACCGGTAATAACACCGATCCATCCGTCTTTCTGCAATTCCTCCAAAGCGCCGTGAACCAGAGCGTTGCCAAAACTGGTGATGGGGACGGAAGCGCCGGCACCGGCAAATTTAACGAGCGGGTCATACAAGCCAAGTCCGTCAGCGACAGCTCCCAGAACAACGAGTAAAGTCATGGTATGCGCCGGAGTCATTTTAAACGCATCGAAACAAAGCTGACCGAAAACGCAAATGGCGCCACCTACAAGAAATGCCCATAAAAAGATCATGTCAAACTCCTCCTGCTTCTATAGCTACAGCATGTGCGATGCAAGGAATACTTTCCCCTTGTTGAAACGAAAGCGGCGATAAGAGCGCCCCTGTTGCAACAACAAGCAAACGTTTGATTTCTCCCTCCCGTATTCTTCTCATTAAATGACCGTAGGTGACAACGGCCGAGCAGCCGCAACCGCTTGCCCCCGCTTGCACCATCTGGGTATCGTAATCGTAAATCATCATGCCGCAATCGGCATATTGCGTTTGATCGATCGGAAAGTTGTGTTTTTCGAACAATTTGCAGGCAATCTCATAGCCTACCTTCGCCAGATCGCCCGTGACGATCAAATCATAATAACCCGGCTCGATCTGCAAATCCCGAAAATGAGCTTGAATGGTGTCAACCGCAGCGGGCGCCATAGCCGCTCCCATGTTAAAAGGATCCGTTATCCCCATATCGATAACCCGGCCAATTGTCGCTGACGCGACGACTGGTCCTTCCCCTCTCTGCGCTACGATCGCCGCTCCGGCGCCCGTAACGGTATATTGGGCAGTTGGCGGCTTTTGCGAGCCGTATTCGGTCGGATACCGGAACTGCTTCTCGACGCTTGCATTATGACTGCAAGTCCCTGCCAGTATATATTTCGCCCCTCCGCTATTGACGAGCGCGGAAGCGAGCGCCAGACTTTCCATCGAAGTTGAGCAAGCGCCGAACACGCCGAGATAGGGGATCGACAGAGAACGGGCGGCAAAGCTGGTGCTTATAATTTGATTCATCAAATCGCCGCCGATATGAAATTGGACTTGCTCCTTGGTTAACCCAGCTTTTTCAATCGCCAGTTTTGCGGCTTCTTCGATCAATACTTTCTCCGCTTTTTCCCAGCTATCTTCTTCAAGCATGGAGTTACCGTGTATAATGTCAAAATCGCGGGCAAGCGGCCCCCTGCCTTCAAACGGGCCAACTACGGCAGCCGAAGCCTGAATAACCGGTTTATTTTCAAAGATCCAACTTTGATGCCCTTTTAGCATATCAATGGCCTCCCCCAGTACCTTTGAACACAAACGTGACGATACCTACAAAAAATGCCGCTACGGTTCCGAATACAATGACCGGACCTGCAAGTTTGAACATTTTCCCGCCTACGCCTAAAACCAATCCTTCGCTGCGATGTTCAATTGCGGCTGAAGCCATTGAATTGGCGAATCCGGTTACGGGAACCGCCGAACCGGCACCCGCCCATTGCGCAAATTTGTCGTATACGCCGAGGCTCGTCAAAACAACGGAAATGAGAATGAGCACCGCCACCGTCGGATTGGACGCTTTTTTCTCATCGAAGCCGACCCAATGAACAAACATTTCCTGAATGGCTTGTCCGATCACGCATATCGTTCCCCCGGCAAGAAACGCTCGCAAGCAGTTTTTGAATATCGGCCTTTTGGGCTCAAGCTCTTTAGCGAGTTTTTGATACTCCTGCTGGACCGGCGTTGCTTTTTTCAGCTTGTTATTAGCCATTTTTAATCCTCCTGATTATCTATTAACGAATGAGGAGCGGTTTGACTTCCTCAATGACTCGTTCGAGCTCTTTTGCGCATTCTTCATACATTTTTTTCGCATTTTTTTCTTTTGTAGATAAACTGAACATTTCCAGGTCCGCTTCGCATTTTTTTAGAGTCGCCAGCAAAGAAGCTTTCTTCTGAGGCTGAGGGACTCTGAGCTGATCGTCAAATAAGTCGACATACAGTTGGCCATAGGCGTCTACTTGACCGAGAAACACATTTTCAATGGCAACGCCTATCTTTTCGAGTTCCGTATCAAGCCAATCCCGGTTAAGTCCCATGATTGCCAGTGGTTCATCCATAATATTTCCATCCATAACGACAGTCTGCGGTTCCTTTTCGAGCCCCACCTTGATACCAAGATGTTTTGGCGTTAGGGGTTGATTCTCTTTCATTAGCAGGATGTTGATATCTCCACTCGGTTCCATAACCGCAAATTCTACATTCGCCGCTTGGAATACGTTTTTTTTGCGCAGTTGTTCCAATAGCTCGTCGGCGGTAAGTCGTTCCTTCTTGAGGTTTTCCTCCAGAATTTTCCCATCTTTAATGATCACTCTTGATTTGCCATCGACAAAATCTCTAACTAATTTACTCTTCATTTGTAAAAACTCGATTCCTAAGGAGACGCCTACCCATACAATCAATGAAACGATGCCTAAATACCAGTTTTCATCCAAATCCAACGATATATAGGCTGCTATGCTGCCGATCGTGATCCCGGTTATGTACTCAAAAAAAGATAGTTGGGAAATCTGTCTCTTTCCCAATAACTTCGTCATGATAAAAAGAACGACAATCGCTAACAAAGTCCGTAACGAAATTAGTAACCAATCTGGCATGATGTAGCCCCCTTCATTGTTTATACCAACTATCAATTTCCACATGATGTTAAATCATATATAAGCAAGATCGTCAGTTTTTCGTTATTTTATTCATGGATGGGGTCTCGCCAACATTTTATGAAAATATACGTTAAGCCTTCGAACCTCTGGGTGGGGGCTTTCTCATACTCTAAGCTTAAGGTCTTAACACATAATAAAAGCCCCTTATCGGGGCTTTATAATTCCGCAAACGTAGCATCTGTGGTTTCTTCCCTTAATTTGCTTTAGATTTTCGCAATATTGACATTTCACAGTAAACACCTCCGAAGGATATTATACTGAAGGAATTATATTCCTATGCAAAGTCCGCTAATGTTTAACGGTCCGTCAAAATGTAAGCGTACAATAGCCCCCACCTATACGTGAAGGCGAGGGCTAATGTACGATCTTATTATGATGAAAATACGCGGCATGTTAACGGCAACGAATCCCGAAGTCTTGAGCAAGCTGGCTCTCTGGTCGACATCCTTGCCGCTGATCTGCCGACAATTCTCGAAATAATTCACACTGCTAGCCCTTCCTTGCGTATCTATTCCTCGCGCGAGCACTACATTCATATTCTCATGTAACGGGTCTTCATCGAGGCGAGCACAAAAAAATCCTTTACAATAGATATGGTAGGTAGCCCTGTCCATAATCCATCGAAAAGGATGGACAAGCATACGCTATTTTCATCGTTTGGAAATGGATAGCGCAAATATGTACGAGAACGTTCACAGATCGGGTGTCTGAAACCCGGCAAGATAAATTCACGAAAAAGTTAACGACATCTGCGTACTAAAGCTGTTCCTCGAAGAGAAATGACCGTCTAACTTCCAACCCTTTCAGATAATTACGAACAAATTTACATAATTCATCCAAGTGGAAAGAGCTGCCTTTATGAGGCGTCCGTCCATTTGGATTTGCTAGTCTGAATTTTCAGACATAAAGATCGTCACGATTTAATGCAACGCTAGTGTCTCAAGTTAAATGCCAATGAAACTATTCCAAACTGGGCTTTAAATAGCACATGGTTTTCAATAACTCGTAACGTTGAACATGGATGGAAAGGCTTGAAAGTAACCGGACATGTTAAAGAAGAGCTGTTATCCCAAGCGAAAGCGGTCCTTGAACAGGCCGGCCATACATTTACAACTTCATATCAACACAATTGAGCATAAGAAAGAGGGGCGGTGGACGGGATATTTGTTTGCCTAAATCCATCAGTTTGTACATTTGTCCAAGTCGCCGCTCATTTGCATTTCATAGTGTATATAGCTTGCTATAAACTTCTAAGATGATGGAGCGTGTTCACATGGAAGCTAATCCTAGACTGAGTATCCCGCCAGTGTTCGAAGGAAGTCCCAGCCTGTCCGCATTACTGTCAACCGATACCACGGACGTTCCGGTAACCACCAATCCCGCACCGCAAAATGAACCAAGCATTGCCGCCAATCTATTGAATACGAGCGTGATTTGTTGTACGGCCAACGACTATCGGAACGGAGATTCCGCCATCGGTTTGTATCGGTCGACAGACGGCGGAGCAACCTGGTCCAACATGGTGCTGCCTCTGCCTGTCGGTTTCGATGCCGGAGGCGACGGGATTGTCAACTGGGGGTGCACAAATTTCTTCCTTGTTACAGGAATTTCATTCGACCGGGATTTCGGCGGCAGCAACGGTTCGATCATCGCGTACCGTTCAACGGACAACGGGGCGACTTTCACGGGTCCCGTATTTGTGAATCAGGGGAATTTGAACGAGTTTAACGACAAAAATTTTTCGGCAGTCGACGTCTGCACCACCAGCCCGTTTCAAGGCAACTGTTATGTCGCTTACGTCCAATTTACTCCCTTCGGATCTCAAATGCTGTTTCAACGCTCTTTGGATGGAGGCGCGACCTGGAGCGCGGTTCCATTCCCGATTAGCGGTATTGTAGCTGGAGCCCGGTTTGTGCAAGGCGCCTGCGTTGCGGTCGGACCGTTCGGAGAAGTATATGTCAGTTGGATTGACCGGACCAGCAGCATCGCCGGCGGCGCGGCAACCTTCTTCATACGGCGCTCCGACGATGGAGGCGTAACCTTCGGGCCGGCCGTTACGGTAATGAACTTCACGGCCGCGCCGAACAACTTAAATTCAAGGGTGGCGGGATGGCAATTCCGGACGCCAACGTTCTCCTACATCGCAACGGACATTTCCTTTGGTCCCTTCGCCGGAAGAGTATACGCCTCCGTATGCGACTTTTCCTCCGGAAACGCCCATATTATCGCATCCCATTCCTCCGACAACGGCGCTACGTGGACCGCTCCGGTACGGGTTGACAGCCTGAGTCCGGAGGCTTCCCAAAATTTCTTTCCTTATCCTGCCGTATCGCCTGCCTCCGGCGCGTTCAAAGTGACCTACTATTCGAACCGCTTGGCTTCGCCCGCTGGGGTGGAAATGGATACTTTCGTGGCGGAGTCCGTAGACGGAGGGGTTACGTTTCCCCAAAATATCCGCGTTACCGACGTATCCTTTAACCCGAATACCGGAGAATTCGGCAATATGTTCATCGGCGACTATAACGGCAATTCCTTCCTGCCGCCGGTGGGAATGGGGCCCGATCGGATCATTTCCGCATGGACGGATACGCGGCTTGGCAATCAGAATATATTCGCGGGAATACTCATACAATCGCCGTTGAAAGGAAGTTTCTCATTGAGGCTTTGCGGAGGCTGATTAGGAATATGCAGACTCGCAGCTCGCTCGGCTTGATCGGAATATGCGTTTTATATCCCAGGCATGACTTGATAAAGATGAGGATCTTGTGGTTTGGCGACAACGATGTTGATTTTGTTCGATTTGGCCCGAATGACATTCGGTTTGAAGAAGGGATCTTAAAGGGATTTAAGGCGGAGAAGGATGAATTAAGGGGAACGATACGTTGGATCGAAGGGGACTATCCGATACCGGACGTGATCTATCTGGATGGCCGTGTTGACCTGGAGACAGTGCGCATAATGGAACAAGCTGTAGGCAGGAAGGTATTCAACAGCTTTATATTCGATAAACTGCAAGGACAAGAATTTCTCAAGCGAGACGAGATGTTAAGCCGACACTTGCCGGATGCCTGCAGCGCTCTTGAGGGCAACAGGCCAAACCCTGACTTGGAACGTTTCTTAAGGCTGCATCGAAATGTGTATATGAAGCCCACGGATGGATGCAGCGGCAAAGGAATCATCAGGGTGAAGCTCGACGAAGGTGGCCAAGTGCTCGTAAGCCGATTCGAACATACGGAATCCGTTACAAGCTATCCCTGCATTCAGATGTGGATTGCGGAGTTGAAGCTGACGCAAAACTACATCGTGCAGCGGACGGTTTCCACAGTGAAATGGTACGGCCTGCCTACGGATATCCGCTTGAATATGACGAAGAACGGGGTGGGGGAATGGGACATTTCGTTCCTGATCTCCCGCGCCGCATTAACCGGTGATTATAACAAATTAAATCAATACCAGATGCTGCTTCGGAGAGATTTCGCCCATCTGTTCTCATCTACTAAGAAGAGCTGCGAGGAAATAGAAGCAGATATCATCAAGGTGGGGCGGCGTATTTGCGCCTTCTTCGATGAATCGGACTATCACATGGGCGATCTCGGTATTGATCTTGGCGTCGATGAGGCAGGAGAAATTTGGATTTTTGAAGTGAACCCTCTTCCCTACCCCTATAATATGGCCATCGGGGACCGGTCTTTGGTTCGCCCGCTGGAATACGCCCGATATTTGGCGCTGCAAGCATAGGCGTTTCTGACCAGATGCGGGATGCAGGCATTCCACGAGAAATGAGTCTCCTTCGGCGAATGCGGCCGAATCCTCCGAGCTTCGCCAGTCGAAGCTCCGGGGGAAATTTCGACGAGCTAGCTACACTATGCACGGATCGGACCCTACGATCACTTCGTAGTAGATTTAAAAATTCGCTCGCTGATCGTATGAAGAAAGCTTGTCCATTCCGCTTGAAATTCCGGATCAGTAGGAAGTTTCCCCGTTATCATTCTCGTCACATCACCGAATATGAGCGGATAGATCGTTAAACTGGATATCGCCAAAGTCAGCAAAGCCGGATCCAGATCATCAGGGACAAGCCCAATCTCTTGTTTGGATTTCATGTCGTCAATGTAAGACTGAAGCACTTTTCTTCTCTTCTCTTCCCCCATCAGAGAGCCAGGACGTGGATCGATCGCTTCCCAAACGGTAAACCGTAAGAAATCCAATATTTGCTCTGCATTTATCTTAAATCGATGTTCCGCAACGCGTATGGGATTCGCAGGCATCATAAAGAATTCCGGATTCCACTCTCCAAGCAAGTGCGCCATAACTTCTTCGTACAGCTCGTCTTTCCCCTTGAAGTAATGATAGAGCAGTTGTTTTTTCACGCCAGCTCTGTTGGCAATAGCTTCGATACGCGCACCGGAGTACCCTTTTTCAAAAAATTCCGCCCGAGCTGCTTCAAGAATAGCTCTGCGTGTACGTTCGGCATTACGAATTTCGCCCATTTTAACAACCATCCCGTCCCGATCATTATAGACTGATATTAGTTATTAATTTTATAAAAGTCAAATTTTAATTAACGAATAGGAAAGTTAAATCAACATTTAACTTGACAAGTGTCAAATTATAACTTACCTTTAATTCAAGTTGTAACTTACCATTTGGTCAAATTATAACTGAATTTAGCTTCAAATACTAAAATACGAGGAGAATTACTATGGATTTCGTAAAAAGAGTGGCGCCAGAGTTGAGAGAGGTTCTATCGTTAATGCCTGACTTGAAATTACCTGATGATTTGGAAATGGTTCGTAACTTTCCGATTCCGCAAATCGAGAAATCTCAACACGTCATTACTACAAGCCGATTGATTGCTGGTCCTGACCAAGAGCTATTCATCAAAATTTATGAGCCTGCCCATAGGTCTGAAACGCCATTGCCGGCGGTGTTATGGATTCACGGCGGAGGCTATATGATGGGACATCCCGACATGAATGACGGTCTATGCGAAATTTTCGTTAAGGAAGCCAATTGCGTCGTGGTTGCGGTCGCCTATCGATTAGCTCCTGAGCACCCTTATCCGGCGGCGATCGAAGATTGTTATGCATGCTTATCCTGGATGACTGCAGCTTCAACACAATTAAACATTGATCTGGAAAGAGTCGCAGTAGCAGGTGCCAGTGCCGGCGGTGGCTTGGCTGCCGCGCTCACCTTAATGACCCGCGATAGAAATGGACCTGCAATCGCTTTTCAAATGCCGTTATACCCGATGATCGATGACCGTAATGTAACTCCTTCCAGTCTTGAAATTACTTCCAGCGATGCGCCTTGGAATCGGTCTCGCAACATTACGGGTTGGAGTTTATATTTGGGAGAACATGCCTCTGAAGAGATCTCCCCTTACGCCGCTCCGGCTCGTGCGACAAACCTGGCTGGACTTCCTCCCGCGTATACTTGTGTTGGACAATTAGATCCGTTCCGGGATGAAACGATCGAATATGTCACCCGATTAGCACAAGCAGGCGTACCCGTCGAATTTCATATATTTCCTGGATGCTACCACGGCTTTGAAGATATCGTTCCGCAAGCTAAGGTCAGTCTACGGGCAAGACAGGAATATGTTCAGGCTTTATCAAGAGCATTAAATCCTGAGTTTATTGCTGAAGAGTCGATTGGAAAGGAAGTATGAAAATGAATCGTACGGTTATTTACCTTCTAACGTTAGGGGTATTTCTTACGGCTACAGCCGAATTGGTCGTTGCCGGAATTCTCAACGTCATCGCTGAAGAAATGAACGTTTCGATCGCTATGGCCGGTCAATTGATATCCGCATATTCGCTAGCATTAGCAATTGGTACGCCTATCGTGATCTCGATGACCTCACGGATGGGGAGAAAAAAACTATTGTCATGTGCATTGTCTTTTTTTATCGCGGGTTGTCTACTTTCTTCTTTCAGCAATGACTATTCGATGTTGATGGTTTCCAGAGCCATTTTGGGGCTTAGTGCAGGCGTATTTCTCGTCGTTTCATTCAGTACCGTTGCCAAACTCGTCCCTCCTGAGAAAATAGGCAGTACGATTGGCACGATCATTCTCGGATTTAGCTGCGCGATTGTGCTTGGTGTACCTATCGGTATTACAATTACCAATTGGATGAATTGGCATCTCATCTTTATCATTCTGGCCTTTTTAAGCATTCTGATTCTTTTGGGGATAATCCGCCTGCTTCCGAAGATTGAAGGCGATATTCCGGTACCATTCAAAAACCAACTCATCGTGCTGGCTAGTCCCGTTATTCTCACCGGTTTGTTCATTACCTTCTTTAGAGACACGGGTAACTCGATCATGTACACGTATTTGACACCTTTTCTGGAAGACATCCTGCTCTTGCGCCCCACCACAATCGGATTGATAATGCTGCTCTTTGGGGTTTTCGGTGTCATTGGATCGCGTTTAGGCGGTTTCGCAGCCGATAAGTGGGGGACAAAACGAATCATTTTGTTATGCATTACGGTCCATGCAGTTTCTCTTGCTATACTTCCTATGGTTACCTCATTGCAGATAGCCGGATTAGCGATATTAGCCGTTTGGGTCTTTTCCATGTTTGTGGTCGCTCCAGCACTTCAAACTTACTTCATTCAAGAAGCGCCTCAATCATCTAGTCTTGTACTTAGTTTGAATACTTCCATTACTCATTTGGCGCTAGCAGCAGGAGCAGGTTTGGGAGGGGTGGCTGCGAGCAGTGCTTCCAGCGTGTTTTATCATCCGTGGGTTGCAAGCCTTACTATCGGATTAGGGCTTATAGCGGCCATCGTTTCTTTCTCTATTCGTCAAAATAAACAAACGGTTCCGGCATAAAACACTTCGCTAAGGAGCTGTGGAAGAATGAGATGCCCGCTCTTCCGCATTCGCTCCGTCTGCGCGGACTGAACCCGGGTTCGCTCCCTTTTGGGGCTCCACCAAACAACAAACAACCACTTCGACTGAAGTGGTTTGAATTTGTTGTTTGGTGGAGCCTTGTTCTGTCTGGGTTTTGACAGATTGCTTTCGGATCTGATCGGATGCAGCATGATGGATGGGGACGAAGTTCGTCCCTAACGTTCGAATCCCTCCTGGGACGCCACAACCTCGACGCTTACCGTCACGTTCTGCCCGCTTATTGCCCCCCTAACCCATTCCGTCCGGAGCATACAACTTCACGGCGAACACCTCATAGTACGGCGAACCGTAAGTCGCGCCAAATTCAAACCGAATCCGGGTTAAGCCCCTCGCTGCCACCTTATGTTTATTTAGCGAGAGATAGTTCCCTCTGACTTCGACGGTCCGCTCGCTCCCGTCCGCAAAGGTTAGAATCGCATCGTAGTCCTTGATCAGGGTTTCGATCGGGTCATCGAAATGCTCCAAATCCAACCTTCCGTTGAATACCAGATGGAATTCCTCCAGATCCTTGGGTCTGTCAAAAGCCAACTCCAGCCACTCCGGCGAACCCTTTCCATCCGACCTGCTTAAGGCCGAAACCCAAACGTTCGGCAGCCCGTACGGCCGCGAGTGACCGTTGATCACGTTGCCGGGATCGTACATATTTTGGGCGGGCAGCAGCTCTTTGAAGCAGATATTCTTGTCCCATCGCTTCAATCGGGCCGGCTCCTCCGGACGATAATGGAAGCTGACGGCTCCGGTAAGCTTCTCATCATTGCAATACACAGACAGACCCGTATTGCACTCCAGCACAATATACACTTTATCGTCCGCCGGCCTCTCCTGATCCAAGTCCAGCGCAATCCATCCGTCATGTCCTGATTCGATCGCCAAGCTATAACTCTTCAACTCGCGACTAGGAATATAATTTTCTTCCCGCTCCCCGCCCATTAGCTTCACATGCAGCATCTCCGTCTGCCGGGTTTCATTCCTTACTTTCAAGCTCACTCTGTTCACGCGATCCGTACAAACGGGCAGCGCCAAACACAGCCCCCGATCCAAAGGAACAGGAACTCCATTCGCCTCATTCTCGTACTTCCGCTGGGACGATGCCCGAACGGTCAATCCGTCCGCGAGGCAAGGATTCAACTCCTCCTTCAGGCCGACGATCGTCTGGCCATCCCGAAGCAGCATGGACTGAAGCTCGGCCATATGTCCGGCTGCCACTGAAGATGGATCCGCGCCGTATTTGACGCATAATGCGGCCGCCGTTCCCACGGCCTGTCCCATACACCCGCAGGTTGCCATCACCCGGGTCGAACCGAAAGCCACATGGGTGGCGCTTATATTGCGGCCTGCCATCATGAGATTGGGGACATTCGCCGAATATAGGCTGCGGAAGGGGAGGTTGTACAAGCCGGGAACAAAATTCCACGCCGTAGCCGGTCCTTCATCATAGATGCCCTTGGCGGCATGCAGGTCCATCGCCCATCCCCCGACCGCCACGGCATCCTCAAAATGCGGTTTGGCCGTCAGGTCGTTCTGGGACAGCATATAATCCCCGATGAATCGTCTCGACTCCCGCTTGCCCGGAATAGGACAAACATAATCCAGGATGAGATTGTCTACATCATCAAATTCGCCGCTGTTCTTGATATAATCCCAAATGCCGTATACCAGCTTTCGCAGCTCCAGCGCGATCTCTTCGTTGTTCTTGATTACATCCAGATGCCCGCCGTATTCCAGCCACCACAATCCGCCAAGACCGCTGACTTTGCGTGGAAATACGCGATGGTTCAAACCTTTCCGGAGATTCTCGAAGAAGCTCAGCTTCGTAATATCATAGGCAAACTCGGGCCTTCTGAACGGAACCTTATACCCTAAATCACGGGTTTGAAAGAGAATCGTATCCCCCATCGTGTACCGGTCCGCCGTGTCGGGAGCCAAATCCTCATCGAATTCGTTCCTCGCTTCTCTCCCCCTTTTGTATCGAGCGCCTGCCTGATAGCCAACCACTCCATCCCCCGAGCAGTCGATAAAATACGGGCTTTCAAACTTGAATTTCCGTTCGGAAGCCAGTTGCAAACCGTCGACCCACCCGATTCGGCCGCTCTCCATCCCCGTTTCATACACGCATGTGTTCAGAAACAACGAAATGTTGGGCTCGCCGTAAACCATATCCAGCAGGACCGTATCCGACACGGAGAACATCAGCTTTTTATTATAAAGAGGGTTGTAATGGAAAACTTTCAGTTTGAGCTCTTCCACCAAACCTCCCTCGCGCGCGTAATAGGAAGGGCTGTTTCCGAGATAAGCCGAACCGTTAATATGCACTCTGACCTCGCTGCTGGCATTCCCGCCCAGAACCGGGCGGTCGTTAACAAGCGCTACCTTCAATCCGTTCCGCGCGGCGGCAATGGCGGCGCAAATTCCCGCGATCCCTCCGCCTACGACGGTTACATCCGATTTAATAAGTTCCATTATGATAACCTCCATGAGTAGATCTGCTAATAGCGCCGATTCATCCCGTCTCTGAAGAGAAAGGATGAATCGGCGACAAGGTTAAATGCCGGCCATCAACTACTTATTGTGCGGAACGAGAACTTCAACGGAAGCCGTCGCTATATTCCCTGCCTTGTCCGTTACCATATAGGTTATCGTGTACGTTCGCCCGTCACCCGTTCCCAGTCTTCTTGCTCTCAAGCTGAATTCCCTGTCGTCCGTTCCGAATTCCGCTCCTTGAACATCTCCTTCCGCGATGGGCTCGTCGCATGTTATAGACACCAGCTTTACGGATGCGATACCGGATTCATGATCGACTGCATTCACATTGACCTGAACAGGTACCATCTTATTATTCGGCGGCCAGATCGTCGCAGGGTCCGCTTCGAGCGACAATTCGGGCGGTATCGAATCCGCGGGGTAAATCGTGAGTGCAATTTTGTAATCCTTGTAGTCCATGAGCGGAACCGCGGCGGTTGGATTGACGACCAGCACCGCGGTACCGTCGGAACGCGCCTCGTTCCTGACAATCGTGCTGTCCAGATTCAGGGCGGAACCGTTCGTTTTGTGCGTCAGCGTGCCGGTAACCCGCAAGCCTCTTAACGTGTTCTCCCTTATCGGGAATGGAAATGGCGAGATGGGCACAACCAATCGAATCACTCCCTCGGTTGCATTCATACCGGGATAATTGACCGTGACATCAAATGGATCGAACATGCCTAACGGTTCCGGCGGGTGAATGTTGACAACAACGTGATAGTCTCTGTAATCCGCAAGTGGAACTGCTCCGTCCGGATAGATCACAAGCACGGCAGTTCCGTCCGTGCGGACTTCATTTCTTTTGATGATACTGTCCAGTCGCAAGGTGGAACCATTCGTTTTGTGCGTCAACGTCCCTGTAATTCGCAAACCGATTAACAGATTTTCCGTAACCGGAAACGGGAAATCGTCTACAGGGACGACCCACCGGAGAACGCCTTCGCTTGCATTCATGCCTTTCGTAGAGACCGTTAACTCGAATGGTTCAAAGTTATCTACGGTCGCGGGCAGCGTGATGCCCGCGTCTTCGAAATCGTTGGGCACAAGCGTACCGCCGCCGAGGTTCTCCGTCTGTCCGTCCGTTTTGACCGCTTGCAGCTCGTATGTGAACGGTTTTGCCGGGTCATCCACTTTGATCAGGAATTCGTAAGGATACCCGGTTTTCTCCACCGTCTGCTGCTCGTCGCCGATTCGATACGTCATCGTCAATTTGCTCGTCGTGTCGTTCATATCGGATATATAAACGTAGGCGTGATAGCTTTCCGGTGAAACTTGAATGACGTGACCTTTTCCTCTCGTATGCTCCGTCACGGTGTCGCGATTATTGTTGGAATACACGTAATCCGTCTTGGCATAAGCCGGCGCTTTGACGCCGGGGATGCGCAGCACGACCGACCGGATTCCTTTCGCGGGAATATCGATGGCAAACCGGCCATCCTGAACGGCGATCTGCGAAATGGCGCCGTCCGCCTCGTACACCGTAGCGGTTCCGGTATAGGTTGCTCCGCCTTCCACTTTCTCCGCTAAAGAGATGGTGGTCGTGACAGCCCCGTTGCCCTCGTTCATTAAAGCTAGTCCGAGAACGCCGTCTTTCCGAGCCGCAATATAATCGATTTCAACCGAGTCCGGTTCGATGATTCCCCGGTCAAGCCACAGCCACATGTCCTCTTCGTCGTAAAACCGTCCCGGCGCATGGCCGAATTGATTCGAAGCGAAGTAGGCGTAGCCTGACTGGTAGATCGACGGGAAGGTTATGTTTCGCTCGGATTTCGACCAGGCGCTGTTGATCAGGAAATCTTCCAGCATGGAAATAAACACGGGGATATGATGAAAATAGATCGACGTATAGTCCGGACCATTGTAAGGATAATCCGCCCGCATCTGGTGGAAAATCGGTCTGTCCTGATAGTATCCCGCATAGTTGCCGAACCTGCCGATCATCGCATTTCGCGCCATCGTTTCAAAATACGGGTCTCCCGTATATTCCGACAATTTGATTAGCATGCCCGCCCAGTTGTTCATCGTGATAATGTTGCCGCCACCCGGTGAATGCGGATGCTCGGTGCCCATGCCGGCTTTGGCGATGAGCCAGCCGGGCGCCGTCTCCTCCAGCAGGGGCGGACCGCTCTCCTGCGGCGCCTTAGCTTCGCCATCGGGATTACCAAGCCTCCACTGCTGGTCGCCATGCCACCAGAAATTAAACTGGTCCGCGACCAGCGGCCGTTCAGACGTTGCCTCGGGATCCAAGGTATACTCGGAATCCGCGTAACCGTTGTGGTACCCTGTCGTCCACAAACCGGTTACGAGCAGCTGTCCGGCTTCCTCGGCAGCATCCAGATATTTCGTTTCCCCTGTCGCTTCATAGGCTGCCAGGAAGGTCGTGACCATCGGGATGTAATCGCCGTAGACAAAACCGGTTATAAACCGGGATTCCCGGTTTGCTCCGGCATTGGGATGGTTGACCAAATAACGGTCCGCCAATTGCTTGACTTTGCTCAAGTAAGTCTCATCGCCGGTATACTTGTACATCGCCGCCTGATCGGCAACGCCGCTCAAATTCGCGCTTTCCTTTGCGAAATCGATTGCTGTATCGAGCAAGAACGGCATGCGTCCCTGCGTCATCTCGTATAAACCGCCGAATACGCTCGCGGAATATTTATCTACAGGTCCGCCCATTGGCGTCGGCAACTCGGAAACGTATTTCGCTCCTCCCACGCTATCCGTGATTTTATAATGAAAGTTTTTCTTGCTCAGCATAAAGGCCAACGTCGGAACCGCTCGTTCATCCAAAATTTCCTCGTTCTCCGTCAGCAAATACCGCTGCACCGCCGTCAACGAATTGGCCAGGGTCGTCAAATCTCTCTCTTCCATATTGTAGTGAGCCATGTTGACTGGATCCCAACCGCCGTAATCGTCGTCCAGCATCAAATCCGTGGCGTTGTATATGGCTTCATTGATCGAATGGAAGTAATTCGTCCTCAAATCTTTCAGGTTGTACAAATGCTCAGATACATGCGTTAGCGTATCGTACCAGGAGTTCAACTGATTGACGATTCGGTATGACACCTCATAATGGTCGCCGCTTTCAAATAAGCTGTGCTCCGTGCCGAACATTGGAGCAATGAGTTGAGGCCTTACTTTCAAGTCGGGGTCTCTCAGCACCAACCCAAAACGTGAAGTGTCCGTATAAGCGAATCCTTGCGGCACGCTGGACGGGTCCATCACGACTCCGGAGGTCAACGGTTTGCCTTGCACCTTCGACTGGTTTTCCTTAAAATGCAAGGTGGCCATCGGAGTAAACAAGTAACTTTCCGCGATCATGCCCGCATCGGCGGGTACCGCCTTCTTCACATACAATAGCGGTGCGGTAACCGTATCGTAATCCTCAAGGCTAACGCCATCGCCGCTATACAGCATGAAGGAATAAGCGCCTTGTTCCGCGAATACGGCCTGAAGCGTCACCTTGGGGTCGTCCGTCAGCTCGTCCAACTCGAATGTCACCTTCAAATCCGCTTCCGTATTGGGGAACGTCAGTTCGATTCGGTCTTCGTCAACCTTCTGAAAATCGGATGGAATGAACCAGACGGGAACACCGGATTTAAAGTAATCTCCCGTTACGGCACTAACTACTCTGCCATCGAAGCCAACCGTTTGTTTGACCAGGGAAAATTGTTTGTTTTCTCCAGCCAATTCGCTGTGCAGCGCGGACATCATGAGGAAACCGAGCTCCTCTGTTTTCCCTTTCACCAGAGCCCAACCAGCTCCGTCTTTCACATAGATTTCGTTCTGCACCAAGTCGCCTAGTTCCCCTGTGCCCTGATGAAAAACAACCTTAACCGAATCGTTCTCAATCGATTCCGTCCTGACCGGCGTCACATCCGCTTTCGCCCATGCCGGAAAAGCGGCGGACGGAAGCGAGTTGAGCGGATTGGTCGGCTGGACGATTTCCAGCAGCTGCTCTTTGTCCTCAGGCGGGATCAAATCCAGATTCTCCGTAAGGAAAAATCCTTCGCTTCTGGCATAGAAGCCGGAGGTGTCTACAAGAGCCAGCTCGTGAATGCCCTCATCCAGTTCATAAATTCCGACTTCCGACCAGCGAAACCCTTCTTGTCCGTGATCTCCGAACTTTTCATCGGCCATGACGCCATTGATCGACACATGGAACGATCTCGTGCCCGGCTGATTGGTAGCGAAATCCCGGTCGCGCACCCACAGTCTGTAGCTCGCGCTTTTGGTGATGTTTACTTCCGCAATCGCAGGCTCTCCGCCCGAGCCGTCCGCTTCGTCCGGCGTCGTTGCGGTCGCGCGCCCGAGCAGAAGATCGCCGTTTAATGTCCATGACCCATACGACTTGAAAGACGTAGGGGGAAAGTAGAAATGCTGATACGGCTCTCCCTCCAGAACGCTCGCCTCCGATGTCGCATCTTCCGCGGCAATCCCGGCAGTCACGGAAAATGAAGGCGCTATCAAAATTAAAATAACAAGCAACGACAGTACCTTTTTCATCAAGATCATCCTCCTTATCCCATTGGTTTTCGATCGATTTCATCATAACGTGTTGGGACTCGAAAAATTTCTTTGATTTTAAGAACTTCTTATAAAATATTTTGTCGCTGACAAAGAAAAAGCTATGTCAGGATGCGTAGTCCGCATTCCCGCATAGCATACGTTGATCTACTTCAGCCCTTGAATTTTTTTCCGGTATTGCTTGGGAGTAAATCCTGTATACTGCTTAAACAGTTTGCAAAAGTACCCTTCGTTCACAACTCCCACTTCCTCGCACAATTCAAAATTCGAATAATCTTTTACCTGCAACAGTTCAAGAGACAGTTCGATTTTTCTCCGGTTGATATATTCGACTACTCCCTCTTTCATCGTTTTCTTAAACAGGCTGCTGAAATAAGCGGGAGCCAGATTCACATGATCGGCTATGGCTTGAAGAGTCAGCCGTTGCTTCACATTTCCCTCGATTAAGCGCTTAGCTCGTATAATCTCCGTACGCTGGGAGAGCTGGCCGTCCTGCAGATGTTCGAAGATGAAATCGCCAATCAATCGAAGCTGCTCGCGAAACGTCATGAACTGAATAGGGAACTCTTCATCGCCAGGCTCCAGGACATGCCAAGCTTTCAGTTTCGACGCAACATCTCTGTACAAGTCCCTCATCAGGGGTGCCGTAACGGACTTATGGATTTTGCCTTCAATCACATACCGGTATAAAGCTTCCATTTGTTCTTCAAGCTCTTGCCTGGAAATCCCCCTATGCATCCAAGCTAAAAAATCCGTCAGTTTCTGCTGCAAAGCGGGACCAGGAACATTTTGATACCGAATGCGGTGCGCAGGCGTTTTGACGGTCTTTTCTTCATGAAAATAAAAATCCTCGCTTATATCCGCCGCTTGCGAATAGGCTTGTTTGATGGATTCCAATCCTCTGTGCGGGCTGCCGAAAGCGACGGAAGCCTCCTGATTCAGGTATTGCATCAAATGATTCACGATCTGGCGCCCCAATGTAAGGCAGGCAAGCTGAGTGTCCATTTCGCTACGGTTATGGTCCCATGCAAAGAAACCGATAAACCGGTCATCGTGCAATTCGGATGCCACTCCCGCCCCGAAGCCCACCAGCGTTTCTTCGATTACATTGGTCATCGCATATTTCAAAATGCTTTGGTCTACCGCCGAATATTCATTCCGGAAGCTTTCATAATGATTTATTTCCACAATAAAACAGCAGTACCAGGATTGGAAATAATGAACCTGCATCCAGTTACCGAAATCCGATACCCGGTAAGAGGAGATTTCCCCCCGCACCAACTCATTAAAAAATTGTTTGCGTATGCGGTATTTATTTTCTAGTACCGTCACGTTTAATGATTGAAACTCATCCTCTTTCTTCCTGATCTCTTCCAATGTGCCGGCCGCCTTATCCAATGCACGCTCCAAATCCGCTTCCCGCAGAGGAACCTTGACGATGTATTCCAGAATGTTGGCACGGATCGCCCTCTGGGCATAATCAAACGAAGAGTATGCAGACAATAAAATATATTGGGTGTTCGGAAGCTTCGGCTTCAGCTCTTCGATCATCGAAATTCCGTCCATTTGCGGCATGACGATATCCGAAATAATAATGTCCGGTTTTAGCCGCAGAGCTTCCTCGATCCCCTTCGTCCCGCTGTAAGCTTTGCCGATCAGGCGGAACCGCCCGTCCCTTCCCGCCAGCTCCTGAAAGAACAGCTCCAATCGTTGAACGATCAGGTCTTCATCGTCTATGATGAGGCAGGTACAGGTTCTCATTTTCATGCAGCTCCTTTGCATGGTTTGCCGGAAATCGTGCACGGATGCAGGTTTCCTTCCCCGGATTGCTGATGATTTGCAGTCCATACTGTTCGCCGTAATGCAGTCTGATCCGCTCGTGAATGTTATTCATCCCGATTCGTTTCCGTTTGGCTTCTACATTCTTCGTTTCGGGTTTCAACAGCTGCCCGATCTTATCCTGTGGAATGCCCACCCCTTGGTCCGCCACTTCGATGACGGTGAAAGCTCCGTCCCGGTAAGCACGAATTGCAATCGGGCCTTCGATCTGGCCGCCGTTGTAACCATGAAAGATACTGTTCTCCACCAAGGGCTGCAACAGCATTCGAAATACCGGAAAATCCATAAGTCCTTCTTCGATATTCTCGAGCAACTGAAAGTTGCGGTTATACCGAATGTTCTGGATCGCGATATAGTCCGAAACATTCTGCAGTTCATAGCGCATCGCTACCTTCTCCGAAGCCTCGGATATCCCGTACTCCAATAAAGATATCAATGAACCGATAACCACATCCACTTTATCCAGCTGCCCCAGTCGCGTGACATTGCTGATGGAACCTAGCGTATTATACAGAAAATGGGGATTGATCTGGGATTGCAAAACTTGAATCTCCAGCTTTCGTTTGTGCTCGTTATGGATCTCCAGACTTCGGATCAGCTCCACGATTTGCTGCAGCATCCGGTCAAACGCCCTGGAAAGAACGCCGAACTCATCGTTCCGGTTGATAGAGATGGTAATGCCGAGATTCCCCTGCTCCACCTGTTCCATTTTCATCTTGAGCGCATACAAGGGGTGCCGGATATACTTGGCAATGAAATAGGAAATGCACAAGCTGAACAACAGGCCGGCGGCCAGAAGCCCGAAGTAATACCTTTCCAATCTGGACAATGCCGCCTTTAAACGGGATTCATCATTAATCGAAACGATAAACCATTTGAACTTTTCCGTAGGCTGCTTCATGATGGAAACCGGCTTTCCTTCTTGCGTTTGGATCTGCAAAACGGAACCGTTGGCATCCACGATTTGTGCCCCTGTCATTTCCCCAATGGAGAATGAATGGTCTTGCAGATCGAGAGGTTCTCTATTTTCAGAAAACCCGGCGATGATTTTACCTGCCGGGGTAATGAGAGCCAGGTTCATTTGTTCTTGTTTGTTGATCTTGAACAAGGTCGCCTCAATCGCATTAAGGTCCAAATCTACCGCGACAGCCATGGGTACGGGTGAATGATTCAAATAACGGACCATCGTCACCGTCCAGCCCGAATACAAGGATTTGTAGGGTTCGCTTACGAGCGTCATCCGTTTGTTTTTGTTCGCCGCATCGAAGAGCGGTTTTCTGTCCGGCAAAGCTCCGTCAAAGATCCGGGTAGGAAAGCTTCCTCCGATAATGGACAGATCGCTTTTGATCAGATAGATATTGCTTACATAACTGCTGTTCAACTCATACAGTTGCCTGACCTGATTCCGGATCAGATCCGGATTATGGAGGTTGGCCTGCACGGAGGATTCAAGCGAGAATAGGATCGTCTGGAAGGATGCAAAATTTAACGTTAAATACTGATCTACCTTGTCTAGGATCTGCTGCAAATAGTAGGCGTCATTGGCTCTTACTTCTTTCTGGATAAATTGGTAGGACAATTGGCTTATCAAGATTACACAGCTTAATATGAAAGCAAAGCAGATCAGGAATAATTTCAAGGGCAAACTAGTAATTTTCCGCATCGGCTATCTTCCCTTGCGTGCATGATTGACATTAGTATAGCAGAATGCAACAAAGAGAGGGACAATACCTATTTGCCCCTCTCGTCAATGATTTACTTGATATAACCAATTGATTTCAGCTGTTCGGTTACATTTTCCTTGTATTTTTGCAGGTCGAACGTGGCTTCCAAGGTTTCAATATAGTGATCCCAATTCGATAGCGGCTCCTGTCCGCTCATGAATTTGACCAAGGTTTCGTTAATATATCGCACCCTCTCCGCAGCTTTCGTATCGTTCGGATCCGACGTCAAGGCTGCTCCCGGCAATGTCGGCGACACATACTTTTGGTTGCTTGCAAAGGCTTCGATCGTTTTCGGATCTTTGAAGCTGAAATATTCCGGATCGTCTCCGCGGCGCGGGAACCGATAATGGTCGACCCAAGTATATTGATCCTTGATTTCCTTGGGCAGTTCGCTGTTTTTGTTATCCGCCTTGCCATCCACGATGTCCCACTGAACGCCTTTTACGCCGTAAGCGAAGTGCGGATACGCTTCTTCATCCGTAAACGCATATTCCAGCATGGAGAGGACCCGGTTGATCTTATCCTCGTCCGCTTTGGCGGAAATGGCCCAGGAATTGCCCTGATATGTTTTCCGTTCCAGAATCTGATCGCCGTAAGGTCCCGTCATCGGGGGAATCACAATCCATTCCGCTTCTTCGCCAGTGACTTCAACGATTCTCTTCTGAGTCTCCGGCTCCAACTTGCGGATATCCCGGACCATGACGCCGACTTTACCCTTGAACAACTTCTGGTCCAGCAAATCAGTCGTATTCATCGACACCCAATCCGGATCCACCACCTTGGCTTCCATCATTTTGTTAATGTAGCTCACAGCCTCTTTCATCTTCGGATCAGTGAATAGGAGGACCGCTTCATTGTTTATCACATCGATGGCTCCGGGAGGGTTCACGCCGAACATCCACATCAGGGTATCGAAGCCGTAGGTTTGCAGGTTGCCTTCCTTATTCATGCCTCCAATGAAACCGTACGTATCGTTCTTCCCGTTTCCATCAGGATCCTGTTCGGTAAAAGCTTTCATGACTTCGAAGAGTTCTTCATGTGTGGTCGGGATCTCCAAATTCAGCTTCTTCAGCCAATCGTTCCGGATGAACATGCCGTTGATTATCCCGTTCACGTTGTCGTAACCCGGCACAGCGATCGTCTTGCCGTTATACTTCATGGCTTCCCAAGAAGTGTCGCTGAAACGCTTCTGCAATTCCGGGTATTGATCCAGATACGGGGTCAGATCCGCCAGAATGCCCTGGTCGTAATATTGGGAAAGATCCGCCCGGCTCTTCAGGAAGATCAGGTCCGGAATATCTCCGCCCGCGATAAGCGTATTTAATTTGGTCGTCGCTTCGCCGGCTTGCGGAATGATCATGTTCAGATCGATATTAACCGCCTTCTCCAGCATCTGACGCTGAATGTCTTCTTCCTTTGGAGGCAAGGGAGCCCCCGCATTGAAGGTGCCGGCATTGAACATCGTGATTTTCAACTTCTCCTCAAACTTGTTGTCCTGAGAACTAACCGAGTCGGTCGTTGTTGGTGCAGGATGATTCACCTCATCTTTGCTGCCGCAGCCTGACAATACCGTTCCCATGCCAACTGCTAATGCGAGGATGGGAAGCATGATCTTGCTTTTATGCATGTTGACCTCTCCTTTTTTTCATAAATTTATTACCACGGTTAAACCGCGACAATCGAAGTGAATTCGCTTATTACCCCTTGACGGAGCCCATAAGCACGCCCTTGGTAAAATGCTTCTGCAAAAATGGATAAACGATCAGGATCGGAACCGTTGTAACGACAACAGCGGCCATCTGCATGGCGATCGTGCTGACACGCTCCATATCGGACAGAACTTCTGCGCTTTGCGCCTGGACATTAAGCAGAATGTTGCGCAGCACCACCTGAAGCGGCATCAAATCCGTATCGTTGATAAACACGATGGCGTCGAAATAGCTGTTCCAGTGTCCGACCGCATAGAACAAGGATATGGTGGCCAGCACGGGCATCGAGAGCGGCAAGATGATTTTCCACAACGACTGAAGCTCGCTTGCCCCGTCAACCCGGGCCGATTCCTCTATTTCGGCAGGCAGCTGCTCGAAGAAACCTTTGATGATCACCAGATTGAATGCGCTGATCAAACCCGGGATAATCAAAACCCAGGGCGTATCCAGCAAGCCAAGGGAGCGGATCACCAAGTAGGAAGGGATCAAGCCTCCGCTGAACATCATCGTAAAGACGATGAACAGCAGGAAGGAGCTGCGACCCGGCAAATATTTTTTGGACAACGGATATGCGGCAATAATCGTAAACAGCAAGTTGAGCGCTGTACCGACAATGGTACGAAACAGGGTAATCTTGTACGCCTGTCCGATGCCGTGGGAGCGGAACACTTCGAAATAACCTGCTAACGTAACGCTTTCGGGAATGATGACGACGCCTCTTCTTAATACTTCAGATTCCGGGGTGACAGAAACCGCGACCACATATAGAAAAGGGAACAGACATAGCACAGATAAAGTAATCAGAACGATGTAAATAAAAACTTGTCCCGCTTTTTCACCGATAGTCAAATTGATCATCTAGAACTCACCTCACCAGATTTGCCCGTCGAATTTCTTCGCAAGCTTGTTTGCAACCAATACCAATCCAAACCCGACTACGGATTTAAACAATCCGACTGCGGTCGCCAAACCGATTTCCAGCCGTTGCAAACCTTCGCGGTAAACCCAGGTATCGATAATGTCGATCTTTTCCTGGTTGAAGGTATTGGCGAACATGAATATCTGGTCAAAGCCTGCATCCAGAATATGGCTTAATTTCAAAATCAACATCAGAATGACGACGCTCCGGATGCCGGGCAGCGTAACGTGCCAAAGCTGCCTCCACTTGGAAGCGCCGTCGATGCGGGCCGCTTCGTACAAGCTTGGGTCGATTCCCGCCAATGCCGCCAGGTACAAGATAGCTCCCCAGCCGATGTCTTTCCAAATATCCGACATGACGATTACCGCTCTGGCCCAGGCTGGGTCCGTCAGGAAGGCAACGGGACTCCATCCGTTTTCCTTTAGCAGCATATTGATCAGACCGTCGCCCGGAGCCAATAAAGCGACCATAAGTCCATACACAATTACCCAGGACAGGAAATGGGGCAAATAGGTGATGGTTTGCACGATTCGCTTAAACCTTTGGATCGTCACCTCATTCAGAAGCAAAGCCAGCACGATGGGTGCGGAGAAACCGAACAACAGCTTATACAACGAGATGACAATTGTATTTTCCATAATATCCCAGAAATAAACTCCATTAATGAAATCCTTGAAGTTCCGGAGTCCCGCCCACGGGCTGTCCCATAGCCCCAAAACCATATTGTAATCTTTGAATGCGATCACGATTCCGGCCATCGGGATGTACTTGAAGACGGCAAAATAGATCAACGCCGGGAGTAACAGCAGATACATGGTTTTATATCTGCGCATCGTTTTTATCCAGGATTTCAAGCTGCTTGAGAAGCCAATGGTGCGTGTACCTGCGCCTGCTGCCACTTTCGTCTGCATTGTCATCACCTAATCTTTATTTTTCTATATCTTAGCACGAAGGCAGCAACATAAATTTCTTGGATTTTTAGAAGTTCTTATAAGATCTTAAGGGCGGTTGTAAGCCTTTCACCCTAGAGATGACGCCCATGCTGGGCGTTCAACAAAAAAAACCACTTCGTCCGAAATGGTTTTTTGTCGCTATAAGAGAACACTTCAACGCACAGATCGATGACGGAGGCAGGATATCAATATTGCAAGACTCGCAGACAGGAAGACGATTTGCATCAAGGTGCGGGGAATCAATGCATCCTCCGGACTTCCGATGAGCTCTTCCCGCATCCATATGAAGTGAACCGAGCCAGTCAACATAAACATGGCAGCCAGCCCGCCTCGCAGCGCAACGGGCCATGAGCGTAAATGTCTTACCCCCGCAGCTCCTGCACCGAGAATGGCAAGCGTGACGACAACAAGTACAATAAGGGGTTCCATAGAATTACCTCCGTCATGATTGGTTATCAATGTGTATAGATACTAAACACATTGCATAAAAAAATATGAAGATGCATCACCATTGGTGCAATTGTTCTTCTATCTTTATTAAAAAATCTTTGGTGAATCTCACCTTATCGTGAGGAGCATCACTTAATATTTCTACAACCATTTTTTTGAAATTGTCTTGGTATTCCAAATGACGGGCATAAGCAATTTCACCTTTAGCGGTTACCTTCAGAATTAACCTTGATTGATTGCGATCATCCTTTTCTTTGGTGACTAACCCTTTCTGTTCGAGCTTTTTTAGAACTTGAGACACCGCGCCTTTGGTTACTCCACAACGTTCTGCCAGTGCTGTAATATGGATGCCTTCATGTTCTCTTATTTCGTTAAGGGTATGAATCTCGGAATGAAACAGCGGCTCGCCGACTCCATAATCCTTATTTTTCCTGTCCAGTTTTGAGTACGTTTTAAAAACATCCAAAAGGGCATTGCTAATTCTCTCTTTTGAAAGCTCATCATTATTCATCATACAAAGAAGTGTAAAGCACCTATACACTGTTGTCAAATGAAGATAACAATATGCTGTTTTAATCTTTCGGTTGGACTTTTTGGTTATTCTTAGAATTGCCTGCATATTCAAAAAGCGGTTCACTAAGTTTGAATTCAAAGGTTTCTCTGTCAACTATGCCAACTGTCATGTTGCTATCGTAAAGCTGCAAGAGAAAATTGGCCATTTCATCGCTTGTATGATAGGAAGTAAAAATTTTGTCATAGTCATACTCGCTCGTATGGTTTGCGACTTTTCCAAATTCGGTTTTGGTTGCCGCCGGCGCCAAAACTTTAGCTTGTAATTTGGCATTGGCGGCTTTCAGTTCATGGGTCAACCCCTCGGTAAACGCACTGACAAAAAACTTGGAAGCACAGTAGGTAACGGCCGTTGGCACGATTGTGTATCCGCCAGCTGAAGAGATATTGATTAATTGTGTACCATCCACGTCTCTATAATCACGCACATACAAGAACGAAAATATAGTGAGGGCTTCCACGTTCAGGCGCAGCAATGTTTCAATCTTTTCCAAATCTTGACCAGAAACAGTGTCATAACTACCGAAACCTGCATTATTAATCCATGTTTCGATTTGATATTGATCTAACTCTCGATAAAGTTGATGGGCGTTTTGAATGACGGATACATCAACTGCTTTTACCACAATATCCAGCTCAGGGTTATCCTGCAAGATTTCTCTTTTCAGTTCATTCAGATTGTTTTCGCGACGGGCAACAAGTACGATATTTTTCTTGCGTTTTGCGAAAGCTTTAGCTGTCGCGTAACCTATACCGGAGCTTGCTCCTGTAATAACTGTATATTTCCTCTGATTATCCATTCTAATCTTCCCCTTTACATTGGCATACTGACCTCTAATATGGATCAGCTTAGGCATCCTTATTATGCAATAGATGAAAAGGCGATCGGTATCCCATTCTTCTCAAATGATTGCCTAATACTCGCACAGTCATTTACGTTACGTACGAATATAAATTATGATGGAACTATCAAGGATGAAGGAACAAGGAGGATCTTATGTCTGAACGAATAGATAAACAGCAGGAGGAGCTTGCCAAACTCATTGAGCGATATTCAAGCCGGGACGGTGTTCACGCGACTGCAATTCCGTCATTATTTTTCACACGTCGATCTGATGTTACTGGATCAAATTTTGGAGTTTACATTCCTTCCTTTTGCATGGTCGTTCAGGGCTTGAAGGAGGTATTGCTGGGACAGGAGCGCTTTAGATACGGTCCTGCCGATTACCTTGTTGCATCCGTTGACTTGCCGGTTACCGGCCAAGTCATGGAAGCCTCTTCCCAAGTTCCGTATTTGTCTCTCAAGCTTGAATTTACCCCGAGTCAAATCCTAGAGATTTTAAGCGATTCTGAAATACGAGTTGGCCCGAAAGAAAACACTAAGCGAGGTATGTTTGTCAGCCGGATGGAATTATCTTTGTTGGATGCTGTAATCAGGTTAACTCGTTTGCTAGATCATCCTAAAGATATCCCGGTACTTGCTCCTCTGTTCACGAAGGAAATTCTCTATAGGGTTCTGGAAGGGCAGCATGGGGTTGCACTGGAGCAAATTGTACTAGATGGAAACAGCGCCAAACAAATCAAAGACGTTATCAAACATATCATGAATAACTATGATAGTTCTTTTCGGATTGAGGAGCTTGCGGAATTAGCGAATATGAGTGTTTCTTCGCTACACAGGCATTTTAAAGAGGTAACCGCTATGAGCCCTATTCAGTACCAAAAACAACTGAGACTGCAGGAAGCGCGGCGCCTGTTATTATCCGAGTCAACAGATGCCGCGGATGTCGCATATCGGGTAGGCTATGAAAGTTCGTCGCAATTCAGCCGCGAATATTCCCGAATGTTTGGTTTTTCACCAATTCAAGATATTAAGCGCCTGAGGGTAATAAACGCATGAAATCCTCTGATCTAATCGGACGGGCGTAGGATGGTTGGGGACGAAGTTCGTCCCCAATGGAAGATACTCCCTTACTCCTGTTCCCGGATACGATACATGAGACTATCCAAATCGCCGCGCAACGGCAGCTCGATCCCAATGTTCATCATTGCTTTGCCTGTCCACGCCCCTGGAAGCTGCTCGATTGCATACATCTTGTCCGGTTGAAGCCCCCGCAGGCGGAGACGAGGCAGCGGCTCGCCCAGCCGCTGCGAATGAAGGAAGGCGAATACCACGGTCTCTGACGCCTCTTTGTTCACATACTGTACGGCTGCGACTCCTTGCTTCTTCAGCGTATCTAGACGGTATTGATGACCGTATTGCACCAGGGGACGGATCTCCTTGTATTGCCTCACGTAACCCGCCGACTCATCAATAAGCTCGTCGCTCCATTCGTTCAAGTTCGAACCAATCCCGAGCGTCCCCATCATTGCGCTATGGAACCGGTATTGCAGCGAGGTTGTGCGCTTGTTCATCCCGCTGATGGCTTCCGTTACCCAACAGGTCATTAGCTTCGGCGCATAGACATACGAGAATCCTTCCTGAATACTTAAACGATCGAATGCGTCCGTATTGTCGCTTGGCCACGTCTGATCCGCATAACGAAGAATACCGAGGTCAATTCGCGATCCACCGCCCGCGCAAGTCTCGAATGCGACATGCGGGAATCGTTCCCGAAGCTCCGCCCATATTTCATATAAGGTGTGCGCATGCCGAATCCAAACTTCCTTCTGTCGCTGCAAGGGATGATCCTTCATCCCCGGCTGCGTAATGGTCCGGTTCATATCCCATTTAATAAATGCGATGTCGTGCTTCGATAAGAGTTCGGTCATAAATTGTAGAATATAGCTCTTCACTTCCGGTTTAGTAATATTCAGCAGCAATTGATTACGCAATTCCGTCCGTCCGCGTGTAGGGAAATGGTAGACCCAGTCCGGATGCTGACGGTACAAGTCGCTGTCCGGATTTACCGATTCCGGCTCTACCCATATTCCGAATCCCATCCCAAGATTATGAACCTTCTGAATTAATTCCTCGAGGCCATTAGGGAATTTCTCCCGATTCACGAACCAGTCGCCAAGACCTGCGCGATCATGATTCCGCTCTCCAAACCAGCCATCATCGACAACGAACAGCTCTACGCCTAATCTGGCCGCCCTTTCCGCCAAGGCCATCTGATCCTGGGCATTCACATCGAAATAAGTCGCCTCCCAAGAATTGTAAAGCACCTTTCTTGGTTCTTGACTCGGAATGACATAGTCATATTGATATTGATGCAGATGACGGCTCATTTCGCCAAATCCGCCTGCTGTATAACCGCCAACAAACGTCGGGGTTTCGAAGCTTTCACCCGCTCCCAACGTCCACTCGCTATCAAAGTCGTTGATTCCGCCGGTCACCTTGACTTGATTGAACGCCGTCTTCTCCGCTGTAATTTTCCAGTTTCCGCTCCATGCGAGGGCACCGAACCATACGTCCCCGCTATCTTCGGTTGCGTATCCGTTATCGACCGCGAACCATGGATTCGCATGGCTATCTGTAAATCCTCTTCTGGATTCCAGCACTTTCTTCCCTTCGGATAATATCGTATTGCGAAGCTGGAATTCACCCGACCATTTCCCCGTCACATGCGTCAATCGGTAATCTGGCAAATAAGGAATCGACCATGATGCCGATTGCGTGTTTTCCAGGATGACGTCATGCGAGCCTGTGTTCACGATTTTCGCGGAACGTACGATTAGGTCAAGCTCGGGGATCACCGTATAAGATAAATGCGTTTCTAACGGATACGCCTCGTCTTGCAGTGTAATCACCAGCTTTTCTTGTCCGTCTTGTTCCACGATGCGATGTTCCGCAACCTTCATCGAGAGATCCCGAACGCCGTCATGCCACGACACCTTTAGAGACGGCTCGGTATAGACCAGATCGCCCCAGAAGCTATACTCTTCCAGAATTCGCTCTATCTCCATATCGAAGGAGCTATGCGACCAGGTCCGAAGCAATGGGGCGCAATCTTCCGGATCCAGGGAAGAACCCCAATATAGATGCTGGAGTCTTCCTTTCCCGTTTACTCCGAAAATATAAGAAGTTTGATTCGTTTGTATTGCGAATATGCGATGCTGCTCATTATATTGGATTGTCAATGTAGTCACCTTCTCGTTCGTATGATTTCGTTAAATATGCTTGATCAGCAGCAGTTTGGATTCGGAGGGCTTCAGCTCTACAAGATACTTGTCTGTGCCTGCCTTAATGCGCGATTCACTTCCGTTCCACAAATCTCGAGCAACCATTTCCTTTGTGGAATCGATACCCATTCGTTCAAACGATAAGCTTTTTTCGTTTCCGCGCTCCGCGTCGAAATTAAAGATCGCAACCCATGTTCCTTCTTCGTCGCGAAGCAGGAACAAGTCCTCGCCTTGATTGCCGCTGCGACCTTCCACAGGGCGGAATGTCACTCCCTTGCGCGCCAGCGACATGACCTCTGTATTCGTCATCCATTCCTTCGCGCGCCGGGCCGCTTCCTCCATCCGGTAATCGTCGCCAAGAAGCAGCGAGGTGCCGGCAATGACAGCGCTGTTCAAGCGGCTTCTGCCTTCCGCTTCGCTGACCGAACGTTGATTGCAGCTTTTATACAAAACAACATGGTCGGGATCATTAAATCGGTACAGGCTGTCATTCACCCACCAGCCGTACGCGAGCGCATTCAGCATATACTCTGTATCGTTGATTGTACCGAATGCGTCACAGGATACTCGGCGGCTATGCGCATATCCGTGCGGAAACAAGGGGGCAATGGACAAATTAATGAGAAATGGCCGACCAATCTCCTTCGGATCCAATACTTGACAAATAAACGACATCCCTTTGTTATACGCCTGGATACCCGTCCGCACGCTGGAATCGTGGAACACGCCTTCCATCGCGCCATGCGTCATGAAATCCAGCTTCACATACTCAAAGCCCATTTCAACGAAGCTCTCCAGCTTTTGCTTTATTCTCTCCAACGCCGCCGGATGGGTCGGATCAATCGCATACGCACCGTCCAGCTTCGGCAACGGATTTCCGGCATGATCCTTAATCAATATATCTCGGTATAATACAGCGCCGTCCGTTCCTTCGACAGGCGTGTTCGGATCACTTCCCCAGAATGCGAACGGCGTATAATAAATACCCGGCTTCTGTCCGTTTGCCGTAATCCTGCTTACCGCTTCGCGAAGCTCATCCGCAGTCAAATTGTCCCAGAAGGAATCAAAATTGACGTATAAGCTTCCATCGGTATCCGAGAAACCATTGGTCTGCAGTTCCTTACGGAAAAAATCAGATGTATGCGTGTAAATGTCCAAATCGATCTTATTCATCACGGCAGACCAGCTATTCCAGCCCATAGGCACGCCGCCTTGCCATGGAAGCGCGGGAGTCAATACCGCGTTAGCTTTGCCATAGGCTTCAAGTCCATCACGAAAGTCCGAAAATGCTCCCACGAAAATCCTCGGTGAAACGATGCTTTTGCCTCGAACAGAACCATGCGGAATCGTGTCCCGCGTCTGCAGATCAGCCGCTCCTCCAAATACGCGGAGCCTGCCGACCGAGCCCCCGAATGTCCCTTCAACGCATAAGCCCGTTTTCCACGTATCATGCGTCACAGATCCGAGAACGAATCCGTTTCTGCGTCCGGAATGGAAGATAGACGTCACCTCGTAGCTTTGCAAGCTGCAAGGTATTGGCTGGGAAGCGAATCGAACCCATTTATCGTTATCGAAAGGAACGAACAACGCTCTTATCTCGCCAGCGGATTCGGAAATATCTCCAAATTCCAGTACATTTCCATCATTTAAATGAGAGGCTAACGGCGTTATTTCGTTCGTCTCCCATTCGTATTCGGATTCCACTTCCAACTCGGCGAACAGATACGGAAGCTGTTCGTACATGCGAATATGCTGACGCATCGTCGGCTTATCCCGCTCTTCATGCTCAAATGTCCAACGAATGCCCCGTCCAAATCCGTCTTCAATCGGCTGTACCGATGCTTCAAGGACAGCGTGCTTGCTGTAATAGGTTGAACGTAATTGTTCAAGCCCGGATCGCGCTTCCGCATATAATCCGACCATCGCCTCGCCGCCGCTCCAACGGAACGCGAGCGTCCCGTCGCTCAAATTCGCCTCAGCGCGAACGAAGCCATTATCGACGATGAATTCACTCATCGATTGTTCCAGTTTCATTTCCCCATATTTCAATTCCCCAACATTCGCCATTATCCGTTCTCCTATCCTTCATTTTTTGTTTAACCTACAATACCGCTCCGCTCCATACTCTCCACGAAATGCCGCTGCACAAACAAATACATAACGATAAGCGGTAGAATCGCAAGCAGAACACTCGTATTTTGAATCAATGACAGATAGAGCGGGTCCGCTGTCGCCCCTCCAGACTGTATTCCGATATAATTGAGAATTTGTGCCCCGGCAGACGCCATCATCGATGACATAACGCTAGGATCCGTGAGGAACAGACTCGTAAAGAAGGAATCATTCCACTGCCATACGAAGGAGAACAGCATGACCGATACGAGCGCAGGAACCGCGTTCGGGACGATGATTCGAATAAAGGTCGTGAATGTGCCTGCGCCGTCCACAAAGGCCGCCTCTTCCATTTCCCTTGGAATCCCTCTAAAAAACTGCCGGAAAATAAAGACGAACAACCCCGTTTTGAGCCCCATGCCAAGAACGGACGAAATGAGAAACGGCCAATACGTATTAATCAAATTCCACGATTGTCCGCTCATTAATGAAATCAATCCTAGAACATCGAAGTTCTTATATTGCAAGTAGGTCGGAATCATAATCGTCTGCGGCGGAACTACTATCGTAAAAATAACGAATGCGAACAATATGCCGCTGCCTCGAAACTTGATTCGCGAAAACCCGTATCCGGCGAGCATGCATGAGAATGTCTGAAGGAGCATCACTCCGCCGGACAGCAAAATAGTGCTAATCAATACCTCGGTATAATTCAAAGCGCTGAATACAAGCTTAAAGTTATCCAAAGTAAAATGCTTCGGAATCCATAACACGGTAGAATCATACATATCGATTTGGTCCTTGAACGCGATCGACACCTTGGTCATGATGGGATACAAAATGACGAACGAGATGCCGCAGATCAATACGGTTCGAATGATGATCCAGACCCAATTCTTTATTTTTTGTTCCCAGAAATGCATGGTCGCTAATCTTTCCATTAGCGTCTTCATTCTTCTGCCTCCTTCTGCCGTTTAGTCGTAATAAAACACTTTCTTGCTAATGAGTATGGTAATGATCCATAGAATTAACGAGATTATAATAAAGTAAATCCAGGCCATCGCGGAGCTAAGTCCAAAATCGAAGGTTCTGAAAGCCGTCTCATGAATTTGTCTGCTCGTCTGGCTGGTGGTCAGATTGTCTACGATGGAATAAATCACATTCGTCAGAATTAACGGGCTAATCATCGGAAATGTAATCTTCCAGAAGGATTCGTAGGGCGTTGCTCCTTCAATCTTCGCCGCTTCATACAAGGAGCCCGAAATCGATTGCAGTCCCGCCATAAAGATCAACATTTGCACGCCGGATGATGTAATAATTTGATAGATTCGGTTGACGGCATTGACCAAATAGCCGACGACTTTTCTGTCTACCCCCGATTCAATTAACATTTTTGCCAAATCCAAATTTTTGAATAACGTAAATTCGCCGCTCGACTGCTGGCTTGCTCCCCGCATAATCGCCTGCATATAATCTCCGCCTTCTATGGAAGCAAGCACACCTGAGGCCAGAATAACCGGCAGGAAGAATATGGCTCTAGCAAGCGCTCTGCCTTTGAACCGCTGGTTCAGCAGAACGGCTGCGAGTAAGCTGAATATGACGATGAGCGGCACATTAATGAACATATTCATCAGCGATTCCGTTAACACTCTGACGTAGGATTCGTGCTCCAACAGAGCGTTCTTATAATTGCTTAAAGCCGAATACGTAACCGAAAAGCCAATTTCGTTAATTTCCAGCTTACTGAAGCTATAACGAAGCGAATGAATGAGCGGGAGAAAGAAAAGAAATAGAAAGCCGATCAGCCACGGCAGGATGAACCATAGTCCCCCATACTTTTGCTTTTGATACAAGGTCAGTTTCAACTTGGGCGCTCTCACGGCTGGTCACCTCGCATTAAGTATCCCATCGCTTCAATCAGATCTCCATCCGCGGTTACGCTGTAATCGTTATAATTGACAATCACTTTGCTTCCACCTTCATAGGTTGTTGCATATACGCCTTTTTCCAGCTTGGCGTGGTCGATGATCGTTTTGTTTCTTAGTTTGCGAAGCACGGCATTGACTTCCTTATAGGCAGACCCGGCTTCGTCGATCCAGTCCGCATAGTTTGCGGCATACAAGTCGTTATACTCAGTCTCCTTCACTGCCGACGACTTCGCGTAAAACCACGTATAATTCAAATTCGAGCCAGTCTCCAGCGCCTTCAGAATATGAGATTGCACGTCCTGATCGTCTTCCATATTGAGCGCGGAACCCGCATAGTCGATATAACCGTGCAGCACGATTTCATAGAAGGGAACCGCTTCGTCCGTCAAATTATAAGCGCTGTTCGAAAGCGGCGCATTAACAACACTGTCGGCATAAGGCAGCGAATACGCATTGCCGCCATTAATCATCAGACCGCTCACCGATTGATCGATTTTCGACAGCTGATTTTGGGCAAGCCGCTTCGCTTCTTCTCTTGTGATCATCACTTTCTCGTTATAGTCGGAATGAAGCTCATTCCCTAAATCTCTTAAAGATAGCCGAGTACTATCATACTTCTTATAGTCTTGCAGGAAACGGTCGACTACGCCGGACAGCTTCGACGGGGATAGTACATAATCAGGCGCTACGCTCTTATCTTCCATATAATTAGCAGCGTAATACGGATAAATCTGAGCCACCTTTCCAGTCATATACCGCGCCCCGTCTTTCTTCGGACGGAATCCCCAACTGTCGCGATACACTTGCATGAAGCCGGCGTCCGGGTAAACATCGATCCCATGATCGGCAGCGTAATCCAGCAGCCTTTCAAAATCTTTCCGACCGCCGAGCTTGCCATCCACCGAAGTCGATCTTGGAATCGTATGGTCGACCCCTCCGTTAAACCAACCGGTATACCGCAAGTGAATACGATTAACGCCCTTATCCTTTAATTGTTGAAGGATTGCTTGCGCATCGTCGAAGGTCGTCAGCGCTTCATACGATTCGTAAGGAATCCCAAGAAAAAACTTTTTCTTCGTAATTCCGCCGATGAGCTCCAGATTGAAAGGCGTTTCTTCCTCTTCCTGCAGTTTTGTCAGCTTGTACTTCTCCGCCAAATAGTTCCGGTAATAGGCTGCCATACCGGTATAGGTCGCATCGTCTCCCAACAAAAACCCGTAGCGGATCGTAATATCGCCTTGATAAGCCTGCTTCTGAAATCTAGACACAGTCTGGGAATTCCAATTCCCTGACAGCGTAAGCTGCTCGCTGGCGCTTAACTCGTAGCTGCTGAACACATAATTATAAGAGTTTGTTCTGCCGCTAATATCCGCTTCAATATTTCCGATGGCGTCCCCGTTCTCGATAATCGCTACGAAGCCTTCGTTTTCTTGCTTCATCCCGAATACGGGCAGTCTTGCTACACGGTTCTGAAGCGGATTCGAAAGCGCAATTCGACTCGAATCCTTTCCATAGAGCGCGGTCATATATGGAGCCGCATCAAGCTTGCCGCTATTCAACTGAATGAGCGAGCCCGAGCCGTCCGGGACGAACATATAGCCGCCGCGATCCGCGCCTGCCGCTCCAAAGAAAGGAAGAACGGCGAGCTTCTGCAGATGAAAGAGATCGGAGTCGATTTGCTCCGTCGAAACGTTCACAACCAATTGATCCTTCTCCAGGCGGTACGTTATTGGAAGAACAAATTCCGCTTGTTCACTTAGCTTCCCACCCGAATAGGCCTCCCGGTCAATATTTCTCTCCTTCTCGTCGTAACCGATCTCGGCGAACAATTCTAACACTCGGGACAATCCGATCCCTTTGAACGCAGCGTCTCGCCGCTCGTATACCTTCTTCTCCTCGTCGTACTTAAACCGTTTTTCCAGATCCTTGCGTTTACGCTCATCCTCGATTTTATCGAGGATGAGCGTCTGGAACCGCTCTTCGCTTATAAATTGAGGAATCTCGTCGAGCCCTTTCGTTTTCTCGCCGATGGTATAAGTAATTTGAATCCCGTCATTCAGCTCTTTAATTTCATACTGTTTGTTCTTAATGCTCTGATTGAAATTATCATATTGCTGCGGCTTTCCCGACGAATCGGAATATTGGATCAGCAATTGACTGCCCAAGATCGATTTGTTGTAACCGGACGCCTTGGCATCCTGCTCGCGGTTTATCGGATTCGAATACCAGGTTGTGCCCAGCTTCTTATTCTTGACGGCAACTTCGGTCGTCTCCTCGTTGAAATATAAAGCTAACGATTCATTCTCCGCCGCCACCTTCATTGCTGCGAGATCTGAAGCTGCCGGCCGGGCGATTGTCGTCTTCTCCGCTGCCGTCTCGACTTGTCCCGCCTTCGTATCCGCCGACTCAACAACAGTTCCGGAAGTCATAACCAGACTTAACAATAGGGCGGAGATCACGCCCCATGTATATCTTTTTTTCAACCGGATGACCCCCTTTCCTACATACGTAATGAAAGCTCGGTATACACAGAGAGTGCGAATCCGAGCATTTGCTGCATGAGACTAAAGAACAACAGCCCCAAAAACATAATAATGCCCATAACCAGCAGAGTAAGCGCCATCGTTACAATCGTCTTTAGCACGGTATATTGATGAACGGTCATCGTGCCGATAAATAAAAGCCATATAAACCATATAAAAGCGAAAGACTCCAGAAAATAATAAAATGCGGACTCCTGAAGCGTTATCATATTACTCAGAATCGTACTGATCAGATGAACAAGCGCCAGCGGCAGAAGAGCATATCCGGTCACCGTTATAATCTCCCGAAATTTCCCTTCGCCGTCCATTAGCGTTGTCAATGACCAATTCGACACGCACCATAAAATAAATGGAAGCACAATATACTTCAATTCATTCACACTGTTCAGATCGGCCGGATTGTTAAAGTTAACGACGAATCCTGAAAACTGACGCTGCAAAATCGTTGCAATCGTCAGCAGGAGCAAGATCGCCAGCGAAATGCGAACCTTGCCTTTATTGTCATATTTGATGTCCCAAAATCCATTGAACGGATGAAGCAACACATAAAATGAATATTTGACGAGTTCAGGATACATCTACTTCCACCCTCTTTTTTAACCGTCTCTTCAACTTGCTCCCTACTAAACATGCCGCGGCCAGAACAACCAAACTAGTCATAATCAAACCGAAATTTCCGCGCAGCATATCCTTTCGATATTTCCCAAAGGCCTTCGAATAGTACTCCCTGTCATAACCCAGCTTGAGGTATTCCATCGCTTCATCATACTTTCCCTGTCTTAACAGCGCTTTGCCGATCCCGACATACGCGATATCATTGTTCGCATCCAGCTTAAGCAAATCCCGCCACACGCTCACAGCCTCTTCACTCTTGCCAGTGGTGTATAAGACATTCGCTTCATTCGTCATCGTGCCAAAGCGGGTGGGGCTAAATATGGTAATCCGATTCATATTCTGATCCAGTACCAGAATATCGTCTCCGATTCTTTCAATGGCTACCGGATTCGCGAAAGTCCCCTCTTGATGTCCAAGCTGCCCGAAGATATACATCAGAATGCCGTCCTCATTATACGTAAATATTCTGCCGCGCTTCGAATCAAGCACGCTGTACACTCCATGATCCCAAACCGCAATATCTGTAAGCAGGGAACCTTGCACGGAGAACAAGTCTCCGCGAGGCGGAAAATATCCTTCACGGCGCAGCACATCAATCCCTGTTGAGTTCAGCTTCTTAATCGGATCCGAGGAATTGATTTCGGTATTCGTCGTATAAATAAAGCCCTCTTCATCTAAATCCAGGTTATTGAACTCCAGAGGTACGAATTGAGCCAGCTTACTCCGTTGAGCTTTGGTGGAAACACTCTTCCAGAAATAATCCCACGCGTTGAATTTCACTCGATTCGTCCCCATAAACCCGGTAAACACCCCGTCCGAATCAAACTCCATAATGCCATCGAATACGCCTTTGCCTACCACATAAATCCGGTCGGCCTGGTCGACAGCGAGCTTAATCGGCAAATATTGAAAGCCCGTTCGGATAATTTCCGATTGAGGTTCGCCTATCTCTCTTACAAATTGCCCTTCTTCCGTTAATTGAACAATCCGCTTGTTATCCGTATCTGCGATATACAGCTCGCCTTTATCCGTTACGAATATACCTTGGGGGTTGGACAAGCGATCCTGTTTCCCATTGTTCTGAAACTCCTCAATTTGCCGAACAACGTTCCATTCCCGGTCAAATACAACGATCCGACCATTGCCCGAATCCAGAACGTACATCTTGCCGTCATTGGCTACGAAAAAATCGGACGGAGCTTTAAAGCCGCCAACGCCTTGTTCCTTGCCATCGATCATCGCGCTTGGCTTGTAAGCAATCGGGGAGGGTCTCGTCTCTCCCCAATACGTCCACGTGTACCCTTCATATGGAGCCGCTTGAGCGGTGAGCGTCGACAATCCGCTTAGGATGAATAATGCCGCAATAAGCATCGCCACTTTAGATTTCACCAGTTACACCCCTCACCCTATTCCTTAATTCCGGAAGAGGCCATCGTCTGAATAATTTGGCTTTGGGTAATGACAAAAATAATTAACGGTACGATCATCAGCATAAACGCTACGGCAGCGGCAGCCCCCGCGCGAGCGATTCCCCCCTGAACAATTTGCCCCATCGCAAAGTGCATCGTTTTGAGCTCTTCACTATAGATGAAGCCGCCTCCATCCGTGCCCCACAGCATTTGGAACACCAGGATAATAAGCGTGAACCACGCCGGCTTCACTAGGGGCATAACTACGGTCCAGAAAATACGGTATTCGCTTGCGCCATCGATTTTGGCCGCTTCAATTAATGCCATAGGAATCTGCTCAATAAATTGCTTCATTAAATACAGCCCCAACGGGAACGCGAAAGCCGGTATAATAACGGCCCAATAAGTGTCAATCCACCCTAACCAGGACATCGTCATATAGTTTGGAATCGAAGTCACCTGGGCGGAAAACATCAGAGACAATACAATCAACTGGAATAAAACCTTGGATCCGCGAAAGTTATATTTGGCGAGCGGATAAGCCGCTGCCGAAGCGAGAATAACATGACCGATCGTTCCAACCAGCGTTATAAACACGGTATTAAAGATGTACCGCGAGAAAGGAACCCATGATTTCGCCATCAGGTGGAACAAATCAGGGAAATTGGATAACGTCGGGTTGCGGACAAATATTTTGGGCGGAAACAGAAACAATTCATCCAATGGCTTGAACGCATTGTTGACCAAATAAACTAAAGGAATGGCCATGAATGCCCCCGCTGCCGCCAGCAGAATAAACAAGCAAATATCGACGTACCAGGAACGGTTAATTCGTCTCGGGCCTAGCAGCCGCATTGAGATTTTCATGGATGCTATTCACCTACTTTCTTAAGCATCTTCTGGATGATTAGGTTAGATCCCAGCATGATTGCGAACAGAACCGTCGCAATCGCGGACGCATACCCCATCTCGAAGCGGATTGTGCCATAATCGATCAAATGTGTGACAATGGTGTGCGCCGAATATTGAACGCTCGGAAATCCGGCCAAATTCATAGCCACGTCAGCCACGGCTAAGGAAGACGTAATTTGAATAACCGCCCCGAACATCAGTTGCGGACGCATCGAGGGCAGCGTGATAAACCATAATTCCTGCCAACGATTGCGGATGCCGTCGACAGCGCCCGCTTCATACAACGTTTTATCCGTCGATTGAAGTCCAGCGATGAAGGCAAGGAAGCTCGTTCCGAGACTTAGCCATAACTGAACGATTATGATAATCGCCAGAGTATACTTCGGGTTCTGGAACCAGAGTATGGGTTCGTTAATGATCCCGGTTTTCAACAAAAAACCGTTGATGATCCCGTATGAGTCTCCCGAGAACATGATTTGCCATATGAAATACACATTGCCGGAGATCGAAGGGGCATAAAATACAAGCGTCATCAAAGCCCGCGTTTTGGGACGCAGCTCGTTAATCAGCCAGGCAAATAAGAAGCAGGCTATATAGCTGACCGGCCCTGTAATGACGGCAAAAACGAACGTATTCTTCAATGCGATAAGGAAGATATCATCCTCAAGCAGCAAGCGTTCATAGTTCGCCCATCCCACCCACTTCGGAAACTCCAGCATATTAAAGCTCGTTAAACTAATTAGCATTGACATGGCTACCGGAAACACGGTAAAGATAAAGAAAAGCACAATATAGGGAGCGATCAGCACATAAAGATGCTTATCGCGCTTCATATCCTGAATCGCCTGCTGGAGCTTGCCAGGTCTATCCGTTTTGCGAAGCGGCTTCATATCTGCTTTTCCGGGAATTAGCTCCGATTGCTGCAAGGTGGTCACCCCTGATTCTAGTTCTGATTCATTTCATTTCTTTTGGTCGTGATTTCACGATTAATCTCCTGTACATAATCATAAAGCGCATCGCGGGTATTGGTCCCGTTGTTGACGACTTCGCGGAATGCGTTATCCAGGTTCCGGCCGGTGTAGTATCCGCCAGCCACTTCCGGAACGCCTCTCACCCATTCCCACTGCTTCTCCAAATTCAGATAGTCCTTCACCGGCCATGGAAGCTCCTTCAACGCTTCGATATTCGCGGTAGGATACCGGGCGGCAGCGCCCATCAAACCTTCCATCTCGCGTCCGAAGCGCACCTGAGTCTCCTTGCTCGTCCACCACTTCATAAATTCCCATGCCGCATCCTTATCCTTGGCTTGCTTAAGCATAACTACGGCCGTGCCTCCGCTCGCAACCTCGCGCGAGATCGTGCCATCTTCCTGCTTCGTTCCGGGAATCGGCGCAAAGTCCCACAGCCCTCTAATCTCCGGGGCGGAGACGCTGAGCGTGTTGTACAAGGTATAATCCGCAATCCCCATCGGAATCTCTCCTGTACGGAATCGGCTCGGGAAATCGAATTGCAACGGGAACTTATAGTTCGTATAGAAGTCTGTCCACTTATCAAAGGCCTGCATCGCGATTTCCGAATCTAAATGACTGGCCGCGCCCCCGTCCTTATAGAACTCTCCGCCCATTTGGTACAACAGCATTGCGAATGCCTTGCTTGGCTCCATGCCGGAGACGCCCGTCGTTTGCGCGATCGGCAGCGTAAATTGCATATGGTTTTTTTGCAAGACCGGGATGATCTTGTATACGTCTTCCCATGTCTCGGGCACTTCGATATCGAGCTGCTTCAGAATGTCTTTGCGGTAAAACAGCATTTCGAACACTTGCTGCTCCGGCAGCGCGTATACGGCATCATTAAATCGGTAAGGAACAATTGCGCTGTCGCGAAACCGCTTCGTCACGTCTTCGATATCGCTAAATTGGGACAAATCAACGATCGCATTGCGCATACCATAATTGACTGGAATGTCGTTGGCGATTTGCATCGCAACATCCGGACCTTGTCCCGCCAGCGTCGCCTGCAAGAGCACGTTGCCGCTTACCAATTTGAGATCAACATTGATGCCCGTTTCCTTCGTAAACGACTCGTCTGCCAGCGCCTTCATCACTTGCGCCTGGTCGCGTCCCGTGCCAATCCATACCGTAACCGTCCTTTGCTCTTCGTTCATATTGCCGATACTGTTATAATCCTCGAAGAACGAATGATATAAGGACTTCATCTCAAATTTTGCCTTCGTGAAGAAGGACGCGTTCGCTTTCGGCATTTTCTTCTCAGGCGATGCAACGACCAGATAATCAATTTCCAGCGGCTGCTCTCTAACCTTCTGAATCCATGCGCCCAAGCTTCCTACGTTAATTTTCAACGAATCCATCCGCTTCTGTACCGTTTCCGGCCGATCCGCCAAATCCTTCAACTGATAGGCAACCTTGTCCAAAATCGCGATCTGATCGCTGTTCTCTCCAGTGAGCTCTACCAGCCGGTCTGAAACGCCATATAATATTTCGCTTTGTTCCTTGAACACGCCCACCATATCCGGAAGCCGACCCTCTAGGTTATAATCCCGGAACGGATCGGGAACCGCGCTTGTTATCATCAATATTTTGCGGTACATCGCATTGATATCCAGAATACTCGACTGTACCTGACGAATCGATGTCGCAAGCGGACCCAGGCTAACCTCCAGCTTGAGCTCATGCTTGCCTTTGGATAAGTAATAAAGATAAGGCTCATTCCCGTCGCCAAGCGCATCCATCTTCCAATCGCTTGAATAGTAGAACGGAACATTCTTCATTTCCTGAAATGGTATCTGACCATCAATCGATAGCGTTCTTGTGGAATACACTCCGCGCAAATATTCTTGTCTGCTTTTGAGACCGATTTTGTATAGCCCGTCCTGCGGCACCTCGAAGTGCCATGTTATCGACTCTCCCGGCATTCTCCAATTGAGTCCGCCTATCGAGTTGATTTTCACTTCGGTAATGGATTGAGGCTCCGTTGTCGGACTGGAGCGGTCGGTAATGGGATATAAGGTCGGGGATGATTTATAGACAGCCGCCTCCCCTTGCACCTTAATCATTTCTCCTCCGACTTCCTTGTACCCCTTCTCCCGATATTCCCGAAGCAGTTCTTCATAAGTTGGCGGCTGATTTATTTGAGAGATTTCGATCGTATCGATAATAGCCGGCTCTCTTAGCGATACGAGAGAAATCCTGTGATGGCCCGCGGTAAAGTAAAAAGAATAAGGTTCTTCATAGTACCCGTCCGAATCTTTAAATGGAGCCTCCTGCCATCTGGCCGCTTCGACCTGGCGAGGCCTAATATCATTGCCGCGATTATCCTGCTCGATCTTCTCGTTCTCATTCACCCATGTACGCGGAAACAGCAGACTGCCGGCACCCGCAAAGGGCGTTTCTCCATCGATTAGCAACTGCCTTTCAATAGCAGACGCTTTACCCTCTGGCGTAAAAAATCGGAGCGACATATTGTATAAGCCGTCCTTCGGAATCTCTACTTCCCATTCAATGGTTCCTGTATCCTCTGTATAAACAAAACTGCCCTGTTCATCTCCAACATCCGAAACAATCTTCGGCTGCATGCGCGCTGCATGGGTAAAGGCGCTTCCCTTCACCACTATTTTCTCTTCCGGTTTATTCGCATTCTGATATTGCTGCAAATAACGGTCATAGCTATCTTCCTGAGCGCTGTCTACCCGCAATTTGTCGCGATCCGAATTTTCGGCACCCTTCTCCCCTTGGACGATATTTGTCCAACTCACGGAAGTAAAGACAAACGCGCATAGCAGCACCAACGCGACCAAGTTACGGGATCCCTTAGACAACATGTATAACATCCCCTGCCCTGCTACTTAGTTTGTTCGACGAATCAAGAGATCCCTATCCTTATCTGGAAGAATAGGGACCTCCGATCTCTTCATTGAAATTGGCCCCGCGCTACTCCTTGGCCTCTTGCTGAAACTTCTCCACTTTCGCCTGCAAGACCGGCATAATTTGCGCTACGCCTGTTGCGGCTGTTATTTTACCCGCAGCGATATCATTTGCCAGCGGATTGAAATTTTCTTCGAAATTATAGGCGTTGTAACGGCCGAACTCCATCATGGTCAGCGTCTCTAGAGCGCTATTAACAGAATCTTCGTCAAGGAAATAAGTTTCTGCCCACACGCGGTCGCTCTCCTCGACATTCCAATCCTGCAATTCCTCCCATATTTTGTATACCACTTTCGGGTTTTCTACGCCCTTAGGAATGAAACTCATATGGAACTGCGACATACCGACCTTAAAGTTATCCGCTTTCGGCCCTTTAGGGAAATGAACGAATACATATTCGTCTTTCATTTGATTTTGGAACCGCGAGCCCGCTTCCCAAATGCCGCCCGGATACATCGCTGTTTTGCCTTCTTTGAAATATTTAGCGGGATCTTCCCAATCATTTCCTTCATTCCGTTTGACCACTTTAAATTCGTTATAGAGCTTGTTCATCATATCGAGGCCTTCGATCGCATTAGGCGAATCCAACAAAAACTTGCTCTCTTTTTCGTCATAAGCCATTGTATCGTTAGAATAAATCAAGGATAGACCTAGCACATTCGGAGCGGCCGCAATGCCCCACTGATCCTGTTTCCCGTCGCCATTCGTATCAAGCGTTAATTTTTTGGCATAATCAATAAAGGTGTCCCAAGTCCATGTTCCTTGCTTCTGAACTTCGGTAGGCGATGGCAATCCCGCTTCTTCGAAAATTCGTTTATTATAGTACAACCCTGTATTGTCAAAGAGCGCCAGCGATCTATTAAAACCGTATGTTTTCGAAGTATGGTAGCTTCCCGCTTCTATAACGGCATCCGGCAGCTTGCTTTCCGCCCTGACGTCCATGAAATCATCCAGTGCCGTAAAGTATCCGCCTGCTAACAATCCCGCAATAAGATAGTCAGGCACTAACACAACGTCGGCAAAAGGTTTGCCGGCCATAACCGTTGAAGACAGCTTCTCCGCTGTTTGATGATAGTCCTGATTGACATACTTAATTTTGACATTGTACTTTTCTTCAACTTCCTTCTGGCGCTGCAATGCAGCTTCGCCCTCAGGCGTTTCCGCATTAGGGGTGCCGTCCCACCAAGCAGAGAATAAAATTTCCCTGCCTGCCAAATTGATTTTTGTCTCTTCTTCTGGAGTTTCTTCAGTCGGTTTATTTGTTTCTTCAACTGGCTGCTTGCCGTCATTGCCTTCGGCACCGCTGTTGCTTGCCGCAGGCTTCTCATTGCCGCCAGCGCACGCTGACAAAGCAAACATTAATAAAAATACCAAAGTAATGACTGTCCATTGTTTCATCTTCTTCATGGTCATACACCCCTTGTTATCCATAATAGAAAATATGTAATGCGCTTACATTTTCTAAAACACTTCATCCGACTACATGAAACTCACCTCCCCGTTATGTAGAAGCGCTTTCAAAAAGACTGGTATATTATGATCGCGCTTCCTTTTTCGAATATAATTTTCACTTAAATATTTCAGAATTGTTCTGAGATGACAAAAAATTAACTAAAACAATTAAGTGAATATTAACTGTATTATTACTTGTTTTTCATCATATCAGACTGCCTGAATATTATCAACTACTTTTCGTATGACGGCTTATTAGCTTGATCGTAGCATTCCGGTCCGGTACAAGTCTTGTATTGTTCCTACTTTTTTTGTGCTATAGTAACATTATAGTTAAGCCATTTCTATCACTTATTCAATCAACATTACGGCATCACCCCGGGCAAAATTCGCAGTCGTTGACATAACAAAAAAAGGGCTTCTCTATGAAGAGAAGCCCTTATTTTTAGTAAAAAACAACTATGTTAACTGAACTCCGCTGCTGTCGCGAACGATCAGTTTTGATGGCACCGTCACTTGTACAGGAATTTCCCTGCCGCCAATTCGATCGAGCAATAGCTTGACGGCCATTCTGCCCATCATTTCCGTCTGGACTTTTACCGTAGTAAGAGAAGGGGTTACAAAAGCGGCCATCGGAATATCATTAAAGCCCGCGACCGCCATCTGCTGTGGCACGCTAATCCCCGCCTCTTGCAATGCCCGCAGCGCGCCAATGGCCAAGGAGTCGCTGGCGAAGAAAAAGGCTGTCGGAAGATAATTCTTTTCGATAATTCGCTGCATCGTGTTGTACCCTTCGGTCGTAGTCCATTCTCCGATATAAACATGCTTGGGATCGTAGATTCCGCATTCCTTCATGATGTTCTCGTAATTAAGATGGCGTTCATCTTTCCCATCGGACTGGACGCCGCCCATAAAGCCGATTTGTTTGTGCCCCGCCTTGATCAAATGATCCAAAACAAGCTTCGTTGCTCTTTCGAAGTCAATGATAATGGAGTCAAATTTCTCAACATCCGGAGCGTAATCCACGAATACAACGTTGTCGACCTGATTAACGATAGTAGCAATATTATCAAGGGAACCGCCTATTATAATGACCCCGTCGACATCGTTTATGACTAAATCGGGATTGCCATATTGAGATAACCGCATAACTTTCGTCGTCGTGATCCCGGCGGCGATACATTCTTTTTCAATTCCTTCCCTTATCGAGCTAAAGTAAACATCCCCTTCCTCCTGCTGTTCAGTAAGAAAGATAACCGTACCGATTCTGGCGTCGCTGCTTGAAGTGATCATATGTTTCCCTTTACGTTCTCGAGGCGTTTTGTAGTTCAGCTCCTCGGCAATCGACAGAATACGCTGACGCGTATCATCGGAAACGGAGAAGGTTTGGTCTCGATTTAACACTCGAGAAACGGTAACGCTGGATACTTGTGCTTTCATTGCTATATCGCGTATGGTAGCCACATGAATTCCCCATTCATTAATTTGCTTAAATTTTCACTTAAGAACTATCTTATCAATAAGTTGATTGATTTACAATTAAGCAGACATCCCGCTCGTCCTGAAAATACGAGATTTAGAAACGAAGCCCCCAGCACCAATTCGTGCCGGAGGCTTAGATCTTTTATTGCTTCCCTCTGCCGCCGCCCGGCTTAGGGGTAATTTTATATAACACGGATTGCGCTCCGTCCAGGCTTACTGTTAACTGTCCGCTTATCTGCTTCGAAGCATCCGTCCACAGATCGGTGACTGTATAATTCGAGGCACCTGAAATGCCCGCGAGGGCCAAATCAACTGTCTTCGTTACTGCGGAATCGGTGTAATTGAACACAGCTAAATAATAGTCGCGTTTGTCCTTCAGAATGAATAGGTCGGCCGCATTCGTGCCCGTATCGCCTTCAACAGGCCGAAAGGCTTTTCCTTTAATCGCCACTTCATTCACTTTCGGATTGGTCAACAACGCTTTCATATACTCCTGGGCAGTCGGGTCATTCACATCATCGGAGTTCAGGAATACCGTCCCCGATATGACCGCGGAGTTCACCCGAGTTTGCGCCGCGGCCATCGAACCGCCTTTCGCCAGCGACATGTAATCGGGATCCGTATATGGATAAATCGTGCCGTTCTGCCACCAGCCGTACGTCAAATTGTTCAGCTGATATTCGGTTGAACTAAGATTGCCGTAGATGTCGCACGAAATCCGACGCGCATGCGCATACTGGCTTGGAAAGAGAGGAGCAATGGATTCGCTGATAAACATTTTACCGTCCAACACTTCATTAATATGCGCCATACCCTGGTTATAAGCTTGGATACCCGTCTTCACATTCGGATCGTAATGCTTTCCTTCAAATGAAGCGTGGCTCAAAAAGTCGATCTTGATGTATTCAAACCCAAGATCCAGAAAACGTTTGTAATGCTGTTCGACGTGTAGTTTAGAGCCGGGATGGGTAGGATCAATCGCATATGCGCCGTCCACCTTTGGCAAAATTTTACCGTCATAATCCCTTAGCACAATGTCGCCATACGTATATTTACCATCGGTGCCAGGAACCTCTTGATCCATATTGTCGCCCCAATAGACGAACGGTCCATCATAAATGCCTGGCTTTTGCCCATTGCTGCGTATAACCGAAACCACATCTTCCAACTCTTGCGGTGTCAGCCAATCCCAATAGGAATCCAGATTGATATAAATATTTCCTTTATTATTAAAGGATTCGTCTTGCAAATTCTCCTTGAAGAAATTGGACACATCAACCACCTTATCGTGACTCAGGGTGCCGCCATAGGCGCCCCAACTGTTCCAGCCGACCGGTACGCCTTTCGGGATATTCTTGCCGAACGGAAGCGGCGGCGCAATTGCCGCATTGGCATGTCCGAAGCCTTCCAAGCCGTCACGGTAATCGTCATAATATCCGACAAAGATTTGCGGCGACGTGACCTTCGTACCCGATATTTTTCCATGCGGAATAGTATCATGAGTCACTTTGGTCGAAGTAAAACCTCCAAATACCTTCAGCTTGTTCAAGCGGTCATTGGAACCGCTCCAGGATATACCGGTTTTCCATGTGTCATGCGTAATCGAACCGATAACCAGGCCGTTCCTGCTCTCATTATCGTAGATGGCCGACAATTCCGAGCTGACATAATTGCCCGTGTTCAAATAAGTGTTGATCGTCCGAGCTTGATATCTGGACCACATATCGTTATCGTAAGGAGCGACCAGCACCCTGTTATCCGTATAGCTGCCGATATCGACTCCGCCCTTCGCGTTGATGACGATCGGAGCCATATTGTTTGTGCTAATCTCGGCCGTACTATGTACTTCTTGACTTGTCACAAAATACGGCTGGCGATCATAAATTTGATAGACTTGCTTTATCGTCGGAAGACCGTCCTGCTTATTTTCAAAGACGACTTTAATTCCTTTCCCATGGCCGTCTTTAATCTTCGCGATGCTGCTCATCGAGAACGTATGCTCGGAGTAATCTTTACTGGATAAGGGCTGATCGAGTTCCACGGTACTGTATATACCTGTAGCGACCGTCTTCCCATTCCAACCATAAGCCGCGAGGCCGGATTCCGTATGATAGGTGACTGTGTAAGTATCGTTAGAGAGCGTTACCCCCTTCTCGTGCTCCGTTACTAAGATAGAACCGAATTTTTTCGAATCGACACGCTCACCGATATCGCCGATCTCCCCATCATTGTCGGGGATTTCACTCGAATTGTCTGAGAGAGAAATCTCGATCTTATCGATATCCGGCCCCCATCCTCCGTTATCGTCGAATTTGATTGTGTTGCTCCCAGCAGTTAGCGATACCTCCATATCGAAGCTGCCAATCGTGTCCCAATTCTCCGTTGTCGGCATAGTAAAAATTTCCGGTTCTCCACCGTTTACAGTCAACCTGATTGGATCGGTGTTTTGTGAAATATAAACAAGTTTTAAAAGATAGATGCCAGAAGTCGGTACGTTAACGTTGTTAAATTGCACCGATGATCCATTTTTCCCAAAATCGCCTATCTTTTTCCCGCCGGAACATCCGGTCTCGGGCTTGCAATCACGAACGGCCGCATTGCCCGTTAAGGTATTATCCGGTGATTCCGCCTCATATTGATAGATGCTCTCGTCTGCATCCACCGTTTGCTGTACTGCCGAAACTGCCGGTGCGCTCATAAACCATTGAGATAAGATGATCAATACCGCCACGATAATAGATAACGACCGTTCGATGCTTGCTCTGTTTAACATAAAATCCTCCTCTACGCATTGTTTATGGGATCATGAGTGCGTTTCTAACGAACTACATTTGAACTCGCCTCCTCTCCGATTACTACAAGCGCTTTCAAAAAGTTACTTCGTTAAGTGAAAATTAACTGTAATATTACTTGCTGCTCATCTTATCAAAACGATAGAAGAATATCAACTCCTTTTTTATTCTTCGTGATTATCCTTCCAGAGGAGGAAATCATGGGCAGATTAGTTCATTTCGAAATTCATGTCGATGACATGGAGCGTGCTAAGAAATTTTATGGAGAAGTATTTGGATGGACATTTGAGGATTGGAGCTATTATGCGGGGATGCCCTATTTCGGGGCTGTGACGGGCGATGCAAATGAACTTGGAATTAACGGTGCATTAATACAACGTCAAGGGGATTGCTCAGTACCAGGCCAGGCTTTGAATGGCTATGCATGTACAATGGGAGTGGGAGTCTACGATTCTACGGAACCAAAAATCTAAATCATAGCGGCAAGGTTGCAATGCCAAAGTATGCTTTGCCTGGAATGGCGTGACAAGGGTACTATATGGACACGGAAGGTATTTTTGGCATACATCAGCCAGATGAGAACGCAAAATAGAATGATTTCGAATATTTCGCATGTTCTCCCAATCATGTCCTATGAACTCAACAAGGTGATCAGGGTCAAAAACATCAAAATCCGGCATTATTCCTTCTAGTTCTTTAATGACATATGTTTCCCCTGACCCACTTGCACCTGTTACAATAAACAATGGCAACCTATTCCCCCCTTAATCCACTTGTAATTGACAATTATATTACTTCCCGAACGATATAGATAGAAGATAGTAAACAATTATAACTAACCTGCCATTAGCGTGAAAAAGACAGCCGATAGTCGGCTGCCTCGTCGTGGTCTGTATTACGCTATCGTGCCCGTTAGCTTAATCTTCTTCCGATACTACTTGAAATTTGATAAAAGCTCACCCTTGATTATTTAAAGTTGGATTTGCAACTACTTTTAATTTATTTTTTCACAGTCAGGTGAGGACTCTTATCAAGAAGAGGCTGTGCTTCTTTTAAGGCAACTTTTCGTAGTCGATGGCATACCAAAGTTTTTTTATTTGGCATTGAATGCCTTATGGCATTCGCCCTTATAAAGTTTTTTATCGGTAAATTTCCGCGCATTCTGTGCTTGTAGGTTGGTAAAAACAATGATTTTTCCAAGCACCCGCGAACGGTTGACCGTACCACATTGCGGGGCAAGCTTGAGACGTTGGCCCCCACGGGTTGAAATACCACAGCGAGTATTTTGAAGGCCATTCTCGCCAGCCTTTTATGGTCTGTTCAGCTAGCCGCCGCTCGCGTTCCCGTGGCTTCTGATAAAAATCAGGTTCTATAATGGCGTCGAACATGGCATCGCCATTCATATAATGGTAAATAACATCATTAATATTGTTGACGTTCTTGAAGTCCGAACACCTGACTACGGCCCGATTAATCACGACAGCGCCAACCGTTAACATACCCTTTTCGCCTTCCGCCTGTGCCTCGCCCCTCATAAGCCGCGCCAACAAATCAACGTCAGACGACCTATACTTAACCCTCGCACCCATGACAAAACCCCCTTTAACTGGTTAACACACTATATTCACATTTTGGCAAAATGACCCTTGGCGTGCGGGGCGGGTCACATGCATGCCAGGGTGTCAAAACTTAAAAAAGCAGCCGATCGTTTGGCCGGCTGCCGCTGTGTAATGGTTGAACTATCGTCTCCCGTTAGTTCAGTGAATTATTGTCTTCGGCATCAAGTAAATAACCGATAAACTCTTCGTGTAATGCAATATTTTCTCGCAGAGATTCTCCTGTTTCCACAACAACAAGATCAATATTGAATTTCTCAGCAAGTTCCGTTCCACCATCGATCATAACCAAAACCGAGTGTATGACCCCTGTTAAGGTGTTTTCCAAGACTTTCTTAAAGGCATCCATTTCATTTTCGTTCTTGATTGTATTGCGTAATGTTTCGTATTCTTCTTTGATCTCAGACCATTCTGGAATAACCGCACTCGGACCGAGGTAATCCACATTTGCCCAGGTATCCCTTATCTGTTTCAGATCTTTGAATAGATCGTCATGCTTACTCATTTCTTCAGCCCCCGTTTCTTCATTTCATACAATTATGATCTAACCGTTCCTCCACTAAACTGCCCGTTAGTTGAGAAAACTGCAACCGTTGGCCGGCTGCCGCTGCATCGTAATTTAGCTAAAGTATCTCCGTTAGTGCATTCACTCCCTAATCTTGTTCATCCAATTCCATGATTAACTCCTGTGACCTTTTCATTGCTTCCGTTTTGTCTCTCGCTGGTCTTGTTATCACTTATCCGTTTGATGAAGGATGGCGTCATGAAAATTTATTTTTTAAAAAATGATGTGGCTTTTTACCTCCCTTCGGTGTCTAATGAATTGTAAGTTCAGGAGGAGGTACTACTGGTGTCACGAGCTCAAGACAAAACGAAAATCCCTGTTCTTCCGGAGGAGCAGGAACACATCCAGCATTTCGAAGAAATTTATAATCAATATCAGGAGAGAATTCGAAAATATATCGCAGTAAAAACAAATTCAGCAGTAGCTGATGACTTAACGCAACAAGCTTTTTTAAAAGCAATGGAAAACTTTCACTTGTTTAAGCATAACTCCAGTATATTTACTTGGCTATTCAAAATCGCGCAGAATATCGTGAAAAACGAGTATCGTACAAGATCACGAAATAAAGAAATAGTGCACGAAGTTATCGATTTTCAGTCCCAATCGATTTCCCTCGATATCGTTAAAGATGTTGATATCCGTCTTGATATTAGTGCTGCATTAGCCCAATTGAATGAGTTAGATCAGCAAATCATATCATTGCGGTTTTTCGTCGACTGCACTCTATTGGACATATCCAAAATCATCGGGATGCCTGAAAGCGCGGTTAAGAACAGACTTTACCGCGCATTAAACAAACTAAAAATAGCATTAAAAGAATGGGGTGACATTACAATCATGTCTATCAAAGAATTGATATCGATTGTGGATAAGAACGAGGCTTCCACCAAGAATGATGGTATGAATAAGGTATACCATGACTTATTCGAGGAATTGAAATCCAATGTAAAGCGAATTCTAACAACATATCGTCATCGACCATCTCAGAAAATCACTATTGAAATCTATCCGGATCTGTCCACTTTTCACCAAGCAATAGGCGAACCGGATGCGCCTAACTGGTTCATGGGTACCTACGAACACAACAAAATAAGAATCGTATCCCCACTGAACCCAGGCCCTGAACATACGTACCAATCGGTACTACGACACACGATAAGTTTGTTTACGATGTGGTTAGTGAATGATATTAATCCGTTGGCACCGAAATGGCTTACTCATGGGCTTGGCGGACATGAAGCCAAACAAATGTCGCAAGAATATATCAAGTATAGCACCTCCGAAGCGATTCGAAATGAGGCTGTCCCTAGCTTTCAAGCATTAACTAACGATACGTGGGAATTCGAGAGGATGGGGGGATATGGATTCTCGCATTTGATCGTTGAATTTCTCCTCCATTCTTACAGTTCAGATGAGCTCAACAAATTCATACGCGATGCCACTGATTTTCATGGCGCATTTCAGGTATCGGAAGCTGAGCTGCACGCGATGTGGGTGCAATATTTAAAATCTAGGCTATGTTAAACTTTAATAATGATATTTGACCATAACAAAACCACCTTCTAAAAGGTGGTTTTGTTATGGTCTCCCTTAGCTCAACTGTACACTATACATTGTTCTATCTAGTACCGCCTTATAGCCCCTATCATTAAACTATCCTGCCCGTTACTTCAATGGACAACGGCAGCCGATCGTATGGCCGGCTACCGTGGTGTGTAGATTCAACTATCATTCCACGTTAACTTAACAATGACGAAATCCATTTTTTCATTTCAGCACTGGGGGAGCTTTTCTTATGCTATATAGAAAGGAGCTATAACTGATAATCACATCCGAGCTTCAGGTCGTCTGATAACGAATTCGATTTTATTACTTCGTGCCATGGAGATAGGTATTCGGAAAACATTGTGTGCCTTTGGATGAGATAGAAAAATATGCATATAACTAATTACAAATCTCAGGAAAGGAGATTAGAACATGGCCGATTCGATTAAGCCCAACGGTTCACAGCATGCCGCACCGCCATCGAACGATCCGAAGAAGCAAGGCAGATCCGCAGCTAAGAAGAAATCAAAGTAACTCTGATATCAAATGAATGGATAGGCCGCCGGTTGGCGCTTTGGATCAGCCGGCAGCCTTGCTGTTTATTGTTATCATGCCCGCTAGCTCAATCCCATCTATATATCGAGACACTGTTTCCAATCGTAATGGGGATGCCATAGCCCGTTTTATTTCATTCTTTCGCTCAGTTTTTTTCTTGCATTACTCCCGCATCATGCAAAGGCATATCTGAACAACCCATAATACAAAGGACCGACCATGACAACAAATGTTATCAACATCCAGACTCTCCTCGCCACAATCGGCAGTTCCTCCAAGATTTCTTCCCCTTCATAACCTTTTAGAAGCATCGTGATTGATAAATCCCACAGAAAAGCTGCAACGGAGACAAATTTCCAGACAGTGGGATTTAGAATTGCCGTTTCCGTAACGTACCCGAACAATCCAATCCATGTAATGATGGATACGACAAAATCTATTTTGCTAAGTTTCGACTTATATTTTCCTTTAAATAAAAAAGTGAGCGAAGCTGTTGCGAGCAACCCTAAATAAATCGTCCATAAAACGTCAACCATACATACTCCTCATTCTTTTTCTTTATACTTTTGAATTTGATGACCCTTCGTCATTCTATTGCTATTATAGCTACTCAAGTCCATAATCGATATATTTAATAACTTAATAATTATTGCCAGCATGCTATTCCTCAAGCCTAGTTAAGTTACTGCAAAAATCCACTATAGCACCTACAGCGACCAATGGAGTTCTTTAGCGGTTAATGTAACTTTAGAATTCTCCTTCGCAGACTCGCGGCATCCATTGTGTACAATTGGCGCGCAACGTTCTAAAGGTGGTAGTAGGGCAGGACGCAAAAAAAGAGGCGGCCGATGATGACATCGACCGCCTCTTGCTTCCGGTTGAGCTAGTTATCCTGCTCCCCGTCGGTATAAATCGTGAAAATTAAATCGCGATTGCCGTTGTTTTCCGTCGTCCATGTTTTGCCGCCATCCAGCGACAGCCTCTCATATCCATCCGCATACGAATTCGAATCATTGTACGCGAATCCGTAGTTATTATCCGTCGTTTCTGTCATCGCCGACTTCGGCGATCTTAGGATAATCCCATATTTCTTAGAAGTATCCAGGTTTGTCAGCTTCGGATAAATCGAATAAGGACTAACGCTTCCCGGGATATTGTAGGCCGGAAGCGAAGCGGTAAAGATCGTTTTATACGGGTTGTCCTGCTCATCCAGCACGACGATATCAAAGAAATAAGTGTCAGCCGGTACAGTATTCACGTAGCTCTCGTAAATATACAGATCAAGCTTAGGCAGGCTAGTGTCATTCAGCTTGAACACCTGCATCCGCTGCACACCTGCGCGAATGTCCGAATAACTCGCATACTCCGCATTGCTGTTGTCCTGATCGATGACCGGACCGCTGTTCCCTTTGACATAATAAGCCTCAATCTCTTCGATCGAAGGAATGAGATAGTTCGTCTTCATAAATAATCTGATTTTCGAAGTCGTCACCGTTCCAAAGTTAATGACCTTATTGTCTCCCACGGTAAAACCTTTCGTAATATCGACGTACTTCGAGCCGTCCCAATACTGCAACGCATAATTCGCAATTTGGAAATAGTCGCCCTTATGCTCTTTGATCACGACCCGGTTTACGTCCGTATCCTTGCCAAAATCGATTTCCGCCCACTGGTCGTTCTTCTGTCCGTCAGCGGCACTCCATCTTGTGGAACGTTGGCCGTCCGTCAGTTTATTCGCCTCGTAGCCCGGATCGCTCCAGGTCGAAGAAACCGCTGTCTTCTTGCCGAACGCGAGATTGACGAGCTCCCCGCCGTTGTCCTGGCCCGTACCGCCCTTCGACACCTGGATAATGGCGGTTCCGCTTGGCTCCAGCGTATACGTGAACTGCCCCGATGCCTTGCCCAGCACCTTGCCGGAATACAGCTCCGTTAACGTATGCTTGGCCTTTGCATTCAAGCCAAGATCGGATAGCTTCACCGTCAATTGCTTCTCTTCCTTTGCGTTCCAATTGGACAAGCCGACAAACACGTCGCCATTGTCAGCCTTCAAATAAATAACAGACGGGGAACGCTCTCCTTGATGATACACATTCGGCATATTGAGCGGCTTCGCCGCTTTGCCTTCCTGCACAAGCCCCAGCAAACCCTTATTCTCAAGAATGCTCATTCTGTCCTCGGCGAGGAACGGGAAATTGTCGCCAGACAGCCAATGTCCGCCGCCCATCGCTACCGTCGTGGCCAGCAACTTGCCTTCGCTTTGACTGTATTTGTACCAGAAACCTTGGGCAAAATTTTCCGGAAGGATCATGTCGGCATCATTGTATTCGTACAACGTCCCGTTCGACCACCACGAGGCAGCCGTATTAAAGGCCTGCCGCTCGATGCCGGAGTATCCGTCAACGCCGATCGTCGTATCGCATCCCGATCTTCTGCCATGGGCGAATGCTGCCGGCAGCAGCGGCGCGATCGATTCATTAATATAAATCGGACGGTCCGCGGCAAGCACCGCATCCCGAATGATGCCCATACCGATCCGGTAAGCCTGAACGCCGTTTACCGACGGGTCATAGTGCTGTCCGTCATACATCCCCATATCGATAAAATCGAGCTTCAGGTAGTCAAATCCCCAGTCGATGTACTTCTGAATGGCGCTGCGCAACGCCACCTTGGCTGCAGGATGCGTTATATCCATCGCATAGGTGCCCAGATACGTACGGATCAGCTGTCCGTTCTCATCCTTCAAGGAAATATCCCGGTGGTTATATTCCGTGCCCGGAATAGGCAGATCGAGCCAGGCGTCATAAATCGTGAACGGCGTTTGATAACCGCCGACCTTGAGTCCTTTGCTGTGGACATAATCCGCGAATGCCTGCATCCCGTCATCGAAAGGCAGATCCGAGACCGGTTGAAAACCGCCGTCCAGATTAAAATACTCGTAGCCCAGCGGCTTCAGGTGTTCTGCCATGTAATCGACCAGCGGATACATCGCTTCGGCCGACGCGTAACCATAATGCGAATAATAAGTATTGTAGCCCATTGGAACTTCCCCGTCCCACTCCAAATGAGGCTCTCCAATATTGTACACGCTGCCGTACTCCTCGAGGCCGGTCTGATAATCGCTGTAGAATCCAAGGAAAAAGCGGTCGGAGCCTACCGACTTGCCGCTCTGCGTCCCGCCCCAATTGTAGAGACTGAACGAAGACAACGGACCGTTCGCCTGCGCCGCTTCCCCGAGCTTCTGACTGCTCTTCCACTTTTTCACCGTCGCGGCGCCCGCCACAAAGCCCTGCTTGGACGTATTGTCGAACATTGCCGCAACCCAGTGGCTGATGCCGTTGAACGGCTCCCACTTCAACTGCTCGCCTTCGAACCTGTCGGCGCCGTTCTGGCTGTTGCCGAAGTCATTGACAGGCGCTACGCCAAAGTCAAAGTTGTTCGAATATGGCGTAGTGAAGATACGTTTGTCGCTGCCCGCCCCGATATCCAGGAAGGACGAGGCGATCGGCTCAAGGATTTCCGCTGTCTGGGAAGTCTGGCCTTCCACGCTCATTTCAGTCAGAAAATAAGCCTTATCCGCATAAAAATAAAATTGCGTGACGATCTTGGAGCCGCTGTTCAATGCGTTATCGATCGTCAATTTCACGCCGCCTGTACCGTATCCGTCATCCGGGATTTGGCTCCACTTGGCTGTCCGGACCGCCGGATCGGAGGAACGAAATCTGGTTTCGCTGTCAGCCAGCTTATAATTGGAATGAAAGCCTTGCAGAACCTGCCGGCCGCCCCAGGATACGTCCCCAAGGCCGTTCGACAAATTATAAGTAAACGTATACTGGCCGTTCGTTGCCTTCACGATCCCGTTTTTCTGATTAATCTGCAGCTTTTGCGGTTTAGCGGAACTATCGTCTGGCAGAATAACAACCCCCATCACGAATATCAAAAGAATAACAATCGCTTTTCTAAAAGCCATTTTACCCAATGTGTTCCCTCCCGAGCTTTTATTCGAATCACCGCACTGTCGAAATCTCCACGCACATCATAATTTTAATTAGCCCCAAAGCTCTTTCCGTTTGTTGAAATTTTCGGTATAAATCTTCTCCAGCTTCGCAAGTCCGGCCGCATCCAATTCCTTCATCATTGTTTCGTACAGATTAACGGCTTCCGCTTCGGAAGACGCCATTATCATGCGAGGGAAATATTTGTTAACCGTCTCGCCGACCTTCGTCTGCATAATCGCTTCCGGTGTGCCTCCGCTTGGGCCTAGATTGTCATAGAGAGCCGTGTCGAACGAGGAGTCCGCCAGGTTCTTGATCGCCAGATCGGCAACGGCGTCCGTCTCGTAGCGGCCGATTAAGTCATAAGGCGTTCCGTCCGAGCCCGGACCGTTCTTCACCGTCCACGTCCACTTCCGGATGCCGGTCTCCTTGGAATAGCCAGCCCAGTCCTTCTTAAAGCCTTCCAGCACTTCTGGTCTTGGCACATGCTTGCCGTCTTTCATGTCCCAGTGCGTGCCTTCCAGGCCCCACATCATCAAATATTGGCCTTCTTCGCTGGCCAGGAAATCCAGAAATTTAATGGCGCGGACCGGATCGGCATTTTTGGTCGTAATTCCGATGCCGTCCCAGCCGAGCGAGCTCTTCGGACCGAAGGTCGTTTTCGCAGGATCAACGCCAGGCGCGATGACTTTGTAAGGATAGAACTGGCTCTCGTCTTTCTTGGATGGATCAGCCGCTTCCTCCTTCAGAATCGTGTTCGGCTTGCCCAGATTCCAGAAGGCATCCGTTGTGGCGAATACCGTGCCGGACGCCGTCTTCTGCTCATATTGCTGCGTCTTGATCGTTGCCCATTCCGGATCGAGATAGCCCTGCGTGTACAAGGAATTAATAAACTTGATCATCTCCAAATACCTTGGATCTCTGACGTCGCTCTTCAGCTCGCCGTTCGTTTCGTAGTACGGCATCAAGCCGTACATGCCTTTGAACGTGTTCATCACCGCACCCATGTTCTCGCCGTTGAAGGTCATTGGGATCGTCGGTTTGCCGTCAACGGTCGGATATTTCTCTTTGAAGCTCTTAAGCAGGCCGACGAATTCTTCCGCTGTGAACGGTTCGCCGTTCGTCGCTTTCTCCCCGGCTCCAAGCTCCTTCATGACATCCATCCGCATCATAAATCCGAATATAGGATATTGCTCCAGCCCGTACCAGTTGGCCAGATAATAGTTTTTGCCGTCCGGCGAGCGGGTTTTGTTCAGCATTTCACCGTACATTTCCTTAATGTTCGGACCGTATTGGTCAATTAAATCGTTAAGCGGTATGAGCGCTCCCGCCGCAATATATTTGTCGAGAATATCACCGCGCGAAATCGCCATCAAGTCCGGCAGATCGTTGCTGGCCAGCATCAGGTTTAATTTCTCGGCCGGATTGCCGGTCGGCTGTTGAATTTCCAGGGAAACGCCGGTTTCCTCGGTAATTTTTTTGGCAACCGGATTATCGAACGAATCGCCGACATTGCGGTCAAAAAAAGTAAAGGTGATCGGTTCATTCCCATCGGATGCGGTTTCGCCGCCCGTATTCTGCGCTTCATCCTTGCCTTCATTTGCAGGTGCCCCATTGCTGCTGCAGCCGGCAAGCAGCGCTATCAATAACACCGTCAGAACCGTAAATCGAACAAGCCCCTTCTCTCTCATTCTGATCTGTTCCTCCTCGAATTGGGTTGCAAGCGGATCAAGCAGAATCATCGAATCCGCTGTGCTTAGCCTTTATTTTAGACAGCTGGCCGGCTCTGTTTCTATATAACTTTGTTATTAAACGTGACGGAAAATGACTATCATAAATAAACAAACGTCTTCGGAACCCGGATTTGCACCGATGTGCCGATGCCGAGTCTGCTGTACACGGACACGCCGTAACGCTCGCCGTAGGCCAGCCTGATCCGCTTGTCCACGTTATAAATGCCGTAGCCCGCCTGCTGATCCGTCGCCGTCAGCAACCTCTCATACACATCGCGAGCCATGCCCATCCCGTCGTCGATGACGGATAACAATAGATCCTCGCCCTCCGAACGGAGCTTGATCAATATGTTAATTCCGCTGTCGTCGTCCCAAATCGCGTGATTAATGCAGTTTTCGATAAAAGGCTGTACGATCAGCTTTAAGGTTGTATAAGGAAACAGCGATTCATCCAAATCGTAATGGACCCGGAACAAGCCCTGGAATCTCGTTTTCTGAATGGAGAGATAATGCTCCGTCAGCTTAATTTCCTGCCCTATGGTAATCGTCTTCTTCCCTTTGTTTAATGAAATCCGGTAGAAGCGGGCAAGATCTTCCGCCATTCGGTACACCTGATCGTTATTGCTCATCGCCGCCAGCGCCGATATGGAAGCCAGCGAATTGTAGAGAAAATGCGGCGTAATTTGCGCTTGAAGACTGGTCATCTCTGCCTCGTTCTTCAGAACTTCTTTCTTGTACACGTCCTGAATCAATTCCTGGATCTTCAAAGCCATCTTCTTCAAGGCAAATGAAAGCTGTCCGACCTCGTCGTGCCCCATCGCCGGAAAGGTTAAATCGAAGGAGCCTCGTTCCACCTTGCGGATTTGATTGAGCAAAATTTCGAAACGTTTCGTCATGAGCTGGCTCGTACCGTAAATAAGGATAATCGCAGCGAATATGCATGCAAGCGAGATCGTCAGCATTTTTCCCGAGGCGGCCTTGGCCTGCGTCAGCAATTCCTCGTAAGGCAAAACAACGGTCGTTTGCCAGCCGTTAAGAAGCGGCTTCTGAATAACGATTGAGCTGTCATTCTCCTCAGTCATCAATTCGGAAATGTTCTGGATGCCAGCGCTGCTCCGATCCGACGTAATGACATTTCCGTCCTGATCGGACACGATAATCGTCTTGTTCTTGCTCTCTTTCTCGATCAGCGAGTAGATCTCCCTCTCCGAGACGTTCATGGTCAGAATGCCGTAAGGGAAGTTCAGGCTCAAATAATTGAGCGATCGAGCCAGCGTGACAACGCGCTCCCCCGCTGCTTCGTCCCCCGAATAAAAGTGGGTAATACGCCCTTCCGCATGCAGCGACTGGGTAACCAGCTTAGCTGGCAGCTCATCCATATGCTTGATAAACAAGCCGTCCGAATGAAGCGTCTGATTATCTGTGTAGATCGTAATGGACAGCAGATTCGGATTCATAGCCAGAATCTTGTACAGGGTTTGATTAATATAATCGTACGCGTCCAGCTTGGAAATATCATTTTTGCTATAACGGTTCAACAAGTAATCCCGCAGCTGCGTATCCAAATAAATTAACGTGGCATTCTGGGCGTAAATGTCGAGCTTATTCTCAATATTGTTATTGATCTGGTCGATGGTATTTCCTACGTTCAGGGTTGCCTGCCGGATGAGCTGGTCTTTGATCGTCTGGTAGGAATAGAACACAAAAAAGGTGATGGGCAGAATCGTAACCAGCAGATAAACGAAAAACAGCTTGCTCCTTAGCCGCCTGTTCGTCATGATGCGCCGGAAGAGCCCGCGGATGCTAGAGAAATTTTTTACGATACTCATTAGGCGTGACCCCTTGCGTTTTATAGAAAAACGAGCAGAAATACGAGGTGTTGTCATAGCCCACCCGTTTGGCCACATCATGAATCTTGAGCGTCCGGTCGCGCAGCAGCTCAAGCGCATTGGCAAGCCGGACCTTCGTCAAATATTCATGGATCGTGCATCCCTGCTTCTCCTTGAACAAAGCTCTTAAATAATTGGGGGAAATATAGACCTTCGCTGCCAGCTGCTCAATCGTAAGCGGCTCGAAATACGCCTTGTCGATGAGCTCCGCCACTTCCCGAACAAGCAGCATGTGCCGGTCCTGCTGACGGTCCGCCATATAGCGGCTGATACGATCGGCCAGCTCCAGAATAAACGCTTTGATCCCAGGCAGCGTGTCCTGCCGGACGATCGCCCTGTTCCAGTCATGAAGCTCGCCAAGCTCCTTTCTTGCCTGGTCTTCGATTTTGGCGCATGCGTTGTCCATTTTCTTCAGCAGATTTATGGCCGCTTCATAAGCCTTCTCCCTTCTCACCCGCATCCGGATAAGCGAATCGAAATAATGCTCCACGCTGCTGATGAAGGAGGAGGAGGACAAGTCGAACAAATCCAAATCTCCCGGAAGCGCCACATCCTCGAGCGGATACGCAGCATCCATTCGTTCCGCCTGCACCCGATTCGCATGAATGATACGACCAAGCCCCAAATAGAATCGTTCTCCGGCCGCCTTCCTTGCTTCAATCAGCATCGCATACGCCTGATCCAGCGCAGCCGCCTTATCGGCAACCCCGATCGTGACGGATAATCCGCAATCTTGTCTGACGGCATGCCAGACGGGCTCAAAATCTGTTTCTGCCGTATATTTTACTGCGAGAAGCCACTCCTGCTCATCCAGCTTGATGACCGTTCCTTCCAGCTCATGAGCAAGTAGCTGCTCGCGAATCAATCGAGGGATGTTCTTTATATGATCGTTATCGGCACGAATTAAAGCGGTTACAAAACATTCATGCCGAACCTCGGGGGCGATCCGTACAAGCTCCTGCCATGCCTGCTCTCTGTTCCCGCTGTCAGCGGAGATGTACAATTCCTCGATCCGCTTCTCAATCAGGACATGCTTCGAGGTGCGGAGCAAATGCTCTTTCTCCACTTCCTCCTTCACCTTAGCGATAACCGCGGACAGCTCCAGCCGGTCGATCGGTTTAAGCAAATAACCGATGGCGCCGGCTTGCAGTGCGGTCTTCACATAAGTAAATTCATCGTGCCCGCTGAGAAAAATGATCTTCATCCATTCGAAATTCGTCCGAATGAGCGAAGCCAGCTGCAGTCCGTCCATAATCGGCATACGCACGTCAGTCAGTACGACATCCGGCTTCAGCTCCCGGATTTGTTCCCAGGCTTTCCTTCCGTTCTTAGCGGCTCCTGCCACCCGGAAATTCATGCTCTCCCAATCGATATGATTCCGAAGCAGGTCCAGCTCAATCTTCTCGTCTTCGACTAGAAAAATAGTCAACATCCAGCATCTCTCCCATGATCCGAATAGTATATCCGATTAAATCACTGGCATCTTCATCCAAGCAGGACAAAGGTTGACCGGCGTTGCATGAAAGTCGTTTTCCCGTACGTTTCTTCACATTGTTTTATTGCCCTGCGGAATCGGCGGCTCGTATAATTTTTTACATTACCACGGAACGAGGTGCTCACATGGGAATGGCCGTCAATACGTTACACAAAAAAAATGAAGGAATGAAAAAAAGGATGAAACAGCGCTTATTTGAGCAGCGGTATCTTCTTCTGCTGCTGGCGCCGGCAGTCATTTGGGCGGTCTTCTTCGCCTATTTGCCAATGGCTGGCTTGTATATGGCTTTCGTCAATTACCAGGCATCGCTTGGCAACTTCTGGGGTAATTTGTTCCAAAGCGAATTTGTCGGCATGGATTGGTTCAATTATTTTTTCAGCAACGGCGATTTTCTTGTCATTATGCGGAATACGCTGGCATCGACCTTACTGACACTGGTTATCTCATTTCCGGTTCCGATTGTCATCGCGATTGCCTTGAATGAGGTCAGAGGCGCGCTGTTCAAGCGGACGGTGCAAACCGTGTCTTACCTGCCTCATTTCATTTCCTGGGTTATCGCCGCGAATATCGTCGTCACCGTCCTCTCCTCGGACGGCATCGTCAATAAGCTGCTGCAGTGGCTGAATTTGACGGACGCGAGCATCCTATTCCTGCAGGAGGGCAAATATTTCTGGTGGATCATCGCCCTCGGCAACACATGGAAGGAGATGGGCTACAGCGCAATCTTGTATCTTGCCGCGATCTCATCGATCAACCAGGAGCTGTACGAGGCCGCAAGAGTCGACGGCGCCGGACGCTTTAAGCAAATCGTGTATGTGACGCTGCCGCATCTGAAGCCGACCATCGTCATCCTGCTTATCCTGTCTCTCGGCGGCGTACTGAACGCGGGATTTGACCAGCATTATTTGCTCGGCAACGGCCTCAATCTAGGCTATTCCGATGTTTTGTCAACCTATTCCTTCCGGTACGGCTTACAAAACTCCATGTTCTCGTATGCGTCGGCCGTCGGTCTATTCAATTCCGTCGTTGCCTTTATTCTCGTCGTTATCGTGAATTACGCATCCAAAAAACTAAACAACCAGTCGTTATTTTAAGGAGCGGATGAACAATGCCCAAACTACAATCATTACCCGATAAGCTTTTCGATCTGTTTATCTACCTCTTTCTCATCGTTATTTTTCTCGTCACATTCTACCCCTTCTGGAACATCCTGGTCGTTTCCTTGAACGATGCGACCGATTCGGTGCGCGGGGGATTATATTTGTGGCCTAGACAGTTCACGCTGGAAAGCTACCAATCGATATTCCGGAACCACGAGCTCATCAATTCGGTGAAGGTAACCGTGCTGCGGACCGTGATCGGCACGCCGCTATCCGTGCTGGCTATCAGCATGATGGCCTATTCGCTCAGCAAGCGCGAGTTGATCGCTTGGAGAGCCTTTACGCTGTTTTTCATCTTCACCATGTATTTTGGCGGAGGACTCATACCGACCTATATGATCATCAAGTCGCTTGGGCTGATCGATTCGTTTTGGGTTTTTATCTTCCCCGGCCTGATCGGCGTGTTCCTCATGATATTGGTCCGCACCTATATGGAGCAGCTACCGCCAGAAATAGAAGAGTCTGCCAAAATTGACGGAGCGAACGACCTGCAAATTTTCGGCAAAATGGTCCTTCCGCTCTGTGTTCCCGTATTGGCAACGATCGCATTGTTCATTGGAATCGGGCATTGGAATTCCTGGTACGATTCGTATATTTACACGTATAAGCCTGAGCTGAAGACGCTTCAAGCCATTCTGGTGAAAATTTTAAATCAGTTCCAGACCGGCGCCATGCTGTCGGAAGCAGAAGCGTTGGCGAACAGCTCGAAGCGGATTCCGGTGTCCGGCGAAAGCATCCGGATGGCGGTTACAATGGTGGCTACCCTCCCGATTATTCTCGTATACCCGTTCCTGCAGCGTTTTTTTGTCAAAGGGATCATGATGGGCGCTATAAAAAGTTAATGATTCGTCACATCAGCTAAAAATACACAAAATAACCCGGTCGATTCATTCATCACCGGGTTATTCTTTTAATACCACTGTAACGCCGTTACGAGGCAATTCCAATTGACGATATGCGGAGAATGATGGATGATATTCGCCGTATTCGACGGTTTATTCGAAAGTATCGAACAAGCTCGTCACCGTCAGCCGTTCCTTGAATGCGTCCAAGGTCAGCGGCTCGGACAGACTTTCCTTGCCAACCGTGACGCTGACTGGACGTCCGGCTGACAGGTCGAAGACGTTATCGCTCCAGCGCGCATCCGCGTCTATCAAATCAAGCGACACGAACTGGGCGAACGCCTGACTCTCCAGCCTGATGACGAACCGGTCCTCCTCCTCAGTCACGCTGAAGCGAATTGCGGGATCCAGGAAGTCGAAGTGCTTCGATTTAACGAACAGCACCGTCCCCGAGCTAGTCGCCTTGCCTTCGACGACAAATTCGAAGTTCAGATAGCTGCGGCGCAGCTTCTGCTTCGTATTCAGCGTCTCGGCGAAGTTAAGGGCGAGAATCTCACGAGTGGACAGCGCGTCCATGGACGTCTCGGCTTCTCCGCTTTGGATAACGTCCGACTTATGATCCATCAGACGCCAGCGAAGCACGCCATTGACCTGGTCGAGCGTCTCGTTGGTGACGTGCAGCGCAACCGTCGTCCCTTCCTCGCAAGCTGACGCAAGCACCGGCGCGAAGAACCGCTTGGCGGCATGATGCGTCGCCTTCCATCTGCCGAAGTAATCAAGGCTCGACCAGGACGCGCCGGGCCAAATGTCATTCAGCTGCCAGTATACGGCACCCATGCATCTTCCCCGGTTCCGTCTCCAGTGCTCCACGCCGACGCGCATGCCTTCGGACTGAATCAGTTGGGACACGTAGAGCAGCGATTCGAAGTTTTTCGGATATTTGAAATATTCGCTGATGTAGAACATAATTTTTTCGTTGCCGGTGCCATTCTTCTGATGGGCTTCCATCACGTAGGAGAAGATGTTCCGGTCTTCGGGCAGCGTGAACGTTTCCACCGTCTTAAGCAACGGGAACGACTGCAGGCCGAATTCTGACATGAATCTCGGGAACAGCGTTCGGAACTCCGTAATCGGCTTGCGTCCGTGCCATACGTCCCAATAATGCATATCTCCGATCTCCTCTTTATTCGGGTCGTCGATGCCTCCTGTGGAGGATGGCGACGAAACCCAATAAAACGTGTTCGGATCAAGCGATCTCGACAGCTCCGGGAGGAACTCCTCGAACTGGCGGAGATAATCGTCACGAAGCTTCTCTCCGTAACGCTCGACCCAGCCCCAATAAGCCCAGGCGTATTCCAGCTCGTTGTTGCCGCTCCATATTCCGAGACAGGCGTGATGGCGGATCCGCTTCATGTTATCGATCGTCTCCAGCCTGATACTTTCCTTGAAATCGTCATTAAAGTCGTAAGCGCCGCAGGCGTACAGGTGATCCTGCCATACAATCAGGCCATATCGGTCGCACAAGTCATAGAAATAATCGTCGCAGTAATATCCCCCGCCCCAAACGCGGATGCAGTTATAGTTGGCTTCCACGCAGCTTCGGATCAACTGCTCCATCCGCTCGGCGCTGCGGCGTCCGAATACATTGTCCTCCGGTATGAAGTTGGCCCCCATCGCAAAGATGCTCTTCCCGTTGATCTCGAACTCGAACGATTCTCCCCATTCGTCCTGCTCCTGCCTAATGGTCAGCTTTCGGAGCCCGATGCTTAGAGCCTGCCCGTCAAGCTCCCGTTCTTCGTCCAGCAGCTGCACGCGCAATGAATAAAGCGGCTGACTGCCCAAATTGTTCGGCCACCAGAGCTCCGGATTGGCTACGACGATCGACAGTTTGCTTGCTTGATCGACGTTCTCCGCCACCGCTTCGAGCTTAGTCCCGTCCGGTGTCTCCAATGTTGCTATTAGCCGCAGTCCGGCTTCCGACCATTGCTGAAGCTGTACCGCGATCTCAAGCTCGACCTGGCCGTTCTCATGCCGTTGCGTCACGTACACGTCTTCGATTCTGGCTATGTCATGGCCGCATATCGAAATATCCCGCCAGATGCCCATGTCCGGCAGCTTAGGACCCCAATCCCAGCCGAACATGCTGTGTGCCTTGCGCAGATGGGAGATGCCAGGCACCGCGTCGGCGCAGCTGGACAGGTGATATTCCTTATCCTTGTCCAGCACGTAGTTCGTCGCCGACCGGATGACGACATGAATCTCGTTCCAGCCAGTCGCAAGCAGCCCCTTGATGTCCGTCTCGTAGGTCCGGTGCATATTGTTCGTTTCCAGAACGAAGGTTCCATTCACGGACAGCTCGCACAGGGTATCCAGCCCCTCGCAGCGCAGCAGCACCTGATCGTGATTGAGCGCATCGCCTTCTACGAAGAAGCGTCTCTTGTATTCATAGTCGAACTTGGTCAGCTCGAGAATATCGTATTCGTTGTCCCGGAAGAACGGATCCTCCATCTTCTCCGCCTGAAGCAAATCCTGGAAGACGGAGCCTGGAACGACGGCATCGATCCACTCCGCCTCATCGGTTCTCTTCATCTTCCATTCGCCGTTCAGCGTCAATAAATGCATATGTCTCCACCTGCTTTTCAAGTATTGTTTTGTAGTATACATGCATGTCCCTACCCGCGCTTTCGAGCATAGATGCGGGAGTATTAGCTTGATCGTAGCATTCCGGTTTGGTACACGTCTTGTATTGTTCCAACTTTTTTTGTGCTATAGTAACATATACGCTTATCCAACTTTTGACGCGATGGAGAGACTTACGATGACAATTCCCATTCTGCGCGAGGCGACGCTGATCGATCCACAAGTGCAGTCCAATTTCCATATCGAGTATACGGTCAAGCACACGTACCCGCTGCATGGCCACGATTATTACGAGATTTTCATCGTCACGGCCGGCAAGTGCACCCATTCGATTAACGGCGAAGCGCAATATTTGGAGAAAGGCGCCATGGCGTTCATTCGTCCCGACGACAAGCATTGCTATGACTTCTACGACGGCGAGGATTGCCGGTTCATTAACGTCAATTTCTATAGGGAGGTCGTGGAGAGCGCATTCGATTACGTCGGTCACTCCGCTTTCGCCCAGTCGCTCAAAAGCCCAAAGCTGTCCCCTTACGTCATGCTCTCTATTGAAGATATGGAAGTCATGATCGGCAAGAGCGCACAGATCCAGCTCTACACAACGACCGACAAGCAGAAGGCGCGAATGATGGCGCGAAGCTTTCTGACCGACGCTCTGGCGCATTTCTTCCTTCGTTATCGGAACGAGAACAAGAAGCCCATGCCGCAATGGCTCGATCTTCTCCTCGCTCAATTGCAGAAGAAGGAGAACTTCACCGCCGGACTGGACAGGATGAATGCGCTGGCCGACCGCAGCGGCGGCCATTTGAACCGCGTGTTCAAGCAATATCTCCGCATGACGCCGACGGCCTACATTAACCGGCTGCGCCTCGCCTATGCCAAAAACCTACTGCTGACGACCAGCATGTCGATTATGGACATCGCCTACGAAGCCGGATACGAAAATTTAAGCCATTTCTATCACTTATTCAAGCAACACTACGGTATCGCCCCTGGCAAAATTCGCAGTCGTTGACTGCACACAAAAAGGGCTTCTCTATGAAGAAAAAGCCCTTCTTATGCTCACGTAAAGGTTTAAGGTGAAACCGGTTCATCGTCTCTCAGCTCAATTAAGAATACTCACCCTATATATCTAAATGTTGTTTTCCTGATCTTAAGATATAACTCTTGCCTGCTTCCGTAGTAAAAGAAACGATGTCTCCGGTCAACTGCGCATCGATTTTTTTCTGAATATCTCCGCATTTCTCCATAACTACAACTTCTTCCATCGGCCATGGGTTGACAATTTTACATGCCCTGCCCTTCTCACTTATTATGTTTACGTAAGTTACGTTTTCATCTGCCAGTTCGCTCGATATCATAAATGCTCCGACGGCTCTTAAATTTGCAAAGCGGGCGTTTCTTTCACGGGGCCAGGCGGGAAATAACTTGATTACATGTTCATGGCTTTGCAATAGCATCTCGTTGATTGCCGAAGGTACACCGCTGCAGCACTCAATGCCGCCTCCACCGAAGAAAATGAACAGATTCGGATAGCTATGTTCAAGACACTGACGACGCAACTCGCGCAAGATGACTTCGGGATCGTATCCGACCCGGGCCGCGGCTGTAAATATCGTTGGAAAACCGTTATAATCCGTCCAACGGTTCAAAACAGTAATCGTATCTTTAGCTATTTCAAGCAGCTTCTTATCCGAGCCAAGTCCGATCGCTCCGGCAGGCCAGATATGCTGAATGGCCAGCGTATTATCATTCCACCAATCTCGCCCTTCTTCCGTTAAGCGAAATATCGTTTTTCCATCGCGCTCGAACGTTGGAAAATTGCTGATATGCTCCAATATATGCGACCATTTATCCCGCCGGTTCGAATCGAGGTTCAATTCATGGGACATATCCAGCAGCCCTTTGAATACTGCCTGTATTAGCGCTAACGAGAGAATCGGATTTTTGTCCTCGAGCTCCTTCAACCATTCATCGTCAGGATGTGAATCCGTATAAGTAGGGACTTCGTGAATCGCATCCCGATATATGACATATCGGTTTCCTTCGAACGTCAAATAATCCTCCCAGAAATCGGCAACTTCAAGCAGGAACGGATACGCCTCCTGACTCGCGTATTGCATATCATAAGAGTAGTAATAACGCATCAGCATATTGATTGCGCAATACGCCGCGTTGCTTTTTTGCCCCAAAAATAAATGGCCGTTCTCATACTTTATGCTTGCTTGCGAAGAGGACAGGGCAGTCGGTAATCCTTTAGGTCCTATACCGACATCATAATAGATTCCTTTACAGCCTAAATATTGTTCAGCATACTTACGTCCGTTCGGCATATATTCCCGCAACGGCGTATCGTAAGGTTCGCTCAATTCGATATGATTCGACGAATACACTCCCCACCAAGGGGCTTGGTAATTGTAATTCAAGTGAAAATCCCCCGCCCAGGCAGAGTCGTCCGTCGTAATCCAGTTGCCGAACAAACCAGGCGGAAACGCCTTGTTGCGGCTGCAGCAAGCCATGATGTAGTGAGAGCCGTACCAATACTTCTCCAGCACATCATCGCCGATTTCAATTTCGGATTTTGCCCAAAACTTGCTCCACCATCGTTTATGATCCGAACGAAGCATCTCCGTTCGGTTTACGTCCATAAGTCCGGCTCTTCTAACCGACTCTAGCAGATAATCTTCAACATTATGACTCGTCAATACAGATGCAACGATACATGTTTTTATTCCCGGCTGCAGCAGGAATGAACCGCGCCCGCCGCCCAAGCAGCGCATGGCGACTGCACCTTCTGTCGGCCAATCGAGGTCGGCGCCGTTAAACTTTCGAGACACCCAAACAACATCGTCCTGCTGCCCCTCTTCCGTCTCGGATTCATTCCCTTGCTGTACCCACAAATCAACCGTAATCGGTACGGCTTCGCCCTCACAAGTAAGCTCAACAATTACCATATTCTCGCCAGCCGAAACCCAGTAGTTTATGGAGACCGATGTCGCGTCATTATGAAATACCGATGCAACTTCCGCTTCAAGCAACCTCTGTTCACTGTTATACGAAGCATTTGCCAACGCAGGTATATGAATATCGATTCCTCCGAGCAAGCATGGACTGCCGTTCGGATACATCCGCTTCGCTTTCCAAAAGTCGGTCTTCGATATCCATAAACGCTGCCGTTCTGGCGATCCGCTGATCACTACTCCGACATCACCGTTTCCAATTAAAGGGCCGTCCACCACTTTGTCCGTAGGTATGTTTTTGGGCGGCTCCGTGAAGATTCCGTTATACTTGGCCATTCGTTCTTTCCATTCAAATTCACTTTTCAACCATCGTCACTCCCTGTACTTTAATCATTCACTTCGCTAAGTCAGATGTTATTATAGATGGATAACTGTGTCAATAATAAGTTAATTAAATATCATTTTTATGATACATATTTTAATACAAACTTAATCAATAACAAAGTGGAGAAGTGTAAAAAATACGATGGGCTTTTGGTCAGCAAAAAGACGACTATTATCCCAGATATTTGGAATAACAGTCGTCTTTACTTCAGCAGCCAGCTACAACTAAATCGACTTAACAGATTCTCCAATGTCGATCTTCGATTTGCATACTAGTCCGATATTATATTGTTCCCCTTTTCCAGCAATCAAATTGAGCAATAATCTGGCGGCACACTGTCCCATTTCATAAAAGGGCTGCGAAATTCCCGTTACATTGAAATTAATTTTCCGGTTTAAATTGGCAGCATCGTACGTTACAAGCGATATTTCCTCGGGAATACTATATTTTAGTTTTTTGAAAGAATGAATTGCCGCTTCCCCAATCTGATCATTCGCTGTAAATACAGCCGTAAAATTCAATTGTTTCATTTTCTGCTCAAATACGTCGCAATACCAATTGAATTCGTCGGAGAAATCCTCCATTCTGGTCGGTATAATCACATCAAATTCCTCGGAATATTCTAAATCAGAATCGATAATAGCTTGTTTAAATCCCACTAACCGTTCATTCATTGTACTTATGTTCGAATTTCGGATAAATAATATACGACGATGGCCATGATTGATTAACAACTTCGTTAAATTATATGCCCCGGTAATATTGTCGCTTGTTACATACGGAATATTGCTGTTATATACTGTTCGATCCAGGCACACAACTTTAATTCCATTATCTTGAAGAAGGGAGAAGATTCGATTATTGATATCTTCATGTCCAGGACTCAAAATTGGACATAATATGACTCCTTTTACTTTTCTCGCTACCGCCCCTCTTGCAAGCACTTCCAACTTCTCCAAATTTCGATCATTACTTGAGCTTATCAGTTGATATTGTTGTAAATATAATACATCTTCAATTCCTCTCAATGCAGCCGACCAAAGCGGATTCTCAATGCCAAAAACGAAAGCAGCCACCAGATGAGTGCTGCCTTGAGCAGTAAGCTTCCTTTTATCCATGAAAGTTCCTCTTCGGGTATCCCGGAATAGCCACCCTTCTTCGACTAATTCTTTGATGGCTTTCTCCACCGTATTCACACTGGATTCATAGTATTCGGCAAATTCTCTGCTGGAGGGCAGTCTAAGGCCTTCCGCCCACTCCCCATTCATTAGTCTTCTATGAATGTCTTGTTTTAGAATAATGTACTTAGCCACAAAATGAACTCCCTGTTTTTATTACCACATTAACTTTTCGCTTTCGCTGTGTCAAGTTTTTTGATACAGAACATACATCCGATAACCACTTCGTCTAACAGATCTGAATCGTACTTCCCGAACGATTCGATTTCAGTGCTGCAGTAAACAAGGCATGACTTCCCGCCGCCTCCTCCGGAGTCGCGCAATTTGAGGATCCCCCCTGACCATATGTGATCGCACAACCGCATGAACGAATTCGTTATTAATAGTACCTTACAAAATGGCGAGATACCTGAGAATTACCTGATCGTTTGCTGAATTTCCGAGTACATGCTTCAATTGTCAGCAGAAATGTCTATATTCCATGACAGTTTTTTAATGGTCAAGTGATGTCACCGATTCAATGTCTCGTCTACCGGCAGACATCCTAATTCGGAACAAACACACCAGCATCAAGAAAGCACAGCCGACAAGCATCCATACCGCGCCAGTCGCTGACAACATATCCATACTCCAGCCAGTTGCATATGGCAATACAGCACCGCCGACTCCTCCCGATGCAATCAGCGTGCTCGTGATCCGCTTGGTGTTCCCAGCGAATACACGATTCGCGTACACAATGAGAACGGCAAAGATGCCAGATAAGAACAAGCCTGTCGTCATTACAAATCCAAAGGCAGCAATCGGGTGCCCGATCATCGTCATACCCGCTAGACTTAAGCCCGCCCCGATCGCGCTATAGAACAGGAAGCGATCGTACCGAAGTCGATCGGCAATGTAGCCTGTAGCGAAACGGCCGATTACCATCGCCACCCATAACAACGTAACCGATAGGCTTGCATCCGAGGAATGGAGCGCGAACTGCTGCGAGAAGATCGAAGGCAGGAAATTATTAAGGCTGGTTTCTAGACCCGTATAAAGGAAGACAAATCCAACGAATACTAGCAGCAATGAAGCAGAGAGTGGAGCTTTTTTAATTGTCGTGTCCTGATAGGCTGCGCTGACCGAAGGCATTGTCTTCATTGGTTTATTACGACCAGCTGTCATGGCATTCCGGGTCCAGAACAGCATATTGATAAAAGCTGCGACTGCGACGATCGCGAAGGACCAGATCCAGTCATACTTGGCGATAAGTATGCCCGTGACGATCGGCATGAATAAGGCACCGATGCCAAAAGCAACCTCCAGTCGACTCATTGTCTTCGCGGCTTGATCTGTTGTCTCTAATAAATAGGTGCCGATCGCCGTCTGCGTCATGCCGAATCCGCAGCCGTTAAGGGCTGCGAACGCGATCACGAGTCCCCACATCGGCTCCGAGAAAAAGACCGCATGGGTTACTGCCAGACTAAGCATTCCCAGCCAGATCGTTCTAGGGTACCCTAGCCAGTCAATCAGCCTGGGGGTCAAGGCAACCCCAATGAAGAATCCCGCGAACTGCGCGAATACCAGCTGGCCGCCGCTGGTGTAACTTTTGCCGTAGCTTAGAAGCAGCTCCGGGAGCAAGGCGCCAAACACGACTGTAGCTAACCCGACCATAAAATAGGCGGAGCAGCCTAACCAAACGATACGTCTCATGTGCTCATCTCCCTGCCCTATTTCGTACTGGACATATAATTGTAGGCAATAATGTGGTCGATGGCTTCAGCAACGGACTGAACGACTGTGCTCGCGCGGCTGCGGATCTCGTCACGGCTCTCGCTCATTGCAAAGCTGTGCGGCGTTAAGGCGAACATCGATAGATCATTGAACGAGTCGCCGATGCATGCGATCTCATCTGATGCTATCCCCAGTTCCTGGATGAGCAGCTTTAACGCGTCACCCTTGGAGACGTTGCACGGCATCACATCCAGACAATCTTTATCGCTGATGAAGGTTTCGATCTGACCGGTGAACCTATGTTTGAACCGCGCCTCCAGCTGGACTAGCTTTTCCAGCTCCCCGAAGTAGGATAGCTTGCTGCACCGCATGTGGTCTGCAGCAATGGCACCCTCCAAGTCGGCATGGGTGGAGATCGCGGTCATAATCCGTGCTTCGTATGATAAAACTGCCTCATTCCAATCGCGTACGTAGAACGAATCATCGTTACAATGGATGAAATGAATGAATTCATCTCGACCGGTGACTTGAAGCAGCTGCGTTGACAGCTCCGGAGTAAACTCCGCCGATGCCAGCAAGCGCTGGTCGTGCATATGAATGGTCGCCCCATTCTGGCCGACAGCATAAAACCGATTCGCAAAGGGCTGCAAGAGAATTTGAATCTCCGAGTTCATCCGCCCAGACGCGATGCACAAATCGAACCCATGGTCGTATGCTTTCGCAAGGGACTGCAAATCCCGTTCGTTAATGCGCTTCCCATGATCCAGTAGCGTACCATCCAAGTCACTTACGATCAGTTTTATCATCGAGTTCCTCCTCCGATACAACGAGTAATTCCACATGATGCTCCGCAAGCTTCTCCATAAATTGGCGATCTGGCTGCTGGTCGGTAATCAGCAGATCGATGGCGTCCAGCCCTGCAATTTTGTAAAACATTTGATCGCCGAATTTCGTGTGGTCTGCCAATACGATGACCTGTTTCGCCTTCTTGATCATTTCGCGCTTCACCACGCCGTCTTCTACATCCGGGTACGACAATCCATCGGACGTAATCCCGCATGCGCCAAGGAATAATTTGTCCACTTGGTAATTAGCCAAACTGTCTATCGCCGCCTGCCCGAATAGAAAACGGTGCTGCAGATTCAACTCTCCGCCCAATAGGTAGGTTCGTACTGCCTTCTTCCGTGACAACGCGTCTGCGATATCGATCGAATTCGTAACCGCAACGACGTGTTCTGCCGTGAGATGCTCAGCCGCGAACTGCACGGTCGTCGAAGCATCCATCATGATGAAATCGCCATTGTTCACGAGCGATGCTGCCAGTTGTCCGATATCCCGTTTCACACTGGATTCCTTGATAAGCCGATCCTTGTACTCGAATATCTCCTTCGACTTCTGCGGCAGGACCGCTCCCCCATGCGTTCGAAGAATGAGTCCGAGCTCTTCCATCCTTAACAGGTCCCGACGCGCCGTATCACGGGAAACGTCGAACTGTTGGCATATATCCTTGATATCAATCCGTTTGTTCCGGTTTAATTGCTCCATGATCATATTGATGCGTTCTTCCTGAAACATAAATCCGTATCACCTCTTCTGAATTTTGCGTCTTTATAAGTCGTTGTGCAACATCATATAAGTAATTCTATATAAATATCGTCAAATTTGCAACATATACTACTTTAAGTATTTGAAAACACTTATATCTACGCATGGTTAATCCCGCAGGATTTTTTATAGGGCTCAACTTAAAACGGCAGCCTCCTGGAATTCAGGAGGCTGCCGTTTCAACATTTAAAGCTGTAATACATTTGTCCCTAGGATTCTCTCCCAGGGACTTTAATGGATTCAACTATTTTGTTTCAACCAGACGTTCATCTCGCCCGGCTCGCGATTTCCCCATAAGTAATATGGAATGGCTTTTATTGCAACAGGCTTGGTTTCCATGCGGGACTGTTGACGATATAAATCATCGTTTTGCCATAGAGACGGAAGATTGATCCCTGCCCCATTATGTTCCAGCATGACGTAACCGCCTAATTGATCCGGAACGGCACGCTCCGCCCACTCGGAAGCAGGGTTTACGAGCAACGAACTAATCAACTCATCATGATCCGTTTCTTCTACGCAATAAACAAGCGGTCCGCGCTGAATGGCGACCTTCCCGGCGTTGGAACGCATGTTGGGATGGGCGGCAATGAAATGGGTTTCGACCGGCAATACCCACTCCACCGTGTCACCTTCGTTCCATGCACGCTCGACTTTTGCGTATCCCTTCTCCTTGCTATACTGCTGCTGTTGACCATTGACCTTTAAGAGAGGTTCGCCGCTCTGAAACCATGAAGGAATTCGGAGCAATAGCGTAAACGATGCCGAGTCCGTTTTGTTTTGGAGCGAAAGATTGAATTTTACCTGCCCTGACCAAGGCAACGCGGATTGCTGCTTCAGCGTCACCGCGTTGTTGACCGCTTCGAACCCGAACTCGCTGCCGATGAACAGGTGCACGTACACTTGCTTTCCATCTTCGTCCGTATCGTAAATATAATCATTCAACGAGCTAAGAAGTCTCGCAACGTTCGGCGGACAACACGAGCAGCCGAACCATTTTTGCCGGACCACCTTGACATGATGCCTGTCCGGATTTTTAGCGCTTGCCTCCGGCCAGACCTCCATAGGATTCACGTAAAAGAAATGTTTTCCATCCCTGGACATGCTGCCCAGCACATTATTAAACAGCGCTCTCTCCATCACGTCCGCATATTCGCTCTTCGCTTCCAATCGAAGCATGCGGCGTGCCCAGAAAATAAGGCCGATCGACGCGCAGGTCTCGGCATACACCGTATCATTGGGCAAGTCGTAATCGAAGGTAAACGCCTCGCCAAGATGAGTGGCTCCTATGCCGCCCGTAATGTACATTTGCTTGCGAGTCGTGTTCGCCCATAGCCGTTCGCAGGCTTCACGCAGCGCAACATCCCCGGTTAGACGGGCAAGATCGGCCATTGCGGAGTACATGTACACCGCCCTGACCGAATGTCCGACGGCAACCGATTGCTCCCGAACCGGCAGATGGCATTGATACATCTCGAGATTGGGAGATCCCTGATTCCAAATATTTTTTTTGCGCGTCTCTCCCATTCCCCGATGAAGTAATGGGGCTGGCTGCCGCGCTCGTCAATGAAATAACGGCTTTGCGCCAAATACTTGTCCTCTCCGGTTACGTCGTGCAGCTTGACCAGGGCCAGCTCAATTTCCTGATGCCCGCAATATCCTCTCGTCTGACCGGGTTCCGTCCCGAACAAACTGCCGATCAGATCCGCAAACCTGCATGCGATCTCGAGAAGCTTCCGCTTGCCTGTCGATTGATAATAGGCTACCGCCGCTTCGATCAGATGACCTGCGCAATACAGCTCATGCGCTTCGTAAAGGTTGGTCCATTGCTTACCCGGTTCTTTGATCGTAAAGTAGGTGTTCAAATACCCGTCCCCATGCTGAGCCTGTCCGATCAAGTCGATGGCTCCATCGGCAATGAACTCCAAGTCGGGATCGGGATGATTGCGGAGCGAATAGGCAACGGCCTCCAGCCATTTGTACAAATCGCTGTCTTGAAAGATCCAGCCGCCGAACTCCCCTTCCTCCAAGCCTGCCGCTATTCTAAAATTTCGTATGGAATAGCTGGGTTCCGCTCCTTCTATTCGGTCGTTTAGTGCTTCCCATTGGTATGGAATCACCGTCTGGCGCACCAGCTCGATATAGTCGTTCCAGAATGTATCTTGAATCGTGACAGCCGTATTCATCAAGTCAGATCCTCCTATCTATAATAATTGACTCACCGCTGATCACATTATATTCTGGATTTAAAGCTGCAAACAGCAATGATTTGACCTAGTTCCTATAAAATTTAACACAGGTGATGATGCCATGAATGAAAGCGACTCTATCACTTTATCCATGCCGCCCCTCCCTTATTATCTGGGTTCGGGATGCTCCCGCTTTAAAGTCGGCGATCAACATCCGAATCGGAGAAACCTTGGCATCTATGATTTGCTAATTGTCGTCGAGGGGGTGTTGCACATTGGAGAGAACGGTCGGGAATGGAGTCTGAGCCGCGGCGATACTCTACTGTTGCATCCGGATGGGGAACATTATTCCGTAGCGCCATGCATGGAAGCAACGACTTTTTATTGGGTGCATTTCGAGCATGCGGGGAGGAACAGCGTAACGGATAAGACGGGCAAAGGAGCGCTTTATACCTCCCGTCCGTTTGGCAATCCCCATACGCTATCCCTTGAGAAGAAAATGCATCTGCAGAACCTGCAGCCTTTCGTCGAGCTTCTGGATGAAATGTTAGCGATGCCGTTCGACGGACGATTCTGGGACGAGCAAGCGATGCTCATCAAACTGTTGCGCATGCTCCAAGACATCCGGACAGGCGAAGCAGCTTCCATGACCAACAAGTTGGCCGAGCGGGCCGCTAGATATATCCGAACGCATTATCAAGAAAAAGTAACCAATGAAACGTTATCGGAGGAGCTCCACTTCCACCCTAATTACATTATCCGCTGCATGAAAGAAAAGGTTGGCCAGACTCCGATGGAGTATCTGCATGAGGTTCGTCTGGAACAGGCTAAGCGCCTGCTCATTACGACGGATTGGACGATCGAGCGCATAGCCGACGAAATCGGGTATCGTTACGCTCCCTACTTCTCCTCCTGCTTCAAGCGCGGCATCGGCATGTCGCCTCGTCAGTTCAGGAAGCAGTATTTCCATTAATGCAACTTTTTGCGGCTTCGAAGCTTACTCCGATTACTTTGCGGGGACCACGTAACCAATACACCTACGGCTCTGTTCGCGCGGAAGAACCCCTGACCTCATCGCTGCCCACACAGGGACATCTCTTTTTATCACCGAAAAATTAGCTGTTGACCTTCACACTAGCGTGAACCTTTATACTCTCCTTATAAAACCGCAACAAACATTTTGAATTGGGGAGGAACAAGATCATGAGGAAGTATGAGGGTAAGAAGGCTCTTGTAACGGGCGGTACGCACGGCATGGGAATGGCTGTGGCCAAATCATTGCTGGCGGGGGGAGCCGATGTCATACTGACAGGGCGCAGTCCTGAAAATGTAGAAAAAGCAAAGCGGGAACTGGGAGAACGGGCGCATGTCATTCAATCCAATGTGTCACTCATGGCAGATATTGATGCTTTAGCTGCATACGTCGACAAACGGTTCGGCGAGATCGACTTCGTCCACATCAATGCAGGAATCGCGCTGCTCGAACCTTTCACGGAAGTGACCGAAAGCACATATGACAAAACATTTGACATTAATACGAAGGGGGCATTTTTTACGGTTCAGCGACTGGCTCCGTTCATTCGAGAAGGCGGATCGATCGTATTTACGTCATCCGTGGCAGATGAAGGTGGCACCCCGGGAATGAGTGTTTATGGAGCTTCAAAAGCGGCGCTGCGTTCGCTTGCCTCAGGTTTTGCGGCTGAACTGCTGCCAAGGGGCATTCGCGTCAATGTGGTCAGTCCCGGCTTCATCAAAACGCCGACGATGGGTGTGGCAGGTTTCTCGGAATCAGAACGGGACACCTTTGAGGAGCTTGGCAATCAGATTACACCAATGAAACGTCACGGCTCGCCGGAAGAGGTGGCAAATGCTGTGCTGTTTCTCGCCTTCGAAGCCACCTTCACAACAGGCGCCAAATTGTCTGTAGACGGCGGTCTAGGCCAAGGTCTTTTCACCGAATAAGAGAATGGTTGCGCAGACGTTCGTTCGTCGCGTCCATGTCAAGAAGCTTATGCTCGCTAGATGGATGCCCGCAGGTTCTGCGTTTTGCTGGCAAGCGTTAGCGCAACCTGCCGCTCCAGCAGCCGCTTCAATTGCAGCATGGAATCAATCTGGTCTTTCACCTTACGCAGTTTTTCTTCGTAGATTTCCTGCATTTCTTCGCAGTATTCGTAATCGTCCGGCGACGCGACCTCGCACTGGAACAGGCTCCGTATTTCATCTGTCGTAAAACCCAGCTTCAAGTAGAGCTGAATCGATCGAATCCGATCGACGGCAGCTTCGCTGAAATCGCGGTAGTCGTTATCGAGTCTTTCGGCCGTAAGCAATCCTTTTTCTTCATAATGTCTTATTGCGCGCGAGCTGATATTTGTCAGGCGGGACAATTCGCTTATTTTCATTATTTCGGGCTCCTCGCACTAGAATTATTCCCATTATATGCGGGTGTGCCAAGGAAATAAAGAGTTCAAAATGGGACAAGGTGTTTCGTTTATGGAGCCTAGCAGGATATGACTCGCACAAGCTCGTCTATCCAACATGGGATGTCCGAATCCCTTATTATATGGCTGACGAAGCTTATTCGATGAGGAATTTTAGTGGTAGATTCAGACGCCGTTTTCACACCCCACAAAGTGACGGGCAGCTTCGAAGCTTACTCCGATTACTTTGCGGGGACCCCGTAACCAATACGCCTTCGGCTCCGTCCGCGCAGGCGAACCCCTGACCTCATCGCTGCCAGCGATGCGCTCTCCCGAGTGAGTCGGTTTCACTACCATAAATCTTCAAATCATACCTTCACCTTTCGTGGTTATCATTGTGTTCCGCTTTTCATTTATGTAAATCTCACAGAATCGTTCTCATAGTTGTTAATATATTACATGTAGATTTATATAATATGCTAAACTCTATATGGAGGTGGGGTAAACCATGAAGATAGTCAAATTGGAAGGACTTAAACTGATAGCAGAAGATGTTGCTCGATTGGCCCGGTTTTACCAGGAAGTCTTGGGATTTGCAATTGTTGTTGAAGAGGAGCATTACGTAGAATTCAGCAATTCAGGAGTGAGATTGGCCATTTGCTCTAAATCGCTAATGGCGGAGAATACCAATGGTTATTTTTCTTACAGGGAAAGTCGCACAGGACAAGCCTTCGAGCTTAATTTCCAATGTGATTCGCCGGATCAAGTATACGCCTTGTACGATGAATTCGTTTCGAAGGGAGCCATTGACGTCACAGCGCCACAAATCAAGTCCTGGGGTCATACTACCGGCTTCTTCGGCGATCCCGAGGGTAATATTCATTCCATTTTCGCGGTGAACCCTACGTAAATAAGCGGTAAAATCAACCACTACAACTCCATGTCCGAATCTTGATTATATGGCTGACGAAGCTTACTCGACGAGGACTTTTAGCGGTAGATTCAGACGCCGTTTTCACACCCCACAAAGTGACGGGCAGCTTCGAAGCTTACTCCGATTACTTTGCGGGGACCCCGTAACCAATACGCCTTCGGCTACGTCCGCACGGACTGAACCCGGGTTCGCTCCCCCCTTGGGCTCCACCAAAAACAACAAAAAACCACTTCAACTGATGTGGTTTGAATTTGTTGTTTGGTGGAGCCTAGGGGGATACGACTTGCACTAGCTCGTCTATCCACCATGGGATGTCCGAATCTTGATCTAATGGCTGACGAAGCTTATTCGGCGAGGACTTTTAGCGGTAGATTCAGACGCCGTGCTCGTACGTTTGAGGTATATGCTTCGTAGCATCCCTTCCACTTCCTGCGCGCGGACTGAACCCCGGGGTTCGCCCCCTAGGAGCTTCCACTAATAAAACAGAAAACCACATCCAACGGATGTGGTTAAATTGTTTTATTGGTGGAGCCTAGGGGGATCGAACCCCTGACCTCATCGCTGCCAGCGATGCGCTCTCCCAGCTGAGCTAAGGCCCCGAATCACGACAAGAATGATCATATCACATGGATGGAAATACTGTCAATCCATTTATGATTTATTTTGCATCTGTCATGAATTACGTTCTTTCGCTGCCCCCGCCGTTCATCGGATGCTTAGACAACAGGTTGTTCAGCTCTTTCATGAACATGTCGATATCCTTGAACTGCCGGTATACGGATGCGAAACGGACGTACGCGACTTCGTCGACCGGGTACAGCTGGCTCATGACGATGCTGCCGATCTCGCTGCTGTCGACTTCGGCGACGGCCGTCGTGCGCAGCTCCTTCTCGACCTCGGATACGATCACTTCGAGTTGCTCGACCGGAACGGGTCTCTTCTCGCAGGCGCGAATGAGGCCCCGCAAAATTTTGTCACGGCTGAATTCTTCGCGGCTGCCGTCCTTCTTGATGACGATAAGCGGAGTTTCTTCAATCATCTCGAAGGTCGTGAAGCGACGGTTGCACTTCTCGCATTCGCGTCGGCGGCGGATCGATTTGTTTTCGTTGGCCGGACGCGAATCCAGCACCTTCGTCCCCGCGAAGTCGCAATAAGGACATTTCATTGATTAGCGCCTCCTTCCTTACTTTCGTTGTTTTCTCCCATTGGTTTCCTGTAATGAACTTTGGAATAACGCACATAATACAGTTACCAACCGCAAGGAGGTGAACATCAATGGCAGCGTCCAACAACCTGGTTGTACCACAAGCGAATGCAGCTCTGGACCAAATGAAATTCGAGGTCGCACAAGAGCTTGGCATCTCGTTTCCGCAAGACGGCTACTACGGGAACATGACAACGAAAGACGCAGGCTCCATCGGGGGTTCCATCACTCGTCGCCTGGTCCAAATTGCCGAGCAATCCCTGGCTGGCCACAAATAACGTTGATTCATTAGGCTAGTATGAATAACAGAGGCTTTGGAGGTGCTTGTCCTGAAGCGACAAGCCCTTCAAGGCTTCTCTGTCTATATACGCATGTCGGAATTACTCGAAGTCGGGATACAAATCCTTGTACTTATTATAATAATAAATGACGCGTTGTACATAGTGCCTGGTCTCGCCGAACGGGATATCGCTTACGGATTCCAGCTTCCCGTTCCATTCCCCGCTATCAAGCCATTTGTTTACGTTGCCCTGACCGGCGTTATAGGCGGCCACGGCGGCGATTACGTTATGGTCGAACTGGTTCTTAAGCCAGCTTAGATACCAGGCGCCTACTTCGATGCTCACATCCGCGCGGTGTCGCAGCATATCGTCGTTCACGGTATCGAACCCCGCCTTCTCCACGACCCAATGGGCAGTCGTTGGCATCAGCTGCATTAAGCCGAGCGCGCCCTTCTTCGATTCCTTGCCCGTCTCGTAATTGGATTCGGCCCGAATGATGGCGGCGATCAGATGCGGTTCAAGATCGTAATTCGCGGCGCTGGCGCGAATATCTTCTTTGTAATGGACGGGATACATCCATGTTGCCAGCCAATCCGATTTCAAAAATAAGATCGCAATAAGACCAATCAACACAATGAGATAAAATCTTTTCTTCACCCGTATTCGTTTCTTCTTCATGTCATTTCCTGCTGCTTCCAAAAGATTTCGATCTGCTTGTTTGTTTCTTCGATCGTACCGCTATTGTCGATTACCCAATCCGCTAAGCCGCGTTTCTCCTCGATATCCATCTGAAGCGAAACTCTGCGCTCCGCTTCCTCGCGTTCCATCCCGTTACGCTCCATAAGCCGTTGCACTTGAACGCTCGCCGGCACGTAAACGACCATAACACCTTTGTACAAATGTGCTTGCTTCGTTTCGTACAATAAAGGAATATCCGCGACGACAAGCCGTTTCGGATCGGCTTCCGCATGCCGCCTGATCGTTTCCCGCATGCGCGCCCGAATAGCGGGATGGGTGATGCCTTCCAGCTTCTCCAGCATCGCTTTGTCGCGGAAGACAATATCGCCGAGTGCCTTGCGGTTCAGCGTGCCGTCTTCCTGGATGACGGCTTGTCCGAACAGAGAGGAAATCGCCTCCAGCACGGCTTCTCCCGGCTGGACGACCTCCCTGGCAACCGCATCGGCATCGACCAGAGCGGCTCCGCGCTCGGCAAGCATTCGGGATACCGTGCTTTTCCCGCTGGCGATTCCGCCGGTCAATCCGATAATCATGGTCTCACCTCAACTTAAAATGCAAGTTCAAAAAGTTCGGTTCATGGCGCTCACAGCAATCTCAGAATGCCCATCATAATAAGTAATATACCTGGCAGCACCGATAACGCCCGCCCCATGCCCTGCCTTGAAGAGAAGCGCAAGCCTAGCTGCGTTCCGCCGACGAGGAATACCGCGCTCGATACCGCGATGACGACGGCCGTGAGCATCGCCGGCAATCCGAGCAACGCGGCGCCGAGGCCGGCTCCGAACGCGTCCAGCGACAAGGCGACGCCGAGCATGACCGCTTCAGATGCCGAAATGATGCCGGACCGGTCAACGTCGGCAGCTTGCGGCGTACGCAGAATTTGGATCACGAGGCCCAACCTTTTTAATTCCAGCTTGATGATTTGCATGGCGGCGGCTTCTTCGTCGCGGGCGGTTCGATTGGTGTCGGCTAAACGAAGGCTATCGACAGCGCGGGCGGGACCCGCAATCGGTACTTGGTCTTCCGATGGATCTTTGTGATGCTTGCTGCGCCAAAGCTGGATGAGCGCCCAGCAGCCGATCGCGATTAGAATCGATGCGCCGATTATTTTGGCCGCGCCTTCCGAGACGAAACCGCTTAGCCACCCTCCCGCTTGCATGGATAACCATATGATGAGACCCGAACAGCACGCGATAATGAACACCGATACGATTGGGATCCGGATATTCCTAAGCCCGTACGTCACGCCGACCCCGAATCCGTCCAAGCTGACGGCGAACGCCAACACGACCAAGGATAACAGATGTGCAATCAACCTATGGCTCCTCCCCGCAATCAGCGGATGCCGGCTAACGGTTGATGTTGTTAGGGGCATACGCCTATCGTTCGTAACAACATCATCATATGCGGGGAGATGGCCGCGGTGCACAATGACAAGAATAAGAGTGGGATCTACTCGACAATCGCTGCTTTTGCTCTCTTCGGCTTCAATGACTGGCAGTTCTCGCAAATATGCGTGCCCCTGCCGCCGACAACGAACTTCTTGATCGGCCTCGAGCACGACGGGCATGGTTCGTCCTTGCGGCCGTAAACAAGCAGCTGATGCTGGAACATGCCCATCTCGCCTTGGCCGTTCACGTATGACTTCACGGATGAACCGCCTGCTTCCACCGCCCGAGATAGCGTCTCGCGAATCGCTTCGTACAGTCGTTTCCACTCGGAACCGCTTAAGCTGCCCGGCTCCCGCTCCGGATGAATCTTCGCTTGGAACAAGGCTTCGTCCACGTAAATATTGCCAAGACCGACGATATGCTCCTGAGCCAGCAGCAGCGGCTTGATGCGAGTCGATCGTTTCTGCAGCCGCTCGCGCAGCGCATGAAGCGTGAACTCCGCTTCCAGCGGCTCCAAGCCCAGCTTGTTCAGCGGCGGCAGCAGGAACTCCTCACCCGGCAGGAACAGATGCATCGTGCCGAATTGGCGAACGTCCTTGTAGCGAAGTTCGGTCCCGTCATCGAAGCGGAACAACACATGGGTATGGTTCTCGACCGGCTCATCCGCGCCGAATAAGCCATAACGACCTTCCATGCGCAAATGCGACACTAACACGAGACCGTCCAGCACGATGCGCAGAAACTTTCCTCTACGCTCCACGGTCTGGACGGTGCGACCGGCCAGCGCCCGTTCGAAAGCTTCAGGCTCCGCCGGTCTTTGTATAATTCTAGGGAGCTTCACGGTCACGGATTCGATCCGCTTGCCCGCGATCAGCTCGATTAACGTTCGTCTAACCGTCTCTACCTCCGGCAGTTCTGGCATGTCTCCTCACCCCTGACATCCATTATACTGCATCCGAGGCTCCGATGCCCGCGCTGCCGTTACTTCGCCTCGTACCAATTATCGCCGTAACTCACGTCCGCCTTGAGCGGCACGTCCAGCTTCAGCGCGCCGGACATGACGTCCGGAAGCAGCTGCTTCATGAGCTCCAGCTCGTCCGGCGGCACCTCGAACACCAATTCGTCATGCACCTGCAGCAGCATGCGGCTCTTTAGCCCGCGCTCGCGCAATGCTTCGTCCATCTGTACCATGGCCAGCTTGATGATATCGGCGGCCGTTCCCTGGATCGGCGTGTTCATGGCCGTCCGCTCGGCGAACGAACGCAAATTGAAGTTCGACGCGTTGATCTCCGGCAAATATCTTCGGCGGTCCTGCAGCGTCGTCACGTAGCCGTCGCGCTTCGCTTGAGCGACGATATCATCCATGTACTTGCGAACGCCCTTGAACACGTGGAAATATTGTTCGATGAACGCCGCGGCATCCTTCCGCGTGATGCCAAGGTTCTGCGACAGGCCGAAGTCGCTGATGCCGTACACGATGCCGAAGTTAACTGCCTTCGCGGAACGCCTCATATTGGCGTCTACCTGATCAGCCGTCACGCCGAACACGTCCATTGCCGTTTTCGTATGAATGTCCATGTCGTGGATGAACGCTTCCTTCAGGTTGTCGTCGCCGGATATATGCGCGAGCACCCGAAGCTCGATCTGCGAGTAGTCCGCCGCAAGAATCGTCCAGCCCGGCTCGGACGGTACGAACGCTTTGCGAATCTGGCGCCCCTCTTCCATACGGATCGGTATGTTTTGCAGGTTCGGGAATTGGCTGCTCAAGCGCCCCGTCGCCGCGATCGTCTGGCGGTAATACGTATGCACCTTGCCCGTCTCCTCGCGAATCTCCTTAAGCAGTCCCTCCACATACGTCGACTGGAGCTTGGACAGTTGGCGGAAGTGGAGAATGAGCGGAATGATCTCGTGGTAAGGCGCGAGCTCCTCCAGCACCTCGGCGTCGGTCGAATAGCCGGTTTTCGTTTTTTTCTTCGCGGGCAAACCGAGCTTCTCGAACAGGATCTCTCCAAGCTGCTTCGGCGAGCTGATGTTAAATTCCGTGCCTGCTTTCGAGTAGATGTCGGCCATGATCGTGGTGAGCTGCGATTCCAGGCTTTTGCCCAGCTTCTCCAGCTCTTCCCTCTCGACCTTGATGCCTTGATGCTCCATGCCCGCAAGCACGCGAGACAACGGCTGCTCCAGGTCAAAATAAAGGTTGCTCATACCGGTGCGCGACAGCTCCTCGGTGACGACCGGCACGAGACGCCTGACCGCGTCCGCCTTCAGGGCAAGATGGCGATACAGCGCTTCGCCGTCCGGCACCTTGAACTTCGCGCCTTTGCCATAGACGGCTTCGTCCGAAGGAACGCCCGACTGCCCTAGACGCTCGTTGATCGCGCTAAGCGACAGCTGCGTATCCGTCGGGTTGAGCAAATAGGCAGCGAGCTGCACGTCGCACGCCGCGCCTCCAAGCGTGAGACCGGACCAACGAAGCGCCAGCTCTGACTTGTGCATGTCGAAGCCGTATTTGGGACGGTCCTCCGCCGCGAGCCAATCGCGCAATCCGGCCGCGTAGGATCCGGTTACTGCATTCTGCGGCAGCACGAACACTTCGTCCTCCAGCGCGACGGATATGCCGAGCAGCTCCGCGTGATGCGGATTCTCGCCGATGGCTTCGATATAGAGGCCGTGCTTGTCCGACGATTCCAGCCGAGAGAGCAGCCGATCGATCGAATCGGCATCCGCTTCGGAAGCGACGACGGTCACCTTCAGCTCGGCAGCCGCGGCTCTCGCTTCCGACTCCGTCGCGCCGCTGTCCGAGCCCAGCTCCAGGCGCTCCAGCAGCGACTTGAACTCGAGCTTGCGCAAGCTGTCGCCGAGCTTCTCGTTGTCGTACCCGTCCCAGCGCAGCTCATCCGTATCCCGATCTAGCGGCACCTCGCGGAAGATCGTCGCCAGCTTCTTGCTCATGACGGCATCGTCCTTGTGGTTTTCGATGTTCTCCTTGAGCTTGCCCTTCAGCTTGTCCAAGTTGTCCAGCACGTTCTCCACGCTGCCGTAATCGTGAAGCAGCTTAAGCGCCGTCTTCTCGCCTACGCCGGGCACGCCCGGAATATTATCCGACGTATCGCCCATGAGACCCTTCAAATCGATGATCTGAAGCGGCTCCAGCCCGTATCGCTCGCCGATCGCTTCCGGCGTGTAGATATCCACGTCGCTGACGCCCTTGCGCGTCACCGCCACGGTTACGCCCGTCGATGCCAGCTGCAGCATATCTTTGTCGCCCGTCACGACGATCGTTTGCACGCCTCGTTCGTCGGCCTGCTTCGTCAGCGTGCCGATAATATCGTCCGCTTCATAGCCGGACAACTCGAACTGCGAGATATTAAACGCGGAGATCAGTTCCTTCAGAACCGGGAATTGCTCCGACAGCTCTGGCGGCGTCTTCTGCCTGCCGCCCTTGTATTCGGTATATCCTTCGTGGCGGAACGTCACCTTGCCCGCGTCGAACGCGACGAGTACATGCGTGGGCTTATGCTCTTCCAGCATTTTCAGCAGCATCGTCGTGAAGCCGAATACGGCGTTCGTATGCTGCCCGGCGGAATTCGTGAGCGGCGGCAAAGCGAAGAACGCCCGGTAGGCGATGCTGTTGCCATCGATTAACATCCATTTATCCATAGGAACGATACGCACCTTCTTCCATCCATCGATAGTTATTCTACTTCCTATCATACCACAAAATGGGCTTTCCCCAAGCATCCGCAGTCAGCATGAAGACAGCGATGCCGGAAGGAAAGCCCATCTCCCTTATCCGTTCTCCTTCGGGAACGGCTCCGGCCGCCCGATCAAATAACCCTGGGCATAATGGACGCCCATCTCACCCAATTTACGAAGTTCCTCCTCGCTCTCAATGCCTTCCGCAATTAACGACACCCCCATCTTGCCGCCGATATCGATCAGCGTTCCCATGACATGCTCTTTCATTTCGTTCTGATGAATGCCTTGAACAATCGACCGATCCACCTTCAGAAAGTCCGGATTCAGCTCCACGATCGATTGCAGCGACGAATACCCGGCGCCCACATCGTCGATCGCGATTTGATAGCCCTGATTGCGATAATGCTGCAGCGCCTTCTTCACGGCCGGATAATCCGCAATCGCACTCCGTTCGGTAATTTCGAAAACGACATGATGCGGCGACAGACGATGCTGCTCCAGCAAGCTGATCGTCTCGCCGGGCGAGAAGCCGGGATCCTCCATAATTTGGGCCATCACGTTAATGAACAGCTTCTGCCCTTCCTTCAGCTTGACGCAGCCGTCGATCGCGAGCCCTCGCGCCACCCGGTCAAGCGCGTACACCTGGCCTTCCTTCTCGGCAAAATCAAACAAGTCGAGCGGCCCGTCGAACAAGCTGCGGTCCTTCAGCCTGGTCAGCGCCTCGTAACCGAATATCTCTCCGCCCCGCAGCGACACGATGGGTTGATAAACAGGATACAACGTTCTTTCGGCCACGATCCGGCTGAATGCCCTGCGCTTGATGCTGCGCTCCAGATTGATGTCCGATTGGCCTTGCAGAATGGCGTTTTTGACCGCTTCGTACCAATAACTTTCGTTGTCCCACTCGCCTTGCGATTCGGTCACGGATACGCCTGCGCGCAGGTTGCCGCACGCAACGCCGTGTTTCTCCAAGAAACGTTGCTCCCACTGGCCTTTGACGTCAAGCGCGAGCTCCATCAACCAGTTCTCCAGCGCATGGCGTTTGCCTAACGGAAGTTTGATCGAAATAAATAAATCGTTATTCCGCCAATGCAAGGCGGTCTGCAGGAGACTCGCATGGAAGATCCGTTCCGCTTCGCATTCCGCGAACGACCTCCAGCTCGTGCTCAAGTCGGGCTGGGCATAGAGCAATCCCTCGTAGCCATGGCCCTTCCAAGAATCCCACGACATGTAGATGACGCCCAAATTACTGCCGTCCAATTCCAACTTCCGGTTATGTATCCAATCTTCAATCATGCGTCGCTCGATCACGTTTGCTCTCGTCCCTCTCCTGATGCGCTCCATCCAACTGCTCCATGACATACACGCTTCCGCTAGTCGCTTTCGCTTTTTTCTTCAGTCTTGCCGCCGTTCTGGAAATATCCCCCGGCGAGATCGGCACCCGAACGTCCCAAATCATAAGCGACAGCGACAAGGTGACGCCTTCCTGCGCGATTAGGTTGCCATGCCGATCCTCGACCGTCTTGACCTCGCTTCCTCCGTAGAACGGCTGCACCCGCTCGTCGAACAGTTCGATCAACTTTTGGCAGGCTGCTTCCGCAAGACCCGGATCCAGGATGGCAATAAAGTCGTCGCCGCCGATATGGCCGATAAAAGCGCGCTCATCCGCACCGTCCTTGAACGCGGAAGTCATGAGCCCAGCTAAGGTCCGAATCAGCTCGTCGCCGAGGCTGAAACCGAAGCAGTCGTTAAACCACTTGAAATAATCCAGATCCGCGTAAACGATCGCGGTCGGTTTCCTTGCCCCTATCCGTCGCTGCAGCTCGAATTGAATGCCTTCGTTTCCCGGAAGACCGGTAAGCGGATTCGCCGTGCGCGCTTCCTCCGTCCGCATCGTCGTGATGCATTCCAGAATATCCCGGATCGAAGTTGCCCCCGCCATGCTGCCGGCTCTCGTGATGATAACGATGTCGTACAGCCTGGAGAAATTTCTGGCCATCGCCAGCTGCGATACCTGTTCCACCGGCATATTCTCATCCACGATCAGCGGCTGGTTATCCATGATTCTATCGACAGGCCGGTTCCAATACAGCGGCAAGCCGTATTGGCCGGCCAGCAATTGGTACAGCTTCTCTTTCATGAGCAGCCCGACCGGCTCGCTGTCCTTCACGATCACGACGCCGTATGCTTTCGGGTCCGTATCGAACAAATACGCGACTTCCGAGACGCGGGCATGGAATTGGAACTGCTGGATCGGCGCCGCGAGCCTCCCAATCGGAATGGCGCCCATGCCGGAATCCATCCGGCTCGGTTCGATCGCAGCCTCCGCCGTCGCAGCTTGCACCTCGATTGTCTCCATAAGACTGTAATCGTGACGATCCACCTCTTCGGCGTGAACATAATAGGCGCTTTGCTCCATCGCTTCGAGCATTCCGTGGAACACGACAGATTCGGTCGATTGATGAGGGTCCGGGACCGCGTATGCCAGCCCGATATGCAACCAGCCGATTTGACCTGACGCTTCGCGTTCCTTCGCTTCGGCCGCCTGCATATGTGCCGCCGCAAGACGCTCCCGTAGCGACTGGGAAGCCTGCTCGGTCGTCCGCCTAATATCCGATCCTTTTTTGTTTCCGCCCATAAAAAACAAATAATCCTGTCCGAGCTTCTGTCTCCAGAACATGCCCCGCTGCTCCTTCTCCCACCGCGCAAGCGCCTTCTCGGCTTCCGCGTTCGGCAAATGGACCCGAAGGAACAAAACGGCGATTTCGCCGAACCGCCACATTTCTTTAATTTTTTTGATCAATTCTCGATTCAAAAGACCGAAGCCTATCTCGCCCATACGAATCCCCTTTGATCAAGCCGTGTCATTCGGCATGCGCCGTTTGCAGGTTCAGTTAGGCTAACCATAACAAAAGAATGTGAATTCCAATGCATGGTAACGTAAACTTTCGGTAAAATTCGACAAACTCGCGATCATACAAAAAAAGACTCCGCCGAGCAAGAAGTGCTTGCTCGGCGAAGTCTATTTTTTATGCGTTAAGATCAGGTCTGCTTCCCGTTACTAGATAGACGACGCTTTCGCCGATATTCGTGGCATGGTCGCCGAAACGCTCCAAATACCGTCCGACGAAGCTAAGCAACGACGCTTGCGTAATATTCCGCGGATTTTCCATCATCATGAGGGAAAGCTCTCTCGTGATTTGACCGTACAAGGCATCGACCTGATCATCGTCTTTCGCCATTTTGTAAGCCAAGTCCACGTTCTCATGGATAAAGGATTGGATCGATTCGTACGTCATCGTCTGAATGATTTCAGCCATGCGCGGCAAATCGATCAGCGGCTTGATAAGTTGTTGTCCCTCCAGACGAAGAACGACTTTGGCCACGTCAAGAGCCAAGTCTCCCATCCGCTCCAGATCGCTTGCAATCCGGAACGCGGATAAAATTCGTCTGAGATCTTTGGCGACGGGCTGTTGCGTAGCGATCAGTTTTGCTCCAATTTCCATCACTTTATCTTCCATTGCGTTGAGCTGCGGGTCTGCGCTTATGACGATACGAGCACGGTCCGCGTCGACGGATTTTAAAGCTTCCATGGATTCTACTAGCGCGTTCTCTACGAAATTGCCCATTTCTACCAACAAATTATGAAGCTGTTCCAATCCTTGATCGAATTCTTTCCGCTTTGTCATCATTATGGTTAAATCCTCCCGTTCGTTTGGAAACCGTTATTTGTATTAGCCGAAACGACCGCTAATGTAATCTTCCGTGCGTTGATCCGTAGGATTCGAGAACAATTTCTCCGTATCGGAATATTCGACGACCTCGCCGTTCAAGAAAAATACCGTCTGATTGGAAACCCGGGCTGCCTGATGCATGTTATGCGTAACCATCACGATGGTATATTTATCTTTTAGTTCTTGGGCAAGCTCTTCGATCTTGAGCGTCGAGATCGGATCCAGCGCCGAAGTTGCTTCGTCCATGAGCAGGATATCCGGGTTAACGGCAAGCGCCCGAGCGATGCACAGACGTTGCTGCTGGCCGCCGGAGATGCTTAAAGCGGAACGTTTCAGATGATCCTTGACTTCATCCCAAAGCGCGGCGGAGCGCAAGCTGTTCTCTACGATTTCGTCCAATTGTTTACGATTCGTAATGCCGTGAAGCCTCGGTCCGTAAGCGACATTGTCATAAATGGATTTCGGGAACGGATTGGGCTGCTGGAATACCATGCCTACTTTCTTGCGAAGCGTCTCTACGTCGACTTCGCCGGAATAGATTTCCGTGCCGCCTATGCTGAGTCCTCCCTCGATGCGCGTACCTGGAATCATGTCGTTCATCCGGTTCAACGTTCGGAGCAATGTCGACTTTCCGCATCCGGATGGGCCGATGAAAGCCGTAATGGCTTTTTCCGGTATCGTTAGCGTGACGTCCTTCAGGGCATGGAATGTTCCGTAGTACAGGTTCAATTTCTCTATATTAATCAAGGTTGTCATTTAGATTCCCTCCGTCTTCTGGATTACACATTTTTCTGATACTTGTTGCGAAGCAGGATGGCCGAGAAGTTCATTAACAGAAGCAGCACAAGCAAGACGATGATCCCGCTGGCGGCAAGCTCCTTGAACTCCGGCTGAGGCTTGGACAGCCAGTTATATACCTGTATCGGAATAACGGTGAAGGAATCTCTCAGACCTTCCGGAAGGAATGCGACATAAGTCAATGCGCCAATCATGACGAGCGGAGCCGTTTCTCCGATCGCCCGGGACATGGCAAGAATGACGCCTGTCAGGATGCCCGGAATAGCCGATGGCAGCACGGATCTGGATACGGTCTGCCACTTCGTAGCACCTAACGCGAACGATGCGTCTCGTCTCGATTTCGGCACCGCGCGAATCGCTTCCTGGGCGGACACGATAATAATCGGCAATACGAGCAGCGTCATGGTCAGAGCCCCCGCGATCAAGCTTCTATCCAAGGCCATCAGCCTAACGAATAAAGCCAGACCTAATATGCCGTATACGATGGAAGGTACGCCGGCGAGCGTACTGATGTTCAATTGGATAAGACGCGTAAACCTATTTTTTGATGCATATTCTTCAAGATAAATAGCTGCCCCGACTCCGAAAATAAAAGAGATCGGCGCCATAAGCAAAAGCATGTAAATCGTGCCGACAAGCGCGGATTTCATGCCTGAACCTTCCGCTTTGCGGGATGGGAACTGCGTGAACAGATCCGGCTGAAGACGGACGATGCCGTCCATCAAAATATCGATTAGCAATGCGCATAAAGCAACTACGCCGATGGAAGTCGCGATGACGAACAAAATATGCAAAGCAAAATCCATTCTTCTGCGGCCTGCAATTTGGGCGCGATTCGCGTCTTGGAAGATATTCATATTAGTATTCCTCCCTGAATCGTCTCGCTATATACTGGGCAAGAATATTAAGCAGGAAAGTAATGACGAACAAGGTCATACCGACTGCAAAAATGGAGCCGTACTCCACGGAGCCGTGAGGCGTATCGCCCAAGCTTACTTGCACAATATAGGCGGTCATCGTCTGGATGCTTTCAAGCGGATTGGCGGTCAGGTTCGGCGTCGAACCGGCAGCCAGCGTCACGATCATGGTTTCGCCGATCGCGCGCGAGAAGGCTAGAACTGCGGATGCTACGATGCCCGAGAAGGCGGCTGGAACGACAATCTTCAGTGCGACTTCAAAGCGCGTTGCGCCCAAGGCGTAAGCTCCGTCGCGCAATGTTCTAGGAACCGCGGACATCGCGTCTTCGCTAAGCGAGCTGACCATCGGAATAATCATGATGCCAACGACAATCCCCGCGCTCAAGGCATTGAATATGCCCGTTCCGTTGAATACGGTTTGAATGATCGGAGTGACTACGCTCAGCGCGAAGTAGCCATATACGATCGTCGGAACGCCGGCCAACACCTCAAGAATGGGTTTAATGACTTTACGTACGGACTTCGGTGCGTATTCGGACAAATAAATCGCGCTTGCAAGCCCGATCGGGACCGCAACAAGACAAGCGATTACGGTAATCAACATCGTGCCGCCAAGCAAAGGCAGAATTCCGAAGCTAGTCGGCGGGATTAGCGGCGACCACTTGGTGCCGAATAAGAAATCGAATATAGGTATCGTTTTAAAGAATTGGTAGGTTTCGGTAGCAAGGGTTACTACGATTCCGATCGTCGTTAATACGGACACAATGGCGCACAGAAACAGGAGTACGGGCATCACTTTATTCATCATGCTTACTCGCTCGTTTTTGAACGGATTGTGTTTTTTCGGTTCGGCTGTTGCCTTATCTTTCGTTGTCAAAGCATTGCTCGGCATGCGGCTGCCTCCCTCTTACGTTTACAATTCGTTAACATACTCGGCGCGAAAAATGTGATGTCCCACGAGACACCACATTTTCGTCACCCAGTGTAGTTACGCGTATCTCTTTGCTTCGAATCTTATTGGATCTTAGCTGCTTCTTCCGTGTACTTCTCGTCCGGAAGGGCTACGTAACCAACTTCGCCAGCCATCGAACCAATGTTAGCAATGTAGAATTTAACGAATTCCTTCACCTCAGGACGCTCAAGCTCTTTGTTGTTCGCGTAGATGAAGAGCGGACGGGACAGTGGAGCATACGTGCTGTCCTTGATCGTGTCGTACGTTGGTTCGATCGGGCCGTTGCCGCCGTCGATTGGAACGACTTTCAATTTGTCAGCATTTTCTTCGTAGTAAGCAAAACCGAAGTAGCCGATGCCGAATTTGCTGCCGGATACGCCTGTAACCAATGTGTTGTCGTCTTCGCTGAACGTGATCATGTCATTGCGGATGCCCGCTTTGTCAAGGATGGCTTCGTTGAAGTAGTCGTAAGTGCCGGAATCGGCACCTGGCGAGAACATAACGATTTCTTCTGCCGGCCAAGTGTCGCGAACGTCTTTCCAAGTTTTAACCGTGCTGCCTGTCACGAAGATCTTGTTCAGCTCTTCGACAGTCAGGTGGTCGATAAAGTCGTTATCTTTGCTGACTACAACGGACAATCCGTCATAAGCTACGGACAATTCCGTGTACTCGATGCCTGCAGTTTTGCAATCTTCAGCTTCTTCGTCTTTGATCGGACGGGAAGCGTCGGCAATCGCGATTTCGCCTGCGCAGAATTGTTTGAAACCGCCGCCCGTGCCGGATACGCCGACAGGAACGCGAACGTCTTTATGTTCTTTGCCGAATTCTTCAGCAGCTGCTTCAGTCAGCGGGAACACTGTGCTGGAACCGTCTACTTTGATTTCTCCGGACAATTTAACTGCTGGCTCTTCTGTAGGTGCGTCGGTTGCAGGCGCGTTTGTCGCTGTATTGTTGCCGCCGTTTGCACCCGTGTTTGTTCCACTGTTTGCATTGTTGCCGCATGCTGCCGTGAATACCAGCAATGCCGCCATCGCCAATGTTACGATCCCCTTGATACCCTTGCTCTTTACCAACTCTACCACTCCTCTAATTAATTTCTAACAGCTGCTCTTCACATGTTCTATACTACTAATCGATTGTTAATGCGGTATTCCCGTTTTGTAAACTGCGTGTTAAAAAATTCGGCTGTTTTGCTCTATCGATTTACATGAAGCTTCGGTGAAGGTCCCCGATATCGCGAGAGACTTGAAGCGACTGCTCGTAGGCCTGCCGCGACTGTTCGCCGATATGTTTCGCGCTGGCGCGATTATCGGCAGCTACATGGAATAATGAATTAAATGCGCCTTCGGCTTCTTTCACGAAAGATTCGCTGGATATCGTGGCCGAACGGCCGTTATGGACAAGCTCCGCGTTTTGGGCGATCGCCTTTAAGATGGATTCCGTAATGGACGAGATCTGGACGGCCGACTTCTTCGTTTGGCTGGCAAGATTCATGACCTCGGAAGCAACGACGGCAAATCCTTTGCCGTGATCGCCTGCTCTTGCCGCTTCTATTGAAGCGTTAATCGCGAGCAGGTTGCTTTGTTCGGCTAGTTCTTTAATTAATTTGGATACGCCGCCGATTGCGCCCGCTTCCTTCTGCAGCTCCTGCATGCGTTGTTCTTGCTGCTCCGAATTGGATGCAAGATCATCGAATGCCTCTCTCACTTTGTCCAACTCGTTTTTGCCCGACAACGTAAGATCCACCATCTCCAGAGACATTTTTTCGCCGCCATTGGTCGAAGCGAGAACATCGGATACCGCTTTTTCGATTTCTTTGACGCGCTTCCCGACCGTTTCGATGGTCTGCAGCTGCGACATCATGGATTCTTGCTGCAGGTCTCGAGATAATTGAAGCAAATCCGCCATCGTCATAATGCCCGATAACTTGCCTCTAGTCGTAACAATGACGCAATCGTATAATTTTTCCCCTTCTCTTGTCAGAGCCAAATCGATTAGCGCTTGAGGAGACATATTGTCATCGACAATTAGAGGTTCCTCGTTTGCCAGCTTAATGGCAGGCTTGTCATAAAAAAGATCCGCGCTAAATCGCTGACCCAGCTTGTAATAAAAGCGGTTGCGCATCGCGAGGCCGATCGGAATTGATTTGATGTCCGTAATGACGATACACTCGCACTCGGAGTTTCTTTTGAAAATGGACAACATTTCTCTGCAGCTCATTGCTGCTTCCGCGATGGGCGCTTCTCTCAAGTAGTCGCGAATCATAAGACTGCTGGACACCGACTTCAACTCGTCTCCCTGTCTCCCCATGACTTCGCTTGCATCTGCCGCTCTGTTCTCCGATTTCTCCGCCGTAATAACTGACACTTTCTCACATCCTTTTCCATGGCAATCGTTTCTATCTACCCACTACTATAGGCCCAATTCATCATCCTCGTTTCAAAGAAGTGTAAACGTAGTGTAAAATGTCGAACGAGTAGATGTCTTGTAGTCGTTTTCCTTCGCTATATTGATGCGCATTATGATAAACTGATATGCATGGAACGTTAATTATCGGAGGATGAAAGCATGAACGCCAAACAATTGATGTTGGACACCATAGATAACAAGGCGGATATCTTCCGCGCCATCTCGCGCGAGATCGGCAATCGGCCAGAGCTTGGGCATGAGGAGGTATTCGCCTCCGGATTGTTATGCGAAGAGCTGGAACGGCAAGGCTTCCGCATCGAGCGCGGCGTGCTGGGGATTGAAACCGCCTTCTTGGCCGTATACGATACGAGCAAGCCAGGTCCCGTCGTCGCGTTCCTATGCGAATACGACGCGCTTGAAGGACTGGGCCACGCTTGCGGGCATCACCTGATCTGCTCCATGAGCGCGGCGGCGGCCGTCGGGCTGAAGGAAGTTGCGGGAAGCTTCGGAGGGACGATCCGCGTGTACGGCACGCCGGCGGAGGAGACGAAAGGCGCGAAGGTGCCAATGGCCGCAGCCGGACTGTTCGACGATTGCGACATCGCGCTGATGGCCCATCCCTACCACAGCTTCGAGCGCTCCGGCCAATCGCTGGCGCTCGATGCGATCCGGTTCGAATACTTCGGCGTTGCCGCGCATGCCGCGGCTAGCCCGCATGAAGGCGTGAACGCGCTGGATGCGGTGCTTGCGCTCTTCGGCAGCGTGAACGCGCTGCGCCAGCAGACCCGGAGCGACGCCCGCATTCACGGCATCATCGACAACGGCGGCAAGGCGCCGAATATTATTCCCGACTATGCGTCGGCGAAGTTTTACGTACGATCCGGGACCAGAGCTTACACGAACGAGCTGGCCGCCAAGGTGCTGAAGTGCGCGGAAGCGGCCGCTCTTGCGACCGGCTGCACGCTTCGCGTCGGCAACTATGAGTATTCGTACGACGAGCTGATGACGAACGAGACGCTGTCGGCCGTGTTCATGAATAATCTTCGGGAGGCGGGCATCCCTCCGGAAGAGATCGAGAACGGCAAGGACCATGGCTCCTTAGACCTCGGCAACGTATCGGTCCGCTGCCCGGCGATCCACCCTTACGTGAAGATCGTCGAAGAGCGGTTCATGCTCCATTCGGAAGCGTTTCGCGACGCGGCCATGACGGAGAAGGCACTGGACCGGATGATCTTCGGGGCCAAGATGCTCGCAGCGACAGCCTACGACGTGTTGGCGGACGGCAAGCTTCTCGCAGGCATCAAGGACGAATTCCGGCGGCAGAGCGAGGCCACGGCAAAATGACGCACGAGAACACGCATCTGATCACCCAAACCTGCCTGCTTGCCGGCAAGATCATCCTACAGAACGGCGGCGAGACGTACCGCGTGGAAGATACGATGGTCCGGATCGCGGCCGCTTTCGGCATCGAGCAATCCCATAGCTTCGTGACGCCAACCGGGCTGATCTTCGCGATCGACGGCGCGTCTCAGGTGACGAGGCTGATCCGGATCTCGGAGCGAAACACCAACCTCAGCAAAGTGGCCATGGTAAACGATATTTCCAGGCGAATATGCAGCGGGCGATTGGAGCCGGGGGAAGCTTATCGCCTACTGAAGGAATTGGATGCCGTCAAGCATGAATATCCGACCGGTCTAAAGGTTTTGGCGGCGGCCATCGCAAGCGGCTGTTTCCTCATCATGTTCCAGGGAAGCTGGCAAGACTTCCTCCCCGTCTTTGTGACAGGCGGACTCGGTTTTTTATTTTTCCAATTCGTGCACCGGATCGTACCGATCAAGTTTTTCGCCGAGTTTCTGACCGCGCTCCTGATCGGCACCATGTCGGTCTTGGCTGTCAAGCTCGGCGCCGGTCACGATCTGGACAAAATCATCATCGGCTCTGTCATGCCGCTTGTGCCCGGCCTTCATATTACGAACGCCGTGCGCGACCTGATGGCCGGCCACCTCGTATCCGGGCTGTCCAAGGGCGCCGAGGCGTTCCTAACCGCTTTCGCCGTTGGTTCCGGCATCGCGGCCATTCTTTCCATCTTTTATTAGGAGCTCGATCTCGTCATGGATATTTTCTCGCAGCTCGTTACGAGCTTCGTCTCATCCGCCTTGTTCGGATTCATATTCAACTCGCCGACTCGGCTGCTCGTCCACTGCGGCTTTGTCGGCATGGCCGGCTGGATGGTTTATTACGCCGGCATAGAGCTGGGACTGGACGTCATACCAGCGACGCTGATCGCCGCGTTCTTGGTCACCGTCATTAGCCAGCTTTTCGCCAAGCTTTACAAAACGCCGATCATCATCTTCAGCGTAGCGGGCATCATCCCGCTCGTGCCAGGCGGCCTCGCTTACGACGCAATGAGGCATGTCGTCGAAGATCAATACGATACCGCCGTGCAGCTCGCCGTGAAGGCGTTCATGATTTCGGGCGCGATCGCGATCGGCCTTATTTTCTCCGAAGTCATCAACCAAATCATACGGCGAACGGCACGCTGACAAGACGGGAGGTCGGAACGATGGACGCATTTAACGAGAAAGTCCGATACGAGAATCCGCTGTTGTCGGTGCGAATATTCCAGACTCAGAGGTACATGTCGGGGTATACGAATTGGCATTACCATAAGCAGCTGGAGCTGCTGCTCGTCTTGAAGGGCAATCTGGACGTTTATTTGGAGCAGGACAGCTACCACCTCGGCCCCGGCGACTTGGTCGTCATCGGCGCGTCCGAGCTGCATCGCGACAAAAGCGCCAAGGATCTTGATTACATCGTGCTTCAGTTCGACCTGGAGCAGTTCTTCGACCATAGCTCCATTCCGTATATCCGTTATTTCTCGGCGACGCATGCGCCGCTTAGCAAAGCGAATTATATTTTTGAGGAAAATGCGGAGGTAAAAGCGGAGATCGCGAGCTGCATCAGCCGGATTTTGGAGGAAGCGACGAACAAGACGACGGGGTACGAGCTTGCGGCAAGCATTCTGATCAAAAAAATATTGCTCCTGCTGCTCAGGAACGATACGCGCAAAATGCTCGTCGAGCAGGACAACTTCGATAAGGTGCGCCTGAAGCCGGTGCTCGATTACGTGGAGAACCATTTGACCGATCGGATCCAAGTCGAGGAAGTATGCAAGATTGCCAATATGAGCTATTACTACTTCGTCAAATATTTCAAAAAAACGATCGGCCTTTCCTTCACCGAATACGTCAATTACCGGAAGGTCAAGTGGGCGGAACGTATTCTGCTTACCAAGGATCTGAGCATCTCCGAGGTTGGCGAGAAGATCGGCATGCCGAATATGGCCCATTTCTATAAGATGTTCAAGAAATACAACGACTGCTCCCCGAAACAATTCCAGCGCAAGATGTCGACGTGGCAACGCCAATAAAGGTTTGCGAAACCTCGCTATTCTTCGAGGAAAACAAAAAAAGCTCGTAACCCCTATAGTTTAGGGCTTGCGAGCTTTTTTGGCATGACTAGCTTATAACCGACGCCTCGGATCGATTCGATCTGCACCGACTGCTGCCCGAGCTCCAGCTTCTTGCGAAGCGAGCTGACGTGCACGTCGACCGTCCGTTGACCGCCGATGTAATCGAAGCCCCACACGACGTTCATCAGATCGTCGCGCGTAATGACCATTCCCGGCCGCTGCACGAGATAGAGCAGCACCTCGAACTCCTTCGGGCGGAGCGGTATCGGCTCGCCGTTCACGACCACTTCGTACTTCTCCGGGTAAATCGACAATTCGCCGACCGTAATCACCTTCTCGTTCGATACGACGGGAGCCGGCTCATCCTGCTGGGTCCTACGCAATACGGCCGATACGCGGGCGAGAAGCTCCGCCACGCCGAACGGCTTCGTAATATAGTCGTCCGCTCCGTGCTTCAGCCCCTGGACAACCTCTTCTTCCGCGTTGCGCGCGGTCAAGATAATAACGGGAGTGCGAACGCCATGCTGGCGCAACCGGCTAAGCACTTCGAAGCCGTTCATGCCGGGTAACATAATATCCAAGATGATCAAGTCAAAGCTACGCTGAAGCGCCGTCTGCAGCCCTTCGCTGCCATGGTCGATAACGGTCGTCTCGTAGCCTTCTTGGGTCAAATTGTATGACAATAACCTTGCTAATGTCGGTTCGTCTTCAATGACGAGCACTTTGTGCGACATGTCGACCTCCAACCTAACCCGGCACGCGGCGGCATAATGCCTCGCGTTGCATAAGGTTAATTAATTCTTTGTTAACATTTTATCATGTTTTCATTCGAAAGGGGTAACCCTTTTTCTACATCCTCTACTGGATGACCGGCAGGTCGATCGTGAACGTCGTGCCTACGCCAACCGTGCTGGATACCGAAATCGTGCCTTTATGCAGCTCCACGAGATGCTTCACGATGGACAAACCGAGACCCGTTCCGCCTGAGCTGCGGGATCTGGCCTTGTCCACGCGGTAGAACCGTTCGAAGATGCGAGGCAGATCCTTCTTCGGTATGCCGATGCCCGAATCGCTGATTTGAATCCGAACATGGTCTTCGCCAAGGGCAAGAATGCGAATCGCGACGCGTCCGCCCTCAGGCGTGTAGTTAATGCCGTTGGAGAGCAGGTTCATCATGATTTGGCGCAAGCGGTCTTCGTCCGCCTCCAAGTACAAACCCGATTCCACGTTTGGATCAAGCGTGATGCCCTTGCGCTTCGCCTCCGATTCGAGAAGTGTAACTGTCTTGGCAATAAAGCCGTCCATCTCGACAGGAGAGAAGATGAGCGGCACCCTTCTCGATTCGATCTTGGATAACTCTAGTATGTCGCCAATTAGCCGATTCAGTCGATCGCTCTCGTCGAAAATGATTTGGAGAAACGATCTGGCCGTTTCTTCGTCCTTCACGGCGCCGCCGAGCAGCGTCTCCGCGAATCCTTTGACCGCCGCGATCGGCGTTTTCAGCTCATGGGATACGTTCGCGACGAATTCGCTGCGCATCCGCTCCAACCTACGAATCGCGGACACGTCCTGGAGCACGAGCAGAACGCCGCTGAAATCCCCGCCGTCGTTCTCGTGAACCGGCACCAGGTTCAGCTCGAGCAATCGTTCTTCCGGGAAGTAGAACGTGATCTCTTCACGTAGATGCTCCCTCGTGTCCAGCGCCTCTTGAATGATCTGGGCAAGCTCGTACTGCTGCTTCGCTTCGGCGAAATGCCTGCCGACTAGCTCGCGCGCGGAGAAGCCGAGCACTTCCTCCGCCCTCCGGTTCATAAGCAGGATTTGCCCGTTTACATCGATCATGACGACGCCGTTGATCATGTTCGCGAGAACGCTCTCCAGCTGGCTCTCGTTTTGTTTGATGCGGCTCATCTGCACTTGAAGGCTGTCGGCCATGGCGTTAATCGCCGTTCCGAGCTCGCCGATCTCGTCTTGTTTCGTCGTCTTCACCCGCGCGCGGTAATCCATGTTCTTGATGCGCTTGGCCACTTTCGTGATCTGCTCGAGCGGCCTCGTCAAGCTAAGCGCGATCCGGTAGCTGATCAGCGCGGCGACGGCGCACAGAATCCACAGGCCGGCAATCAGCACGACCGTCAATTGATCGATGCTGCCTTCCACCTCTTGCAAGCTCATTGACAGCCGAATGACGTACGTGTCGCCGCTAACCGGCATTTCCACCGGAATCGCAACGTAGATCAAGCTCTCGCCGATCGTGTCGCTCGATCTGATGGACTGGCCGATTCCGTGTTCGAACGCATCCTTCACTTCCTTGCGGGTCGCGTGATTGTCCATCTTCCGGGCATCGTAATCGGAGTCACCGATGACGACGCCGTCGCTGCGTATGAACGTGATGCGGGCGTCGGTGTATCCCTTAAGCTCAACGGCTTCTTCCGTATAATAAACGTATTGCTCAGATGGATCGCCTTCCAGCCATTCCATCTTATTGGCAATCAGATGCATTTCCCGCACCATATTGTCTTCCAGCGCGCTGATATGATTATCCTTGAACGTCTTCATCATCAAGAAACCCGCAGCCGTTACCGATAGAGCAGTCATTGCGATGATGATGAGCGTCAGCCTCGTGCGAAAGCTGTTCATGTCCGTTCACTCCTTACCCAATAGGCCCGCGTAAATCTGCCAACGTTTATCGTACATGCGTACGGACCGTTTCGCCAGTCTTGTTTTTGTTAAGTTTATGTAAAACGTAATGGTGCACCGTCGCGATCGGCTGTTGAATCAGAATCGACAACACGACGGGAACGGCGGCCAACGGACTAAAGTAGCCCATGGCAAGCACGATGCCGAGCGAAATATTGCGCATTCCGGTCGCGTATGAAACGGTCGTCTGCACTTCGCGATCGCGCAGGCCGGCCGTAAACGCGAAGCCGACCGCGTAACAGACTCCGACGAGGACGACGACGATCGGAACGAGCACCGCCATATCATGTTTTAGCTTGTCCACGTATGGGGCGATAGCGGAAGCGTTAAGCGCAACGACGGCGACGAAACAAAACTTGGAGATCGGTGCCGCAAAAGGCTTCGATTGCTCCGCGATTTTCCCTTTGCTCCACTCGTTCAAGGCTACGCCGATGATGGTCGGCAGCACGATCAGAATCGTCAAATCCAGCATCAGCGGACCGGATTCAACCGCCACATCCGTTCCGAAGAAAAGATGGATCCCGGCCGGCACGACGAGCGGGCTAAGCAACGAATCGAGCACGACCATCGCGAGCATGAGCGGCACGCTGCCGCCCGACATGCCTACCCATAAGACGGACGACACGCCGAGCGGAATAATGGTGAATAAAACCAGGCCGACGACATACGGCGAATGGGCGCCGAAGATGGCCGTGCCCGCCGCATAAGCAATGACGGCGGATACGACATGGGCGAGCAGAAACGTAAGCAGCATGATGCCGGGGCGTTTCATCACGCCTTGCAGCTGGCGCAGCCCGCAGCCCATCGCCATCGTGAGCGTAACGAACGCGAACAAATAAGGAACGGCCGGAACGAAAGGGCTCAGCGGCCGCTCGAGAAGAAATCCGAGAACAAGCGAACACGGTATGATGAGGAACATCCATTTTTCGAACGTTGCGTTAAAGCTTAACCCGAACTTGCGAATATCCATGACCGAATCTCCCCGCCTAGTCTCCACTTCACCCCACAAATGCCAATGACAAGGGTTACGGATTTACTACTTAGTGCTTTCGACAAAATATAACAATAACCTTCTTTAGCGTTTGCAATATCCCGTTTAGTAAGCCGCGACTTGACTCCTTTCGATATAATCAATTGATTATATAATTAGTTGCGTATATAATAATATCGATCAACACACATATTATCAAATAAAAGGAGCGAACAATGAACAAGATCGATGAGATATCTGAATGCATGAAACTTCTCTCGGATAAAACTCGATTAACCATACTGGCTTTATTGAAAGAAAAAGAAATGTGCGTATGTGACATCGTAGAAATTTTGGAAACAACACAGCCCAACGTTAGTCAACATCTAAGGAAGCTTAAATCCGGTGGTCTTGTTAATGAAAGCAGGCGAAGCCAATGGATTTATTACTCCTTGAATACGAATTCCAAGCCCTATTTACAAAATGTAATGGAGGAGCTCCCTTCCATGAAAGAAAAGCTTAACGCTCGAACGAACATAAAATGCGATTAACCAGGAGGTAACATGCTCGCGCTTGCTTCGATTATTTTTATCGTTACTTTGATTTTTGTCATATGGCAGCCTAAGGGGCTGAATATAGGTTGGTCCGCATCCGCTGGTGCAATTATTGCCTTATTGTGCGGCGTGGTCACTTTCTCTGATGTTTGGGACGTTACCCTAATTGTATGGAATGCTACACTAGCGTTCGTGGCGATCATTCTTATCTCGTTAATACTTGACGAGATCGGATTTTTTGAATGGTCGGCGCTTCATATGGCTCGTTTTGCTGGAGGAAACGGACGTCTCATGTATGTCTACGTTATTCTTTTGGGTGCAGCCGTAGCGGCATTTTTCGCTAATGACGGGGCGGCTCTCATCCTAACACCTATCGTTCTCGCTATGGTGAGAGCTCTGAAATTCGACGATCGGCTCATATTGCCCTATATCATGGCCAGCGGTTTCATTTCCGATACCGCCTCTCTTCCGCTGATCGTCAGTAACCTTGTAAATATCGTGTCAGCGGACTTTTTCTCCATTTCTTTTGTGGAATATGCAAGCCGCATGATTGTACCAACCTTGTTCTCTATTGTTGCAAGCTTGCTCGTATTGTTCCTTTATTTCCGGAAGAACATCCCGGGCAGCTATGATCTGAAGCAACTGAAGAAACCAAAAGAAGCGATTAAAGATTTACGTCTGTTTAGAATATCTTGGGTAATTCTCGCTGTGCTTTTAGTGGCTTATATGCTAAGTGAATTCATCCATGTCCCTGTCTCCATTATTGCTGGAGCTGCAGCAATCGTTTTCCTTTTCCTTGCTAGGCAGAGCCATGCGATTCATACTTGGAAACTGGTCAAGGGTGCACCGTGGGCTGTCGTTGTATTTTCCATTGGTATGTATGTAGTCGTTTATGGTCTGCGTAATGTTGGACTTACCAACGAGCTAGGGAAAGTGTTTCAATGGGTTAGCGAACAAGGGCTATTCATTTCAACAGTAGGTTCAGGTTTTATTGCCGCGCTTTTGTCTTCCATCATGAACAACATGCCGACCGTCATGATCGATGCTCTTGCGATTAAAGGAACGGATACGGAAGGCATTGTTAGAGAATCACTGATTTATGCAAATGTTATTGGGTCCGATCTAGGTCCAAAAATTACGCCGATCGGCTCTCTTGCAACCTTGTTGTGGTTACACGTGCTTTCGCAAAAAGGGGTTAAAATTGGTTGGGGCTATTACTTTAATGTCGGCATTATTTTGACGATTCCAACCCTACTCATAACCCTTATCGGTTTGTACTTATGGCTGCTTGTGATTGACTCCGTTACCATGAACATTTGGATCATCATCGCGGCTATAGCAGTTATAGCTAGTCTTGCTATGTTTGTCTTCAACAAACTTCAATTTAGTAAGCAAGCCAAAAACCAAGCATCCAACTAATAATGAAATTAAAGGAGAAAAGACTAATGGAAAACAAACCACTTGTTTATTTTTTGTGCACAGGGAACTCTTGCCGCAGTCAAATCGCAGATGGTTTTTTGAAAGCACTTGGTGGAGACAAATACGAAGTAAAGAGTGCTGGACTTGAAGCACATGGTTTGAATCCCCGTGCTGTCGCAACGATGAAAGAAGCCGGCATCGATATTACGGACCATAATTCCGATGTTATTGATCCAGAGATTCTGGGCCGAGCTGATTATGTCATCACGCTTTGTGGCCACGCGGATGAGCACTGCCCCGTTATTTCGAATAAATACGTTGTGAAGTGGCATTGGGGATTTGACGATCCAGCTAAGGCAACTGGTACCGAGGAAGAGGTAACAGCGAAGTTCCGTGAAGTACGAGACTCAATCAAAAGCCGTATAAGTGAGTTTGTTGAAACAGGTAAATAAGTCTTGTGTTGTGCACCGCCTTCGACTCCAGTTGCTGTTGAATATCTTCAAACGAAAATAAGGGGAACGACTGCATGCAAAAGAATTATCACAATCTTATCGATGATAAAATCTTCTTCGGCGGCGCTGCCGATGTCGAGGATATGTTTAAAAATGAGGGCATCGAGATCGTTGTAGATCTGCGTGGCGAAGCGACCGAGTGCGCTTTTCCAAACGAGAACTTGAAATGGATTCAGGTCCCGCTTGGAGACAATGCAGAGGAACCACAAGATCAACTATTCAAGCAAGCTGTAAGCCACGTTGTAGAGTCATACAGGAGCGGCAAGAAGGTTGGTTTCCATTGTGGTGGTGGAAGCGGTAGAACGGGAGCTGTGGCGGTTGGAACGCTTATTGAACTGGGCAAGAGTCACTCCATTGAAGAAGCAGAAACATTGGCCAAGTCCATCCGACCTAAAGTTAACGTGAAGTCTCCACATCGTGAGGCATTACAAAAGCTCTACCTTTAATTTTATATGAGAGGATGGGGCCTAGTCTCCATCCTCTTTTCATTCAACTTTCAACTTATTATTCTCGAATCTTCGTGTTGCCTAATGAACCATCGTATTACTTGTGAGGCTACTACCTTTAAGCATTTTGCGAAAATCTCTAATTGATCTTTGGGACATTCATTTCCTTTAAACCTATAATTGGTTTTAGCATGGGCAATTCTATTTCTTGTATCGGATACTGATGCAGCCAATTCATTAAGCGCCTGCTTCCTATCTTCCTTACTGCTGTTTGTAGTTATTTTTGAAAAACTTTTCAAATGGTTTGGCAAAGGAGTTGATTTAATTATATCCAAACAGTCACAACATGTTTCTATAGTTAATCGAATTGCCTCTTTATCTTTCTTATAACTCCCCAGATCTTCAAATGTCTTCTCTAATTCTAAAACGTAATCTGAATCAGGACTTAACGCTCTTGGACTATCTAATTTATTGAGTATTGTATCAAGCATTTCTTTTTTCACAACAGTCTGAGATACGAATTCAATCACTTTCGTAAAAGATAGTATTAAATATTCTTGATCATTTATTTGTGCTGTTGAATTAAAAATTGTTAAAATGTCATTTATTCCTCTGCCTCTTATTAATGGCCGAAGGCGTCTTTTTTCTTCTGCCGCTGTTAATTCGTATTCCTCCTCACCCAAGTAACTGATCCTAGGAGAAATATAAAGTGCGATATCGTAAGTAGTGCTAAGTTCGTACGTATACGATTGTATTAACTCATCAATTATTTCCTTGTCTATATCATCTTCTGACCTAATATCAATGAATAGATCGTCATAAAAAATTGGAGGTGAATGCTTGTCGTAATCATTCATCTGGGTTATTAATAATGCAAAATTCGTAAATTCATCAACAAGATCAAAAAAAATATCCTGATCATTAATTGAAAGTGTTGTTTCAAATGAGTGGGGACTGTGATTATTGTATGCTACTACCCTATCCCTGTCTTTTGAATCAACTCTAATCAAAACATGTTTTGAACTCACATATTTATAATTATCAATTATGCTCGCTACTTGAACTTCACTTATCGCCTCAAAACACTCTCCTAGGGTTCTATCATAACCTTCACCTGTGTGTGGAAGTTCGAATCTAATTTCTGTGTCATAGTCAATTAATATGTCTTCATCTTCATAATCTTCTAAGGCATTAATATCATAAAAATCATATACATCTATTCTGTGTTCATCAAAATAAGCTAACAATATCTTAATTGATTCATATATTTGATCATCAACAAATTTTATCATGAGTCCCCCTTAATAATGGAAAAATTCTACTTCCTATATTAACCTATCCGACGGAGGAAAATAAACAAGAAAACTTCTGCTGAAATAGGGGATTGCTATGAGTTAAAAATTAAACCCTAGGGACGCACCGAGTGCTAGGAGTATTAAGGAACAAATTCCCCAGGAGGCACGTACTTGTCCTCGCTGTGGTAATAAAATGGTTTTGAGAAAAAGCTCTAAAGGTGAATCTTACGGATGTACATCATACCCTAAATGTCGTAACATAGTGTCGGCATAAGCACCATATTCGTTACTCTTACTAAATAAACACTTGTAAAGGCAAACGACTGATAACCGTCTGCCTTTGTATTTCAGCAGCAAGGTACCGGCTGCTTGATGCTTGCACTTGGTTTCAATTTCAACAAAGATATCCCATTTCTCAAATCACGAAATACTGACTTCTTACTTGTTACTGTAGTCCATTGCCAAGCGTTCCTTACATTCGCCTCGATTTCTAAACTACGCTTAAGTATGCGTTGTTCCATTACATAATCATTCATCATCTTTCGATAGAGCCTTCTTTCGGTTTAATTTAGGAACATGTGGAAGGTCCACATGAAGAGGTGTCAGCTTCAATTTTTGGACCGCAGCAGCTGCTCGAGCTAACAACAGGGATTGGTTTTATCGACAGTTTCACTGGTTTTGGGCCGCAGCAACTGTCATCATCAGTAGTCAAAGATTGTGACACAGAGCATACCCCTGTTTCTGGAAGGTGAAGTTTCACTTCGCGGGCAGCTTCAAAGTCACCATCTAATGCAGCCACTACACTTCTTACCTGCTCATATCCGGTCGCAAGTAAGAATGTCGGTGCTCGACCATAGCTTTTAGAACCTACTATATAGAAATTCTTCTCTGGTTGACGGAGTTCAGTTTCGCCGTGTGGTCGAACTGTACCACAGCTATGAATATTAGGGTCAATTAACTCTGCAAGTTGCGGAACTGACTCAATGGACGAATCCGCTGTATAACGCAGTTCACGTAAGAAATCGAAATCCGGTCTAGCCCCAGTGGCTACGATTACCTCATCAATCCGGTCGATCACATAGTCTTTACCCATGGAGCTTCCGAGTAAATTGAGCGCCGATGTGCCGTCCAGCTTTTTGATCTGATACACCAAAAATGGTGTATGGACTCTTACGTTGCCATTCTGAACATATTGCTGAGCACGCGTTCCGAGCGCACCTCTTGCTGGTAATCCGTCGTTTTCACCGCCGCCGAAAGCATCTGCAACTCTTGGCTTTCTGAGCACCCAATGAATTGTTGTTTCTGGCACCTGCAGCTTCAACTCATGAAGAAGAGTCAAAGATTGAATAGCGGAATGACCGCTGCCTATAACCACTACATTTTTTCCGGAATATCGTTCTCGGATAGATCCAAGAATGTCCGGAATACCATACGTAATCTGTTCGGCATGTTGTTTCTCGCCATCGGCATAATTGCCACTCGCTCCAATTGGATTCGGAGTAAGCCAGGTTCCGGTCGCGTCGATAACAGCTGATGCTTCGATACGATCTACATTCCCATTTTGTTCGTACTCGATAATGAACGGTACATTTTCTCGGCCGGCCGTTTTCATTTTATCTAAACCCTTACGATGGATAGCCGTCACTGTGGATTCGAGTTTTAGGAATGGTCGGACTTGCTCAAGGTTCGACAGTGGTTCAAGGTATTGTCTTACGAGCTCCTCACCTGTAGGTAGTTGATCTTTATCAGGAGATTGCCAGCCGCTTTCGAGCAGAAGCTCCTTGGCCGCTGCATCTATATTAAATTCCCATGGCGAAAACATTCTTACATGCTTCCAGCTAAGTACGGATGATCCAACTTCTGCCCCTTTCTCAAAAAGAACAAAGGGCTTGTTTCGCTTTACCAATTGTGCTGCCGCAGCCATCGCAACTGGACCTCCGCCAATAATGGCTGTTGGTAGTGAATGATTCAAGTCGATTTCCTCCTCAAATTGTTTTTGTGCCAGTTAAATTCAATAATTTGCGATTTGCAAGTATATATCCAAAGGTAAGCCCCCGTTATTTTGGAGGCACACAACATGAACCGGACTGAAGCATCGCATCGTTAAACAATTGAATTGATCGGAGCACCGTCTCTCTTTCAAACTCCGACATTCTTGACAAAACGCCATTCAATTGAGCATTTACAGTAAGGTTAATGCTATTTTCAATACTTAATCCTTCAGGAGTGAGCGACAAAATATTGATTCTGTTGTCCGTAGGATGCGGGGTTTTCTTGACTAAATCCTTCTCTACCAGTGTTTTCACTTGCCTGCTGAATGTTGTAATATCCATCCCTAAAGCACCTGCGATTTCCTGCATGGATGGTTTATGCTGGCGGTTGATTTCATATAAGATATGACTTTGAACAAGCGAAACTTCTTGACCACAGCAGCTGTCGCAACATTGTTCGTTTAATAAACCGAAGTTTCTAGAAAGGATCTGAAACATATTCCGTACATTTTCCATTGGCATAACCTCCTGAAGCAGTTATAACATTTATATTTGTAATTTGCAAGTGTTAATGTATAATCAATCCAAGAAAATGATCTAACTCTGGGAGGTTGTTATTATGCTGGATGTCATTATTATTGGCGCCGGACCTTATGGCATATCCGTCGCTGCTCACGCTGCTGCACGCAACTTGTCGTATAAGTTACTTGGTTACCCCATGGATTTTTGGAGAAATCAAATGCCGCAGAATATGTTTATTCGCACACCTCATGATTTAGTGAGCTTTTCAGATCCGGAAGGAAGGTTCACCATTCAAAACTTCTCTTTCGAAACGAATATCAAGCTTGAATCCCCTTTGCCGCGATCTGTGTTCGTTCAATATGCGTTTTGGTTCGCCGAGAAGACCAGCGTAGAATTTACGCCAGAATTGGCTACATCTATAAGACGTAATGGTGATTCCTATGCCGTAAGCACGGAAGGTGGCCAACAATTGGCAGCCAAGCATGTCGTCATTGCGACTGGGATTAAAGATTTTCAATATGTCCCCTCCGTATTCGAGGGTCTGCCATTGAAGTTTGTTTCTCATACATTAGGCTACACCAGTTTTGAGCAGTTTCGAGGGAAGGACATTATCATTGTCGGTAGCGGTCAAAGCGCATGGGAAGCTGCAGCGCTTCTTTATGAGGCAAAAACGAATGTTCAGCTTATTTATCGTAGTAAAGCTCCAGTATACGGAGGCAATCGTACCCAGGAAGTTATTTTGAGGGGAGTCGGTAATATCTTTTATAAACTTCCCCGGCTGCTCAAAAAGAAACTTTTGCAAGTCGGATCGGCAACAGTCCCGATTGCACACTTTTTACGTCCTTACGTAGAAGGGAAAGTTCCTCAGATAGGTAACGCATCAATTGATAAGGCTTTCGTTACAGATAACAAGCTACATCTGCAGTTATCAAATGGTAATGTGGCGGCCGCGGATCACGTTATAGTGGCCTCAGGATTCAAAATCGATTTAGAGCGTCTTGCCTTTTTAGATAACAGTATGAAGTCCGACATTGTTCGGGAAGAAGGTTACAATCAGTTTCCTAAACTAAATCGGCATTTTGAAAGCAACCTCAAAGGACTATATTTTGCGGGGCCGCTTACTTCCCATAGTCATGGACCAACGTTTCGTTTTATACTTGGGCTAGAAAAAACGGCTAAAACCATAATAAATTCCATCTAATTGCGGTCGGAGGTCTAGTTATGCAAGGAATCGTTATTAGGAAAGCTACCGTTCAAGATCTGAATGATATTCTGGATATTTACAATCAAGGCATTGAGGATCGTATTGCAACCCTGGAAACTGAGACGAAGACTCTCCAATACATGAGAGAATGGTTCGAAAATCATGGTGAGCGATATGTTGTTCTTGTAGCGGAATTGGATGGCACAGTCGTCGGTTGGGCCTCCCTAAATCGATACTCTTCGCGCTCAGCGTATGATGGCGTTGCAGACCTGTCCATTTATATTGAGAGAGCTTCTAGAGGTCGAGGAGTCGGTCAGAGGCTTCTTCAAGAGTTGGAGGCTGAAGCCATCCATTATGAATTTTATAAAATTGTCCTCTTTACATTCCCATTTAACGGGCAGGGTCAAGGCTTGTATCGGAAAAGCGGTTATCGTGAAGTTGGGGTGTTCTATAAGCAAGGGATTCTAGAAGGTGAGTTTGTAGATGTGATGGCTATGGAAAAGCTGCTCAAATCGAACAAGTCTATCTAAACTTAAAGAGTATCATTAGCTAATTCTGTTTGGGCTATAAAGCTTCTTTAATATTGAATCAAGCATTCCATTTCGTATTTGGTACCATATATATTGATACGCACTAAGAAAGCATAGACGGCGTTTCCGGTGAAATGTGTCATTATCCGCTATAAGGGAGTGAGACCGCTCTTGAAAAACAGCCGATTCACGAATGCCATCATTCAGATGCAATATGTTTCCAGGTGGAAGGAGTTCTCGCCACGCTACAAAGACAATGCCGCGAGCCACAGCTTCCGCTGCGCGTCCATCGCCATCATGGTCGGCATCGTCGAGGAGAAAATCTTCGGGAACACGCTCGACAAGCTTACGCTCGCGGCCAGAGCGCTGCTTCACGATTTGAACGAAACGGTGACAGGCTCAATCAAATACGTAACTAAGAAGGACGCGCATGTGGCGGACCATATCCGTAAACTGGAGACGGAGGTCAGCAAAGAAATCGTCTCGTATCTCTCCCGCTCGCTCCAGCCGCATTTCTACGATTATATTGTCCGCGCCGAAGACGATTCTTATATCGGTCAGCTCGTGCAAGCGGTCGATTCGTTCGACGCCATGTTGTTCTGCATGCGGGAATACGAGCTGGACGCCAATCCGTACTTCAAGGCTAAATTCGAGCAATTGCGTACCGAGCTCACCGCTTCTCCATGCCCCTCGGTCGTGTGGCTCATGCAGGCGCTTGAATCCGACAAGGGCGTTCGGCAGTTTTTGGACCATATCCTCAATCTCGATTTGATCGAGCGTTGGGGAGGCAGCTTCAATCTCATTCCCGACAACGACGCCACCCACTCCTTCCGCGTAGCCGCGATGTCGCTGTTCAACGGTTTGCTGGAGGCGGAACGGTTCGGGCAAAAAAATATCGACCTGTACCGTCTGCTCGGCAAGTCGATCATGCACGATATCGTGGAGGGCGTGAGCGGCGACGTCGCTTCCCCGATCAAGAAATCGTCTGCCATCGTCAGGGAAGCGTTCGAACGCTACGAGCAAGAAGTCGCACGCAAGATGGTGGAGCAGCTGCCGCCGTTTTTCCATGAGGAGATGATGGATTTCCTCGTGAACGCTAAGGACGATACGTATGAGGGCGAATTGGTCGATATCGCCGATAAGATCGACGCGCTGATCAAGAGCAATCTCGAGATGCGCAACAATCCCCACTACGGGGAGAAGTATTACCAACAGCTCGTCCATATCCAGCACCATTACGAGAATCCTTGCGTCATCTTTTTCCTCGCTTATATCCTGCACGACCTGACGTACGATCACTTTGTGAGGTAATGGCGCATTGCAGACCACATGCCGCTTCAATCGGATTGCGAAGCCGGTGCGGCAACTGAAGTATGCCGTAACCGACCCTACAAGGCTGTCGATTCATTGTGAGAAAACGTGGAAGAGGAGCGAAAATCGATCATAATCAGGCTGTAATGGAAATGAGCGACCTTATTTTGATTGTTTGGAGTGATATTAAAATCTAACGGAACTCAGCGACGTTATTCGTGGGAAATCCAGCAAAAACGCGGACTTCGGCAAAAAATAAGGGCCCTCGGTTCCGTTAGATTTACTAACGGGCGTTTTTGGCTGAAATAACGGCTGTCAGTTCCGTTAGAGCTGTTCATGCTGGATTTATTGCCTCGCAATTGCCGCAATTTCACCTATGCACAGTTCATCGACAGTCTCGCACGGTCCGTTAGCCAAAGACATTGCAGTGCACGGAGTAGCGAAACATAATGCGTGCGGCATAGCGCCAAGAGAACTCGGCGCAGCACAAAAGCCTCTCCTTCGCCAGTGAAGGAGAGGCTTTTATCTGCTTTGCGTCTTACTCCGCGCTCCAGCCGAACGGGTACGCCGGCGAAATTTCGAGCGGCAGCTTGCCTTGCGGCTTCAGGTCGCCAAGCAGCGCCTTCGCGGCGGAGGAGAGAGCCAGCGGCCTGCACTCGTAAACCGCAAGGTAAGCGAGCACATCCGGATAAAGCAGCAGGTCGAGCGGATTGCGGACGGATACCGCGACGACGCGATCGCCCGCTTGGTCCACCGCTTGGCGCGCGATCTCGCTCTCCAGCGGATGTTTGGACGCATCGTACGTCACGACGACGATCTGCTCGAACTCGTCCAAGCCGGCAAGCGGATCGTCTCCATCCATACGGCGTTCAATGACGTTCGCACCGTAATGGGACAGGAAGTCGCCGAGCGTGCCGTCGCCGGCAAGCATCTCGTCGGCGACGGACACCGGCACGATGCTCGGCCATAAGACGAGCGTGCTTGCGTCGCGCTTCAGCGGCAGCAAGCCGCCTTCGTTCTTGACAAGCGTAACGGAGGCTTCGCTCCAGCGGCGCGCGACCGACTTGTTCGCTTCCGTACCGATGGCCGCCGCGACCTGTTCCCAAGGAGCGATCGGCTCGTTTAGCTCTAGCTTGTTCTTAAGGCGCATAATGCGGTTCAGCGCTTCGTCGATGCGGGCTTCGGCAAGCTCGCCGCTTTCGACCGCCGCGGCAACCGCTTCAAGCGCGGCGCGCTGCTTGTCGATCGTATGGCTGACAAGCACCATGTCGGCGCCCGCTTTGATCGCCATGACGGCACCTTGCGCAGGTCCGTAATGTTCGTCGATCGCGCTCATCTCAAGGCAATCTGTGACAACTACGCCGTCGTAGCCCAGCTCCCCGCGCAGCAATCCTGTGAGCACGTTCTCGGACAACGTGGACGGAACGCCGCTCGGTTCAAGGGCAGGCAAGACGACATGCGCCGTCATGATGCAATCCGTGCCCGCCTCGATCGCGGCGCGGAACGGAAGCAGCTCGATCGCGTCCAGACGCTCACGGCTATGCGGAAGCACGGGAAGCGCGTGGTGGGAATCGACGGACGTGTCTCCGTGACCCGGGAAATGCTTCACCGTCGCCGCTACGCGAGCGGATTGATAACCTTCGACGGCCGCCGCGCCAAGCTCCGAGACCACTTCGGAACGGTCGCTGTACGAGCGGACGTTGATAACCGGATTGTCCGGATTGTTGTTGACGTCGATGCAAGGCGCGTAGTTTAGCGTTATGCCGAGCTGTCTCAGCTCTTCGCCGCAAACTCTGGCCGTTTCGCGCGCGGCCTCGGCAGAGCCCGTCGCTCCAAGCGCCATATTGCCCGGCATAAGCGTAACGCCGTCGACCAGCCTGGCTACCATGCCGCCTTCTTGGTCGATCGCGATGAACAAAGGCGGTCGTCCCGCTTCCGCCGCATGCGCTTGAAGTTTCGCGGACAAGCCGTGAACTTGCTCGGCGTCCTTCACGTTGCGAGTGAAATAAATCGCGCCGCCGATGCCGTATTCATTGATCAATTGGCTGATTTCCGCCGTCGGCTCATATCCGTGAAATCCGAATACGAACAGTTGGCCGATCTTTTCCTTCAAGCTCCAGTCGATCCAATTCCCCTGTTGTCCCAAATTATTTCATCCTCTCAACCTGTTGTCGTCCATCCACGGCATTAATGCCCCGATGGTAATCTCTTTGTTGGACCGCTAATGTTCTCCCGCATCAACCGAAGACGGATCTACCGTCTGATATTTGGCCCTGAAGTCCGTCGGATTGTCGCCTGCATACTTCATGAACACTTTCGTGAAGTACCTTCGCTCCGCGTACCCGACCTCCTTGGCGATCTGTGCGACGCTTTTCTGCGATTCCGCCAACATCGATTTCGCGCGTTCCATGCGCTCCCGCGTGACGTATTCGATAAACGTCTCGCCGTAAGTCTGCTTGAACAGCAGACTGAAGTACGACGTGCTTAACCCGACATGCGTCGCCGCTTCCTCCACGCTGAGATCGCGGCAAAGATTGCGATCGAGGAACGTCTTTGCTTCCGACATGGACAGCTCCGATTGTTTTTTCTTATCGATCGACCTCTCCGTCACGGCGTCCGTGACTTGGCGGATAAAGTTCAGCAGATCCTTAATAATGAACCTCCGGTCCAGCCTGCGCCAAAGCAGCTCTTCCTGCTCCCTTGTAAATACGGACATCTCTTTCATCTCCCGCATCAAGTGGAGCACGAAGAAATGGAGAAGAGGCTTCACTCTCGCACCGTTATGTTCATTCAGATGCTGCAGCTGCGCGGCGATATGATCCACTTCCAAATTAACCGCGGCCGAATCGCCGCGCTTGACGGCGCTTATGAGCTTCTCGGCGGTCACCCAGAATGCCTTGTCTTCGCCCGGACTTCGCTGCCCGTCGGTCGGATACAGCGTGATTGAGTCGTGGACCGGCGTCAGCTGCATGCCCAGCTGCACAAGCTTATACGCCTCGGACAGCTGCTCGACGGTCGCCAATTGCCGGTAAATGCCCGCGTTCAGAGACAGCTTGACATGGTTCTTGACGGCGGTAAGCAGCATGCTCGCCCATTCCTGGACGCGCGCGTCGTCGAATTCGGACGCTCCCGCCGTCTCGATGAGCACGCACCATTCGCCGTCCCTCATCTGGATGACCGCGTGATGGAGACCGTTGGTCTGCAGCTTCTCCCGCAGCACGTTGCACACCGCGAAGTTCCAGAGCTTGCGCTCCTTATCCGTCCAATCCCGCCAATCCTTCGTCTTCTCGGAGCTGATGTCGAGATCGAGCACGATCATGACGAATTGCTGGAGCCGAAGCTGCTGCTCGTCGCCGGTGAACAGCCAGTGGCTGCCGGAGAAATCCGTATAGTCCATGATGATGTCGTACAAAATTTTTTCGCTGGCCAGGTCGATCATTCGGCCCAGCTTCTGCTGCTCTTCGTACAGCTGCTTCTGCTTGCTCCGCTGATTGGACATTACTCTGGCGATTACGCCCGTAAGCTCATCGTACGGAATCGGCTTTAGCACGTAATCATTCACTCCGTATTGGATGGCGGCTCTTGTATAAGCGAAGTCCTGGTAGCCGGACAACATAATAATATCGCACGGCATTTCGCGATCCCGGATTTGGCGGACCAGCTCCAGACCGTCCATTACCGGCATCCGAATGTCGCAGAGGAGAAGCTGTATCGATTCTTCCTCCAGCATCTGCAGCGCTTCGGCGCCGTTCTTGGCGGAGCCGGCAACCTTCAGTCCTAACATTTCCCAGGGAATAACCTTCTCCAAATTTCGGGTAATATGCGCTTCATCATCTACCAGGAGTACCTTGTCGGCCATCAACTTTCACCTCTGCTCTTCGGAATTACGCATCTGATCGCCGTGCCGTTGCCTTCCGAGCTGCAGATCATCATGCCATAGCCCGGCCCGTAATGAATACGCAGCCGATCGGCGACGTTGCGGATGCCAAGTCCTCTGCGTTCGCCAAGCTCCGCTTCGTCATGCGTCTTCCTGGACGGATTGTACCCTTCGGCAAGCTTCTGCAAGACGTCTTGGCTCATCCCTTTGCCATTGTCGCTGACCATGATGATCAGAGCATGCGGCTCCACTGTTACGTTGATCGAAATAACCCCGTATCCATCCTCGTAACCGTCGAAACCGTGCTGAATGCTGTTCTCGACGAGCGGCTGAAGCGTCAGCTTGAGGATCGTAAATTCGAACGCTTCTTCCGGCACATACAGTTCGTAAGTGAACAATTCTTCGAACCTGTACTTCTGGATCTCCAGGTAGCTCCGCACATGCTCGACCTCTTGCTTGATGCCGATTTCCTCGGAGTGATGCATGCTCGTTCGCAGCAGATTGCTCAGGCGCCGGACCATCAACATGATTTTGGCACCTTCGTTCTGCGCTGCAAGCGCGTTGATCGATTCAAGCGTATTGAACAGGAAATGAGGTTTGATCTGCGCCTGCATGAGCATCATCTCCGCATGCTGCTTCCGCTCTTGTTCCCTTCGAACGTCGCTGAGCAGATTGCCGATGCGTTCGACCATGCTGTTGAAGCTGTTGGCGAGCAGCACGGTCTCGTCCTTGCCTTGCGCCGTAACGCGGATATCCAGCAAGCCTTGTTCGACGAGCCTCATTTTGCGAACGACCTTAATGATGGATTTCGCTACTCGGTTCACGAAGAAGACGTTGAACAGAACCGCCGAGAGCAGCCCGAGCACCGTGATCATGCCGATCCACTGGACGAAGCGGACGTTCTCGTTCGTCAAGGAATTCCATGGCTGCACCGACAGCAGCACCCAGTCGTTCAGTTCCAGCTGATAAGAGGAGACGAGACTGTCCACCCCGTCGAACTTCATCCGGGCGCTCTTGTAATCCTTCGTCAGCTGCGGCGTGGAATTCGTATAACTATTGATGCTCTTGCCGTCGTATTCCTTGTTGCTGTCCAGCATGATGAGGCCGTTCTTGTTCATGATAAAATAACGCGACCCTTGCGAATCCGGATCGGGGTTTTGAAACCCTTTCAGCATGCTGCTGACGTCCTCGGTTTTGTATTGGGTAACCATGATCCCGATGTCGTTAAACGATTCGATGTCCTTCACGACGCGGAGCATCGTGAATAGCGGAGGGTCCACGCCCGTCAGATCCTTCTGTTCATGCGGGCCGATCCAGAGCGGGATACCGCCGAGCTTGATGACGTCGTCGTACAAGGAATGTCCTCGAAGCTGCTCGAACGTGATCGGCCGGAACGTCGTTGGATCGTTGCGGTTGGACCTGTACATCGTGCCGTCGCTGGAATACATGACGACGTAGCTGACGGCGGGATGCTGGAACAGGATGCTGCTTATCTGCTTTTCGTCCTGGTTAATGCGAATCAGCGTGCTCGGATCGTCCATGGGGAGATCGTTCTGTTTTAATATATCCTGAACCTCCGAGCTAATCACGTTGCCGTTGGACATCTGGTCCAGCTCGCGGAAGAAGTAGGAAATATTCCCTCCGATCGCTTTCATCGTAATTTCGGACTGCTCGCTGTATTTCTTCTCCAGCAGCGTCTCGGAATTAAGGAAGGAGAAGATGCCTAGACCGATCATCGGGATGATAATAAGCGATATGAAGGCCAGCATCAGCTTTGGTCTTAAATTCATTTCGCCTGGCCTCCTATTGGCTGTCGTTGACGCTCAAGCTATCATTCGCCGCAGTATGTCCGAGGCCGGTCTTGTTCACTTGAGCCTTATTGGCTTTGTCTTGGACCTCCTGAATCGACTGAGCCACCTTCTCCGGCGTGCTGAGCTTTCCGATGAGCTTCTGCAAGCCAACGCCGATCTCGGAGGTGACGCTTGGCTGGACGATCGCGTCGAAAGCCGGCCAAGTGCTCGAAGCTTGCGACATGACGGTCAGCACTTCGTTCATGATCGGGTCGGTGCCCGTCAGGTCGGTGAACTTCATGGAAGGGAGCAGCTTATCTTCGTTCATCGCCCGCTTCTGCACTTCTTCGTTAAAGAAGTTCGCGATAAAAATCTTGACCACTTCAATCTGATCGGGGGACAGATTGGAATAGAAGCCGAAGCCGTTGGAGTAAGACGCGTTGATCGACCCTTGGTCGCCAAGCCCGCCAGGAATGGACGGGAAGGAAAAAAATCCGATCTGTCCGCGCAGATTGCCCGCTTCGACGCTCGTGAAGTGGCTCATGTCCCATGTACCCGTGAACACCATCGCTGCTTTGCCGCGCAGCAGCTGCGAGCCTTGCTCCGCATACTCAAGTCCGAGCGCGCCTTTGGGAAAATAGTTTTTTGCGATGAGCTCGGCATACGCCTCGAACCCTTGGATGAAGCCGGGATCGGTCCACTTCGTCTCTCCGGTGAGCAGTCCGTTAAAAGCATCGATGCCCACGTAACGGACCATGATCGTGTTCCACATCATCCCCGTGGCCCAAGCGTCCTTCGCCGCGAGGCCGAACGGCACGTAACCCGACGCTTTGATCGCCTCCGCCGTGTCGAGCAGTTCGTCCCACGTATTCGGGATGGCAAGGCCCAGCTCCTCGAAAATCGTTTTGTTATAAAAGATCCCTTCGCTATACCCCCCGTAAGGAACGCCGTACACGCGGCCGTCGATCGTGAATTCGGACAAGCTCTCGAACTTGTCCGTCAAATCCAGCTCCTCCAGGATCGGAGTCAAATCAAGCATGCGCCCCGCTTTAACGTATAACTTCAGATCCGCGCCTCCGAACACTTCGAAGATGTCCGGCGGATTGCCGGCGGCCATCTCTTGCTTCAGCTTCGTGTCGCGGTTGACGATCTCGTCGATGCCTTCGAGCTGGAACGTTACCCCTTCGTTCTCGGCTTCCGTCTTCGCGACGACGTCTTCCAGCACGCGCAGCCTCGCCTGGCTCGTTTCTTTGATCTGGGTATGCCGAAGCGATAACGTTACTTGCTTGAATTCCGGCTTCCCCTCATTCGGTTCGGCGTCCCCGGCACAAGCGGCCGTACCCGTCACGATAACTAGAAGAACTGCGATCAGGAAATAACTTCTGCGCAAGCTAAATACCCTCCTTGATCCACTCTCGCTTTCTCCCATGCTCCTATTATAGCCGTTACCGCGCATAAGGAAGGAGGTCAAAAAAACGACAACGTGGGGATACAATTCTACTTTTTCTCGTTCATCGGCGGAGCTTCTCGGTCGCTTCCTTGACGATTTCGTAAAATTTTTTCCATTCTTCGTTCACTTGATGCGGTCCGATCCTCTCCGGCGTTCCGTTCTCCGCCCGTCCGTCTCCCGACTTGCCGCCTGACCCGCCTGATGCCCACGGGATCGGCTGCCTCAGCCGATCCATCCTGCCCTGCCTGCCTTCATTCTCCACCTATGCTCATCCTTTCAGCCAGACGTCCCGCAGCGCGAACAGCTCCTTCAGCTCATCCGTGCTCATCTCTGTAATCCATTGCTCCGACCCGCCGACGACCTGATCGTTTAAGGTCTGCTTGCTGTCGATCATCTCGTCTATTCTCTCTTCCAGCGTTCCAAGCGTAATAAATTTATGCACCTGCACTTGCCGCGTCTGTCCGATGCGGAAGGCGCGGTCCGTCGCCTGATTCTCGACGGCGGGATTCCACCAGCGGTCGAAGTGGAACACATGGTTCGCAGCCGTCAGGTTGAGACCCGTTCCGCCGGCCTTCAAGGATAGGACGAACGCGCAGCAATTTGTCTCTTCCGACTGGAATCCGGCAATCATCTCATCCCGTTTCGCTTTCGGAACGCCGCCGTGCAAGTATGGCACCTTCATCCCTAGCGATTGCTCCAGTGCGTCCTTAATACGCTCTCCCATATCGACGAACTGGGTGAAGATCAGGCAGCGTTCTCCCTCTGCCGCGATTTCCTCGCACATCTCGAGCAGCCTCGCCATCTTGCCCGAACGTTCGGCGTCCCATTTCTCTTCTTCCTTCTCGTGCAGCAGGAGGGCCGGATGATCGCACAGCTGCTTCAGCTTCGTAAGCGTCGCCAGAATCAAGCCGCGCCTCTGCATCGCGTCCAGCGTATCCAGCTTCTCCATGAGATCGGATACGATATTTTCGTACAACGTCCCTTGTTCCGCCGTCAGCGTCATAAAACTTTTGGTTTCGATCTTATCCGGCAGCGACAGCTGAATGGCGGGATCCTTCTTCAAGCGGCGCAGCATAAAAGGTTTGACCCACTGCTGCAGCCCTTGGATCAGCTTCTCGTCGCGAGTCCGCTCGATCGGCGCGACGACCGCCTTACGGAAGTCGGCCATGCTGCCAAGGTAACCCGGGTTAATGAAGTCGTAGATCGACCAAAGCTCCGTAAGCCGGTTTTCCATTGGTGTGCCCGTCAGCGCGATCTTATGTCGCGCATTCAGCCGCCTGATCGCTCCCGATTGTTTGGTGTAAACGTTTTTGATATTCTGCGCTTCGTCAAGGCACAGCGCATTCCAGTCCACGGCGCCGATATCGTCCTCGTCCAGCTGCGCCAGCGAGTAGGACGTAATGACCAGGTCCGCTTGCATGGCCGCTTCCCGCAGCTCCTCGCCTTTCGCCCGTTTGCCTCCGTAATGAAGATGGACTTTCAGCGACGGAGCGAACCGGATAAGCTCCCTCTCCCAGTTCCCGATGACCGAGGTCGGGCAGATGAGGAGCGACGGACCTGCTTCGCCTTCGCCAGCCGCTTGGACGCAGCATAAATAAGCAATGAACTGAATCGTTTTGCCGAGTCCCATGTCATCCGCGAGCACGCCGCCGAGGCCGAACCGGCGCAGGAAGAGCAGCCAAGACACGCCCTGCAGCTGGTAGGGACGTAATTCTCCAAGGAAACGCTCCGGGAGTTCCGCCTGTGGGATGCTGGATACTTGCTGGAGCTGCTCCAACCACGCGCCCAAATGCTCGTTCAGCTCGACCTCGGCGCGGAGGCCGTCTTCCCTTTCGACGTCCAGATCGAGCTCCGATCCGCCGCGCAAGTGCATCTCCAGCACGTCGCGGAACGACAAACCCTTACGCTTGCCGACACGCTTCAGCCAAGAACGGATTTCCGCGACATCCTGCGGATCGAGGTGAACCCACCCATCGCCTACACGGACTAATCGGCGGTTCTCCTCGGCCATCCGCATAAATTCCGATTCCGACAGATCGAGGTCGCCAAGCGCCAGCTTCCAGTCGAACTGGACGATCTGATCGAGCCCGAACATCGGCTGGGCCGCGGAGCCTACCGATGATTTCATCTTCGCTCGCAGCCTTAACTTACGGTTCCTCACCGCTTCCCACCATGCCGGAAGCAGGACGGGCTGGCCGGCCTCAAGCAATCTGATGCTGTCATGCTCCATAAAGCTCCAAGCTTCTTGCTCCGTCAACCGCCAGCGCAGTTCCCGGGCGGCTTCTCCCTCCTGCCGCTCTTCTGCCGCGCCGTCCGTCCGACGATCGTCCGGACCATCCTCCGTCAATCTTTCGTCTTCCGCGCCGTCTTGCCTATGTCCCATGGCATTCGTCGCCAGATGAGGCAGCACGCGAGCCCACTTCGGCTCTTCTTTGGCCAGCTTGACGGCTACTGCCTCGATCCAGTCATCAGGCAGCCCGGATGGCCGTTCCGCTTCATCCGCTCCCGGATTCGCATCATCCGTCCTCCACTCGCCGTTAACGGTCTTCGCGATCGGGATCCAGTCTCCGCCCGACTGGCTTTGCAGAGCGGGACGGAGCCTCCAGCCATAACCCTCTTGCGGCTCGAGCAGCTGCAGCGCGACACGGAACGGCGACATATCGCGACGGACGCCGATCGAGATCAGCCATTCCTCTTCGTCGACGCCTCTCTGTCTAAGCACGCCCTCGCCCATCGCGGATCCGATCGCCGACCAAGCTCCCGACGCCGCGGGTTCGTTCGCGATGATGTCTTCCACGGCCGCGCCGAGCCATCGTTCCGCGCCCGAATCCCCGTTCGCGGCCGCTTCGCGCAGCGCTTTCTCCCACGCTTCGCTAAACTCCGCTTCTTCTTCCGGGAACCACGGTTTCCAGCTCCTCCGCTCTTCCGTCCAGCGCTGCCAATCGGGCATATACCAGCCTCGCAGCAGCATCGTTCGGATCATGGCGGCGAGCCGCATCAGAACGGCAAGCCGATCCGACCAGGTCACTTCCAGCAAACGAACGTTCATTGGCATGGACAAGTAGTCGACAGCCATGAGCGGGGCAAGCCGAAGCAGGCTTTGGCCGCCGACCCGCTGCTCCTCCACGTCCGCGCCGTACCAAGTCGGCTTATGCCAGGCGAACAACAACGACCGCAGCCGGCCTTCCGATAGATCTTTGCGATCGATGGCGCTTAGCAGCAGGGCGGGCTGCCCCTCTTCTTCGCCCCACATTCCGTCAACCGTCACAACACGCAGGTTCGTCAATGCTCTCATGTTCCGATTTTCCCTTTCCACAGCTCTTCCTGAAGCGCACGAAGGCGCTGATATTTACTCGTTAGACCTGCCAGGTACGACTCCCAGCGTTCCGATTCCTTCATTCCTTTGTACAGCCGCTCCAGCTTCTTGAGCTGCTTGACGGCGAACCGGTACCCTTGCCGGTTTCTCGTTGCGATATTCGCTTCGATCGATTGGTGGTATAGCGGAAGCAGCGACTCCGGCGATATTTTGACAACCTCGCGCAGACCGGCCGCGTCGATCTCCTCGAGTTTCGCTCCAACGAGCATCTGTAGATCCGCCCAATCCTCGTAACGCTTGACGTTCAGCCAATGCTCGGACAGCTCCGTATACGAATAAGGCAGGAGCTCGGTCATGTACGTCGTCCAGATCGGCTGCTCTGGCCGATCTTCGTCAGCCCGCCGGCACAGTGTCATGAACGGTCCGATATTGCGCGCGTTCCGCGCCGCGTGGACCCGCTCGAACAGATAGGCCATCCATTGCTCCGCTGATTCCCATTTGCCCGCTTCCATCCGCTGCGCGACGCATGGGTAGACCAGTCTCTGCGTCCGTTCGAAGGCGCTCTTGGCGAAGTGCGAGATCGATGCCGCGTCATCGCCGTCAATGAAGTAGAACATGCCTGCCGCCGCGTGCAGGAACGATTCGTCCTGATCTGCTTCCTTCCGCTCGGCCGCTTCCAGCAGCTTCGAGAGCTCCAGCTCGAACCACTCTCTGCGAACCGTGAGAACCTCGCAAAACGCGAGATACAGAAACGGCCAATCGAATAGCTGGCGTTCCGCGAGCGTCGCCCTGCGCTTCACGCGTCCCGCAAGCGCATCGGCTGTAGCCCATTCCCCCTCGCTCATGGCCTCCGGCTCAAGCTCCGCGAGCAGCGCGTAGCCATGCTCGAGCCAAGGCTCCGCCATCCGGATAAACGACATTTCGTGATAATACCGGCTAAAGCTGTCAACCGTCAGGATCGCCCGCTCCGCCTGCTCCAGCGCGAAGAGGATCGAAGTCAGCCAATGGAGCCGCTGGAGCGGCTTCTCCCAATCCTTCGACAACCCTTTCAGCGAGGACAACACAGGCTGAAGTGCATGCAGCGAATGCCGGCACTTCCGGAACGTCTCGCCATATTCCGTTTCCATCCAATCGAACCATTGCGCGGCCGTTCCTTCCGGCCCCGGATCACCCTGGAAGGCATCGCGGGGCTGCTCGCGCCGCTGCTCATCTTTCACCAGCGTGCTTGCCGGAGCCAGCCCGAGCAGCTTGAAATACGAACGTTCCGCCGCCTCATCGCCTTCAAGCTCGGCGCACAAATAGAAGTATACGGCCGCCATATGTTTGCAGAAGCCGACATAGGGGCAGGTACATGTGCTGTAACGGAATTGATCCGCGTCGATAACGACCGCGTACAGCTCGGAGCCTCTTACGATCCCTGTCAGAATGTCGCGCGTCGTTTCCTTCACGTTCTGTACATGGCCGTCCTTGTAATAGCTCCACCCGCGCTTGATCATGGTGCTCGCCATATTCGCGCTCAGTTGCCCTTCGAGTGCGGTCTGGATTTTGTCGTCAAATAAGCGCATTTCTGCCGTTCACCCGCTTTCTTTCCGTCCGCTTGCATTCTTTCCATTATACCAAAAAAACGCCAACGCGACGAATAAGGCTCGCCGGATGACGTTTGTGCGGGATCATGGAAAAGGATGTATTATAGCGGGATACGAACGGTAAACTTAATCTGGTCAGGCGCCGGAGCGTCCATAGCCACCTCGCCCTTGCAACGGTCGGCAATCGACTTGACGATCGACAAGCCTAGTCCTTGATGACCGTCCTGCTTCGTGGAGAAACCTGCTTTGAACAGCGGCTTCCTGGCTTGCAATTCCGCATCCAGGCAGCGGTTCGAAATGATAATCTCGACGACCTGCTTGCTCTGCGTCACGATAAGCTCCACCTCTCGGAGGCTCTCTTCATATTTGAGCACCTCGTCGAACGCGTTGTCGATCAGATTGCCAAGAATCCGATTCATGTCGAGCGTCTTGCCTCCCATCCCCTGGAGTTCCAGCCCGTTGAAGCTGCATTCGAACCGAATGCGGTAGCTCTCGGCCTGCGATATTTTGGATCGGATCAATGCTGCGATCGCCGGATTGCCGATGTTGATATATTCGTTGATCGAACGAATTTCGCCCGTTAACTCTTTCGTATAAGCGACAAGCTCCTTCTGCTTGTTCAACTCCGCCAGCGAATGGATCGTCTGGACATGGTTCAGGAAATCGTGGCGTTGCGCCTTGATAGAGTGGAACAAGCTGTTGATCTCCTCAGTATACGTCTCCTGAGCGACCTGAACGGCCTTCTCGCGCGTGTATTTGTAATACCTTAAAGCTACGTACGCGATCATGACGCTGGCGATCGACAAGAACAAAATGATGAGTCCGAGATTCAAGAACTGGTTGTCTAGCTTCCGCTGGATAACCTCATAATCCGATGCGATGGTGAGCACGTAGCTGTCCAGCTGCTTGCCGTATTCGTCGGAAATTTTGATCCCCTTATCCTTTACGTATACGGGAATAAAAAGCTTGTAAATATGTTTTCCGCCCGCTTTGTCCTCCAAAGTTACGATTTCGTGGTTCCGGTAAGCCTTGCGGACAAGCTCTTCGTCGCGATCCGACTTGACGGTATAATTACCGTAGATGACGGGGCGCTGAACGAGATGCTCCTTCTCCTTGCCTTCATCCGTCAACGTCCATACGCCGTCCGGGAACGTCGCCGGATTGATGGCCGCGATCTCAAGGATGGAGTCGCTGTTGCTCTCCAGCTCGGAGATCAGCCGCTCGGCTCCGGTTATTCGGTTGTATTCGTCCAAATTGGCGAACTTGACGTATGGATCGATCAAGTAGTTGGTCGTGCCGTCGTAGTAATACCCCCACTTGTACACCTTGTCGAGCTCGGTGGATGACACTTCGAACGGTCCGCTCCAGAAGTTCTGCATCGTCTGGCCCAGCCACTCTTCCTTCACGGCTTCTTGCGCGAACAGTTGCTGGAACACCTTGTGCCATGGATCCCAGCTCTTCGTGCTTTTCCCCAGCTGGGATTCATCCGACGAGCGGTACAATACGATATCGTCCGCCGTCTTCTTAAGCAGCGTGATGTGAGCGATGTCCAGCTTCTTGCTCAGCTCCTGCAATTGCTCCGCGTTCACCTTCTCCACGTCCGGATCAAGAGCGTATTGGGCAGCAATGGAAGCCGTCCGCAGCTCCCTTCCGATCTGCTCCTCGTAATGTTCGGCGCCCATGCGGGATTGTTCGACCGCTATCTCGATTTGGTTGGCTAGCGTTAGCAGCTCCTGCCTATGGCCTTCTTCCAATGTTGCTTTCGTCAAAAAATAATAGACGGTGTTATTGATCAACACCAACGTAATAATGACGCCGATCGCGATCAGCCATAGATTGCGTTGCATGACTTACATCTTGCCCCTTTACCTTATTTTTGTAAGCAGCAGCCTGAGCGCCCAGCCGCGTTCCGCGCGCTTCCTGTACTTCGGCAGGGAGCGGTAAACGCGGAGTCCCTCTTCGGCGGCGCTCTTCGACTCTGCTTCCTTCCCCATCCGCTTGTATACCTCCGTCAACCGATAATAAGATTCGCAAGAGGAAGAGTGGATTTCCTGGAACGAACGCAAATAAGAGAGCGCCTGTTCCTGCCGATCGGCCGCGTTCAAAGCAGCCAGCCTAAGGTATGGCGCGCCGTACTTGACTTTGGGATTGAGCTCAAGCGCCCGGAGCATTGCAGCTTCCCCTTCCGGCCTCCGGCCTTCGGCCGCGAGCGCTTGGCCCAGATCATCCCAATACTCCGCGGAATCGTCAAGCACGCGCCGCAGCGGCTCCAGCAGCTTGAGCGCCTCGCCGTAGTTCTTCCGGTCGATCTGCAGGCGGGCAAGCTCCTGCTTTGCGGACACGTCGTTCGGCGATGCCGCGATTTGCGACTTCAGCTTGCGGATTCGGGCGCTCCGCTTGAGCGGCTTCACCAAGCTCGGGGAGATGCCGACGAATCTCCGATCGATCACATACAAAATCAATAACAAAACGATAATGGCAACGATCGGGTTGCCGAGCAACCAGGAAAGCCAAAGAAATATAATCGTCAATTTGAACATGGCTTCAATCCTCCGAAATGACTATTCGTCTTCCAACAATCTCGTTCAATCATACCACAATCAGGGAATCTGTAGCTCATCATGATACGAATTTCCCCCGTCAATCCCGAATATTCGAGCTTTCCGCGCAACATACTACACGGGAAACATTCCCATCGAGGCAGAGGAGGACAAACGCGACATGCACAAGGACGACCCAGGCAAGGCACCGGAGAATCGCGGCGGCGCGCTTGCGCCGGGCGAGACGGAACAGACGCTCACGAACCGGCAAGGACATCCCATAACGGACAATCAGAACATTCGGACGATCGGCAGCAGAGGTCCGTCGACGCTCGAGAACTATCATTTTATCGAAAAAATATCCCACTTCGACCGGGAACGCGTGCCGGAGCGCGTCGTGCACGGCAGAGGGGCAGGCGCCCACGGCTACTTCGAAGCCTACGGCAAGCTCGGCGACGAGCCGATTGCCAAGTATACGCGCGCGAAGCTGTTCCAGGAAGCAGGCAAACAAACGCCGGTATTCGTACGATTCTCCTCCGTCATTCACGGCGGCCATTCGCCTGAAACGCTTCGAGACCCCAGAGGCTTCGCCACGAAGTTTTATACCGAGGACGGCAACTGGGATCTCGTCGGGAACAATCTGAAAATTTTCTTCATTCGGGACGCCATGAAGTTCCCCGACATGGTCCATGCATTCAAGCCGGATCCCGTGACGAACGTGCAGAGCATGAAACGGTTCTTCGACTTCGTCTCCCAGACGCCGGAAGCGACCCATATGATTACGTTCCTGTTCTCGCCATGGGGCATCCCGGCCAACTACAGGCAAATGCAAGGCTCGGGCGTCAACACGTACAAGTGGGTCAACGCGGAAGGGAAAGGCGTGCTCGTGAAATACCATTGGGAGCCGCTCAAACAAGGCATTCGCAATCTGACGCAGCAGGACGCGGAGAAGCTTCAGGCCAAAAACTTCAACCACGCCACGCAGGATCTGTACGAAGCGATCGAGCGCGGCGACTACCCGGAGTGGGAGCTCCAGGTGCAATGGATGAGCGACGACGAACATCCGGAGCTCGACTTCGATCCGCTCGACGACACCAAGCTGTGGCCGCCGGAGCAATTTCCGATGCTGCCCGTCGGCAAAATGGTGCTCAATCGCAATCCGGCCAACTATTTCGCCGAGGTCGAACAAGCCGCTTTCGGCACCGGGGTGCTCGTCGACGGCCTCGACTTCTCGGATGACAAGATGCTGCAAGGCCGTACCTTCTCCTATTCCGATACGCAGCGTTATCGGGTAGGCAGCAACTACCTGCAGCTCCCGATCAACGCGCCGAAGAAACACGTCGCAACGAACCAGCGCGACGGCCAGATGGCGTTCTACGTCGATATCGCACCGGGACAAAACCCGCATATCAATTATGAACCTTCCTCGCTTGGCGGACTCTCGGAAGCGGACCGCCCCGGTGAGCCTCATGAGCCGGCATACAACGCCAAGCTGACGCGACAGAAAATCGACCGCGAGAACAACTTCGCGCAGGCGGGCGATACGTACCGGAAGCTGGAGGAGTGGGAGAAGGACGACCTTATCGCCAATCTCGTCGACGCGCTCGGCACGTGCACCGACTTCATCCGGGAGAAGATGGTGGGCTACTTCACGGAAGCGGACGCGGATTACGGCAGGAGAGTCGCGGAGGGACTAAAGGCGGCGGGCAACGGCAACGATGGTCATGTCGGCACATTCCCCGCAAACGAAGGTATGGAGATGGCTTCCGAGCTCGGCCACTCTACGGATGGGTATTGATCAAACCGCATCGCGAATGTAGCAAGAAAAGACAAGAAGAGCCGCCGGGCACAAGCATTAACCGGTCGGCTCTTCTTCGCTAAGGAACAGCTTTTGCTTCTTGGTCGGTATTTGGATCCGCACCGTCGTTCCGACTCCGCCTCCTCGCCTGTATCTGGACCATCGTTCCGATTCCGAACCGGAAATGGAACGAGACACGCGGTGCTCGCCTCACTGAAGCCGAAGCTGAACGCGCTGATGACGCTTGCTTTTTGACAAGCAATGTCTAACGGACACTGAGAGGCTGTCGATTTAATGTGGACAACACTTGTCGACTCCAATCGTCGTAGTAGTGGCCACGAGTCGTGTGTTAGATTCTGTAACGGTTGTCAGTGAGGCTAAATGCGTCTTTTGGGCTGGTTTGAAATTATTACGGTTGTGGTGGAGCTTATTTGGCACTAAAACGGCATAATGGGGCTGATTTCGATGAAATAAGCTCGCTGGCAACCTTTACAATTTTGAGAATGGCGTTTAAGACGAAATAAGCGCACTGGCAACCGTTAGAAGCGGGTATGTTTGGTTTTGTCAGGGCCATTCAGCTGCGGCCGCAGCCACCATGGAGGAGGAAGGAGTGTAACCGGCATCGATCGTAAAGTTTGTTACCCCTGCAAAAAGAAAAAGACAGCATATCAGCTATGCCGCCTTAGTCATTTCGTACCATTCGGTGCAGTAAGGGCTTTCGCCCCGACAAACTTGAATGGAGAGACTGGATTATGTTAGATTTGTAACTCCCCAAGCTTAATCAGCTCGACAACCGCTTGCGAACGACCTTTGACGTTCAATTTTTGCATCACGTTGGAAATATGATTGCGAACGGTTTTCTCGCTGATAAATAATTGTTGCGCAATATCCCGCGTCGTTTTGTCCTGTACCAGCAGCTCGAATACCTCTCGTTCACGATGCGTCAGTAAAAACTTGCTCTTGTGGTCGCTTCCCTTCAAAGATGTCACCCCTCCTTGCTCGGGTTTTTATGGTATAACAAGGTCAAGGGATACAGTCAACTTATCATATGAAGGGGGCGGGTCAATGGTGCTGTCTATGCGCAAAATGGGCACGTTAGAACCGCTGTTATAGAGGTTGTTCAAAAAGTCCGCTTTTGAACTCGAACCTATTGTTCCATCGCGGCATGGACGATAAGTCTGTGCGTGGGGTTCACGACGGGGTCGCAAGTGATGAGCGTCAGACGTTTGTCTTTGTTATTGTAATTCAGGACGGAGACATCGGACGGCTCCACGATAGAGAGGTCGTATACGATGTAGGTGAACTTGCCGGACCGCGTCTCGACGATAATCTCGTCGCCGATCTTCACTTCGTTCAGCCGGTTGAACAGCTTGCCCTTCGCTCGCATCCGGTGCGCCGCGATGGCCGCGTTGCCGACCTCGCCGATCGGCGCCGTTTCCTTCAAATGCGCCGCGGCGGATCTCATGTTCTTCTGCGTCGCGCCTTCAAGCACCGGGAGCTTCAGCTTGATGCTCGGTATCCGGATCGTCGCGATCGCCTCCTGCTTCGGCTGGCTTGTCGCGGGCGCCTTCGTCGCGGACGGCTCGGCTGATGCGGCCGCAGATTCCGTGACGGCAGGTTCCGTCGCGTCCACTTCCTCTTCCTCCAAGGATTCGCTGAACAACGTCGTCAGTCCGTCGTATTGTTCGCGCGCTTCCTCCCCCGCTTCTTCGTCCAAAGCCGCGATTTCCCACTGAGCCATCAGCTTTTCCTGCTGCCTGTCGTTGTACCATTCGCTCGCTTTCGGGTATGCCAGAATCAATACGCCAACAAGGACCAAACCATAAGCGGCTATTTTCCTCATGTTTGACCTCCAGTCTCGGCTGCGCGGACGGGGGCGAACACCCATTTTTTGCTGCCGTAAAAGTTCAAGCCCAAGATGACTAGCGTAACGGCGAGCTTCGCCGCCCACTCGGACCAATCAAAGAGTTGAACGGCAACGCCCATCAACGCGATCGAGAGCAGCAGCATAACACCGTTCCAGACCAGAAAGCGCAGCTGGCGCCGCCAATTCGCCGGCTTGCCGTTGCCGGCCGCAACCGATCCGCTCCGGAACGTAATCGCGTTGTTCAGCAGATAGCTGTTCGCCATGCCAGCCAAATACGCGATGGCTTGCGCGGCCGCGTAATGAAAGGACAGCCAGGTCAGTAGCGCGAACATGCCGAAGTCGATCGCCGTATTCAAGACGCCGATCGCCCCGAACATGACGAATTGAACGAACCAGCTGTCGCGCGGCTTAGCGGCCATCTTGATTCGCGCGTCTCGGGGCTTCCGCCCGCTCCGGCCGATCTTGCGCCGCTTGCTCCTTATACCCTAACGTCTCGCGAACGATGTAGAGCGGCCGGTCTTTCGATTCATCGTAGATACGCCCAATATATTCACCGATGACGCCCAGAAGAATGAGAATAATCCCATTGAACAGCAAATTGATTGCGACTATGGACGTCCATCCGGCTTCCGTCGTCGACGTGAACAGACGCTGGTACAAGACGACGAGCAAATAGATAAAGCTTCCGAGCGACAAGAAAAATCCAAGATAAGTCGCGATCTTCAGAGGCTTGTACGAGAAAGAGGTAATGCCGTCCAGCGCGAAGCCGATCATCTTCTTCAGCGGATATTTGGTCTCGCCGGCGAATCGTTCCTCGCGGACGTATTCCACGCTTGTCTGCCTGAATCCGATCCAACTGATCAGTCCGCGAACGAAACGGTTTTTTTCTTTCAGCCCGCGCAGCACGTCGCATACTTTGCGGTCGATCAAGCGGAAGTCTCCCGTATCGAGCGGAATATCGACGTTCGTCATGCTGCGCAGCAGGCGATAGAACGCCAGCGCCGTCAGCTTCTTAAACATCGTCTCGCCCTTGCGCTTCAGTCTTCTGCCGTAGACGACCTCGTACCCTTCCTTCCACTTATCGATCATCGCGAGAATGATTTCGGGCGGATCCTGCAAGTCAGCGTCAATGACGACGATGGCATCGCCTTCCGCATAGTCCATGCCGGCAGAAATCGCGATCTGATGGCCGAAGTTGCGGGAGAAGTCGATCAGCCTCACGTTCGGATCGACGCTCGCGATGAGCGCCGTTTTGTCCGCCGTCCGGTCCCTGCTGCCGTCATTGACGAAGATGAGCTCGTACGGCTCGCCGGCGGAATCCATCACTTCCTTCAGCCGCCCGTATGTATGGTCGATCACCTCTTCTTCGTTGTACATCGGCACGATTACGCTATATTTGATTTGTCCGCTCATACGGCATAACTCCTCGCAAAATTTCTAGAATAACCAACTTGGGAACCAACGGAGCAGCACGTCGACGTACCACTTCGGCACCAGCATGCCCGAGAGAGCCGGGTAGAACAGGATGAACAACGCTACCGCTGCGGCAACGTACAGATTCCGAGCCTTGGCGAAAGCCGGATATTTCTCTTCCATCGCCTTTAGGCAATAGACCACGCCTAGAATGATGAACGGGACCATCGCGAAATAGTGGTATAGGAACGTCTCGCGCGGCACCAGCATCCATGGCACGTATTGAGCAAGGAAAGCGATCCAGATCATGTATGCTGACTTATCCCTGCGCTTCACGCTCATCACCATCGCGGCCAGCATCGTGAACAAACCCGTCCACCAGATCAAAGGATTGCCCATCGCCATGATGGTTGACTTCATCCCCTCCGGAAGCTCGCTGCCCGAATAATACCAGACCGGACGTTTCATGAACGGCCATTCCCACCAGGAAGAAGAGAAAGGATGGGACGACACGAGGTTGCTATGGTAACTGTACATATGGGTCTGATAGTCGACCAGCGCCTTTAGCGTATAGCCGCCCTGCATCACGTTCAGAATCGGGATATAGGACAGCGCATAGATGCCTAGCGGGATCGCGACGTAGAACAATAGGCATGCAGCCAGCGTCAACAGCGCGTTCCGCGGGAACAGGCGGGCTGCCCGCTCCAGCTCGGTTCGGTTATATGCTTCAGTGCCCTCGCCTCGTTTCAGCAGCCTGCGCGCCGCCGCATGCTCCTTGTATCTGTCGATGAGCGACAAAGCCAGCATGACGGCAAGGCCCGCCCCGCCGTACAAGACGATCCACTTGGAGGCGACGCCTAATCCGAACACGAAGCCGGCGAGCCCAAGCGGCACGAACGTCGCCGCCAGCGAAGAACGATAGAAGCTCATCGTGACGTAACGGTGCATGAAATAAAACATCAACATAATAAAGAATACGCCGTAGACGTCGATCGTCGCAATTCGCGTCTGCGCGAAATGCATGAAATCCGCCGCGAGTAACATAGCGGCAACGACGGCGAACGTGGTTCCGCCGAAGAGGCGCCTTGCCATGAGATAGATGAGCGGAATCATCGCCGCGCCGAACAACGTGCCGGCGATCCGCCAGCCGAACGGGTTCAGGCCAAATAGCTTGATGCCGAGCGCGATGAACAGCTTGCCGAGCGGCGGATGCGTATTCTCGTACGCGACGAGCCCTTCGAGATTTTCGTAAGCCGTACGGGCATGATAGATTTCGTCGAAGTAACTGCCCTTCATGAAATTATGATTATAGACCATCAATCCTTGTTCGTCGAACAAGTGATGGAGGGACCCTCGCTTCGGCTCCTTGTCGCTTAGGGCGACGATCGAGCTGATCGGCAGAGGTTCCTTGCTGCCGGCTTCATAGAAGCCGAGCTCATTCATCGAAAAGCCCGCACCCGTCACGGTCAGCTTCACGTAACGCGCTTCGACGTTCAGCTGCTGGCTCTTCCAGGCAAAGACGTACACATGATTGTTGTCGATCTCGATCTTGTTGCCCCAGGCATCGGGTGTCAAGCCGAATTCGTATGTATAGGTGCCCGTGCCCACGCCTCCGAAGCTCGTCAATCGTTCGAGCTGCTTCGTTTCGCCAAGATCGACATAGAAGCCCTCGCCGGCGGAGGCCGGATGCCATACGGTCTCCGGATCCTTCAGCGAACCCAGGTTGACGAGCGCCACGATCGTATAGACGGCCGTAATGCCGCCCATCCACCGCCAATCCTTGCTTGCAAGTCGGCGACTGGCGGTCTTGCTTTCGATCGGACGGTCGCCACGGTACAGCGCCAGCCGCTCGGCATCGGCAAGCCTGCCGTCTTCCGGCAGCAGCTGGCGGACTTCCTGCCGGTTCCGATTCCGGTACAGGTCATGGCCGACGTACATCGCGTATAACAATAAGCCGATATTCGCGATCGCGCACAGGATCACGACGCCGTCCGTCGGCACGTTGGACGTCTGCACACTGAACTTAAGCACATAACTTATATTGATAAAGTTCGTGATCGTGAATCCGAAGAACACGCGCAGCATTCTTCGGTCCATCGACTGGATATAGGCGAACAGGCTAAGCAGCATGACAGGGAACATATAGCGCTCATGCATCTTCGTCACGCCGATGAATACGATGGCGATCAGCATCGCGGCGACGTAGAAGGAACGGTCTTCACCACCGCGCTTCGAGCGGATCAGCGAGAAGCAGACTGCGGCCGCGACCGCAAGGAGGATGAACGCCGTCCCCCACTGCTGATAAGTCAGGAACAGCCAGCTCTCGGTGATCGGCTTCCAGTTGGCTCCGTTCAAGGCATAGAGGTTAAAGGCGTTAAGCGTCGCGTACGGATAGGAGGACAACGTGCCTTTGTACAGCTCGTAGACGCCTTTAAGCCCGCCGTTCCCCCAATAGAACGGCAGAGCGAGCACGATGAACGTACCGAAGCCGTAATACGCGCTGATCGCGACATCCTTCCATTTTTTGTTCAAAAACAGCGCCAGCAGCAACACCGGCATAAAAATAAACGTTTGCGGTTTGATGAGTGCAGCAATCGCATACCAGACCGACGCTCTTCCGAATTTTCTGTCCGCCATTCCGGCGATAGCCAGCGTCAGCACGAGCGCGAAGACGGCGTCGACCTGGCCCCAGGCCGCCGAATCGAGTATCGCGGCGGGGTTAAAGGCATACAGAAGCGCGAGCCCGATCGCCGGCGCTTCTCCCAGCTTGCCCTTCGCCGCGCGGTATACAACGGCTGCCGCAGCCAAATCCGCGGCGATGGCGGGCAGCTTGTAGAGCAGCAGCGTTCCTGCGCTTCCGGCCGTTAGCCCGAACCATTCCTTCAATAGGCCTAATCCGTATAACACGTAGATGTAACCCGGTGGATAATCAACGAAAATATCGGAATGGTAAAACCCGGCAATGCCGTCCTTCACCACTTGATCCGACCAGAAAGTAAATAACGCGATATCATTGACATACCCATCATGCGTAAGCCCGATGGCGATCCGCAGCGCCAGCGCGACGGCGAACCCTCCGAATAGTAAGAGCGCGCCCATGTTCTGGCCGGGCGCGAACCTGTCCTTGCGCCTGATCAATGCGTTCATCGCAACGGCGAACCCGGCCGTGAAGAGAGCGGCATAAACAAGCGTCGATAGAATCGATACTTTGAGCGGCGCCTTTTCTTCCTCCCCGCCGCTTACCGGCGTTGAGGCAAGGGAGAACACGGCTGTGCCTTCGGGCGCTTCGCTTACTTCCTCGACCGTTATGCCGTCGAACCAGCCCGTACCTGCATTAATGCTGCCGTAGCCGCCGACGCTGACGCCGATCGCGATCTCCTTCTGGTCCTTCTCCGTCTTCCCGTAGAACTCGAGGAACGACCACTGCCCTCCCGTATCGTGAACCTGCGGATAATTGACCGCGACGCCTTCCACCGACAGGTACGCGCCGTAAGCTTCACTGCGAAGCCCTTCTGCCTTTACGTAGCCGGAGATCCGGTAGAGCTTGTCTCCATCCACCTTCACGTTCTGAATAAATCTGGCGTGGTTGTCGCCATTGTTCCGAACGGCGGCAGCCCACTGGCCCGACTGCGCGGCACCTTGCTCCGCGGCGTATACGGTTGCGGCATCGTCCTTGATCCAAGCTTCCGTCGTCCATCCGACAGGCATTCCGTTCTCCGTCTGCTCGAAATCGCCGTTCGCAACCAAATTGCCAGCTGCGAATGCCGGAATTCCGTTCCATAGCCATAATGCCAGCAGCATCAACGGAATCGATAAGAAGCGTTGGTCAGCTTTCCTCATCTCCGATCACATTCTCCTTCATCTATGTATCACTAGTTCCGTACAAGCCATACAAATTCACTTTATCGAATGAAGGTGCTGCGGTCAATGTTCCTGCGAAAAATACTGTTGAAGATTACCAGCTTCATCTTTCATATCCGATTGCAAATGTTATGTATGTCAATCCGACAAGACCGGCGGGGTGGTAGAATGATACGTTATTCCGGCTTGTCCCTGTCAGACGTTGCCGCGTTCTGGCGTCATGCCGTCAGCCGTCTCCAACCCACCGTCGTGGTGGACGCTCTCGCCGATGTCGACTCGTTCCCGCACGGTCGCGTAATCCGCGACGAATGTCTCGCCCTTTAGTTGGGCATTGCGGTAAATGAGCCCCGGTCCCGATCGTGCACCCCTCCTCCACGACGACAGGGACCATGTGTCAGCTCCTCAGTCTATACGATTCGTAAGCCTAGCCTAAGCGTCAAGTTAAAGCCCCCTGTAAACGTCGATCAACATCCGGGCAACCCTGTCCGGGTCGTGATGCCGCTCTACGAATTTCCGTCCTTGCATGCCCAGTCTCATCCAATCCGCCGGCCTGCCCAGCAAATCCTTCAATACGTCGTAGATCGTATCCGGATTCGCGCTGACGATCGGCAAGTCGGCCGGGAAGACGCCGCGAAGATCGTCGCGGACGTAACAGATGACCGGTTTGCCCATGGCCATCGCTTCCATGCTTAGATTCGCGTAAGTTCCGACGGTTAACTGATCGATGATGATCGACGACTCACGGTACAACTCGAGGGCTTTTGCATGAGGCATTTTCTCCACTAATTTGAATTCGAATTTCTTCCCTTCCGCTTGCAAGCGTTCTACTGCTTCGAGCACGAATTCGGTGCCCTTGACGTTCCGATGCGAAGATGCGTGCACGACAAGCGGGTAATCGGAGGGAGGCGGATAATGTGGAGCCAATGCCCGGGTATCGATCGCATAAGGCACGACATGCACCTTCTTGTAGTGCGGCTCTACATGGGGAAGCAGCTCATGATCGTTGACGATGACTTGGTCGACGCAGGATGTAAGCAGCTTCAGGTTTTCGCGTATTCGCTCATCCGGCCAGGCTTCTCTTCTCCGAACGTAGGGATTGTTATAGCTTCTTGCAACCGGCAGCAGGCGCACTTCGTCCCCGGAGTGGTGCACGACCAGTTTTTTACCCCGCTTTGCAAGCAGCTTCAAATCCCGTTTGTCGCTGAACAAGGTCCCCCCGAAGCGGAAGTGGAACGTGTCGTACGTTTGGATGGCTTCCTCTAAGAAGGCATCCCTTATCAATTTCCTGACTCTGACGGGGTGCATGTTCATGTTCAGGCAAAGATCGGAAAGATAGGAGTACACGTCGTTGTAAAAGCTGCATGACGTGGCATGAACGCCTTGACCGCGCAAAGCATGCGCCAACGAGGCAATGCCGATGCCGTGAGGGCAGATCAATACTTTGCCGTTGAAAGCTACGTTCGATTGGGCGGGATACTCGATCGGTTTCGCATCGACGTATTTCGCCATGATCGCCGCCCTTATTCTTGGATTCAAAGTCTCTCCTCCCGGTTTTCTAAAGTTGTTGATAGGTTTCTACTAGCAGTTTGCCCACGTAATCGTAACTATGGAATTGTTCGGCGTAATTCCGGCCTTTCATCCCGATGTCCTTCCAGTCTCCCGGACGCTCCAGCAACGACTTCAATTCCCGGTATATCGTATCCGGATTCGCGCTGACGATCGGCAGCTCGCCCGGAAACGTATGGCGGAGATCTTCGCGGATGTAGCAAATGACGGGTTTGCCCATCGCCATCGCTTCCATGCTTAAATTCGCGTAAGTTCCGATTCGGAGCTGGTCGATGATGATGTCCGACTGCGCGTACAGCTTTTTCGCCTCGTCATGGGGCAGCCCTTCCAACAGCCGAAAGTCGAAGGCATATCCTTCGTTTTTTAACCGGTCCACGGCGGCCACGACGAACTCCGAGCCTTTGACTTCGCGATGGGAAGGTGCGTGAACGACCAAAGGAACGGAGACCGGTGCAGGATAACGGGGCATTACTCGATGAACGTTGATGGCGTAAGGAACGACGTGAACGTATTTGTAATAAGGCTCAACGAAGGGAAAGAGCTCGTAATCATTGATGATCGCATGGTCGATGTAAGCCGCAATCCGTTTCATGCTTTCTTGCACCCTTGTCTCCGGCCACGTTTCCTTTACCAGAACGTAAGGATTGTTATGGCTGCGGGCGATCGAAAGCACTCTCGCGTCGGAACCGTTATGGTGCATGACCAGCTTCTTTCCCATTCCCTTCAGAAGCTTGAGATCGCTTTTGTCGGGCAACAAGGTTTCGCCGAAGTGGAAATGAAAGACGTCGTACGTTCGGACGGCCTCTTCCATGAAAGCTTTCCTAATGGCCTGCCTACTTTTGTTGGAATGTTTGTTCAACCGCAGACACCGGTCCGACAAATAAGCATAGGCATCGTCGCTAAAGCTGCAGGCAGCGGCATTGACGCCTTGGCTGCGCAGCGCTTGGGCCAGCGTCCCTATTCCGATGCCATGCGGGCTGAGCAGCACCTTCATATGACTTTCTCCTCTCAGCATGCTGCGCTTGCGGCAATTATTCCTGTATTTTTGCCCTGTAAAACGAAGCGGTCCGGCAAATGCCTTCCTCAAGCCCTACTGCGGCCTCGAATCCCAACAATGATTTCGCCTTCTCGACGTTTGGAATCCGAAGCTCGATATCCACGGAGTCCGCTCCGATGAATTGGATTTCCGAAGTTGATCGCAGTACTCTCAGTACCGTGCTGGCGAGTCCATAGACCGTAATGACTGTCTTCTGGTTGCCGATGTTGAAGGATTGGCCGACCGCTTCGTCTTTGACCATGGCGCAGAGAATGCCGTCCACCATATCGTCGATGTAACACCAGGCACGGATCTGGGTGCCATCTCCGTGTATACGAAGCGGCTCTCCTCTAAGCGCCTGCAATACGAACGCACGCAACGCCCCTTCGCCTACCTGCCCGGGACCGTACACGTTGAAAGGCCTCACCGTTACGGTCGGCAGGCCCAGTTCCTTATAATAGGCGTATGCGAGATGCTCGACAGATAATTTGCTCACGGCATAGGTCCATCTTGCTTCTCCGACGGCTCCCATTACGGCCGGGCTCGTTTCTTTAGATCGGAAAGCGAGCTGGCCGAACACTTCGCTTGTGCTGAAACAAACGATTCTTTTGCAGTTTTTGAGCGTCGATGCGGCCTGCAGCACATGATAAGAGCCTACCATATTCACTGACATCGTCGTGACGGGACTTCTTATGACCGAATCGATCCCCGCGATCGCTGCCGCGTGAACAATATAGGTCGAATTTTTCATGGCTCGCCTAAGCTTCGCGTAATCGAGAATATCCCCTTGAACCACCGTCAGGTTGGGATGGCCGTTATAGGATTTTTCTTGAAGGGCGTTCCGCGCGAAGTTATCGTACACGGTCACTCTATTGCTGTCCAATAACCTGCCTATCAGCGTCGAGCCGATAAATCCCGCGCCGCCAGTTACGAATATGGTCTCGCCCTGGATCCGATCAATATCCATCTTCCCACTCCTTTCAAACGTCGAATCCCTTTTAGATAATATATGTAGCCGATCGCGCAACCGAATGGACGACCAACCAAAGCACGGAAAAATGGACGGCCCCGACGGGAACTCCCCTGCTCTCGTACCAACGGAATAAGCGTTATGATCGCCTTATATTCTTCGAGTCTGGTTGAAAGGACTACACCACGCTTGCCTCGGCTGAATATAGTTGTATAAATCCGGAATCTATGAGCTAGGTTCGAGATTTCGATAGTCGAAGGAGCGTGCGGAGTTTGGTCGATCACTTTCCGTTCAAGTCGGCGCTGGTTACCGGCGGCGGCGGGTTCATAGGCAGCCATCTCGTGGAGCGGCTGTTGAAATTAAACGTCAAGGTTACCTGCTTGGATAATTTCTCAGGCGGGAAAATGGAAAATATTTCAACCTATATTGACAATCCGCTGCTTACCGTCGCGAAAGCGGACATTACCGATTACGACGGCATCGTCGATCTGTTCAAAGGCATTGAAATCGTGTTTCACCAGGCCGTTTCCAAAAACAGCGTATGCTTGATCAATCCGAGATTGGATTTGAGAACGAACGCGGAAGGCACCTTTAACGTGCTGGAGGCTTCGCGGACGCATGGAGTGAAGAAGATCGTACATGCTTCCACCGGTTCGGTCTACGGGGAACCCCGCTACGTGCCGGAAGACGAACTTCATCCGACGGAGCCCGTTTCCTTCTACGGCACCAGCAAGCTTGCGGCGGAGAAGTATGGCATGGTGTTCCGGCAGCTTTACGGAATGGACGTTTCCGTTCTCCGGTATTTCCATGTCTACGGACCGAGACAGGAAGACAACGATTACGGCGGGGTTGTGTCCATTTTTATTAGAAGGGCGTTAAACGGCCTTCCGCCCATCATCTTCGGAGACGGCAGCCAGATCAGATCGTTCACATACGTCGCCGATGTCGTGAAAGCGAATCTGCTCGTCGCTTGCTCCCCGGCTGCGAGCGGAGAAATTTACAACTGCGCTTCCGGGCTGAAGATACCGATCCGAAGGTTGGCCGATATCGTGCTCGAGCAGCTGGGAAGAAGCGATCTCCGCATTCAATACTCGGGCTGGAAACCGGGAGACATCAAAAACTTCGATATCAGCAATGACAAAATCAAGAACATCGGCATGAGCTTCGACTGGGACTTCGAACAAGGCGTCGCGGCAACCGTTCAATGGCTGCGCGGCAAGTATGGGGGGCAAGCCGGATGAAGGTATTGCATCTCCCGTATGGAATCGGCATCAGCGCTTTGAGCCGCGCGCTTCGCGGTCAAGGCGTCGACGCCGCTTCCCTCAGCTTGCTAAATCATCATTACTCGTATTTGGCAGACATTCGCATGCACGCCGACAATGTACCGCTGGACAAGGCCAATCGAATGCTGAAACATTTTTTCGAAGAAGCGCTCGACCGGTTCGATATTTTCCACTTTCATTTCGGAGAGACGTTCTTCCCGGACAAGCGGGATCTTAAGCTTATAGCCGACAGAGGTAAAAAGATGGCGATGTTTCATCGGGGGTCGGAAGCGCGAATCTTGTCGATCGCCCGATCGTCCGGCAATCCGTACGTCCGGGTCAAAAAGACGTGGCCGGAAGCCAGAATCCGATCCAACCTGAAGCTTCTATCCTCCTATATCGATCATGCCTGCGTTCCGGATCACGAGCTGCTGCCATACGTGAAGCCGTATTACAAACATGTCCATGTCGTGCCTTATGCCATCGATTCAGCAAACTACATGCCGAAGTACCCCGCTCCTTGTTCCGAGCCGCTTATCGTCCATGCTCCGTCGCGCCAGGATCTGAAAGGAACGAAATATGTACTGGATGCGGTCGCCCGCCTGAAGAAGGAAGGACATCGCTTTGTTTTCAAGCTCGTTGAACGGATGCCGCACGATGAAGCGCTGCGGCTGTATCGGGAAGCCTCCATCGTGGTGGATCAGCTGTTGATCGGTTCTTACGCCAATCTAAGCATGGAAGCGATGGCAATGGGGAAGCCGGTGATTTGTTACATCCGCGAGGATCTTCTCCGTACATTTCCCCCGGATTTGCCTATCGTCAATGCAAATCCAGTAACTGTATATGACGCAATCAAAGACCTGCTCACGCATCCGGAGAGATGGGCATCGCTTGGCGAGCAAGGCCGGCGTTATGTGGAACGCAATCATGGCTTGGAGAAGGCGGCAAAATCGTTGATTCGAGTTTATCAGTTGCTTTAACTTTTCCGATCGGCCTTATGCAAGCGCCTCTCCTAACGAACAAGAGGCTTATTCGTGAACCGAGGAAGCATTTGCTCCTCGGATCGACGGGAATAAGCCTCTTTTTGCGCAGTTGTTCAAACGCCTCTTCCGGCAAGAGCATCCTTAACGGCGGCGACGAACTCGGCAGCCCGATGGCCGTTCGTATGGCCGGCGTGAATAAAGTCATGCCCGCAGTCCGTAATCGCCTGTCTTGCCGCTTCGTCGGCTCTGTAGCGGAGCGCGAGCTCGCGAATGTCCGTCCGGTTGCAGGCGACAAAGTTGTCGCCGTCGCGAAAGCCAAGCTCTTCGATGTCCGGATTGGATTCCGCGAGCATCAGCGTGCGGCAGCCGGGTATTTCGAAAAACTTGGCGACGGGTATGCGCAAGCTGCTGCCGCAAGTAAACGAAATCATCGACCCATTGATCGCGCTCGCGTATTTCTCTTGCACGAACAGCCCGGGACGATGGGAAGCGAGATGACCGGGATGGCGATAATGGACGAACCCTTTGCAACCTGCCATTTGTTTCAGCGTTTCATGGCGGAACGGATATTTCTGATCCATTAGTCCCATCAGCGAATAATCGACGTTCTTCGGCAAGCCGTAGTCTTTGATCACGGACGGATTCACGCCGAACGGCAGCCAGCGGAACCTCGGCTCGGTATCAGGGAACGCCTTAAGGAAAGGATACTTGCTTGCGGAGAAAATAAGATCAGGCTTGGCCTTCTTGCTGAAATAATCGCGCCTTCCCGCGGGATAGTAATGGACGTCCAACACGTAACACGCCTTCAGAATATTGACCTTGTTAAGATTGGCGATGCTCGGCGCGAACGCATTATGCCATTCGATGTCATAATGAAAGATGACGTCTGGTCTCTCCGGCATTTGGTCCAAAATGTCCAGAATATTGCCGTCCTTGTGCCAATAATGGACGTCCGCAACCTGTTCGATCGCGGTAAGCATATCGAATTTGTGGGAATGCTTGGGCATCTGATCCGCGAACCGCTTCACCAGCATCAACACGCGAAGTGGTCTCTCCCCGTTTATCGTTGGTTCTTCAGCCACTGCTCCTCGGGTACCTCCTTCAGCTTCACGGCGGGATTGCCTGCCACGACCGTTCTTGCGGAGACGTCTTTGGTTACTACGCTGCCAGCCGCGACGACGCCGTCCTCGTGGATCACCTTGCCCGGCAAAATGGTGGCGCCGGCGCCAATCCTCCCCCCCCGCTTGACGGTCACTCCCTTAAAGCGCTCGAACCTCTCGTCCGTCCGGGCCAAATAATTGTCGTTTGTCGTCACAACGCACGGAGCCACGAAAACGTAGTCCTCCAAGATCGAGTAGGCGCAAATATAGCTATTCGTCTCGAGCTTGCAATGGGAGCCGACGACGCAATCGTTCTCGATCGCCGCTCCCCGCCCGATAATCGTCCGCTCTCCGATCCGTACCCTCTCTCTCACGGTCGCCATATCGGCGACGAAGACGTCCCTCATCAAGTGCGCTCCGCGATAAACGACCGCGCCAGTGCCGATTGTGCATCCTGGTTCCACGATAACAGGCCGAAGAGTCGACCCTTCCGTCGTCGTGGCGGAGTTTTTCGCTTTCGTCGGCAGCTTGCCGATGACCGCATGATCTTGAATGCGCACTTCGTCGCCGATGACGCTTTCGTCATGAATGACGACATGGTGGCCGATGATTACGCCCGCGCCGATCACGACGCCGCGTCCCAACGTGACGTTGTCGCCGATGCTTGTCGTACCGCTCATAGGATCACCATCCTTGGGTATAGTCCATTACTTTCCCGATAATATAATCTTGCTGCTCCTTCGTCAGATGAGGCGACAACGGCAACGCGAAGGAATGGGCGCACGCCGTCTCCGTGACCGGCAGATCGCCCTGCTTGTAGCCCAGGCCTGCGAGAGCCTTCTGCAGATGCAGCGGGCAAGGATAATAATGGCCGGTAGAAATGCCGTCCTGGCTAAGCTTCGTCGCGAGCGCGTCGCGCCCGTGAAACTGTGTGACGTACAGGTGGTAGACATGCCCGGCATGCCGGGGCGCGGCCGGCAACCGAAGCGGTGTGTCCCGCAGCCCTGTGTTATAATATTCGGCGGCCTGCCTTCTGCGTTCGTTCCAATCGTGCAGACGGGCCAGCTTCACCCGAATGATGGCCGCCTGAAGGGGATCCAGCCTGCTGTTTACGCCGATCGCCTCGTGGAAATATTTTTTTCGGCTCCCATGTCTCGCAAGCAATCGCACGCGGTCGGCCGCACGTTCGTCGCTCGTGACGACGATGCCTCCGTCTCCGTAGCCGCCAAGGTTCTTAGTCGGGAAGAAAGAAATGCACCCGATGTCCCCGATCGCCCCGACCTGCCGGCCCTTGTACGTTGCACCGATCGACTGGCAGGCATCTTCGATAACGACGAGCCCATGCCTGGCAGCCAGGTCGGCGAATGCGTCCATCTCCGCCGGTTGACCGAAGACATGGACCGGCAGGATCGCCTTCGTGCGGTTCGTTATCCTTCGTTCCGCATCCTCGGGACAAAGGTTGTACGTCGTCTTATCGATGTCGGCGAACACCGGGACGGCGCCTCTGCGCACGATGGCTTCGGCCGTAGCGAAGAACGTGAAAGCCGTCGTGATCACTTCATCCCCCGGTCCGATGCCGGCCGCTTCGAGCGCCAGCGCCAATGCGTCCGTGCCGTTGCCGACGGCAACCGCGAAAGACGATTCGGTAGTCGCGGCGATTTCCTTCTCCAGCGCCTCGACTTCGGGTCCCGCGATATATTCCCCGCTGTCCATAACCCGCCGGATCGCTTCGTCGATCTCATCCTTTAGTTCCAAGTATTGCGCCCGCAAATCGATAAGCGGTATATTGTTCATCCCTCTTCACCCCATCCATGACATCTTCCCCATATGAAAGAACTGCCGGTCAGGCAGCTCGACGACGGCTCCGCTCGAGATCGACCGATAAATGGCAAGTACGGTCTCGATGGCCGCCAGCGAACCCGCAGCGGATACTAGCGGCTCTTCTCCCGAACGAATGGACCTGATCAAATCGCGGTACAGCGGGGTATGGGAGATCGGTGCCGTCTCCGGTCGCTGCGATTCCGGCCCCCCTCCCCGTTCTTCGAATCGCCAGTCGCCGACCGTTCCCAGGGCCGGGCCTTCGATCAAAGCCGTTCCGCTCGCGCCGAACAAACCGATCGAAGTTCCCAGCGTCTGGGGATACACATTGGTAGAAGCTTCGATCATGCCGATCGCTCCGTTCTCGAACTTCAACAAGGCGGCTCCCACGTTCTCCACGCCGATCGGCTGGGCGACGGCGGCGCCGAGTGCGTACACGGACGCGACTGGGCCCATGAGCCACAGCAGCAAATCCACGTAATGGATACATTGGTTCATGAACAGGCCGCCGCCTTTGCTCCAATCCTCCCTCCAAGGTCCGCCTTTGTAATACCCCATGTTTCGGTTCCACCTCAGCGAGACAGTACCGTGGCCGATCTTCCCGAACCGTCCTTCTTCCACGGCTTCTTTCAGCGCCGCCATCTGCGGCATATAGCGGGCTTGAAACGATACGGCAAGCGTCAGGCCCCTTCTCTTCGCTTCGTCGACCGCTTCGGCAGCCTCTTCTAGCGAAAGCGCCAACGGCTTCTCGACCAAGACGTGTTTGCCCGCGCGAAGAGCACGCACCGACAGCGCCGCATGCGAATCGCTGCTCGTCGCGACGACGACCAGTTCCGCGTCGGAATCGCGCAGGAGCTCGCCTACGTCGGTATATAGCTTCGAGCCGGGAAACCGCTGTTTGCCCCCCGGACTCGCGAACCGCTCCAGCCTTTCTGCCGACAGGTCGCACAACGCGACGACGCTCGCCTCTCTCCCGAGCTCGGCGATCGATGCGACGTGTTTCTCCGCGATGGCCCCGCACCCGACGATCGCAATACGTAATGAACCCATTTTCGGCCTCCTATTCTCGTTACTCTCGTATTTCTCTCTCGTCATTCATGCAATCCAGTATATGTAAGTACGGCTCAAAATGATATGGACGAAGATTGGAGCGGCTACGAAAATAGGTATTCACATGGTTGGCTGCAACAGTCCATTCCGATGCCGCAGGAATAAACTATCGAATAAGAATCAGCCAAACCACCGCCATTCAAAGATTTAAAGAGGTGAAATAGCCATGAAAATCGCGACAGTCGTCGGAGCGCGCCCCCAATTCATCAAGGCAGGACCGCTTAGCAGAGCGATCCGTTCGGCGCACGAAGAACGGTGGATCCATACCGGCCAGCATTACGACGAAGCGATGTCCGGCGTCTTCTTCCGGGAGCTCGGCCTTCCCGAGCCGGACTATCGGCTCGAAGTCGGCTCCGCCCCGCACGGCGCGCAGACCGGCCGGATGCTCGAGGGCATAGAGTCCATCCTCAAGGACGATAAGCCGGATGCCGTGCTCGTCTACGGCGATACGAATTCGACGCTTGCCGGAAGCCTTGCGGCCGCCAAATTGTCCATTCCCGTCGTGCACGTGGAATCGGGGCTTCGGAGCTTTAACAAGGCAATGCCGGAGGAAATCAACCGCGTCTTGACGGATCATCTCTCCGCCGTCCTGTTCTGCCCGACGGACGTTGCCGTAACCAACTTAAAGCGTGAGGGCATCGATAATCGCGTTCATCTTGTCGGAGACATTATGTACGACGCGGTACTTGAATACAGCGCTCGCGCGAAGGAGCATTCAGACGTGCTGGAGAGAGTGGGACTGGCTCCGGGCTCTTATTGCCTCGCCACCATTCATCGGGCGGAGAATACCGATTCGGCGGCGAACATGACGAACATCTTGGAAGCATTCGGCAAGCTGGACCGGTTAGTACTGCTGCCGCTGCATCCGCGGACGCTGGGTTACATCCGGCGGTGGGGGCTGGAATCGATGCTAGGGCATCCGAACCTGATAACATGCGCGCCGCTCTCCTATCTGAATATGCTACGAGCAACCAGCGAAGCGTTCGCCGTCTTAACCGATTCCGGCGGCTTGCAGAAGGAAGCTTATATGCTTAAGGTGCCTTGCCTGACGATCCGCCGCGAGACCGAATGGATCGAGACGGTGCAGGCGGGCTGGAATCGGCTCGCGGAAGCGAATGCTCACGCGATCATAAGCGAATACGGCAAGCTGGGCAAACCTCGCCGCCATCCTCGCCTGTTCGGGGATGGTCGCGCGGCCGCCCGGATGGTTCAGGTGATGGAGCGTTATTTTAGTAAAAGTTGATGTAAGACGGCAGGGACTGCCCGTATGAATCTCGCGGACAGTCCCTCTTCATGTTGCGCTATAACCCGGCATAAATGTCTCCGAGCCTTTTCTCCATCTCCTGCCAGCCGAAAGTCGTTCGAATGGCCTCGCGGGCGTTCCTCCCCATCTCGGCGAGTTGCTCCGGATTGCCGTACAGCTGCTTGAACGCTTCCGCGTATTCCGAGGACGACGGATTCCTTCCGGGCAGCACGATGCCGCATTGATGCTCTCGGACGACCGCACCCATCGCTGCCGCGGCATTCACCACGACCGGCACGCCGCTATTCAGCAGGCTGAAAAACTTGTTCGGAAGCGCGTAATGCCGATTCGACGTGGATAAATCGAAATAGATGTATCCCGCGTCGACATCCTTCCATTGCTCCGTTAGCGAATCGAAATTTACCCATCCGTAATCGAACCTCGGGTCGTTCCGCAGGAAGTTCTCCCACTCCTTCTGCTCTCCCCGCTTGACCATCTGTACTTTGCCGAGCACCTTGAACCGTATGTTCAACCCTTCGTCGGACAAACGGTCCATCACCGCTTTAATCTTGGCGGGATTGCCCTTCGCCTTCGTTATCATTCCCTCGTAGCCGATGACGAAGGGGATCTCTCCGCGGTCCGCTGCTCCTCTACCTATCCCAAGCTCCTCCTCCGACACCCATTCTGGCGAATTGTAGATAAGGCTGATTGGAATGTGGGGATGACGTTTCGCATAGATCGTAGCGATCGGCCGGGATACCGTAATGAGATGATCCGCTTCTAGCATGAGCTGACGCAATACCGTAGTATCGGCTTCCAGCTCGTGCGCGTCGAAGACGACTTTGACCGATCGGCCTTCCTCGGCTAACTTCCTCTTGATCAGAACGGCCTCATAAAGCGTCTCCGGCTCGTGCGCGTGATAGACGTCGGCGGACACGTCGAGCGCCGCGGCGAACAAGCCGTCCGGAACATGCCCGTAATGGTGCCCTCGAAGCGTCTCCAGCATCGCTCTCAGATTCGGAACGATGTGCCTCGCCCGGTACGTGCGGATATGAATGCCATCCAGATCAAAATGTTCCCCCCCGTAATTCGACCTCGGAAGCGGCTGGCGGTTCACGTCGAGCAGCGCGCCGTTCATCCGCGGCGCCATGATCGTGACGTCATGACCCATGGCCGCCAAGCTCCGCGCCTGCTTCCGGCATACCCTTACGTCGAGGAAGGAATGCCTGCGGATCAGCTTGCAAACGCGCAGCTGGTTCATGATACCGCTTCGCCTCCCCCGAGCCTAATTACGGCGGCGCGTCCGCTTCGTCCGCTCGTCGCGTTGCGTGAATCATAAACGAGCGGCGCGTATTCTAGCAATTCGTCGAGAGGCATGACGCTATGGTTAGTGGCGATAATGACGCCATCCAGACTGCCCAGAAACTCCGGCGTCAATTCCGAGCTCGCCATCGCCAGCTCGCCTACCTTCAGCTTCGGCACATAGGGATCGTGATAATAGACCTTGGCACCTTCCAGCCTAAGCAGTTCCATCAAATCAATGGAGGCCGACTCGCGGTAATCCGCGATATCCGGCTTGTAGGCCGCTCCGTAGACAAGTATCGACGAATCGGCCAGCGGCTTGGGCGCGATCGCCTGCTTTAGCTGCTGAATGATATACAGCGGCATCCGGTGATTGATTCCGTTGGCTATTCCGATAAATTCCGAGTCCATGCCGAATTTCTTGAGCCTCCATTGCAAATAAGACGGATCGACGGGAATGCAATGCCCTCCGATGCCGGGACCCGGGTAGAAGGGATGATAGCCGAAAGGTTTCGTCGAAGCGGCCGTGACGACCTCCCACACGTCCAGCCCGAGCTTATCGCAAGCGATCGCCATCTCGTTGATGAAGGAAATATTGATCAGACGGTAGGCGTTTTCCAATATTTTCGTCATCTCCGCGGCGTCCGTGCTGGATACCGGATGCACCTGGGGAAACACGTGGCGATAAAGCTCGGATACGCGTTCCAGGCAACGCTCGCTTATGCCACTCACGATTTTCGGTATCCGCTGAAGCGGAAACCTTTCGTTGCCCGGGTCGACGCGCTCCGGCGAGTAGGCGACATGGAAATCCTCGCCTGCGCGAAGGCCGGACTTGCCTAGCAGCGGCATCAGCACTTCCTTCGTCGTGCCCGGATACGTCGAGCTTTCCAGCACGACAAGCTGCCCTTTCCGCAGCTGTGTGCCGATCTGCGCCGCAGCCAACGTCAGATAACTCAGGTCTGGCGTACCGTATGCCGTTAGCGGGGTCGGAACGCAGATGATGACCGCTTCTGCCGCTTGCGACGCGGAATATTGGCTCGTCGGGAGGAACCGCTCCGATGCGATCGCCTCCCGAATATCCGCATCGCTTACTTCATGAATATAGCTGCCGCCATTCTGAAGCTTTGCGATCTTAGCCGAATCGGGATCGATGCCGATCACTCTAAACCCATGCTTCGAGAACAATAGGGCTAGCGGGAGTCCCACATATCCGAGCCCCATAATCGCGACGGTGCGATTTTCATCGGAATTTTCATAGATATGCTCCTTCGTCGAATACAATTCTCTCTCCTCATTTCCAGCCTTTATATAAAAAACAGCTAGAATACTATATGAACAGGCAGCCTGCAACGAATGGACGAAACGACACAAAAATTGGAAATAAGCGGTCGCCGAGCGACTTGATCATGCCAAAAAACCGTCTTCATGGCATCTTGCGTGCCCTGAAGACGGTTTTCTTTTCGATCTGCGCGGAAATGCTTTTTCTATTCGAGCAGTCTGCCGCCGAACCGGTGGCCGTAAGGCCGAATGAGCTCGTCGCTGCTCTTGGTCGTACGCGGCGGGAAGATCCGCTCGACCATCGCGTTAAATTCCATAATGTAATGCTGGACGGGATAGCCTTGAACCGAATCGTTCAGGTAAGCGTTCATCCGGCCCACGAAATCGGGATTCGCCGAAACGTACACGAGCTCAATGTCGGGTCTCATGGCCTTGACGGCATCCGTAATTTCCGCGGTCAATTCGTCGGTAAGCTTATCCTGCCCCGTGGACAAAGCCCCCATTCGCCTGCCGGCTTCCACTCCCTTGGAGCCCGACAAGCCCATATACGTCCGGCTTAAGGAATTAACTCCGCCTTCTTGCTGGACACTCTCATCCAGCGAGACGGCCACGTAGGCATTATGATCGGCCAGCATTACGACGGCGTTATGAATGCCTTCCACCTCGTTCGTCAGCTTGTCGCCGAATTCGGGCTTAACCTCGAGCCGATAGTTTTTGTGGGATCCGACAAGGTTATTGCTATTCAAGCGGCGGCCGTTCACCCGGTTCATCTCGTTTTTCTGATCGTCTGCAAACCGTTTGTCTGGCAGCAAATTGCCGTTCGCGTCATATCTCACTTGATTTGTTCGAATGTTTTTGTTACCTAGGTCGCCTTGATTTTCCATCGAGCAGCCGCCGAGCATCGCCCCGAGCACGACGCTTGCCGTCAGGATTGTCCACATGTTGCGGTTGCGCATGAGCATCCTCCTCCTATTCGTAAAACCAACAATGATGATCGTGCGATAGATGCCTTTCTTAGCGTTTGCCGAATGCCTTCTCGCTATTCGTCCATTGACTTTCGGAAGCCGGAGTCTTACAATTGGTATCAAGTATTAGTATCTGGTACTAAAATTTAATAATAATAACCGATAAAGGATGTGCAGTGATGAGACAGGATCCTCTTGCAGCAACGAATGCGCCGATGTTCCGCTCCCTTGCCCGCATCGCCGCGATCGGTACTTACGTACCGGAACGCAAGCTAACGAACGCCGATCTCGAAAGGCTTGTCGATACGTCCGATGAATGGATCTTGCAGCGGACCGGCATCCGGGAACGGCGGATTGCCCGAGATGACCAATATACGAGCCACCTGGCTTACGCCGCCGTTGCCGATCTTGTGGCCAGATATGACGTACGTTTGGATGACGTCGATTACGTGATCGTCGCCACTTCTACGCCGGATACGGTATTTCCTAGCGTCGCGGCCGGCGTGCAGGCCCGCTTCGGCATCAAGAGCTGCGGCGCGGTTGATATTCAAGCCGCTTGCGCGGGCTTTACAGCCGGCTTGCAGCTTGCGAACGGGCTGATCCTCTCCGGACTTCACCGCAAAATTCTGGTCATCGGCGCCGATGCTTTGTCCAAAATAACCGATTATACCGATCGTACGACATGTATCCTGTTCGGAGACGGAGCCGGTGCCGTTCTTGTCGAGCGTACCGAAGAAGGGGACGGTCATTTCATCGCATCCTATAACAGCACCGACGGCGATGGAGGACGCCATGTCTACTGCAGCCATCTCGCTCCCGCAATCGGCGAGTACGGGCTCATCATGAACGGCAAGCTTGTGCAGAACGGGCGTGAAGTGTACCGATGGGCCGTGAGCAAAGTGGCGGAAGGCGTCGCGGAGCTGCTTCGCAGCGCGAATGTTGGACCGGAGGAGATCGATTGGTTCGTCCCGCATAACGCCAATATGCGAATCATCGAAGCGTTATGCGAGCGAACCGGCTTCCGGGGAGATCAGGCGATCGCAAGCATCGCGAAACACGGCAACACTTCGGCCGCCTCCATACCGCTGGCAATGGACGAAGCTTTGAAGGATGGCAGGCTGAAGGCGGGCCATACGCTTCTGCTTCACGGGTTCGGCGGAGGTCTTACGCAAGCCGGAACCATCCTGCGCTGGTCGCTTTAAGAGGTTGTTCAAAAAGCCCACTTTTGATCACGATGTATACCAAGCAGCATATTCGACATCGAATCTTGAATTCTGCCGTATTTCTCATTTTCGTCAATGTAGATGAACAAATAGAGCCGTTCTCCAGAGGATTTTTTCCTCAAGGAACGGCTCTTTGCGAATGCGGCTTCAATCTGTTTTGCTTATATTTTGACACTGGAAATAATTTGCGATCCGATTCCGAAATCGACCGCGACCTTCCCCGTCCGCTTCGCGATCTCATGGGCGAGCACGACAGCGTTTACGCCGCAAGAGACGAGCGCAATATCGAAATCGTCCTTGCGGCTTTCGATCTTCGCAAGCGTGTCGGTCATCATCTCGTACCGTTCGAATGTCAGCGTGAAAGGCACCGTCAGATTGTACGGAGGCCGGATAAGCCGCTGCTTCGTGCCGCCGGCCCAACGCGAGATGAGGATGACCCTGCTGCCTTGCTCCGCCAGCATCTCCCAGAACGGTTTATGATAGATCAGCTCCTGGTTCACAATCGCGTTGCATACGGCTTTGGGCTGAAGTTGGAAGTGGTTGAAAATTTTGTCCGTGAGCGGGCGCTTGTGGCTCGGATGCGCACGGATCGTCCTGTCGTTCTGCGCGAGAATGCCGACGATATCGGCTTCCCGAATCGCTTCCACCATCCGGTCGCGAATTTCTAGATTCGGGATCTTCACGCCTTTCCGGCCTTGATTCGCGATTTTGACCCATAGCTGGCTTAATGTTTGCTCCATCGTATAGACCGAATCCTGCGACAATACAAAGTTTTCGCCGTCCCCGATCCTTACGAGAAAGTAAGGTGTCTTAAGTTCCAAGGCGGACCGGAGCCTTGCCACGATTTCGTTTTTATCGAGCAATTGATCATTGGTAATATGAGAAATCAATCCATCCACACCTCCGGGTTAGGGTACACATATACACGCTCATCCAACAGTATATGTGCCCTTCCGGCGATGGATTGGACCCTTATCTAGACGTGAAACGGCCTGGGGCAAAAGGGGCTACCGCTGCTTGCCGCTTCGCATCCAGGCTCCCCTCCAGCATGTCCGCCACGAGATGGGCCGTAACCGGGCTGAGCAATATGCCGTTGCGGTAATGGCCCGCCGCCATGATCCACTCGCCGTCTCTGGTTATCGGGCCGATGAGCGGAAGACCGTCGCGCGTAGCGGGTCTGAGGCCTGCCCAGCTATGCGCGGGTTTTATCCCTTGCAGGCGAGGAAGCCATCGATCGGTCGCCCGAGTGAGACGACCGATGCCTTTGTCCGTGACGGCTGTCTCGTAACCCGCCACGTCTTCGGATGCGCCGCATACGATTCTGCCGTTCCGCTTGCCGACCCAGTATGCCTGGCTCGAAAAGACCATATGCCGCAAAATGCCCTCCGGGCTATCGAACGAACAAATTTGTCCGCGGATCGGATGAATCGGGATCGATATCCCCAAAATGTCCTCGTACGACGTAGTCCAAGCCCCCGAGCAAATGACGACGCGGTCGCCGCGAATCGGGTTCGCTAGGCCAACGTTTATCGCACCGATCTCCCCCGCATGCTCCAATATCGTCACGCCAAGCCGTCTGCATGCGGCTGCCAGCGCATCGACCAGCTTCGGCGCGTACACATGGCTTTCTTCCGGAATAAAGACGGCGCCAGCAGCTTCATGGGAGAGCCCCGGCTCGAGCTTCCGCAGCGCGGCCGGATCGACAAGCTCCGCACGGGCGCCCCAATCGTTCTGCCAGCGCATCCTCCCCTCCGCGGGAAGCACATCCGCCTCGTGCTGGAATACGTTAAGGCTGCCCGATTGTTCCCACTCGACCGCAAGGCCCGAGCACTCCTCTACTGCCCGAACCCATTCCGGGTACAGCTTCAAGCTGCTTAGGCAAAGCCGGAAAAATGAATCCGGCTGTTCCCCGTTTTCGGTGAACGGCGCAAGCATCCCCGCTGCGGCGCCGGACGCTTGGCCGCCGAGCTTTCCCGGCTCCGCAAGCGTGACCTTAAATCCGCGGCGCGCCGCTTCGAACGCGCAGGACAAGCCGATGATGCCTCCGCCTAACACGAGGACCGATTGCGTCATTGCTTCGCCTTGCTTCCGCCGGCGAACAAGGATCCGGCTTCATCGCTGCTGGCAGACGCATAACGTTTCTTCGGGATTCGTCCGGCGAGATAAGCGAGACGACCGGCTTCGATCGCGAGCGCGAACGCCTTCGCCATCGCCGCCGGATTCCCTGCCTTCGCCACTGGGGTGTTGGCAAGAATGGCGGCTGCGCCAAGCTCCATCGCCTCCGCGGCGTCCTTGGGCGAGCCGATGCCCGCGTCCACGATGACGGGTACGCGCGCATCCTCGATAATGAGAGACAGATTATATGGATTGAGCAGCCCGAGCCCCGTCCCGATCGGAGATCCGCCCGGCATGACAGCAGCGGCGCCTGCCTCTTCCAGCCGTTTGCACAAAATCGGATCGTCCGAGGTGTAAGGCAATACAACGAAACCTTCCTTCGCGAGCTGCTCCGTCGCTTTTAACGTCTCGATCGGATCGGGAAGCAAAGTGACGGGACTGCCGCTAATCTCCACCTTGATCCAGTTGCCGAGCCCCGCCGCGCGGGACAGCCTTGCGATTCGCACCGCTTCTTCCGCCGCGCGTGCGCCTGACGTATTAGGCAAATAGGTCAGCTCTCTCCCGTCCAAATGCTGCAGGACTGAATCATCTTCAGCATGATCCAAATTGACGCGCCTTACGGCGAATGTGACGATTTCGGAGCCCGATGCCAGCAGCGATTGCTGCAGAAGCGCCGGACTCGGGAATCGTCCCGTACCGAACAGGAACCGGGAACCGAACGTTTGGCCGCCAATCGTAAAAACATCCTGGTTCATCAACCGTCATCCTCCCCCCACGAATTGAATGAGCTCGATCCGCAAGCCATCCGCCAACGCCGTCTCCTGCCAACTTCCTCGCGGTACGATCTCGCCGTTCAGCTCCGCGACCAGACGTTTGTCCCTCTGACCGAGTTCGAGCAGAAGCGACTCCAAGTTGGAGGCGGACGTGCGATACCGATTGCCGTTCAGCGTTAGCTCGACCAACGCGGCGGCCTTTAACGGACGGTCTCCTGCTTCCCGATTGCGCCGCCCCTCCGCTTCGTCCAGCTTCCGAAGGAAGGCACGGCAGGTCGCAGCCGGATCGGGACTAGAGACGACGGCCGACACGGCGCATAACCGCGTTGCGCCCGCTTCGATGACGGAATCCGCGTTGCCCAGCGTAATGCCTCCGATCGCGACGAACGGAATTCGGATGTTGCTTGCCGCTTCCCGGACGTAAGACGTCGTCACGGCTTTGCGCCCCGGTTTCGTATCCGTCGGGAACACCGGTCCCACGCCGATATAATCCGCCCCGGCTTCTTCGGCCCGCAGCGCATGCTCAAGGCAATGGGTCGAGATGCCGATGATTTTGTCCTCGCCGAGCAGAGCCCTTGCCTCCAGCACGGTCATGTCCTCCTGTCCGAGATGGACCCCGTCGGCACCGACCTCCATCGCGATATCGGGATAATCGTTGACGATGAACGGAACGCCGTACCGTCGCGTCAACACCCGAAGCGCCCGCGCCTGCTCCAGCACCTGTTCCCTCGTTCCCGTCTTGTTGCGCAGCTGGAGCATGCCCGCCCCTCCGATCAACGTCTGTTCCATGACTTCGATCACGGATCTTCCGGGATGGTTGCTCTCCGCTGTAATCACATATAACCGCACCCGATCCCAGTTCACGCGATTTCTCATCGTATCGTCTCCTCCTGTCCGTGATACATTTGGCTCACGTATGCGTTGCATAACGTCTCGGCTTTCGCGATATCGGTCGTACCCTGAACAAGCACCCTGCCGTCGGGGAACAGCACTAGCCGTACCGCCCTCGGCCGAGGCAGCTCCGCTTTGACCAAATAACGGTTAACCGTCAGCCGGCAGCCTAATGCTTGCAGTTTCTCAGCGATAGAATCGAGCCGCAGCGGCCCTTCCATCGTCACTTGCACCGTATCTCTCCCGCATAATACGGCGGGAAGGGCAGCCGGACGCCCCGCTAACGGGGAAGCTTCAACTTCAAACGCTTCTCGTTCCGTTCCGCCACCGCAATGGGGGCAGCCCGGGAAGTACGACGGCATCTTCGACTCACGAAAGCCGAAGTTCCAAATATCCGTTCGAACCCACGTCCCCCTAATGGCATCGCGGTTTCCCGTCAGCCATTTGATCGCTTCGACGGCCTGGAGCGCGGCGACGAATTCGACCGTTGCGGACAATACGCCCATGCTGTCGCAAGTTTCGCCCTCCTCCGCCTCTTCCTCTCCGCCGATCAGGCAGCGCAGGCAAACCGTACGGCCGGGAATGAGCATCGCGCTCATTCCTTGCGAAGCCGTCGCGCCTCCATACAAGAACGGTATGCCGAGTCGGAACGCTTCGTCGCTCAGCATAAGACGCGTCGCGACATTATCCGTACCGTCGAGAATCAAATCGACGCCTTTTGAGAAGCCGCGTACGTTGCCTTCCCGCATATCCGCGACGTGAGCTTCCACCGTCACTTCCCCGTTGATGCGCCTGAGCTTGCCGGCCGCGGCTTCCGCCTTCGGCAGTGCTCTTCGCGCGTCCTCCTCGTCGAACAACGTCTGCCGCTGAAGATTGCTCGGCTCCACGTAATCCCTGTCAACAATCACGAGCTTGCCGACGCCGGACCTCGCCATATGCTGCGCAAGCGAAGCGCCGAGGGCGCCGCAGCCGGCAATCATGACGCTGGCTTCGCGCAGCCTGCGCTGACCCTCATCGCCGATCGGCGCGAAGCGGACTTGACGGGAATACCGATCGGTCCAGCCGCCGCGCTCCGATTCCGATATCCCCTGAACCTGCGACTCAAGCATAAATCGTGTTTCCCCCGGCTTTGAACGCCTCCGACTTCTCCTTCATCCCCGCTTCGATCGCTTCCGTAGTTTCGAGTCCATTCTGCGACGCGTATTCCCGGATGTCCTGCGTGATTCGCATACTGCAAAACTTCGGACCGCACATCGAGCAGAAATGCGCCGACTTGGCCGCTTCCGCGGGCAGCGTCTCGTCGTGGTAAGACATCGCCCGTTCCGGGTCAAGCGAAAGATGGAACTGGTCGCGCCAGCGGAATTCGAAACGCGCCTTGGAGAGCGCGTCGTCGCGCAGCTTCGCGCGCGGATGCCCCTTCGCGAGGTCGGCCGCGTGGGCGGCGATTTTGTAAGTGATAACTCCTTCCTTAACATCCTCCTTGTTCGGCAGACCGAGATGTTCCTTCGGCGTGACGTAACATAACATCGCCGTCCCGAACCAGCCGATCATCGCGGCGCCGATCGCCGAAGTGATATGGTCGTATCCCGGCGCAATATCGGTCGTCAGCGGCCCGAGCGTGTAGAACGGCGCTTCGTCGCATACCGCCAGCTGCCGATCCATGTTTTCCTTGATCAGATGCATAGGTACATGCCCCGGACCTTCGATCATGACCTGGACGTCATGCTTCCAAGCGATCTTTGTCAACTCGCCAAGCGTATCCAGCTCGGCGAATTGCGCATCGTCGTTGGCATCGGCGATAGAACCCGGGCGCAATCCGTCTCCCAGCGAGAACGATACGTCATATTGCTTCATGATGAGGCAGATGTCTTCGAAATGTGTATACAGGAAGTTTTCCTTGTGATGCGCGAGGCACCACGCCGCCATGATCGAGCCGCCGCGGGAGACAATGCCCGTCACGCGCTTCGCCGTCAGCGGGATGTACCTAAGCAGCACGCCAGCATGGATCGTAAAATAGTCGACGCCTTGTTCCGCCTGCTCGATCAGCGTATCGCGGAACACATCCCAGCTGAGGTCCTCCGCTTTGCCGTTCACTTTCTCGAGCGCCTGATAAATCGGAACGGTGCCTACCGGAACCGGCGAATTCCGCACGATCCACTCTCTCGTCGTATGGATATTTTTGCCTGTGGACAGGTCCATGATCGTGTCGGCGCCCCATCTCGTCGCCCATGTCATCTTCTCGACCTCTTCTTCGATCGACGACGCGACGGCCGAATTGCCGATATTCGCGTTGATCTTTACATGGAAGCCGCGACCGATAATCATCGGTTCGCATTCGGGATGATTGATGTTCGCCGGGATGATGGCGCGTCCTCTGGCCACCTCGTCCCTGACGAATTCTGCGCTCATCCCTTCCCGGATCGCGATGAATTCCATCTCCGGGGTTACGATGCCTTGACGGGCGTAATGCAGCTGCGTTACGTTCCGGCCCTCCATCGCGCGCAGCGGCTGCCTGGAAAGGTTAGGGAACAGCTCCGCTCCGCGCTGTTTGGCCTTGTCTTCCGACGCGAAGCCGTTGTCTTCCGGTTTCACCTCTCGGCCTTCGTACCGCTCTACGTCCGACCTGCCCGTAATCCAAGTCTCCCGCAGCGGCGGCAATCCTTTCCGGACATCCGCTTCATACTCCGCATCGGTATAGGGGCCGCTCGCATCGTAGACGAGCACAGGCTCATTCGGTTCCTCTTCTCCGCTGCGGCTTTGGCTGGCTGTCAGCGCGATCTCGCGCATAGGCACCCGAATGGAAGGATCGCTCCCCTCTACATACAATTTGCGGCTGCCGGGCAACGGCGTGGTCAATATCGGCATAACAAAAAAACCTCCTCATGGAATTTTGGGAATTCCACCTGGAGGCATACGCAACATATGAGAAAGTTTACGGGCGCTGGCCGACGCGCTCGGAACTTCGATGGGACATTGCTGACGAATAGAGTCCCGTCAACAAGCTCCTACTAGGTTCGCGTCGCGGCTGCGCGCATTGACGACGATCCGGCCAAGCGGAGTTTCAAACATCCGCGACTGGCATAGGCCGAATTCTGTGTCCCACTTTCCTACGCTGGCATGACCCAGATCAGGTTCAAAGGGACCAAAGCAATCGCTTTATCTCAGCCTTTCGGCGCCCCTAGTGGATTTCCTTGTTTGACTATACTGCCAGCCGCGGACGGCTGTCAACCATATTCTTCTTGATCGCTACAACTTAATCTTCGTCTGGAACAATCCCGCTTGCCTTGCCGCCATATAAATAATGACGATCAGCGGACCGATAAAGACGCCGATTACGCCAACAAGCTTAAAGCCGACATAAAGGCTGATGAGCGCGGGCAGCGCGCCGATGCCAACGGAATCGCCGAGAATTTTCGGTTCGACGATGCGACGGAATACAGTGATGACGAGGAACAACACGATCAAGCCGACACCTGTGAAAATATCGCCGGTCAGAATGAGATAGGATGCCCAAGGGACAAGCACGGAGCCCGTTCCCAGAATCGGCATGATGTCCACGATAATGATCACGAGCGCGATCGCCATCGGATATTTGATGCCCAGAATCAAGAGTCCGATCAGCGAGACGATATACGTCATACCGCTTAGAATAATCTGGGAGCGAAGAAATCCGAAGATCGACTTGCGCAGGTTGTTCAGCATTTGATCCACTTGCGGCCTCGACGATTCCTCGAAAAAGGACAACACGGACGCTTTCATCGTGTTCAGACTGAAGCTGAACATATAAACCGCGACCAGGAAAACGATGAAGAAGATGAACATGCCAGGCAGCGTCGAGGCGAAACCGACGATGGTCGTCGAGAGCTTGCCGACCATCGACGTGATGGTATTCGTCAGGCTCATCAGATACTCTTCCAGCGTAGCGACGGCGTCTGGCGGGAAGTTCTGGTACAGACCTTTGGCGTCGGCGAGCAGCTGATCGACGAACGAATTTGCGTTCTCGAAATAATTCGGCACCTTTTCCAGGAAGGCGATCAGCTCGGCGATGATTTTCATCCCGAGCAGCACGATCAGACCGACGAGAATCGCGGTGAACAAGGTGCTGGATATGACGGAGGATACCAGCCGGTTCAATCGGAATCTCTTCATGAGCAGGCCGTTCAGGGGCTCCAGGAAGATCGCCACGACAAGCGCCAACAGGAACGGCGCGCCTACGGTAAATACCAAATAAATGAGCAATAAGCCTACTGCGATGAGTACGATTGTCCGAATCGACATGCGGGATATCCCTCCTTGCTCTAATTCTATTCCAATCTTGCTTCGCGCATGTGGAAATCAACGTCTCGGTAGTACATGTCTTTCACTAGCAAGTTCGGACCGCAGCAAGCGGCGGCGGGGCAATGGCAGTTCACGCTTTGGGCAAGCGAATGCTGCAGCCACTTCTCGAACACGTCGTCCAGCTTCGAATCGGCGATGTTGCCGAAAGCCGGCACGTCGGAGAAGTCGGTCACGAACACGTCGCCCGTGAATAGGTTGACATTCAGCCGGTTGCGCCCGTCCGGGTCGTTCCTGACCGTCACGTTCGGCTCGCCCGCAAGTCTACGAAGCAGCCTCCGGTCTTCCGCATCGTCGCTGCAATGGTAGAACGGAAGCGTTCCGAACAGCATCCAGACCGACGGGTCGCGGTTGTCCAGCAGCAGCTCCACTGCACTTCGCATTTGTTCTTTCTTAATGATGGGCAGATCTTTGGCGAAGGAGCTAGGGTACATCGGATGGACTTCATGTCGCCCGCAGCCCATCTCCACGATGAGCCGATGAATCTCGTCGATCCGGTCGTACGTCCGATAGTTGATCATCGACTCGGCGGACACGAGCACGCCCGCGTCGCTTAGTCTCTTCGCGTTGTCGATCATCCGGCCGTAAAGCTTTGCGGCCGCTTCCTTCGACACGGAATGTCCGGCTTTGGCGAAACCGATCTCGTGGAAATCATCCGCCGATGTGTAGTTGAAGGATATATGCATGACGTCGAGATAAGGAGCGAGCAGCTCATACCTGCCGTACGGCAGCGTTACGTTGGAATTGATCTGCGAGCGGATGCCTCGGTTTCTGGCATACTGCAGGAGAGGAACCATATAATCCTTGACCGTACGTTCCGAGAAGGTCGGCTCGCCGCCCGTAATGCTGATCGTCTCCAAATGCTCGACCTCGTCCAAACGCTTCAGCATTTGATCCAGCGGAATTTTGGCTGGCTCCATCATGACCAGGGTATCGCCAACGGCGCAATGCTCGCAGCGCATGTTGCACAGGTTCGTGACCGTCATCTCCACGCTCGTCAGCCGGTGGCGGCCGTATTGCTTTAAGGAATTAAGAGGGTCCCATGGATCATTGGAAGGCGTTAGTGGAGGCAACGTCCCGCGGGACTTCATTCCTATATGTGGAAAACTCGTATCTAGCATGTTTATTGGTTTCATCGGCTTTCAGCACCTTACTTCAGTTCTAGTCTTTATGCACTTCTTTTATTGTAATGTCAGACGGTACGGGAAGCAAATGCAATCGCAAACCGCAGGCCGTTTTCTACCGTTCGCGGCGCCAAAAAAGAGGCCTTGCGGCCTCTGCTTCTTTCGCGTTCATGAGAAAAACTCCAATCGGAGTAATTCGAGGATGTGCGACCGCGTTTAAGCGGAAGTTTTTATCGCCAATCAGAAAGATCTTCTTTTACGCTATGTCGCTTTAAAGAACTTAAACTTCCTGATGTGGTCAGATGCCGGATACGAGGGGAACATCGGTCTCTTGATCGTTCACTCCCACGATCATGACCGTCAGCTGCTTGGACAAGTCGATCTCGTATGGCACCTTCAAATCTTCTCCCGCCTCGTTGCTCAATATCCGGACGACAGGCCTATGCGGGTAGGCATTGTTCAGGTCGACCACGACGCCGCGCTCGCCCGTCTTCAAGCTGACCGTCATTCCGATTGGGTAGATGGCAACCTTATCCCGGAACAGTTGAAGCATTCGCTGCTCGTAGAGCGTTCCGGAACCGGCATACAGCCGTTCCATCGCATCGTGCGGCAGCATTGGAGCGCGATATACCCGATTCGTCGTCATCGCGTCGTAAGAATCGACCAACCCGATCCACTTCGCGTAATCGTGAATTTCGTTTCCTTTGATCCCGCGCGGATATCCGCTTCCGTCTAATCGTTCATGATGCTGGAACGCGCAATGCGCGACGATCAGCGGCAAGTTCGGCTCATCCTTGAGCAGCTCGAATCCGATCTGCGGATGCCGTTTCATGAGCTCGAATTCATCGTTTGTAAGTTTATCCGGTTTCTTCAGCACGTTGACGTTGATCTGCGTCTTGCCGATGTCGTGAAGCAGCGCTCCAAGCCCCAGCGTCGTCACTTCCTCGCGCGAATAACCGTTCGAAAGTCCTAGCAGCGTGGAATATACGCATACGTTAAGCGAATGCTGGAACAAGTAGTGGTCCACAGTACCCATGTTCATGAGCATGATCATCGCTTCTTCTTGGTTCGATAAATCGTCTATGATTAAATTCATCATGGCTTTGAAGGGCTGGGCGATATACGGGTATGCGGCGCCCTTCCGCTTATGCGGACGGTCCATCATCTCACGGAAATTCGTGCGAATTTCCTTGATGGCCATACGGAACGTTTCTTCGCGGATCAGGGAAGGCGGGATGATATCCTCAGTTCTCGAGTCCTCGACGTACACGTATTGAACGCCGCATTCAGCCAACCGGGTGATTAGTCGGTTCGTCAGCTCCATACGGTCACCGAGCAGGACGATGCCGTCTTCCGAAAATATTTTTTTGGCCAGTCTCATGCCCGGCTTGCATTGCGTAATGGATAGCAAACGCATTTTCTCGGTCCTTCCCCGCTGTGACTTCTTAACTATACATATCGGATTTACCCGCTTGTATTGTTAATTTACGTGAAAATGCGTTTTTACGCAACCATATTATGCTAAAAGTTCGACATTTTTCTCCGAAATACTGCATAATTTCGACGAAATCCACCTAACGGCGGTGCCATCGATTCTCTCTGCAGCTCATCAAAGACTCCGAATGATCCAATTCGCGCTCAATGACGTCGCGAATGAACTCCGGAAGGTAAAACTGGAAGCTCTCCGCCTCCGCAAGCGACTCGTAGCCGACTTTAAAGCTGAACATATCGATCGATCCGACCGCGTACAGCCGATCATCGTCGAACGCCTCTCCGTTCACTACGATTTGCATGATCCGATCCAAGTCCGGCCGGTCCATATCGTAAGTCACCGTCATGCCGTCGATCGCAAGCGTGCCCAGCACCTCTCCACGGAAGCCAAAACCCTTGATTGGCTTATGAATGTACGAATCCATAAGCGACTGCTCCAGCGCGGTTCGAAGTTTAGAACCGCGAATGCTCATCCTGCATGGGTTTATCGGCGACGGACAAATGGCATGCAGCTCGCCGGCGGTTACATCGCCTTTCGCCAGACCGCCAAGCAGCTGGCCCGCGTTGACAAGCCCGATCTCTGCATTCGTCCAGCGTCTCAGCCCGGCGGCAAGCAAATTCGCGAGCGGATTCTCCTTAGCCGCGTTGGACGGAAGCGGCTCTTTCAGAACGGCAGCGACTCTCCCCAGCTTAAGACGGCTCGATTCGCGGTAAGAGCTAATGCATGCCTCCGCTTCTTCCTTCCCGGAGAAAGCGCCGGTCGGCACGCAGGAACCGCGGAGGACAGGGCGGGACGCGTCCTCGTCCCATGTGATCTCGACCCTGCCTACGTAATCGCCGAATTTACCGGCCGCGCAAATCATGGCGCCGTTCACGAGCAGCGGCTCCTCTAGCAAGTGATGGGTGTGGCCGCCCACAATAAGATGAATGCCGGGAATTTCTTCCGCGATGGTTCGATCCAGCGCAATTCCGAGATGAGACATAACGATGATGACGTCCGACTCGTCCTTCAGCCGCTCCGCTTGGACGCGGATCGCCTCCAGCGGATCGGTTGTCTTCCAGCCAAGCAGCTCGTAAAATTCGCAAAAGTTGGCGGTTGCGCCGATCAGGCCGATGCGAAGGCCGTTCTTCCGCAGCACGCGGCTCGGACTCATCCAATCCGGGCATTCCCCCGATTCGCTGAGCGCCATATTGGCGCATATGACCCCGAATTCGGCAACGTTCCCGTACAGGCTAGCCAGCACTTCCGGCGTATAGGTCAACCCTTCGTTATTGCCGAGCGTGACGGCTTCGTACCCGGCCTCCTGAAGCAGCCTGACGTTCACGAGACCCTCGCTTCCTTCCGTCTCCTGCCTCATGCGGTCCATATGATCGCCGCAATCGACGGCCAGCACGCGATCCGCTCCCCATGTTCTCCGTTCTTCCGCGATGATAGAGGCGATTCTCGCGGCGTTCTCCAGGCGGCTATGAATATCGTTGCTGTGCATGAGCACTACTTTTTTCTCCAAGCTTTCGAAGTTATCTCTCATCCGAAGCACCGCCTTCCGCCCGTAAACTTATCCCCCGATTTGCGACATACGACGTTCCGTAGGGACATGGGATAACGCGTTGTCGGCAAGCTTGGCCGCCATCTCGTGATTCTCAGGTTTGATGTCCATCGCTTTGAAGAACAGCTCCTTCATGGCGTCTCGGTCCCCGAGCGCGTTTTTGACGTTCAGCTCATCCATCCAGTAGAGGCATGGCTTCAGATTCCCGTCGGCCGTAAGGCGAAGGCGGTTGCAGTTGCTGCAGAAGTGGTCGCTGATCGGATGAATGAGCCCGAACGAGCCGACCGCGCCCGCCATTTGCCAATCGTCGGAAGGCCCGTTCCCGCGGACCTGCTCTCTTCGCGACAATTCATAGCCTTCCTGCTCGGCGATCTCCAGCACGCGGGAGAGAGGCAAATAATGATTTCGCCAATTCTCGTCGGCATGTCCGATCGGCATGTATTCGATGAACCGGACATGGAGCGGCCGTTCGTAAGCAAGCTTAAGAAACTGCGCGATTTCGTCTTCGTTCACGCCCTTAAGCAGCACGCAGTTCAGCTTGATCGGATCGAAGCCGGCGTCCGCAGCCGCCTCGATGCCTTCCAATACCCGCTTCAGCTCTCCGCGCCTTGCGATGAACCGAAACCTAGCCGCATCTAGAGTATCAAGGCTGATGTTCACCCTGTTTAAGCCCGCTTCCTTGAGCGCCTTCGCCTGCTTGGCCAAAAAGATCCCGTTCGTCGTCAACGCGATGTCCGTTATGCCCGGGATGCTGGACAATCTGGCGATCAGCCCGTCCAGATTCGGCCTGATGAGCGGCTCGCCGCCCGTTATTCTAAGCTTCGTAATGCCGAGTGACGCGCCCGTCTCCACGACCTCGACGATCTCGTCGTAACGAAGCACGTTCTCCGATTCGGTAAATTCCACGCCTTCTTCCGGCATGCAGTACAGACAGCGCAAATTGCACCGGTCGGTTACCGAAATCCTTAAGTAATCATGTTTTCTTCCAAACCGATCCTTCAGCTCCAGCACGCCGTCCACCACCTTCCTGTATACCTTACAGCATAACATTTTTTTTGCTTTTATGGTATTCTAGAAGCATCTTCGGACCCTATTCTTAGGCCGTTACAAGGAGTTATACATAAATGAACCATACATGGAAAATCAAGCTGTTCGCCGGATTGCCGGAACGGCTTGGCACAGCGCAGCTAACGTTGGAGAGCGAATCGGATCAGCTGACCGCGGGGGAGCTGAAATCGTGGATCGCGAGGACGCATGCGGAGCATTCATCCTTGCTTGCGATTTGTTTCGTGGCGCGCAACCACGCGTACGTCGCGGACGGCGACCTGATTCGCGCGACGGACGAGCTCGCGCTGCTCCCTCCCGTATCCGGGGGCGAGGAGCTCGAAGGATCCGGAGAAATTGAAAACTTGGCATCGGCGCCCAAATTTGCGATTACCAACGAACGGATCGAGACCGATGACGTCCTCGCCAAAGTCATCGTCAAGGAGCACGGCGCAGCGATTGCGTTCGTCGGGACGACGCGGGAATGGACGCACGGACAGCGCACCGTCAGGCTCGAATACGAGGCCTACGAACCGATGGCCGTTGCGACCATGGAGCAGATCGGCGCCGAGATCGGCGACAGGTGGCCCGGCGCGTTATGCGCAATCACGCATCGCATAGGAGTCGTTGGCCTTGCGGAGACGAGCGTCGTCATTGCCGTGTCCGCCCCACATCGGGAGTATTGCTACGAAGCGAGCAGATACGCGATCGAACGGTTGAAGCAAATCGTTCCGATTTGGAAAAAAGAAATATGGGAGGACGGCTCCGAGTGGAAGGGACATCAGCTTGGCCCATGGGACCCGACAGCCGCTCTGCAGCCCGAGTAAAGGAGGATTCCGCATGGATGTAACGCGATATGCAAGGCAGATGCGGTTCCGTCCGATCGGCGAGACCGGACAGAAGCGGCTCGCGGATGCGCGAGTCGCCGTCGTTGGCGTAGGGGCGCTCGGCTGCGTCATAGCCCAGCATCTGGTACGTTCCGGCGTCGGGTTCGTCCGTCTCATCGACCGCGACATCGTCGAATGGAGTAACCTACAGCGACAGCTTCTTTACACGGAGCAGGACGCGGAGGATCTGCTGCCCAAAGCGGAAGCTGCTGCGCGCCGGCTCGGCGCCATGAACGGAACCGTAGCCATCGAGGCGGTTGCCGCCGACCTGAGCGCGGACAATGCCGAGTCGCTCCTGGATGGCGTCGAGCTGATCGTAGACGGAACGGATAACTTTACGGTCCGTTATCTCGTTAATGATTACGCCATCAAACATGGCGTGCCATGGATCTATGGCGGCGCCGTCGGCGCCTCGGGCATGACCATGACGATCCTCCCGGACGAGACGCCGTGTTACCGCTGCGTATTTCCAGAGACGCCGCCGCCTGGCGCCTCGGATACATGCGAGACGGCAGGCGTCATCTCCCCCATCGTGGACGTCATCGGTTCGCTGCAGGCAACGGAGGCGCTGAAGCTGCTCTCCGGCAACCGGGAAGCGCTGCACGGCACGCTGTTTCAAGCCGACTTGTGGAATCATGCCTGGCTGCCGCTTTCGATCCGGCATGCCAAACGTCCCGACTGTCCCGTATGCGGGGAGGAGCGCCGGTTCGAATACCTGGATCACGATGAGCAAGTCCCGATTGCCGCAGCATTATGCGGACGCAATTCCGTCCATTTGACGCCGGGGACGAAGGTCGCGCTAGATCTCGGTCAGCTGGCAGAGCGGTTGTCTGCCGCAGGGGAACTAGATCAAAATCCTTACCTTCTCCGCGTCAAGCTGAAAAACGATATGACATTCGTTTTATTTTCCGATGGGCGCGCCATCATCCAGGGGACCGAGGAAACGTCGAAAGCAAGGTCGATTTATGCCGAATTATTAGGTATTTAGCATCATTTAGACGACTTTCGTATTGCCAATACGTGGATTGGTTGTTACTATCTATATATCTGAGCGATCACAAATTGAATATGCGCGGATAGAACTGCAAGCCTATCTGCCGTTGGTCTCATACATACTAACCATAATTAGAGGTGTCTCTATGAGGATTCATGTAAGCGATATACTAGATGGAGACCAACTAAGCCACGATATTTTCAACAATTATGGGCTTCATGTGCTCTCCAAGGGGACAAGGTTGTACAAGAGCGAAATTTCGCGTTTGCTTCAGCATCAGATCGATTACGTCGACGTTTCGGATCGGAACTCGGCGCCAGCCTTCGGACTAGCCGAGCCTGCGCAGAACCGGACATTGGAATCCACCGTCAATCCCAAGTGGCTTCCCAAGGTGCAGCCGATTTACGAGAACGCTGTCAAACGGTTCGAGCAATTGTTTGATTCCGCTTTCGAACAAGGCGTCGTCAACGATGAAGAAGTGACCGAAATCCTTCAGCCGCTGCTGAACAATCTCCAGCTGGAGCGCGACGTCGTATCCATGCTGTTGCTTCTGAATACCGAAGACGACTATACGTACCAGCATTCCGTGCAGGTCGGAATGTTATCGTATTACTTGGCGACTTGGCTCGGCTATTCGACCGAGGAAGCCGCGGTAATCGGCAAAGCCGGATTCCTCCACGACATCGGCAAGAGCAAAATTAGCGGAGACATCTTGAACAAACCCGGCAAGTTAACGAGCGATGAATTCGAAGAAGTGAAACGGCATACGTTGTACGGCCATGATATCATTCTGAACTCGTTCCGGGAGGATACGCTTGCGATCGCGGCGCTTCAGCATCACGAACGCATCGACGGCAGCGGTTATCCGCACGGTTTGAAAGGAGAAGAAATTCATCCGGTCTCCAGGATTATCGCCGTTGTCGATATCTATAGCGCGATGATCTCCGCCCGCGTCTATCAGAAGGAACGTGATTTGTTATACGTCCTCAAAGAACTGCACCGGCTGAGCTTTAACGAACTGGATCCCGTCACGACCCATACCTTTATCAAACATATGATTCCTAACTTCATCGGCAAGAAGGTACGGCTAAGCAACGAGCAGTTCGGCATGATTGTCATGACGCATCCGACCGAATTTTTTAAACCGCTCGTTCAGATCGATGACCAGTTCGTCGACCTGACGATCGATCGCCATTACGAAATCGAACATGTTTATCTCTAACGTTCGTTATCCATAAACGCACGAGAAACCCCCGGGAGCTTCCCGGGGGTTTCTCGTAGCTATAGGCTTGAAGGATGATCGGCGTAATTAACCGATCGAGCCTTCCATTTCGAACTTGATCAGACGGTTCATCTCGACCGCGTATTCCATCGGCAGCTCTTTCGTGAACGGCTCGATGAAGCCCATGACGATCATCTGTGTTGCCTCGTCTTCCGAAAGGCCCCGGCTCATCAGGTAGAAGAGCTGATCTTCGGATACTTTGGATACCGTCGCTTCATGCTCAAGCGTGATGTTGTCGTTCAGGATTTCGTTGTACGGAATCGTGTCGGACGTGGATTCGTTATCCAGAATAAGCGTATCGCATTTGATGTTCGCTTTCGCTCCGTCGGAATTGCGTCCGAAGGAAGCGAGGCCGCGATACGTTACTTTGCCTCCGTGTTTGCTGATCGACTTGGACACGATCGTGGAGCTTGTGTCCGGAGCCAGATGCGTCATTTTCGCGCCGGCATCCTGATGCTGGCCTTTGCCCGCAACGGCGATGGACAACACCATGCCTTTCGCGCCGCGGCCGCGAAGAACGACAGCCGGATATTTCATGGTAAGTTTGGAGCCGATATTGCCGTCGATCCATTCCATCTGCGCGTTCTCGTCCGCGACTGCGCGTTTCGTAACGAGGTTGTAGATGTTTGGCGCCCAGTTCTGAATCGTCGTGTAACGTACGCGGGAATCCTTTTTGCAAAGGATCTCGACGACCGCGCTATGGAGCGAGTTCGTGCTGTAGATCGGAGCCGTACAGCCTTCAACGTAATGCACGGAGCTGCCTTCGTCCGCGATAATGAGCGTGCGTTCGAATTGGCCCATGTTTTCGGAGTTGATCCGGAAGTACGCTTGCAGCGGAATATCGCACTGAACGCCCTTCGGCACGTAGATAAACGATCCGCCGGACCAAACCGCGCTGTTGAGCGCCGCGAACTTGTTATCGTTCGGAGGAATGATCGTTCCGAAATATTCCTTCAAAAGCTCCGGATATTCGCGAAGCGCCGTATCCGTATCCGTGAAGATAACGCCTTGTTTCTCCAGATCCTCTTGCATGCTGTGATAGACGACCTCGGATTCATATTGCGCCGATACGCCGGCAAGGAATTTCTGTTCCGCTTCCGGAATGCCGAGCTTGTCGAACGTTTCCTTGATTTCCTGTGGTACCTCTTCCCATGTCTTGCCTTGTTTCTCGGAAGGTTTCACGTAGTACTGGATATCGTCGAAGTCCAGATCGTCCAGGTTGCCGCCCCAACGCGGCATTGGCATTTTGTTGAATTGCTCCAGCGATTTGAGACGGAATTCAAGCATCCATTCCGGCTCGTTTTTCATCTCGGAGATCGTGCGGACGATCTCGGGCGTCAATCCTTTACCCGATTGGAAAATCGCCTTGTGCTCGTCTCGGAAACCATACTTATATTCTTCCATTTCCGGCATCGACTTTGCCATTCCCAATTCACTCCTTAAGGTAGTTCAAAATGGCTGCTTTTGATCACGAAGTATATCCTTCGCAGGCTATTCGACGTCGAATCTTGAACTCAGCCGGAACTTCCGGTGCTCACATAGCGCTGCTATGCTCCGCTCCTCGGTTCTCGGCTTCGTCCAACCTTCTCGGTGCTGAAAAGCAACCATTTTGAACTTTTATTTTATTTCACTTCTTAGTGTTTAGATTAAATCACTTCTCGTTGCCGGTTTGCGCTTCGATTCCTTTGCGCAAGGCGTTCCACGCGAGTGTGGCGCACTTGATGCGGGCCGGGAATTTGTTGACGCCCGACAACGCCTCGATATCTTCCAGTTCCTCGAACTCCACCGATTCGCCTTTCATGAGGGAAGAGAACCGTTCCGCCATCTCGAGCGCCGAGTCGAACGTCTGGCCTTTGACGGCCTCCGTCATCATCGAAGCGGAGCTCATGCTGATGGAGCAGCCTTCCCCCGTGAATTTGGCGTCCGTCACCATGCCATCCACGACATGCAGCTGCAGCGAGATCCGGTCGCCGCAAGTCGGGTTGTTCAAGTTGATCGTCACCGCTTCGTCGTTCATCGTGCCGCGGTTTCGGGGGTTTTTATAATGATCCATTATGACTCTGCGGTACAAATCATCCAATTGCATGGCCGAAGAACTCCTTTGTTTGGATTAGGCCGTTAACCAGTGCATCGACGTCCTCTTCGGTATTGTATAGATAGAAGCTTGCTCTAGCGGTAGCGGAAACATTCAGCCAGCGCATGAGCGGCTGGCAGCAATGATGACCGGCCCGAATCGCGATCCCTTTGGAGTCCAGCACGGTTGCGACGTCATGCGGGTGAACATCCTCAAGATTGAAGGTGATCAGACCGACCCTGCCCGTCTTCGGACCGTAGATTTCGATTCCTTCGACGGCAGACAGCTTATCGTAAGCATATGCCGCCAGATGACGCTCATGACGGTCGATCTCATCCATGCCGATGCTCTCCAGGAAATCGATCGCCGCGCCGAGGCCGACTGCGCCCGCGATTAACGGTGTGCCGCCTTCGAAACGGTAAGGAATCTCTTTCCACGTCGACTCGTACAGCTCGACGAAATCGATCATCTCGCCCCCGAACTCGATCGGCTCCATCTTGTTCAGAAGCTCCTTCTTCCCGTACAAAGCGCCGATTCCGGTAGGCCCGCACATCTTGTGGCCGGAGAACGCATAGAAGTCGGCGCCAAGCTCTTGAACGTCTACTCTCTTATGAGGCGTGCTCTGCGCGCCGTCGACGACCATGACGGCGCCGTTCCGATGCGCGATCGCCGCGACTTCCTTGATCGGGTTGACGGTTCCCAGTACGTTGGATACGTATGTCATAGCGACGACCTTCGTCTTTGGCGTGATCGTCGCTTCCGCGTCCTCAAGCGTGATCGTGCCGTCCGGCTGCAACGGGATATACTTCAACGTCGCTCCCGTCGCTTTGGCCACCTGCTGCCAAGGGATCAGGTTGCTGTGATGCTCCATTTGCGTGATGACGATCTCGTCGCCTTCGCCGCATGTTTCCCGCGCATAACTGGATGCGACCAGGTTAAGAGCGGTCGTTGTACCGCGGGTGAAGATGATTTGTTCCGGCGTCTCCGCATTCAGGAATGAGGCTACTTTCGCACGCGCGCCTTCATAAGCGTCGGTTGCCCTTGAACCAAGCGTATGCACGCCGCGGTGGACATTCGCGTTATCCAGCTCATAGTACCGTTTCACCGCATCAATGACGGAGCGCGGCTTCTGGGAAGACGCCGCGCTATCCAGGTAAACGAGCGAATGCCCGTTTACCTCTTGATGCAATATCGGGAATTGCTCCCGCACTGCATGTATATTCATCCCTCAAGCTTCCTTTCCAGCAAGCGCTGAAGCTGGGTCCGTACCGCCTCCACCGAAATCTCGGATACGACCGGAGCCAAGAAACCGTAAATAATTAACCGTTCAGCGTCTTGCTTGCTGATGCCGCGAGACATCAGGTAGTAGACCTGCTCTGGATTGACTTGGCCGACGCTCGCCGCGTGACCTGCCGTTACGTCGTCCTCGTCGATCAGAAGAATCGGGTTGGCGTCTCCGCGCGCTTTCGGGCTGAGCATCAGAACCTTCTCCGTCTGTACGCCGTTCGCTTTGGTCGCACCGTGCTCGATCTTCGTAATGCCGTTAATGATTGCCGATGCGGAATCTTTCATGACGGCGCGTGTAATCATGTTGCTGTCCGAGCTCTTGCCGAAGTGTACGGCTTGAGTCGTCAGGCTCATCTGCTGGGCGTTCTTGCCGACGCTGATGACCTTAACGTCCGAAGTAGAGCCTTGGCCTTTCATGATCGACTTCGTGTCGGACAACGTATGACCGTCGTTCAGGTCGCCGATGATCCATTCCACGCGTCCGTCGTTCTCAACGATGGCGCGGCGGATCGTCATGTCCACGCCGCTCTCGCCCATCGAGTGAACGGAACCGAAACGCACGTGCGCGCCCGGCTTAACGAACACTTCCACGATGGAAGGATGTACGAAAGGCGTAGTGACCGCCGCTTTGTCGGTTACGACGCAATCGACGTAAGTGACGCGGCTGTTCGAATCGGCAACGATCAGAATATGGGGAGCGAATGTCGAGTTCGCGTTGTCGTTGAACAAAATCGCTTGAAGCGGAAGCTCCACTTCCACGTTCTTAGGCACGTATACGAATACGCCGCCGTTCCACAGCGCCGCGTTCAGCGCCGTCAGCTTGTCTTCGTCTTTCTTGACCGCTTGGAACAGGTACTGCTGCACCAGATCGCCATGCTCCTTGCTTGCCGTCTCCAGGTCGGTGAAAATAACGCCTTTGGCCGCCAGCTCGGCGGACAGCTGCTTCCATGCGTTGCCGGAATTGCGCTGCACGAGCAGATTTTCCGTTCCTTCCGTGACAAGCTCTTGCACGATCGCGGGCAACTCGGCGAGCGATCCGGCTGCAGCGGAAGATTCATAGCTGCCTACTGCCGTCAGATTCCAGCGCTCGATGCGCACTTTCTCCGGCTTTGGCCATTCAATGCCGCCTGCCAGCTCTGCCGCTTCGCCGCGGAGCGTTACGAGCCATTCCGGCTCGCCCTTGCTCCGGGCCAGCGCCTCCGCGGACCCGCGGTCGGTCGGAGTCGATAGTTGTGTACTCATTCGATTTTGCCTCCTTCTCCGATTAAGCCTGGCCTACGGTTTCGTCTACGATGCCCAGTTCTTCTTTAACCCAATCATAACCTTCGTTCTCCAAGCGCTGTGCAAGCTCTGGACCGCCGGATTTCACGATGCGTCCTTGCATCATGACGTGAACGAAGTCAGGCGTAATATAGTTAAGCAAACGCTGATAGTGCGTAATGATCAGGAATCCGCGTTCTTCGGAACGCATCGCGTTCACGCCGTTCGCAACGATGCGAAGTGCATCGATGTCAAGACCGGAGTCGATCTCGTCGAGCACGACGATCTTCGGATCGAGCAGCATCATCTGAAGAATTTCGTTACGTTTCTTCTCGCCGCCGGAGAATCCTTCGTTCAGGTAGCGATGGGCGAACTCGGGATTCATCTCGAGCTCCTTCATCTTGCCTTCCATTTGACGGATGAACTTGATCAAGGAAATTTCGTTGCCTTCTTCGCGGCGGGCGTTGATCGCGCTGCGAAGGAAATCGGAGTTCGTTACGCCAGGAATCTCGCTCGGGTATTGCATCGCAAGGAACAGACCGGCGCGGGCGCGCTCGTCTACTTCCATCTCGAGCAGATCTTCGCCGTCAAGCGAAGCGCTGCCTTCCGTTACTTCGTATTTCGGATGGCCCATTAGCGCGGACGCAAGCGTACTTTTGCCCGTTCCGTTAGGTCCCATGATCGCGTGGATTTCTCCGCCTTTGATCTCAAGGTTGATGCCTTTCAAAATCTCTTTTCCTTCGATTTCGGCTTTCAGGCCGTCGATGACAAAATGTGTTGCCATTGTATGCAATCCCTCCAAAGGTTGGTTTACTACTTAAAATTGCTGATTATCAATGATTCTCAATAATCATTTTAATATAGTTTTTGTTTTAAATCAATGAGCGAGAGTATCCGTTCGCGCTGAGAGCCATACTCTTCCGCGGTCAAAACGGGCGTCATGGCAGGCTCCGGAAGCTTATCCTCCAGTCTTACCCAAGATTTGCAACCGTTATAAGCGTCTCTCATCGGCGCATGGATCGGCTCATCTAGTCTATATATCTTCATTAATAGAAGATGAAGCGGTTTCTTACGCTTCCACTTTAGCCGCTCCTCGGCGAACGTATCCGTCCAAATATGGCAATCGCGCAGCTTGTCCAGCGTCTCTTGCTCGGTAATTTCGATGTCGTCCGTCACTTCCGCGTACGTATCCAGCTTGATCGTCTCCGCCTCCGGCGACCATTCCGCGAGCGTCTCGTCCATCTCGTCCTGGTATGCCGCCTTCAGCAATTCCTTCCTCTGGTGCTCGTAGGCCGGCATCATGTAGAAGTTATGGCTAATCAGCTGGAAATCTCTCGTTTCCTCGATGATACCGCCCTTGCGCATGACGATGATCTGTTTTCCTTCGCGCAGCGCCTTCACCGACACCGCCCACTCCTTCAAGGCGATCATTTGTCTTTGTTGCCCATCCATCCGTATGTACCTCCCTGCTATCCATTTCCAAAGTCCTGAAGCCATTCTTATATTATCGAAAAAAAGAGCGGCCGATGTCAATCTATAACGCATCAAGGTATTCCATGGCGAATGTTAATCCATTATACTAATAGGCATGGTGTCAGAATGAGTGAATTATCGGAGGTGGACGTGAATGTCTGCATATCATCCTTTAACATTGGAGGAAGCCATCGAGATCGCCCTCGGCATGGACGGGTTTTTCCCGAAAGGTGCCGAACTGTCCTGCAGGGAGATCGGCGACGGCAATTTGAATCTTGTATTCCATATTACGGACCGAACGAGCGGCAAAAGTCTTATTATGAAACAAGCCTTGCCCTACGCAAAGGTCGTCGGCGAATCTTGGCCGCTCACGCTTGATCGTGCGCGTATCGAGAGCGAGAAGCTGATGATCGAAGGCGCGCTTGCGTCGGGTCTCGTGCCCGTCGTCTACCGGTACGATCCGGAGCTTGCCCTGACGGTCATGGAAGACCTCAGCGACCATGTCATCATGCGCCAAGGCTTAATTAACGGAACGCGGTATCCGCTGTTCGCGGATCACGTCTCCACCTTCATGGCCCGGACATTGTTTTTCACGTCCGACTTCGGCATGAACCAGCAAGAGAAGAAGCAACGCGTCGGGCAGTTCATTAATCCGGAATTGTGCAAAATAACGGAAGACCTCATCTTCGACGATCCCTATACCGATTCGCCGAACAACAGCTTCGATCCCGCCATTCGCGATGCGGCGGAAGCGCTTCGGAACGACGGTCCGCTCCAGCTCGAGGTCGCGATCCTTCGCGAGAAATTCCTGACGAACGCCCAGGCGCTGCTTCATGGCGACCTGCATACGGGCAGCATCTTCGCCACGCCGGAATCTACGAAAGTCATCGACCCCGAGTTCGCGTTCTACGGCCCGATGGGCTTCGATATCGGGGCGGTCATCGCTAATCTGCTACTCAACTATGCCGGTCAAGTTCACTGGATTGAAGACGAGGGCAAACGCGAAGATTTCAGGCAATATTTGCTTACAACTATTATTGACGTATGGAACGGATTCGAAACGAAGTTCCGCGCCTTATGGGAACAAAATAACGTTGACCGGCTTGCCGCGGCCGCTCCCGGCTATCTCGACTATTACATGAACCGCATTCTGCAAGATACCATCGGTTACGCAGGAGCCAAAATGGTACGCCGCATCGTCGGATTGGCTCATGTCGCCGACATCGATCGCATCCCGGATGCCGCTAACCGCGAACAAGCCCAGCGCCTGGCCCTAGCCATCGGCACGGAGCTGATTCGCCGCAACCGGAATTCCCATTCCATCCAGGATGTCATGGATATCGTATTAACGGCCAGCAAAGGCTAGCCGCATGAAAGGAACAACGAGATGACACAAAACTATGTTGGACTTCAATCCGTCATTTGGAGAGGCGATAAGCTGGATCTGCTTGACCAGCGGCTGCTGCCAGAGGAAATTATCTACTTGCCGCTCACGACTTCCGAAGACGTGTGGGAAGCGATTCGCCACTTGAAGGTAAGAGGAGCGCCAGCCATCGGCATTGCCGCAGCTTACGGCGTCGTGCTCGGCAGCGCGCATGCGACCACGATCGAAGCGTGGCTCGCGGCGGTGAAAAAGGAAGCGGAATACCTCGCGACTTCGAGACCGACCGCCGTTAATCTCTTTTGGGCGCTCGATCGGATGAAAGCGGCGGCGGCAGTCATTGCGGACAGAGGATTATCCGTAGAAGCCGCTCAGGAAGCGCTGACGGAGGAAGCGATCGCGATCCAAAGCGAGGATGAGGAGACAAACAGACTGATCGGCGAGCATGCGCTGACGTTATTCGAAGACGACATGGGCGTGCTGACGCATTGCAACGCCGGCGGACTGGCTACCGCCAAATACGGCACGGCGCTCGCTCCTTTCTATCTGGCGAAGGAACGCGGCATGTCGATTCGCGTATTCGCCGACGAGACTCGTCCCGTCTTGCAAGGCGCCAGGCTGACGGCATTCGAGCTGCAGCAGGCAGGTGTAGACGTTACGCTCATTTGCGACAACATGGCGGGCCATGTCATGTCCAAGGGATGGGTGAATGCCGTCATTGTCGGAACTGACCGCGTCGCGGCCAATGGCGATGTCGCGAACAAAATTGGCACGTACAGCGTCGCCGTGCTCGCAAAGGCGCATGGCATTCCGTTCTACGTCGCTTGTCCGCTGTCCACGATCGACCTTCAAACTCCGACAGGAGCCGAAATTCCGATCGAGGAGCGGAATGCCGAAGAAGTCACGGAAGGCTTCGGCAAACGTACGGCGCCTCAAGGCGTAAAAGTATACAATCCGGCATTCGACATTACTCCACATGAATACGTGACGGCCATCATTACGGAGAAAGGCATCGTAGAGGCGCCGTTCGAAGAGAATCTCCGCAAGCTGTTCCAGTCGTAACGAAGCAACCCCAAGCTGCGCACCGTGCGTGATAGCATCGGTACGGAAGCTTGGGGTTTTTATTTAAATATAGGACGTATAAGGTTTCTCTATACTGTGCTTCTACTATTTCTCGGAATGAAACGCGCTGCTCCGCCAAAGGATGGCGACAGCCGTTTCACCTTGGGCTAATCGCATGAATGCACGTACTATAACATTCGTTTTAACGCCTCGTAGCCTTTCATTCCGACTACGATGCCCAAGGCCTCCGCCTTATGCGTGACCGATTCTAGCGGAGCGTTCATCAATTCTTCCAACGTGCGTACCCCGACAGCGCGACCTGCCACGATTTCCCTGTCGCTCAAGCGCTCGTTCAGCAGGGTAACGTCGAGTGCCCCGCACATAATATAACCCCGATCCGTCGAGATGGACAGGAGCGTCGTTTTCGGCAGTTTCACTTCAACTCCGAGAACGGTTTCTCCACTTTCCAAGACGAAAGGAACCATCCTCATCATATGAAATCCACCTCCTTCGGCCGCGCAGACGACTGCGCCGAAATACATTGCATCACAGTATATGCGGGAGTTCGGACTCAGTATGGGCAATCGCGGAATAGGTCTACATGACTGGGCGGATTAGTGGTATATTAATGATATCCCATTCTATGCATACGGAGGAACAACATGACGACGAAACGGCAGCCGCCCAACGAAGGACTTTCTTCCTGCGTTTTCCAAGTCGAGATTCTGATTGAAGACAGCCATCATGCCGTTGCGCTTGAGAAGCTGATCCGAGGTCTGAATGCCGGCGGATTCGATGATTACCGAATCGCTTCGGGCATCCGGTTAGGCGAGCTTATCGACCAAAAGAAATCCTCTGGCGTAGAAACCTCGGCTATTCCGATTCCTTCACCACAGGCGAATACGCCGGCATCTTCCGCCTCGAACGCAAGTGATAGCGGAAGTTTTTCGCAGATTCGTACGTTTATGAAGACCAATAAGCTCATCCGTTTAATCGTGAATCGGGGTTTAGGAATTAAGCTCAGCATTCCTTGCCGCATTATCAATATCGATGAAGCGGAACATCTCATCACCGTCTACCACGTTGACGAGAAACAAGTGTACACGTTCAGGCTCAACGAAATCGAAGATTTCCTGGAATGACAAACGTTGCTTTCCCAAATTACAAAAAAACGGTCGAACCTTTCGGTTCGGCCGCTTTCATTTTGTGTATGCCTGGCAGATGTCACCCTGCCTTCAACATTTGTTCGATATTCTCGCTCGTAACAGGCGGGCTCCAGAAGAACCCCTGCATCTCGTCGCATCTATGCTTGCGCAAAAACTCCATCTGTTCGACGGTTTCGACGCCTTCAGCGATGACCTGTATGTTCAGATTGTGAGCCATCGCGATAATCGCGGCCACGATCTCGGCGTCGCTAGGATCTTGCTGGATGTCCCTGACGAATGAACGATCGATCTTGAGACGGTCGATCGGGAAGTTCTTCAAGTAGTGGAAGGAGCTATAACCCGTTCCGAAATCATCTACGCTGATTCCCACGCCGAGATCGGTAATCGCAAGCAAGCAACGTGAAATATGGCCGACGTCGATCGTCATGGATTCCGTAATTTCCAGATCCAAATATTTCGCCTCGAGTCCGGTCTTCTGCAGCACCTCCGCCACACGACTTGCGAGGTCATGCTGCAGGAATTGCCTGATGGACAAGTTGACCGAGACCGGAATTTTCGACAAACCCGCTTCCTGCCAAGCTTTGTTCTGCCGGCAAGCCTCCTCCAGCACCCAGTCTCCGATCTGCACGATCATGCCGCTCTCTTCCGCCAGCGGGATGAAGCTGCCCGGCGAGAGCAGCCCTCTTACGGGATGTTTCCACCTGACGAGCGCCTCGACGCCGACCATTACCCCATTGGCAAGGTCGTATTGCGGCTGATAATGCAAAACAAATTCGTTGCGCTGGATCGCCCGGTACATCTCATGCTGCAGTTTCAGCCGCTCGAAGGAAGAATTGCTCCAGCTGTCCGAATAGAGCAAGCAATCGTTTTTGCCGTTTTCTTTTGCTTTGAATAACGCCATGTCCGCTTTCTTGAACAGCGTATAACCGTCATCCTGTTCATTGTTGTTCGTGACCAGACCGATGCTAGCCGTAATATGTATAGGAAATCCCTTAAGTTCGTAAGGTTCTTCGATCGACTTCAGCAGCTGCCGGGATTGCTCCAGCAAATCTTCTTCGGACTCGATCGTATTCAATAACAACGCGAATTCGTCGCCTTCCATTCTTGCGACAAGATTCTGCTCCGGCAAGTCCCGCGATAGACGCTCGGCCACTTGCATAAGCAGCATATCGCCGAATTCGCGCCCGAATGACGCGTTAACTAGCTTGAAGCCGTCAAGATCCAAATAACAAATCCCGATAAGGCGGTCGTCTTCCTTCGCCCTCGTCAGACTCTCCGTCAGCTTCATCTGAAACAACGTGCGGTTCGGCAGCCCGGTCATGTCGTCGTAATACGCCATGTATCGTATCCGCTCGACGTTCCGCTTTCGGTCGCTCAGGTCATGGCTGATCATAAGCGTGCCAATCACTTCGTGATCTTGGATCATCGGGGCGCAGATGACTTGCAGCTCGAGCGGGAATCCCGTTCGATGCGTAATGTTAATATTGTTCTGGATCGTTTGTCCTTGCAAGGATTGCTCCAGACTTTCCTGCAAGACGGCTCTGCTCCCGGGGTCGATCATTCGCATGATCGGCTCGCCGATCATCTCCGCTCTCTGGTATCCCAACATCTTGCCGGCCGCTTCGTTCAGCTCGAGTACGTTGCCGTTTCGGTCAAGCACGGACAAAGGGACGGCTTCCGAACGCAGCAAGGCTTCAACGATGGCGGTATGGTATTTGCGGAAGCTGCTTAAAGGGTGGCGCCTGAGCCACAGGACGATCGCAGTCGCGATGAGCGCCGCGGATACGGTCAACGATGCCCATCTAAACATCGTGTCCGTAATCAGGACAAACGAAATGACGATCCAAACGGCAGCCATTGCCGATAATCCGATAACGCCCAAGTTCATTGGCTCGTTTAAGGACAGCGTTCTTCGCTGATTTCGTGCTGAAGGCAAATCTTCTCTATCTTTCGCCACACAAAACTTCCTTCCTCAATGTCGAGTCAAGTGAAAGCTAGGTCTATTATAAACGAATTGTAGGCTTTGGCATAGAAATATTTACTATGAATCGATAAACCGCTGCTGGATTTCATCGAATGATGTCGAAATAATGCGATTATTTCTATTTATTCCCTGACTTTTTCACTACGCCCGCGATGACGAACCCCCATCCCGCTAGCATGGCAACTCCGCCGATCGGCGTAATCATGCCCAGCTTCGAATAGCTCGTTACCGCAAGCACATAAAGGCTGCCGCTAAAAATGACCATGCCGGCCAGAATCAGCCTGCTGCCGATTTGCGCATATTTTCCGCCGCCCGCGACCTTGTCCATCAATGCGATCAGCATAAGCCCCAAAGCGCCGTACATATGGTATTTGACTCCGGTTTCGAATACGTCCAAGTAATGCTCGGAAATCTGTCCTTCCAATCCGTGGGCGCCGAATGCGCCCAAAGCGATGGCTAGCGCGGCATTAATTGCGCCGATCACAAAATAAGCTGGAAACATGATATGTTCATTCCTTCCATTTTCCTGTATAATTTTCGCATCATCACTAAAGGAGACTAGAATTATGACCGATAGCAACGATCACTACACTGAGCAAGCATTCAGCAGCCCTCCTCCTCACCAAGAAGGGCCTTTAAAGCATTCCGGCCTCGGCATCGCCTCGTTCGTCATCTCTCTTGTCGCGCTGCTGCTCATCGTCATCGGAATTATCATCGCGGCCACGAACGTGTCCGGGATGATGGATGACGAATCCATGCTGACCGAGATCGAGCGAATTACCCAGACCTATGAAGAAGGACAAGAAGCCGAGATGGGCACCGAGCTGCTGGAATCAGAAGAGTTCGGCGGCGCGATCATGGGATTCATGGCCGCCGGCCTGATGATGCTTGCCTCGATTGCCCTCGCGTTCGTTGGGCTCATCCTCGGCATTATCGGCGTCGCGTCCAAGCTGCGCCGCAAGACGTTCGGCGTGATCGGGCTAGTCTTGAACGCGCTTATCCTGCTCGGAACCGTCGGACTGTTCATCGCGTCCTTCGCCATCGGCGCCATGAACGCCGTTTAACGGAGCCTATACGCTCAAGAGCAAGAGGCTGCTCGGAAAGGTATCCATTCTTATGCGGTCAGCATTCCCCTCGCCGTCCCGGAAGAGACAGCGAGGGGAATATTTTTTGCTCACTTCAGCACGAACGAGGTCCGGCTGAAGCCTTCCTTCGTCTTGTTCACTTCCAAGCAGGCAGGGAATGCTTCCTTCAGCTCTTGCACATGCGAGATGACGCCGATCATCCGCCCCGCGCGCTGCAGATCGACAAGCGCTGCGATCGCTTTATGAAGCGACTCCTCGTCCAGCGAGCCGAATCCTTCGTCGATCATCATCATCTCGATGGAAACGCCGCCTTGATGGGACTGGATCACGTCCGTCATCCCCAGCGCCAGGCAAAGCGACGCGTTAAACTTCTCGCCGCCCGACAGCGACTTGACGTCCCTGTTCTGCCCGGTATACGCATCGTATACGTCGAGCCCGAGTCCGCTCTGCTTGCCCCTCGTCTCAAGCCTCCCGCTACGCTGCAGCTGGAACTGCCCGCCTGACAGCTCTTGCAGCCTTACGTTCGCCATCGCCACGATTTGCTCCAAATATTCGATCAGAATATAACGCTCGAACGATATTTTGAGCGCGTTGTCGCCTTTCATCATCGCATAGATGTCCAGTACCTGCTCCAGCTTCGCTTCCAGCTCCCCGACCTGCGATGCCGCCCGTTCCACGGAAGCCGCCAGACGTTTCGCTTCCATGCCGTAACGCGCGGCGGCTTGCTCCTCCGCGATCGCGTTTTCGTGCAGCCGCTTCGCATGCGCGATTTCCCCGAGCAAATCATCCGCCGCCTTCCAGGCGGTATCGCGAAGCTCCGTTTCGAGCACCGATACGGCTTCCGCAACCGTCGCAACCGACATGCGGTAATTCGCCGTCTCTTCCGTCAGGCGCTCCCGCTGCGCGTCCGTGCGCACGGCCTCCCGATAGGCTTGAGCTGATGCGAATCCGGCTTTGTCCAGCTCCGTCATCAGCCGCGCGGCCGTATCGCGGGCTGCCTGCTCCGCTTCCTCAAGCAGACCCGCGGCCTGCTCCGAATAGGCTTTGGTGGCGGCTAGACCCGCCGACGCGGCTTGGAGCCGGTGCTGCGCAGCGAGCCAAGCGCGAGCCATTTCCGATTGCCGGCGGCTCTGTTCCTCAAGCCTGGTGCGAAGCGTTACGGGATGGCGCCATGCTTCCGGAATCCGGTCCAGTTCCTTCTGAAGAGACGTATGGCTCGCCGCGTATTCGATCGCTATCGCCTGCGCTTCGGATCGCAGCTTGTCCATCTCCGTCTCCAGCGCTTCAATCTCCCGGTCATATTCCCCGAGCTGCGACCGAAGCTGCTCCAGCCGCGAGCTTATTGCCTTCAGTCCGTCGATCTCTTCCTTCCGGCTCTTCCACGCCAATCGCAGATCTGATTGAAGCTGCTGCAGCGAAGCAGCGGCTTGCTCCGGCTCATCCGATACCGCGGTCGCCGAAGCCGGCAGAAACTCGCCAAGCTCCGCGATCTCAAGCTGCTGCGCGCCCGAAGCGGCGGCGGCCTGTACCTTGGCCGTTAGAAGCTCCCGCTGGGCGACGGCGAGCGTTTCCTTCGCGAGCTCGAGCTCTTCCTTCGAAGGCATATCCTCCGGCATCCCGGCCTTCAGGGGATGAGCCTCGCTGCCGCAAACCGGACAAGCCTCGCCGTCATGCAGATGCACGGCCAGCAGACCGGCCTGTCCTTCGATCCAGCGACGTTCAAGGGCGTAGACTTGCGCCTTCGCCGATTCCAAAGCGCGTTCGCCATCGCTTTCCAACTCCAGCCAGCGCCGAATATCGGCCGTCAGCTCCAACAGCCGCTTCACGCCTTTGCCTTGCCGCTCCAGCTTGCCGAGCTCTTCGAGCTTATGAGACAAGTTCGCAACCGCTGCTTCGGAGGTTTGCTGCTCCGCCGCCGCGCGCTGCCTCCATTCCTTGCGATCCGCCAGTGCTTGACCGGCAGTCGCGAGCTTCGCAAGCGCCTGTCCCTCGCGCCGCTTCAACGTTTCGATCGCCCCCCGCTGCGCATCAAGCGAATCCACGATGGGCGCCAGCTCGGCAAGCCGGTGAAGCTCGAGCTCGACTTCCCGCCGCGCCTGTTCCTTCTCCGCTTCCGCCTGATGTGCTGCCGACGCGTCCGCATATTCGCGCTCGGCGAGCGAGAACTGCTCCTGTCTCTGCTTTAGCGATTCGCGCCTAGCGGCCAAAGTCGCTTCCGCAGCGCTAGACTGCTCCTCGTACGGTGCCAGACCCGCCGCTCGCGATGATAGCGCAAGCTCACGCTCCAGGCCCGCAATCTCGGACTGACGGCTGGCAAGCGCCTCTCCCTGCCTCCGCTTGGCCGCCAGCTCCTCGTGTTTCGCATTAAGCGCCAGCCTTGCACGCAGCTTCTCTTGGAGCGCCTCCAGCCCGGCCGCCTGCTCGCTCTTACGAAGCGCCGCGAGCTGTGCTTGCTCGCCGTAAAAGTCGGCTTCTTCCCGGAGCGCGTCCCGCATCTGAACTGCATTGTAGCTCTCTTGTCGGAACGTTGCCGCCAGAGCGCTCTGTTCGCGCATCGGCAAGGCATCACCGGCTTGGCGCATGACAGCCGCCGCTGCCGCGCGCGCTTCCTTCAAGTCGTCCGCAAGCTCGCGGTGGCGAGCCTGGAAGCGCGCCTCCAGCTTCTCGTACAGCTCCGTTCGGAAGATGCGCCGAAGAATATCTTCTTTATTATCCGTATCCGAAGTAAGCAGCTTTCGGAATTCCCCTTGCGGAAGCATCACGATCTGGCTGAATTGCTCCTTCGTCAGGCCGATGATCGTCAGCAGCTTCGCATTCACTTCGGTCGTCATGAAGCGGTCGACAGCGGGAACCGTCTCCTCACCTTCGAAGGCGTAAAGCTCCGTTTTCTCGCCTGTCTCGCTTTTGTTCGCGCCTTTGCGGTGCTTCATCTGGCGGAACACCCGATATCGTTTTCCTCCCGACTCGAAGTCCAGCTCGACCGACGTATGCGTCTCGTCGTCCGCGAAGTGGCTTCGCAGCATCCGCGAATCCGCACGGTCTTCCCCGCTGGCGGCGCCATATAGCGCGAAGCAGATCGCGTCGAAAATCGTTGTTTTGCCCGCGCCGGTATTGCCGGAGATCACGAACAGCCGGCGATCGCCGAGCCGGGCGAAGTCGATGCTCTCCGCATCTCGGTACGGTCCGAAAGCGGTCATCGTTAGTTTCAACGGCTTCATGAAACGCCCTCCTCTTCGCGCCGGAGCGCTTCGTACGCTGCGGCGAACAACGCCCGCTTCTCCTCCGAAAGCTCCTGTCCTTTGACCTCCATGTAGAAGTCGGCGAACAGCCGGACGGGATCCGTTTCCTTGCGTCCAGCGCCGCCGGCAGCCGCTTCACCGGTTGCTCCGCCTTCGATTCTCGCAAGGGAAACCTTGCGTTCGACGTGCATGGCGTTCGGATAGACCGCCCGCACCTTCTCCATCGGGAACAGAACGGGATTGTCGTTCAGCAGCGTGACGTACACGTAATCATCGTTCACCGGATGTTTCTCCAGCTCCTCGATCGACGCTTCGACTCTGCGCAAGTCGCGCAGCGGCTTCAGCTCCCGCTTCTCTACCGTAACGCCGCCGGAACCGTCCAGTTCGACGACAAGATACCCTTTGGCATGGCGCTCCTCCGAGATGGAATACTTCAGCGGCGAACCGGCGTAACGGATCTTCTCGCTGCGGACGTAATGGGCCTGATGCAGATGGCCGAGAGCGGTATAATGGAACGGCGCAAAATGACTCGCGCTCACATGCTCCGCCCCCCCGATCGCGAGCGGCCGCTCGGAATCGCTCGTATTGTCCGCCGCTTCGCCGGACGGCGTTACGAAGGCATGTCCGACCAGCACATGTCTCGAGCCTTCGGCAAGCTCCATCCGCGCCACGACCGCCCCCATCGCGTCGTCATGCGTCCGGATGCCCTCGTCGCCCAGCGCATGCCGCACGATCGCGGGATCCGCGTACGGCACGAGATGGAAGTGAACCTCGCCATGCGCGTCCCGCAGCACGACCGGCTTCATCTCCCGCCGCAACTGCCCCGCCAAATGCAGCCCGCGTCCTTCCATCAGCGCCGAGCCGAAGCTAATCCGGTCCGGGCTGTCGTGATTGCCGGCAATGGCGAGCACCGGCGTGCCAAGCTCAGCCACGATCGTCTCCAGCACTTCGTCCAGCAGCTCTACCGCTTCGGTCGGCGGCACCCCCCTATCATACAAATCTCCCGCAATAATGAGCGCGTCCGGCTTCTCCTCGCGGATCGCCTCTATCAATTGCCCCAGTACGTATCGCTGGTCCTCCGTCATATATACGCCGTGCACCAGCTTGCCAAGATGCCAGTCGGCAGTATGGAATAATTTCATGATACCCTCCCTGCGCGCGGCTTCGGCCTCGCGTCCTACGCAGACTCTTTCTATTATTCTATCACCCTGTGGCGCAGGTCGCCAGAACGGAGCATTTCGGTATCATTTGCTAGAATTGGACTAATTTCGTTCACATAACCGCCCGTCACCTGAATATATTGATTATTAACAAAGAATTCAGCGAGGAGGTGCTCCGAAATGAGTCAAGCGGACAAAGGCATGTTTATCGTGTCACGGGAAGATTGGTCATTGCATCGCAAGGGGTATCAGGATCAAGCCCGTCATCAGCAAAAGGTACGGGAGGCGATCAAACAAAATTTGCCGGATCTCGTATCTGAGGAAAGCATAGTCATGTCTGACGGCAAGCAGGTCATCAAAGTACCGATTCGGAGCCTGGATGAATACCGCTTTGTTTATAACTACAACAAAAACAAACATGTCGGCCAAGGGGATGGCGACAGCCAGGTGGGCGACGTGCTGGGGGTTGATCCGCAGGCTTCGAAAAAAGGCGGCAAAGGCGAAACCGCCGGCGATCAGCCGGGAGAAGACGTCATCGAAGCGGAAGTTACGCTTGCGGAGCTGGAGACGATGCTGTTCGAGGAGCTCGAGCTGCCGTTCCTGAAAAACAAGGATAAAGATCAGCTGGAGACGCGGGAAATCCGGTTCAACGACATTCGCAAGAAAGGCATCATGTCCAACATCGACAAGAAACGGACCATCATCGAAAACCTGCGGCGCAACGCGACCTCCGGCAATCCCGGCATCCACGGGATAAGCCCGGACGATCTGCGTTACAAGACGTGGGAAGAAATCGTCAAGCCGCAATCCAACGCCGTCATTCTGGCGATGATGGATACGTCCGGCTCGATGGGTGCGGCATAATTAACTAAGAATAAATGAGGTGATGAAATGGCTTCGGAAAAGCTTTTTATTGTCTCTCGGGAGGATTGGTCGCTTCACCGCAAAGGATATTCGGATCAGGCTCGTCATCAGCAGAAGGTGCAAGAAGCGATCCGTAAGAACCTCCCCGATCTTGTCTCTGACGAAAGCATCGTATTGTCCGACGGTCGCAAAACCGTCAAAGTCCCCATTAAAAGCCTCGACGAATCCCACTTTATTTATAACTACAATAAAAAGCAGCACGTCGGACAAGGCGACGGCGAATCTCAAGTAGGGGACGTCCTTGGGGTCGATCCACAAGCAACTAAAGGACCCGGCAAAGGAAAAGACGCCGGCGATCAACCAGGCGAGGATTTAGTCGATACGGAGATCAGCATCGACCAATTAGAGGATATGTTATTCGAAGAGCTCGAATTGCCGAATTTGGAGCAAAAACAAAAGGAACAGCTGCAGACAAAGGAAATCGTCTTTACCGACATTCGAAAAAAAGGAATCATGTCAAATATCGATAAGAAACGGACGCTAATCGAAAACCTTCGTCGTAACGCCAATGCAGGTATATCTGGCATAGGCGGTATCTCGCCGGATGACCTTCGTTACAAAACGTGGACCGAGATCGTTAAGCCTCAATCCAATGCTGTTATCCTCGCGCTCATGGACACATCAGGAAGCATGGGCTCGTTCGAAAAGTATTGCGCCCGCAGCTTCTTCTTCTGGATGACCCGCTTCCTTCGCCGCAAATATGAACATGTAGAGATCATCTATATCGCCCACCATACTGAAGCCAAAGAAGTGACGGAAGAAGAATTCTTTACACGTGGCGAGAGCGGCGGTACGATCTGCTCCTCCGCGTACCAAAAAGCGCTGGATGTCATCGACAGCAGGTATCCGACCGCCGCATGGAACATTTACCCGTTCCACTTCTCGGATGGCGATAATTTAACCTCGGATAACGAACGCTGCGTTCGGTTGATCTCGCAATTGATGGAACGCTGCAATATGTTCGGCTATGGAGAGGTTAACCAGTATAATCGAAGCAGTACGTTAATGTCGGCCTACAAACACATTCAAGATAAGAAGTTTATGTATTCAATTATTAAAGAGAAAGGTGAGGTTTTTAAAGCTTTAACGACCTTCTTTTCAAAAAAACTAAATCAAGTGTAAATGATGAAGCCCCCCGCTAATGATTCCGTAGCGGCGGGGCTTCAGTTCCGAATTTCGAGAACTAGCAATTCCAGGGCTTTCTGTTCTTTTTGCAAGAAGCAATGGATTCAACCTTTCAATCCCCCGAGCATCATCCCTTCCGTCAACTTCTTCTGCAGGAGGCAGTAGACCACAATCGTCGGGATTAGAACCAGCACCAGCCCGGCGAACAGGGAGCCCCAGTCCGTCGCGTAGCGTTGGATTTCAAAAAGATTCGACAACCCGACGGGGATCGTTTTTTTGTGATCGCTGGTAAGGAAGGTCATCGCCAGCACGTACTCGTTCCAGAAGTCGAAGAAGCCGAAGATAACGACGGTGATGATTCCCGGACGTGCCATTGGTACGATAATTCGGAAGAGCGTGCCGAAATAACCGCAGCCGTCGATCATCGCCGCTTCTTCATATTCGCTGGGAATCGACTTCATAAATCCGATGAGCAAATAAACGGAGATCGCCATGCTCCCTGCCGCGTATACGGCGCTGAGCCAGAAACGATTGTCAAGCATCTGCAGATCGTTCATGCCACGAACATATACGATTCCTATGGTGATGATGGACAATCTTCTGCTTCGCCATTACGATTTTAAGATCGACCTTCTTAACATTGTCTAGGTTCGAATGGCGTTTTTTGGCGATATGCCAAATCTCTTTTTGAATAATCGATTGAAGTAAAAAGGGTCCGAAATCCCGACCTCAATCGCCGCTTGCTTCACCAAATAGCGGCCTGTACCCAACAGCTCGAAAGCTTTTTCCATCCGGATGTCGTTGAGTCGCGTCACGATGCTGCTATTCGTCTCCGCCTTGAAAATCTGGCATAAATAGGGTTCGGACAATCCGACCTGACCCGCGATATCGGCAATTGAGATCCGCTCCGTGTAATGCTTCTCCAGGTAAGCCACTGCCTGTCGAACCTCCTTCCTATAGACGGCCTCCGGCTTACTCGCTTTCTCTTCCGTCGCATCCCGGTTCGGGATACAAGCGGCATTCGTCCCCGCTCGCGAGTGAAGGAGCCCAGCTTCCGTCTCCCGGCTCGCGCTTATCTCGGCCGCCAGCTCGGCCAAACCGACTGCAATCCGGGCATACACAATGACGAGCGGCACGTTATAATACATATCCGACAGGCTGCCTAGCTTGCACGTAATCTCTTGGGGTGCAGCCACAGCCTGCGAAGCATGGCACCCGATGACCAGCAAGGCTCGCTCCGGATCGCGCTGAACGGCTGCCCTTAAGCGGGAACCGGGCAATAGACCGTCAGCCAGCTTCTCCAGCATGTCCCGCAGCTCCTCTGTTCGCGCAATCTCGCCTTGGCAGCGTACGATAAAGGAATAATAACAAACGTCAGGCCCCGCCATAGCAGCCTCCGCTTGTTCATGGATCAAGAAGCTTACGTTATCCTGATCGATCTCCTCCAACTGCCTGCTCATTCGATCTCGATATCCCCCTTCTAGCGACGGCGCAGCGGCAATCGGCCGAAACGATGCGCTTCTGCGATCATCCAGCTTGGAGGCTATTTCATCCAATGTCTGCATGAAGCTCTCCGTCTTCAAGGTAAGTTTCAGCATATAATCATGGACGCCCAGCTTGAGCACCTCGCGTACCAGCTCAAAGTCGTTATAGTTGCTCAAGACGAGGATTTCATCGTCGAATTTGCCCTTCATCAATCGTTTGATCAGCTCCAGCCCGTCCATCTCCAGCATCTTGATATCGGTGATGACAATATCCGCGTTCATCTGCTCGACCAGCTCCAGCGCGCTGACGCCGCTCGAAGCCGATCCCGCATACTCAAACCAGCTGTTCTCCCACCGTACCAAGGTTTTCACGGCATGACGAACAATCATCTCATCATCGATAATGATCACTCTATACAAGATCTCCACCCTCTTCGACCAGAATTGGCAGTATAATGATCGTCTCCGTCCCTTCGCCTACCTTGCTGAGGTTTCCAGCCCGCTGGATGCGCCGAAAATAAGAAGCTCGGATAGAGATTCCATCAATAATCGTTTCGATTGAACGCCACAATAATGACCGGCAGCAAAGAAGTAATGAGGAACGCGGCAAGCAGTCTATGCTTGATCGTCATTCGCCTAAGGATCGAGATCCGAAAAGAAAGGAAAGCCCACCGCATATGAATTCACATCGGTAGGGCTTTCGTTTCGTTATTTGCGTATCCGTTGGAGTTTGCTTTACTAGAGAATACACGTTAAAGCGGTTAAGCTGAACCCCTCTATTTTTACATATAAGGCAATATCTTTACCTCTTTGGACTCCAACATGACTTATGCAGTTCATGAGATTAACCGGTAATTGTGAGAATTTATGCTTGAATAAACCGGCCACATGGTCATGGAGAGAATCTTGGGCCAGTATGCGGAAATAAGGCTTGCAAAA
>NZ_JAVFVT010000002.1 GCF_030929555.1 Paenibacillus sp. LHD-117 | reverse complement strand
GGTTTTCGTCCGGGAAGAAATGCGCACATGGCACTGGAAAAGATCCGAGCGGATTTGAACGACGGGTACCGTTACGTGATCGACGCCGACTTGAAATCGTACTTTGACACCATCCCGCATGAGAAACTCATCGGCAAGGTTAAAGAGACGGTGGTCGATGGAAGCGTGCTGACCTTACTGGAGGAATTTCTAAAGGCAGGGGTCATGGATGATGGAAGCTATCACCTGAACGAGCAAGGAACGCCGCAAGGTGGAGTCATTAGCCCTTTGCTAGCCAACATTTACCTTTACCCACTGGATCAAGTGATGACCGAACGAGGTCACCGTTTGACGCGATATGCGGACGACTTTGTTATTTGCTGTAAAACGCAAAAAGGAGCAGAGCGCGTCCTAAAATCAGTCGTCAAACTACTTGAAAAAGAAATGGGACTGAAAGTTCACCCGGAGAAGACGAAAATCGTCAACAGCAAGAGGGAGTCCTTTGTGTTTCTCGGTCATGAATTCAAACCGGGGAAGCGAATGACTCCTTCGGATAAAGCGATGGCGAAATTCAAAGAACGAGTGAAAGAGATCACGAGACGCAATCAGACGGTAAATGTTGAGCAGTTGGTGAAGAAGAAGCTCAATCCTTATTTGCGGGGTTGGGGGAACTACTTTGGAACGGGTGATATAAAGGGACGATTTCAGGAATTGGATGCGTGGATCAGAAGACGGTTGCGCGCGGTACAACTGCGAAGCTGGAAGAAAATCAGGAAGCTGCATCGAGAAATGCGAAGAAGAGGATGGGGGAGTAAGGATATGCCGGGCATGCGCATGACAGCATGGCGGAGCTCCATGTCAACCTATGCCCAATATGCGTTGCCGAACCGATGGTTTGACGAGATCGGTCTATGCAGTCTCTATACGATTTGCAAAGAACTTCATCCCCAACGGGGATAATCACTGGAGGAGCCGGATGCGATGACCCGCAAGTCCGGATCTGTGAGAGGCCTATGCGCATGCGCATAGGCCTACTCGATTGTTCGCGGCCTCACGAATGTATTAACGTAACGATCGCAAAGGAGCGATAGGAATAATTTCCTCATGGAAGGTCAACACTGAAAAGGAAAATAGTACCGAAAATCATCCAGGAGGGACCTATCGTTGAAAACTCGATTCGCTTCAATCATCGCAATTGCCTTAGTCATTGCGCTCGCGCTTCCCGCATCCGTAACCGCAGAGGAAGGGGCTGCGACGCTGGATCTGGCGCCATCCGCGCGTTCAGCCATCTTAATGGATGCCGACAGCGGCACGGTCATCTTCGAGAAGAACAGCCACGACCAGCTGCCGCCGGCCAGCATTACCAAAATCATGACTTTGCTGCTCATCATGGAGGCGCTGGACAACGGACAGCTTAAGCTGACGGACAAGGTCAGCACGAGCGAATACGCGGCTTCCATGGGCGGCTCGCAAATATTCCTGGAACAAGGGGAAGAGATGTCGGCCGAAGACATGATCAAAGGAATCGCGCTTGCCTCCGGGAATGACGCTTCCGTCGCGATGGCGGAGAAGCTTGCGGGCACTGAAGCCCAATTCGTCGCGATGATGAACGCGAAGGCGCAGGAGCTTGGCATGAAGGACACCCGCTTCGCGAATCCGAATGGGCTTCCCGTACAGGGACACTATTCGTCCGCGCACGATATCGCCGTCATGTCGCGAGAGCTGCTGAAGCATTCCGAGGTAACGAAGTATACAGGCTTGTACCAGGACTACTTGCGCAAGACGTCCGAGAAGCCGTTCTGGCTCGTCAATACGAACAAGCTCGTTCGGTTCTACAACGGAGCTGACGGATTGAAGACGGGCTACACGAGCGAAGCGAAATATTGCCTTTCCGCCACGGCTAAGCGCGACAACATGCGAATCATAGCGGTCGTCATGGGCGAGCCGACGACGAAGCAGCGCAACGCCGAGGTGTCCCAAATGTTCGACTATTCGTTCGCGCAATACATGAACTATCCGGTTATCGATGCGGGTGACGGAATCGGCACGCTTCGAGTAGAGAAAGGGATGCAGTCCGAGCTGCCTCTCATCGCCGATCGTCCGTACAGCGTATTGCTACGGAAAGGTTCCGCGACGAAGGACATCCGTTATGAGCTCAAATTGGACGAATCGGTCAAAGCTCCGATCGCGGCAGGCGATGCCGTCGGCAAGCTGGTTGTTTACGACGGCGAGCAAGTGCTGAAGGAGTTTACGGTGACTTCGCCGCAGGACATCGGCAAGGCGAACTGGTGGAAGATGCTGAAACGATCCGCGTCCGGCCTATTTCACTAGGACCGTGGCGCGATAGAGGATTATCCGCATCATTTTTTGTCAGCTCATAGCGGTATGCTTCTAGTTTTGTCGGCGTGCAGGAATACGGAACGTTTCCGTTGAATCCCTTGTTCTATCTCGGCGAATGCATCAATGCATGAATGACTGTGAGGGAGATGAGGAACGTACATGAGTCTGCAAATCGAGTTGGAGCATTACCGCAACGTGCTGATCGTGCGGCTGTACGGCGAGCTGGATCACCATACCGCGGGCGTCGTCCGGTTCAAGATGGAGGAAGCCCTCCTGAAGGATCACGTAAACCATGTCATTCTAAGCCTCAAAGAGCTGCAGTTCATGGACAGCTCCGGACTCGGCGTCATCTTGGGACGCTACAAGCAAGTGAAGAGCAAAGGCGGCAAGATGGTTGTCTGCGACATCAATCCCGGCGTGAAACGATTGTTCGAACTGTCCGGGCTGTTCAAAATTATATCGGTTCACGACAACGAGAGGAACGCGATATCGAGTTTGGAGGTGGTGTCATGACAGGCAGCAATCAAATGAAGCTTTCTTTTAGCGCCCGCTCGGAGAACGAAGCGTTCGCACGAGTCGCCGTGGCGGCATTCGTCTCCCAATTGGACCCGACGATGGAAGAACTGAACGACCTCAAGACCGCGGTGTCCGAGGCTGTCACGAACGCGATTATCCACGGCTATGACAATGACCCTACCCGCGAAGTGACGATCGAAGCGAAGATCGAGCGGGACACCGTTTCGATCGCGATCTCGGACGAGGGGAACGGGATCGAGGACGTAGAGCTGGCGCGACAGCCGCTGTACACATCCAAGCCGGAGCTGGAACGTTCGGGCATGGGTTTCACTATCATGGAAAATTTCATGGACCATTTCGAAGTTGCTAGCAGAATGGGCGGAGGAACTCGCGTAGCGATGCTGAAGAGGATCGAATCAAAAAAAGCGCTCTATAATTAGAGCATAGGGGTTGAGCCTCATGAATGGCGATTTGAAGCAAACGGCCCAGCCTTATTTGGACGACGCGGAAGTTAAGCGTTTGATCGCTCTAAGCCAATCCGGCGATACGGTCGCAAGGGATACGCTGGTCAGCTGCAATATTCGACTCGTATGGTCCGTCGTCCAGCGCTTCATGAACCGCGGTTACGAACCGGAGGATCTGTTCCAGATCGGGTGCATCGGCCTTCTGAAGTCGGTGGACAAATTCGATCTCTCCTATGACGTCAAGTTTTCCACCTATGCGGTTCCCATGATCATCGGCGAGATTCAACGGTTCTTGAGGGACGACGGGACGCTCAAGGTGAGCCGCTCCCTGAAGGAAACGGCGAACAAAGTCCGCAAGATGAAGGACGAGTTGTCGAAGACTTTAGGGCGATTGCCGACGGTGAGCGAGGTGGCCGAGGCGCTCGGGATAACGCCGGAGGACGTCGTGTTCGCCCAAGAAGCGAATAAGCCTCCGACCTCGATTCACGAGACCGTGTTCGAGAACGACGGCGATCCGATCACGCTGATGGACCAGATCGCGGACGACTCACAGGAGCGCTGGTTCGACAAGTTGGCGCTCGAGGAAGCGATCGAAGGCTTAAGCGAACGGGAAAGACTCATCGTCTTCCTCCGGTACTACCGGGACAAGACGCAATCCGAAGTCGCCAGCAGGCTCGGCATCTCGCAAGTCCAAGTTTCGCGGCTGGAGAAAAAAATATTGCAATCGATCAGGGACCAAATCGCGCAATAGCGGTTTGGTTCTTTTTTTTGAAATATTTTCACCATGCGCGCATTGCTTGAAATTGGCTGAGTATCCTAATCCTCCTCGTTCCATACTAATCGGGAAAGGTTATAAGCAAAACTAAGCAACCCGCGAGGCGGAAGGGATGATCTCAGATGGGCGTAACCGGCCAATCCGTTATCTATCTGCGACTGAAAAAAAGGATCTATATCAAACCGCAGCACGTGGTCACGCTTGGACAAGTCGCTCGTCTGCTTACGGACGACGACGGCTTGCAGGAGCGCTTGTCCGAGTTGCCGCTCTATGAACATCGCAAGCAGGACGGCAACCGGGTCGTGATCGACCTGCTTCAAATCGTAAAGAAGATTCGGTATGAGGTGCCGAACGTCGCGGTCGAAGCTTACGGCGATCCGCAGGTGCTGATCATGGTGGCCGACAAGCCGGTGGGGCCGAGATACGTCATGCTCGTGCTAGCCTGGCTGCTCCTGTTCTTCGGCGCGGGGCTCGCGATTATGAATTTCCACACCGACGTCAGCATGAGGGAGGTACATATCCGCATCGTGGAGCTCATTACGGGGGAGCGGGTCGAACATCCGCTTTGGTTCCAAATTCCGTATTCGCTCGGCATCGGACTGGGGATGATCCTGTTTTTCAACCATATTTTCCGCAAGCGGTTCAACGAGGAGCCTAATCCTCTGGAAGTAGAGCTGTACATGTACCAGGAGAACATTAACGCCTATGTCATCGCGGACGAGATCCGCAAACAAGCCGATTACGACCAAAGACGCGAAGGCGGCGCTCGCGATGATTAAAGCGGCGGAACATCTGTTCATCGCGGTTCTCGGCTTAGCGGGGGGGCTCGCAGTAGGCAGCGGTCTTGTGGCGCTCCTGATCGTATTCGACCTCATCCCGAGGCTCGCCCAGCTCGCGCGCGCGTTCCGGCTGTCCATCTGGTTCGAGACCGCGATCATCTGCGGCTCCTTGTACTGGACGTTCGCGGATTTCATGGATTGGAAGCTGCGACTGCCGCCGTCCGTGTTCCTGAGCGGATCCGGGCTTCTGGACGGCATGTTCGTCGGCATGCTCGCCGCGGCGCTGACCGAAGTGATGAACGTGCTGCCGATATTGGCCAAGCGGCTCGGGCTCTCGGCTTATATGATCGGGCTCGTGATGGCGATGGTGATCGGCAAAACGGTGGGTTCGCTGTTCGACTGGCTCGTGTTCCAATGGTAAGCGACCGTCGCGGCGGATGATAACGGAAGGTAATAAAAGGACGATGAGGTGAAGGGATCGATGGCGGATATGGATAACGAAAACGAAAGAAGGTTGCCGGATTCGAAAGAAGCCGGATACGAGATCTTGTTAGGGAAAGAAGAACGCTTGCCGCATGATCGGCAACGAGAAGAGTCGAATTCGCGGCTGCACGACGGCTTCTCCGGCTCAGGCGGAGAGGTTAGGGGAGCAGGCAAAGGCGCCGGAGAAGGAAAAAAGTGGAACGAGAAAGAGACGTCCAATCAACCGATTCCGGCTGATCTGGACGACGTACTCAAAAAGCTTGAGGAAGACGTAGGCTATAAAACAAGCTTCGATATCGTCGTAAGAGAAATGACTTTCGGCGAGAAACGAACGGCGCTCTTCTGCTTGAACGGGCTCGTGAAGGACACTCTCCTGACGGAAGTGCTGAAACGGCTCACTTATTTGCATCCCGAAGACCTTAGCAGCGACGCCGTGCACGCTTTCGTCGATCTGTACGTGCCGGCAGCGCAGGTTGACAAAGAAGAGGATTGGGACAAGCTCATCAACAGCGTGTTGACCGGCGGTTCCGCGCTATTCATCGACGGAGAGTCGGTTGCACTGAAGATCGATGCCAAAAACTTGCCGGCGCGCGGACCCGAGGAGCCGTCTCTGGAGAAGGTCGTCCGGGGCAGCCGCGACGGCTTCATCGAGACGTTGATGGTCAATATTTCTCTTGTGCGCCGGAGGCTGCGCGATCCGAAGCTTCGCTACGAGCTCATCCAGATCGGCGAGCGGACCAAAACCGACGTGTGTATCGCTTATATCGACGACATCGTGGACAAGGAACTGTTGGAGTCGATTAAGGAGAAGGTGTCGATGGTCAAGGTCGACGGCCTGCCTCTGGCGGACAAGCAGCTGGAGGAAGCGACGATCAAGCGGGGCTGGAGCCCGTTCCCGCTCGTCCGATATTCGGAGCGTCCGGACACCGTGGCCGCCCATCTGCTCGAGGGCGCCGTAGCCATCTTCGTCGACACGTCCCCCAGCGTCATAACGCTCCCGACGACGTATGCCGATCTAATGCAGCACGCCGAAGAAAACAGGCAGACTCCCTTCATCGGCACGTATCTGCGCTGGGTCCGCTTCGCGGGCGTATTTGCTTCCCTGTTCATGCTGCCCCTCTGGCTCTTGTTCGTCATGCACCCCGAATTCAAGCCCATGATGCTAGAGTTCCTAGGTCCGAACAAGACGGGCAAAATCCCGCTTTACGTCCAGTTCCTGCTTGCGGAAATCGGGATCGACCTCATGCGGATGGCGTCGGTCCATACGCCTTCGTCGCTGGCGACCGCGATGTCTCTCGTCGCGGCGATCCTAATCGGCGATATCGCGGTTCAGACAGGCGTGTTCGTGAACGAAGTCATCCTGTACATGGCGATCGCGGCGATCGGCATGTTCGCCACGCCAAGCTACGAGCTGGGGCTCGCGAACCGGATCGTCCGGCTCGTGCTGCTGACGGCGGTGGCCGCATTCAGCGTTTCTGGACTTGTCGTCAGCACGACGGTCATTTTGATCTTACTGGTGGCCGAACGTTCCATGAACCGCCCGTATATGTGGCCGATCATTCCGTTCGACGCCAAAGCGCTTTGGGGAATTATTATCCGCCAGCCGCTCTTGTACAACCGCAAACGCCCGAACGTTCTTAAGCCGCAGCAGGTGGACAAGATGCCGCAAACGGAATGAGACGTGCAAAAATACAAATGAAATGCGAATTTATCCATTTCGGATGCGGACGTTTTGCGTTATACTGATGCCATAAGATGCAAATCGAATCCGTTCGCCCGTCATGGGCACGGAAGAAAGCCGAGGGGAAATTATATGTATCTGCATGGTACCAGTACAATTAATGCAAAAGGTCATCTCGAAATTGGCGGGCGTGACGTCGCCGATCTGGCGAAGGAATTCGGCACGCCGTTATATATCGTTGACGAGGCGCTTGTCCGTCAGCGCGCAAGGGAATACGTCGAGGCGTTCAAGGCTTCGGGACTGAAGTTCCAAGTCGCTTACGCGAGCAAGGCGTTCAGCGTGATGGCGATGTGCGCGATCGCCGAGCAGGAAGGTCTGTCGCTCGACGTCGTATCGGACGGCGAGCTGTACACGGCGCTTCAAGCGGGCTTCCCGGTAGAGCGCATCCACTTCCACGGCAACAACAAAACGCCAGACGAAATCAATATGGCGCTCGACGCGGGCATCGGCTGCTTCGTCGTGGACAACTTCCACGAGCTTGCTTTGCTGAACGCGCTGGCCGGCGACAAAGGCAAAAAAGTGAACATACTGCTCCGCATCACGCCGGGCGTCGAGGCTCATACGCATGATTATATCTCGACAGGCCAACAAGATTCCAAGTTCGGCTTCGACCTCGGCAACGGCGCCGCGAAACAAGCGATCGAAGAAGCGATCAAGCTTCCTCACCTGGAAGTGCTCGGCGTTCATTCGCATATCGGCTCCCAAATCTTCGAGGTCGAAGGTTTCCGCATGGCGGTGGACAAGGTAGCCGGGTTCGCGGTTGCGATTCGCGACGAGCTAGGCCTGACATTCAATGTCATTAACCTTGGCGGCGGCTTCGGCATCCGTTACGTGGAAGGCGACACGCCGCTTCCGATTCGCGAATACGTAGGTGCGATTACGGACGCCATCAAATCCAACTTCTCCGCCGCGGGCTTCCCTCTGCCGGAAATTTGGGTCGAGCCGGGCCGCAGCATGGTCGGCGACGCGGGTACGACGCTGTACACGATCGGGACAAGCAAACATATTCCGGGCGTGCGCAAGTACATTGCGGTCGACGGCGGCATGACCGACAATCCTCGTCCGGCGCTCTACCAGTCCCGTTACGAAGCGATTCTGGCGAATCGCGCGAACGAAGCGGCGGAAGAGACGGTTTCCGTAGCGGGCAAATGCTGCGAGAGCGGCGATATGCTCATCTGGGATCTCGAATTGCCGAAGGCGGAGAGCGGCGACCTGCTGGCCGTATTCTGCACGGGCGCTTACAACTACGCGATGGCGAGCAACTACAACCGGATTCGCCGTCCGGCGGTCGTATTCGTGAAGGACGGCGAAGCGGATCTTGCCGTTAAGCGTGAATCGCTCGACGATATCGTATGCAATGACGTCATTCCGGCAAGACTGCAGAAATCCCCCCTTGCGAAATAAGGACGGAATTGGTAACGTAGTTTTATCCGGATAAAAGAAAGGTAGATGCAAACATGGCTAAACAAGCAAAAATTACACTGGCAGGCGGCGGAGAAGTCCATCTGGACCTGTTCGACCAAGATGCTCCCAATACGGTTGCGAACTTCGAGAAACTCGTAAACGAAGGATTCTATAACGGTCTTACGTTCCATCGCGTTATTCCCGGTTTCGTAGCGCAAGGCGGATGCCCGGTCGGGAACGGCACTGGCGGCCCAGGCTACAAAATCAATTGCGAAATCAACCCGAACAAACACGAGCGCGGCACGCTTGCGATGGCGCATGCGGGACGCAATACGGGCGGCAGCCAGTTCTATATCTGCTACCAGCCGCAGCCGCATCTTGACGGCGGTCATACGGTATTCGGCAAGGTGACCAAAGGCATGGAGCATGTCGACGCGCTTAAGGGCGGAGACAAAATGGAAAAGGTTGAAGTTTCGACGGTTTAGTGCTAAGATAGTCACTAACAAATAGTAATCAGCTTTCCTTCGGGGCAGGGTGAAATTCCCAACCGGCGGTGATCGGAAGCAGAAGAGGAACGTGCCGTTAATCGGCTGTGTTCCTTGCTTTCCGTTAGTCCGTGACCCGGGCTGGACTCTCTATCGAGAGACCGGAACGGTGGACCTGGTGCGAATCCGGGACCGACAGTATAGTCTGGATGGGAGAAGGAGAAGCTTCGGCAGCCGCTGTCTATTCGCGTCTGCTCCTTTGTGTAACATTTCACAAGGGAGTCGGTTTGTTTGTCAGCGCAGCTATAAGGATGCGGGAATCGTTCGTTTCTTCTTCAGCATGTTTAAATCATGCCGAACGAAACGCCTACCGTAGCCTTGTTTCGTCGTAGTCTCTCACATCTCTCATCCCCCTGTCGGCAAGCATGCCGGAAAGGGGGATTTTTTATTTATGCAAGACATGCTGAACGACGAATATTACATGAGGCTGGCGCTCGACTTGGCCGTGAAGGCTTCCGGCCAGACCGATATCAATCCCGTCGTCGGCTGCGTAGTCGTGAAGGGCGGACGCATCGTGGGGCTTGGCGCACATCTGCGCCGGGGCGAAGGCCATGCCGAGGTGCATGCGCTGCGAATGGCAGGAGACGAAGCGGAAGGCTCGACCGTCTATGTAACGCTTGAGCCCTGCAGTCATTATGGCAAGACGCCGCCGTGCTGTGACCGGATTATCGCGTCCAAGGCGGCACGCGTCGTCGTCGCGGCGACCGATCCGAATCCGCAGGTAGCCGGAAGAGGCATCGCTAGGCTAAGGGAAAGCGGCATTCACGTGGATGTCGGTTTGCTCGAAGAAGAGTCGCTGCTCATGAACGAGAAGTTTAATGCTTTTATTACGACCGGGATGCCATTCGTGACGCTAAAGACGGCGAGTACGCTGGATGGACGCGTGGCGAGCAGAACTGGCCATAGCCAGTGGGTTACGGGAGCCGTTGCCAGAGAGCAAGTCCACCTGCTCAGGCATCAGCACCAAGGCATTATGGTCGGAATCGGCACGGTCTTGGCGGATGATCCGCTGCTTACGACCCGGACGGCGGTGACCGGTCTTCACCCGGTACGTATTGTCGTCGATTCCAAGCTGGCGATTCCGCTTGACGCGCGAGTTGTGGTGGATTCGACCGCGAAAACGATCGTGCTGACGACCGAAGGCGCGAACCGCGAGAAGCAAAGTCAGCTGGAAGCAGCCGGCGTGGAAGTCATACCCTGCGGAGCTGGGCATGTAGTCGATTTGAAAGAGGGAATGAAGCAGCTGGCAAAACGAGAGATCAGCTCCGTGCTGCTGGAAGGCGGCGGCAAGCTGAACGGCGCCATGCTGGAAGCAGAATTGATCCACAAAATCATTTTGTATATGGCGCCGAAGATTATCGGAGGCGGCGACGAAGCTCCTCAAAGCTTTAGCTTCCCAGGGCGAGAGCACATGAGCGACGCGATCGTGCTTGATCGGATGCGGGTCGAGATGGCCGGGACCGATATTCGGATTACGGGTTATCCCGTGTATAGGTAAGGGAGGGGAGGAGCTTTATGTTTACCGGACTAGTAGAGGAAGTCGGTCGCATGAGAAGCATATCCCGCCAGGGAGAAGCGATGAAATTGACTATCGGCGCAGAAGTCGTGACGCGGGGCGTTGCCCTTGGCGACAGCATATCCGTGAACGGCGTATGTTTGACGGTGACGTCTTACGATGCCGCATCGTTCACGGCCGATGTCATGCCGGAGACTTACCGCAAGTCGTCGCTGCATTTGCTGAAGCCCGGCGACTCGGTCAATCTCGAACGCGCTATGCAGGCCGGGGCCAGATTCGGCGGTCATATCGTGCAGGGACATGTGGACGGAACGGGCAAGGTCATCGCCCGTTATGTCGATGCGAACGCGATCGTTTTCCGGATCGAGCCCGACACGCAAGAGCAGCTTCGATACATCATTCCGAAGGGCTCGATTACGATCGACGGGATCAGCTTGACGGTCGTGGAAGCGTCCAACGATCATTTTACAGTATCTATTATTCCGCATACGCTGGCAGGAACGGCGCTCCGGCTACGGCAGCCGGGCGACACCGTCAATCTGGAGAGCGATATTATCGGCAAGTACGTCGATCATCTGCTGCATTTCCGCAGCGGGACCCAACCTGCCGAAAAACCGCAATCCAAGCTGACGGCCGACTATTTGACCCAGCATGGATTTATGTAACGGCCTTATTCGAAGAAGGAGGGAAACCGATGAATAGAGAGAACGATTTATTCGATACGATCGAGGATGCCATAGTGGACTTGAAGCAAGGACGTCCGGTCATCGTCGTGGACGACGAGGATCGGGAGAATGAAGGGGATTTGATCGCGCTGGCCGACAGAGCCACGCCGGAAGTCATTAACTTCATGATTACGGAGGCGCGAGGGCTTGTATGCGTGCCGATTACTAAAGAACGCGCGGAGGAGCTTGATCTTCCGCCGATGGTCGCCCATAATACGGATTATCACGGAACGGCGTTTACCGTCTCCATTGACCATATTTCGACAACGACCGGCATTTCGGCGTACGAACGTTCATTGTCCGTTAAAGCCTTGATCGACCCGAACGCCCAAGCGACGGATTTCCGCAGGCCGGGCCATATTTTCCCGCTGATCGCGAAGGCAGGCGGCGTGCTTCGCCGCGCGGGTCACACGGAAGCCGCCATCGATCTGGCCGCGCTTAGCGGAGCGAGCCCGGCAGCGGTCATTTGCGAAATCATCAAAGAAGACGGGACGATGGCGCGCCTGCCCGATCTGGAAGAGTTCAAACGGAAGCATGGCCTTAAGCTCATTACGATCCAAGAGCTGATCCGCTACCGGAACGAAAAGGATAAGCTGGTCGATCGGGTCGTCGACGTTCGCATGCCGACGGATTTCGGCGAATTCCGCGCCATTGCCTACACGAACCAAGTGGATGACAAAGAACATGTCGCGCTCGTGAAAGGGGACATCAAGCCGGGCGAGCCGCTGCTCGTACGGGTCCATTCGGAATGCTTGACCGGCGACGTATTCCATTCCCATCGCTGCGATTGCGGTCCTCAGCTGGAAGCGGCCCTGAGACAAATCGACGAAGCCGGAAGCGGCGTGCTGCTTTATATGAGGCAAGAGGGCAGAGGGATCGGGCTTATTAATAAATTAAAAGCCTATGCCCTGCAAGAGCAGGGATTCGACACGGTCGAAGCGAATATTAAGCTAGGTTTTGCTCCGGATCTGCGCGAATATGGTATTGGCGCACAAATTTTGAAAGATTTAGGCATCGCGAAGATGAGGCTGTTGACCAACAATCCCCGCAAGATCAGAGGCCTTGAAGGATACGGCATCGAGGTTGTCGAGCGTGTGCCTATTCAGATGGAAGCGAACGAAAGCAACCGCAATTACCTGCGGACGAAGAAGACGAAGCTAGGCCATCTGTTGCGCTCGGAAGGTTTGGAGCAGCATGCCGCGCAGGTGGCGGAAGCCACGCCCGAGCAATAATCTGAGAATCGATCATAATAATGTGATACAGAGAGGGAGTATTATATAATGGCAAAGGTATACGAAGGACATTTAGTCTCTACAGGTTTGAAATACGGAGTCGTCGTCGGACGGTTTAACGAGTTTATTTCCGGCAAGCTGCTGGGCGGAGCGCTCGACGCGTTCAAACGACATGGCGCAAACGACGACGACGTGGAGGTCGCTTGGGTTCCCGGCGCGTTCGAAATTCCGCTGATCGCCCAGAAGATGGCCGAAAGCGGCAAGTACGACGCGGTCATTACATTAGGAGCGGTCATTCGCGGGTCTACGCCTCACTTCGACTACGTCTGCAACGAAGCGGCCAAAGGCGTGGCGTCCATCGCTTTGAAAACCGGCGTGCCGACGATCTTCGGCGTACTTACGGTCGATTCGATCGAGCAAGCGATCGAGCGCGCGGGCACCAAAGCCGGCAACAAAGGGTACGAAGCGGCGGTTAGCGCCGTCGAAATGGCGAATTTGACAAGACAGCTGCAAGGATAACAACGCTGGACGACGCGGGAGGTCACGGAAGTGTCTGTGCTTTACAAGCTTGAATCGTTCGAAGGGCCGCTGGATCTGCTTCTCCATCTCATCGACAAATCGGAAATCGATATCCATGAAATTTCGATAAGCGAGATTACGGTTCAATACATGGAATATCTGGACGCCATGAAGGAGCTGGAGCTCGAGGTAACGAGCGAATTTCTGGTCATGGCGGCGACGCTGCTTGCCATCAAAAGCAAGCAGCTTCTGCCGAAACCGCCTGTGTTCGAGGACGAATTCGAAGATTGGTACGACGACGATGGCATCGATTCGAGGGATGAATTGATCCAGAAGCTGATCGAATACCGGAAGTTCAAGCAAATTGCGGAGCAGCTGCGCGAGAAGGAGTTCGAACGCAGCCTAGTGTTTTCCCGCGAACCGGAAGACATGACTCCGTTCCTGTCCGAGGTGAAGGTGAACCCGCTCGAAGGTCTACACGTCTCCGATCTTGTCGCTGCGTTCCAGAAGGCGCTTCGCAAAGCCGCGAGGCGCAACGTGATCGCGACCGTGCAGCGGGACGAAATTTCCGTCAAGGATCGGATCCGCGACATTGTGGACGTGCTGAAGCAATTCGAAACGGTGCGGTTCTCCAAGCTGATCAGGGAAAATATGGACAAACACGAAATCGTCGTTACCTTCCTGGCGATTCTGGAGCTCATGAAGATGAAGCATATCCGCTGCTTCCAGCATGGACTCTTCGACGACATTGTCATTCATTGGAAAGGAGAAGCAAGCGGCGATGGAATTTCAGAAATTGAAGTCGATTATTGAAGGTTTATTGTTTATGGCAGGAGACGAGGGTTTAACGAAACGTCAGCTTGCCGATATTATGGAGCTTGACGCGGACTTCGCTGCGGATCTTGTCTACGATTTGCAGAGAGATCTCGAGCGCGAGGAACGCGGCGTGCAAATTACGGAGGTCGCTTCGGCTTACCGGATGACGACTCATCAGGAGCATGCGCCTTACTTCGAGCGGATGGCTTACACGCCTACCCGTTCCCAGCTGTCGCAAGCGGCTCTGGAGACGTTATCCATCGTTGCGTACCGCCAGCCGATTACCCGGATCGACATCGAGGAAATCCGCGGCGTGAAGAGCGATCGCGCTATTCAGTCGCTCGTCTCGAAGGATTTGATCGAAGAAGTGGGAAGGGCGGAAGCGATCGGACGTCCGATTCTATACGGAACAACGAAATCATTTCTCGATTATTTCGGATTGCCATCGATTCGCGAGCTGCCCGAGCCGAAACACGTCGATATCGAAGACGCGCTGGACGAACAGACCCAGATGCTCTTCGAGCGACTGGACGGGCGTCAGATGACGATCGAGGAATTAAAAGATTAAAGAATGAAGATTCGCCGCTGGGCAATACTATTTTCAGCCTATATTTGGGAACGGAGGTTGCGTCATGCTTTCTCACCCGTATGGCTTAATAGTAGCCGGCGGTTTTTTTTTGGTGATGCTGTTTATCGCGGCATGCACTTCTCAGGTCGTTATTAACGGATATATCAAGCGGATCGGAAGCGACGACGATGCGGAAATCCGAATCAAGGCGCTGTTCGGCTTGATTAAGTTCCAGTACAAAATGCCAATCGCCCGAATAGACGGGTTATCGATTAAAGTGCAGGAAGAAGTGAGCTCGAAAAACGCGGGAATCAATACATGGAAGGAATATAACGACGAAATCGATCCGGAGCGGGTCGTCAGCATGTTAGATAAATTCAAACAAGTGCTTCATCTTACAAGGGATTTGACCGGCTGGATGAAAAAGACGTTAACCAAAGTCCGGCTCGTCGAATGGAACTGGTCTACCTCCGTGGGCACGGGAGATGCCATGTGGACGGCTATGGCAACGGGAATGGTATGGTCGGTACAATCATCCGTGTTAGGCGTGTTGTCGCAGATTGTTCATTTGAAGGCGGAGCCGGACATGAAAGTGAATCCAGTATTCGAGCGTCCCGTGTTCGCGACCGAATGGTCGTGCATAGCTCAAATCCGGTTCGGTTATGCTATCCTTGCCGGACTGCAGTTACTGCTCCGCATGAAGAAAACGAAAGGAGGCGTCAAAGCATGGCAGAACATCCTATCCAAGGCCTAATGCAAACCGCAATGGAAAATATCAAGGAAATGGTTGACGTCAATACGATTGTAGGGGACCCGGTTCAGACGCCGGACGGCAGCATCATCATGCCGATATCCAAGGTTGGCTTCGGCTTCGTTGCCGGAGGCAGCGACATCCGTCTAGACACTGCCGACCAACAGCACCACAACGGAGGCGGAAACGGCAAAGACGCGCACAACGCCCAAGTGGCGATGCCGTTCGGCGGCGGCAGCGGCGGCGGCGTATCGATTACGCCGATCGCGTTTCTCGTTGTCGGCACGCATGGTGTAAAGATCGTTCCGCTCGACAATCAGACCCACCTGATGGAACGGATTATCGATTCCGCGCCCGGCGTATTCGATAAAATTCAGACGATGATGAAGAAAAACAGCTCCTCGTCGACCGTGGATTTTATGGAATCGCCCGCCACGATTTTAGATGACGTGAAAGACACGACGACCTATCAAGGCTGATGATAAATGATCGGCGAACGACTGCCCGAAAGGGCAGTTTTTCTATTTTTAACGCGATGTGGCTCGTCTACCCGGGCGGGTACAAGCATATACTATGCCGAGGAAGGATCAATTCCGGCATCTTAGCGACCGCAACGAGAGGAGTCAATACGAACATGATACGTAATCTACGGAGGTCATTGCGATACGCTGCCGTCATTATCGCAATTGCGCTCATCGGAATCGCGGCTGCTCCGGCTGGTACGGCGAACGCGGCTCCGGTTATCGGAACGAATGCGAGGGCGGCTGCTCTCATCGACGTTACCTCTGGACGGCTGTTGTATAGCAGCAATGGAGATACCCCGATGCGCATAGCAAGCTTGACGAAAATTATGACCGCGATCGTCGCGATCGAAAACGGCAATTTAAGTGATGTCGTGAAAACGCCGAAGCGGGCAGTCGGCAGGGAAGGGTCGTCGATTTATTTGCAGCTTGGAGAAGAGATGACCTTGCACAATATGCTGTACGGGCTCATGCTTCGCTCGGGCAACGACGCGGCAACCGCTATCGCGGAACATGTCGGCGGCTCGGAAGCGGGCTTCGTCCATCTCATGAACGATAAAGCGGCTTTCATCGGGCTTGCGAATAGTTCGTTTCGAAATCCGCATGGACTTGACGAGGATGATCATTACTCATCGGCTAACGACTTGGCCAAGCTATCCGCATACGCGCTCAAAAACGAGGCATTCGCGGAGATCGTCCGCACGAAAATGAAGCAGGTGCCGAATCCACATGACGGTTGGAATTACGCTTGGAAAAACAAAAACAAAATGCTGACGATGTATGAGGGTGCCGACGGCGTGAAAACCGGTTATACGAAAAAATCGTTCAGATGCCTCGTCAGCTCCGCTACTCGGGGCGGTCAGCAGCTGGCCGCGGTTACGATCAACGACGGCGACGATTGGGCGGATCATCGCAATTTGCTCGATTGGGGTTTTCGCCATTATCCGTTGCAAACAATCGCGGAGCAGGGCGAAATGATCGCAGGGTATCCGTACGCGTTAGGCCGGGATTTCCGTTATCCGCTCGAAGAGAGCGAGCAAGGGATCATTCATACGAAGCTGACTTTGGTCGATCCGTCGAGCACGGATTACGCGCTTGGCGAACGAGGAACTTTGGCATTCCAGATCGACGGGAATACCGTTGGCAGCGTACCGATATACGAACCGGAAAGTGTCCGTATGAAACTGCTGCGATAACCGAGAGCAAACATGACTAGAACGGTTGACCGGCCGGGAGACGGATCATGCCGAACATAATGCGAAGGCTAGGGGAGGCCGAACGTATGGTGAATTGGATTTGGTTGTTTTTTATTGTGGCGAGCGTCGCCGTTGCTGCATTCAATGGCAGGATGGACGAGGTGACGGGCGCTGCGTTCGAAGGCGCGAAGTCGGGCGTGACCATCAGCTTCGGCTTGATCAGCATCATGGTTTTCTGGCTAGGCATGATGCGGATCGCGGAGGATGCGGGTTTGCTGAAGAAGCTTGCCCGCATGCTCGGGCCGATCGTTCGATGGCTGTTCCCGGATGTGCCGAAGGATCATCCGGCGATGGGGTATATCATGAGCAACTTAAGCGCGAACATATTTGGGCTCGGCAATGCGGCAACGCCGATGGGAATCAAGGCAATGCAAGAGCTGCAGAAACTGAACCCCGATAAGGAAACCGCTACGCCCGCCATGTGTACGCTACTCGCGCTCAATACGTCAAGCATTACGCTTGTGCCAACAACGCTGATCGCGATCCGAATGAATTACGGCTCGGCGAATCCGGCGGAGATCATTGGCACTACGCTGCTTGCGACGGCGATTGCAACCGCTGCCGCCATTGCCGCGGACCGATGGTACCGAAGCCGGTCATCCTCCCCGCCTGCGAATCCTGCGATACATAAGAAACCTATAAGCAGTAGTCCACCCAATACCTCGTCCGGAGGAATCGGGGGTGGCGATCTTGTATGAGTTGTTCTCCAAGCTGTCGATTTGGATGATTCCGGCCATTATCGTGTTCATTCCGCTTTATGCCGCGCTGCGAAGGCGCGTCCCGGTCTACGAAACATTCGTCGAAGGAGCCAAGGACGGCTTCGGAACCGCAATCGCCATCATCCCGCATTTAGTCGGCATGATGGTGGCGATTAGCATGTTCCGTGCCTCGGGCGCCATGGAAATCATGCTTTCGGCCGTTCGGCCGCTGTTCGATTGGGCGGGCATTCCTAGCGAGGTGCTTCCGCTCGGGGTCCTCCGGCCTTTGACAGGCGCGGGTTCTTTGGCATTCACGGCCGACTTGATCGCAACGCATGGACCGGATTCCATGATCGGCAGAATCGCTTCCACGATACAAGGCAGCACGGATACGACCCTGTATGTGCTTACCGTCTACTTCGGCGCGGTAGCCGTACGCCGTTCCAAATACGCGCTGAAGGTCGGATTGTTCTCCGACGCGGTAGGTTTTTTTGCTGCGATTCTCATCTGCCTTTATCTATTCGGCTGAACTTAGCTTGTACTTTACTCTTGTAATCGTTATGATGGAGAGTGAGGTGAAAGCATTGGAACGTTTACAGAAAATTTTGGCCCAAGCCGGCATCGCTTCACGGCGCAAATGCGAGGAGCTTATTCTCTCCGGCGCGGTAGAGGTGAATGGGGAGAAGGTAACGACGCTAGGCGTGAAAGCCGATCCGGCCGTGGATACGATCGCCGTGAACGGAAAGCCGATCAAAGGCGAGAAAAAGCTTTATTTGATGATGAACAAGTTGAAGGGCGTCATTACGAGCGCCAAGGATCCGCAAGGACGCAAGACGGTAACCGATTTCCTGCCGGGCATCAAGGAGCGAGTCTATCCGGTCGGCCGGCTGGATTACGATACAGAAGGATTGCTGCTGCTTACCAACGACGGTGAATTCGCGAACCTGCTTACGCATCCTAAACATCATGTGCCGAAGACGTATCACGCGACAGTGAAGGGAGTTCCCCACGGCTCGGCGCTGGAGCAGCTGCAGAAAGGCATTAAGCTTGAGGACGGCATGACAGCTCCCGCGGAAGTGGAATATCATGACGTGGATACGGAGAAGAACGAAGCGACCATTACGATCACAATTTACGAGGGGCGCAACCGGCAAGTCAGGCGAATGTTCGAAGCGATCAACCATAAGGTCATCCGATTGAAACGGGTGAGATTCGGCGAGCTGACCCTGCAGACGCTTGCTCGCGGAAAGTATCGCCACTTGACTCCGAAAGAGGTCGAAGAGCTTAGAGCGGCGGCGCTTAAGACACATAAAGTTCATAAAAAGTGATCGGCGGCGGCAGTTATTGCCGTCGACTTTTCGTTATAATGAGTGTAGTCCTAGACTTTCGAACTAGTAACTGGCGGTGATATACATAATGGCAACCTCAAACAAATCGCGCAAAGCGATGCAAATCATGATCTTGATTGCCGTTCTTGTTGTAGGCGGCTATGCGATCGGGACGACCCTGTTCGCGGAGAGAGGCAGCGGAATTATCAAACCCGGGGACGAGCCTCCTGCGTTCACGCTCGCGAATTTGGAAGGCGGCGTCACTTCGTTGTCGGATTATGCCGGCAAGCCGATCGTCATCAACTTCTGGGGTACGTTCTGCGAGCCATGCGTCAAGGAAATGCCCGAATTCGAGAGGCAATACGTGAAGTGGCAGGAGAAGGGCCTTACGATTCTGGCAATTAATCTGAGCGAAGATACGCTCACGGTTAATAATTTCGTGAAGCGCTTTAATTTGACATATCCGATCCTGAGGGACGAAGCCCGCAAGACGGAACGCAGCTACGCGCTGCGCCAATACCCCACGACTTTCTTCGTCAAAGCGGATGGGACGCTCATGGAGGCCGTGGTCGGCGGAATGACCGAAGAAGATATCGACAAGCGAATCGAGCGCTTGCTGCAACTGTAGGAGGTCATCTTAGTGTTAGTACCCGAGAATACCAAATGCGAATGCGGACACCAGAACGCGGTGGGAACGGTGCTGTGCGAGTCCTGCGGCAAACCGCTTTTGCCGGATATCCAGCAATCCGACGAACCGCTCGAGATGCGCTACGACGGCGTCGCGCGCCGCTCGCAGAAGAGCAATCAGTCGTATATCGACCGGATTTGGAGCTTTTTCTCTTCGGTCAAGATTGCCATTTATTTAATTATATTCACCTTCCTGACGGCCATGCTCGGCACGATCTACCCGCAGGAAGGCACGTTCATCAACAACTTTGATCCGTCTACCTATTATCAAGAGACGTACGGGACGTTGGGACATCTCTATTACTTGCTTGGCCTGTCCCACACGTATGAGAGCTGGTGGTTCATCGGCTTGCTCGTCATGATCGGAACATCGCTCGTCATTTGCAGCCTGGACCGCGTCCTTCCGTTGTACCGGGCGCTTAAGAAGCAGCAAATTCGCAAGCATCATCAATTTCTGCTTCGCCAGAAGGCGGTATACAAAGGATCGCTGGAAGGTGACGCGGTGAACTGGGTTCAGCAGTTCGGGGCCGCTTTGAAGAAAAAAGGCTACAAGATCCACAAGGACGAATCCGGCACCGCCCTGCTCGCGGAGAAAAACCGGTTCAGCCGATGGGGACCTTATATCAATCACATCGGTCTCATCTTGTTCCTCCTGGCGATTCTGGCCAGAAGCATCCCGGGCTGGCAAATGGACAGCTACGTGACGATTCCCGACGGGGATACGGTTCAGATCAAGGACACGAACTACTACGTGAAGAACGAGAAGTTCACCGTCGAGTTCTATACGGATGATGAGCTGCCCGACAAGCTGCAGGGAAAAGCCCGGGCGAAGATGTACGAAACCAAAGCCGTGATGTACGAATGCGTATCCGATTGCGGGGATCCGCTGAAGGAGCCCGTGCTCGAAGAAGTGAAGCGGCATAACATCATCGTGAACTCGCCGCTCGAGTTCGACGGGATCAAGCTGTACCAGTTCGACTTTAACCTGACGCCAAGGCTGAACGCCGTTCATCCGGTGCTGGAGGACAAGTCGACCGGCGAGATCTACGGCCCGTTCGACTTGCCGATGAAAGACGCCGAGCTTCATCACGAGCTTGGGCCGTTCACGCTCGATATGTACGCGAACTATATGGAATTCGCGCTCAATAGCGAAGGGAAGCCGACGACATTGTCCAGGGATCCTAACGCACCCGCGTTTGTGTTCACGGTCAAAGGCCCCGGTTTGAAGCCCGAAGGCGAACCTTATATTTATTTCCCGATGCAAAAGGATAAGGTTCGATTCGCCCAAGATACGATTAACCGGGAACTCGCTGACAAAATCGAGATTCGCGTGGACGGAATGGAAAACGTCGATTTCTCCGAAGCGACGACGGTCCTGAATGTACGAGTGGACAGGGCATTGCCGTATCTCTGGGTTGGCGCGGTGTTCTCCATGATCGGTCTCATTATGGGATCCTATTGGCAGCATCGCAGAATATGGCTTCGCGTGGACGATGGCGAGCTTGCGCTCGGAGCCCATACGAACAAAAACTGGTTCGGCATGCGCTCGGACGTCGCGTACGCGCTGAAGAAGACAGGGATTGCGGCAGATCCCAAGTCGCTAGATAACGGAGGGAATAACGCGTGAGTTTATTGGATTTCAGCAGTGATGCTTTTATTGCAGCCTTTTTCTTGTATTGTTTCGCCTTCATGTTTTACGTGATCGCCATCGCGGGCAAAAAGTGGAGCAACCGTGATCCGATCGCGCACGAAAAAAAATGGGGGCGTATCGCGTTTTTCGTATCCAGCGCGGGCCTCGCGGCCCACTTGGCGTTTTTCTTCACGCGCTGGATCGGCAGCGGGCAAATTCCAACTAGCAACATGTATGAATTCATGTCGTTTTTGGCCATGGCGATCATGATTGCCTATACGATCGTATATGCCATATACCGCAAACCGTTACTCGGAATGTTCGCGCTTCCGCTTACGGTCATCATCGTCGCTTATGCATCGGTATTCCCGCAGGAAGTGCAGCCGCTTATTCCCGCGCTGAACTCCATCTGGCTAAAGGTGCATGTGACGACGGCGGCGCTTGGCGAAGCTTTCTTCGCGGTAGGTTTTGCGGCCGGTCTGATGTATTTGCTTCGCGTCATCGATTTCAGCGACAAGTCTAAAGCCGGGCGCAAAGCGCAGTTCTGGGTCGAGTTTACGCTTTATTCCATCATCGTTATCATTGGATTCATCGTAGCGGTGTTCGCGTTCCGCGGGGCTGGCTACGAAGCCGTATTCACGCAAGAAAAAGTGATAATCGACAGCAAAGGCGCGCAGCAGTCCGTGACCGAGACAGTGAACTACTCGCTTCCTCCGATCGTGCAGCCATACAATAGCGAGAAAGTGTCGATGCAGCCATTCCTCGGAATGGAAGAGTCGCTCTTCGAAGCGCCGTCCTGGATGAACGGCATTAATGCAGGCCGCAAGCTGAACACGGTCATTTGGTCCATCATTGCCGGCACGCTGATCTACGGGTTGTTGCGGCTCGCGTTCCGCAAGCCGCTCGGCGCCGTCATCCATCCGGTCATGGAAGGCGTAGATCCCGACGATCTCGACGAGATCAGCTACCGCGCCATCGCGATCGGCTTCCCGATCTTCACGCTCGGCGCGTTAATCTTCGCCATGATTTGGGCGGAGATTGCTTGGGGCAGATTTTGGGGTTGGGATCCGAAAGAAGTCTGGGCGCTCATTACTTGGTTATTTTATAGTGCTTACTTGCACTTCCGGTTATCGCGAGGTTGGCAAGGGCTGCGTTCGTCGTGGCTCGCGGTTATCGGATTCGTAATCGTCTTGTTCACGCTGATCGGGGTTAACTTGATTATTGCGGGCTTGCATTCGTATTCCGGCGTTTAAGAAAGGAGCTGTACCCGATGTCCGATTACGGCAACCGAATTTTAGTGGTGGATGACGAAGAAAGAATTCGCAGGCTTCTGAAGATGTACCTGGAGAAGGAAGGGTATTCGATCGATGAAGCGGAAGACGGGGAGACGGCGCTGCGCCTCGCTTCGAATACCGATTACGCGCTTATTCTGCTTGATGTGATGCTGCCGGGGATCGATGGAGTGGAAGTATGCTCCCGTCTCCGGCAGATCAAAGCGACGCCGGTTATCATGCTGACCGCGAAGGGCGAGGAGATGAACCGGGTTCAAGGCTTCGAGGTCGGAGCCGACGATTACGTCGTGAAGCCGTTCAGTCCTCGCGAGGTCATCTACCGGGTGAAGGCGATTCTGCGACGTTCCTCGGCAACGGCATTTTTGACGAAGGAGCTGAATACGAGCAACAACATCGTATTCCCGAATCTCGTCATCGAACATGACGCGCATCGCGTAACGGCCGGCGGGCAAGAAGTCAGCTTGACGCCCAAGGAGTACGAGCTGCTCCATTATTTGGCTGTTTCGCCCGATAAGGTGTTCTCGCGCGAGGAGCTGCTCAAGGATGTTTGGAACTATGAGTTCTTTGGCGACCTGCGCACGGTCGATACGCATGTGAAGCGGCTGCGCGAGAAGCTGAACAAGGTTTCGCCGGATGCCGCTGCGATGATTACGACCGTATGGGGCGTCGGGTATAAGCTTGAGGTTCCCAAATAATGAGGCTGTGGCGTCGACTGGCCCCGTTGTTATGGCATAGCGTCGTAGGGAAGTTATGGGCGACCATCATGCTGCTCGTGGCGGTCGTTCTGCTTATCCTCGGCGTTTTTCTGCTTCAATACATCGACATTTGGTTCGATAAAGACGCGCACGACATTAAAGTGCTGTTCATCATAACGGCGATTATCGGTTTTTTATTGTCGACGTTTTTTGCTTTTTTCTTATCGTCAAAAATCCAACAGCCGCTGCTTCAGCTGAAACATGCCGCGGATTCCGTCTCGCAAGGCGATTATGGCACGAGGGTCAATATTCAATCCTCCGATGAAATCGGGCAGCTGGCGAATACGTTTAACCATATGACCGAACAGCTTGACAAGCTGATTCGCGACTTGAACCATGAGAAGAACCACTTGACGAGCATTCTGCGAAGCATGGGCGATTCCGTTATCACGTTCGATGCGGAAGGAAATGTCATACTGACGAATCCGAGCGGCCATCTGCTCTTAAGCCAATGGTCGGGTCTCGACCTTGGCTGGGATGACGACGGCAGTCCGGAGCCCGTTCCTTCGAGAGGTGTTCCTGCACCGCTGCGTCATCTCTTTCACGAAGTGGTGAAGGAAGGACGCGATGCCACGGACAATATCCACGTCCACAGCTCCGTTTGGTCAGTCGTGATGGCGCCGCTGCAATCCAGCGGCATCGTGCGCGGTGCGGTTGCGGTTATCCGCAACGTGACGGAAGAGCATAAGCTCGATAAGCTTCGCCGGGATTTCGTCGCGAATATATCGCATGAGATTCGTACCCCGCTCTCCATGCTTCAAGGCTATAGCGAAGCTCTGCTCGACGATATTGTCGTGGAGCCCGAGGAGCGCAAGGAATTGGTGCAAGTCATCTATGACGAATCGCTTCGAATGGGCAGGCTTGTCAACGACTTCCTGGATATTGCGAGGATGGAAGCAGGCTATGTCGATATGAATTACCAGGAAATCGATTTGCGCCATATTCTCCGGAGAGTGCATCGCAAGTTTCTCGTCTATGCCAAGGAGCGCGAAGTAGCGCTTCATGCCGAAATGACGGATGAGCCGCTTGTCATCAAGCAAGGGGATGAGGATCGCTTGGAGCAGGTGCTTACAAACCTGCTCGACAACGCGCTGCGGCATACGCCAGCAGGGAAGTCGATTACGATATCCGGGGAACATCAGAGCGTGAACGGCAAGGCGTTCATTGGGCTGAAGATCAAAGATGAAGGGCAAGGCATCCCGCAAGAGGATGTTCCGTACATTTTCGAACGGTTCTATAAGGCCGACAAGGCGAGGAAGAGGGGATCCTCCGGAGGGACGGGGCTTGGGCTTGCGATCGTAAAGAATCTGATCGATCTTCACCATGGCCAGATCGTCGTCGACAGTTTCACGGGAGCGGGAACGACCTTTATGCTTCTGCTTCCTGTCGAACAACATGACGGTTCTCCCGCAATCCGCCAAACTACGCAATAAAACAACAAAACGCTCCCGCGAGGGAGCGCTTTTTTTGTTGAAGGGAACCGATTAATCTTGTTGTTCGTGGAACAACGCGACATTATGGCAAAATAATTTCTTTGGCCGTGTTAAGTTCCGGCATGTTCGTCAATTGAACCAATACGTCCTTCGGCGTGCCTTTGTCTACGCGGAGAACCATGATAGCGGATCCGCCGACGAGCTGACGTCCTACCTGCATCGTCGCGATGTTCACGTCGTTATTGCCGAGAAGCGTGCCTACGCGGCCGATAATGCCCGGTTTGTCGTTATGCGAGATCAGAATCAGATTGCCTTCCGGCGTTACGTCGACCGGGTATTTGTCGATTTGGACAATGCGAGGGCCGTAGCCGGTTAGCAGCGTGCCCGCTACGACATGCTCTTCTTTCTTCGTGCGAAGCGCAACAGTCACCAGGTTCGTAAAATCTTTCGCCGTATGCGATTTCTGTACAACGATGTTCACGTCGCGTTGCTTCGCCAGATGCATGGAGTTAACGACATTGACATTCTCGGCGCCCAGATGGTGGGCAAGCACTCCGCGCACGATATAACGGGTCAATGGTTGCGTGTCGAGCTCCGCCAATTCGCCGGAATAGCTGACCGCGATTTCTTGAACGCCGCCTTCCGTCGATTGCGCGATGAAGCTGCCGAGCTTCTCGCCAAGCTCGAAGTAAGGCTGCAATTTGCTTTGAAGGTTAGCTGGGATCGGAGGCATGTTCACGGCGTTCATGAACGGCTCGTCTCTCAAAATATGAAGGACCTGCTCGGACACGTCGATGGCGACATTCTCTTGCGCTTCGACTGTGGACGCGCCAAGGTGAGGCGTTACGATAATTTTCGGGTGTTTCAGGAACGGATGATCTTCTGTCGGAGGCTCGACCTCGAATACGTCGAAGGCAGCTCCCGCAACGATGCCTGCGTCGATGGCGTCTACAAGAGCGATCTCGTCGATGATGCCGCCGCGCGCGCAGTTTACGATGCGCATGCCGGGTTTCATAACGGCGAACTGCGCTTTGCCGATCATATGGCGAGTCTCGGCCGTAAGCGGTGTATGGACCGTCATGAAGTCCGCTTGGCGTACGATCTCATCTACGCTGGCGAGCTTGATGCCAAGTTTCTCCGCACGTTCTTCCGTCATGAACGGGTCATAACCCATAATGTCCATGCCGAACGCTTTGGCGCGCTTCGCGACTTCGCTGCCGATCCGGCCCATGCCGAGAACGCCAAGCGTCTTACTGCGCAGCTCGACGCCGAGGAACGACTTGCGGTCCCATGTGCCGTTAACGGTTTTCATGTAGGCTTGCGGAATGTGGCGGGCAACGGCCATCATCATGGCGAAAGTATGCTCGCATGTCGTAATCGTGTTGCCGTCCGGCGCATTGATGACGATGATGCCGCGTTGCGTAGCGGCTTCCAGGTCAATATTGTCGACGCCTACGCCCGCGCGGCCGACGACCTTCAGTTTCTTGCCGGCTTCCATAACTTTTGCCGTGACGCGCGTTTGGCTTCTTACGAGCAAAGCATCGTAATCGCCGATGATTGCCGATAATTCGTCTTCACTTAAACCAGGATTCTTGTCGACGATGACGTCTTGCGCCTCGACAAGCTGTTGGATACCCAAATCGCTGATGGGATCGGATACGAGCACTTTGTACATGTGAAACAGGCCTCCTAGAATTTGCGAAGCAAGAGGCTCCGCAGTTTTATGAACAGAAAAACCCTCTTCCCGCTTCGTTGCGTCAGCGAGTCGAGAGTTCAATCTACGAACGAATTAGACTTTACTATTTTATAGCATTACAGTGGACAAAATCAATCCTCAAACTTGCTCATTTACGAAAATTTCGATATGATTCAAGCAAAGTCCGCGGCATTCGACATTATTGGTCGGCAGGCAGGAAGAACGGCAGCTGCGGCATCAGCTCGGATTGGTAGAATCGGTTCAAGCTGCCGAGGAAGTCTCCGCTGCGCACGGCATCCGTGTTCAGCAATAGGTCGATAACGGCAGAAGCCGTCTGCAGCTTCATCTTGGCGGCTTGTCCCGAAGCGATAAAGTCGTCAACTCTTGCCGTCAAGTCTTGCGGATAGAACGGCTTTAGCACGTTATATTCTTTCAAATATTGAACGACGATTCCATTCTTGACCGTAAGCGGCATCGAGGACCAATTCTTCAGGCCAAGTACCTTGGGAACGGATAACTCGCCGGGAATATCGGGATCGATCGTCGCCGCCCATAACTGCATGGCCGCGTAGTAGTGTGCCTGTGCGTCCAGCGTTTCCTTGACCGCGCCGAGGTAATTTTTATCTTCTTTGATCGCCGCTTGGAGTTTGTCGGCGGTTAATTTTTTCGCTTTGTCGGCGCCGGCGTCAGCGACCTTGGCGAATAATTTGAGACTGCGGATATATGCGACTTGAGCGTCGCCGAGACGAGCCGACTTGCCCATGTCGTAGGAGCTGGCTTCCTCGGAATTGCGAAGAGCGAGCTTGGACAGGTTGCTCATCACGTCGCCGAAATCGCCGCTTTGGCCCTGAGACAGCTTGTCCATCGCGATAAGCCATTCGTTCTGAAATTCACGGTATGGCGAAAATACGGTATGATAAAAAGAAACCAAATCTTGTTGTTGGTACGGACTGCCGTCCGTCTTCGTAGCAGCGGCTTCTTCCTGGCGCTTCGCCTCGTAGCCGGCTTCGACCTTGTCCATGCCGATCTGCACGCCGTAAAAAAACGCGCCGACCGCGCATACAAGCATGAATACAAATCCTACGCTAAATAACATTGCCGAGTTCGTTAATCGTTTCTCCATGATAAATCTCCTTCTATGTATGTAAGTAAGTACAAACGATATGAATTGGACAGGCGGGTTATGAATGAAAAAATTCGATATTCGGAACATCAAGGTGCGCAAGGTCAATGTTGACGAAATCGATGACCGTATGCTACTTATTAACTTGTATGCCACACAAGCGCTTACTCTTATTATCGGAATCATATGGCTTTTATTTCAGCGCCAAAATGTATTAAACATCTTCGCGTTGCAGGGCGGATGGGATCCGCTCTGGTGGGGGCTTGGATTTGCCGCTGCGGTCATCGCGGTAGACCTGCTCATCTCGCGCTGGGTGCCGGAGGACGCTGCGGACGACGGTGGCGTCAACGAGCGGATCTTCAGAACCCGTGCCGTCTGGCATATCGCGGTTATCTCGCTTGTCGTCGCGATCTGCGAGGAGCTGTTGTTTCGCGGCGCGATCCAGCACGCGATCGGGCCTTACTGGACCAGCATCGTGTTCGCCACGATCCATGTGCGGTATCTTCGGCACTGGATCCCAACCGGCCTTGTATTCTCGATCAGCTATGGCCTTGGATGGGTCTACGAACAAAGCGGTACGTTATGGGCGCCGATCATCGCGCATTTTGCCATCGATTTCGTCATGGGCCTAATCATTCGCTTCAGGAGGGAATCATGACCAGGAAAGAAAGACATAGCCGGTCTTCCGGCGCAAGGAAAAGGAGTCTCGGCGGCAATGCCGGCAACGAACCCCGCAGCGGGGACGACAACGGCGCGAAGCTGCCTCCGCGCCGCAAGAAGTTTCCTTCCAGCATTCATAACGTCTACAAATGGTATTACAATTTATTGTTCATTCTGTTCCTCGGCCTTGTCGCGTTCCTGTTCTGGTATGGGAACAAGTTCAGTTCGTAACTCGGTTCGCGAGCTCGATCGAGCCCGGATCGATGAACGTATAGCCTTCTTTCTCAAGCTTGCTCAGCAGCTCGTCAAGCGCATCCGCGGTCCATTGCAGCTCATGCATAAGAATATTGGCGCCGGGATGCAATTGATCAAGCACGTTCCGGATCACGACATCCGGCTTATCCTTCGCGGATTTGTCCCAATCGAGAGAACCGTTCGACCACGTCATGTACAGCATGCCGTGGTTTTTTGCCGTTTGCCTGACGACTTCGCTGCCCGAGCCGTACGGCGGCCGGAAGAACCTGGGAATGACGCCGGTTAGACGTTCCACGTCTTCCTGCACTTTGGCCAGCTGCTCTTCGACTACGGCGTCAGTTTCCTTCTTGAGGTCGATGTGGTCGTACGAGTGATTGCCGATCGTCTGTCCTCGTGCATGAATCTCCTTCAGCAGCTCCGGATTTTGTTTCACCCGGTACCCGTTTACGAAAAATATCGCTTTGGCGCCATGCCGGTCGAGCGTGTCCAGCAAGCTGGCAAGCACACCCTCATCCTTGGGACCGTCGTCAAACGTAAGAAGAACGGCTTTGTCCGTCGCCTTGTCGCTGATCGGCTCGAACCGGAATGTTTTGGCGTTCATTCGATATTTAGGCGCATTCACGCCGCTTTCGCCGGGCTTGGATGCAGCGGAAGGCATTGGAGTTGCCGTTGCATCGGACGATGGGATTGCCGGGTTCGGCGACGGCTGCTGCGTTTCTTTCGCGATTGTCGTGGATGTCGTTATTTGCGGTTCCGCGGACGCAGGCAATGATTCGCTGCCCGAGCCGCAGCCCGTCAATTGAATCGAGAGAAGCAGGACAAACGCCAATTGCCATGTTTTTTGAGGTTTTTTCATCCTATTTCCCTCCGTATCATCATTCGCGTTTATTCGACAACATTGTATCACAATTCGAACGGACCGGAAGATCACATTTCCTTTATTTATATCGAATGAGGGAATGCGGCCGCGGTCACACTAAGATTGAAATCACGAGCATGAAAGAGGTGTCCTGCCTTTATGAGAATAAGCGGATTATTGTTTGGCGGACTGCTTGGGGCAGCCGCAACGTTATATGTGTCGCGCAAGAAACCCGGCGCGGTAGTGTGGGCATCCCATGCGATGTCCGATGTTTGTGCATCCGTTGCCGGCAAGGCGTTTTCGATGATGAGAGGCGGCTCGCAGTGGAAGGCGGAGGCGATGAAATCAGCCCCAAAGTCATCAGACGATACCGCCGCAGTCTCCGCCGCCGCATGGGAGCGCATTGAATCGTTTATCCAAAGCGATCCTTCGGTTAAACGGGAAGTAGACAAAATCAAAGCGGAATCGTCGGCAATCACTCATTGAGCATGCGGTGCGTGCACGGAGTCGGAACAGCCGTTCCCTAGGGGACGATAGGCTGAGCCGGCTCTTTTTTTCGTCCATTATTAGTGCAAACGACTTGCAGACATGATAAAGTAAAGGCATAGCTTTAAGTTCATGTTCAAAAAGCCCGGTTTTCAGCACCGAGAAGCTTGAAAGAAGCTAGGGACTGAGGAGCGGAGCGTAGTGGGAGCTACGCGAGCACCGGAAGTCCCGGCTGAATTCAAGATTCGATGACGAAAATGCATCTAGATATACTTCGTGATCAAAAGCGGGCTTTTTGAACAACCTCTTATGAGTCCATTTTATTCACCCTTGACAAATTGATTCATAAGCTATTACGACAGACGTTGCAGAGGAGGATCCTGTCATGAAAATCGAACGGCTTAGTCAGGACAAGATACGGATTTTCTTGACGTTCGACGACTTGCTTGAACGGGGGATCCATAAGGATGACATGTGGCGCGAACCTCCGAAGCTGCACGAGCTTTTCCTGGAAATGATGGAGCAGGCGTATACCGAATTAGGCTTTGATGCCAGCGGCCCGCTTGCGGTCGAAGTGCTGGCGATGCCCGCGCAAGGCATGGTCATTATCATTACCCGCGGGAAAGTGAACGAAGCGGAAGACGCAAGCGCGGAAGATGAAGATGAGCTCGAAGAAGACATTTACGATATGGAAGTGACGATGGAACAGAGCGACGTGATGATGTATTCGTTCAGGGACTTCGAAGATGTCATTGCGGCAGCGGGCCAACTCCAATCCTCTCAGTTGACGGAAGGCGGCAGATTGTATGCCTATAAGGGCAAATATATACTGGCGATCGAGCCGACCCATGTGGAGCAGGCCAAATACAACGCGGTTATCGCCCTGCTCGCGGAATACGGGGACGCAACCTCCGTTACATTCGCCGTGCTTGAGGAATATGGCAAGGTCATCATGCCGGAGAACGCCGTTCGCGAAATTTGCAGTCATTTTCAATTATGATTTTATAGGTTTCGATCCGTGAAGAGCATCCGCTTTCGATTTCGGCGGGATGTTCTTTTTTCGTCTTTCGTCCAGCCAGGCAGCATACGATGCAGAATAGGCAAGCGCACGCGGGCTCATATTAGAAGTAGACTAAGTCGGAGATTGGATGGATGAAAATGAACGATGTATTGCACGCGACGCAGGTCGTAATCGAGCAAGCGCTTCGCAGGCTGGGCTTTGGCGATGATATGATTGAGCTGCTTAAGGAACCGATCCGCCTGCTGACGGTTCGTATTCCGGTACGCATGGACGACGGCACCACAAAAGTATTCACCGGTTACCGCTCGCAGCACAACGACGCGGTCGGCCCAACCAAGGGGGGCGTCCGATTCCATCCCGACGTCACCGAAAAAGAAGTGAAGGCGCTGTCGATCTGGATGAGTCTCAAATGCGGCATCGCGGACTTGCCTTACGGCGGGGGCAAAGGCGGCGTCATTTGCGATCCGCGCAAAATGTCCTTCCGCGAGCTCGAACGGCTTAGCCGCGGATATGTCCGGGCTGTCAGCCAGCTCGTCGGCCCGACGAAGGATATTCCGGCCCCGGACGTAATGACCAATTCGCAAATCATGGCTTGGATGATGGACGAGTACAGCCGGATCCGGGAGTTTGATTCGCCGGGCTTCATTACGGGCAAGCCGATCGTCCTTGGCGGCTCCAAGGGAAGAGAAACGGCAACGGCGCGCGGCGTCGTCATTATGATTCACGAGGCGCTACGATTGAAGGGGATTCCGCTACAAGGCGCTCGAATCGTCATTCAAGGCTTTGGCAACGCGGGCAGTTACTTGGCCAAATTCATGCACGAGAGCGGCGCGACAGTAATTGGTATTTCCGATGTCAATGGCGCGTTGTATAATAAAGAGGGGCTCGATATTCCCCATCTGCTGGACCGAAGGGATTCATTCGGCAACGTAACGAATTTATTCCCGAAGACGATATCCAACGAAGAACTGCTCGAATTGGAATGCGACGTGCTCGTCCCTGCCGCGATTGAGAATCAGATCACGGAACAAAACGCGACGCGAATCAAAGCTTCGATAATCGTCGAGGCGGCGAACGGACCTACTACGCTCGAAGCAACGCGTATCGTAACGGAGCGGGGCATCTTGCTCATCCCGGACGTGCTCGCGAGCGCCGGAGGCGTCATCGTTTCCTACTTCGAATGGGTGCAGAATAATCAAGGTTACTATTGGGACGAGAACGAAATCGACAACAAACTTCGGCACATGATGATCCGGGGTTTCGAGAACGTATATGAAATCCACCAGACGCGCAAGGTCGATATGAGGCTTGCCGCCTATATGGCCGGCGTCCGGAAGATGGCGGAAGCCGTACGGTTCCGCGGGTGGGTGTAAAGAAAGCAGGGAAGCAATGCTGTTGTTCTCCATATTGACCGCTGCGGCGGCGCCGGGCGTCTCGCTGCTGACCTATTTATATTTGAGGGACAGATACGAGGCGGAACCAATCCATATGGTCGTCCGAATGTTCGTGCTCGGCATCCTCGTTGTCGTGCCGATTATGGTCATTCAGCGAGGGCTGCAGATATGGCTCGGCGATTCGAATATCGTCGTTTCATTCGTGAATTCGGCGGCGGTAGAAGAATTTTTAAAGTGGTTCGTGCTTTATCACGTGATTTACAACCATACCGAGTTCGACGAGCCTTACGACGGCATTCTGTATGCGGCATCCATCTCGCTTGGCTTCGCTACGCTGGAGAACGTGCTGTACGCGATCTATACGCCGTCCTCGTTCGGCTCGTTGCTGGCGAGAGCGCTGCTGCCCGTATCAGGCCATGCGTTGTTCGGCGTGATGATGGGTTATTATTTGGGCAAAGCCAAATTCGCGAGTTCGAAACGGAAGTCGAATATTTTCCTTGCGATTTCGCTCGTATTACCCCTCGCGCTGCATGGCATGTACGACTGGATTCTCGTGACGGTGAAGCAGAACTGGATGTGGATCATCGTGCCGTTTATGCTCGGGCTATGGGTATGGGGTCTGCACAAAATGAATTCCGCGAACGCAAGGTCGCCCTTCCGTCTGGTCGCGCGAGAGGAAGAGATTAAACTTTGAACGAACCGTCTATACTGTCTATATATTGGCAAGCAAGAGGAGGCAGGGATGGAACCGGCTCGTATTAAAGTGACGATTCGCTGCAATGTATGCGGCGAGAAATTCGTGCTGCGCGGCAGGCGCGAGAAGGGCTCGATCGACACGGGATTCAAACAATGCATTTGCAATAATAGCGACGATCTCGATATCGAAGAGCATCCTGGATTTTGACGTTTGTTCCTTCGAAGACAAAAGCATACAGCGATGCATAAAGCTCCCTTCCGAAATCCAAACTATGCTCAGGTTTGGTACCAGAAAGGAGCTTTTTGCATGTATCGTAGACTCAGTTCAATCATGTTCCCCCTCGTCACGATTCTTCTGATCGGCGCGATCTATTGGGGATACCAAGAGCATCAAGAAAAAAACTCCATCCTGATCAAAGCGGAGAACCAATACCAGCGCGCGTTCCACGACCTGGCCTTCCACGTCGACAAGCTTCACGAACAGCTCGGCAATACGCTAGCCGTCAATTCCACGTCCATGGGTTACCATCGCAAGGGTCTTGTTAACGTTTGGCGTCTGACGAGCCAAGCGCAAAACGAGATTAGCCAGCTGCCGCTCAGCTATTTGCCGTTCACCGAGGCGGAGGATTTCCTGTCCCATATTTCCAACTTCGCCTATAAGACGGCCGTTCGGGATTTGACGAAGCAGCCGCTTTCGGACGACGAGTTCAAGACGCTTAAGGCGTTGTACGAGAAGTCCGATGAAATTTCGAAGGAGCTTCATCATATGCAATCCGACGTACTGGCGAACAATTTGCGTTGGATGGACGTAGAAGTCGCGATCGCGTCGGATCAGTCCAAGAGCGGCAATATCATCGTGGACGGTCTTCGCACCATGAACGAGAAGGTTGGCGCTTACCCGGAACTGAACTGGGGACCTTCCGTCAGCAGCATGTACGAGAAACGTACCGTCAAAATGCTCGGCGGCGAGTTCGTGAAACCGGAGGATGTGAGGAAAAAAGCTGCGAAATACATGAACGTCGACGAGTCCGTGGTTCAGGTCGCCGAGAACGGGCAAGGCTCCGAGTACGCTTCCTTCTCCGCGGTAGCGAACGGGAACGACCCGAATCTCAAGACGCAAATGGACTTCACTCAAAAAGGCGGGCAACTCATTTGGTTCATGAAGAGCAGAGAGCTCGGCGCGAAGAAGATCGGCTTCGATCAAGCCAAGGCTTCCGCCGATAAGTTCCTGAACGATTTCGGCTTCAAGGACATGAAGGCGGTCAGCTTCGACATGTACGACAATTCCGGCAGCTTCACGTACGTAGGTCTTCAGAACGGCGTTCTGATCTACCCGGACAAGCTCACCGTAAAGGTCGCGCTCGATAACGGCGAAGCCGTCGGTCTCCAGGCAAGCGACTACGTCTACGAGCATCACAAACGCGAGCTTCCAAGCCCGATCATGACGAAGGCCGATGCCAAAAAAGCGATCAACCCGAATATGGAAGTGAATAACGAGCAGCTAGCCTTGATCGAAAACGAAATGGGCGAGGAAGTGTTATGCTACGAGTATACGGGACGCATTAACGGCTCCATGTATCGGATTTATATCAACGCGCTGAACGGAATCGAGGAAACGATCGAGGAGATGACCCTCGAGGACGAGAAAACGGCACAAAAATAGCTCGCGTTAATGAACGCCAAACAAGGCAAGATTCCTCGCTTCCGCTTGTAAATCTCGATATAGCCCCCCATAAATCGACATGCTATAATGTCTGATATATGGGGGGGAACCAATTTGCTGCCTAAAGTCAATGGTATGCTTTATTATCAAATCGCTTCTTCCGACGAATCGGAAGCAGCCCTGGAGTACCGCTCCAGAATCGCCGACGAAGAAGAGGGTGCCTTGCTGATCGAGTATCCTCTGAACGAGAAGACCGGCAGGATGAAGCGGTTGTTTCTAGGGGACGAGCTGTCCGTATACTTCCTTTCTTCCGACGGGGTGAAGCATTACTTCGATTCGCATGTCGTCGGCTTCAAGGAAGACGGCGTCATCCGGCTCGTCAAGCTGCTAAGGCCCGATCCGGAACGAATGACGAAGGTGCAGCGCAGAAGCTTCCTGCGCGTTCCGGCAGAGCTGGAGCTTGCGGTGAAGATCGGCAGTCACGAGCGGTTCCTATGCAAGACGGACGACGTTGGAGGAGGAGGCATCTCCTTCATCTGCGACGGCAAGTGGGGAATAAGAAGCGAAACTCAATTGGAATGCTGGCTGCTTGTGCCGTACAAGAACGGCACGATCGAGCATGTCACGTTCACGGGCGAGGTCATCCGGGTCAATACGCTGGAGACGGGACGCAAGCAAGCGATGATCAAGTTTTTGAGCATCAGCGATACCGAAAGGCAGAAGATTATACGGTTCTGTTTCGAGAGGCAGCTGGAATATCGGAATCGATGAATAATTCCGTTCCAGGGAGGGAACATATCCTTAGGTTGACATTCGGTTGACGCATGGAGGTGTTCCTATGCCCAAGAAACCGCAGCGATTGCCAGAGCAAAGAGATCATTTCGTGGAATGGTCCGATAGGTTCAGCCGGTGGCTACTAAGAGCAGTCATCATTTTAATCGCGCTCATTGCGCTATCCCAACTGGCGATACAAAATGACGCGATTCGACACTTCCTGACAAGCGCGGATCGGTGGGAGGGAACCCGCCTGAGCTAGCGCTTCTCTTTTGCATCTCGGGGCGTTGTGTGGTATAATTTTCACGTTCGCAGGCAATGCCTGCTTTTTCTTTGAACACCGGCATCACCCCGGAGCTTAGAGAGAAGAGGCCGTCCTGATTCAAAGGAGGTAGACCGCAAGTGGCGCAGCTAGATGGCGACAGCGACCGCATCAATATCGCGATTGACGGGCCGGCAGGCGCCGGCAAGAGCACGGTTGCAAGGTTGGTCGCCGGACAATTAGGGTATGTGTACATCGATACCGGAGCGATGTATCGAGCCGTAACGTTTAGCGCGCAGCGCTTATCGATATCGGCAGAGCAGCACGAACCGCTATCGCAGCTGATGCAATCGATACGGATCGAGCTGGAGCCGGGCGAACGCGGGCAATCCGTATTCGTGAACGGCGAAGACGTGACGGACAAGATTCGTTCGCGGGAAGTTACCGTCCAAGTTTCTTATTTCGCGGCTAGCGGCGTCGTTAGAAGCGTGCTAAGCCGGATGCAGCGGGATCTCGCGGTGCGCAAGGGCGTCGTCATGGACGGACGAGACATAGGCACGCACGTGCTTCCGAACGCGGAATTGAAGATTTTCCTTACGGCATCCGTTCGCGATCGCGCGCTGCGCAGGTTCAATGAGCTTGGCGATAACGCGGCCATCACGCTAGATCAGCTGGAATCCGAGATCGCGGAGCGGGACAGGCTGGATGAAGGACGAGAAATTTCTCCCCTTATCCGGGCGACTGACGCGATCGAGCTGGACAGCAGCGGAATGACGATCGAAGAAGTCGTTTCTTCAATCGTGCAATTAAGCCGAACCAAATTGGCGGAGGCGAAGTAAACTATGTTATACGTCATTTTCCGCTTCCTGCTTAGAGTCTTGTACCGGCTATTGTTCCGATTGGAAGCGAGAGGTCTGCATCACATTCCGGCAAGCGGACCCGTGGTACTCGCATCCAACCATATCAGCAATCTGGATCCGCCAACGATTGGCGTGCTCGTACCGCGCAAGGTGAACTTCATGGCCAAGGAAGAATTGTTTAAAGTACCGGTGCTCGGTCCTTTGATCAGCGCTTTCGGCGCATTCCCGGTCAAGCGCGGAGGCGTCAGCAAGGAAGCCATCAAGTCCGCGATCACATTGCTGAAAGCCGGCAACGTTCTCGGGATATTCCCGGAAGGTTCACGCAATAATGCCGGCGCCGCGAAGAAAGGCACCGCAATGATCGCGATCCGAAGCGGGGCGACTATCGTTCCGGTAGCCATTGTGGGCGAGTATAAACTATTTCGCAAGACGTTAGTCTGTTACGGAGAGCCGCTCGATCTTACAGCACTCATTGATGAATCATCGCCGGATATGCTCGAGCAAGTAACGGAAGCCGTCATGACCCGGATCCAAGAGGTTGCAGCGCAGTATCATTAAGTTGTTTTAAATGCCGCCCGAGCGATCGGTGCGGGTTTAAATAAAGTTGGGGTTAGAATTGAGGAGGTTATTTCAATGTCAGAAGAGATCAATGTGCAAGAAACCGTTGCGGAGGAAGTGAGCCAGGACGCAATGGACAATTTCGTTTCTTTGAAGAAAGGCGACTCCGTTAAGGGTACAATCGTCAAAATCGAAGATAACCAAGCTTACGTAAGCCTTGGATATAAATATGACGGTGTTATTCCGCTTCGCGAACTTTCTTCCGTACAACTCGAGAACGCGAACGACGCAGTTCAAGTCGGCCAAGAGGTTGAGTTGAAGGTCGTTAGCATCGACGACAACAAAGAAAGCCTCGTGCTTTCGAAGAAGCTCGTTGATTCCGAGAAGGGCTGGGAAGAGCTTCAAAGCCGTTTCGAGAGCGGCGAAGTATTCGAAGTAACGGTTGCCGACGTGGTAAAAGGCGGACTTGTGGCGGACGTAGGCGTTCGCGGATTTATTCCTGCATCCATGGTTGAGCGTCACTTCGTAGAAGACTTCAGCAACTACAAAGGACGCACGCTTCGCGTGAAAGTAAAAGAACTGGATCTGGAGAACAAAAAAGTGATCCTGTCCCAGAAAGAAGTTTTGGACGCTGAATTCGAACAAAACAAACAACAAATCATGAACAACCTTGTAGCGGGCCAAGAGCTTGAAGGTACGGTTCAACGCCTGACTCCGTTCGGCGCGTTCGTGGATATCGGCGGAATCGACGGTCTGGTTCACGTATCCGAGCTGTCGTGGCAGCATGTCGCTCATCCTAAGGATGTTGTGTCCGAAGGCCAAGCGGTACGCGTGAAAGTACTTAAAGTCGATCCGGCTGCAGGCAAAATCAGCCTCAGTATCAAAGCGGCTCAACCTGGTCCATGGGATTCCGCTGCCGGCCAATTCAACATCGGCGATATCGTGACGGGTACGGTTCGCCGCATCGTGACATTCGGAGCATTCGTCGAGATCGCTCCTGGCGTAGAGGGATTGGTTCATATTTCCCAGATCGCTCACCGCCACGTTGCGACACCGTTCGAAGTGCTGAAGGAAGGTCAAGAAGTGAAAGCCAAGGTTCTTGACTTCAACCCGGCCGAGAAACGCGTATCCCTGAGCATCAAAGAAACGGAAGAAGCGCCTGAGCAAACGGAAGCCGCTCCTAGACAAGAACGTGATCGGGATCGTGCGCCTCGCGCGCCTCGCGCTCCAAAAATGGAAGAAATCAACAACCCGAACGTTAGCTTGAACAGCTCCAGCATGAGCTATTCCTTGGGCGAGCGCTTCGGCGACAAACTCAGCAAGCTGAAATAGGATTATAACCTTAATTCGTTCATTAGGGTGACAAGAAGGCTATTCCCGCGTTTCGACGCAGGAATAGCCTTTTTCCATTGGCGCATAATAGGGGATACGAGAGGTGAAGGATTAATGATTCCCGGTTATTTGTCGGTTTGGTTAGCTTTGGTCATCACAATCTTGTTCGCGACGGGCTGGAAGCCTTATATCGCACCGAAGCTGCGGTCGGCTACTGCGGTTGTCATGACCTGCGCGATGGCGGCCGCGGCGCTTTATCGATTTTGGTGGATGCCTTTCCCCCGTTACCCGTTCGTGAATCTTCATGGCGCGGTATTAGTCCTTTTGGCCGCCAGCTTGATTGCGCTTGCGTTCAAAGACAATAAGGGACATCGCGGTTATTTGGTATTGTGTATCTTCATGCTCGCGATCATCTGGGGCAGCATCCGGAGCCTGTATACCCATGACCCGGTCTTATATTGGCTGGAACCGTGCTGGGACGCGCCGCTCTTATGCGGTTTGTTATGCTGTATCTTTACGATGAACATCCGATATCAAGCAGGCGCTTTGTTATGGTGCGCCGTCTTCGGCGATGCAATCAGCGCATGGCTGGAGAATGGGGCTTATACGGCGCTGATCGGTTCGCTGAATTGGTGGGATTCGTACAGTCTGGCGTTATCGGCCGCTTGTTGCAGTACGCTGGCGATTCGTTGCGTCCGTTACGCGGGAGCGATCGTCGGCCGGACCTGGGTCGGGATAAGGGGAGGAAGGGAATAACATGCTCGGCTACTTGGAACAAAACCGCCATCTTGTAGGCGTGCTTATTGGCATCGTATTCGGCCTGATCGCCAGATTGCTTCTGCTAAAGACGGACTACAGGCAATATCCAACCTATCCGCACGGAAGGATCATTCACGTCTCGCTCGGCGTGATCGCCGCCGCTCTGGGTGCGGTAGCCGTGCCGGCGCTGTTCAACAAGGATTATACGGCCATCACGTTCCTGAGTTTGGCCGCTCAGCAATTCAGGGACGTTCGCAAAATGGAGAGGGAGACGCTTACGAAGATTGACGATATGGAGCTGGTGAGCCGCGGTTCTACATATATAGAAGGAATAGCAATGGTTTTCGAAGGGCGCAATTATTTGGTCATTATGTCGGCGCTCGTCACCAGCCTGTTTGCGATCCTCCTGAACGTCTGGTTCGGACTAGGCGCTGGAGTCCTAACGCTTCTTGTCGTCATGAAGCTGAAGTCGGGGCATTCGATAGACCATATTGCAGGGGTACATGCGGCGAATGTCCGGGTCGACGGTCCGGACTTGTTCGTTGACGACATTTATATCATGAACGTGGGTCTGAAGAACAATCAGGCCATCATCGCGGAGCGTGGAATCGGTTTCGTGCTGACGCCGCGCAATCCGAATGCGAAGGTGACGCTGACGAACTTGGGGCAAAGGCAGGCGATCTTGTATGATTTGGCCACGATCCTTGGGGTTTATCGCGACGACGGGGAGCCGGCCCTTATTCCGATGGCGAAGCTCGACATGAACGACGGCAGGCTGGCCGTATTCCTTATTCCGCAAGACCGGGAGAGCGGGAAAGGAATCGAGGTTATCAAACGCGTTCCTATACTGGAATCCGCCGTCCGCATGCCGACGGAAGCACAGGTCAACAAGAAGGAGGCGGATTCTCATGGCTAAGATCTTGGCGGTCGTATCGCTCCATCGGGAAGCCGTCGGCGGGGGCGCGCCGATATTTATTGCTCCGAACGAAAAAAACTTGCAGGATACGGCCTTCCTTCTGGAGAAAATATTGGATGCCAGCGCACATGATTTGAAGAACGGTTCAATTATTCTCGTCAATCACCGATAATATGAAAAGTTAGCCAAGCGCGATCTTTTTTGCTATGATGAGTATCGTGAGAATTAGTCGATGCTTTCGAAGTAGTTTGTTTCACAAACTTTTAAGGAGTGAAAAACCAATTATGGCAAGACCCGTTATTGCCATCGTCGGGCGCCCGAACGTGGGGAAATCCACCATTTTCAATAGGGTAATCGGCGATCGGCTAGCAATCGTAGAGGATAAGCCTGGGGTTACCCGGGACCGTTTGTACGGTACTGGCGAGTGGAACGGAAAGCCGTTCAGCATCGTGGATACCGGCGGTATCGAGATAGATGGGGAAGACGAAATTATGAAATCCGTCCGCATGCAGGCCGAACTGGCGATCGAGGAAGCGGACGTCATTGTTTTTATGGTCGACGCGAAGACCGGCCTCACCCATTCCGACGAAGAGGTTGCGCAAATGTTGTTCCGTTCTCGCAAACCCGTCGTCGTTGCGGTGAACAAGGTCGACAACGAGAATCGGATGGACGAGGTATACGAGTTTTACGGTCTCGGCTTTGGTCAACCAATCGCGATCTCCGGGTCGCACGGGATCGGCATCGGCGATTTGCTGGATGCGGCCACCGATTTGCTGCCTGAGCTGGAGGATGACGGCTATGACGAAGATATCATTCGCGTAGCTCTGATCGGTCGGCCGAATGTCGGCAAGTCGTCGCTCGTGAACGCGCTGCTTGGCGAAGACCGGGTTATCGTGAGCAACGTGGCGGGAACGACGCGCGACGCGATTGATACGCCGTTCGAGCATGACGGCCAGCGTTACGTGCTCATTGATACGGCCGGAATGCGCAAACGCGGCAAAGTATACGAATCGACCGAGAAGTACAGCGTCATGCGGGCGATGAAAGCGATCGAGCGAGCGGATGTCGTGCTTGTGCTCATCAACGGCGAGGAAGGTATCATCGAACAGGACAAACATATCGCGGGTTACGCGCACGAGGCGGGCAAAGCTTCGATCTTCGTCGTGAACAAGTGGGATATCGTCGACAAGGACGACAAGACGATGCAGCATTTTACCCAAAGCATCCGCGACCACTTCCTGTTCATGACCTACGCGCCGGTCGTGTTCTTGTCCGCCCTGACGAAACAGCGTTTACATAAGCTGCTGCCCGTCGTCAACCATGTCTCCGAGCAGCATGCGCTTCGGATTCAAACCCATCTGCTCAACGACGTCGTCTCCGATGCCGTGGCGATCAATCCGCCTCCGTCGGACAAAGGCAAACGTCTGAGGATCAATTATGTTACGCAAGTCTCGACGAAGCCGCCTACGATCGTCTGTTTCGTCAACGACCCGGAGCTGATGCATTTCTCCTACGAACGTTATTTGGAGAACAAGATCCGAGCGGCATTCGATTTCGAAGGAACGCCGGTGCGCATTTTCACGCGCCGCAAATCCGACGAGGACTAGGGAGAATAGAACCGGTGTTAGAGACAATTGCGGTTGTGCTTAGTTATTTGTTAGGTTCGGTATCATTCAGCATCGTTATTGCCAAATGGGTGAAGGGCATCGACATCCGGCAGCATGGCAGCGGCAACGCCGGAGCAACCAATACGCTTCGCGTGCTCGGCAAAGGTCCGGGCATCCTTGTTTTCCTGCTCGATATCGCCAAAGGGATCGGGGCCATCGGCTTCGGCTACGCGCTTGGCGATGATGAATGGACGCCTGTGTTATGCGGTCTCGCGGCAATCGTCGGCCATAACTGGCCGGTCTGGTTCCGATTCAAAGGCGGCAAGGGCATCGCGACAACCGTCGGCGTCATTGCGACGTTGGCGTTTTTCCCGGCTTTGTACGCTGGCATCGCGGCGATTGTCGTCATCGCGATTACGCGTTACGTATCGCTTGGCTCGTTAATCTTTGCGGCGCTAACGCCGCTGTTCATTATTTGGCTGGACTTTTCCTGGCCGCTGTTAGCTGGCGCGCTGACGATTTGCGCATTCGCTTTCTTGCGCCATCGTACCAATATCGTGAAGCTGGCGCAAGGAACGGAGAATAAGCTGGGCGCCAAGAAGGGAGCATGATGATGATGACCGATAACGGAATCTCTTCTGAGGAACGCAAAGCGGCCGTGCTCGTAGCCGGCAGCTGGGGCACCGCTCTGGCATCCGTGCTTGCAAATAACGGATTTCGCGTGAGTTTATGGACAAGAAACCCGGAACAAGCGGACGAGATCAATAAAACGCGGCATAACGCAAAATTTCTTCCAGGGAGCGAGCTGCCGGCAAACTTGACCGCAACGACGGATATGGCATCCGCTCTTGAAGGCGCAGAGCTTGCCCTGTTCGTTGCTCCTTCTGGCGCGATGCGCCAAGTGGCCCGCCAAGCGGCGCCCCATCTATCCAAAGGGACGTTATGCGTCCATGCGACGAAGGGCTTCGAAACGGATACGCTGAAAAGAATGTCCGACGTCCTGTCCGAGGAGCTGAGCAGACCGCGGTCGTCGATCGTCGTTTTGTCCGGTCCGAGCCATGCCGAAGAAGTGATCCGGAAGCAGCCGACAACGGTCGTCGTGGCGGCTGAGGAATCCGAAAAGGCAGAGCAAGCGCAGGACGCTTTCATGAACAACGCCTTCCGGGTGTACACGAACGTCGATGTCGTCGGCGTGGAGGTTGCCGGCGCCATCAAAAACATTATCGCACTCGGCGCGGGATTATCCGACGGCCTTCAATTCGGGGACAACGCCAAGGCTGCGCTTTTGACGCGCGGCCTCGCGGAAATCGGCCGGCTTGGGGCGGCGATGGGCGCTAATCCGCTGACATTCGCCGGACTCGCCGGCGTCGGCGACCTCGTCGTGACATGCACGAGCAAACATAGCCGCAACTGGCGGGCGGGATCGATGCTCGCCGACGGCACTCCGCTTGAGGAAGTGCTGCAGCGGATGGGCATGGTCGTCGAAGGAGTGCGAACCACTCGAGCCGCGTACGAGCTATCCAAACAATACGACGTGGAAATGCCCATTACGGCGCAGCTCTACGAAGTCTTGTTCCAAGGGAAGTCGCCGAAAGATGCGGTCGGCCAGCTCATGGGCCGGCTGAAGACGCACGAAATCGAACCGCTGGTCTAGTCGCCCGCCTACGCCCGCCTACACCGATGGAATTCCCCCCTCATATGATGTCTAGAGCCATACATCGAGGAGGGTGGACGAATTGTCGAAAGGGATTCCCAAAGATGTGCTCGGCGCCATTAACAAAAAAGCGGGCAAAAACATCTCGGAGAACGCGGTCAAAAAACTGGCGAGCGGCGTGGACGCGAGCACGCTTCAGAACGAAGCGGAGCTCCGCAAGCTCGTTAAGCAAGTAGCGGACATGGCGAAGATCAAAGTGCCGGAATCTACCGTGAACGATATCGTGAAAGCTGTGAAAGCGAGCGGAATGAATCCGTCGAGCATGGAATCGTTAGTGAAGATGATGCTCAAAAAGTAATGCGATCGGGCAAGAGCCATGGACGCTCCTGGCAGGAGCGGGCCCCGCGAGGGGCCGCGTCTTGGCTTTTGCCCTTTTTTTGAAGGGGGAAAACGTACAAGTTTGGATTGTCCCCGTTGCCGTACGCCTCGTACGGCTGGACGACGCCATCCGCGGCGCCGTGTGCGTTTCTGCTTGCCCGGTGCTATAATGGATGAGTATTTATAACGATGCAGATTAGGAGAATGGACTTAGTATGGACGCAATGACGAAGATGTGGGTGTCGTTCATCGGCATCGGCCTGATGGCGCTTGCGGCATTCCTGATTACGTTTGCCCGAGTGAAAACCAAAGGCGCGGTAAAGCTGGTATTATCGATTATCGCCTTTATTTTATTAGTATTCGGATTCATCTACGGATTCTTCTCTATTCTCTAGGAACGCATACATAAGAGATTACGGCATTTGGAGAAAGGGAGCATGGCGAAATGATTGAGCTTAAAGGACGAACGATAACGAAGGAAGTCGAGCCGGAGGGCGGCTTATCGCTGCTCGATCATGCGATCAAGCACGGGGTCGACTTCAGCTTCTCCTGCACGCGTGGCACTTGCGCGAGATGCCGCTGCCTGGTGACGGAAGGGGCGGAATATCTGGAAGAAGTGACCGACGAGGAATGGGATCGGCTCGAACCGGAAGAATTCGGGGAGGGCTATAGGCTCGGCTGCCAAGCGATCGTGAAGGATGGCGCCGGACGGATCACCGCGGTTAACAAAACGTATTTTTAAACTTAAAGTGAGAGTTCAAAAAGAACTTCTGCAAAGGATGTGCCGGCAATGACTAACGAAGCAGGGATCACCAAAGCGCTGGCTGCCATCATAACAGCTGCTGGATGCGGGGATTGGATCGTTGGAGGGAGCGCGGGACTGCTGCTAAGGGGCTTAAAGCTTCCCGCGGAGCCGCGTGACCTCGATTTGTATTGCGACGAGACGGACATGCGGAAGCTGCATGATCGGCTGCAGAAGTATGCGATCGACGATCCCGCGTACAGCGAAACCGACATTTACCGTTCCTGGCTCAGTCATTATCAGATCGAGGGGATTCGTCTGGAGTTGGTTGGCGGATTCCGGGTAACGGCGCATGGCTGCTCGTACCGCACGGAAGTGAAGGAGGCATTGCTGCCGCTCGGATCACCCGTCTCCGTGGACAATCGGATGGCGGACGCGGTCATCGTTCCGCTTGCGCATGAGCTATGGTTTAACGCGCTTCGCGGTCGGGCTGACCGCGTGCAGTTGATCGCCGAAGCTTTCGCCGCGAGTCCTGCCGTCCATCTAGAGGCGTTAAGGATAATCGAAAGCAGGAACGAATTCAATTCTTGCGCGATTAGCCAGGTCCATCGTTGGATACGGAATGCGGAAGCGGGTGATGAAGAATGGACGCTGAAGTCGTTTTCTGGCCAAGCGGCAAAACTGTCCGTGTAAGGCGCGGGACAACGGTGCTTGACGCATCGAGGAGGGCCGGCGTATCGATTGCGACGCGTTGCGGCGGGAAAGCCGCATGTTTTATGTGCAAAGTGACGGTCAAACCGGGCAGCGAGCTGCAGCCGATCAGCGATGAGGAGCGCCGCAAGCTGGCCGGTCTTGACGAGAAGGGGATACGGCTGTCGTGCCAGATGCGGGTGACGGGACGCGTCGAGGTCGAGCTGCCTCCCGATCCGCTCCGGGCGGCCATCGCGAGGCAGCTGGCAAGACAGAAGGAGCAGGATGACGAGTTGTGGTAGCAGGGAGGAAGAGTAGAGCAATGAATACGGTTTCGAGTATCGAGCTGCTCCTGCGCGGCAAGCCATTGCTGCGCGCGGTGTCCGTAATGCTGACGATAGCGCTTGTCGCGCTACCGCTCGGCGGATGCATGTATCCAAAGCAGAATTTGAAGCAAAACGCGGCACCCAAGGAAGCAATACGGAACGTGCAGGGTGCGATTGACCAATATTTCGAGGAAACGCAGCTATTGCCGATAAAAAACAGCTCTCAGGACGTTCCGAGGTACGAAAAGTATTTGATCGACTTCGACAAGCTGCTAGCGAAGGGTTACATGAGCGCCGTTCCTGTCGCGGCCTTCGAAGGCGGAGGTCATTATTATTTTCTCGTTATCGATGAAGACACGGATCCGCGCGTGAAGCTGATGGACATCGTGACGGCGCAAAAAATAAACGATATCCAGAACCTCGTTAACGGGTACATGCAAGAGAGCGGTACCGTGCCCAAGGGCAATGCCGTTTACCCGGGCTTCTATGAGATCGACTACCAGCTGATGGACAAAAAAGCTGTGACCGTAACGAGCGTATTCTCCGGAGGCACGCAGCGCGCCATCGTCGACGAAGACGGCACGGTGTTCGCCGATTACGGCGTCGATCTGATGCAGCTGCTGGAGCGCGGCGGCGAATCCTCCTATGAGGAAAACATAGATTTGAGAACGCTGCTCGTCGATTCGTCCGATTACGTGCCCGTGAAATCTCCGGCTTACAAGCTGATAGACGGAGAGCCGGTTGCCGTGCAGCCCTAGAATGGAATGCGTATCTCCGCCATATATTGCAACAATGCTGTCCCCTTGCAGGCCCAAGCCTGCGAGGGGACTTTTTTTTCGCGGACCGCCGCCGCCGCCGTCATAGTTTTCTACTCCGGTTCATATATTTCAATCTTGGAAGGGAAGCTGAAGCAACCGGAGGGAAACGCACTCCGCCGCCAAAGGACGGCAACAGCCGTTTCACCTTGACCGGAGGGAAAAAAGTTTTCGTAGAAGGAATCGGCATAATTGGACAGTCTGGACATAAGATGTTACTAGTCCACAAAGCATGTACGAGTTGCGTCGCTGGCCTGCCCTCTTGTCCGGTGGATGGCGGCGAACCGGAAATTCAATTGGGAGGGGATATTCAGTGGAGAAAGTAGACATTTTCAAGGACATAGCCGAACGTACCGGCGGGGATATTTACCTCGGCGTGGTAGGCGCGGTCCGGACGGGCAAATCAACGTTTATCAAACGGTTCATGGAGACTGTAGTGCTTCCCAACATCGTGAACGAGTCGGACCGGATAAGAGCCGTGGACGAACTGCCGCAAAGCGCCGCAGGCAAAACGATTATGACAACCGAGCCAAAGTTCGTGCCGAATCAAGCGGTACAGCTCAAAGTAGCGGAAGGGCTGGACGTCAATGTCAGGCTCGTCGATTGCGTCGGCTACGCCGTCGAAGGCGCCAAAGGATACGAGGACGAGAACGGCCCTCGCATGATTACGACGCCATGGTTCGACGAACCGATTCCGTTCCAGGAAGCGGCCGAGATCGGCACTCGCAAAGTGATTCAGGAGCATTCCACGCTTGGCGTCGTCGTCACGACAGACGGCACGATCGCGGAAATTCCGAGAAATTCTTACGTCGTCGCCGAGGAGCGCGTCATCGAGGAGCTGAAGGAAGTCGGCAAGCCGTTTGTGCTGATCATCAACTCCACCCGGCCGAAGTCGGAGGAGACGCAGCAGCTGAGGAGCGAGCTTCAAGCCAAATACGATATTCCCGTCATGGCGCTGAGCGTCGCGACGATGGGCGAGGAAGAAGGCATGGCCGTCCTGCGCGAGGTGCTCTACGAGTTCCCCGTGCATGAAGTGAACGTCAATCTTCCTAGCTGGGTCATGGTACTGAACGATAACCACTGGCTCCGCAGCAACTACGAGAATTCCGTCCGTGATACGGTGAAGGACATCCGGCGTCTTAGAGACGTGGAGCGCGTCGTCGCCCAGTTCATGGATTACGACTTTATCGCGCGCGCCGGCCTCAGCGGCATGAACATGGGCCAAGGCGTTGCGGAAATCGACCTGTACGCGCCCGACGAGCTGTACGATCGCATCCTGATGGAGGTCGTCGGCGTCGAGATTCGCGGCAAGGATCATCTGCTCCAGCTCATGCAGGACTTCTCGCACGCGAAGCGGGAGTACGATCGATTCGCCGAAGCGCTCGAAATGGTGAAGACGACGGGTTACGGCATCGCCGCACCGTCGCTGGCCGAGATGGCGCTGGACGAACCGGAGCTGATCAGGCAAGGATCAAGGTTCGGCGTACGCCTGAAAGCAACGGCGCCGTCGATCCACATGATCCGCGTGGACGTCGAATCCGAGTTCGCGCCGATCATCGGAACCGAGAAACAAAGCGAGGAGCTAGTGCGCTACCTGATGCAAGACTTCGAGAACGACCCGATCAAAATTTGGGAGTCCGACATTTTCGGCCGCTCGCTGCACTCCATCGTAAGAGAAGGCATCCAAGGCAAAATCGCGCTCATGCCGGACAACGCTCGCTACAAGCTGCAGGAAACGCTCGGCCGCATTATCAACGAAGGATCGGGCGGTTTGATTGCAATCATTTTATAACCGGAACGTGACGCATGACGGAGCTCTCTCCTAAGCTGAAAAAGCTTAAGAGAGAGCTTTGTTTTTTCGTTTTCGATCCATTCATGGCCGTTTCGTGCATGAGGAAGATGAGAATTCGCTCCGAAAGCCCGCCAAATGGGCTTCCCCACTTGAAATTGTGTTTCCGCTGTATTACTATAGGTTTGTTCGGTCAAAAGGTATATATTTGAAGTTTTCGGTGAATAAGAGGGATAAGATGTTTTTTACATACCTAAGGAGGTGAAAGGATGAATAAAACAGATTTGATCGCTAAAGTAGCTGAACTGTCCGACTTGTCCAAGAAGGATGCGACGAAAGCGGTTGACGCCGTGTTCGAGGCGATCTCCGATGCGCTGCAAAGCGGAGACAAGGTACAACTGGTAGGCTTCGGCAACTTCGAGGTTCGCGAACGCCAGGCCCGCAAAGGCCGCAACCCGCAAACGGGCGAAGAGATCGATATCGCCGCTAGCAAGATGCCGGCATTCAAACCAGGCAAATCGCTTAAGGACCTTGTATCCAATTAACGTATACGCAAGTCAGAACGCTCGAACGGAACGTTTGAGCGTTTTTCTATTTGTTTCTAAGAATTCATAAGTTTCGCATTTCATATTGAGCTTAGAATTCTCGGAGAGTAGCCATGACGAAGGCGGAGGAGATCACCATGGAGCAACCGACTGTAGGGGAGTACATCGTCATAAAGGCGAAGGATCAAGGCGTGCAAGTCATCGGGCTCACGCGCGGTCAGGATACGAAGTTTCATCATACGGAGAAGTTGGACCGGAACGAAGTGTTGATTTGTCAGTTTACCGATCATACCTCGGCGATCAAAATCCGGGGGAGAGCGACCGTCTTGACCAAATACGGGACGGTGGAAACCGATCAATAAGCAGCAAGCCACGAGAATCGATAAGATTCGGGTAACGGAAGACGAAGGATCGCGGAGAGGGAGTTGCGCCGCGAGCCTTTTTTTTTGCCCGTTTCTTCGATGAGACATCTATGTTCGGCCTTGCTCTCGAATATTCATTCTCGCTATTTCGTACAATGGTTGTAAGGGCTTGGACGGTATGGCCGATTCCAGGAATGAACAAACTGGAATTAGAAATAAGATTCCCGGAAGGTGGATTCGTATATGCGGCTAATGACTTCATGGCTGGCTGCCGGCATGGTGACGCTGGCGATTACGATAGGCATGACTTTGCTGCCGGGGTGGCTGGACGACGCAGGACGGGGCAAACCGGATATGACGGTCATGCGTCCCGGTCTTGCGAGCGCGTTAACGAACTCGAACCTGGTAGACGTTCTCTCCGGCGTAACGCTGAGGGAGAAGCTCGAACATGCAGAGTGGAACGGTAATGTTCTTTCTTTGGAGCTGTCCGTTACACCTGCCAAAGGAAGGCCGCAAGCTTTGTTCTCTGACGTGGAGAAGCTGACCGAGCTGGCGTTCAGACAATTGGACAATGTCGATCGGCTGCTCGTCCGGATCACGGAGAGAGCGGACGACCGCAGAACGTTGCTTGCAGCTGTTGACGTTCGTCGTTCGGACGAATGGCTGCAGAGGGAGTTGAAGTCGCTGACGTACGCCGATCCGGTACATGACGAGCTGTGGCGGCACAGGCTTCGCCTTAGCTTTACGAGGGCATGGGAAACCCGTTTCGGACCGGTATCCGGCTTTTCCGCCAAAGTGCTCCCGGCTCCCGCTGCGGAAGCGGGCAGCGAGGATGTTGCAAATTGATGAACACTAATAGTGCAAGTTCAAAAAGTCCAGTTTTCAGCACCAAGAAGATTGAAAGAAGCTAGGAAATGAGGAGCGGAGCGTAGCTGGAGGCTACGTGAGCACCTGAAATGTTTCCGGAGGAAACATACTTCGTAAGCAGACGCTTGTTCCGGCTGAATTCAAGATTCGATGTCGAAAAAGCTTCATGAGCTGCTTCGTGATCAAAATTGGACTTTTTGAACAACCTCTAATAGGCGAGCATGTGATCTTTGAATGAAGTTGTGCTATAATAGCCTGAGATTATTGAGCGGCAATCCTGCTACACTTGTCCGGAGGCTTCTACCATGGCGAAATACCGCATGACCGAAATCGCGTCTAATTACGCGAACTACGATATGATACAGGCGCATACGGAGCTCCCGCCGCCCGCCGAACCAAGGCTGCGGCTTCTTTATGCGGTTTTGAACGAGCAAGGCCCCCTTAGCGAGCACAGCGAATTGTACACGGCCGTCGTGTCGCTCGTCCAACTCGGCATGGATACCCATGATCTGATCGACACGGATACGCGCAGGCGTTCGGAGAAAGAGATGCGTTCGCGGCAGCTGAAGGTGCTGGCTGGCGATTATTTCAGCGCGCGCTTCTACCAGATGTTAGCCGGGGCGGGTCAGATCGAAATGATTTCGAAGCTCAGCGACGCGGTATGCGAAGTAAACCGCATGAAAGTGAATTTATACTCCCGTATGAGAGGGATGAAGATGACCGCGGACGATTATTTCGGTTACGCGGCACAATTGAAGAGCGAGCTGTTCGGCCATTTTGCCGGGATGCTCGAAGGAACGCTTTCCAGGCTATGGCCGGAACTTCTCGGCGGCATTACGCGATGCGAGGTAGCCATCGAGGAAATGGAACGATGCAACGACGCAAGCCGGTTCGAAAGAAGCTGGGCTTATTGGCATTTGCTCCAGGTCGGAACGGAAGACGAACGCCGCCGATTGACGGACGGTCAGCCGGAATCCGCATTCATTCAATCTCTTGTGCACAAATACGAGATCACCAAGCAGCTTGCGGCAAGGCTGAAGCAAAGCATGAACGCGCTGAAAACCGCGGTCGGAAAGCTGGAATCGGACAAGCTGGCGAGCGAGCTTACGGCCATTACGAACCAATTGACGAACAATAAGGGCGGCTTCATGCCCGCACTCAACGAGATGAGGTGAAAGCGTGGAAACGAATTCTTCCAAGAATCATGTTCATGCCTTATTCGAGACCATCGCTCCGCAATACGATTTCATGAATGACGTCATCAGCTTCCGCAGACATAAGGCTTGGCGGAAGTTTACGATGAAGAAGATGAACGTGCAGAAGGGACAGACCGCGCTGGATATTTGCTGCGGCACTTGCGATTGGACGATCGATCTGGCGCTCGCAGGCGGGCAAGGCGGGATCGTCGGTCTTGATTTCAGCCAGAACATGCTGGACGTAGGGACCGAGAAAATCAAGAAGCTGGATCTGCAGAAAGAAATTACGCTGGTGCAAGGCAATGCCATGAGCTTGCCGTTCCCGGACGATTCCTTCGATTACGTGACGGTTGGTTTCGGCCTTCGTAACGTGCCGGATTTCTTGCAGGTGCTCCGCGAGATGCGCCGCGTCGTCAAGCCGGGCGGCAAGGTCGTCTGCCTGGAGCTGTCGAAGCCGACTTGGCAACCGTTCAAGGGCATTTATTACGTCTATTTCGAAAAAATTATGCCTTTGTTCGGCAAGCTGTTCGCCGGCAGGCTGAAAGAGTATCAATGGCTTCCCGATTCGCTGAAGCAATTCCCGGATTCCAAAGGGCTGACCGAGCTGTACCGGCAAGCCGGATTGCAGGGAACGGACGTCCATCTCTTCTTCGGCGGGATCGCCGCGCTGCACATAGGGACGAAGGGAACTGATTCGGGAGCATGATTCGCAAATTACGCATTATCTTAGAAATGATCAAATTCGAACATACCATTTTCGCGCTGCCATTCGCATTTTTGGGCGCGATTTTGGGATCGGTTGCCATGGAGGGCATGCTTCCTTCGTGGAGCGAAATCGGCTGGGTGACGCTCGCAATGTTCGGCGCCAGAAGCGCGGCGATGAGTCTCAATCGACTCATCGACAGCGCGATCGATCGCAACAATCCACGTACGAGCAATCGCGCTATTCCGGCAGGACTACTGAAGTCGGCCGAAGTTTTGTTGTTTATTCTCGTTTCGTTTGCGCTCTTGTTTATTGCGGCTTACAATTTGGAGCCGATCGCGATGAAGCTGATGCCAATCGCCGTCTTTTTCCTCGTTATTTACTCGTACACCAAACGATTTACTTGGCTGTGCCATATCGTGCTTGGCCTTACGATTGCATTGGCGCCGCTTGGCGGGTGGGTTGCGGTGACCGGCGAATTTTCTCTGTCCGCTTGGCTGTTGTACGGAACGGTAGCGCTTTGGATTGCCGGCTTCGACATTATTTATGCGACGCAGGATTACGAATATGATCGCGGCGCCGGTCTTCATTCCATTCCGGCCAGGTTCGGCATCGCGGGCGCGCTGTGGATCGCGCGCGGACTCCATGCCGTGACGGCCGTCGGATTTATTCTGCTGTTCGTCAGCACGCAGCTCGGCTGGCTGTATTTGGTGGGCGCGTTGTTGTCCGTCGGAATGCTGTTCTATCAACATTATTTGGTACGGCCAACGGACTTGTCCCGCGTCCAGACGGCTTTCTTCGGCATGAACGGCACGCTGAGCGTTGTTCTGTTCGTGTTCGCTTTCGTAGATTTGGCGGTGTTGCGTTAATGGCGGGTCATGAAAGCTTGTACCGGCGTTCGGCAGGGCGAAGACGTTGGGTCGTCGGCATTACGGGAGCTAGCGGAGCCATCTACGGTATCCGGCTGATCGAGGAGCTGCTCAAGCAAGATTTCGAAGTTCATCTCGTCATAACGGAAGCGGGCTGGCGAGTATTGAAGGAAGAATTGGGCTGGGAGGCCAGCAGGCGCGCGGCTGCGCTAGAGCGCAGGTTCGGCGATCGCCTGTCGGCCGGCCAGCTCATCCATCATCCGAACGCAGACATCGGAGCTTCGATCGCAAGCGGTTCGTTCCGCGTCGAAGGTATGCTGATCATGCCCTGCTCCATGGGGACACTGTCATCCATCGCGCATGGCATCTCGGACGACTTGATGACGCGAGCGGCGGACGTCATGCTGAAGGAAGGACGCAGGCTGCTGCTTGTGCCTCGCGAAACGCCACTGCACGCGATACATCTTGAGAACATGCTCACGCTTGCGAGACTAGGCGTTCGAATCGTGCCGGCTATGCCGGCCTTTTATTACAAGCCCCAATCCATGGACGAGATGATCGATTTCCTCGTGGGCAAAGTATTGGACAGCATAGAAATAGATCATGATTTGTACAGAAGATGGGGAGATGAACAGCATGGCACAGGGACGCCGGATCACGGTCGGGAGGATTGATTACGCGAACGCGTGGCCATTGTTTCACGGCTTGGAGGATCACGCCCGCGGCATGTCATACGAGCTCGTCTCGCGCGTCCCGTCGGCCTTAAACGCGCTTCTGCAGCAAGGGAAGCTGGACGTATCGGCCATCTCTTCGTTCTCTTATGGCCGTTATGCCGAAGATTACGTCCTGCTGCCGAAGTTATCCGTCGGTTCGGTGGGTAGAGTCTATTCGATTCTATTGTTCCTGAAGCAGCCGATCGAAGAGAGTCGTCCGGCAAAGATCGCGGTTACAACAGCCTCGGAGACATCCATCAATTTGCTCAAAATCATCATGTCCATGCGTTACGGTTTTGAGCCCGAATACATACCGGCGGAGCCGGATCTGGACCGCATGCTCGAGACGGCGGACGCGGCGCTGCTCATCGGCGATCCCGCGATCCGCGCGTCATGGAGCAATCATAACCTGCATGTGCTCGATTTGGGCGAGCAATGGAACGAGTGGACGGGGCTAGGCATGACATATGCGGTCGTCGCGGCGAGAAGAGAGTGGGTCCGCTCCGCCGGGGAAGATGTCCACGCGCTCTACGATGCAATGACGGCCGCAAGGCTGGCCAACGTGGCGCATCCGGACCTGCTCGTGGATCAAGCGTGCCGGCAGCTTGGCGGCGACGAGAATTATTGGCGCGTATACTTTCAAGCGCTTAGATACGATTTCGACGAGAAGCTGCAGCGGGGGCTCGGCTTGTATTTCCAATATGCGGCAGCACTCGGTTTGCTGAAGGAAGGGGTAAGCTTGAGTTTCCTGGAAGAACAATTTCCCCTAAAGGTGAATGAATGAAACTACTAGACTTGTATGCAAAGATGAAAGGCGATCTGAATCAGATCGAGCTGGAGCTGGAACGCAGCGTCTCGGACGACCATGCGCTGCTAAGCGAATCTTCCACGCATCTGCTTAAGGCGGGCGGCAAGCGGATCCGGCCGGTCTTCGTGCTGCTGTCGGGCAAGTTTGGAGATTACCAGCTGGATGTCATGAAACAGATCGCTGTGCCGCTTGAGCTGATCCATATGGCATCGCTCGTGCATGACGACGTCATCGACGACGCGGAGACTCGCAGAGGACAGCTGACCGTCAAAGCCAAATGGGATAACCGCATTGCGATGTACACGGGCGATTACATCCACGGCAAAGCGCTGGCCATCGCGACGAAACTGCCCAATCCAATCATTCACCAAGTATTGTCGAAGGCGCTTGTTGAGATGTGCATCGGCGAGATGGAGCAAATTCGGGACTTCTTCAATACCGAGCAGTCGATTCGAAATTACCTGCTGCGCATTCGGCGCAAAACGGCCCTGTTGATCGCGATCAGCTGCCAGCTCGGTGCGATTGCCGCAGGCGCCGAGCAGTCTGTATCAAACGCGCTGTACCGGTTCGGATATAACGTCGGAATGGCGTTCCAGATCCGGGACGACCTGCTCGATCTGTACGGTACGGAGAAACAAATCGGCAAACCGCCGGGCTCCGACATGAGGCAAGGCAATATTACGCTGCCCGTCATTCTAGCGCTTCGCGACGAACGGATCCGCGGCACGCTGCTGGACGAGATCACGTTGATCCGGTCACGGGAAGGCAGAGGCGATGCCAAACGCGCCATCGATCTGATCCGCGGCAGCAAAGGCGGCGATCTCGCGGATGTCATGGCCACACGCTATATCGCAAAAGCTTTGCAGGCGTTAGAAGGATTGCCGAACATTACGGCGAAAAAGAACTTAATCGACATTGCCCATTTTGTCGGGAAGCGCAACTATTAGTTTCGAACAAGCTCTACTAAACTTAAGGTGCAGGAAGGAATGGTATGCAGATGGAACAAACATTTCTCATGATTAAACCCGATGGCGTACAGCGTGGCTTAATCGGCGAAATCGTAGGGCGCTTCGAGAGAAAAGGGCTGCAGCTGTCGGCGGCCAAGTTCATGCAGGTGTCGCGCGAGCTTGCCGAGCTGCATTATGCGGAGCATAAGGGCAAGTCTTTCTACGAGCCGCTCCTCGCCTTTATTACATCCGGACCGGTATTCGCCATGGTGTGGAGCGGCGACAACGCGGTCGCATTGACCCGCGCCATGATCGGCAAGACCGACGCGATCGATGCGGCGCCGGGCACGATTCGTTCTGATTTTGCGGTACATACCAATTATAATCTGATCCACGGCTCCGATTCGCCGGAGAGCGCCAAACGGGAAATCGCGAATTTCTTCGCGCCCGAAGAGGTTGTCGCCTTCGAGCATACGATACAAGCCTGGATTTAACCGCTCAACATACATCCCATGGAGGCTCCCATGTCCGAAGATCAAGACTTCTCTCAATTCATCGTCCAAATCAAGCGGAAGACCGACATCGACCTGTCCCAGTACAAGGAAGCGCAGATGAAACGCCGGCTCACGACGCTTCGGACGAAACATGGATTCTCTACGTTTGACCTTTATTATCAAGCGCTGGAACAGAGCCGGGCGCTTCTGAACGAGTTTCTGGACCGGATGACGATTAACGTATCCGAATTTTGGCGAAACCCGCAGCGATGGGAAGTGCTTCAGAATCGGTTCTTGCCCGAAATCGCGAAGGCGGGCGCAAAGCCGCGCATTTGGAGCGCGGCTTGCTCGACCGGCGAGGAGCCGTACACGATCGCGATGATTTTGTCGGAGATGGGTTTGCTCGAACGGTCGTCGCTGCTTGCGACGGACCTAGACTTGGGCGTTTTGCAGAAAGCGCAGGAGGGCATTTACCTGGAGCGTTCGCTTCGCGATATGCCGAAGACGTGCAGAAGCAAATATTTTAAGGAATCGGAAGGCGCTTATGCGGTATCCGAAACCCTGAAGCGAGCCGTGACGTTCAGGCAAGGAAATCTTCTCTACGACAAGTTCGAATCCGGCTTCGATTTGATCGTTTGCCGGAATGTCATGATTTATTTTACGGATGAAGCCAAACATAACCTGTATCATAAATTCGCCGCCGCGCTGAAGCCGGGCGGACTGCTGTTCGTGGGCAGCACTGAACAAATTTTTAATCCATCGCAATACGTCTTCGAAACGGCCGACACCTTTTTCTACCGCCGCTTATAATGCGTGTTCAAAAAGATTCGATGTCGAGTACGCTGCTTGCTATGCTTCGTGATCAAAAGTGGACTTTTTGAACTTCCTCCTATTACAGGTTCAAAAAGTTCGCTTTTCAGCACATGGGATTATGCTTCCGATGCTGCGTTTTTCAAAAACGCTGTAGAAGGTTGAAAGAAGCTAGGAAATGAGGAGCGGAGCGTAGCTGTAAGCTACGTGAGCACCGGAAGTTCCGGCTGAATTCAAGATTCGATGTCGAGTACGCTGCTTGCTATGCTTCGTGATCAAAAGTGGACTTTTTGAACTTCCTATGTCGAGGGCAGGTATACGTCTTTCCATCTTCTCCTATACTAGTGCTATGGAATTCCGCTTGGAGGGTGACAGAAGATGGACAAACTTAAAGTAATAGCCGCGTATAGACGCGGGTTTATTACGATACAGGAATGCGCGCAAATTATCGGCGTCGACAGCAAACAAATCAATCGGCTGGTGAACGACCCGAAGCTTGCGGCTCCCGAGATGACGAGGCTCGAGGGGCAATCCGTATAGAAGTTGGATGATCGGCTGTCTAGAAAACCGTGAATGACCCTGACGGGTATCACGGTTTTTTTGTTTCCGCTAACGGTTGATGGACGATAAACGATTACTCAATTTAACAGGTTTTGGTCGAAAATGTAATTTGACTCATAAACGCTTCGACGCGTCGAAGCAAAAGGCTGTGATTTCTTGTCAAACCTGCACCTCTGTACTATAATGAGCAAAGATGTTTAGGGAGAGATGACAGCGGGCGCAGTCAGGCCTAGCGCTGAAGGAGGAGCTTTAGCTTGAGTTTACGTTACTTGACAGCGGGAGAAACCCACGGTCCCCAATTGACCGCCATTATAGAGGGTTTGCCAAGCAATCTTACGATCGATTTCGAAGAATTGAATTTCCAATTGCATCGGCGCCAGAAGGGACACGGCCGAGGACGCAGAATGCAAATCGAGAAAGACACGGCCGACATCGTCGGAGGCGTGCGTCATGGCAGAACAACGGGAGCGCCGGTTGCGCTGATCGTCAAAAACAACGACTGGAAACATTGGACATCGGTCATGAACATTGAGCCGATCGAAGGCAGCGACGAAGAGAAACGCAGAGTGCACCGTCCGCGTCCGGGTCATGCCGACCTGAACGGGGGTCTCAAATACAATTTAAAGGATCTTCGCAACGTACTCGAGCGCTCCAGCGCGCGGGAGACTGCCGTGCGCGTCGGCGTTGGGGCGATCGCCCGCCAGCTGCTGGCCGAATTCGGCATTAAGGTAGCCGGTCAGGTGATCCGCATCGGGGAGATCGAAGCTCCTCCGAACCAACTGTCGGTGGACGAATTGATCCGCCTGACGGAAGAATCCTCCGTTCGCGTTGTCGACAAGGAAACCGAGGAAAAGATGACCGCTCACATCGACCAGATCAAAGCGGAAGGCGATTCCATCGGCGGCATCGTGGAATGTATCATCGAAGGCGCGCCGATCGGACTCGGCAGCCATGTGCAATGGGACCGCAAGCTGGACGGACGCATCGCGCAAGCGGTGATGTCGATCAACGCTTTCAAGGGCTGCGAGATCGGCATTGGCTTCGAAGCGGCGAAGCTGCGCGGTTCACAGGTGCACGACGAAATTTTATACGACGCGGAGAAGGGATACCATCGAGCGACGAACCGTCTAGGCGGCTTCGAAGGCGGCATGACCAACGGCGAGCAAATCGTCGTTCGCGGCGTTATGAAGCCGATTCCGACCCTATACAAACCGCTCCGCAGCGTCGATATCGATACGAAGGAACCGTTCACGGCACAAGTCGAGCGATCGGATAGCTGCGCGGTGCCTGCGGCAAGCGTCGTCATGGAGCATGTCGTCGCTTGGGAAGTTGCGAAGGCGTTCCTGGAGAAGTTCGGCGGCGATTCCATCGAGGAAATCCGCGCGAACCTGAAGAACTACCAGGAACAATTGGAGAGCTACTAATATGCGCGAGCTGACGGTCGAATTAGGCGAACGCTCCTACCCGATTTATATTGGGGAAGGTCTGCTGGACGACGCGGCTTCCTATTTCAAGAAACACGGCATTAGCTCGAAGTCGCCCATCCTAGTCATAACCGACGAACACGTGGCGCCGCATTATCTGGACAAATTGATCGGTCAATTAACCGCGGGCGGCTTCAAAGCCGTCCCGGCTGTCGTGCCTGCCGGCGAAAGCTCCAAGTCGCTTGCCAAGCTGGAGCAGCTCGTCACGAAAGCGTTGGAAGCCGGTCTCGACCGCAAATCCGCGATCGTGGCGCTTGGCGGCGGCGTCGTAGGCGACCTCGCCGGCTACGCTGCTGCATCCTATATGAGGGGCATTAAGTTCGTTCAGATTCCAACGACGATTCTTGCTCACGACAGCAGCGTCGGAGGCAAGGTAGCCGTTAATCATCCGCTCGCCAAAAACATCATTGGAGCGTTTCATCAACCGGAATTCGTACTCTACGATTTGAAGACGCTGCAATCGCTGCCGCCGCGCGAGGTTTGCTCCGGTTTGGCGGAAGTCGTGAAGCATGGCTTGATTTGGGATTCCGAATTTGTCGACTGGTGCGACGTTAACGCGGAGAAGCTGCTCGCTCTTGATCCGGAAGCGCTGGGCTATGCGCTTTATAAGGGCTGCGGCGTGAAGGCGAACGTCGTCTCCCAGGATGAGCGGGAGAACGGGTTGCGCGCGATTTTGAATCTCGGCCATACGATCGGTCACGCCCTAGAGGCTGTCGCGGGTTACAACGAGCTTCAGCACGGGGAAGCGATCTCGATCGGCATGATCGGATCCGCTAAGCTCGGCGTACGCTACGGGGCGCCTGACGAAGTTTATACGGTCACGAAGCGCGCGCTGGAGCGCTGCGGACTGCCCGTCGTATTGCCGCAGCATTTCGACGTTGACGCGGTCATGGCGGCAATGATGCATGATAAGAAATTCGCTGAAGGAACGATGGTATTCGTCGTGCCAACAGCAATCGGGAAAGTCGAGATCAAATCGGACGTACCGGTGGAATGGGTAAGGGAAATCGTGGAGGAATTGAAACGGGAGGCGCAGCAATGAGTGTAAGAGGAATACGGGGAGCCATAACGGTAGAAGCGAACGAAGCGAAGCTCATCTCCGCAGCCACGCTGGAGACGGTGAATGCCATCATGGCGTCGAACGATATCGAGCCCGCCGACATTTGCAGCGTACTGATTACCGTCACGCAGGATTTGGACGATTCGTTCCCGGCGCAAGCCGTAAGGCAACTGCCGGGCTGGGAGCTCGTCCCGCTGATGTGCGCGCTCGAGGTACCGGTGAAAGGCAGTCTGGAACGATGCGTGAGATTGATGGTGCTTGTTAACACCGAAAAAAGCCAAGCCGAGATTCAGCACATTTATTTGGGCGGCGCGCAGGCGCTCCGGCCGGATTTGGCTAAGGCGAAAGCCTAACTTACGAAAGTTCGGGTTGACGCTTGGTTAACCATGCTTTATATTTATACCCATAGGTGAGTTTAGAGAAGCAGTTAGTTAGCCGAGATGAGACGAGTAGAGATGAGCAGAGAAGAGCTTAGCTGAGTTGCGATGCAAGACGGTTATGTTGGCATAGCCAATCCCACAGGGGGGAGGTATGCCGCGCGGAAAGTTTTTCCGAGCCAAGCGCGTTTTGGCTTTACCGTGGTGCAGCATTGCTAGGTTTCCGATCACCTTCGTTATCATTTAATCAGGCGCTCCTGCTTCCGGCAGGAGTTTTTTTAATTTCTATGCGCTCGAGAAATAAATGATATTTAACGGAGGTCGATCATCGTGACGAATGAACTAAAGAAAATTATCCAATTGGCTGGCACGTATAATTTGATTCCGATCGTTCGATATATTTTGGCGGATACGGAAACGCCGATTCGGCTGTTCCAGCATTTCGCGAAGGAAGAGCATGCCTTCCTCCTGGAGAGCGTGGAAGGAGGCGCCAAGTGGGCTCGATATTCCTTTATCGGCACCGATCCTTTCCTGAAGCTATATGGCAAACACGGGGAGATGGTGCTGGAACACGGCGATTCAAGAACGGTGCTCAAGGATAAGCCGATCGAGCTGCTGAAAGCGAAGCTTCGCTCGTTCCGAAGCCCTTCATTGCCGGAAATCCCGCCGTTCACGGGAGGCGCGATCGGATTTTTTGGATACGATCTTCTGCAATATTACGAGAAGCTGCCCGCTCATCGTATCGACGACTTGCAGATGAACGATATGCAATTCATGTTCTGCGATCAAGTCGTCGTATTCGACCACTTAAAGCAGCAGCTGCAGATGATCGGCAACGTTCATATTCCCGAAGGAGCGACAGACGGCGAAATCGCCGAAGCCTATGCCAAGGCGGTCGATAAACTGGATGCGCTTGTCGCCAGACTTCAGCAGCCTCCAGCCTATCCCGCGATGGCGCCGGCGATGGCGTATCCATCCGATCCGGACCTCGGCGACGTTGAATCCAATCTGACGAAGGAACAATTTATCGGCAACGTGGAGCACGCCAAGGAATATATCCGTTCGGGCGACATATTCCAGGTCGTGTTGTCCCAGCGGTTCAGCATCGACACGGATATCGATCCGCTGCATGTATACCGCGTTCTGCGGACGATGAACCCTTCGCCGTATATGTATTATTTGAAGATGGGCGAGGAGGTCATCGTCGGCACATCCCCGGAAGCGCTCGTGAAAGTATCCGGCGGTCGCGTCGAGACGCGGCCGATTGCCGGCACCAGACCGCGCGGGGCGACGCCCGAAGAGGACCTGGCGCTGGAGCGCGAGCTGCTGGCGGACGAGAAGGAGAGGGCCGAACATCTGATGCTCGTCGATCTAGGCCGCAACGATATCGGCCGCGTGTCGGAGTTCGGCAGCGTCCGCTGCGATTCGTTCATGGAGATCGAACGTTACTCCCATGTCATGCATATCGTCTCCAACGTATCCGGCAAGCTGCATCCGGACAAAGACTTTTTCGATGCTTTTATTTCCTGCCTGCCTGCGGGCACGGTATCCGGCGCGCCGAAGCTTCGGGCGATGGAAATCATCGCGGAGCTCGAGAACGAAGCGCGCGGCGCCTATGCGGGAGCGATCGGTTACTTAGGCTTCGGCGGCACGATGGACACCTGCATTACGATCCGCACGATCATTTTCAAGCACGGCAAGGCTTACGTGCAGAGCGGGGCCGGCATCGTATGGGACTCCGTGCCGGAGAACGAATACATGGAGACGGTGAACAAAGCGAAAGGCATGCTCAAATCGATTCGCGCCGCGGAAGCGAGCTTCGGCAAGGCCAAGCGGTCGCCGCAGCAAGAGTCGGTCTCGGTATCGGTCAACTCGGATTACGAAGTTGCAACGAGAGAGGGGCGGGGTTAGGATGGAAACGATGGTCATGACGATGCAGCAAGCGTTGAACAAGGTGATCGGCGGCGAGAATCTATCCCGCTCGGAAGCGGGGCACGTGATGGGCACCATTATGAACGGCGAGGCGACTCCCGCCCAGATCGGCGCGATCGCGACGGCGCTGCGCATGAAAGGCGAGACGAAAGACGAAATTACCGGCTTCGCGGAAGTGATGCGAAATCACGCGAGCCAAGTCCAATCCGGATACGGCGAGCTGCTGGATACTTGCGGAACGGGCGGCTCCGGCATTCATAAATTCAATATTTCGACGGCATCGTCCATTATCGCGGCGGCCGCGGGGATTCGAGTGGCGAAACACGGCAACCGCGCCATGTCGGGCAAGACGGGAAGCGCGGACGTTCTTGAAGCGCTGGGAGTCCAGATCAGCCTTACGCCCGAGCAAGCAGCTTCCTGCTTGAAGGAAATCGGCATCTGTTTTATGTTCGCCCAGCTGTATCATCCGTCCTTGAGACATGCGGCCGCGCCTCGGCGCGAGCTAGGCATTCGCACGATATTCAACATGCTCGGTCCGCTGACGAATCCGGCGGGCGCCGACAGGCAACTGCTCGGCTTGTATGACCGGACTAGAACGGCGACGATCGCCGAAGTGCTCGGCGAGCTTGGGTTGGACCGGGCGATGGTCGTAAGCAGCCATGACGGACTCGACGAGATTAGCATTTCGGCCCCGACGCAAATCTCCGAGCTTCGAAGCGGCGCGGTTACGACATACGATTTGGTGCCGGAAGAGCTTGGTCTTCGCCGGCATCCGATAGGCGACGTGAAGGGCGGAGAACCGGCGGTTAACGCGAACATCATCCGCTCGATCTTCGGCGGGGAAGAGCGCGGAGCTTATCGCGATATCGTGCTTGCGAATGCCGGCGCTTGCATCTATGTGGGCGGCCTCGCGTCAACGCTGAAGGAAGGGGTAGCCCTGGCGGCGGAAGTCATTGATTCCGGCAAGGCCAAGGTTAAGCTGCAAGAGCTTATTCAAACGACAGGAGAGTTGACACATGTTTCTTGATCGAATCGTAGCAACCAAACATGCGGAGGTCGAAGAGCTGGCGGGCCGGTTCTGGTTATCCGACGTCGAAAGGCGAATCGCGGAGATGGAAGCGTGCCGGGGCTTCGAACGCGCGCTTCAAGCGGGCAACCGCAACCGGAATATGGGACTGATCGCGGAGGTAAAAAAAGCTTCGCCGTCGAAGGGGCTTATTCGGGCCGACTTTGAACCGGCGGGCCTTGCCTCATCATATGAAGTGGCCGGCACGGACTGCATCTCCGTACTGACGGATCGCGATTATTTCCAAGGGCATAACGACTTTTTGACGCTTGTGAAGCACACGGTTAACGTACCGCTTCTTCGCAAAGACTTTATTATCGATTATCGACAAATTTATGAAGCGCGACTTATCGGGGCGGACGCCATTCTGCTGATAGCCGCGATTCTGACAACCGAGCAGCTGGCGGAGTTTTACGAGCTTGCGCGCGCGCTCGGCATGGACGTACTGGTCGAGGTCCACGACTCGGAAGAGCTCGAGCGGGTGCTCTCCCTTGGTAAAGCCACGCTAATCGGCATCAATAACCGAAATTTAAAGACGTTCGTTACCGATCTGCGCACGACCGAGCAGTTGATCGGCATGATGCCGAAGGATGTAACGGTCATTAGCGAGAGCGGCATCGCGGGCCGCGACGATATGGGGTATCTGCAATCGGTCGGGGCGCATGGCGTATTGATTGGGGAACATTTCATGCGGCAAGGCGATGTGAAGGAAGCCGTTGATCAATTGATGGGACCGGTGCAAGGATGAAACCATCGCAACCGCGCATCAAAATATGCGGCTTAAAGGACGCATCGACGATCGCGTCCATGAACGGTCTGCCGTTTCACGAGATCGGCTTTGTTTTCGCACCTAGCAAACGCCAAGTAAGCAAGGAAGAAGCGGCGATTCTTCTCCAAGCGGCCGAGCGCATCACCGGTGCGAACGGCAAGCCGCCATTGACGGTCGGAGTATTCGTCGACGCCACCATGGAGGAAATGGACGAGCTGCTCGCCGTTGTTCCGCTCCATGTCGTACAGCTTCATGGATCCGAGTCGCCGGGCTACTGCTCGGAGCTTAGACGAAGACATCCCGGCATCGCCGTCTGGCGGGTGTTCTCCGTCGGGAAGGGAACCGGGAGCGGCGCGGCGAATGTACAGTCAGAGGATGCCGCCATTCGATTGGAACCTTACCGGGGCGCGATTGACGCCGTCCTTATCGATGCGCCGGGCGGCGGAACGGGAGAGCCGTTCGCGTGGTCGGCCATCGAGTCGTACAAGCTGGCGGCATTGGCGATGGAGCTGCCTTTGTACGTAGCCGGGGGACTAAATGCCGATAACGTTCAACAACTTTTGCGCTCGCATGCTCCGAACGGAGTTGACGTATCGAGCGGCGTAGAAACGGAAGGGCGCAAGGATATCGACAAAATCAGATTATTCGTGAGAAAGGTGACTGAAGCATGATACAAATACCTGATGCAAGCGGCAGGTTCGGGAAGTTCGGCGGCCGCTACGTACCGGAGACGTTAATGAACGCGTTGCTCGAACTCGAAGAAGCTTACGTTCATTACGCCAAGGATCCGGAATTCCAGCAGGAGGTCCGCGATTTGCTCCATAAATATTCGGGTCGGCCTACCTCGCTATACTACGCGAAGCGGTTAAGCGAGCAGCTCGGCGGCGCGAAGGTTTACTTGAAGCGGGAGGATCTTAACCATACCGGCGCTCACAAAATCAACAATACGATCGGGCAAGGCGTGCTTGCCAAACGCATGGGCAAAACCAAAATCATTGCGGAGACCGGCGCCGGTCAACACGGCGTCGCTTCTGCGACGATCGCCGCGCTCCTAGGGCTCGAATGCAAAGTGTTCATGGGGGAAGAAGACATGAAGCGCCAGCAGCTCAACGTCTTCCGCATGAATTTGCTCGGCTCCGAGGTCGTGCCCGTTACTTCCGGCACGCGCACGCTCAAGGACGCTTGCAACGAAACGCTGCGTTATTGGGTCAGCCATGTGACCGATACGTATTATATCCTCGGTTCCGTAACGGGTCCTCATCCTTACCCGATGATGGTTCGCGACTTCCAGCGCATCATCGGCGACGAAGCCCGCGAGCAAATCCTGAAAGAAGAAGGCCGTCTGCCGGATTACGTCGTTGCGGCCGTAGGCGGCGGGAGCAACGCGATGGGAATTTTCCATCCGTTCGTGAATGATGACGGCGTGCGTCTGCTCGGCGTAGAAGCGGCTGGCAGAGGCGTGCACACGGAAGAGCATGCGGCGACCATGACGAAGGGGCGCCATGGCGTATTCCAAGGCTCTCTGAGCTACGTGCTTCAGGATGATCACGGTCAAGTGCTGCCGGCCCACTCCATTTCTGCCGGGCTCGACTATCCGGGCATTGGTCCGGAGCATGCGTATCTCAAAGATTCGGGGCGCGCGGAGTACGTGCCGATTACGGACGCAGAGGCGCTTGAGGCGCTGCAGCTGCTTTCCCGCACGGAAGGAATCATCCCCGCGCTGGAATCCGCGCATGCGATCGCGCAGACGCTTAAGCTTGCGCCGACGCTGGACAAGGACAAAGTCATCGTCGTCAGCTTATCCGGTCGCGGCGACAAGGACGTCGAGGCGATCATGGGTTATTTGGGAGGCAAGAGCGATGAATCTCATTGATCAAAAGTTTGCGAGCCTTAAGGCCGAAGGCCGTTCGGCTCTTATTCCGTTCATTACCGTTGGCGACCCCGATGCGGATACGACGCTCGCCCTGATTCAGGAGCTGGAGCGTTCGGGAGCGGACATGATCGAGCTCGGCGTGCCGTACTCCGATCCGCTGGCGGACGGCCCCGTCATCCAGCGCGCCTCCGAGAGGGCGCTTCGGGGCACGGTTACGCTCGCGGATTGTATCGGCATGGCGGAACGTGCGCGCGAGGCAGGGGTTACGATTCCTCTGATCCTGTTTACCTACTTCAATCCGGTCCTCCAATTCGGACTCGATTCGTTCTTCTCCCTCGTGAAGAGCAAAGGCATTAGCGGTCTCATTATTCCGGATCTGCCGATCGAAGAGGATGAAGAGGTCCGCGAGCGGGCCGAGCAGGCGGATATCCATCTCATCCCCCTGGTTGCTCCGACTTCGAAGGACCGCGTGACGCGAATTGCCAGCAAAGCGAAAGGTTTCGTTTATTGCGTCTCGTCGCTCGGCGTAACGGGCGTGCGCTCCGAATTCCACAGCGACATCGATCAATTCCTGGCTACGGTCCGGGAAGCGACCGATCAGCCGATCTGCATCGGCTTCGGCATCTCCAGCCGCGAGCAGGTCGAAAGGTTCGAACGAGTTTGCGACGGCGTCGTCGTAGGCAGCGCCATCGTCCGCAAGATCGAAGAACAGCTGCCTCTACTGCGCGACATGGATACGAGAGGACAGGGGCTCCGGCTAGTCGGGGAATTCGTTGCCTCGCTGAAAGGTTAACGTACTGCTGCGCGTCCGACATCCGTGCCATTGCAGGTTGCGGAGTCGATGGATAAGTGCCTTCCCGCTTGGGAGGGCTCTTTCATTTTGCAAAACTACTTTAAATCGGTAAAGAGATATGAGACAATACAGATTAGTTATTGTTTACATGACCAAATAGAAGGGGTGAATGGCGCAATGCAGCCCAAAAGCAATATCGTCCATCTTCCCGTTTATCAACCGGGCAAACCGATTGAAGACGTGAAGAGAGAATTAGGCCTGACAGAGGTCATCAAGCTTGCTTCGAACGAAAATCCGAACGGCTGCTCCGAGAAAGCCAAGGCGGCTGTCATCGAGAGCTTGTCGAATACTCACATATACCCAGACGGAGCGAGCGTTGAATTGACGGCTGATCTGGCCGTCAAATTAGGCGTACAGCCGAATCAAATCATCTTCGGCGCGGGGTCGAGCGAAGTGATCCTCATGATCGCACGAGCCTTCCTCGCCCCCGGCGACGAAACGATCATGGCCGACGAGACGTTCTCCCAGTACAAACATAATGCCGAGGTCGAAAACGCGAGAATCATCGAAGTGCCGCTTAAGGACGGACGTCACGACTTGCCTGCGATGCTGGCCAAAGTGACGAGCCGAACCAAAGTGTTATGGATCTGCAATCCGAATAATCCGACGGGAACGATCGTTTCCCATGACGAGCTAACGGCGTTCATGAAGTCGGTGCCGACGGACGTGCTTGTCGTGCTCGACGAAGCGTACGGCGAGTTCGTCTACGACGGGACGTACAGCAACGGCGTCGACATGCTGAAGGAATATCGTAATTTAGTCGTACTGCGAACCTTCTCCAAAATATACGGGTTAGCATCCTTCCGAATTGGCTACGGAGTCGGCCATCCGGATGTGATCCGGTTCGTCAATCAAGTCCGCGAGCCGTTTAATACGAGCCGCGCCGCGCAGGCAGCCGCAAAGGCGTCTCTGGCTGACGATGCATTCCTGGAAGCGTGCCGGGAATCCAATGCGGCGGGGGTTCGTTACTTGTACGAGCAGTTCGACCGTCTGGGGTTGACGTATTTCCCGGCGTTCGGCAATTTCGTCATGGTCGACGCGAAGCGCCCGTCGCCCGAGATGTTCGATGCTTTGCTCCGCCGAGGAATCATCGTCAGAGCCCGCTGGACTTATTATCCGAACCATATTCGGGTCAGCGTCGGCACGCCTGAGGAGAACAAGAAGTTTATCGCGGCGCTCGAACAAGTATTGCAGGAAGTGACGGTGTAGACAAAAGAGGATGATAACAGTTTCCATATTCGGTGTCGGACTGATCGGAGGATCGATCGCCTTATGCCTAAAGGGCAAACCGGGCATTAAAGTGATCGGATACTCCAACCGTCCGGCTTCCGTCCAGAAATATATTCAGCGAGGCGTTGTCGACGAAGGCACAACCTCCGTGCAAGAAGCCGCGGAAGCGGCGGATTTTATTTTCCTGTGCGTGCCGGTCGGCAATTTGCAGGAGTACTTGGATCAAATCAGCACTTTTAACTTGAAGCCCGGCTGCATTGTAACGGATGTAGGCAGCACGAAATCGTCCGTCACTTCGTTCGCCGAATCGCTGAAGCTGACGAACGCCGTTTTTGTCGGCGGACATCCGATGGCGGGTTCGGAGCGTTCGGGCGTAGAAGCGGCTTCGTACCATTTGCTCGAGAACGCGTTCTACGTGCTGACGCCGGGCGAGTCGACTCCGCCGGAAGCGGTAGAACGGCTGACGGAGCTCTTGTCGCATACGAGAGCGAACATCGTGAAGGTGGATGCCGATTCCCATGATGACATCGTCGGCGCGATCAGCCATCTTCCGCATATGATCGCGGTTGCCCTCGTCAATCAGGTTCGGGGGTACAACGAGCGCAACGGCTTATACGAATCGCTTGCAGCCGGCGGTTTTAGAGATATTACGCGCATCGCTTCCGGAGATCCTGCATTATGGCGCGACATTTTATTGGACAACCGTCATGTGCTGCTCAGACTGCTTCGCGATTGGAACGCCGGCATGGAAGGGTTTGCCCGGATGCTGGAGGAGAGGAATGGCGAAGCGATCGAGCAGTCGTTCCGCGATGCCGGCGAATTCCGCAGCAGGATGCCCGAGAGGCGCAAAGGCATGATACATTCCGTATACGATTGTTACGTAGATGTCCCCGATCATCCCGGCATCATCGGCAAAATCGCAAGCGAGCTTGGCAACAACCGGATCAACTTAAGCAATCTCCAAATCATAGAAAGCAGGGAAGACGTACCGGGCATTCTTCGGTTATCGTTCCGTACGCAGGAGTATTTGGACCAAGCGATCGCGCTGCTGGACAGCAGCGGTTATGCCGTCCATCAATAACATGTCAAAAGCAATGCTCTCCATCGTCGATGCCGATTCGCGGTTCGTCGGTGGTGAGCATTTTTTGTCCGGAGATGGTCGTACAGTGCTTACAAATAACCTCGAAGAAAAATGAAAACGCTTATTGACAATTTGGAAGCGTATACATATAATAAAAGTACAGTATGGTTTCTCTCCACTCCTATCCAATAACTCGGGCGCTCGGCATGAGCGCTGACCACTCTTCGGAGTGGTTTTTTTTTGCCGATTTTCAGTAACGTTTTTTTGCGTTCAAATTTTTGGGTAATTAGGGTAATGGAGGTTTAATATCCTTTTTGTCGAAACAAGCAGGAATTTGCTTGCGGAACTCGAATAGTTTACTACCTGATTATTTTCGGTTTTTAAGATAACGACCGCAACTTTTTGTTCCCGGGCAGGTACAATGTATAATATCGTGTTCAAAAATCCAGTTGATCAAAATTGGAATTTTGAACTACCATTATACGAGATGGTCCGGGGATAACTTGCAGGTGGAGGAGGTTCGCCTGTCATGACTGATTCCCAGCTCATACGCGAGATAAAGGATGGCAATGTCGAGCTATACTCCGAGCTTATGCGGCGGTATCAGCGCAAGATCATGGCCTTTATCTTTCATATGCTGAAGAGCTCGAAGCTTGAATTGCTCGCCGAAGACTTATGTTCGGAGACGTTTTACAAAGCCTATCGGAGCTTGCATTCTTTCAGGGAGATGGACGCTTCCTTCTCGACATGGCTATATACGATTGCCCGCAATACGGTCCTAAGCGAACTTCGCAAAGGAAAAACGGCAAACGTGTCGTTGGACGATGCGGGGTTCGAGCCGCTCGCTTCGCCGGAATCGGCGCCGGAGCAGCAGCTTCTTCGCAACGAGCGGATGGCCATGGTGAGGGACGCAATCAACAACTTGCCGGAGAAACAACGCTCTGCGCTCATTCTGCGAGAATATGACCAACTCGATTACCAAGAGATCGCCAACATTTTGGGACAATCGGTCAGTTCCGTCAAGTCGTTGCTGTTCCGGGCCAGAGCAAGCGTAAAATCGCAGCTCGAGCCGTATTTCGGAGGCATGTCGGCGATGGAACCATTCGAGGGGATGAATATAAGATGAGATGTGCGGAAGTTCAGGATAAATTCGCGATCTATTGGGACTTGTCCGAGAACGATCAGGATCGAATAGAGATGGAAGCACATTTGCTGGATTGCGCGGAATGCTCCGCACAGTTCGGCATATGGGAGGAGAGCGAGAATCTCATCCGGGAATACTCGGAGGAGCCTATGCTGATTGGCCCGTCCGAACACATAACCCGGAACGTGATGGAACGGATTTATGCCGAACAATCCTGGTTCATGCCGGTGCCGAGCAAAAGCTATCAATTCTCGAAGTCGTTCCGTCGCAACATCGCGATATTGATCGCCGGTTGTATGGCGATGTTCGCTTGCGCGTTTTTCGTGTTCGTATTCGATTATCGGGATGCGCCGACCAAAGCCGAGATGGAAGCGATGACGGGATTAATCGATACGGTGAACGTATCGGGGGACAATGTATTCAGCGACGCCGGCTATTACGCGGAAGTGCCCGTAGCCAGCATTAGCGATCCGTTCGTGCTCAAGGTCGTTCCGACATTTCCGCAATATTACGTAGCTTTGTCGCTGCTCGGGCTCGTCATGGCGTTGCTCATCTTGAATTGGTTGTCTCGAACGCGTCATTGAACTCGTTCCCGTTACAACGTCATATACATATTGGGCCGTGACTGTCGAAGCAGGGCATGCGCGGTGACAGCGGATCGAGGGAGTGAACGTTTTGTTCATCGGATTGGTTAGACACGGAGAAACAAATTGGAACGCAGGCGGGATCCTGCAAGGCCAAACGGATATTCCGCTTAACGAAACAGGCATGAGGCAAGCGGAGGCGCTTGCAGGGCGATTAAGCTCGGAAGAGAACCTATGGGATGCAGTCATGTCCAGCGATCTATTACGTGCCAGAGTTACAGCCGAGGTCATTGCGAAAAAACTCGATTTGCCGCTGCTCGATCCCGATATTAGGTTAAGGGAACGTTCGTTCGGAAAGCTGGAAGGCACTACTGAAGCGCAGCGTGTGGCCAAGTGGGGCGCCGATTGGCGTACGTTGCAGCTGGGAGCCGAATCGGACGACGATATGCGCGCGAGGGGCATGAGTGTCATATCGGAGCTGGCGGAGCGGGATGCAGACCGTAACATCCTGATCGTCTCGCACGGAAGTTTCATCGCTCAGCTGCTTCAAGCGATGTGTTCGGTTATTCCCGACCAGCGGCTTGGCAATTTATCCTATTCGATCCTGTCGTTAAACGATGGTCAATGGGTGCCCGTGCTTCACAATTGCACCAAACATCTGGATACCGTCCAACGTTGAACCATCTCGCATGCACGTCAGCCACAGGCTCGGAAAGCCGTCCCGTTCGTCAGTTCGACGAATTGGACGGCTTTTTTCATTTTTGCCTCGATTTTCGGTTAGGTATTAAATTTCGGAATTGTCCAATAATGGTAATAAAACCTTTGAGCTGTCGCCTGGTTTGCAAACAGGGCTGCGAAGAAAGGGGTGAGCCATGAATTTATCGGATATGCTCGGTTACGCGGATATCGGCCAGCTTAGCCGAATCGCGAATGTCTATCGTTGCGAGTGCAACGGCAATTCGAAAAACGAATTGATTCAGTCGATTCTTGCCAGGGTCAGCCGCCACGATGTATTCGAAGAACAGATCAGCGTTATGAAGCTGGAAGAGATTCGGTTCTTGAATTCGTTGCTGTTCGAGTCCCGGGAGTCGTACAGCTTGGAAGACTTGATCGCGCGCGTGCAACAGTCGCGATTCGGTATCGAACAAATAGCCGCGGAGGAGCCCGATCCGAAAAAGCCGAAGCGGGGAAAGAAGAAGCCTGCCGCCGTAGCGCCGCCGCCAAGCCCGAGAGATGTTATCGCGAGATTCAAGCATCAAGGCTGGTTATTCAACGGCTTTAGCGGTCCTAACCGCTATCTGTTTCAAGTCCCGCGCGATTTGAAGACGCGATTCCGGGATACGCTCAAGAGACGATTCTCGGAAGAGCTCACGCAATCGGAAGACCCGCCGCTTTATAGGGACGAGCAAGAGCTCATGAAGGATGATGTCAAGCAACTGCTTCATTACGTCTACCACAATGAAATCCAGTTGACGGCGGACGGCTCCATGTACAAGCGATTCCTGCTTCAGTTGCTCGACCGGATGAGCGTTCAGGAAGAACCTCCGGCGAAGGGCGGCTGGCGTTTCGGATACGGCCGTCATTTCAACGTGTATCCCGATCGTTTCTCATTTCTTTACGACTTCTGCTGCAGCGCAGGGTACATCAGCGAGAAAGATGAGTTTTTGACCGTGACCGACAAAGGGTTGGAGCGTCTGAAGCAAGCGCCGCCTCAAGAGACGGAAGCTATGTTCGCTTATTGGCTTAAGCTTTACAAGGGACCCGTCGCCAATCTGCTGTCGCTTGTGCACTGGATTCAAGCACTCGCAGGCGAGTGGGTGACGGTCGATTCGCTCAAGCAAGTACTTAATCCTTTCGTCAAACCTTATTATTACGACGACGCTACCGCGATTATGGAAGTCAGGATCATGACGATGATGATGCATCTCGGGCTGCTGCGAATCGGGGAACATCCCGATCATGGCACGGTCGTCCGTATGACCAAGGCCGGAAGCGCGGTCGTGACGGGATTAGGCCTGAAGCTTGCTCATTGACTTTGGCCACGTCGATTGGTAGAATCTCTCCTACCATGGAAAAGGGAGAGGATCAAACATGTTATTGCCTTACAAAGGAATCATGCCTGCCCTCGGCAAAGATTGTTACGTAGCGGAGGGGGCGAAGCTCGTCGGCGACGTCACGCTCGGCGATGCGAGCACGATATGGTTTAACGCGGTGCTGCGGGGCGACTTGGCGCCAATCCGCATCGGGCACAGCTGCAATATCCAGGACAATGTGGTAGGACACGTGAATACGGATCAGCCGCTTATCATTGAGGATGAAGTTTCTGTCGGGCACAGCGCGATCGTACATGGATGCAAGCTGGGCAGAGGCACATTAATCGGAATGGGGGCAATCGTACTTAACGGCGCCGACATCGGTGAATATGCTTTAATAGGAGCCGGTTCGATTGTTACGGAGAATAAGAAAATACCTTCCTATACGCTTTCTCTCGGAACACCCGCCAAAGTCGTTAGAGAATTGACAGAGGACGATTTGCAGCGCATGAGAAGGACGATGGAGAGCTACGTGACGAAAGGAATCGAATATAGGATCCATTAACGCCGGTGTGGAGGTGTATCCTATGGACAAAATGAAAGTAACGTATGAAGCGATGCTTGGCTTGGTCGCGGAGCTGGTGCTTGATGAAGCAGTGCTCAAATTTCAGACCCACCAATTGAACGACGCCATCGACAAGGCGCTTGCCGAAGGCGACGAGGATACGTTCTACCGTCTTGTCAAGCAGCTGAATGGGCTTAAACAATGAGTTACCTTTATCGCCAATAAAAATCGACAGGAGCTTCCTTGCTAAGCCGACGGCACATCGGCACTAGCATATGGAGGCTTTCTTTTGTAGAATGGTAAAGTTGGAGATTCGGATGAAGGAAACTAGCGGGAAACGGGGAGAAGCGGATGAAATTTAGCGAAATCGAGAAGGAACGATGGGACGAGCTGGCGCCATACTTGGACACCTGTCTGCTGCCCGTAACGGGTTTGACGGGGAAGGAATCCCCGTATGAAGCGACCGAACAGCTGGAGCGGCTAAGGGATATGCTGGATCTGGTCGAAATTCCGTTCAAAGGCAGGGTCGTGACATACCCCGCATGCCATTATGTCGCGGACGGGCCAGAGAAGGATGATTCGATCGCGCGACTGGTCGAAGGGCTAAGGCAATCGGGCTTTACCTACATTATAGTAGCAACCGCGAAGCAGGAACTGGATTTTTCTCGCGCGGGCGCGGATATCGTGCTTCGTCCCGGCGACAACGGCGTGCTTCCGGGCCAGGAGTTTGTCGGCACGTTGGTGAGAAATACATGGAGCGGCAATTCTGCTTCATAATGGGTAGCGTTTTCGTATAAGATGACCGAAAAATGGGGAAAACAAATGCCATAGCAGGTCAAATGTGACAAATTGACAACAAATTATTGAACGCCATTTCCAGATTGACGCAAATATCGGGCCATATTCTTGACGCTCCCAAGTACCTAGGCTATTATAAGTAATGTCCTAGTTCGTCATGTGTTTTTGCCGTGCGGCAAGACGCGAGATATGGTTGGCAAAGGGGGGTTAGAACAGAAGATGAGTAATCATGAACAACACGAGACGGCGCATCGTCCGGTTCAGCGCAAAGAAATGTCCCGGCGTCAATTTTTGTCATATACGCTTGGCGGCACGACGGCCTTCATGATGGGTGGCGCGGTACTGCCGATGGTTCGGTTTGCGGTTGACCCTCTTCTTAAGAAGAAGGGCGAGGGCACATTCGTAAAGGTTGTCGAAGAGAGCAAAATTACGAACGAACCGCAAGAATTCAAATTCAAAATTCATCAGGTCGATGGATGGTACGAAAGCGAGCCGGAGCTGGTTGCCTGGATCTCCAAGAATGACAAAGGAGAGGTCTTCGCGCTGTCGCCGGTCTGTAAGCATCTTGGCTGTACGATCGCTTGGAACGCGAAGGGCCAGAACGAGTACGATTGCCCGTGTCACGACGCGCGCTACACGAAAGATGGCAAGAACCTGGCTGTCGCCAATACGCCGCTCGACGAGTACGAAGTCAATATCGATCAAGGATTCATTTACCTTGGAGCCATTAAACCGAACAGCAGATTCTAAGGAGGGCGGATGACAGATGTTTAAGAATGTATACAACTGGATAGACGAACGTCTTGACATTACGCCGCTTTGGAGAGACGTGGCAGACCATGAGGTGCCGGAGCACGTTAACCCCGCGCATCACTTCTCCGCGTTCGTGTATTGTTTCGGCGGCTTGACGTTTTTCATCACGGTTATTCAAATCCTGTCGGGCATGTTCCTGACGATGTATTACGTGCCGGATATCATCAACGCATATGCAAGCGTTGACTTCCTGCAGCATCAGGTCGCTTTCGGACAAATCGTCCGCGGCATGCACCACTTCGGCGCAAGCTTGGTTATCGTAATGATGTTCCTACATACGCTCCGCGTGTTCTTCACCGGCTCCTACAAGGCGCCGCGCGAGATGAACTGGGTTGTCGGAATGTTGATATTCTTCATCATGCTGGGCCTGGGTTTCACGGGCTACCTGCTTCCATGGGACAACAAGGCTTACTACGCAACTAAAGTAGGGGTTGAAATCGCGGCATCCGTACCGTACATCGGATCGTATATTGCTGACTTCCTGTATGGCGGCGACATCGTAGGCGCGCAGACGCTGACTCGCTTCTTCGCGATTCACGTATTCTTCCTGCCTGGCGCATTGATCGCCATGCTGGCGGCGCATTTCCTGATGATCCGGAAGCAAGGCATTTCAGGACCACTTTAAGCGAAGGAGGGCTTACTTATGGCGCATGGTCATAAATCGAACGAGAAGGTCGTTTATGTCGGCGACTCCCGTGTCAAGAAAGGCGCAGGCATCCAAACGCCGCCCGACTACACCTCGTTCCCGGGCAAGTCGGAAGCCTTCATCCCGAACTTCCTGCTTAAGGAATGGATGGTTGGCTGCGTCGTGCTTGTCGGGTTCCTGGCATGGACGATCGCAGAGCCTGCTCCGCTCGGTTATCCCGCGGATCCAACGAATACCGCGTTTATTCCGATGCCGGACTGGTACTTCTTGTTCCTGTATCAATTTTTGAAATATCCATACGTTTCGCAAGAATATGTCTTGCTTGGCACAATGGGCATACCTGCCATCATGTTCGGAGCTTTGCTGCTTGCGCCGTTCCTGGATACGGGCAAAGAACGCCGTTTCTACCGTCGTCCGATCGCATCCTCGCTTATGCTACTTACGCTGGCGGCATGCGTCTATCTGACGGTCGTATCATGGGATCACTACCAGCACATGCTGGAGCAGAACGGTCAGACTCCTGAACATCACGTTCGCGAAGAGAAGGCCCGCGAAGCGATCGAACGCGGCGAACCTAGACCGAATCCGCTTAAGAAAGCAGCGGCGATCATCGAGCCTGATGATCCTGCTATGGAGATTATCCAAGCGCAATGTATCGGCTGCCACGCAACCGATCTGAACGGCTCGGTCGGTCCAGCGCTTCTGGGCATCGGCAACCGTCTGAGCAAGGAAGAGATCGCGGAGACCATCACGAAGGGTCGAAACGCGATGCCTGCTTACGAAGGCAACCTGACTGCTGAAGAGATCGATTCTCTAGCGGTTTGGCTGTCCAAGCAAACCCAAGAATAAAACCAAGAACGAAAAACCTGATCGTATTCTACGGTCAGGTTTTTTTTGAAAGGAAGGCCTGTTATGCAAGTCTCTTTCTTCTGGAGCAAAAGCTTCTTATTGAATCGCCCGTTCCTGTGGCTGCTGTTCATCGTGAATTTGGCGGGGACCGTGTACGGGTACATTTGGTACGACAGTCAGCTGGAATGGACGGCCGTCCATAAGCCGGTTTGGATGATTCCTTTTGTTCCAGATTCGCCGACATCCAGCTTATTTTTTACGATGGCATTACTCTATCTCATGTTCCCGCTCGGCAATCCGTCCGGTTTCGCGAAGGCGGGGAGAGTACTGATCGAAGCTTTGGCCGTCGTATGTTCGGTGAAGTATGGCATTTGGGCAGTTGCCATGATCATCGCAGGCGCTTCGCAAGGCGACGTGCTTAATTGGACTCATTACATGCTGATGGCATCGCATCTCGCGATGGCCGTGGAGGCGCTGCTTTATTACCGTTTTATGAAAGCAGGGCCCATCGCGCTGGTTATCGCGTTAGGATGGCTGCTGCTTAACGATACGATCGACTATACATATGGCGTGAATCCATGGCTTCCCGATGAATTGGAGGATGATCGCTCGGCTGTAGAGCTGTTCACCTACATCTTGTCGCTATTCAGCTTTGCCGCGGCATGGCTGGTCTACCGGTACAGAAATCAGGTATAAGCTTGGACAATTCCTCATAAAGTGGTCTATGGGGTGATGTTCGTGAAAACGCGGTTTGTAGTTCCGTTTATCCTATGTGTCTTCATGACGATCGGATCGGCCGGCGCCGTATGGGGCGGCACGGGACCCGAATCGAAAGTGATGTTTTTGTTCACCGATAGTCCGTACGAATCGCTGTACCGAATGGATGAAATGGCTACGGCGCTGTACGGCGCCGCGAATGATAATAATCGGCAATATGCCTATGTACAGATTCAGAAGCTTCAGAAGGGCATTGCAAGCGAGATGCTGCGCTATTACGGTCATGAAGAAGGTTGGGACGCGATCGCAGCCGACCTTAAGGCGATCGAATTAGTGCTTGCTAGGGGCTCTTCCAATACGGAATGGCGAGAATATGCCGCCCGGGTCAGATTGGCTTTCGATGCCGTGATCGGCGGCAGCGGATCTTTATGGTACCAGTACGAGCGGTTGCTGAGGGAAGATGTCCGGTTGGTCGGACAAGCGCTCAAACGAAGCACGGACGATCGTTTGGCAGCAGCCGATGCGGCCGACGCGCTGCTTACCACGATGCAAGCGCATGTCAATCGCATGGAAACTGCCGCTATCATGACCGGCCACTCGCTCCGCGTGGAAGAGCTAAGACAACGAATGGCTTATTCGGTGAAGATGATCGACTCGCTGAAGAAGGAGGAAGGAAACGCCTCCAAAAAAGGCATTCGATTGGTTGAAGAGTCGCTGGACGGTACGGCGCTGGCGCTGGACCATATTTTCCGATCGGAAGAAAACGCCGACCCTGTTCCAGTGCTTGCTCCTCCTTCGGCATCGCATCCGCTGCAATGGACCTTCTTCCTCGGTACGATGATCTCCGCCGTATTGACTTATGTAGGATGGCGAAAGTACAAGCAAACGCCTTACGGAATCAAATCCATCAAATAACTTTTTTAGCAGGTCCGCGGAGGCCGTTATTCCTCCTTGAAGCCTTCTCCGAGAACGTCATGGACGTCGGCGATCACGATGAACGCCCTAGGGTCGATATTGCGTATGATGCTTTTGAGGCGTCTGGTTTCGTACCGGCCCACTACGCAATAAACGACCTCTTTGTCATGCCCGGAGAACGCGCCCTTGGCCGGCATTAAGGTTACCCCTCGCTCTAGCTCTATCGTGATTCTCTGCGCGATGGCGGCGCTATGATCCGAGATGATGGAGAAGGCTTTGGCGGAATAGGCGCCGTCTTGGATGAAGTCGATGATTTTTGTAGCAATGAAGACAACGACCAGGGTATAGAGAACCTTCTCCAGCGATATGTAGATTAACGAAACTCCGATAATGAGCGCGTCAAACAACAAGATGATCTGGCCCATGCTGAAGCCTCGTCTCGACAGTATTCTGGCTACGATGTCGATACCACCGGTCGTGCCCCCGAACCGGAAGACGATGCCAAGACCCGCGCCAAGAGTAGCGCCGGCGTAAAGCGCCACAAGCATATTATCGTTGGTGCTATGGAAGGGGACAATCCAATCGTTGCGTATCATTTCTTCGATGAGCGCAAGGAATATCGATAACGATACCGTCCCGATGATCGTATAAAGCATTTGCCATTTGCCAAGCGCTTTCCAGCCTAAGAGAAACAACGGAATATTGAGCAGCAGAGTCGTGACGGACAAGGGCCATCCCGCCGCGTAATTAAGCAAGACCCCGATCCCCGTCACGCCGCCTTCCATCAATTGGTTAGGAAGCAGGAAATATTGCAGGCCGAATGCATAAATGGCGGCGCCGACGAGGATTGGCACGATGATGCGAACTTGGCTAATAATGCGATTCATAAAACTAAAAAACTCCCTTCGGAATATGGGCTGCTGCCCTTAGTATGTCTAAGTTGCGTACTTCAAAAAACATTGATTTTCGGCAGAGCAATACGGTAACATAGAAAAGAATAGCGATTGTTGGAAAGGAAGCGCGGTTATGCCCGAAAAATCATTGTCAGAAATCCAGCGAGAAGTAGACGCTTATATCTCGCAATTCAAAGAAGGATACTTCAGCCCGCTAGCGCTCATGGCTCGTATGTCGGAAGAAGTCGGCGAATTGGCCAGGGAAATTAACCATAAGTACGGCGAGAAACCGAAAAAAGCGGACGAGGCGGAAAATAGCATCGAGATGGAGCTTGGCGACATCTTGTTTATCTTATCTTGCTTCGCGAATTCGCTCGACATCGATTTAACAGAAGCCCACAACAAAGTGATGCACAAGTTTAATACACGCGACGCGAACCGCTGGACGAAGAAAATGAACGAACTGTAAGCAAGCTCCCGACATATGCTGTACCATCAATCCTGTACAAGGAGGATGGCACGGATGGATGGGGAAAGCTGCATCAGGAAGGCGTACGACTATATATTCCGCGGCGATTTCGAAGGCGCGATCCACTGGTTCGAGCTTGCGATCGAGGCCGATCCTGGCAATGCGGGATATTATCATAAATGCGCGGTATCCTGCGCCAGAAGCAACAAATGGGCCAAGGCCAAGGAATACGCGGGCGCAGCCGAAAAGTTGGAGCCGGATAACGACGAATACCGCTATCATTCGCAGTTCATTCAAGCCAAGCTGCTGCTGGCGGAAGCGAACGGCTTGCTTGCGGAATCGCCGCCCAGGCTGCTGGAGGCGGGCGATCGGCTCGGCGCAGCGATCGCGCTGGATCCGCTCAGCTTCGACGGTTATTATACGCTCGCGATGGTCCGGTTTACCGAAGGTGAGCTTATGCAAGCCCATGATCTTGCGCGGGAAGCGCTCCGCCTGGATCCGCAGCATTCCGTCGCGAAGCGGCTGTTCGCGGATATTAACCGCAAGCTTCGCATGAAGCGCATTCGCTCCACATTGAATAGAGACAAAGGATAAGGTGATCGCAATGTCAACTAAACCGATTAGAGTAGCCGTAACCGGCGCGGGCGGCAGAATGGGCCGCGAGGTCGTGAAGATGGTTCTGGAGGACGAAGCGCTCCAGCTCGTCGCGGCGGTCAATCCGTCTTCCGGGCCGATCGACGCAGGCATGCTGGCGGGCAAGCCGGCCTGCGGCGTTACGGTAAGCAAGACGTTAGACGAGGCATTAAGTTCGGCCAAGGCCGACGTTCTTGTCGATTTCACGGTACCTCATGCGGTTTACGGCCATACGAAAACCGCAATTGAGTACGGGGTTCGTCCCGTTATCGGGACTACCGGTTTTACCCCGGAACAGATTGAAGAGCTGGACGAGCTGTGCAAAGAGAAAGGTATCGGCGGTTTGATTGCTCCGAACTTTTCGATCGGCGCGATTTTGATGATGAAGTTCGCCGCGCAAGCTTCCAAATATATGCCCCATGTCGAAATTATCGAATATCACGGCGACCAGAAGCTGGACGCGCCGTCGGGCACTTCGATCAAGACGGCCGAGCTGATCTCGCAAGTTCGCGAAGAGCTTCGCCAAGGCAATCCGAAGGAAGAAGAAACGATCGAAGGGGCTCGCGGCGGTTACTACAACGGCTTCCGTATACATAGCGTCAGGCTGCCAGGCGTATTTGCGCAGCAAGAAGTTATATTCGGCGGTTATGGGCAAACGCTCAAAATCCGCCATGACTCGTACGAGCGTGCCGGTTATATGCCGGGCGTCAACGTCGCCGTCAAGAAAGTGATGGGTTACACCGGACTTATTTACGGCTTCGAACATTTGATGGACTAATTTCGATCCAAACACATCCTTGTTTCATCTAGAGAGGGGAACGTCATGCTTAATATCGCCTTTATCGCCCACGATCGCAAGAAAGATGAAATCGTCAACTTTGTGACGGCCTACGAACATGTATTCGTACCGCATAAGCTTTTCTCTACTGGAACGACCGGTACGCGCATCATGGAGCAAACGAAGCTGTCGATCTATCGTTTCATGTCCGGACCGCTAGGCGGAGACCAGCAAATTGGAGCTATGGTTGCGGAGAACGCAATGGATTTGATCATATTTTTAAGGGATCCGCTTATGGCTCAGCCTCATGAACCTGATATTATTGCTTTGCTCAGACTATGCGACGTTCAAGGCATTCCGGTCGCGACGAACATCGCAACGGCGGAAGTGCTTGTGAAAGCCGTGGAACGCGGCGATTTCGCCTGGAGAGAGCTTGTGCACAAGTACAAGCCTGGAGCGGCCGAATAATGCAAAACATCGATATTCTCGTATTCGGCGCCCATGCGGACGATGCGGAGATCGGAATGGGCGGCACGATCGCTAAGCACGCAAGCGCCGGCCGTAGCATCGTCATCTGCGATTTGACTGAAGCGGAAATGTCATCCAACGGCACCGTGGAGCTGCGTCGGCAAGAAGCCGACGCGGCATCCGCGGTGCTTGGTTTATACGCGCGCGAGAATCTCGGACTTCCGGATCGGGGGCTTGAGCTGTCCCGCGGCCATATCGAACGCGTCGTGCAAGCGATTAGGAGATGGAGGCCGCGACTCGTGTTTGCGCCGTATTGGGTGGATCGCCATCCCGATCACGTGCAGGCGAGCAAGCTGATCGAGGAAGCTGTTTTTAATGCGAAGCTGCGAAACTACTTGCCGTCGCTGCCTGCTGTTCAAGTCGAACAATTGATCTATTACTTCATAAACGATATGGAACATGCGTCGCTTGCCGTGGACGTATCCGAGCACTACGAAACGAAGCGCCAAGCGCTAAGGGCATATCGCTCGCAGTTCGAGCTATCCGCTAGCGCGAATGCGGTAGAGACGCCGCTGACGAGCGGTTACTTGGAACGGGTGGAAGCGCGGGATTCCTTGCTGGCCCAAGGCAGGGGTTGGGCCTATGCCGAAGGATTCGCGATTAAGCGACCGTACGGAATTTCATTCTTTTGACCAGTAGGGAATACATATAATACGTGTTCAAAAAGTCCATATAGTTAGGGTTTATTAGCGGGAGGTGCATCAGACATGGCCAGAAAACTGAAAATCGGTATCACATGTTATCCTACGCTTGGCGGTTCTGGTGTCGTAGCGACGGAGCTCGGCAAACTTCTTGCGGAGCGGGGACATGAAATTCATTTTATAACGCATAGCATTCCTTTCCGGTTAGGCAAGTTTAATAAAAACATTTTTTTCCACGAAGTCGAAGTCAACGATTATTATGTGTTCAAATATCCGCCTTACGACTTGTCGCTCGCGAGCAAAATGGCGCAAGTGGCCAAAATGCAAAAGCTGGATGTGCTCCATGTCCATTATGCGATCCCTCACGCGGTATGCGCTTACCTGGCCAAGCAGATGAGCTGCGATGGGCTGAAGACGGTAACGACGCTGCACGGAACCGACATTACGGTGCTCGCGCAGGACGAATCGCTTAAGGACTTGATCCGGTTAGCCATTCATCAAAGCGATGCCGTCACGGCCGTTTCGAACGATCTGATCCAAGAAACGCGCAAGCTGCTGGACATTACGACTCCGATCGACTTAACCTACAATTTTGTCGACAAACGCGTTTATTACCCGCGCGACGTGGAAACGCTTCGCCGTGACTTCGCCGAGCCCGACGAGAAAATTTTGATGCATATTTCCAACTTCCGTCCCGTGAAACGAGTCGGGGATGTCGTGGATATTTTCGAGCGCGTGGCAAGCAAGGTGAAGTCCAAGCTGCTGCTGGTGGGCGAAGGACCCGAGTTGTCCAAGATCCAATGTAAGATCCGAAACCTGGGATTGGAAGATCGGGTACAGTTTCTGGGCAAGCAGGAGGATGTCGCCCAAGTGATCTCGCTTGCGGATGTGCTTCTGCTGCCATCGGAGAAGGAGAGCTTCGGTCTAGTTGCGCTTGAAGCGATGGCTTGCGGCGTTCCGACGATCGGATCGAACGCGGGCGGCATACCTGAGCTCGTTACGCACGGCGAGACGGGGTTCTTATCCGATATCGGCAACGTGGAAGAGATGGCCGCCAATGCGGAACTGCTACTTAACGACGAACGCCTGGCTGCGCAATTCAGGGAGGCTTGCCTCCATCGGGCTCGTTTCGTATTCTGCAACGACGTGATCACGACGCAATACGAGGAAATCTACTACCGCGTTTTAGGCATCGAAGCGAATCTGCCCGTGCCGGTGTGCGAATGACGATGATCCGACTGACCGCCGCCATGGCGGCTGCCCTGCCGATCATCGAACGATTGGACGGGGCCGGGCATGAAGCCGTATTCGTAGGCGGCGCTGTGCGTGATGCCGTGCTCGGCATTCCGGTAAAGGATGTCGATATCGCCACTTCGGCGAAACCCGAGCAGGTACTGGAGATGTTCCCGCGCTGCATTCCGACCGGATTGCAGCACGGGACAGTCACGGTCATTCATGGCGGAACGCCTTACGAAGTGACGACGTACCGCAAAGAATCCACTTACGAGTCGCATCGTAAACCGAGCGCCGTGTCCTTTCTTACCGATCTGGATGGCGACTTGCTTAGACGCGACTTCACGGTGAACGCCATGGCCGTTCGGCTTGATGGCCGCGTTTACGATCCCTACGGCGGACTAGAAGACCTCAAACGGGGATTGCTGCGCTGCGTAGGCAACGCAAATGAACGATTCCAAGAGGACGCGCTTCGCATGGTTCGCGCGGTTCGCTTTATCGGCATGTATGGGCTCCGTCCGGCCACGTCGGCGTGGCGAGCGCTGCTTGCCCATCGCGAGTTGCTCCGGCATGTCGCAATGGAGCGGATTCAAGCCGAGCTCGACAAGATGTTGGCCAGCGTTCAGCCGGCTCGCTGCATGGCTTGGCTGTATGCCAGCGGCCTACTGTGGCATACGAAAATCCCGATTGAGGCTCCCGCAACGGCGATCGACTTAAGTGGGTTGGATACCATCGAGCAATTGGAGGATCGATGGGCGTTCTTGGCCATCGCTTCCGGCGTTGGAGCGGATAAAGCGCAGCAAATTTTAGAGGCGCTGCGCCTATCCAACAAACGAATGCAAACCATTTTGTCCATTGTTCGCGTACAAGATGAACTATCGGACGGTTGGACCAATAAGTTGGAAGATCGGGAACAAGATATCCGGTGGACAAGCTTATTCCTTCGACTTGGGGTGTCTGCCTCATCCAGCTGGCTTCGAATCGCGCGAGCGCTCGGTGCCGACTCCGAAGCTGAAGATATTTTGCGAGAACGCCTCCTTAGGTTCGAGAGACTGATGAACGAGTCTCCGATTTACTCCGTAAAGGAGCTTGACCTGAATGGCGCACAGCTTGCTACCGCGCTGCAGAGGGAGGCTGGGCCGTGGTTGAAGGACTATTTGGAACGGATGCTGCTCGAGGTTGCTTTGGGCCGATTGGCGAACACGAAAGAAGCTTTGGCCCTACAAGCGGCTGCATGGAATGCGGAAGAGAGAGGAAGCAAAAAAAATGAGTAACGAAACGCTCGTGCAATTGTTCCGCGACCATCCGGGACAATTCGTCTCCGGCGCCAAGATGAGCGAAGCGCTTAACGTTAGCCGGACGGCGATCTGGAAATCGATCAAAAAGCTCGAAGCGGCCGGCTACGAATTCGAAGCGTCGACCAAGCTCGGTTACAAGCTGCTCTTCGAGCCCGACAAGCTGGATTCAAACGTGCTCGACAGTGCCTTAAAGACAAGCAGATTCGGACGTTTGGTGACGATTGCGGGCGAAGTGCCCTCTACGCAAGACCTAGCAAGGAAGGCTGCGGAAGATGGCGTATCCGAAGGAATGCTCGTCATCGCGGAGCAGCAGGTGAGCGGGCGCGGCCGCATGGGGCGGAGCTGGGTTTCGCCATATGGGAAGGGGATATGGATGAGCATGGTGCTCAGGCCTTCCGTCCCGATCCATTGCGCGCCGCAGCTTACGCTTCTTGCCGCTGTAGCCTTATGCCGAAGCCTCAGGCGAGTCACGCGGCTTCCGATCGGCATCAAGTGGCCGAACGACCTGTTGGTCGATGGTCGCAAAATCAGCGGCATTTTGCTGGAATCCGCCGCGGAAGACGAGCGGCTCAAATATATCGTCGCGGGTATCGGAATCAGCGTAAATCTGGCTGAAGGAGACTATCCGGAAGAGGTGCTGGGCAAAGCGACTTCGCTTCGGGTCGCTTCGGGCAGAACGTACGACCGGACCGAGCTGATCGCCGACTTTCTAGCCGAATGGGAGCAGCTGTACGATTTGTTCCTGCAGGAAGGTTTCCGTTCGATCGCATCCTTGTGGGAGTCGCTTGCGGTGTCGCTGGGCAAGCAAGTCAAGCTGGTCACGCCGCAAGGCGAAATTACCGGCATTCCCGAATCGCTTGACGAAAGCGGCGCGATTCGGGTTCGCCGTGAAGACGGCACGCTTGTGACGATTTTCTCAGCGGAGATGGGCGAGCCGCTCGATTCGCCGGTTAACCGGGCATAAATGCGCGAAGAATCCGGGAGCGCCGTTTACGGCTAACCGAATTTTTGGTAAACTAAATGCATCAGGCGGTATTCCTTGCGAAACTGCACTGATGCGTAGGTGGCCAGCATTTGTCCAAGAACTTGATATTGTCAATGATTGGGATGCGCACTCTGCTCAGAGCCGTTGGGACCGAGACAGAAGGAAGCACGACAAGCAAAAATTTCCTTTTCTCTTTGGTAACCTTTTTAGCAACGGCTAAAAGGTTTTTTTGTGTTCAAAATAGCCATAAAGGGGATGAAGCTGATGAGGAAACGACTGACAATTTCCGGCCTTCAGAAGATGAAGCGGGAGCGCAATGCGATTTCCATGGTGACAGCTTACGATTATCCGTCGGCCAAGCTGGCGGAAGAAGCAGGCATCGATACGATTCTGGTAGGCGATTCTCTCGGAAATGTGGTTCTCGGCTACGAGACGACAATTCCGGTGACGATCGACGACATTGTATACCATACGAGAGCTGTCGCGCGCGCGGCAACGAATACGTTTATTATATCGGATATGCCGTTCATGACGTACGGCGCAAGCCGTGAGGCGACATTAATGAACGCAGCGAAAATTATGCAGCAAGGCGGCGCGCAGGCTGTGAAGCTTGAAGGCGGCACTGAAATCGCCGGTGACGTCGAAGCGTTGGTGAAGGCGGGCATACCTGTCATGGGCCATATCGGCCTCACGCCGCAATCCGTGCATCAGCTTAGCGGCTACAAAGTACAAGGGAAACTCGACAAAGATGCGGAGCGGCTCATGGAGGACGCATTGGCGCTGGAGAAGGCGGGAGCGTTCGCCATCGTGCTCGAGCTGCTGACCGAGCCGCTCGCCGCCGCGATAACCGAAGCTATATCTATACCGACGATCGGAATCGGCGCAGGCAGAGCCTGCGACGGACAGGTGCTCGTGTATCATGATTTGCTGCAATATGCTTCTCCTTACTTCGAGAAACGATTCGTCAAAACGTATGCGGACATCGGAACGACGGTTCGCGAAGCGATCGAATCGTTTGTGGGCGACGTGAAAAGCGGCGCTTTCCCGGCGGAGGAGCATGTGTTCCAGCCGCAGACGGCGAGTACGGCGACGGATTCGTTATACGGAGCGCCCAAAGCCCAAGGTAATGCCAATACGAGACTTGCTTCCAAAACCGAAGCTCCGGCGGAGCTGCAAGCCGAGAAGGGAGTCCAGTATACATGATCGTATGCCGCACCATCCAAGAGCTCAAAGCGAGCCTAAGCGAGCTGCGAACGGATCGGAAGTCGCTCGGCTTCGTGCCGACGATGGGTTACTTGCACGAGGGCCATGCGAGCCTGTTAAGGAGGGCTGAAGAGGAGAACGACGTGACCGTGTTAAGCATCTTCGTTAATCCTCTCCAATTCGGCCCGAACGAAGATCTGGACCGTTATCCGAGGGACGAGGAGAGGGATTTGGCTATCGCTGCTGAGTGCGGCACGGATATCGTCTTCCTCCCTTCGGTGAAGGAGATGTATCCAAAGCGGCCGCTGACGACCGTATTGGTAAGCGGAATTACCAGCCGTTTATGCGGCGCGTCCCGTCCTGGACACTTCGACGGGGTCGGCACTGTCGTCAGCAAGCTGTTCCATCTCGTAATTCCGACTCGCGCCTACTTCGGGATGAAAGATGCGCAGCAGGTAGCCGTCATCGAGCAGATGGTGCATGACTTGAACTTCGAAGTCGAGATCGTACGCTGCGAAACCGTAAGGGAACCTGATGGCCTTGCGTTAAGCTCCAGGAACGTCTATTTATCCGCGGAGCAGCGCGAGCAAGCCGTTAGGCTCTCGCAATCACTTCAGATGGCTGGAGATTGGCTTTACGCGCCGGGCATGACTGCCGGGCAATTAAAGCGCAACATCGTCTCGCACATTACGGAATCGGAGCTTGCGGAGATCGATTACGCAGAGTTTCTGACCTATCCATCGCTCGAGCCGATCGATGAACAAACATCGACGGCAACGCTCGAAGAACAAACGATTGTTGCTTTGGCCGTGAAATTCGGGACGACCCGATTGATCGACAACCGTTTATTTGATATTTGATCCAGTTAACCTGCCGGAGGTGATTTAACTATGTTTAGAACGATGATGAAATCCAAGCTGCACCGCGCAACGGTAACGGAAGCGAACCTCAACTACGTCGGCAGCATCACGATCGACGAGGATTTGATGGACGCGGCTGATCTGCTGGAAAATGAAAAAGTCCAAATCGTCAACAATAATAACGGAGCGCGGTTCGAGACGTACGTCATTACGGGGCAGCGCGGGTCTGGCGTCATCTGCTTGAACGGAGCTGCGGCGAGACAAGTACAGCCAGGAGACAAGGTCATTATTATTTCTTATGCGACGATGACGACGGAAGAAGCGCGAGTTCATAAGCCGATTGTGACGATTCTGAACGAAGAAAACAAGCCGGTCAAAGTGCTTACCGAAGAGCTTCATGCCACAATTCTGTAAACTTGCCGGATAATCGCAGTGGTCGCAATCCGCGAAAATGACTTACTTATGTAACGACTGGCATGCCGTATGAAAAAGCCCGATCAAACAAAAAATGACCGTATCACTCCTTAATCCAAAGCGAAGGCGGGATGCGGTATGATACAGCATATGTTCTCCTCGATGAATGAATGGCTTGACGGGATCAAAGAGCATTACAAAACGGCCACCGATCAGGAGCGGAGCGTGTATCACGATCAGCTGTGCGAGCTGAAGAAGGTAAGCGACGCGTTCATCGAGCAATGGCTTCAGTTCGAAGAAAAGTTCGCCGACTTTCAGGACGAATGCGGGCCGTTCGACTTCGGCGAAGGGTCAAGCATCCTTAGTACGCAAGCTTGCGAACAGACGTCCTCCATTGAGCCGCAGGCTGGCGATACGACGGTTAAGGGGGTCAGCGTCAGCTATCCGATCACGGTAAGCGCGAAGGCCCCATGCAGCTACGGCGATTTGGAAATTCCCGAAGCGGCCGAGGCGCTAATTAATAAAGGGCAAGGTTATTATAAATTATTTATGTTCGCCGAAGCCGCCCGATTGTTCCAGTCCGCGATCGCCGCTGCGCCCGAATGCAATCTGGCCAGGCTGTTCCTCGGGATGAGCCAGATGCACTTGCAGAACTGGAACGAGGCGCAGAGACAGTTCCAGCTGCTCATTGTATTGTCGGACTTTCCGAAGTGGCTCGCTTTAGGATATAATGCCCTTGGGTGCATTCATGCGGTCCAGATGAACATGGCGCATGCCGAGAAGCTGTTTCAGAAAGCCTACGAGGTGTATCCGAGCTTTACGGACTCATTAAACAATTTAAGATCATGCCAAGAAACGCCAGGGCAATTATCGTTATATTTCGGAAGCACGGAGCTGTGCTGTTTGTGAGAGGGTCGGGGAATGTATGAATTACGCAGTGCTGGATTTGGAGACAACTGGACATAGCGCGGAGGACGAAATCTTGCAGGTTGGCGTCGTGATTGTATCGGACGACCTGCAAATCATCGATACCTTCAGTTCGTTCGTGAAGCCGACGATTCCTATTCCGGCTTTCATCACGCAATTGACCGGGATCGAGGAACAGACGGTAGCGGACGCCCCGGAGCTCGACGACGTGCTGCTCAAGCTGATCCCGCTGCTCGATGACGCCGTGCTCGTCGCGCATAACGTAGGGTTCGATTCCGGTTTCCTGAATCAAGCGCTGGAAAAATGCGGTTATTTCCCATTCACGGGCCGCAGGCTGGATACCATCGAACTATTGCGTATCTTATATCCAAGTATAACCACTTATCAGTTAGGCGCGGTCGCTGAGCAGTTCGGCATTACGCACGACCATCATCACCGTGCGGACAGCGACGCGCTCGCGACCGCGCATATTTTCATCGAGGCCGTCAAGAAGCTTCGCTCGTTGCCGCTGCTCGCCGTGCAGCGGCTCGTTGCGTTAATCGACGGTTCGAAGGATTTGCACTGGTTCTTGAACAACAATCAAACCTTTATGGAACAGAACACGGTATTCGAATCGAACGAATACGATTATTACCGGCAATTCGCGCTTCGAGCGCGAGAGTGGAACGAGGAACAGCCGGCGCGTCAGGATAAGGAAGAAGAGGCCATCCCGGCGGATATGACGTTCGCAGCATATCTGGACATGGTCCGCTCGAAGTTTCAAGAGCGCTTTCAAGATTACGAGGAGCGGGAGCCGCAGACGAAAATGTTCCATCATGTATTCGAGGCGCTGACGGCTGACCGGCATCTTCTCATCGAAGCGGGCACCGGTACGGGGAAGTCGCTCGGCTATCTCATCCCGGCGCTGTATTACGGCGTGCAAAGCGGGAGCAAAATCGTCGTCAGCACGCATACGATCAACCTGCAGGAACAGCTGCGCAACCGGGACTTGCCATTGCTTGGCGAAGTGCTGCCTTTCCCGGTGAAAGCTTCGATCTTCAAAGGAAGAGGAAATTACTTGTGCCTGCGCAAGTTTGAAGGCAAAGTGAACGTGCAGGATCTGCTGTCGCCAACGGAAGACGCCATTACCGCGGCGCAAATGGTCGTATGGCTAAGCGAAACTGAGACGGGCGATCAGGAGGAACTGAACTTCGGCAGCCGGGGAGCCGACTTCTGGTCAACCGTGTCCAGCGACGCGGATTCCTGCTTGAACCGTGCATGTCCGTGGTTCAAGCGCTGTTATTACCATCGCGCGAAACATGAAGCGAACGTGGCGGATGTTTGCATTACGAATCATTCGCTTCTGTTCACCGATGTGCAAGCGGATCATCGTTTGCTGCCGTCCTATTCGCATCTAATTATCGACGAAGCCCATCATGTCGAAGAAGTAGCCGGCAAACATTTGGGCATGAATGTGAATTATTTCTCGCTCGTACATACGGTTACGAGGTTGTTCAAAGACAGCCGTTCCGGGCTGCTACCCGCTTTGCGAATGAAGCTTCAGAATGAAGGGGACGAGCATGTCCAGTCATGGGTGGAGACGATCGATACGGTCATTCCGGTGTTCCAGGAAATTAAGGAGCATTGGGACAAGCTGTACGAGATGTTATACGAGCTGGCTGCCGATCGTTCCGACAGCTTAAGCGATAACGGCGCCATGGTGCGGAGGCTGCATCGCGGAGGCATTCCTGCAGGGTGGGAAGAAGCTTCCCAGGTCGAGAACAACATCCACGTCGAGCTTACCCGGGTCGTCAAGACCGTCGAGAAGCTGATGAACGACGTCAAGGACCGCGTCGACGAGCTGCCCGTGCAAGCGACATTAACCGATTTGAACGGCGCCGTACGGGATTTGACCCGCATGAAGGACGAGCTGCGCATCTTCATGAAGCTGGAGCAGCCAAGCTTCGTCTTCTGGATCGAGGCAAGCACGGCGTATCGGTACCGTTCGGTGCAGCTATACGCGGCGCCCGTCGACGTAAGCGAGCAGCTGCAAAAGTATTTTTTTGACGCGAAAGACAGCATTATTATGACTTCCGCTACTCTTACGGTGCAGAAATCGTTCCAATACGCGGAAGAGCAGCTCGGATTGACCGGGTACGAAGCACAAGGCAAGTTAAGCACGGTCCAGCTCCCATCGCCGTTCCGCTACAGGGAGCAAGCGCTTGTGATGGTGCCGCGCGACTTTCCCGTTGTGAAGGGCGCTTCGGTCGACGATGCTTACCTCGACAAGCTAGCCGGATCGCTGGCCGAAGCGGCTATTGAAACGAGGGGCCGTATGCTCGTGCTTTTCACTTCCTATAAAATGCTGAAGCAAGTATACGAGCTTATGAAAGACAGGTTATCCGCCGGAGGCATCGGTCTGCTAGGACAAGGCATCGACAGCAGCAACCGTACGAAGCTGACGAGGCGGTTTCTGCAGCAGCCGGAATCCGTGCTGCTCGGCACGAGCAGCTTCTGGGAGGGCGTCGATATTCCCGGCGAAGCCTTAACTTGCCTCGCCATCGTACGGCTGCCATTTCAACCGCCGAATCATCCGCTTCAAGAAGCGAAGGCGGAGCTTCTGCAGAGGCAGAAACAAAACCCGTTCATGAAGCTGTCCATCCCACAGGCCGTCATTCGGTTTAAGCAAGGTTTCGGCCGGCTGGTGCGCACCTCGCAGGACAAAGGCATCGTCATTATTTATGACACGCGAGTCATTGATGCGTATTACGGCAAACATTTCCTCTACTCGTTGCCAGGGCCGAAGATCGAAACGATGTTCACGGACCAGATGGTGACCAGAATGAGAGAATGGTTAAACGAGGAAAATCCCGAGGACGCATTCGAAGGAACGAAGGGGAAGGGGGCATCATCATGAAACACGCCAAAATATCCGAAGCGGTCGTCAGACGGCTTCCGATTTACCTGCAGGTGCTTAACGAGCTGAACAGTCGCGAAATCCAAACGGTATCTTCGCAGGAGCTGGGCGTAAAGCTCGATTTGAACCCGGCGCAGATCCGCAAGGATCTCGCGTATTTCGGCGAATTCGGGCGCAAGGGAATCGGCTACGACGTTGTTTATCTTATCGAGATCATTCGTCAAATTTTAAAGGTGAACCAGACGATCAAGGTCGCGCTCGTAGGCGCCGGCAATCTCGGTCATGCCTTATGCAATTACAATAAGTATTCGAAGGACAATATGAAAATCACGGCCGTATTCGACGATCACGCCAGCAAGATCGGAACGAGCATCAACAATCTCATCGTAAAGCCGATGAGCGAGCTTGCCGCAACGATCGCGGAGCAGAACATTCGGATCGGCATCATTACCGTGCCGGCATTCGAAGCGCAGAACGTGGCGAATCAATTCGTGGCGGCAGGTGTTGAAGGCATTTTGAACTTTGCTCCCGCCATTCTGCGCGTTCCCGACGAGGTGCGAATCCATCATGCCGATTTTACACGGGAATTGCTCAGCCTGGCCTATTATTTGAACCATGAAGGAGAAGAGTCGGATGAAACAGCTATGGATTAGGAACGGTCTGTTCGTGACGATGGACGATGCCGCCCCGGTAATCAAGGGTCATATGGTCATTACCGAAGACCGCATTACTTATATTGGAGAACAAGAGCCTAAAGACGTCTCTGAGCAAGCCGAGAAAATGGACGGAAAAGGGCTTGTTTTCCTGCCCGGGCTAGTCAATACGCACGGCCATGCCGCCATGTCGCTTCTTCGAGGTTTTTCGGACGATCAGAATCTGCAAGTATGGCTCGAGCAGAAAATGTGGCCGATGGAGGGCAGGTACGTGGCCGCCGACACGAGGGCAGGAACGGCGCTTGCGATCGTCGAGATGCTGCGGACCGGCACAACGACGTTCGTGGACATGTACGACCGGATGGACGAAGTCGCGAAGGTAACCGAGCAGTCGGGCATTCGTGGCGTTTTGATGCGCGGCGCAATTGGTTTATGCTCCGAGCAGGAGCAGAAAGCGAAGCTGGAAGAAGCGGTCGCTTTCGCCCTCGAATGGAACGGCAAAGCGAACGGCCGTATTACGACGATGCTATCCCCGCACGCGCCGTATACATGTCCGCCAGCTTTTATCGAGAAGTTCGTGCAAGCCGCCCATGACCATTCGTTTGCCCTGCATACACATATGTCGGAGTCGATAAGGGAAGTCGAGCAGAACGTGCAGGATTACGGCGTACGGCCGGTGGAGCATCTGGACCGTTTAGGTTTCTTCTCGCGTCCCGCGCTCGTGGCTCACGCGGTACATCTGACTGATGAAGAGATCACGCTGCTCGCGGAGCGAGGCGTCTCCGTCTCCCATAATCCGGTGAGCAACCTGAAGCTGGCAAGCGGCGTGGCGCGATTGCCGGAGCTACTGCGCGCTGGCGTGAAAGTATCGCTGGGCACGGATAGCGCAGCAAGCAACAACAATCTGGACCTGTTCCAGGAAATAACGATGGCGGCTTTGCTCCACAAAGGCATCTCCGGTGATCCGACAGTCATTCCGGCTTCCGAAGCGTTGAAGTTAGGCACCTCGCTTGGCGCGGCCGCCATCTGGAAGTCGGATGAGATCGGCAAGCTGAAGACGGGCATGAAAGCGGACATCGCCGCGATCGACATCGATCAGCCGCATTTTTATCCGATGACAGACATTGTCTCCCACCTGGTGTATGCGGGCTCCGGACGGGATGTGCGCCATGTCTGGGTCGACGGGCGGCAAGTCGTGAAAAACGGGCAATGCACCACGCTCGATGAAGAGAAAATTCGCCGGGAAGCGCAGGACAGCTTCGACCGGCTGCTTAACGGCTAATGCGAGCGGCCCCAAAAAAACGTCGATCGTTCATGACGCCCGTCAAGTGGCTGTGGATCGCGATTGCCGCCATCGTGACGTTTTTGATCTGGTTCGGCTTGTATTACCGGGATATTCAAATTCCTCATTGGTCGGCTGAAGGCGGCGCCAAGGAGCGAATCGTGCAAACCGGCGAGCTAGCCAAAGTAGAGCGTATCTATAAACATATATGGGACGAGACGACATGGGTTGGCTACGGCGTCAATTCGAACGAAGAACAAGCCTATGTGTATCTTCGGAGCGACGAGTCGACGTTAACCGTGAAAGCGGCGGATGCTATTGCCGAAGACGAGCTTAAATCCCGGTTCCGCTCGGACAAACCGGATGCGGAGCTGATCCGAATCGCGCCGGGATTATTCCGGAGCTCGCCCGCATGGGAAATCTATTACGAATTATCGGTAAGCGGCGAACGCCATCATTATTACGATTTCTACAGTTTCGATCAGGAAGGCAAGCTGCTGGATTCGTATCGCTTGCCGTCTAAAAGCGAGTAAAAGTCGATAAAATCATCCGAACGGGACCGTAAATGGTCCCGTTTCCTGTTTTTACACCCCGAAATTTACTGCAAAATATGATATACTATCGTATAGCAGAGTTGATAGATCACTTATATATAGTAAATATATAAATTGGAGGGGTTAGAGAATGAGAAAACCGCGCGTATTGCCTTTGGCTATTACCGTTGTCGCGACTGCCGTGCTGTTGTTCGGCGGGTTCGCCATGTATAAGCAGTTTGCCGTCGCCGCTCCGCTCACGGAGAAGCTGGAGGCGATGCCTGGCGTACTCGAAGCCTCGAAACCCGAAATCGGACAAAAAGAAATGAACGTCAAGCTTCAGTTATCCAATGACGCGAACTTAAGGGAGCTGTACGGAGAAGCATCCAAGGAAGCGTCGAATGCCGCCGGCAGCCGCAAGGTGACGCTGGAGGTGGCAGGAGACTCGGACAAGGCGCTCGAGCAGCTGTGGTATAGCGCGATGTTCGATGTTGCCGAAGCCATGGAAACTAAAGCATATTCCGATATTCCCGAAGCGATGAATAAAGCCGTTGCGGGCAGCGAAGGCGTTACGGCCGTTACCGAGATGGACGAAAGCAACGTTTACATTACGATCAGATCGGAGCAAGCATCTAAATATATCGTGCTGCCGCGCATCGCGAACAAACTGGAGGTGTGGTAATGCGCAAATATACGATGGAAATCGGGATTGGCGTTACTGTCGTGCTGCTCGTCTTCCTTCAGACCGCTGGTTATAACGTGCTGCCGTTCGTCATCCTCGCCGCGATCGCGGGAGCACTCTATTATACGTCGCGCGGCAAAGGCAAGCTGACCGCTTTCACGAGCGGCGGCGGACGCAAGGAAGTGAAGCGGGAATCGTTCACGTTCGATCAGATCGGCGGGCAAGAACGAGCGAAGCAAGAGCTGGTCGAAGCGCTGGACTTTCTTGTGAAAAGAGAGCAGATCGAGAAGCTGGGCATCCGCCCGCTTAAGGGGATTTTGCTCGCCGGCCCTCCGGGAACGGGAAAGACGCTGCTTGCAAAGGCGGCGGCCCATTATACCGATTCGATATACTTGGCGGCATCAGGCAGCGAGTTCGTCGAGATGTATGTTGGCGTCGGGGCCGGTCGGATCCGCGATTTGTTTAAGGAAGCGCGGACCAAAGCCAAAAAAGCCGGCAAGTCCAGCGCCGTCATCTTCATCGACGAGATCGAAGTGATCGGCGGCAAACGCGATGGCGGGCAGCATCGCGAATACGACCAGACGCTGAACCAGCTGCTCACGGAGATGGACGGCATTCATGCGAACGAGTCGCCGCGTATTCTGCTTATTGCCGCGACGAACCGCAAAGAAATGCTGGACGGCGCTTTGCTCCGTCCGGGCCGCTTCGACCGGCATATCGGAGTCGAGCTTCCGGACAAGAAGGGAAGGCTTCATATTTTGCGGATTCACGCGAATAACAAGCCGATCGATGCAGCCGTCGATTTGGCGGACATCGCGGAGCAAACCTACAGCTTCTCCGGCGCGCAGCTGGAGTCGGTTATGAACGAAGCGGCGATCTATGCGCTCAGAGAGAACGCCGCGTTGATTCAGCCCGCACATTTGAACATGGCTATCGATAAAGTTATGCTGGGCGAAAAGACGGATAAAGAGACTTCCCAAGAGGAAAGAAAACGGGTTGCGCTGCATGAGCTCGGCCATGCGATTATGGCGGAGCTGATCCGTCCCGGCAGCGTCTCGCAGGTGGCTTTATCCCCGCGCGGCGGCGCACTCGGGTACGTCCGCCATCAGCCGCAGCAGGATCAATATTTGTATACGACGAAATTTCTCCATGGCCAAATCATGATCACGTTAGGCGGCGCCGCGGCGGAGGAAATGTTCTACGGCGAGCGCAGCACCGGCTCTCGCGGAGATTTCGATCAGGCGGTCAGCATCGTGCGAACGCTGGTCGAATCCGGATTAACGGAGCTTGGCATTATCGATTCGTCCATGATGACGCCGGATAAGTGGTCTGCCATCACAAAAGACATTTTGGATTCGCTAATGGCGAAGACCAAGGAAATGCTGGAGATGAGGCGGGGCGTGTTCGAACATGCGCTTCAGACATTGCTTCAAGAAGAAAATGTAAACGGAGATGCGTTCAGAACGCTTCTGAACAGCTACGACGCTGCATAAACCGTTTTCAATATTACAATTTCAAGGCGAACCTTGCGTTCGCCTTCTATTTTGGCCAAAATTCGTTATAATAAGATTGAACTATCAACCTAGAGGGAGCAATTGCATCGCATGATTAAGAAAGTTGGCGTTATAGGGATAGGCACGATGGGTCAAGGCATTGCGGAGATGCTCGCCGCGAAAGGTCTTGACGTATTTGTCGTGGAGCGTTCGGAGGAACGCCTGTCCTACGGATTGCAAATGATTGAAATCAGCTTGGACAAACAGATCGAGAAATGGGCATTGACCGGCGCCGAGAAAAAGCTGATCCTGTCCAGAATCCAAGCGGTTAGAGAGTACGACGAGCTGGCAGGCTGCGAGCTAGTCATCGAGACGATTACGGAAGACCTTGAAGCGAAAAAAGAAGTGTTCCGCAAGCTGGACGGCATATGCGGCGAGCATACGATCCTGGCAAGCAACACGTCCACGCTCAGCTTGACCGAGCTTGCGAGCGTGACGGGGAAGCCAGAGCGCGTAATCGGCCTGCATTTCATATACCCGGTATTCAAGATCGATCTCGTGGAGATCGTACGCGGCCTGAAGACGTCGGAGGAGACGTTCACGCAGACCAAACATTTTGTCGAAGAAATTATTTTGAAAAAAAGCGTCATGGTATTCGAATCCCCAGGCTTCGTTACCACACGTCTGATTTGCCTGTTCATTAACGAGGCGCTTCACGTATTGGAGGAAGGCGTCGCATCGGCCACCGATATCGACAACGCGATGCGGATCGGCTACTCCTTCCAGCACGGCCCGTTCGAGATGGCCGACCGGTTCGGCCTTGACTCCGTGCTTGCCGCGCTCGAGCGGATGTTCCGGGAATACGGCGAGCTGAAGTACCGTCCGTCGATCGTGCTGAAGAAGATGGTGCGCGGGGGACATCTCGGCGTGAAATCAGGGGTCGGATTTTTCCAATACGATAAGGACGGAGATCGCATTTCATGAAAGTACTCGTAATTAACGCCGGCAGCTCTTCGCTGAAGTACCAGCTCTACAATATGACGGACGAATCGGTACTGGCAAGCGGCCGCGTCGAGCGGATCGGCATGGATTCCTCGATCGTCACCCATGAGCCCGCAGGCAAGCCGGAAACGCGTGACGTAAGCGAAATTCTGGATCATGTGACAGCGGTCAAACGCGTCATCGACATGCTCGTCCATTCGGCGCATGGCGTACTAAAATCGATGGACGAGATCGACGCCGTCGGCCACCGCATCGTGCACGGGGGCGAAGCGTTCAAAAGCTCGGTCATCGTTACGCCGGAAGTGAAGCTGGAGATCAAACGTCTGTTCGACCTCGCGCCGCTTCACAATCCCGCGCATATGATGGGCATCAATGCCGTCGAGGCGAATATGCCGGGCGTCCCGCAAGTGGTTGTGTTCGATACGGCGTTCCATCAGTCGATGCCGGAAACCTCGTATTTGTACCCGATTCCGAAAGTGCTGTACCGCAGGCACAAAATCCGCAGATACGGCTTCCACGGGACATCCCACTCCTACGTGAGCGATAAGGCTGCCCGGTTCCTGAACAAGCCGCTCCAGTCGCTCAAGATGGTCACCTGCCACATCGGCAACGGCGCGAGCTGCGCCGCGATCATGGACGGCAAGTCATTCGATACGAGCATGGGCATGACCCCGCTCGAAGGTCTCATGATGGGAACGCGAAGCGGAGACATCGATCCCGCGATCGTGCCGTTCGTCATGAACAAGGAAGAGCTGACGCTGAACGAAGTAAACTCCATGCTGAACAAACATAGCGGCATGCAGGCCATATCCGGCATCAGCAGCGACATGCGCGAAGTGGAAGACGCGATGGCCGCGGGCGACTCGAACGCGAAGCTGGCGTTCGACATGTATATTTACCGGCTCAAAAAATATATCGGCGCATACGCCGCGGCGATGAACGGCATCGATGTGCTCATCTTCACCGCCGGAGTCGGCGAAAACTCGTCCGAGCTGCGAAAAGCGGTATGCGACGGCATTACATTTCTCGGCATCGAGCTCGATGAAGCGCTCAACGCGGAACGCAAGAAAACAGCGCGCGACATATCGACTCCGCAGTCCCGCGTAAAGGTGCTCGTCGTACCGACAAACGAGGAACTGCTGATAGCCAGGGATACATTTAAACTCGTTAACGTTTAAGCGCAAGCGAAGGGAGAGGTCGGTCATGAGCGATGAGCTGTGGAAGGCGTACGCCCACGGATGGTCGGCAGCGATGGGGGAAGGCGGCGTATTCCTGCCGAATGTGCTGCTGCGTACGGCAGGCAGCTTAGGTTTGACGGATTCGGACGTGCTGCTGATGCTTCAGCTCATGTCGTACGCGCAAGCAGAGTATACGGACTTTCCAACCATGGAGCAGCTGGCGGAACGGATGGGGACGACGCCTCGCACTGTCGGGGAGCGGATTAGCCGGCTGATCAAAGGCGGGTTCTTGTCGATCGACGATTACGTCGACGGCTCGTCCGGGATGCAGTCGGAGCGTTACAATTGGAGCGGCTGGTTCATGAAAGCGGCCGAACAGGCAGCGGAAGAACGGCGGGAAGCCAAGCGGTCGGAGCGGCAAGCACCGTCTGAAGCACGCGCAAGGAAACCCGCATCGGATCTGTTCTCCGTATTCGAGCAGGAGTTCGGCAGACTGTTGTCGCCGATGGAATGCGAGACGATCAGCGCATGGATCGATCAGGACCGATATACCGAGGAAATCATCCTGTTCGCGCTTAAGGAAGCCGTATTCGCGGGCAAGCTTAGCTTGCGTTACATCGATCGGATATTGATAGAGTGGGCCCGCAATCGGGTGACGAACGCCGATGAAGCGAGAGCGCATTCGGAGAAATTTTACGGCGGACGAGCTTGACGGCAATCGGATCATAAGTGCAATCTTTCTGCAATTGCGACAAAAAATAACCCGGGAGACCGTGAAGGATTCAAATCCTTTACGGTTTCCCGGGTTTTCGTTTAGGCTGGGGAAACGATAGCCGCTAGTCGCGGCGGCCGTTCTTCAGCAGCTCCCAACGATAGACGTATTCGAAAATAAACTCAAACGCCTCCAGATGGCGTTTCGCTTCGAACGCGTTGGCGCCCCATGCATAGATACCGTGTTTGCGCAGCAGAATGCCCGGAATGCGGGCCTCGAGCCGCTCCGTTACTTCCGGCACGATGGACGGGATATGGGCGAAGTTGGACACGATCGGAATGTCGATATGCGCTTCCTCGTCCCAAATATTGAAGCCCTTGATCAATTCGACGCCGTCTACCGGAACGGATTTGCGATCCCAGAAATATTCGGAGATAACGTTATTGAATACCGTATGCACGTGGAAGATCGCGCCCGCTCCGGTCAGCCGGTAGATCTCGCAGTGGATGAGCGTCTCCGCGGACGGTCTGAGAGCCGTTTCCTCGCAAGGTTTGCCGTCTTGATCGACGAACAAATAGTCTTCCGGTGTATGTACCGTCTTGTCCTTGCCGCTTGCCGTAATCGCGAATTGGAATTGGTCGGGCGAGTAGTCGCCGACCCGGACGGATAGGTTGCCGCTCGTACCCGGGAACCAGCCTCGCGACGCGAACAGCTCCTTTACCTCGCGAAGCTCCGTTAAGGCGCTTTGTTTTTGCTCCGTTTTAATTGATTGGAAGCTCATGGCGTCGTTGTCCTTTCCTGCTCTGCCTGCATGGCCGAGATAATATCGTGGAATGTCTCGAATTCCGTATGAGCGAGACCCAGCTCTGCGCACTTAGTGGTCAAATGGGAGCGGGAATACACCTTGTCGGCCAGCTTCGCGCCTTCGAAATCGGTCACGCTGTCCCCGATGATAATCCGTTCGTACTGCTCGGATGAGAAGCGGCGCATGATCGTCGTTTTGCACATGCCGCAGTCGTTCGAGCAGTTGCCGTCGCACGGATTCGGCCATAAAATTTCGATTCGTTCTCCGCTAAAGTCGCTGCCGTTGCAATAAATATGGTCGCGAGGGATATCGAACGGCTCGAGAATCGGATAAACAAAAAAGTCGATGCCGCCGCTCGTTACGTAAAAATCGATATCGTTCGCCTTGCAATATGCGAGAAATTCACTGAAGCCGTCACGGATGCGCGCGTTCGAAATGCCGAATTCGACGACTTCGCGCTCGAGAGCGGCAGGGAGGAGGCGGAACATGCGGCCCACGCCTTCCTTCACGGAAATTTCCGTCGCGATCGTCCGCGTGGCAATATCCTCCCAGCCCTCGGGATTAAAATGTTTGATGATCGCCACGATATTGTCATTCACGGTGATCGTGCCGTCAAAGTCGCAAAACACGATGCGTTTCTTGGCTGATTGTTCCTTTGTCATGCTTCTCTGATCCCCCAAGCTTTAATCGCGGCCGCAAGCGCTTCGCGGCCCGGTTCGTTCGCCGCTTCCGAGAGCGGCTTGCCCGCCAGCGTCGCGTCGATCGCCTGGCGGAATGCTTGTCCGCCAGCGGCGGTTCCCATTGCGTGTCCGTGAATGCCTCCCCCAGCGTTGACGACGACATCCGTTCCGAAGTCTCGCAAAATAAGAGGAACGAGTCCCGGATGAATGCCCGCGGAAGGAACAGGGAACGACGGCTTCAGTCCATGGAGCGGCTGCAGCAGCGCGTCCTTCACCGCCAGGTTCTCCGCCTTCGGCATAACGACTGAACCGTACGGTGACGGGAACAATGCAAGATCGGCGCCCGCGAGCCGCATGAGCTTGCCGAGCAGCAGGGAAGCCGAGATGCCGTAATGCGGCGACGGATACATAGCGCCGGCAAGCGCCGGGTGGGCGGCGATCGGTACGTTAATGGCCGGGTCGCTGCTCAGCTCGTGCAAGACGTCGTAGCCGTAAGAGAGCACGTTGAAGAGCAGGGCGTTCGCGCCCGCGGCGATCGCCTTGCGCGCGTTCGAAGCCAGCTGCGACGTCGGCCCCGTCAGATTGACGGCATACAGGAGCTTCTGTCCCGTCTCCTCCGACGCCTTGCGCGCGGCTTCCATGCAAGTCTCCACGCGTTTCTCTAGCGGCGTAAGCGGATTCTCGAACAAGATTTCGTCGTCCTTGATCAAATCGACGCCGCCTAGCGCCTGCTTGTAAAATTGCTCACGCAGTCCAGCTAGATCATGTCCGACGACCGATTTGAAGATGCTCATCAAGAGCGGCCGGTCATGGACGCCAAGCAGACCGCGAACGCCCTCCAACCCGAACTTGGGTCCCGGGAAAGCCGATGCGAACGTTTCGGATACGTCGAGATCGATCAGCTTGATCCGGCCGTCCATGGACAGCTTGCCGAATACCGTGACGAGCAGGGCAGGAATGTCGCGGCTGAAGTTGATGTCTGGATACGCGATGCGGATGTCGGCGTAACGTTCCCCCGGTGCAGCGTTGTCCGGTTCGTGGACATGTACGGAGAGCACTTTGCCGAGATGTTTCTCCATTTCCGCCTTCTGCGCTTCGGGCAGTTCCGTCCAGCTGCCGACCGTAAGGCCGACCGCGATGGATAACGCTTTTTTATGAAAATCGGCCTTGTCGTCGAAGGAGCGGTAAGTTGCGATACACATGCCCGTCATTCCGTTATGCTCCTCTCGATTGCGGCGCCGATCTCGCCTGCCCGTTCCGCGGAACGTTTGGCGCCCCTGATGACCGTCTCCGAGAAGCCGTTCTGAGCCATCAACTCGATCGCCGCTTGCGTCGTCCCGTTCGGAGATGTGACTTTGCGCCGGAGCGTTTCCGGATCTTCTCCCGTTGTCTTCACCATCTCCGCCGCGCCAAGCACGGTCTGAACGACGAGCTCGCGCGCCATGCCGGCTTCGAGGCCCATCTCTTCCGCCGCCTTCATCATGGCTTCCATGAAGTAGTAGACGTAGGCGGGTCCGCTGCCGGAAATGCCCGTAACCGATTCTTGGAGCGGCTCATCTACGACGGCGTTGATGCCGATGGATCTGAACATAGCCTCCGCGATGGCGCGCTGCTGTGGCGTAACGGTCTGCGAGTAGCTGATGCCTGTCGCGCCGAGTCCGATCGTGCTCGACGTATTCGGCATCGTGCGGACGATCGGGAAATGGCCTCCGAGCAGCAGCTCCATGGAATGAATCGATATTCCGGCAATGACGGAGACGATCAGTTGTTTGGGCGAAACGAGAGGACGGATCGCTGCGATCGCTTCGGCCGCGTCCTTCGGTTTCATCGCCAAGAAGATGATATCGGCTTTGCGCAAATAATCTTCGTTCGTTTCGCCTTGCAGGACGGTTTGAATGCCGTATTTGTCGTTTAATTCCTCGAGACGCTCCGCATTGCTGCGATTAAGCATCGAGATTCGGTCTGGCGTTACTAGCTGTTGATGAATAAGGCCGCGCGCGATCGCTTCGGCCATGGACCCCGCGCCGTAGAAGCAGATGCTCATGGCCGCGATGCCGGTTTGCGTTGCGGTAGACATAGTGGTTACCTCCAATAATTCTTGATTTTAACCTCGGATTTGGCCGCTGCCACTGATCCGGTACTTCGTCGAAGTCAGCGCCGGCAAGCCCATCGGACCGCGGGCGTGAAGTTTCTGCGTGCTGATGCCGATCTCCGCGCCGAAGCCGAATTCGAAGCCGTCCGTGAAACGGGTGGAGGCATTGTGGTAAACGGCGGCCGCGTCGACTTCATTCAAGAATCGATCGGCGTTCGATTGTTCATGCGTGACGATACATTCCGAATGTTTGGTCCCGAATTTGCGAATATGGGCCAGCGCTTCGTCCAAACCGTCGACGATGCGGATATTCATGACGTAGTCGTTGTATTCCGTAGCAAAATCTGCGTCCGTGGCGGGGATTACGCCTGAAAGCAGGCTGACGGTCCTCTCGCATCCCCTGAATTCGACGTTTGCTTCGGCCATCGGCGCTAGAAGCGCGCGAAGCTGGTCGCTCGTGAACGATTCGTGGACGAGCAGCGTCTCCATGGAATTGCAGACGGAGGGCCGCTGCACTTTGGCGTTGAACGCGATGGAGGAGGCCATGGCGAGATCGGCCGATTCGTCGACGAATACGTGACAAATGCCGGCGCCCGTCTCGATGACCGGAACGGTCGCGTTCTCCACCACGTTGCGGATGAGCGCCGCCCCGCCTCTCGGAATGACGACGTCGAGCAGGCCGTTCAGCTTCAGCATTTCGTTCACGGACGCTCGGTCAGAATCTTCGATTAGCTGGACGGCATCCTCCGGCAACGCCGTGCCGCGAAGGGCGGAACGCATTACCTCGACGATTTTGCGATTCGACTCTAGCGCGGCCGAGCCGCCGCGAAGCACGACGCAATTACCCGTCTTCAGGCACAAGCCCGCCGCATCGACCGTTACGTTCGGACGCGCCTCGTAGATCATGCCGATGACGCCGAGCGGGACGCGGATATGTTCAATCTTGAGGCCGTTCGGACGGGCGATCGACTGCAGCTGTTCGCCTACGGGATCCGGGAGCCCGACGATTTGGCGAAGCCCTTCCGCGATGCCTTCGATTCGATCGTAGTTCAGCGCAAGACGGTCCAATAGGGAAGGGGAGGTACCGTTGTCCCGGCCCCGGGACAAATCGATCGCGTTGGCAGCGATAATTTCCTCATGCCGTTCGAGCAGCGCGTTCGCGATGGCCAGAAGCGCTTCGTCCTTTTGCTCCGTCGACAGCCGGCCCGCGGCGACCGCCGCTTCCTGCGCGCGGGCCGCTTTGGTTCTAACTTCACTTATCATGCCTGTCATCCTCCTCTGTCATGCTATTATTTCAACGATACCCATTCATCGCGATGGATGACTTCTATGCGGCTTACGTCGACTCTGCGCGACACTTCTTCGCTGCTAAGCCCGGCCGATGCCTGAAGCTGCCAAGGCGTATAGTTGACGACGCCGCGTCCGAGCGTCTCTCCTTGCCGGTTCACGACTTCAACGACGTCGCCAGGATGGTAATCGCCGAAGCTCTCCGTTACGCCGGCAGGCAGAAGGCTCTTGCCGCCAACGAGCAGTGCATGCACGGCTCCATCGTCGACCGTAATGCGGCCTTGCGGCATCGAGTGGAACCCCAGCCATTGTTTCTTCATGGACAGGCTGTGGAGATTGGTATCGAAGTAAGTTCCTCTTCCGTTGCCGTTCACGGCGGCGGCGAGGTCGCCATCGTGCGCAACCTTGCCGATAAACGCTCCGACTCCGCCGCGCATGGCGATGCGGGCCGCCTCGATCTTGGAGCGCATGCCGCCCGTCCCGACCGATGATCCTGCGCCGCCAGCTACCCGGAGAATATCATCCGAAATTTGTTCGACGCGGCCGATCTTGACCGCTTCCGGATTTTTGCGCGGATCTTCGGTGTACAATCCGTCCATGTCGGTGATGATGATCAGCTTGGATGCTTTGGTCATCGCGGCGACCAGCGCCGAAAGATTGTCGTTGTCGCCGAATTTAGGCACAAGCTCGTCGGTCGAGACCGTATCGTTTTCATTGATGATCGGGATGATCCGCTGCTTCAACAGCTCTTCGATCGTCATGAGCGCGTTCTGGATGCGCCTGCGATTGGAGAAGTCCGCTCGCGTGAGCAAAATTTGGGCAACGACGATATCGTATTTCCCAAGCTCTTCCTGGTAGGCTTGCATAAGGAGCGCTTGGCCGACCGCGGCCGCGGCCTGTTTCTCGTGCACGACTTTGGGTCTGGCCGCATAGCCGATCCGGCGGAAGCCTGCGGCAACCGCTCCGGAAGTGACCAGCATCACGGCATGCCCCGCGGCGTGCTGGGCAGCCAGCTCTCCGGCGAAATAGCCGATCCGTTCCTTGTTCAGTCCGCCTTCTTCCGACGTTAATGAGCTGCTTCCGATTTTCACTACGATTCTCTCCGGCATGCGCGTCACATCCTTTCCCCTTCTTCCATGAATCCAACAAAAAAAGACCTTCATCCCGTAAAAAGGACGAAAGTCTTGACTTCCGCGGTACCACCTTCATTGACGGCCGGCTTCGAAATCGAAGCAAGGCGCATCCATCTTAAATGCCTCGTAACAGGAGGCGCTGTCCGGCTTGTCGCCGGCCGTTCGGAGGTAGGTTCTGCAAGTGGCCTACGGTAAATTCTTGCAGCCTTCGGAATTTACTCTCTGGGCGCGGCCTGGCCTGCGTACTGGTCCCGTCATCACGTTTCATGTTCAATTACTCTAAGAATAGCACGTTAATCGGGTAGCTGTAAAGCAAGGCAAACCACTATACAAGTCAAGGTGAAACGGCTGTCGCAGTCCTTTGGCGGCGCGGCGCGTTTCATTCCGAGAAATATAAGCCCAGTATAGAGAAAACGAATACTTTCTTATACTTGGTCAGCCCGCTTAGCCGCGCGCGAACAATCCGAGTTTTCCGATCCGGGCGACGGCTTCCTTCAGACGCGCTTCGTCCGTTAGCAAGCCCAAGCGGACGTATCCTTCGCCATGCGTGCCGAACCCGATGCCGGGAGCGACGACGACATCCGCTTCGAACAGCACTTTGTCCGCGAATTGCTCGGAGGTGTAGCCTTCGGGCACCGGCAGCCAGCAGAAAAACGAACCGCCCGGCTTCTCGGCCTTCCAGCCGATGCCGTCCAGCGCTTCGAACAAAGCGTCGCGGCGACGTTCGTACATGGCGGCGAGATCGGCAACGCATTGCTGAGGACCCGTCAAGGCGAGCGCCGCCGCTTCTTGGATACCTCCGAAGAGACTGCAGTAATAATGATCCTGGATCAAATTGATCAGCGATACGATCCGGGCATTGCCGAGCGCGAAGCCAACGCGCCAGCCCGCCATATTGTAGGTTTTGGACAAGGTGTAAAACTCGATGCCGACTTCCTTCGCCCCTGGCGTTTGGAGGAAGCTGACCGGCTTCCGCTCGTCGAAGCCAATCGCGCCGTAAGCAAAGTCGCTTGCCGCGACGATGCCGTGCTTCTTGGCGAACTCGACCGCCTTGGCGTAAAACGCGCCGTCCGCGACCGCGCCCGTCGGGTTGTTCGGGTAATTCATGAACATTAGTTTCGTTTTGCCCGCGATCTCGTCGCTGACGGCAGAGAAGTCCGGCAAAAAGCCGTTCGCTTGTGTAAGCGGCATAAACGACATCTCGGCGCCCGCTAGCGCGACGCCGGACCAATAATCCGGGTAGCCGGGATCCGGAACGAGGCAGACATCGCCAGGATTAAGCAGGCATTGGCTAATTTCGACCAAACCCGTTTTCCCGCCGAACAGAATCGCTACCTCCGTGGCAGGGTCCAGCTCGACGCAGTAGTCTTCCTTATACCGAGCGGCGACCGCTTCCTTCAGAAATCCGTAGCCGCTGAAAGGCGGGTACTTATGATAAAGGGGATTCGCTGCGGAATCCTGCAATCGCTTTACGATATGGGGCGGCGTCGGTTGATCCGGGTTGCCTTGTCCCAAATTAATAACATCGCGTCCCTTGGCGATCTGGGCGTTCGCCTTGCCAACCAGCTTGGCGAAAAATTGCGTCGGCAGCGCCGACATGCGATCCGCGGGCTGGATCCGCGATTCGTTAAGCTCCATCTTCATCCTTATCACTCTCCACATTGCTTGCTGCTGCCTTATTTTCTCGGAATGAAACGCGCTTCGCCCTCATAGGAAGGCGATAGCCGTTTCACCTTGAACATTAGCAATAATGTAGCACGAATAGAAGGAGAATAGAAGACGGCATCATCCAGTTCCTTCGGCCAAGCGCGATAAACCGCGCATGACTTGCATTTTACTCGGCAAGCGCCGGGACACCGACTTTCTTAATAAACGGCTTTAGGTCCTCCTTGAAAAGCAGTAGATATGGCTTGCGATCCCCATCGAATACGAGGAGAAGCGGCGGGTTGTCCTGGCAATAGAAAATGAAAAGATCTTGTGTCGTAACGGTAATCGAATCGACCTTTATTGTTGCGGGCTTCGCGAGCGGAACGCGGTAAACGAAGGTGCAGCTGTTGTCGTTCGTCAGCTGAGGCGACAGCCCGCTGACCGATTTCAGCCAAGATTTCGCCATCTTCTGGAATTGCTTGTCGTTCGGAACGGCTTTTACGACTTTTCCTTGCGCGACGTCGAATACTTGGACCGGTTTGAGCCCGTTCTCGGACGGAGCGTTCGAGACTTTCTCCCCGGCTTCAGGGGCTCGAGCGGAGCGAGCGGCGGCAGGCTGCGCGGCAGCGGCCCCGAATAACAGGCATAAAGCCGCGACGAGCGAGAACAAACGCGTTAAACTTATGGGCATGATCGTCATAATCTCCTTTGATGTTGTGCCTTGGTAGTTGCTTCCCTGCTTAAGTTGCCCATCTTGACAGAGAACCATGAGACGGTATCATTAGGGAAAAACGGATTCGAAAGGACTGGCGCATATGGCAACGAAGCTGCGGCTCGCGCTGCTGCAAATGAACATAAACGCGGGCAACCCGGAACGGAATTTCGAAAAGCTTCAAGAGATGGCGGAGAAAGCGATGGGAGGCGCGGAGAAACCCGATGTCCTTCTGTTCCCCGAAATGTGGAATACCGGTTATGCGCTGGAAGAGATCGATCGGCTGGCGGATCCGAACGGGGAGCGGACGGAGGAGCTGCTGTCGGCGCTGAGCCGAAAACATCGGGTAAATATCGTTGGCGGATCCATTGCGGAGAAGAGGACGGACGGCGTATACAATACGATACTGGCTTATGATCGGGATGGTGGACGAATCGCCGATTATTCGAAGATCCATTTGTTTCGGCTAATGGCAGAAGAAAAACATTTAAAAGCGGGGGAGAAGCCGGGCAGACTAACGATCGAAGGCGAGGAAGCCGGCATGATGATCTGCTACGACATCCGGTTCCCGGAGCTGGCGAGGAAGCTTGCTCTGGGAGGCGCCAAGCTGCTATTCGTGCCGGCAGAATGGCCGAATCCGAGGCTTCACCACTGGCGGACGCTGCTCACTGCGCGCGCGATCGAGAACCAGATGTACGTGGTCGCTTGCAACAGGATGGGCCAGAGCGGGGAGACGACTTTCTTCGGGCATTCCATGGTCATCGATCCATGGGGGGAGATCATCGCGGAAGCCGGGGAGGACGAAACGATTCTACGCGCTGAGATCGACCTTGGCCTCGTGGACGAAGTTCGTTCCCGCATTCCGGTATTCGAGGACCGGAGACCTCAGCTATACTAAACTTGCGCGGAACTTGAAAGGAGCTAAAGCCGACCGGCTTAGCTCCTTTTGCTTCCATATTGGCCGATCGTTTCGTTAAGCGCGGTGATAAACGATTGGGCGGCCTTTGACAAATAACGTCCTTTGCGGCTTGCTATGACGAGCGTCCGCGTCGGCTTCGTGCTGAGAGGGAGATAGACAGGCGCAAAATCGGTGCCCTCCGGTCTGGTCAGCATCTGCGGAACGAAGGCGATGCCCATGCCGCCTGCGACGAGCGACTGGACCGTATCGATATTGCTGCTCTCGAAAACGATCTGAGGCGTAAAGCCGGCACCTTCGCATAGCTCGACCGTAATTTGCCTGAAGCCTTGTCCGCGCTTGAGGCCGATGAAAGGCTCATCCTTCAAGTCGGCTATGCGGACGGGAGAATCGCTTTTCGCTAGTGGATGCTGCCTCGGGACTGCAAGGCAGATTTCTTCTTCGAGATACGGCTCCCATGCGAGCGAGCTGTCGATGAGCGGGAGAGACAGCAAGCTGATGTCCGTGCCGCCGCTCGCGGTCAGCTGTTCGAGCTTTGCCGTCGTTTCTTCGACGAGTACGACTTCGATCTGCGGGTATAACGCGCCGAAAATAGGAAGCACGAGGGGAAGGACATGCGAGCCTGTGATCGGCAGCGTGCCGACGACGAGGCGGCCGCGGCGCATTTGAGCCATATCGTCCATCTCTTGCTTCAGCTGCTCGACGGCGTCGAGGATGGACTGCGACTTCTCGACGAATACTTGTCCGGCCTGCGTCAGCTCCACCGAGTTCGTCGTGCGTCTGAACAGCAGCAACCCGAGCTCTTGCTCCAGCTTCGACAGCTGCTGGCTTAGCGAAGGCTGGGCGATGTGCAGCTTATCCGCCGCGCGGGAGAAGTTTTTTTCATTGGCGATCTGGATGACGTAATTTAATTGCCTAAGCTCCATTGCGGAATTGCTCCTTTCGAAAGTATAAAATGAAAGTTCAAAAAGTCCAGTTTTCAGCACATGAGCTTATGCTTTCGATGCTGCGTTTTTTTCAAAAACGCTGTAGAAGGTTGAAAGAAGCTAGGAAATGAGGAGCGGAGCGTAGCTGGAAGCTACGTGAGCACCTGAAATGTTTCCGGAGGAAACATACTTCGTAAGCATACGCTTGTTCCGGCTGAATTCAAGATTCGATGTCGAATAGCTTCAAGAAATACTTCGTGATCAAAATTGGACTTTTTGAATTACCTATTATAGTCATTGCCTATAGATGTTATAGATATTATATCTTAGATCAATGAAGAAAGACATGTTATCATTACAGTAAATTAAAGATGCAATCGCGAGCAAGCAATTACGAACTCATGGGGTGAGCATAATGTCGAAAAAAACAATGTTCGAGAAAATTTGGGATAATCACGTCATTCACCAAGAAGAAGGCAAACCAAGCGTCATCTACATCGACTTGCAGCTGGTTCACGAAGTAACGTCGCCGCAAGCGTTCGAAGGATTGCGTATTTCGGGCCGCAAGGTTCGCCGTCCGGACCTGACGTTCGCTACGATGGACCACAACGTGCCGACGAAGGATCGTTTCAACATTACCGATCCGATCTCGAAACAGCAGATCGACACGCTGACGCAGAACTGCAAAGACTTTGGCGTCAAGCTGTTCGACCTGGACAACATCGACCAAGGCGTCGTGCACGTCATGGGTCCTGAGATCGGTCTTACGCATCCTGGCAAAACGATCGTCTGCGGCGACAGCCATACGTCCACGCACGGCGCGTTCGGAGCGCTGGCGTTCGGCATCGGCACGAGCGAAGTGGAACACGTGCTTGCTACGCAATGCTTGCAGCAGTCCAAAGCAAAAACGATGGAAGTCCGCTTCAATGGCTCGCGCAAACCCGGCGTAACGGCGAAGGACTTGATTCTGGGCGTGATCGCGCAATACGGCACCGACTTCGCGACGGGTTACGTTATCGAATATACGGGCGATGCCATCACGAGCCTGACGATGGAAGAGCGCATGACCGTCTGCAACATGTCCATCGAAGCTGGCGCGCGCGCCGGTCTGATCGCGCCGGACGAAACAACGTTCAATTACCTTCGCGGACGCGAATACGCGCCGAAAAACTTCGACGAAGCGGTAGCGGCATGGTCGCAGCTGACGACGGACGAAGGCGCGGAGTACGACACGGTCGTCGAATTCGACGTCGACGCGTTGATTCCGCAAGTAACTTGGGGAACAAGCCCGGGCATGGGCACCGACATTACGTCGAGCGTGCCGAACCCGGCCGACCTGCCGACGGAGAACGAACGTAAAGCTGCCGAGAAGGCGCTTGAATACATGGATCTTAAGCCTGGCACTCCGATGACGGAGATCGAGATCGACTACGTCTTCATCGGTTCCTGCACGAACGGACGGATCGAAGACCTTCGCGCCGCCGCCGAAATCGCAAGAGGCTACACCGTCAGCGAGAAGGTTACGGCAATCGTCGTTCCAGGCTCCGGTCGGGTGAAGCTGCAAGCGGAGAAGGAAGGGCTGGACAAAATTTTCGTCGATGCCGGTTTCGAATGGCGCGACGCAGGCTGCTCCATGTGCCTGGCGATGAACCCTGACGTGCTGAAGCCTGGTCAACGCTGCGCGTCGACCTCCAACCGTAACTTCGAAGGACGCCAAGGCCGCGGCGGCAGAACGCATCTAGTATCGCCGGCGATGGCGGTAGCGGCGGCGATCAATGGCCGCTTCACCGATGTTCGTGATTGGGAAGTCAAAGCGCCGGTATTGAACTAAGCAAAGGGAACGAGAGAGGGGATTAACCGACATGGAACCATTTAAACAGCTTACAGGAATCGTAGCTCCCGTTGACCGGGTTAACGTAGATACGGATGCCATCATCCCGAAACAATTTTTGAAACGCATCGAACGCAGCGGCTTCGGCCAGTTTCTGTTCTTCGAGTGGCGGTTCCACGAGAACGGCGAAGTGAACGCCGAATTCGAGCCGAACAAACCGCGCTACCAAGGCGCGTCCGTGCTGATCTCGCGCGCGAACTTCGGCTGCGGCTCCTCGCGGGAGCATGCTCCATGGGCGATTCTGGACTACGGCTTCCAAGTCGTGATCGCTCCGTCGTACGCGGACATTTTCTACAACAACTGCTTCAAAAACGGCATTCTGCCGATCAAGCTGAGCGAGGAGCAAGTCGAAGAGCTGTTCCAGCGTACGGCGAAGCACGACGGCTACAAGCTGAGCGTCGATCTGGAGAACAAGAAGCTTTCGGACGAATACGGTCTCGAGATCGCGTTCGAGCTTGACGAACATCGCCGCCAATTCCTGCTGCTAGGCCTCGACGACATCGGCTTAACCTTGCAGCACGAGGACAAAATTTCGGCTTACGAGCAGAAGCATGAAGCTCGTCTCGGCTAATACCAAAAGCTACCTGAAGAGGACATTCCGGCCACCTGTGCGGATGTCCTCTTTTTTCCTCCATGCGCAACTTTTTCTGTCGCTTTGCGTCTAATGGTTGTCCGAGCATGTCGAACTCCGGCATGCCTTTCGGGCAAATCAGTCATCGAGGTGGGAAATGAAAAAGTTTTTGTCCATTCTGCTGCTCATGTCATTATTGTTCACGATGTTCGCGTCCGTAGGACATGCTGCCGGCACTCCGCCCAAGCTGTTCCTGAACGGCAAGGAGCTGCATTCGGATGTCGAGCCCAAAATCGTAAACGGCTCCACGTTGGTGCCGCTCGCCATCTTGTCCGAAGGACTCGGGTACGAGGTCGAGTGGGAACCCGAAACGAAGAAGGTCACCGTCAAAAACGAAATGACCGTCATCGAGCTTGTCATCAATCAATCATCGGTGCGGGTTAACGGCGTCGTGATGGAGACGGATGCGAAGCCTCAGCTCATGAACTGGAGAACGATGGTGCCGGTTCGGCTGGTCGGCGAGCTGCTCGGACTGTCGTTCGAATGGAAGGAAGCCGCAAGAGAAGTACATATGTTTGAGAAGTCTACCGAGCCAGATCCGGAAACGCCCGTAGTCGGCTACATTACGGCCGTTACGATGGACGAGCAGTCCGTGATCCGGATTGCCCATGCCGGAGCGAGCGCGCCTGGAAAGCCGATGGTGCTCGACAATCCGCGCAGACTCGTATTCAATTTCCCGTACACGACTTTTATCCCGCAAATAGCCGATCAGTTCGTCGGCGGGCAAACCGAAACGTTAGTTGCGGACAATCCGCTGCTTACTGCGTACCGCTATTCGCAGTTCTCGACGCAGCCGTTAACCGCGAGACTTGTGATCGTGGTCGGGAACGACACGGGGTACGTAGTTACCTCGGGAGACAACGAAATCTCTATCGCGCTGATGCCGAAGGCCGAAGTGCCGACGGAGCCGGCAGAACCCGAGATGCCGGTTGATCCGAAGCCTACGCCGCCGCCGGTCGAGAATCCGGAAGTGTACGACATTGTCCTTGATGCCGGCCATGGCGCGAAGGACCCTGGGGCGTACAGCAAGCCGCTGAACAAGTGGGAGAAGGAATTTAATCTGAGCGCCGTGCTTAAGGTGAAGGCGGAGCTGGAGAAGGACCCGCGTTTCAAAGTCCATCTGACTCGCAAGGACGATACGTTCGTCGAATTGCTGGATCGGGTGAAATTCGCGGAGAGCGTCAAAGCGGACATCTTTATTTCCATTCATGCCAACAGCTATGACAATACGAGTGTAAGCGGCGTAGAAACATATTACGAACGCGCGAACAGCAAGCCTTTGGCCGATATCATTCACAAACATGTGCTCGCCGGAATGGGACTCAGGGACCGCGGCGTCAAGAAAGCCGCGTTTAAGGTCATCAAGGAAACAACGATGCCCGCGATTCTGATCGAGGCGGGATATTTGACCAACACGACAGACGCCAATGCCTTGTTTAACGCGAAGACGCAAGACAAGCTGGCCGTCGAAATCGTGAAAGGCATCAAAACATACTTGAAGCTGAAATAGAAAGGCGGGTCGTACCATGAACGCGAATTCCGGAAGCTTTCGAAGTTTGTTAGTCGCTGCGGCTTGCGCCATCCTCTTGGCTGGATGCGGAGCGGACAAGCCTGCCGAGGGAAATAACAGCAACGCTGGTGGGTCTGCCGTCTCTCCAACGGCCGAACCGACCGAGACACCCTCGCCGACATCAAGCCCGGTGGTTACTCCGGCGCTGCAGTCCCAAGAAGTGGCGGTTTATCTTGCGGATGAGGAGCTGACGCAGCTAGTCGAGAAGAAAGTTACGATTCAGTACGGCGGCGAAGAAGAATTGATTGAGAAAACGATTCAGGCGCTGCAACAGAACGAGGAACCGAATACCGCCTTGTGGCATGGCATCGAGATGATTTCCGGCGAGCTTGAAGACGGAACGTTGACGCTCGATATCGCGATACCGGACGAGGCCCGCTTAGGCGCTCCAGGCGAACAGATGTTGGTCGATTCCATGAAACAAACGTTATTCCAATTCCCATTCGTCGAGGAGATTGAGCTGCTAGTCCAAGGCGAAGCCTTGGAAAGCCTGATGGGTCATGTGGAGCTGGAGCATCCGATGCGCAGAGAGTAACCCTTCGGTCAGACAGGAACTGCGCTGCCGATGCCGAATTATTAAAACGATATCATTATTTTTTATACTGGTTCGATACGAAGGGGATATGGCTGATGTTGTTGCATGAAACATGGAAAAAAATCATGACGGGCGCGCTGGCGTTCACTTTGGTAACGGGCAGCGGCACGGTACTGCTGGCGACTTCGGTACCCGTGGCGGCAGAAGAAGCGCCCGGGGCAAAAGCGACGGCGTTCACGGACTTGCCGGGCGGTCATTGGGCGGAGAAGCATATCGCCAAGTTGTCACTACAAGGAATTATCACAGGTTATCAAAATTCCGTCGACGGAACCTTTACTTTCAAACCCGAGAAAAGCATTAGCCAGCAGGAAGCCGTGTTGCTTGCGCTGCGCTTCGCCGGTCTGGAAGACCAAGCGGATATGGATTCGCTCATCGTATTCGGCCAGAACTTTGCCGTCGGCGAGTTTTATAAGGCGTACGTCGAGCTCGCTTTCACGGAGGGGCTGCTGGACCGCGAGCAAGAATACGCGATTGCCGCCGCCGAACCGTCGGTAGAATGGGGATCCAAGCCGGCTAGCCGCGAATGGGTGACGAAGCTCATCGTGAAGGCGATCGGGCAAGAAGCGGCCGCCAAGCAGCTGCAAGACGCTCCGTCGCATTTCGAGGATGCGGATGGGATTCAGGATCGTTATTTGGGCTACGTGAACGCCGCCTATCAATTAGGATTGGTGAAAGGCAAGACGGAAACGGCGTTCGCGCCGACCGACGCAGTCAACAGGGCGAGTCTCGCCACGCTATTCAGCAGGGCGCAATCCAGCTTCCCCGTCGATTACGAGGGGCAGGTCAGCGGCATCATCTCGGAGCTGCAAGCCGACGCGATCACGGTGTTCGAAGTCGGAGAAGAACAAACGTTTACGCTGGACGAGAACACGCTCTATTATCATTTCAACTCGGAAAAGCCGATCACGAAGGATCAGCTTCTGGAATACGGCGACGTCACGGTCATCGGCAAGAACGGCAAAGCGTTATACGTCGAGATGCAAGGCGACGTACAGCATACGCAAACGGTCTCCGGAACCTTCGCGCGATACAATGCGACTTCCAAAACGTTTTATCTGTGGGTGAACGACAAACCGGTCGAAATCGCCTATTCGGATGAAATGACCATCGAAGATACCGAAGGCAACCCGCTTGCAATCGGCGATTTGAAGGCGAACGTCTCCGTGACGGTCGTGCAGGAGGCGTTCGGCGAATCGCCAGTCGCGATCAGCGTCATCGCGGAAGCGGAGGCGGCGGTCACGCTCATAAAAGGCGAGTTCTATTCGGGCGATACGAAGTCGGTTACCATCACGGAGAACGGTGAGCTTGTGTCCAAGTTTCTAGCACCAGGCGCTGTCGTCGAGATCAGCGGACTTGCGAACGCCTCCATCACCGACCTGATCTCGGAAGAGGACGAGGTTGAGTTGAGCCTGAATGCCGATGGCAAAGTGGAGAAGATCAAAGTGCTAAACCGCGATGTTAAGGTGCTGGCTGGAGCCAAGATCGTTTATTATGACAAGGCGGAGAAATTCATTACGGTACTGGATGCCGACAAGCAGCCGCTCTCCCTGAACCTGACGGACAAGTCGACTTTCCGTTACGTCGGCACGGACATGGAGCTGGACGCAGCAATGGCGCTTATCAACACAAACGTGAACGTCGTCATCAAACATACAGGCGCGAATATCGTGTCGGTTGAATTCGTATTGGAATATACAGGAACGATCACGGAGATCGATACGAAAACAAAGCAGGTCACACTTATTACGGTCGGCGGCTACAGCGTCAAATTGCCTTACACAAATAATGGCGTCGAATGGTATAGCCGTCCGACCGCCACGCATCTCGATCTGAAGACCGGCGATACGATCACGGTCGCGCTTAAGCTGGACAAGGTTGAAGCGAATGCGATCAAAGTACACCGGACCTCAGTATACGAGATCGTGTCCAGCGATTCCGTGAATAAGAAAATCGTCGTGAAAAACGCGATAAACGAATCGTTTACGATCGCTCTAACCAACGTCAAGTTGTTAAAGCCTGATGGAACGAACGCGCTCATTACCTCCTACAAAGCCGGCGACAAGGTCGAAGTCACGTATGTCGGCAATTCGGTCGTACAGGTGAAAGAAGTAAGCGCGAGCTCGGAATCGAACGGCTAATCGAGCGATTTGCGGGCGATTCCCGAAAATGAGGGAACGTTTTGTGAAAAAACTGCCCATAAGGGCAGTTTTTTTATGGAAATCTGCGGATTTGAGGTTGCGAACCGTGACAAATTTCGCTACACTTTGAACGATAGTGTTGTTACCATCGGAGGCATACGATGAATGCGAAACAGAAGATGCGTCATATATTGGATATTATCGCCGGCATGTTCCCCGACGCGCATTGCGAGCTGAATCACGACAATCCGTTTGAATTGACGATTGCCGTCCTGTTATCGGCGCAGTGCACGGACGAGACGGTGAACAAAGTGACGGCCGATCTGTTCCGTAAGTACAAGCGGCCGGAGGATTACTTAAGTGTCCCGCTCGAAGAGCTGGAGCAAGACATTAGACGGATCGGATTGTTCCGGAGCAAAGCTTCGAATATTCAGAAGCTAAGCCGTATTTTACTTGATAAATACGACGGCGAAGTGCCCGAGACGCATGAAGGTCTGACGGAGCTGCCAGGCGTCGGCAGGAAGACGGCCAACGTGGTTATGTCCAACGCGTTCGGCGTGCCGGCTATCGCGGTCGATACGCATGTGGAGCGGGTCTCGAAGCGGCTGGCCATCGCCAAACCGGACGATACCGTGCTTGAAGTCGAACATAAATTGATGAAGCTGGTGCCGAAGGATGAATGGACGATAACGCATCATCGGCTTATCTTCTTCGGCCGCTATCATTGCAAGGCGCAAAACCCGCAATGCCCGGTTTGCCCGTTGCTCGAACTGTGCAAGGAAGGCAAAGCGCGTATGAAGCCCGCTGCTAAGACCAAACATAATAAGAAGAATACTAAAATAAGAATCGAAGGATGATGAAAATGAAATGCATTTCCGTATACACGAACAGTTTTGAGCTGTTCTCGGATATTTACGAGCAAGTGTTGGAGGCTCCTCCCCAAGAAAACGAAGACATCGTGATCGAAGGCGTAACGGTAAGCGGATCGGGCGACGTGCCGGATCAATATATCGACCGCATGCGCGTGAAGCCGGAAGTCGTCGTAATGAAAGAAAAAGAGCGCAATATTATGATTCTTCAGCATGGCAACGTGTTCGAAATTTGTTTGCCGTCGACAGAAGAAGAAGCCGTTTAAGTTCGAGTTCAAAAAGACCGGTATCAAAATCGGTTGCTTTGAACCACCTTCATAGGAATAGATTCGGAGATGACAGTAATGAACGTGCAGAACATAGCTGAAGCGTTACGCAATATCGGCGCCGAGATGGACGCAGCAGGCGATCATCAAAGGGCCGTACAAGCGCAGGAGCTGAACAGTAAGCTGACCGAAGGTCGGCTTACTGTTGCTTTATGCGGACATTTCTCGGCGGGCAAGTCCACGCTCGTAAACGCGCTTTGCGGCGCGAAGCTGCTCCCGTCCAGCCCGATTCCGACGAGCGCGAACGTCGTCTCGATACGCGGCGGCGAACGCGCATATGCATCGGTGGAGACGGAATCGGACGGGATGCGCGCGCACGCGGAGGTCCCGATCGGGGAGCTTGATACTTATTGCAAGGACGGCGAGCGTTTTTTGTCCGTATCGATCCATTATCCTAGCGAGCTGCTAGGGAACGACCTGACGCTGCTGGATACGCCGGGAATCGATTCGACCGACGACGCCCATCGGCTGGCTACCGAATCCGCGCTGCACTTGGCGGATGTCGTTTTTTATGTCATGGACTACAATCATGTCCAGTCGGAGATTAATTTCGCGTTCGCGAAAAGCTTAAAGGATTGGGGCAAACCTCTCTATTTTATCGTAAACCAGATCGATAAACACCGGGATCGCGAGCTTAGCTTCGACGCGTACAAACGCAGCGTCGAGGAGGCGTTCCATGCTTGGCATTTGGAGCCGGCGGGCATCATGTATTTGTCCTTGCGCAAGCCTGAGCATCCGCAACACCAGTGGGATGTCCTCATGGCATTGATCGGGCAGCTCAAAATAAGCCGCGATGCTTTATGCGCCTACAGCGTAGATGCATCGCTTCGTCATTTGGCGGCGGAGCATGTCAAATGGGCGAAAGAACGGAGCGAGCCGGAGCGGGATCGCCTAATCGCGGAAGCGGGAGGCGAAGAGGCGCTGGCGGTCGTCAAGGCCGAAGCGGCACGACTGACGAGCCGTCTCGATACGCTTGCAGCCGAGAAGGAGACGTACCGGTCGAATTTGCGCAAGGAGCTTCAATCCATTCTGGATAATGCCAACATTACGCCGGCCGCTCTGCGCGATCTCGCTCATGCGTTTCTGGATAGCCGCCGCCCCGGCTTCAAGGCGGGGCTGCTGTTCTCCGGGGCGAAGACGGCTGCAGAGCAAGAGCGGCGTCTGGAATCGTTTCGAGGCGAGCTCGTCAGTTTAACGAACGCGTCGATCGATTGGCATGTGAAGCAGCTGCTCCGGCAAGCGGCTTCCGGCGCGGGATATGCGTCAGAAGAGCTTGAAGGCCGGTTGGCGGAGAAGCTCGGTTGGCAGCCGGATGGCGAATGGCTGGAGTCGCGCGTGAAACAAGGAGCCGTATTCGGCAACGAATATACGATGACGTTCAGCAAGGAGTTGTCCGCTGACGTGAAGAGCGAATTTCGGAGACGCGCGCTGGAGATCATCGATGATTTGGCTGATCATGCTGCGGCTTCCGGCGAAGCCGCGATCGCGATCGCGAAAGCCCAGGTCGAGGAGCTTCGAGGCAGGACGGCTGCAGTCGACGCGCTCTCGGAGCTGGACCTGGAAGCAGAACGGAAGGAAGCTCATATCCTTGCGAGCTTGCCTGCCCGGCCGGATCAACCTGTTCTGCCGCATCCGGACGCAATCGCCCGCTTGACGGATGCCAATCGTCAAGGAGAAGCTGCGAGCACGGAGGCAGACGCGCCGGAGCAGCTACAGCATTCGTACGGCCAAGACGAATCATTGCACGCGAAGCGGCAGGTCGCTGCCGCCAAGCTTGCGGCGTCGGCAGTGGAAGACCTTGCTCCGGAACAATCTTCAACCATCCGTTCGAAGCAGCTGGCAGCGGCGAAGCGCATGCGATTAGCATCGGAACTGCTTGCGCCTCATAAGCTGCTGCAAGCTCCAGCTACGGCTTTGAGAGAGAAAGCCGACCGGCTCGGGAACAGCCGATTCACGATCGCGTTATTCGGCGCGTTCAGCGCGGGCAAATCTTCGCTAGCGAACGCTTTGATCGGCGAAGCCGTGCTTCCCGTGTCGCCGAATCCGACGACCGCGGCGATTAACAGGCTTATGCCGCCAACGGAGCAGTTCGGACACGGAACGGCTCGCGTCGCGATGAAGGCGAAGGAAGCGATGCTTGACGATCTGCGTTACTCGTTGTCACTGCTAGGCGAACAAGCGACGAAGGATACGTTGCCAGACGGGCAAGCGATTCTATCATTGATCGATAAATTATCGCCGGACGCAATCGGAGCTGGCGGAAGGCCGCATTACAGCTTCCTTCGAGCCGCCCGGAACGGTTGGCAAGCGCATGAAGCGCTGCTCGGTACGGAGCTGCATGTGGACCGTGACGAATATGCGTCATATGTGGCTGACGAATCCCGATCCTGCTTCGTGAGCGAGATCGACTTCCATTACGATTGCCCGTTAACGTCGGAAGGCATCGTGCTTGTCGACACGCCTGGGGCGGACTCCGTGAACGCAAGGCACACGGGCGTCTCGTTCAACTATATCAAAAACGCGGACGCGGTCCTCTTCGTCACGTATTACAACCATGCTTTCTCCCAAGCGGATCGGCAGTTTTTGGATCAGCTGGGGCGTGTGAAGGACCAGTTCGAGCTGGACAAAATGTTCTTCATCGTCAACGCGGCCGATCTGGCTGCGGACGAAGAGGAGCTGCAGCATGTGCTGATGCATGTCGAACACAATCTGCTGCAGCATGCGATCCGTCATCCGAGGCTGTACCCCGTCTCCAGCATTGAAGCGCTGGACGGCAAGCAGGACCGTATTCCTTCTTTGGTCGAGCGGTCTAGAATCGTCGCGTTCGAGCAGGACTTCATGTCCTTCATCGCCACGGATTTGGGCGCTCTGGCGATTGATTCCGCGGAACAGGAGCTAAATCGGACCGTCAGCCTGATTGAAGGCTGGATCCGTAGCGCGGAAGGCGACGAGGCGGCCCGCGAAGCCGAGCGGGAGAAACTGGCCGCGGCATTACTTCAGGTTCAGCCGCCGGTCGATCGGTTCCGCGGAAGCGTTCTGCCTGAAGGGTTGAAGCAGGAAATGACGGAGCTGCTCTATTATGTAGCGCAGCGTCTCCAATTCCGGCTTGGCGATTTTTATCATTTGGCATTTAATCCCGCTTCCCTGCAGGATGACGGACGGGATTTGAAGCGGGTCGTCTGGACCGGGTGGCTCGAGCTGCAGCGGCTGATCCAGCGGGAGCTGGCACAGGAGCTGCAAGCAACGTCGCTGCGCGTCGAACGAGCGATGAACGGTACGCTGAAGCAATTGTACGGCAGCTGCTCGGAAGAGCTCGGTAATCTGTTGACCGGTTATGACGCCGCGCCGTTCGCTTCGCAATCGCTCTCCGCGCCGGAAGAAGCGTTGCCTTGGGAAGAAGGGCGGATTGAGGCAAGATGGCTGTGGAGCCGCTTCAAATCGCCGCGTCAATTTTTTGAAGGAGACGGCAAGGCTTTGCTTCGCAAGGAGCTTGAAGGCCTGATCGTCCCATCGGTCCAGCAATGGACGAACGCGGCTTCGGACGCATGGCGGGATCATTACGGCAGAATATGGTCGGCAGCGGCAAACGCGGCGGCGGAAAAGCTGTCTTCCGACGTCTCCGCCTACTCCGAAGGCAAGCGGCAATCGTTAGCCGGCGGTTCGGCGGCGGCCGAATTAACCGAGCTGAGAGAATCGTTGATCCATATCCAAAAAGACTGATCTTTTCCTACTTCCATATCACGATTCGCTCAATGCTTTTGCCAGGGTTGTTCCGCCTGGCAAAAGCTTTTTTTATTTTTGTGTGCAAACGTGCAAAAACGGAGCAATACGTACAGTTTGGCATCGATTCGAGATCATTTGGGAGGTATGTCGGTTTCCATTTCCTCTATCGCCATAATAAGCGGTTTCACTCAAAAATTCGCAATTTTATCGAATTTGCTCCTCCTAACCGATGCTGATAATATTCATTCATGCTTAAGAAAACAGAGATGGGGAGATGGATTTACTTGGACGTACTGAGGCAGTTAAAGGCCTTCTATTGGCCAGAGCGAAAGTACTTGATCGGCTCGATCTTGTTCCTGATGATCGCGACGGCGCTCGGCCTGGTCTATCCGAACTTGTTGCGTTACCTGATCGACGACGTTATCAAACCAACAAGGTTCGACCTGGTGCCCGGGCTTGCGATGATCGTGGTGGGCGTCATTTCATTGAAAGCGCTCAATCAGTTCCTGCACGGCTTCTACGGAGGAAGACTCGGCAACAAAGTCGCTTATCACATGAGGAATGCGTTGTACGATAAGCTGCAAACCTTATCGTTCCAATATTACGATAAGGCGAAGACGGGCGATCTCATGTCCCGCTTGACGGCCGACCTGGAAGCGATCCGCAACTTCATCGGCTTCGGCTTCGCGCAAATTTTGAACACGGTGCTGATGGTTGTATTCGGCGGGGCCATGATGCTATACCTGAATTGGCAGCTGACGCTGATTACACTCATCCCGATGCCGATTCTGGCTTTCTTGGCGCTTCGGTTCGAGCGTCAGATCCATCCGGCATTCCGCGAAATGCGCCAAGCGATGAGCAATTTGACGACGGCCGTGCAAGAGAACATTACGGGCGTGCGCACCGTCAAGTCGTTCGCGAGAGAGTCCCATGAAGTGAACAAGTTTTCCGTGCGGAGCGAAGCGTATCAGCAAAATCAGGTCGGCGCCGCTTCGATCTGGGCGCGTTTCTTCCCGGTGATGGAGCTGACGGCGAACCTTAGCGCGGTCATTCTCCTCATTGCTGGCGGCACCATGGTCATTAACGGTTCGCTTCTGCTCGGGGAATTCGTAGCGTTCTTCAGCTTGATCTGGTACATTATCGGTCCGATGTGGGGCCTAGGCTTCCATATCAACAACTATACGCAGTTCAAAGCGTCGGGCGAGCGCGTGCTGTCGCTGCTGAACGAACATATTCATGTCAAAAGCGTGCAAGACGCGATCGAGCTTGACGACAGCCAAGTAAAAGGCCATGTCCGCTTCGAAAACGTCACGTTCAACTATCCGGACAAATCGCCGGCCATCACGGACCTTAACATCGATGCTCCGGCGGGCTCCGTCATCGGCTTTCTTGGCGCCACGGGTTCGGGCAAGTCGACGGTCATTCAACTGCTCATGCGAGCATATAACGTGAAGCAGGGTAGCATCACGCTGGACGGCATGGACATCCGGAACCTCGACGTGGCAACGCTAAGACGCCAAATCGCGCCGGTGTTCCAGGAGACGTTCCTGTTCTCCGCCTCCATTCGCGACAATATCGCCTACGGCGTTCGCGACGTTACGGACGAAGCGATCATGCGGGCGGCAAAGCTTGCGAAGGCGCATGATTTTATTATGGAGATGCCGCTTGGCTACGACACCGTCGTCGGCGAGAGGGGCATGGGGTTGTCGGGCGGCCAGAAGCAGCGGATCTCCATTGCAAGAGCGCTCATCAAAAACCCGCGCATTCTGATCCTTGACGACGCGACAAGCGCGGTCGACATGGAAACGGAGCATGAAATTCAAGCCGGATTCAAGGAATTGATGGCCGGCAGAACGACCTTTATTATCGCTCACCGCATCTCGTCGCTCCGCCACGCCGACGAAATTATCGTTTTGGATGAAGGGCATGTCGTGCAGCGGGGCACGCATGAACAATTAATCGCGCAAAAAGGGCCTTATTTGGATACGTATCGCATTCAGTACGCGGATTACATCGAGAAGCAGAAGGCGGAGTCCGGCCGCGAACCAATACCGGGAGTCTACGAAGCGCGGAGGAGTTCGATCTAATGAGCGCAAAAACGCATGCCAACGCAAGAAACAGAAACGAAAGATTCGTATACCAGGACGACGACGCGATCGAAAAGCCGTTTAACTGGGCGCAGCTTCGCCGGTTGTATCTGTACATGAAACCTTACAAGCGCCAGCTGATGCCCGTCATTATTATGATGGTCATCGGCACGCTGACGAGGCTGACGATCCCGCTGCTCATGCTGTACGCGATCGACAACATTCTTAACGCGGAATCCGGATCGCGCAGCGCGTGGGAGCTAGTGGCGGTTGCCGCCGGCATGCTCGTTCTGTACATCGTCCAATGGCTGTCCAACACGTACCGCATCAAATATACGAACATCATCGGCCAGAGCGTCATTTACGACCTGCGCCAACATTTGTTCCAGCATATCCAGAAGCTGTCGTTCCGCTTCTACGACAAGCGGCCGGCGGGTTCCGTTCTCGTGCGCGTCACGAATGACGTCAACGCGCTGCAGGACTTGTTCACGAACGGCGTCGTCAACTTGCTCATGGACTGCATCCAGCTGCTAGGCATTGTTATTATTTTGCTGGCGCTGAATGTGAAGCTCGGTCTTGCGGTCATGATTACCGTGCCGGTCATGTTCCTGGTATCGTCCTCCCTGCGGAAGAAGATCCGCTTCGCATGGCAGACGGTGCGGATGAAACAATCCCGCATCAACGCTCACTTGAACGAAAGCATCCAAGGGATGAAGGTGACGCAATCCTACGTTCAGGAGAAGGACAATATGGCCTTCTTCGACCATATGAACAGCGACAACGTCAAGTCGTGGAACAAAGCATCGGCGCTGAACCAAGGGTTCGGGCCCGTCATCGAGGTGACGTCCGCGATCGGCACATGCATCCTGTTCTGGTACGGCGCTTCGCTTATCGAGGACAAAGCGATTACGGTCGGCTTGCTCGTCGTGTTCGCCAACTATATCGGCAACTTCTGGGAGCCGATCAACAGGCTCGGCCAAATGTATTCGCAGCTGCTGATCGCTATGGCATCGTCGGAGCGGATCTTCGAATTCATCGACGAAGAGCCGACGGTAGCCGAGGCGCCACGCGCAAGGCTGCTGCCGGCCATCAAAGGCGACGTCGCGTTCGAGAATCTCGTCTTCGAATACGAACCGAACCGCCCGGCGCTCAAAAACGTCAGCATTTCGGTAAAAGCAGGGCAGTCCATCGCGCTGGTAGGTCACACAGGTTCGGGCAAAAGCACGATCATCAACCTGCTTTGCCGGTTTTACGATCCCGTGCAAGGCCGGGTTCTGATCGACGGCATCGATATTCGCGACGTGACGATCGAAAGCCTTCGTTCGCAGGTCGGCATCGTGCTTCAGGACACGTTTATTTTCGCCGGATCGATTCGCGACAATATCCGCTACGGCCGATTGGACGCGACGGACGACGAAATCGTCAAGGCCTCGCAAGCCGTGCACGCGCATGATTTCATCATGAGTTTGCCGGACGGCTACGATACGCAGGTCGAGGAACGCGGCAACGTGCTCTCGATGGGTCAGCGGCAGCTGCTGTCCTTCGCGCGCGCGCTGCTCGCCGATCCGAAGATTCTGATCTTGGACGAAGCGACCGCGAGCATCGATACCGAAACCGAGCTCAAAATCCAAGAGGCGCTGAAGACGCTGTTGAAAGGCAGAACGTCGTTTATGATCGCCCACCGGTTGTCGACGATTCGCCACGCGGACGAAATCATCGTGCTCGATCATGGCGTGATCGTCGAGCAGGGCAACCATACCGAACTGATTGCAAAGAGAGGCGTCTACAACGGCCTCATCGAAGCGCAGTACAAATTTGTTTGAGTTTGTTTGAGTGAATGTGAGTTAAATGAAAGTTCAAAAGTTCGGTTTCGAGTACCGAGAAGATTGAATGAAGCTAGAAACTGAGTAGCGGAGCGTAGCAGAGCTACGTGAGCAACGGAAGTTTCGGCTGAGTTCAATATTCGACGTCGAGTAAGCTACTTGGCATCCCATCGTAATCGTAATCGGACTTTTGAACATCCTTATATTGATTTTTGGGCGAAGAACCTCCACAATGGAAACATCATGTTTCCAGGAGGTTCTTTTGTTATGTATGGATCACCTTTATCTTCGCAAGCCCGTAAAATCATGTTGCTCGGCTCCGGCGAGCTCGGCAAGGAAGTCGTGCTGGAAGCACAGCGGCTTGGCGTCGAGACGATCGCCGTCGACCGGTACGACAACGCGCCGGCCATGCAGGTCGCGCATCGGAAGTACGTAACCGACATGCTGGACGGAGAGGCGATTCGCCGCATCATCGAGGAGGAACGACCTGACCTGATCGTTCCGGAAATCGAGGCGATCGCAACGGAGACGCTTCTTGCGCTCGAGAGCGAAGGCCATCGCGTCATCCCGACCGCTCGCGCCGCCCGCTTAACGATGGACCGCGAAGGCATCCGCAGGCTTGCCGCCGAGACGCTTGGCTTGCCGACGGCGCCGTACCGGTTCGCCGATTCGCTGGAGGAGCTGCGAGCCGCCGCAAGCGAGCTCGGATTCCCATGCGTCATCAAACCGATCATGAGCTCGTCGGGCAAAGGCCAGAGCGTCTGCCGCTCCGAAGCGGAGCTGGAGAGCTGCTGGAATTACGCGATGGAAGGCGGGCGCGCCAAGAAGACGCGCATCATCGTCGAAGGATTTATTACGTTTGATTCGGAAATTACGCTCTTGACGGTTCGTTCCGTCTCCGGCACGAGTTATTGCCCGCCGATCGGCCATGTCCAGAAGGACGGCGATTATATCGAATCGTGGCAGCCGCATGCGATGAGCGAAGCCCATATTCGCGAGGCGGAAGATATCGCCCTTCGCATTACGGAAGAGCTTGGCGGCTATGGCATCTATGGCGTGGAACTGTTCATAACGCCGAATGGCGTCCTGTTCAGCGAGGTGTCTCCGCGTCCGCACGATACGGGCATGGTGACGATGGCGACGCAGGATCTGTCGGAGTTCGCGCTGCATGTGCGCGCGATATTGGGCTTCCCAATTCCAACGATCCGGCTGCTGACGCCGGGGGCGTCCCATACGCTCAAAGCGGACCGCGAAGCAAGCGACTTCCGGATCGGAGGCATCGAAGAGGCGTTATCCGTTCCGAATACGCAAGTGCGCTTATTCGGCAAGCCGGAAACGAAGGTCGGACGCAGGATGGCCGTTGCGTTGTCCAGCGCCGGCGATATCGACGCTGCAAGATATCTGGCGCGTACTGCGGCGGAATCCTTATTTATCGAATACTCCGGCAAGTAGGTGAACAACGGCTATGGGCAAGAAGCAGAAGCGGCATGACGGATCCAATAAGTAGCAAAACAACGCGTCGGCGGCTCCGGAGCAAGGAGCGACGCTGAAGGAGCTGCTCGGCGCGGACGTGCTTAAGAAGCTGAAAGAACAATCCGATCAGTTAAAGCAAGAAGACACAGATCGCAAAGAGCGCGAGCGCAAGGAAGCCGAAGAAGCGAAGAAACGCGAGAAGAAGCAAAAAGAAAACGATTTTTCTTACTTGCTCGACAACAGCGATCCGAGCTGGAGCAAGTACAAATAGGCGTGTTTCGTCAAAGGCGTTATCCGCCCTAACCGAACCTCATGCTAATCCCCGCCATACGATAAGGTAGAATGCGACTGCACGATTGGAGCATGAACGACCGCTTACGTATGGGGAGGCAAAAGCATGCAAGTGAAGGTTAGGCCGGGGGATACGTTATGGAAATACAGCATTTTGTTCGGCGTCCCTTATCAATTGATTTTGGATTCCAATCGCGAAGCGATCCCGCAAGCATTAGCGATCGGCGATACGGTTAACATACCGGGTTACATGTGGGCGGAGCATACGGTCATCGCAGGAGATTCGCTTTGGCGCATCGCGACGATGAACGGCGTTTCGGTCGATCTGCTCATACAAAGCAACCCGGGGCTGCAAGGCGGACTGCTGTCCATCGGCTCCAAAGTATCGGTGCCGCGCAGGGTTACGAGCCGCGTCGTCGAACCGAAGCGGGAGTACGGATACGGATCGCTGCTGCAGGACTTGAATCGGCTGGCGGATATCTACCCGTTCCTGAGGCGATCCGAGATCGGCTCGTCGGTGATGGGCAAGTCGATTCCCGAAGTCGTTATCGGAGGCGGACAGAAAAAAGTTCACTTCAACGGATCGATCCATGCGAACGAATGGATTACGACATCCGTCATCATGCAATTCCTGAATGATTATTTGCTCGCGCTGACGAACAGCACGGATCTTGGCGGGCTGGCGATGTATCCGCAATATTTGACCACATCGCTATCGGTCGTGCCGATGGTGAATCCTGACGGCGTCAATCTGGTCGTCAGCGGGTTGCCGACTTATGAACCGTACCGCAGCGAAGCGCTTGCGATCAACGGAGGCAGCGAAAATTTTGATGGCTGGAAAGCAAATATTCGCGGGGTCGATCTGAACAAACAATTCCCGGCTTTGTGGGAACGCGATGCCGTCCAGGGGCCGCAAGAGCCGGCGCCCCGCGACTATTCGGGTTCTGCTCCGCTCACGGAGCCGGAGGTGCAGGCGCTGGCGGAATTGACGCGCGGCAGCGGATTCCAGCGCGTACTGGCGTTCCATACGCAAGGCCAGGTTATCTATTGGGGCTTCGAGGGACTCGAGCCGCCGCAATCCGAAGTATTGGCGAACGAATTCGCCGCCGTCAGCGGATACGAGGCGGTCCGGTACGTGGACAGCACGGCCGGCTACAAGGATTGGTTCATACAAGACTTCCGGCTGCCCGGTTTTACGCTGGAGCTGGGAAGCGGGGTCAATCCGCTGCCCATTGAGCAATTCGGGGAAATATACGGGCATACGCTCGGGATTATGCTCGCCGCTTTGTATATGTAACCGCTTCGGGATCGTCCCGAATGGAGGAAAGGATGCTGATCCAGCATCCTTTTTTCATCCGCGCGGCATAAGGGACGGCCGAAATGCGCACCATGGTAACAACTTCGCATGTTTCCTGAACGACCTTGGAATGGGATGTCCTGTTACGATGTCCCGCTATTATCGGAACAACAAAGATTATTTTGCGAACGTTCGTTCGATTTGATAAAATGGTTAAATTGCTTGCCATTACGGCATTATGGGTCGCCGGAAGGGGCCGTTCCGGAACGGCAGCAAAACATCCTTTACGATCATGACTTTACGAAAGGATTGTCTTGCTTTAAAATAGCTTGAAGATAAACGAGATTTACGGACTGGGGGAAGCTCATGGCTGAGCAAATGGATTTATTCATGAACGGAACGGCCACGGAACGGAATTACGAGGCCGATGATATACAAGTGCTCGAGGGATTGACGGCAGTTAGGAAACGCCCTGGCATGTACATAGGAAGCACCAGCGTCTCCGGTTTGCACCATCTGGTATGGGAGATCGTCGACAACGCCGTGGACGAGCATTTGGCGAAGTTTTGTTCCTCGATCGAGGTGACGCTCCATAAGAACGGTTCCATCACCGTACACGACAACGGGCGGGGCATCCCGACAGGCATGCACAAGACCGGCATTCCGACGCCGCAGGTCGTCTATACGATTCTCCACGCGGGCGGCAAGTTCGGCGGAGGCGGCTATAAGAAATCGGGCGGCCTCCATGGCGTCGGCGCTTCGGTTACGAACGCGTTGTCCGAATGGCTCGAGGTCGAGATTTTCCGCGACGGCAAAATACATAAAATGAGATTCGAGTATTGGGTGGACGACAGCGGCAAAGAGCATGTCGGCGAGCCGGTGACCGGCCTCGAACAGATCGGCAATACGAACCGCACGGGGACGAAGGTGACGTTCAAGCCGGATGGAAGGGTATTCCAGAACGGCACGTCGTTCAACTACGATACGCTTGCCGAACGCCTGCAAGAGATCGCATTCCTGAATTCGGGGTTGAAAGTGACGATCAAGGACGACCGAAGCGGCAAATCGGATGTATTCCATTACGAAGGCGGCGCAAGCGAGTTCGTGCAGTTCCTGAACGAGGAGAAGACGGTCTTGCACGACGTCGTCCACTTCGCCGGCGAACGCGACGACATCGAGGTCGAAGTCGCGCTCCAGTATAACGACGGATATACTGAAACGATCGCGTCATTCGTCAATTCCATCCCTACGCGCGGCGGCGGCACGCACGAGACGGGCTTCAAAACGGCGTATACGCGCGTTATGAACGATTATGCTCGCAAAGCCGCTCTGCTTAAGGAAAAGGACAAAAATCTCGAAGGCAACGATTTGCGCGAAGGCATGATGGCCGTCATCAATATTAAGATGTCCGAAGTCGAGTTCGTCGGCCAGACCAAGGATCAGCTCGGCAGCGCTTCCGCGCGCAGCGCGGTGGACGCCGTCGTCGCGGAGAAGATGCAAGTGTTCCTCGAGGAAAACCCGCAGGTCGCCCAATCGCTGCTGAAGAAGGCCGTGCAGGCGTCGAAGGCCCGCGAAGCGGCCCGCAAGGCGCGCGAGGAAATCCGCAGCGGCAAGAAAAAAAGCGAAAGCTCCAATCTGGGCGGCAAGCTGACGCCGGCGCAATCGAAGGATTACGCGCGCAACGAGCTGTTCATCGTGGAAGGCGATTCCGCGGGCGGATCCGCCAAGCAGGGAAGGGATTCGAAACATCAGGCGATTCTGCCTCTGAAGGGCAAGCCGATGAATCCGGAAAAGGCCAAGCTCGTCGATATTCTCAAAAACGACGAGTACAAAGCGATCATTTCGGCGATCGGAGCGGGCGTGGGTCCGGAATTCGAAGCCGAAGAAAGCAACTATAACAAAATCATTATTATGACGGATGCGGACACGGACGGCGCCCATATCCAGGTGCTGCTCCTGACATTTTTCTACCGGTATATGAAACCGCTGATCGACAGCGGTCGCATCTATATTGCGCAGCCGCCGCTCTTCAAGATTACGCGCAAGTCCGGGAAGCTCGAGACGGTGCGTTACGCGTGGACGGACGAGCAGCTGCAGAACTATTTGAAGGAATACGGGAAAGGCTACGAGCTTCAGCGCTACAAGGGTCTCGGGGAGATGAACCCGGACCAGCTTTGGGAAACGACGATGAATCCGGAATCGCGCACGCTGCTGCAAGTGCAGATCGAAGACGCGGCCAAGGCGGAGCGCCGGGTATCGACGCTGATGGGCGACAAGGTGGATCCGCGCAAGCGCTGGATTATCGAGAACGTAGATTTTACGGAATTTGAAGAGTAAGGGGGATTAGCATGAGTATCCTGGAACAATTCCTGCCGGCGTTCCTGGAGGAGGTCGTTGGAGACCGCTTCGGACGTTATTCGAAATACATCATTCAGGACCGCGCCATTCCCGACGTCCGCGACGGGCTTAAGCCCGTGCAGCGGCGTATCCTGTACGCCATGTACGATGCCGGCAATACGCCGGACAAGCCATACCGCAAGTCGGCCAAGACGGTAGGCGACGTCATGGGCAACTATCATCCGCACGGCGATTCTTCGATCTATGAAGGCATGGTACGCATGGCGCAGCCGTGGAAGATGGGACATCCGCTCGTCGACGGCCATGGCAACTGGGGTTCGCAGGACGACGATCCGGCGGCGGCGATGAGATATACCGAAGCTCGGTTGTCCAAAATCGCGATGGAGCTGCTTCGCGACATCGACAAACGAACCGTGCAGTTCAAAGACAACTTCGATAATACGACGAAGGAGCCGGTTGTACTGCCATCCCGTTATCCAAACCTGCTGGTAAACGGGGTCAGCGGTATCTCTTCCGGCTTCGCGACGGAGATTCCACCGCATAACCTTCGCGAGATCATAGACGCTTGCATCGCCTTTATGGCGAATCCGCAGCTGCCGCTTGAACAGCTTATGGCCATCGTGAAAGGCCCCGACTTCCCGACGGGCGGCCTGATCATGGGCGAAGAAGGGATTCGGGAAGCGTATACGACGGGCAAAGGCCGCATTTATATTCGCTCGAAGACGGCCATCGAGGATATGCGGGGCGGCAAGCAGCAGATCGTCATCACCGAAATTCCATATCAAGTCGTCAAATCGCGGCTTGTCACGGCGATGGAGAACATTCGGCTGGAGAAAAAGGTCGAGGGGATCGCGGAGGTGCGCGACGAGAGCGGCCGCAATGGGCTTCGCATCGTCGTCGAGCTGAAGAAGGATGCAGACGCAAGCGGAATTCTTGCCTATTTGTTGAAGAAAACCGATCTGCAGGTGACGTATAACTTCAATATGGTTGCCATCGTCAACAAAGCGCCGCAGCAGCTTGGCCTGCTGCCAATGTTGTCCGCTTACGTCGACCATCAGAAGGAAGTCGTTACCCACCGCACCAAATACGAGCTTGAGAAAGCCGAAGATCGCGCGCATGTCGTCGAAGGACTTGTGAAGGCGCTGAATTTGCTGGACGAGATCATCGCGACGATTAAAGCGTCGAAGAACCGCGGAGACGCGCAGGACAATCTCGTGGCGAAGTTCGGCTTTACGGAGCGTCAAGCAGACGCGATTCTGACCTTGCAGCTCTACAGGCTCACGAACCTGGAGATTACTTCGCTGGAGAAGGAATTGAAGGAGGCGCAGCGCCGGATCGCTTACTTGCGTTCCATCCTGGAAAGCGAGAAAAAGCTGATCGGAGTCATTCGCGAAGAATTGACCGAAATTCGGGATAAGTACGGTATAGACCGCCGTTCCGATATACAGGGCGAGGTCGAGGAGCTAAAGGTTAACCTTGAAGTGATGGTTACGCCGGAGGATGTTCTCGTCACGCTGAGCAAGGACGGCTACATGAAGCGGACCAGCATGCTGTCGTTCACGCGTTCCGGAGGCGAGCTCGACAATTCGGGCGTGAAGGAAGGCGACGTCATCCGCGATATGTTATTGGTCAATACGATCGATAGCTTGCTGCTCTTCACGCGCAAGGGACAATACTACTTGCTGCCCGTCCACCAAATTCCGGAATTCAAGTGGAAGGATACGGGGACGGCGATCGTCAATATCGTTCCGCTGCCGAAGGACGACGGCATCGTCAGCGTCCTGCCGGTGAAGGACATAAACGAATCGGGACAATCGCTTGTTTTCGTCACGAAGCGGGGTCAGGTCAAGCGGACGGAGCTGAAGGAATACGCGACGACGCGTTCGACGGCCGTCGCCGCATGCAAGGTCGCTGACGGCGACGAAGTGATCAGCGTCACGCAGAGCGATGGCTCCAAACATATCGTTCTCGTCTCGAAGAACGGCATGAGCATCCGCTTCGACGAATCCGAAGTGAATCCGATGGGCCGCGTCGCTACAGGCGTGAAGGGAATTGCTTTAAGGGAAGACGACGAGATAACGTCCGCGTTATGGGTCGCCGACGATGAAGGCGAGATTCTCGTCATCTCCGATCTCGGCTACGCGAAACGTTCGCTTCTGCTTGATTATCCGATTCAAGGCAGAGGCGGGAAAGGCGTCCAGACGTTCGAATTCAAGGAAGGCAAACGGGTACGCTCCAACGGCGCCGCGCTTATCGCCGCCTATTACTGCACGAAACCGCTCGAAATCGTTGCGCTTACATCGTCTGGCGCACGTTTGACTGCCGACTCGGAGAAGGCGCCGATTGAAGAGCGGAAGTCGATCGGAAGGACGCTGTTCCCGATCGAGAAGCCTGATCATGTCATAACGACGTTTGTCCGTTCCGCCTCGTCATTCCATCAATCATAAGGCTGATTCGGGGGATTAAATCGCTCGATAAGCTCCAGCATCGCTTCCAACATGACCCACAGCGGAACCAGCTCGTCAGGGCGGTCCAGCCACTGTGGGTCTTTGATGATGCCGTAAGCTTTGATTCTGCGTATCACTTCCGATTTCCGTTCATCCACCCGAATCACGCTCCCTCATGCCAATTAACGTCTCGCTCGCCGAAATACCCGCGAACATGGGCTGTCGCCTCATTATATGTCTTCTGCTGTCAAACGGTTCGGGATCATGGCGATAAGGCGCGCAAACTATTAATTGCGTTAACCTTTTATTCGACATTCGCGATAGGTATAATAGAGTTAGGAGATTCATAATGGACAGGAAGCGGGTGGATGGCATGATTTCCGAAGACTTTACGAAGGTATGGACGAAGCTGACGCGCGAGTGGAAAATCAATCTGGAGCAATCGCTGGCTCCGCTCACCGAAGGCCAGCTGAACGTATTGGAGCTGCTTCTGGATTCGGAACCGATGAAACCTTCCGATCTCATTCCGTATTTGTCGACGACGCCGGCAGCCGTCACCACCTTGCTTGATCGGATGGAACGCAACGGGCTCATCGTTCGTTCGCGGGACGATCAGGACCGTCGCATCGTATGGATTACCGTCTCGGAGCAAGGCAAGGCGGAGGCGGAGCGGGGGAGAGGCATTCGAAGCAACTTGATCGGCGAGTCGCTGGATCGCATCTCCGCGCACAACCAGCAATTGCTCGTATTGTTGTTAGGCAAAGTCGCGAATCATTGACCGCGGCGCGCATCCATATAGGAAGGGCTGTTCAGCCGCCAAAAGCGGCATGAACAGCCCTTTGTTCATTTCATAGATTTCAGCCGTTCGGTCAACATCGCGAAGTCCCTCTTCAGCATCTCGTAATCGGTTGGCTTCAGAAGTTTGTCGTCCGCGGCAGCAATCGTCGCCTCCACGGGAAGCACGCGATAACGATACGATTTGTCGAGGCGGTAACGGTGCACCCAAGTCGGAATCGCCTCCACTTCCGTCAATTGGACGGACTTGTCCGACATGTTTTTTTTCACGTTTACTTTGAAGATGACGCCGTAATCCTTGGAATCTCCGCGTTGGTTCGAGATGAAGTTGCCCATCGAATAAATGATGAGCGCTTGTTTCGGGCGTCCCTGCTCATCAAACGTATCGACAACCTCGTAAGGCTGCAGGACGTGGGGATGGGAGCCCGCGATGATATCGGCGCCGGCAGCGGCCAAGGCGCGCGCCAGCGTCGTCTGCGACTCGTTCGGGACGGTCTGGTATTCCGTGCCGAAGTGGAGCGATACCGTCACGATATCGGCTCCCGCTTCGCGCAGCCGCTTGATGTCGCCTTTGATCTTGGTTTCGTCGATCAGATTTACGAGATAAGGCTTGCCTTCGGGAATCGGAATGCCATTCGTGCCATAGGTGTACGCAAGCAGTCCCATTCGAATGCCGTTTTTCTCGGAGATGATTAGAGCATCGGCATCCGCTTGGGAAGAAGCCGTACCGACGGCTTGCAGGCCCAGCGCCTTCAGATGTTCCAGCGTGCGAAGAACGCCTTTCTCGCCTTTGTCGAGCGAATGGTTGTTGGCGGTGGACAACAAGTTGAAGCCGGCATTCCGAAGAGCTTCCGCCAGCTCGGTCGGCGCGTTGAAGGTCGGATAGCCGGAATAGCCGAACGACTCGCCGGCTACCGGAGTTTCCAAATTCGCCATCACCCAGTCGCCTTGCTCGAGAATCGGCTTGACGTTCGCGAAGAAGGGATTAAAATCATACTTGCCGGTAGCCGCGTCGTAAGCGCCCGGCAGCTGCGGGGAATGGCTCATAATATCGCCGACCCCCATCCATACCGCTTCGGCGAAGACGGGCGGAGCAGGCGTCGGATCGGGCGTAGGGGACGGCGTCTCCGTTGCCGGCGCCGCAGAAGGGGAAGCAGAGTCGGCTATCTCCGTTGCGTTTGGCGTGTTTATAGAAGTTCCTGTAAACGTAGGGAGAAACCAAATGAAGACAAAAGCGATCGATAATAGTGCCAAAATCGTAAAAGCGACATATGCGAATGTTTTTTTGTTTTTTCTTTTTCTCAAACGGATTACGTCCTCTCCTGGGCGGCTTCGGCTGCCAATCGGTTAGTCGCCGCTAACCGCCGACTTCTAACATGGCAGTCGAAGCGGCATCGAGTTCGTCCTGCGTCCACCATGCCCACGCGGAGCTGCTTTCCGGCAAGGACCGAAAGGTCAGCATCTCCTTCGTTACGGGATGGGGAAAGGATACCGAGGTGGACCAAAGCAGGATTTCGGAAATATCCTTCCTTCTGGCTGCGCCATACTTGAGATCGCCGACGAGCGGACATCCGATAAACGCCATTTGGGCGCGGATTTGATGGGGTCTTCCCGTGTGCAGCTTCACGGCAATCAGGCTGAAGCCATGATTCGAAGCCATAACCGCATAGTCTAGTATCGCTTCCTTTGCTTCAGGTGCAGGAGAGTCGAACACCGAGACCTGATTGCGTTTGGAATCCTTGCGAATGTAATGCGTAAGCGAAGCCGCGCGTTTCGCCGGCGTTCCCTGCACAACGCACATGTACGTCTTCCCGAACATCCGGCTTCGCACGGCTTCGGATAGCCGGGAAGCGGCTTTGGATGTTTTGGCGAACACCATGGCGCCTCCGACCGGGCGATCCAGCCGGTGGACAAGGCCCAGGAAGACGTTGCCGGGCTTGTTATGGCGAACTTTCAGGTCCTCCTTCAGCAGCGTGAGCATATCGGGATCGCGCGTCTCGTCTTCCTGCGACGGGATCCCTGGAGGTTTCACGACCGCCAAGACGTGATTGTCTTCGAACAGGACGCGGATCGCCATTATTCCGACTCCCAGCGTCCCAAAATGCCGCAAGGCAGATGGAGCCCGGACTTCTTGATAGGCAGGCCGATCTCGCCGCAGTGGATCATTCCGCCGTACTTCGGTTTCATGGCCATATGGAGCAAGTTATGAAGAACCGTCGGCGACAAACCGGTCGTATAAGAGTTGATCAGCAGGAACAGCGGATTGTCGGAGAGGATCGTCGTACATGTCTGCAGGAAGGGATACAGATTCTCTTCCAGCTTCCACGTTTCTCCGTTCGGACCGCGTCCGTAGGAGGGAGGATCCATAATAATCGCGTCGTACTGGCGTCCTCTGCGCTGCTCGCGCTGTACGAACTTGAATACATCGTCCGTAATGTAACGGATCGGCGCGGACTCAAGCCCGGATAAGGTGGCGTTGTCCTTCGCCCACTGGACCATGCCTTTGGCGGCATCCACATGGCATACATCCGCTCCGGCCGCCGCGGCCGCGACGGTTGCGCCGCCGGAGTACGCAAACAGATTCAGGACGCGGATCGGCCTGCCGGCCTTCCGGATCTTGTCCATCATCCAGCTCCAGTTCACCGCTTGCTCCGGGAACAGTCCCGTATGTTTGAAATTGGTCGGTTTAATATGGAACTTCAGATCGCCGTACGCAATCGTCCATCGCTCGGGCAGACTTGGGCGCATCTCCCACTTGCCGCCTCCGGAAGCGCTTCTGTGATAATGCCCATCGGCACGCTTCCACTCCCCGGTTTCATCGGCAATCGGCCAAATAATTTGCGGATCCGGACGTCGAAGGACATAATTGCCCCAGCGTTCCAATTTATCCCCGTCTCCCGTATCAATTACCTCGTAATCTGACCACTGATCGGCTAAATACATCAATTCGAACCATTCCTGTCTATTGAAAGTCTTGTAAAGTAAACATATCATCGCTTATTATAACGAAGCAAGGGAGAGTAAGCAACGAAAGCGAACGGGCGGAGGCGGTATTTATTCGAAGTGATAGGTTAACATGGATTATAGCGTTACTAGCGGGCGCAGCGGGATTGATTGCCATCTGTGTGACGTTGCCCGAACAAGGCGGCTATGCGATGGACCGATCGTTCCAGACGTATATGGCAGGCTGGCGAGGCGAGAGCGCAACGGCCGCGATGAAGGCGCTGAGCGGAATCGGATCTACCGCCGGAATTATCGCAATCACTTTGGCAGTCGCCGCTATCGTCGGCTGGAGAATGGGGTGGCGGCATGCAGCGATTCTGATTGGCGCGATGATCGCGGGGTACGGCTTGAATGCCGTTCTTAAAGCCGGCATTGGTCGAGTTCGTCCGTCCGATGCTTGGGGAATCGCCGTTGACGGCGCAAGCTTCCCAAGCGCTAACGCGATGCTGGGCATGATCTTGTTCGGCCTCCTGGCGATGTTTGCGGTTGCGAGAAGCGGCATGCGGGGATGGCTCAAAGGTACGATGGCGGCAATTTGCTTCCTCATGATCCTGCTTCTTGGCCTTAGCCGCTTGTATTTTCACGTCCATTATTTGTCCGACATCTTAGCGGGGTATGCCTCGGGCCTCGCGATCGTCGCGGGAGCGATGCTTCTGCCATTTAAGGCAAAAGAAATCGGGAAAGGGGCTTAATCGTTCATGATGCATCTGGAATGCGAATGCGGCAACCGTACGAATTTGTTCGCGACGGGAGACAGGGACGAACACGGCAGGGAATTTATCGAGCTGGAAGACGACGAACGGTTCAGCTTCGAGATCGGCGACGACAGTATCGTCTTCCGCTGTACGTTCTGCGGGTACAAATACCGGCTGAAGCAATACGGACTAATCGAATAACCGCATTAAAAATGAAACCGGGCTGAAGTCCATCGCGATTCGTCGCGAGGGCGCAGCCCGGTTACGCGTTAGTAGCAGTAATACTTTTCCCAAATCTTTTTGGAATCGTCCTTGTTGTCTTCCCACCAGCAGTAATCTTCCCACCAGTCGTCTTCCCACCAATCCCAGAAGCCGCCTTTGTCCTTATCCTTGTCCTTATCTTTGTCCTTATCCTTGTCCTTATCTTTTCCTTTGTCCTTGTCCTTGTCTTTGTCCTTGCCTTTGTCCTTGTCATTGTCGTACTTGTCATTGCCGCCGTAGCTGCTGCCTCCGTAATTGTACCCGCTACTGGAAGAACTGCCGAAGATAGAGAAGAGGCTGGAGAAGAAGCCTTTGCTCCCGTTATCCCCGGAGTAGCTTGAGTAACTGGAGGCAAAAGCCGATGCCGGGAATGCTAGCAACGTCAGCAGTACGGTCAAACCTAAGACCTTCTTCCAAACGGCCATGAGTGATTCCCTCCTATATGTACAGATTTAGAGAACGCAATGTTCTTTATAAAGAATTTACCATGCGCGAGCAATCGTGTAAACGAAAATTTTCCAGAAAAATCCCTTGTCTCCGGCATGGAGACAAGGGATTCGATTGATATAAGGATTACGTTAGACGGGGAGCCATAACGCAAGCACGTTCGGCGGCTCCCAACCCGACAACGAGGTATGGGTTTGCCTGCATTCGTAGATGGCGCCATTGTAGGAGACACGCGTTCCCACCGTATACAGAACGCCTGGTGCCCATGGCGCTTCGGCCGGAGGAGCGGCTGTCGTACCGCTAATGTTGCTGGCAGCCGACGTATTGCCCGCGGCATCGAACGCCACGACGCTGAAGGCGTACGTGGTTGAAGGCGATAACCCGGTTACCGTATAGCTGGTCGTCGTGGAAGATACGGTTGCAACCAGCGTTGTGCCGCGATAAATGCGATATCCGCTTACGCCGACGTTATCCGTGGACGGACTCCACATGAGCATTATGCTTGTAGAAGTCGGAGCGCCCATAACATGCAAACCCGGAGGCGCGGAAGGCGCTTGCGTATCGACCACGATTTGGCCGGTCGTGACGTTCACGGTATTGCTGGCCGTCGATTCGTTGCCGGCCGCGTCTATCGCGGTTACTTTGAAGGCGTAAGAAGTCGATGAGGTCAGTCCGGTTAACGTATGGCTCGTCGAGGTCGCGGGAACCGTGACGAGATGCGAGCTGCCGTTGTATATTTTGTAACCGGTAACTGCCGTATTGTCCGTCGAACCGCTCCAAGCAAGCGTAGCGCTTGTCGTGCCGACGTTGGAAGCAGCGAGATTGGACGGAGCGGTCGGCGCTGTCGTGTCCGCAGGTCCAGTCGGGAATTGAACGTCGATGGCATTGTAGAAGGCATTAGCCGTGTTGTCGACGTCCCATACGGCCAGGATGACATGATAACCGGTCCGGCTTGGCACGTTGCAATCATGGGAGTATGTCATCGGAGGCTGCGCGCCGTTGTACGTTTGCGTACAGAATGGCGTCAGCTCGAACTGGTCGCGCGTTAGCGCGGAGTTCGGGTTCCAATTGGTTTTGGTGATAAAATAGCGGAAGCTCGTCGTAGCATGGTTAGCCGTGAACTTCCATGTGAACGTTCTCGTACCCGGGCTGATCTGAACTTTGCTCCAGCGCGTGTTGGATTGCTCGTCGAGCTTAGGGAATGCGCCGTTCGCGCTGGCGATTTTCCCGTCCGGGGGACCTGCTTGAGGGAATCCTTTGGTCGTCTCCAAGCTTTGAGGTTCGTAAATGATATTGCCGCAATCCGTGTTGACGCCTTGCTTGCAAAGAATAGAACGGCTGGCCGGAGAATCGACGTACCCGTGAGCGGAAGCGAATTCCGCGATAAGCAAGGAACAAGCAAGCAGAACGAACAAAACGCCGGTAGTCATGAGCAGGCGCATACCCAAGCTGCGAAGCGGTTGCGTGATAGCCATTACATAAATCCTCCCAATCGAATAATTAGTGGCCGACCCTACATTCATGTTTTCTCTGCCTGACGGTGAAGAACATTCCACTCCTTTCTTTCCAAGAATCGAGCGTTCCAGCGTGCGATACGAATCGTATCTAAGTAAGGCTGGATGGCGATCGCTTTGCGACTGACTCAGCTGCTTGTATATAAACTCGAATGAGTTTATACCGAAAGTGAAAGTACGGTGAGGTCACTCTTCAAGTTAGCGAATGGGAAAATCATACAATGAACTTTCGAGTCAAGTATAAGGGATGCGGATCAAACGCGGGAGGGGAATTATTAAAGTAATCAAAATTTCCCCCTCATTCCGAGCGTATTCATGATTGCCATAATCGAAAAAATGGTTTGAACGAAAAAAAGAAGCCCGTTGTTATCAAGGCTTCGCATCGTTTTGGTAATAGAATCTCGGAGAACGTTCATCGTCTTTGTAACGATTATGAAAAATAGGGGTCGTAGCCGGAGATAGCGGCGGGACTAGCCAGGACCATCGCCCTGTTGCTTCTCGTCCGCTCGATCTTTCGTTTTTTTCGAACCGTCCGAATTGCTGCGCCGCCGTATGGTGGTCGACGATGGTTACGCCGCTCTTCCGGTAAGAGTCCAGAACGGCGACGTTCAGCTCAACCAGCGCCCGGTCCTTCCATAACGTAAAGTCTCTCGCCGTCTCGAGTCCCATCGCATGGGCCATCGCGGGCAACAAGCCGTAACGCCGCTCGTCGGCCAAATTGCGGGCGCCGATCTCCGTCCCCATGTACCAGCCGTTGAACGGAGCTGCCGGATAATGAATGCCTCCGATCTCAAGTCCCATGTCGGAAACGATGGGAACGGCATACCACTTGATCCCGAGCTCGTCGAAAGCGGGATACTCGGGATGCCTGATCTGCACCTCGAGCAATAGGCTCTTCGGAATGTCGAACCAAACGGGTTCGCGGCCCGCGAGGTTGAATACAAGCGGCAGCACGTCAAACGGCGTTCCTTCTCCCCGCCATCCCAGTTCTAAGCAAACTCGGGTGAAAGCGAGCGAAGCAGGGTCTCCGATGATCGAGCCGTCTTCCGATTCGTAGCCGGCATACCTGATTAATTGATGATTCCATATTCGGTTGCCTCTGGCAGCGGTATCGTTCGCCGCTAAAGGAGCGAAAACGGTGATGAAAGGCCGGATCACCCCGCCGCCCGTCGCGGATTCGATATGGGAGAACAACGCTTCCGCCATGTCTGCTTCGGTCTGAACGCCGCGAGCGTCGACGACGGACAACGTATCCCAGAACAACCGGCCGATGCACTTGTTGCTGTTGCGCCAGGCGAGCTTAGCCCCATGCGTCAATTCATCGACGGTATGCTCGTAGGTACCGGTCGACGCCAACTGCTCTCGAACGGAGGCCAGTCTCATGTCGAGCTCAACCTCGCTTTTGCCAAGCTCGCGGTAACATAAGGTTATAAATTCGGAAGCATCCCGGTATTGGGGATGCGGATGCAAAACATGTTTCATCTGGCCGCTCCTAAGCATGCATTTTCTTGATATTAGTATAGCAAGCCCGGGTCCCGTACAATCGGCGGAGTTGTGACAATTTGTTTAGGAAAATTATTTCTGCCTGGTTTTTAAGCAGGTAAAAGGCATGACCGCTCTAGAATATAGGAGGAAGTATTACTATACTTGGTATAGCAAACTGCATCGAAGAAAAACAAGAAGAGGGAGAGGATGATTATGGGCGACACGCCGCTGAAGGTCGGATTAATCGGCTACGGCTTTGCCGGGCGCACCTTCCATGCCCCGGTCATATCCGCCGTGCCCGAGTTGCAATTGACGAAAGTGGTGGAACGCAGCTCGGAGAAATCGAAGGAGCGTTATCCCCACGTGGAAGTCGTTAGAGATGTCCAGTCTCTGTACGCGGATCCCGACATCGACTTGGTCGTCGTGACGACGCCGAGCACGGATCATTATTCGTTCGCGAAGGACGCGCTGCTGGCCGGCAAACACGTCATCGTCGAGAAGCCGTTCACGACGACAAGCGAAGAAGCTGATGAACTCGCGGTCCTTGCGAAGCAACAAGGCAAAGTGATCAGCGTCTTCCATAACCGGCGATGGGACGGCGATTATCAAACCGTCCGCCAAGTGCTGGGGCAAGGCTGGCTGGGCCGGATTAGCGAAGCGGAATTCCGCTGGGACCGCTATAGACCGGAAGTCACGGCGGGCAGATGGCGTGATGCGGGCGATCGGCTAGGGTCGGGCGTGTTCTACGATCTCGGCGTTCACTTGATCGATCAAGCGTTGTGCCTGTTCGGCAAGCCGAAGGCGATTTCGGCAGATATCCGTACGCAGCGAGACGGAGCCGGGGCGGATGACGCCTTCGAGGTGACGTTAAGTTATGCGGATCGCCTGAACGTAAGGCTTCGTTCTTCGCTTTTGGTCCGGCAGCCGGGGCCGCGTTATTCCCTTTACGGCACGACAGGTTCGTTCGTGAAGTACGGCGAAGATCCGCAAGAGGACATGCTTAAAGCCGGTCTTACTCCGCTCGATGCGGGATACGGCATCGAGCGCGAGGACCGCCATGGAACGCTCGACGCGAACATGGGCGGCTTGCGGTTCTCCGGCCAAATTCAAACGCTTCCCGGCGGTTATCATCATTACTTCCGCAACGTCGCCGAGCATATTCTCGGGCGCGCGGAATTGGAAGTGAAACCGGAGGAAGCAAGAGACGCCATCCGCTTGATTGAGCTCGGACTTGCGAGCAACAAAGAAAAAAGGACGGTGAATGTGGAATGGTAAACGACAAAGATCATTCGTCCCGGACGTTTCCGTTCAAGAGCGCGCTGAACGCTTCTACGCTGTTCCCGTACCGTCTCGGGCTCAAGGAGCAACTTCGCGTTGCCGCGGAAGCCGGATATGACGGTATCGAGATATGGGTTCGGGATATGGAAGATTACTTGGCTGGAGGGGAGTCGTTAGACTCGCTTCGATCCGAGATTCAAGGGTCGGGGCTTGAAGTGCCGAACGCGATCGCTTTCTTCCGGTGGGCGGATAACGATGCGGCCGTGCGAGAAGAGGCTCTCGAGCAGGCGAAAAACGAGATGGAGATGCTGGCGGCGATCGGCTGCATCGCCGTTGCCGCTCCGTCGTTCGGCGATGTCACAGGTGCTTCCGTTCATAAAATCGCGGAACGTTTCGCTGCGTTATCGGACCTTGGCGAAACAACGGGCGTGACGCCGTATCTGGAATTTTGGGGCAGGGCAAAGCGGCTGAGCAGGTTGGAGGAAACCATCGAGGTGCTCCTGGCTGCCGATAAGCCGAACGCAAAGCTCTTGCTCGATCCGTTCCATATGTATACCGGCGGCTCAGATCAGGAAACGTTAGCGACGCTGAGCAGCGAGCGGATCGGCATCGTGCATGCGAACGATTATGGCGCGATACCGCCAAGGGATACGATAGCCGATTCGGATCGCCTGTTTCCGGGCGACGGCATCGCCCCGCTGGCGCGGATGGCGCAGCTTCTTCACGCGGCCGGTTACAACGGGTACTTGTCGCTGGAGCTGTTCATGGAAGATTTCGACGGATTAAGCGCGTCGGAAGTCGCCTCGCTCGGATTGCGAAAGATGAAGGCGGCGTTCGCAATTTAAACCGATCTCTTCGCAAGCAAGGAGGCTGGGCGCGATCGCCCAGCCTCTTATCTATAGCTATGTTAGCGCGGTCACGACAATTGCGTTTTCTTCATCCCTAGGAACGACAGCTCGCCGAGATCGCTCCGCTTGAAGCCGTACTCCCATGCAATCCAAGCATCATGAAACCGATCAGCCGAGATCGGGTACATCCGGTGAAGCTCGCGATCGTTCCATACGAAGAACATGCCTTCCTGGTCCCGGTCAACCGCCGCCTTGCATCCGAATCCTTCGTAGACGCCGATATAGTCTACGAACTGTTCGTGCGTCATGGCATAGGCTGAGGGAATTCGGGTACGACGGATTCCTCGCCGAACACGAGCGCGGATAACGCGTCCGCTAGCTTCGTCGCAGGCACAAAATCGTAATTCGTCAGCACGATAATCGTTGTTTCTTCGTCCGGATACCGGTGAAGCTCGGTGCGGAAGCCGCGGTAGGCGCCGCCGTGATGGATGCGCCTTCGCCCGTGTTTCTCGTCCAGAAACCAGCCGAGTCCATAAGGGGCGCCTTCCTTCGCGAAGGCCTGCTCCAGCGTAGAACGGCTTACGAGCTTCGCCGTATCGAACGATTGTGCCCACGCGTGCAGGTCGTCAATCGTCGAATACATGCCGCCGGCCGAAAACACCGTGCTCATCTCGATGAATTCCATCGGTATCGGACCATTCTCCGATGCATGATACGCGGATGCCAAGTCTGGGATCAGGCTTCTGCCGTCGTTTACGCCGGTTCGGCTTAAGCCAAGAGGCTGTAGGATCCGGCTTGCGATAAAAGCGTCGAACGCCATGCCGCTCGCGGCTTCGATTACGAGGCCGAGCAAGAAGTATCCCGTATTGTTGTAGGCAAACTGCGCGCCGGGCTCGAAATCCATCGGTTTGCTCAGCAATAGACGCAGCGTCTCTTCCTTGGAGACCGGTTTTTTGTTCAGTCCTCCGTTGTACTCCGGCATGTTCGTAAAGTTCACTAATCCGGAGACGTGGTTCATGGCCTGCAAAATCGTAATCCGTGGAGCGGCGGCCAACTCGGGAATGTAACGGCTCAACTCGTCATCGAGCTTCAACTTGCCTTCCTCCGCCAGCATGGCAACGGAGAGCGCGGTGAACGATTTCGTGATCGACCAGATGCCGAACTTCGTTTCCGGCCGATTCGGCACGTCATGTTCCAGGCTGGCGTGCCCGTACGCTTCGCGAAATAATAGCTCTCCTTTGCGGGCGACGAGGATCGTGCCGCTGAAGGGCCATTTGGCCATATAGTCATCCATGTATTGTCGCAAAACGCGCAAGGTTGCAAGCTTCATGTTAATTCCTCCCTTAGAAGGTCATTCTATCATAGAAGGCGGTTATCGTGGAGAAAAGGGTTGACCATGCGGTGCGCCCCATGCTTTATAGTAGGTGAGAGGAGGGGGCAGCCATCTACCGTATCGGAGAATTCGCGGAAATGACGGGACTCAGCAAAGAAACGCTGCGGTACTACGAGGAAATCAAGCTACTCGAGCCAGTACGTATCGATCCCAAAAACAAATATCGCTACTACGACAACCACTCGTATTTGATCGCCCGGATATTGGTGCATCTTCGGATGTTTCAATTTACGATACAAGAGATGTTGGCCGCGGTTCACGAGAAATCGTTCGAGCAGTTGGAGTCGACGCTTCTGGAGAAACGAAGCGGGTTGGAGAAGGAGATCGCGAGATTGCAAGGGATCGTAAACAGCATAGACGAATTTATGGCAGTAGGATATGAGGAGGCGGACAAAACATGATCGAATGGCATCAGGAGAGAAACATATCGGTGAATATCGAGAAGATCTGGACGTTGTTCCAGCTCGAGAACATCCAGCGCATTATGCCGAACGTGGTGGAGATGAAAGTTCTCGAGAAGAAGCCGGGTGTCGTCGGTTCGACGTACGAGCAGAAATACAAGGAAGGCAAACGGGTCGAAACGTATATCGTCGAGGACCTCGCCTATGAGAATACGGAAACGCTCAAGCACAATCGGATCGGATTTACGCTGGCGAAGGCGTTCGAGATAGAGGCTGCGTTTACGCTGAAAAAAGTGGATGAGCAGAATACGTTGTTTATTTATGAAGGCCACAACCGAGGCGTTAACTTCCTTGGAAAAGTGCTTCTGAAGATGGGCGGCCAGAAGAACAACGAAAAAGTCGTCACCGACTTTATGGATTTGGTAGAGAAAGAAGCGAAGCTTGTCACTTGAGAGGGAGGCGCTCCGATTGAAATTCGTCCTGCTATTCGGCCCGCAAGCGGTTGGCAAAATGACCGTCGGGCAGCAGCTTGAGCGGCTGACCGGGCTAAAGCTTTTCCATAACCATATGACAATCGAGCTCGTTTCTCCATTCTTCAGCTACGGTTCCCCTCAAGGCAAACGGTTAGTGAATTTGTTCCGACAGGAAATATTCGAGGAAGTATCGAAAAGCGATTTGGATGGGTTGATCTTTACCTATGTGTGGGCGTTCGACCTGCAGTCGGATTGGGATTACGTGCGAAGCGTATGCGATTTATTCGAATCCAGGGGCGCGACCGTCTACTTCGTCGAGCTGGAGGCGGAAATGGAGGAGCGGTTGGAGAGAAACCGCAGCGAGCACCGGCTCCTGCACAAGGCGACCAAACGGGATATCGCGTTTTCGGAAAATGACCTCATCAAGACGGCGGAGCGATACCGTCTTAACTCTCTCGAAGGCGAAATTGAATCTGAACGTTACCTCAGAATCAACAACACGAATCTGTCGCCGGAAGAGACAGCAGAGCGGATCAAGAGCTATTTCGGACTGTGAATTCGCCGAACGGGGATTAACGATTAATTATTTTTTTTAGACCAGATTCCGTTGGAATTCATCCGTTCCCGTATGCTATACTTTCCTAGAAATCGAGGAAAAAAAAGGAGAGTTGAAACGAATGCCAGTTAACGTCTATATGAACTTCAACGGCAACACCCGCGAAGCGATCGAGTTTTATGCGGAATCCTTTGGGGTGGACATGCCCAAAATCATGACGTTCGGCGAATCGCCGTCCGACCCGAACTACCCGTTGCCGGAGGAAGCCAAAAACATGGTCATGCATTCCCGCATGGACATTATGGGAAGCAACGTGATGTTCTCCGACGTGTTCCCGGGCATGCCGTTTACTTTAGGAAACAACATCACTCTTGCTTTAATTACGGATGACCGCGATGCGCTCCAATCCGCGTTCAACCGTTTGAAGGAAGGCGGCAAAGTGGTCATGGAGCTCCAGGAGACGTTCTGGGCACCGCTCTACGGCAGCATTGAAGATAAATTCGGCGTCCATTGGCAATTTAATCTGGGCATGGGCGAATTTTAAAACATATACGTGCAGCAAAAAAAGCCGATCAAGGTTTTCCTTGACCGGCTTTTTCGTTTGAAAGGTTCGCAGAAGGGCGTACGATTTATTGAATGTTTTGCAGGTGCTCACCCAGGCGATCCCAAGTTTCCTTGATACCTTGTTCCATACCCATGTCAAGGACGGCTTGCAGCGCTTCTGCAGTGTCGTATTTGGTGATGCTGATCAGCTTCGTCTTGCCTTCGAAGCTTTCGAACAGTATCGTGCACTCCGCTGCAGGCATTTCCTGCGAAACGTTGCCCTCCGCGTCGGAGAAGTGGTCGACGTAAACGAACTTCTCTCCATCGACGATTTCCTTGTAAATCCCCTTGCCCCAGGATTCCATGCCGAAGAAATCGCCTTGATCCTTGTCTTCGCATTTCATGCAATAATGCCATACGCCGCCTGGGCGGAAGTCCACCTTGCATACGGTTACGGCCCAGCCGCGCGGTCCCCACCATTGTTTCAGATGCTCCGCTTGGGTGAATACTTGGAAGACGAGCTCCGGAGGCGCATCGAATACGCGCTCCAGTGTAAGTACGTTACCTTCTACTTTGGTTACCATTGCATTTGCCATTGATAATTCCTCCTTGAGTATGGTTTATTCGTTCTGCTTCTCTTGCAGTTTCTTCAAGTAAACGTCTAAGTTGTCGTAGCGTTCGCTCCAGATGCGTCGGTAGTTCTCGAGCCAAGCGTCAAGCCGGCGGAGGGGGTCGACCCGCAATCCGTAGTGGCGTCGGTTCGCGTCGGCGTGAACCTCGACAAGTCCGGCTTCGAGCAGGACGCGCAGATGTTTGGAAGCTTGCGGCTGGCGAAGCTGCAGCCGATCCGCAATGTCTCCTACCGTAAGAGGTCCGGAGGCAAGCAGCTCTACAATGCGCAACCTGTTCGGCTCGGAGAGAGCGCTGAAGGTCGCTGTGTCCATCGTTTGCCGCACTTCCTTTCCTTACCGCCCGGCCGTCTGCCGTTCCCGTGATCTAAATATACCCTATTGGGAATATTCTCGTCAAGGAATATTTATAAAAAATTTGACCGCAGCGAAATATGGATTCCGATCAAGAAAAACGGGTAAACGGGAGGGGATGCCGACAAGGCATCTCTTCTTTTTCTTTTTGCGGAGAATTGTCGAATGATAGGCGAGAACCTCGGTTTTTGTTGTTTCAAACAAGGCATCTTGGGCAATAACTGAGAGTAATCCAGAAAAGGCGGTGGGTCCGCGTGAAGAATAGCTCGTATAGGCTTCGCAATCAGGCGGTCCGTTCGGGCAGCCATTCAGCCGAAAAGGATGATATGCCGCTATCCGCCGACTTGCAAAGCAACGTTGATTACATCCACTTTCGTCTACATACGCCCGGCGATCTGATTACGAAGGAAATCGAGCTGGGCCGAACCGGATTCCGATGCATTCTCATGAATCTGGACGGCATGATCGACAAAAACCTGGTGCACGATCATTTGATGAAACCCATCATCGCGTTCGGCAAAAGCGAAGAGGCGAAGGGCATACAAGACGCAAAGACGTTCATCGAAACGTTAAAAGATGAAGTTCTGCCGCTGGAAGGCGTTCAATCCGTTTTTATGAGGAAGGATGCCATCCACTCGATTCTATCGGGAAATACCTGCTTGCTGCTCGACGGAACGGAGCATGTGCTCGTCATCGGAAGCTGCGGGTGGATGCGACGCCAGATCGAAGAGCCGCAGACGGAATCGTTGATCCGCGGACCGAAGGATGGCTTTACCGAGGACATTCGGACGAATAGCTCGCTTATTCGGCGGAGAATCAAGGATCCGTCGCTTCGGCTTGATTCCTATATGATCGGGGAACGTTCGAAACAAGAAGTCATGGTTGCGTACGTCGACGGAATCGTTAATCCGAAGCTCGTAGCTGAAGTGAAACGCAGGTTGCTTACGATCGACGTCGACGACGTGGAGGGCTCCGGCTTCATCGAGCAGTGGATCGCGGACAGCTTCCTATCGCCTTTCCCGCAAATCATGGATACGGAGAGGCCGGACAAATTTGCCGCCTCGCTCATGCAAGGCAAAGTAGGCCTCATTGTCGACGGGACTCCGTTTCAGTTGGTTATGCCGATCACGATCTCTTCCGCGTTTAATTCACCGGAGGATTATTACCAGCACTGGCTTATTTCCAGCTTGATTCGCACCCTACGGTTTATTTCCGCGTTCGTCGCGACGTTCCTGCCCGGATTCTACATTGCGCTCGCGGAGTACCATCATGGCATGATTCCATCGAATATCGCCTTCTCGATCGCGTCCGCACGGGAAGGGGTACCGTTCCCGGTGTTCATCGAAGCGCTGCTGATGGAAGGTACGCTGGAAATATTGCGCGAAGCCGGCGTGCGGCTTCCGAAACCGATCGGCCAAACGATCGGCATCGTCGGCGGCCTGGTCATCGGGGAAGCAGCCGTTGCGGCCGGCATCGTAAGCCCGGTCATGGTTATCGTCGTGGCGGTAACCGCCATTGCTTCCTTCACGCTGCCTTCCTATTCGTTCGGCATCGTGACCCGGATATTGCGTTTTATCATTATGCTCGCGGCTTCCGTATTGGGATTATTCGGCGTTATTCTGGCTTTCCTGGTCATTTGCATCCATTTGGTCAATTTAAAGAGCTTCGGCGTTCCGTATCTCACGCCGATCTCGCCGATGTTCCCGTCCGACTGGAAGGATCTCATCCTGCGGGCGCCAGTAACGTTCCTGCGCAAGAGGCCGCAAATGATGCAGACGGAAGACAAGAACAAGATGAGCGAACGAAGAAGGAGGTGATCTTCCATGAGCTTGAGGAATTGGGAATATGGCGACGATCGTATCGGGCAGAAGGAAATTGTTTTTACGATGACCTCGCTCATCATAGGGGTTGGGATATTGACACTTCCAAGAGCCGTGGCGAAAGCGACGAACTCATCGGACGGATGGATATCGATATTATTGGCTGGCGCAGCGACCTTGCTGCTCGCATGGCTGGCCGCAAAGCTGGCTACGAAGTTTCACAACCGAACGTTTCTTGAATTTGTATCCGACGTGACGGGCAGGCCGGTAGCTTTCGGCGTAGCCTTATTTTATTTCCTCTATTATTTGACGTTTTCGGCGTACATCTCCCGATCCGTAGCCGAGCTCGCCAAACAATTCCTGTTCGAGCGCACGCCGATCGAGATCATCTCGCTCAGCTATATGCTCGTCGTTATATACGCCGTGTCCGGCTCCCGGACGGGGCTCGTTCGTCTCGCAGTCATGTTTGTTCCGTTCGTCATGGTGATCACGGGTTTATTTTTGCTGCTTGGCATTAATTTGTTTCAATTCAACAAGCTGCTGCCGTTCTTCTCGGCCTCGTGGGGGGAAATCTTGAACGGCTCCAAGGAATCCGTTTTCTCTTTTCTCGGATTCGAAGCGGTATTGTTCTATGCCGGATTGATGCGCAAACCGGAGAAAGCGCCCAAGCTGTCCATGATAGCGGTCTTGATTGCTGTCGTTACTTACATATTCGTCTACATCTTTTCCATCGGCATCTTCTCGTACGAGGTCACGCAGAACATCATGTACCCGACGCTCGAGCTTGCCCGGGAAGTCAGCGTGCCAGGCGAATTTTTCGAGAGGCTGGAGTCGCTGTTTCTAATCTTCTGGCTCGTATCCACCTTCGCGACGACTTCGATCGCTCTTGACATGTCGGTCCAATCGATTCATCACGTGGTCAAAGTGAAGAAAAAAACGATGTTATATGTCATGGCACCGTCGATATATCTTGTATCCATGGTACCTCAAAATATCGTGCAATTATCAAATCTTGGCACAATCGTCAGTTACCTCGGCCTCTTGGGCGCGATCGCCATTCCTTTGTTCTTGTATGCCGTTGCCAAGATCCGGGAGGTAAGAGTGCATGAGTAAAAGGTTGGGATTGCTGCTTGCGCTTATTCTGTTCATGCTTCCGCTCACCGGCTGCTGGGACAGAATGGAGCTGGAGCAAAGGGGATTCGTCACCGGCATCGCGGTGGACGAAGGGACGACGCCTAAAGGCTCGAAACAGACGAAGGGCAAACAAACGTTCCGCGTCACGTTCCAGGAAGTCATTCCCGCCGGGCTGAAGCAGACCGGACAATCCGGAAGCTCGCTTGCCGGAGATTCTTACTTCAACATTGCGATGGAAGGGAACAGCATCTTGTCCGTCATCACGAAGATGTCCTCCATGACGAGTCGGACGCCTTTTTTCGAGCATTTGAAGATTGTCGTCATCTCTGAGAAGGTCGCGAGGACGAAATTGGGTTTCGCGAACGTACTCGATTACTTCCTGCGCAATAACGACGCCAGGCGCAGCGTCGCGATCATGATTGCCAAAGGCGACGCGAAACAGGTGCTCGATACGATGCCCCAAGGCGAGAAGACGCCGGTCATTTTCATCCAATCGATCTCCAAAAACCAAGACAGCTTCAGGATGGTGCCGGAAACGAGAATTGGCGACCTTCATGAATTTCTGTTAAAGAAACAAAGCTTCATCGTACAAAAGGTAACCGCAAACGAAAATTTTATTTCGCTGATCGGCGCCGCCGTCATGAACGGGGCGACTAACAATTTGTCGGGCTTCCTGGATGAGACGGAGACGGAGGGCTACAATTTTATCGCGGACGGCATCAAAAGCGGCGTCATTGAAGTGAATGTCGGAGATAATCTAGTCGTCTACAAAATCGATCATATCGATCGAAGCATCTATTCGGATATTAGCGATCCGAATCGCGTTCGGTTCACGATCGAACTGCATGTCGAAGGGAGCCTGCTCGAAGCTTACGAGCGCTTGAATTATTTGGATGACGCGGTTCTAAACGAAATTCAGGAAAATATCAAACAATCCATCAACAATTTGGTGGACCAAACGATCAACAAAGCTCATAAGCAATTGAAAAAGGATGTTCTCGGACTCGGAAATCATTTGGAAGAGCATCATCCGAAGTTTTGGAAAACCGTCTACGACGAATGGGATAATGGCATGAACTATTTCGCGCGCAGCGAAATCTCGGTCGTTGTCCGTCCCGAAATTAGGCGAATCGGTTCCATTAACAATAGCGAGCAAAGATAAGGAGCAGCAGCATGAGCACATTTAACCTCGGAGAGATCCCTTCCGTTTTTAGTTTTGTATGCGCGGCGTTAACGGTTCTCGTGCCGCTCGCGCTGAATTGGATCTTCAAGAAGGTGAAGGATAACGGCAGTCCCACCTGGTGGGAGAACGATGAGTAAATGGGAGAGACCCCCTCGTCGGCGCAGCCGGCAAGGGGGTCTCTTTGTCATTGGCTTTTATCTCGCTTGAAGCATTTTCGTCCACAGCTCGGCATCCTCGTAACCCAGCCTCCAAGCGGCTACGCCGGCAAGATCATATTTTTTGGCGATCGCCATTCTCGCGAGAACGGTGTTATGCGTTTCGGCCCAGAACACATGCGTGTAACCGTCTTTCTTGTACGCATATTTGTTCTGTCCGGATTCCGGATCGTAGACGGCTGCCGCTTTGGTGTCGGCAATCAGCTTCGGCAAATCCTTCATCAGAATCGCGCGGTTATCGACCAGTTTGCCGGCCGAATCGATGCGCCACTCCCGGACGTAGAACGGAATGCCAAGCATCAGCTTGTTTCTAGGCACGCCGTAGTCGAGAAACTGCTTCACACCGTCCTCCGTCCACTTCAGTCCGGCGACGGAGCCTGGCTCCGTGCTGCCCTTCCAGTGTTCGTCGTACGCCATGATCATGATCATGTCCACGATTCCGGCGAGCGCCGCGTGGTCGTACGCGGTCAGATGGTTCCAGCTCGCGTCGCCGCGCGGTAGGTCGATCGAAACTTTAAGACCTTTGGCATGAGCCGCGTCCGTCAGCTTCTTGACGAACGATGTGTAGAGCGCACGGTCGGCGCCCGCCACTTCTTCGAAGTCGAGGTTCACGCCGTAGACGCCTAGCGCGGACAATCGGCCGACGAGCGCACCGATAAACTTGGACTGCGCGTTCGCGTTACGCAGAAACTCCGATGTCATTTTGCGGTTGAAGCCGTTATGGACTAGCGGCGTCACTTGAATGCCGCGTTCCTCCAAGGTCTTCACGACGGAAGTGTCGGACATGTCGCTCAGCGTACCGTCCGCGGCCGTAAGCTCGAACCACGTCGGCGAATCGAAAGTCAGCCCTTGCGTATTCGAGACATGGCTCATGATTGTCGATGTGGCGCTGCTGCCGTTCCAGCCAAGGAACTGAAGCGTTTTCGCGTTGCTCCATAACACGCGGCCTTCGAGGGTGCGGACGGAGCTGTTCGCGTAATGTTTCGCGTAATACAAGGCGGAGCTTAACGCGTGGTAAGCCTTGATTTTCTTATCGCCTTGATAGACTTCGAGGTAAGGCATACTCGACCACAATACCGCGCCTTGATGGATGACTTCGGCATTGGCTAACGTTTTGGCCAGATTGACGGCGCCTTTTAGCCCGATAAAAGCTTTTACAGGTTTGCCGCTTTGCCGTACCTCGTATGTAGGCACGTTTGAATGCACGGTTTTGCCGGTGGCGACGTTCACGATCTCGCTATTCGGATAAGCTTCGGATGCGTGAATCGCGTTTCGCAGGAAGGAATAGGTTTTGACGCCATCGATCGGCACTCCGTCCTGAACGATCTCATACACCGCTGCGGCAGAGCTTTGCGCGTTCACTTGCGCTTCTGTCAAGTTATCCCACACCCACTTGCCCGAGGCGAGATCGATGACATGCACGTTGCCCCACTTCTTGGCTTCTTTCTTTGCCTCTTCCAAGGTGCGGAACGTCCAATTCGGCAGCGTATTGTCGCCTTGATAGAGTCTGAAGTTCGGATACGAATCGTACAGCCAGCCCACGTTCTGGAGATCCCGTACGCTAGCGTTTTTTAACGTCTTGGCATAGGCCAAAGCCTGATTGTACGTCGCGAACTCCATCTTGGCATTGGATCTTCCGCTCTGATACACCTTGTAGCGCGGGAAGTTATCCCAGATCCACTTCCGGTCCGAGATTTGTTCGACATGGCTGTAGCTGTAATGGTCGGCATAATAGACAGCTTGCGCTTCCGTCGCGAATTCCTTGAGCGCCTTATCGTTCTGATATACCCGGTACTTGGTCATCTTGCTGGCCGCAGCCGCGTCGACGGACGGGCTTGCCGGAGCCAGGAACGTCTGCACCGCCATCAGCATCGCCGCGAGCAGGCTAAGTTTTTTCCACATAAGCGAATCTATCACTCTCCCCTCAGAATCTATTCATTAGACGCAAGGAAGAGGCAGGAGTTGCTCTATTTCCGCTATGTAAAAAGTGGAAGAGGTTGAACTCGGAAAAAAATCCAAAAAAAACATCCCTCAGCCCGAAGGCGGAGGGAGGTTCGAAGTGATTAGGTTAGTCGGCAATATCCGCGAAAAACTCGCCGGCGTCCTCGTCCAGACCAAGACGGATATCGGAACGGAAGGCGCGTTTGTTGTATTGCGAGTACATATATTGTTCGATGGCTTCGAGCAGGTTCGCTTCCATCAGGTATTGGCTTCTGCCTTGCACCCACATCTCCGCGGTATATCCGTATTCTTCTTCCCATGACAGCTGCACTTCCACGTCGCTCGGCTGTACGCCGCGGCGCTGCGCGGTGTGCAAGCAAACCGCGTTTATGATTTCTTCCGTAAAGATTCTCACGATTAATAAGGTCTCCGCGGATTCGCGTCATTGTTATTTTTTTTGCTCTTTAGATAGACGAACGCCACGCGGATCAGCATAATAATCGCGAAGATCGCGAGCAGGTTAATCATCAATCCGAAAATTTCGCCGAATGCGCCCATGCTGCCGAACAAGCCGCCGAACAGCATGCCTGCCAGACCGCCGATCATCAGGCCTTTCATCAAGCTGCTTCCGCCGAACAATCCGCCTTTGTTTGCGGTGCCGGTCGTTGCGCCGGATTTGGTTGTGCCCGGATTCGACTGGGTGACATTGTCGGATTTCTTAGGCGTTTGCGTGAAGCTTTGCTTCGGCGATTTGAAACCGCCTCGTTTCGCCGCGTCGGCAACTTGTCCGAAACCGAGCGTGAAGAACAGCGTTAACGCGATCATGACTAGCAATCCCTTTTTCATCTCTTTTTTCTTCTCCTTCTGCATTTCCCTGCGCGTAGATTGATATCATCATAAAATACGGGTACGATGAACGAAGGTTTCAACTTTTTTTTACTTTTTTTCGGAACACAGAAGGGAGTCGGCCATGCGTCCTTATCCTGAACCTTATATTGCCTATTTGGTAGAATTTCATGCAACAAGGGATTATTTTGAATGCCATGAGCTGTTAGAGGAGTATTGGAAAGACCATCTTGACGACGGTCTTGCCGATCTTTGGGTCGGTCTTATTCAATTGGCCGTAGGTCAATACCATGAGCGGAGAGGCAATCGCCGGGGAGCCGGCCGCATGTATGCCGAGAGCCTGAAACGGCTGTCGTCGGTCGATTGGAGCGGGACGGGGCTGCGACAAGACGATCTGTTGAAACAGCTTCGGATCAGGCTTGCGGCGGTGAATGAAGAAGGGGAGTCGCCTTACCGGGATATGCGCTTCATAATAGAGGACGATGAACTGATGCGGATATGCGAAGTCGAATGCCAGAAGCTTGGCGTCGTATGGGGAGCCGCGAGTCCCATGGATAACGATGCAGTCATCCACCGTCACAAGCTGCGCGACCGCTCTGTTGTGATAGCCGCGAGGGCGGCAGCTTTGGCCGAGAAGCGGGCGGGGCGGGAGAAGTAGCCCCGGTAAGGAAGCGGCGCGGGAGCGGGTGCTGTGCGTGAAATGTATTTGACAGTCGATGCTTCATTAAGCAAAGGGCAGAATAGTTTACCCTTTTCGTTGAATTATATACTGTTCGTCCTCTTTATATCTACTTATCTTTGAACGGGACAGTTTAGTTCAACGTTTTCAAAGAATGAAATGTCAAAAAATAATTTTCGACGGAGGTATGTGGTGCTGCTCTTCCTGGCCGCTCTGTTCTAATCTATTCATATTGCAGCAGCTGAGAGCCTTTATGCTTAAATCATTCAGTATCGGCTTACTGTTCGCTATAAGGTTGCGAATATCGCCCTATTGTAACAAACCGGCGCATGGCTGTCGCCACTCACCGGGAATGTTGACAAAAAACAGCCTTGAAGCTGCGCATAACGCGACTTCGAGGCTGTTTTTCTCATCCCGGATATTGGATAAGCGTCGTATACGTGATGACTTCATCCGATTTATTGTGGTACGAATGGGGCTGGTCGGCCGAAAAATGGATCGCGTTGCCGACTTTGACGCTGTACACATCCCCGTTGATCATAATATGAAGCTTACCGCTTGTGACGATAATATATTCTTCTACCCCTTCATTATGCGGGTCGGACGTATGGCTGCATCCGGGATCCATATGTACGGAATAGATTTCGAAGCCTTTACGCTGGTCGTAAGGAAACATCGGATATACGCGGTAATGACCTTCCTGCTCCAGAAACGGCTCCAGCTTATCCGCTTCAATGACCGAAATTTTCGGCTCGTCCTCTTCGATGAGCGAAGTAAACGAGATGCGCAGTCCGTTTACGATTTTCCACAATACTGAGATCGTTGGATTAGAATCGCCGCGTTCGATCTGCCCCAGCATGGCTTTGCTGACACCGGTCAGCTCGGCGACTTGATCCAAGCTTAATCCGCGGGCCTTGCGGATGGACTGCAAGTTTTTGCCCACTTTCTTATGAATGTGCTCCATTGCTCCTCCTTAGTTCAAGCTCTCCTACCTTCATTATACCGAATGGAATGCTGACTGTGAATCAATGACTCCCACTTAACTATCGTTTGAAGTGGGAGCTTGTAACTACCCGATCGTGTTAGCGTCTTTAGTGACTCCGATCTCTTAGCGCTTAGAAGAACGTGGTGACATGGTTTGATGTAGCGCCACCACTTGACTTTCCGTCGGTTTAATTTTGATCTTCGCCGTGATGGTTACGATCATAAGCGGGAGTATTCAGTCCGATTGTGATGAAATGAGGTGTACAATAAGACGCATTTTTGTATAATATAGTATACACCTTTCCAAAAGGAGACTTTCGCATCCTGTTCGTTCGAAAAGAGACCACAAGAAGAAAAATACGAATGAACTGTACATTATAACATACATATGTATAATATAACGTATAACATTATTTTCTTTATGAGGGTGGTCTTTCTTATGGGACAAGAAACGATGTTAGGACTTGTGAAATCCAAACGGGGACCGGGTGCCGAATACCTTGAAGTTCCTGTGCCGGCTATTCAGCCGCATGAGGTGCTCGTTCGCGTGAAAGCGACTTCGATCTGTGGAACCGATGTCCATATTTACAATTGGGACGCTTGGGCTGAAACCGCTGTCATTACTCCTAACGTATTCGGTCATGAGTTTTCCGGTATTGTCGAAGCTATAGGAGAAGATGTTAAGAACGTCGAGGTAGGCGACCATATCTCAGGCGAAGGCCACATCGTTTGCGGGTTCTGCCGCGCATGTCGGACAGGGAACGCGCATGTATGTCCAAATACGCGCAGCTTCGGCATTTCCGCTCCGGGCTGCTTCGCCGAATACGCCGTATTGCCGGCGAGCAACGTCATTCACAACCATCCGGATATGCCATTCGAGCTCGCTTGTCTTCAGGATCCGCTTGGCAACGCCATTCAGACGGTGCTCTCTGGCGACATCGTCGGCAAATCGGTTGCCGTCATCGGAACCGGAGCGATCGGCCTCATGGCGATTGCAGTTGCCAAGGCATGCGGATCGGGGAAAATTATAGCCGTAGACATTAATCCGTACCGGCTGGATAAGGCGAAGCAAATGGGTGCCGATGTCATTGTGAACAGCGCGGAGACGCCGATGGTTGAAGCGATTCGCTCCCATACGCAAGGAGAAGGCGTCGAAGTTGTGCTGGAGATGTCGGGCCACCCTGCCGCGATACGGGACGGCTTCGAGGCAGCAGCCCAAGCGGCTCGGGTTTCGCTGCTGGGCATTCCGAGTCAAGATGTCTCTTTGGACCTTGCCCGTCATATCATCTTCAAGAGCATTCGGGTTGAAGGGATTACCGGACGCCGCATGTATCAGACCTGGTACCAGCTGAAGGGGCTGCTTGATTCCGGAAGATTAAACTTGGACGGATTGGTTACGCACAAATTTACTTTGGATCGTTACGAAGAAGCATTCGAGCTGATGAAATCGGGTCGATGCGGCAAAATTGTATTTATACATGAATAATCGCGAAGAGAGGGATCACAGCATGGCGAATTTCGATCACTTGGCTGCCGAGCTTGAGCAGTTGAAGGCGGATGGAAGATACCGTCCACTTACGGTGTGGGACAGCGGTTCCGATATATGGATGGAACTAAACGGCCGCAAAGTGCTTCAGCTGTCGTCGAACAACTATTTGGGCCTCACGAACCATCCCGATTTGAAGCAAGCGGCGATTGAAGCGATCGAAACCTACGGCGTAGGAAGCGGCTCGGTCCGTACGATCACCGGCACGCTGCGCATTCACGACGAATTGGAGCGGGAGCTTGCCGAATTCAAAGGCACGGAAGCGACGCTTGTATTCCAATCGGGCTTTACGACGAATCAGGGAATATTGGGTACGATTCTTGGGCCGGAAGACGTCGTGATTAGCGACGAATTGAATCATGCCAGCATTATCGATGGAATCCGCCTGACGAAGGGGAACCGCAAAATATATGCGCACAAGGATCTCGACCAGCTGGAGCAGCGCCTGAAGGAGAACGGCTCATTCCGCTCCCGAGTCGTCGTAACGGACGGCGTATTCAGCATGGACGGAGACATAGCGCCGCTGCCGCAAATTGTAGAGCTGGCCGAAAATTATGACGCCATCGTCTACGTGGATGACGCGCACGCAAGCGGCGTACTGGGTCGCAATGGCAAAGGCTCCACCGACCACTTCAATCTGCACGGCCGCGTCCATATCCAAGTCGGCACTTTGTCCAAGGCAATAGGCGCAGTCGGGGGATACATGGCAGGCTCCCAAGTGTTGAAGGATGCGCTTATTCATAAAGCGCGATCGTTTCTGTTCAGCACGTCGCAGCCGCCGGCCGTTGCCGCGACCTGCCTAGCGGCCATTCGCGTGCTGAAGAACAGTCCGGAGCTGACGGAGAGACTCTGGAGCAACACAAATTATTTCCGCGACAAGCTGCATAAGCTCGGCTTCGATACCGGCTCAAGCGAGACGCCGATCATCCCGATCATCGTCGGTACGCCTGCCCGCACAATGCAATTTTCCGACAAGCTGCTGGAAGAAGACATCTTCGCGCAGGGGATCGTCTATCCGACGGTTGCTATGGACAAAGGACGGGTACGTCTCATTGTGACGGCGAATCATAGCCAGGACGATCTTGATTTTGCTCTCGATCGGCTTGAGCGCGTCGGCAGACATTTTGCGTTGATCTAAATTGGCATTCGCCGAGGCAGATGGGCAACTCGTTCATCGGCGCGCCTGAACAAGCGGCGCATGCCGTAGGACTTGCGCTCAAAAATACGCTCGGCCTCATATGCGACCCGGTTGGCGGACTTGTCGAGGTTCCGTGTATCGTCCGCAACGGCTTCGGGGCCGTTACGGAGCTCGCGGCGGCGGATATGGCGATGACCGGCGTACGCAGCATCATTCCTGTAAAAAATAGTTTCAGAATCATAATAAAGCGTTGCGCGCGCAACGCTTTTTATGCTATATATATTGAATTATAAAGATAAGCAAGCGCTTTCAAGTGGAGGAGGATGCTATGAAGAGGAAATGGCCAAACATGTCGCCGTTATTCCGGAAATTTATGATCTCCTATATTATCGTGCTGATGATTCCCCTGATTGCGGGGTATATGTCCTACAGAACCTCCATCGACGTCGCGCAATCCATCTCTATTGAAAACAGCTTGATGACGCTGGGTCAGAGCAAACAAATATTGGAACGAAACCTGGCCGAGGTCGAAGGTTTCACGAAGCAGCTTGCCATTAATCAAGATCTTAGACGTCTGATTACCGAACAAAGAAACGGGGAGCGCTATAATGTATACGGCTTATGGGAATCGGCTGGGGATGTAGGCAGCTACAGCCAGACAAATGATTTCCTGTCCAATTTTTATATCTATCTCCGAAATTTTAATGTGATCATTACGCCAAAGTCGGTTTATTTTCGCCCGGAACACTTCTATGAACTGAATCATTATGAAGGAATGACCTTCAAGCAGTGGGAAGAGACGATTCTGCATAACAATCACTTGAACGAAATTATCCCCGAGCGGAGGTACATTCACAAAAACCAAGAGTCGAACGTTCTTACGTTTTTACAGTCCTTGCCCTTGAACAGCTTTGATCAACCTATGGCTACGATCGGTGTCATCATTGATTCGAAGAAGATGGGGAGTTTTCTGGACAGCATTTCCAAGCAATATGGCGGTTGGGCTTTTATTCGCGATAACAAGGGCAATACGCTGATATCTCAAGGCATCGATGAAGCCCACATAGCGGAGCTGTCGAACGTTCCTTCAGGGGAATACGGCGATACGAGTCGGATGCAAAGCGGAACGCTGCTGATCTCCATACGCTCCGATCGGAACGGATGGGTGTATACCGCGGGCATTCCTAAGAAGGCTTTGATGGAAAAAGCCGACAGAATCAAGGAGGTAACGGGCATATTCGCCGCCTCCGCTTCATTGCTCGGCCTATTGATCGGACTGGCTCTAGCTTACCGCGACAGCACGCCGGTCCATCGATTGCTGAGCGTGCTCAGGGAGCAATTCGGTATGGAAACGGGAAAAGGGCGAAACGAATACGATTTCTTCACGGGGAGCATCTCGAGTTTAGTCGTCAGCAACAAACAACTGCAGACGGAATTAATCGATCAGCTGCCTATGCTGCGCGACGCTTTCATCAAAAGACTGCTTGTCGGTGAAATTCATTCCGCACGCGAGATTGAAGCCACATCTTCCCATACCGGCATTGCATGGAAGGGCGAATGCGGATATGTGGGTATTCTGAATATTAACGGTTATAGCGATCTGGACAACGAGGAAATCATTCATGAGCTCAGCGTGGCGCGGCTTGTGATGAGGCAAGCCCTTCTCCGAATGGAGCCGGAGTTGCTTGTCACCGATTGGGGAACCGACAAAATCGCCTTTCTGCACATGCAGGATCGCAAGCCAAGGATCGAGCAGGGAACCGAAATCGAAACCGGGCTGATTCGGCTTATTGAAAACGCGAACGTGCAGTCGCACCTTCCGGTCTTTGTCGGAATCGGCGCGCCATTCCAAGCGCTTCCCGAGATCAGCCGGTCGTTTGACGAGGCGCAGCAGGCCCTTGATAATGCCGTCTATACGGGAAAGATTGGCATGATCCGCTATGAGGATACGATCCGAGAAACCTCGATGTACTATTATCCCATCGACTCGGAGCAACGATTGTTGAACACATTGAAAGCTGGTGAAATGGAGGAAGGGAAACGGATCCTGTCCGAGCTTTTTGATCGCAATTTTGTCGATCGCGGACTTTCTTACGAAATGACGCAGCAGTTTATGACCGTATTAAAAGGCACGTTTCTTAAAATGATCGACCAAAAGGCGTTCCATGAAGCACCGCTTGCCGAATCGGTTAGAAAACAAATCGTGCAGATGCAGCCAACAGATGGCGTTCCTCAGCTTCAAGAGAAATTCCAAGCTATGGTGGAAGCGATTTGCGCTATGATTGCCAAGAAGAAATCCGATCTTGATCATGAAATCGTTCGAGCGGTGACACGATTCTTGGAGACGGAATACAAGGATCCCGATCTCACGTTACATCGCATTGCGGATACGATCGGGCAGCCGGAGAAATATATGTCCCAACTGTTCAAGGAGCACACAGGGGAGAACCTGTTTGATTACCTCGAACGCATTCGCATCGCTAAAGCGTCCAACTTGCTCCTCGAGAACCGGCTTACCATCGATGAAATCACCGTACACGTAGGATATAACAGTGCACATTCTTTCAGGCGAGCGTTCAAACGAGTGAAAGGTGTATCGCCAAGGGTGTTCCGTAATACTGAAAATATATCGTAGACCCCTCTTCGGACGGGTCTTTTTTTTGTAAACAGCAAAGAAAACCCCGCCATTACAACGTTATTGCATAGGCGTTCCCGCATTGTACGGTCCGTACCTAAGTGTTCCTTTACGGAGAGAAGCGAATTTTCTAATATAGGCAACAAGAAAGCGATTTCATTACAAGAGGGAATTTTCGGGGGTGGTTCTTTTTGGAGACGGCAGTGAATCGAAAACAACAAGTTTCGAAGACCGCGGGAAAAGCGTCTAATCCATTGGAGTTGGCAAAGAAGAGCGCAAGAAGGCATTGGCAGCTATATCTGTTGGTCATTCCGCCTATTCTTTATTTTTTGATTTTTAAATACGCGCCGATGGCGAACGCGGTCCTTGCGTTCAAAGACTACAACGTCATTAAGGGGATATGGGGCAGTCCATGGGCCGGAACGAAATACTTTGAATTGTTTTTCCGCAACCCGGCATTCGTCACCTTGATCAAAAATACGTTATACATTTCCTTGTATCAGCTTGCGGTCGGTTTTCCGATTCCGATCTTGCTCGCCTTGGCGTTGAATGAAGTTAGGAGCATGAGGTTCAAACGAACCGTTCAGCTCTTCACCTATGCGCCGTTTTTTATTTCCACCGTCGTCATGGTATCCATCATTATGCTGTTTCTTGCTCCGCGGCTCGGAATCATGAACACGATCTTAGGCGTTTTCGGCATGGATGCGGTTAATTTTTTGGGCGATGCAAGATGGTTCCGATCCGTGTACGTGTTCTCCGATATATGGCAGACAGCAGGGTATTCGGCGATCATTTATTTGGCGGCGCTCGCAGGTGTGGATCCCTCCCTGTATGAAGCCGCGAAAGTCGACGGAGCCTCGCGTCTCCAGAAAATTATGAACGTCGACCTTCCCGGTCTGATGCCGGCAGCCGTTATTATATTGATACTAAGCGTCGGCAATATAATGGCGATCGGATTCGAGAAGATGTATCTGCTGCAAAACCCGCTCAATCTGTCGACGTCCGAGATTATTTCCACTTACGTGTACAAGATTGGTTTGTTGAACGCCAACTACAGCTTTGCAACTGCCGTTGGATTGTTTAATTCGGTTATCAATTTGGTTCTATTAATTATTGTGAACGCGCTTGCAAAACGTGCATCCAGCACCAGTCTGTGGTAACGGAAGACGGGAGGAGAGAAGTCTATGATCGAAACGAAGAATAGAAGGATCAGGGAGTCGCTCGGGGATCGGATCTTTCTTGGTTTGACGTACCTGTTTTTAATAACGATTTTATTAGTGGTATTATATCCGCTCGTATACATTGCGAGCTCTTCCTTCAGCAGCCCAGAGGCTGTATCGGCCGGGAAAGTATGGTTATGGCCGGTAGACATCACGCTAGATGGTTACAAGACCGTGTTCCAGAACGATCAGGTGCTGCTCGGCTACGCGAATTCTCTGTTTTATATGGTCTGCGGCACGCTGATCAGCGTCGCGCTCACTATCATGGTCGCCTATCCGATGTCGAAGAAAACATTCTACGGCCGCAGTCCGGTCATGATCTTCATTACGTTTACGATGCTCTTCTCCGGCGGCTTGATTCCAACCTACCTGATTGTGAAGTCATTAGGCATGATCGATACAAGATGGGCGTTGCTCATTCCGAATGCGATTTGGGTCTGGCAGGTCATCATCGCTCGCACCTTCTTCCAAACCTCGATACCTGAAGAGTTAGGGGAGGCCGCCGAAATCGACGGCTGCAGCGATTGGCGCTTTATATTTAGCGTCGTGATTCCGCTTGCCAAGCCGATTATTGCCGTACTCGCCCTTATGTATGCCGTCGGGCAGTGGAATGCTTATTTCGATGCGCTGATTTACTTGAAGACGCAAGCCATCTATCCGCTGCAGCTGGTTTTGCGAAGCATATTAATTCTGGGCAATGCGGCAGGCACCGTTGACGCCAGTGAAATGGTAAGAAGACAACAGTTGGCGGAATTGATGAAGTATTCTTTAATTGTTGTCGCAAGCCTGCCGGTGCTGATCATCTACCCTTTCGTGCAGCGATTTTTTGTACAAGGCATGCTGATCGGTTCGGTGAAAGGGTAAGCGGAGCTTTCAAAGGGGGGATTTATATGTAAGTGTGAAACGACGCATTGAAGGCTGGGGGTTGAACAAGGATAATAAAATAAGGAGGGGTTATTTTGAAAAAACCGTGGACCTTTATTGTCGCATGCGTGCTTATGCTCAGTTTGATCTTGGCGGGTTGTTCCAAGGGAGGAAACAGCACCGAGGGCACAGGAGGCGATAACACCGGCGGTGAAACGCCATCCGGCCCTGTCACGATTTCCGTATTTGCGCAGCAGAGCACCGACACAGACTTGGCAACCAACAAATTCTCGAAATTGCTGGAAGAGAAATTTAATATTCAGTTCAAGTGGACGACCGTTCCGTTCGACGGCGCAGCCGAGAAGAGACAAATCTCTTTAGCCAGCGGCGACTATCCGGATCTGTATTTGCTTATTCCTTGGGTGGACCGGTTCTCTCAAACCGATCTGTTGAAGTTCGGCCAACAAGGAGTTATCGTTCCGCTGAACGATCTCATTGACCAGTACGCGCCGAACATTAAGGCAACGCTGGAGAACAACGAATATTACAAGGCAATGAATACCGCGCCGGATGGCAAGATCTACGGGCTGACAGGCCTAAACGAATGTTTCCACTGCTCCTACCCGAACAAGATGTGGATGAATACGAAATGGCTGAAGCAATTAGGTCTTGAAGAGCCGACAACGCTCGATGAATTTAAAAACGTATTGACGGCGTTCAAGACGCAAGATCCGAACGGCAACGGGAAGGCGGACGAAGTGCCGCTCAGCGGCTCCACCGAGCCTTACGGCGTGCACATCATTCCTTTCTTAATGAACTCCTTTATCTATAATGACGACCGGACCTATCTGTTCATGAAAGACGGGAAAGTGGATATGGCCGCCAATAAGCCGGAATGGAAGGAAGGCCTTGCTTATGTGAAGTCCTTGTTCGATGACGGGCTGATCGATCCGGGCGCATTCACGCAGAACGCCGAGGCTTTCAAAAAAATCGGCGACAACGCCGATGCTCAGCTGCTCGGCGCCGGCGCCGGCATGCACCCTGCCATATTCGTCAACACGGCCGTGGAAGGTCCTTATGGAAAAGATTATAACGCCATCGCTCCGCTGAAAGGGCCGCATGCGACCTACTCGACATATAATTACCCGATTGACCCGGGCGCGACGTTCGTCCTGACGAATAAGGCGAGCAAAGACGTTCAAATTGCGGCCATTAAGATGCTGGACTATCTCTATACGGAAGAGGGCGCGCTTGGCGGCATTTACGGGGAGAAGGACGTAGATTGGCGGGACGCGAAGGAAGGGGACATCGCTCTCGACGACAGCTTGGACGCGCTGTTCGCCACTATACCTGGGGAGCCGGGGGCCGAGCCGCGCAATAGCAGCTGGAGCGCGATGGCACAGTATAACCAGCACAAGGAATTGCGCGCAAGACAGACGCAAGGCACCGATATCTATGGTAGCGACGGCTTTGAGCGTCGTCTTCAAGAAGCCACTTACTTGTATGAAGGGCAAGAGCCTGATGCCGTCTTCCCTCATTGGGCGCTTTGGATCGATCCCGCACGAGCGGACGAAGCCAGCATGATGCAGACGAACATCAAAGATTTCATTGACCAGAATGCTTTGCAATTCGTGACGGGTTCCAAGAGCTTAGAGAAGGATTGGGATGCGTATGTACAGGGGCTTGAAGCTTTGAATCTGAAAGGTTATCTGGAAATTATGCAGAACGCTTACGATTCCTCCACGATTTCGAAGTAAACCCGCCGTACAAGCGTCTCTATTAGCTATAGAGACGCTTGTACTTCATCATTATAAGCTGACATGGGGATAGGTGATGTAATTGACGAATGATAAATTATGGTATCAAACGCCGGCTCAAGAGTGGGTTCAAGCTCTTCCTCTCGGCAACGGGCATATGGGTGCAATGGCATACGGAGGAAAGGATGGGTTGTTTGATCTTTCGGAAGTAACCTGTTGGTCCGGCGCGCCTCAGGAGAAGTATTTGAATGACGATGCGGCCGCACTCATGCGCGAAGCAAGATTGGCCCTATTAGCCGGCGACATTACGAAGGCAGAGTTACTGATGGAGGGTTGTAACGGTCTGAAACAAAATTACGGCAGCCAGGTTCCATTTGGTCGACTATGGGTGGGTGTGTCACGAGAACCGCATGGGCAGCGGAGGGAACTGGATCTGCGAACAGGTATGGCAAGGGATGATCTGTTCTATGACGATTTGGCAATTGTTCGCGAAAGTATAATCTCCAATCCCGACAAGGTAATGATGGTTAGAATGTCGGCGAAGGGCTCCCTTATGCCTGATGTGCGTGTCTGGATGGAAGGTTGGAGTCAACCCTCTAATACGACTCGTCAGGGATCTCTCTTGTTGGTGAGGGGAAGAGCTCTGGAGAACATTCACAGTGACGGTTTGCATGGTGTTTCCTATTATGGACGATTGCAGCTGGTGACAGATGGCCAGATAGAGTCGTCAAAGCAGGGAGTCTTGGTTAAGAATGCCACAGAAATGGTAGCTTATCTGACGATCATGACGGACATGTTTACAGACGACATGAAGGGGAGATGTGCTGAGCGGGCTCAATCGGCAGTAAATAAGGGCTGGGATAAGCTGCTGCAGGCTCACACGAACGAGCACGTTCAGTGGATGGATCGTTGTATGCTCAACCTGCCAGCAAGCGAAGCCTCTAAATTGCCGACTGATTTGCGGTTGAAAAAGTATAAGGAAGACAAGTCTGACTATGCTTTGGTTGCATTGTTCTTCCAATACGGACGATATCTGTTGTTAGGCTCGTCAAGGCCTGATTCTTTATTGCCTGCCGCCTTACAGGGAGCGTGGAACGATAATAGGGCATGTCGAATGGAATGGACGGATGACATGCATCTCGACATCAATACCCAGATGAATTACTTTCCAGCGGAAACGACTGGACTTGGGGATTGCGTACTGCCGCTCTTTACTTGGATGGAACAGGCGTTAGTTCCACAGGGCACCCGGATTGCGAGGGAGCTGTATGAGTGTGAAGGCTGGGTTGCACACACCGTATCCAACGCGTATGGCTGGGCAGCTCCAGGGTGGGGGGGCTGCAGCTGGGGATTCCATGTAAGTGGCGGCGCTTGGGTGGCCACTCATTTGTGGGAGCATTATCTCTATACTGGGGACGATAAGTTCCTTCAGCGTGCGTATCCAATTTTACGAGGAGCTGCGCAGTTTCTGCACAATATTCTATTGCCTCATCCTGAGACGGGAGAGCTTCTCGTAACGCCTTCTTATTCTCCGGAAAATAAGTATGCTATTCGAGGGGAAGAGCACCACATTAGTGCAGGGGCTGCGGTCGACACCATACTCGCGAGGCAGATTTTTAATATTGTTATTGAAGCCGACAGGTTATTGAATAGAGAGGATGCATTGATCCGGGATTTAAAGGAATCTTTGGAGAAGCTGCCACCCTTGCGTATCGGAAAACATGGTCAACTGATGGAGTGGTATGAGGACTTTGACGAACCCCTTCCCGATCATCGGCACACGAGCCACCTTCTGTCCCTATATCCTTTCGGCGTGATAAACCCGGACGATACCCCTGAGCTTGCGCAAGCTGCAGCCGTTTCCGTCAAAAGGCGTCTTGGCGAAAATGCAACCGACATTGTTTTTGCTAACTGGGCAGGTGCTCTATTAGTTCTATATAGTGCGCGCTTGCTAGAAGGTGAGGCTGCAGAACGTTTTCTTGACTCTATGATGTCTATCCTGAGTCGAGACAATATGATGATTACACACGATGGCCCCACTTCGTCCCTAACGGGAGGCATCTACGAGTTGGACGGAAATACCGGCCTTACCTCAGGTGTGGTAGAAATGCTTCTGCAAAGCTATCGCAATGAATTGCATATTTTGCCTTCGATTCCTTCATCCTGGTCTGAAGGAAGCTTCCAAGGATTAATGGGTCAAGGGGGGCATCGGGTTTCTGTTGATTGGGAATGTCATTCGCCTACTTCCATAACAATCGAGGCGGGCTGTGACGGGGAAATTCAATTGCGATATAAAAATTCCGTCGTAAGTTTCCCTTATCGGAAGAACGAGTCTCGTCGTTTTCGTTATGAGCAGGAGCAGTTAGTACTTAATTAAAGGACATGATTTCGCGATTCTTCCCACCATAATGCCTCGCTAAAATTGCTGATTGCGCAGGCCGATGAAACGAAGATGCGTCGTGTAGATCTGGTTGTCGCTGCGTAGGCTGAAGCTGCCAGCTGTTTCGTTATAATCGATTTTGAGCGGCTCATCGTAAAAAACCTCGTGACGAGGCTCGTAATAAAATGAAAACGGCTCTCCTTTGGCTTCGCGGTCCAAGGCGGACGGGGCGGACACGAGCTGGAGAGCGGGAACGCCGCTCATGACGCAGCCGCAGCCTTCGGTGTCGTGAAGAAGCTTCAGCTTGGAGGCGCCATCCTCCAGGTAAGGGGACAGCTTCCGAACGGCGGAAGGCGTAAACGTAATAAACATGAATGTTTTCTCCTTTCCAAAGATGCGCTTGTTGCAGCAGCCGACCTTGCAGGTTTAAGATGATTATAAGGAGATCGTTCTCCGATGACAAGCTTATCCCGAACCTTGGGGATGAGAGACAAAACCATTCGGAAAGGCGGTTGTCCGCGATGACGGAACAAAATAACGGAACGTTAGGCAAGTTCAGAGAAAGAATACATAAGATTGCGAGCTACAACGAAGCGCTTGGCTTACTCTACTGGGATCTGAGGACGGGGGCTCCGCGCAAAGGAATGGATACGAGATCCGAAGCGATCGGGTCGTTGTCCGGCGATATGTTCAAGCTGTCGACCGCGCCGGAGCTGGGCGAATGGCTGTCCGAGCTCGAACAGAGCGGCGTTAACGAAGGGCTGTCCGAGATCGACCGTCGGCTCGTGACCGAGACGCGCAAGGAATACGACCGCAGCGTGAAGATCCCGCCAAAGCTATACCAGGAATACGTCGTGCTAGCGGCGCAGTCGGAATCGAAGTGGGAGCAAGCGAAAGGCGAGAACGACTACGCGGGTTTCCAGCCGTATCTGGAGAAGGTGATCGCCTACACGAACCAATTCATAGATCTGTGGGGCGCGAAGGAAACGCGTTACGATACGCTGCTGGACCAATACGAGCCCGGCATGACGGTGAAGCAGCTGGACGCATTGTTTGGCGGGCTGCGCTCGGAGCTGGTGACGCTGTCGTCGGCGATCGCGGCATCGCCGCATCAGCCGGACGCCTCGTTCCTGAAGCAAACGTACAACAAGGCTGCGCAGAAGGAGTTCAGCCTGTACATTCTCGAGCAGATGGGGTACGACTTCGAAGCCGGGCGATTGGACGAAAGCGCGCATCCGTTCGCGACGGGACTGAATCCGGGTGATGTTAGGATTACAACAAGATACCTCGAGGACGACGTAACGAGCGCCTTGTTCGGAACGATCCACGAGGGCGGCCATGCGCTATACGAGCAAAACATCAGCGCGGATCTGATCGGCACGACGCTGTGCACCGGCACTTCCATGGGCATCCATGAGTCGCAATCCCGCTTCTGGGAAAATGTCATCGGCCGCAGCCGTCCGTTCTGGGAACGGTATTTCGGCGAGCTGCAGAAGCGGTTCCCCGGGCAGCTTGACGTACCGGTCGATCAGTTTTATCGCGGCAACAATATCGTTACGCCTTCCCTGATCCGGATCGAGGCCGATGAGCTTACTTACAATCTTCATATCATTATCCGTTACGAGATGGAGAAGCTCATCTTCAACGGCGGCGCGAAAGCGGCGGATCTCCCGGAGCTATGGAACGAGAAATACCGGGAGTACCTCGGCGTCGTGCCGACCTCCTATGCAGACGGCGTCATGCAGGACGTACATTGGTCGGGTGGCGCGTTCGGTTATTTCCCTTCGTATTCGCTTGGCAACATGTACGCCGCGCAACTCGCGAGCGCGATGGAGCGGGAGATGGAAGACATGTGGACCATGGTCGGCGCGGGCGATTTGCATCCGATCAAGGATTGGCTGAAGGAAAGAATCTACCAATACGGAAAGCTGCGTACCCCGTCCGAGCTGATTCAAGCCGTCACGGGCAAGCCGCTGGATCCGCAATATCTCGTGAACTATTTGACGAAGAAGTATACCGATATTTATAAGCTGTAAGAGAAAGTAAGATGGATCATTAACCGCAGGCGCGCCTATTGGAGCGCCTGCGGTTTTTTTGCGCCATGCCGACTTTCACCGTCTGGGCGGATGCCGCATAGGCTGTTATACATCACAATTGCCTTTTGGCGGGAGGAATGAAGCATGAAGAGGCGTACTTTAGCGTCCCTATTAATGGTAGCGGCGCTTATCGCGACGGCCGCGCTGGCAGGCTGCGGCAAGGAATCGGCGGATAAGAAGCTGATCCGGATCGGCGAAGTGACAAGGTCGCTGTTCTACGCGCCGCAATACGTGGCGATCGAAAAAGGATTTTTTGAGGAAGAAGGGTTGGATATCGAGCTGACAACAACGCCGGGCGGGGACAAAACGATGACCGCGTTGCTCTCGAACGTCATTGACGTCGCGTTGGTAGGCTCCGAGACATCCATTTATGTGTATCAGCAAGGAACGGACGACCCGATTATTAACTTCGCCCAGCTGACGCAGACGGACGGAACGTTCCTCGTCGCGCGCGAGAAGATCGAAAACTTCGACTGGAGCTCGCTCAAAGGAACCACATTCCTCGGCCAGCGAAAAGGTGGAATGCCGCAAATGGCCGGCGAGTTCGCGATGAAGAAACACGGCATCGATCCGCATGCCGACATGGAAATGATCCAGAACGTCGATTTCGCCAATATCGCGCCGGCGTTCTCTTCGGGAACGGGCGATTACGTGCAGTTATTCGAACCGACGGCATCGATCTTCGAGAAGGAAGGCAAAGGGTACGTCGTCGCTTCCTTCGGTACTGAGAGCGGACATTTGCCTTACACCGTGTTCATGACGAAAAACAGCTTTATCGACAAAAACGAAAAACACGTCCAGTCGTTCACGAATGCCTTGTACAAGGCGCAGAAATGGGTCGAGGAGAACGATGCGGCCGCAATCGCGGACGTCGTGAAGCCGTATTTCGAGAACGTCGATCTCGATATCCTCGTCAACTCAATCGACCGATACAAGCAGCAAGGTTCGTTTGCGTCCGATCCGATCGTGGATGAGGCGGAATGGAACAACTTGCTTGACGTCATCACGACGGCAGGAGAGCTGGAGCAGCGTACCGAGCATGGCACGCTCGTCAATACGAGCTTTGCAGAGAAAGCGATTGAAACGGTTAAGTAAACGGGTGCCGGACGGCCATTCCGGCCAAGGAGGCGATGAGGATGGGCGCAACCGTGCTGTCGCTGCAAGGGCTCTCGCATGTATACGTCAATGATAAGGGAGCTTCGCTAGCGCTCGAGGCGATTGATTTGACCGTTTCGAAAGGGGAATTCATCAGCCTTGTCGGCCCGAGCGGCTGCGGCAAGACGACGCTGCTCAGCCTGCTCGCGGGTTTGTTCCCTCCGACGGTCGGTACGGTAACCGTGAATGGCCGTGCCGTAACGGGACCGACGCCCGCCGTCGGCTACATGCTGCAGCAGGATTACCTGTTCCCATGGCGGACGATTCGGGATAACGCGGCGATCGGGCTGGAGATTGGCGGGCAACGCACGAAGGCGTCCATGCAGAAGGTCGAGCATTGGCTCAGCGAGCTTGGCCTCGAAGGCTACGGCGGAAGATATCCCCATGAGCTGTCTGGCGGCATGCGCCAACGCGTCGCCCTTGCTCGCACTCTCGTAACCGAGCCTGATGTGCTGCTGCTCGACGAACCGTTCTCGGCGCTGGATCTTCATATTAAGCTGCAGCTCGAAGAACTCGTGCAGTCGACGCTGGAGAGGCTCGGCAAGACGGCGGTGCTCGTGACGCATGATCTCGCGGAGGCTGCGGCCATGAGCGACCGCGTCATCGTGCTTGGCCGCAATCCGGGCCATATCCGGCGCGAGGTCGCCATCCCGACTGCCATTCGGGAGGCGGATCCGATGACGGCACGCAAACTGCCTGCATTCCAAGCCGTATTCGAGGAGCTGTGGGCGGAGCTGGACGCCGTGGACGGGAAGGGAGATGCCTGACATGGATAAGGAGCCTGCTCGGAGCAATCGGCAAGCTGCGACGGATCGAGCTGGCGCAGCGCTTGGCGATGTCCGCTTATCGGGCGTGAAGGAAGACCGCCGCGCATTGATGGACGGATTGTATTCCGCTTACAAGCGCAAGGCGAGACGGCTAAGTGGCACGGTCGGAATAACACAAATCCTATTGTTGCTGCTGTTTCTAGGCTTATGGGAGATGGCCGGCAGGAACAAGTGGATCGATCCGCTTTTGTTTAGTTATCCTACGAAAATAGTGAAGTTAATCAGCGGCATGATCGTAGACGGAAGCTTATGGCCGCATGTCGGAGCGACGGTATCGGAGACGATCGCCGGATTCGCGCTCGGAACGCTCGTTGGCACGACCATTGCAGCTCTGCTGTGGTGGTTTCCGTTCCTATCCCGCGTCTTCGATCCGTACTTGGTCGTTCTCAACAGCATGCCGAAGGTCGCGTTAGGTCCGATCTTTATCGTTGCGCTCGGTCCGGGCTTCCTCTCGATCGTCGCGGTTACCTTGTCGGTCACCGTCATCATTACGACGATCAACATTTATAACCGGTTCCGGGAAATCGACAGCGGCTATATTAAGGTCGTCCGCCTGTTCGGCGCTTCGCGGGCGCAACTGTTCCGCCTCGTCATCCTGCCCGGCTCGTTCCCTGTCATGATCGCGACGCTCAAAGTGAACGTAGGATTGGCATGGGTCGGGGTCATCGTCGGGGAATTTCTGGTGGCGAAGATGGGACTCGGCTATCAGATCATCTACGGCTTCCAGGTGTTCAACTTCACGCTCGTGTTATCGAGCTTGGTCGTGATCGGAATCGTAGCGACTGTCATGTATCAGCTCGTTGCCGCGCTGGAGAAGCGGTTGACGGAGGGCTGGCGGGAACGGTAGGATGGGAATGGAAACATGACCATTTTATCATTTTCGAGGGGCTTTCTTATGGGGATTCGCGTAATCAAAACAGCGGCCGCGGCAATCGCGGCCATCTACACGGCTTATTATTTGGGATTGGAGCCGCCGCTCTCGGCGGGAATTCTCGCCATACTCGGCGTCGAAGTGACGCGGATGAAAGGGCTTCAGAGCGCCTTCAGCCGGTTTCTCGCTTCGGTGCTGGGTCTTTTTTTCGCATCGTTTATTTTCACGGTGCTCGGCTTCCATTATTGGGTGCTCGCCATCTTCATCCTGGTGACGTTCCCCGTGCTAGCGCGCGTTCAATTGAAGGAAGGCATTCTGACGAGTTCCGTCATCGTGTTCCACTTATTCGATCATGGCAGGGTCGACGCAGCGATTCTGGGCAACGAGGTGATGCTTCTGCTCGTGGGCCTTGGCTGGGCGACGGTCATCAACCTGGTGTACATGCCGAAGGAAGAAGAAGAGCTGAACGCTAGACGGGCCGACGCGGAGGAGAACTTCAGCAGCATCTTCCGCGAGATGGCGCATACGCTGCGCGATCCGTCGCATGTATGGGACGGGGGCGAACTGCTCGTCGCCCATCGCTCGATCGAAGCCGGAACCCAGCTGGCCATCCGCTACCGGGAGAACCGCCTGTACTGGAACGACTCGCCGTATTGGCCGACGTACTTCGAGATGCGGCGCCAGCAGCTCGACACGATTCAGCAGATGCTCGCGGAGCTTGCGCTCGTCTACGAGAAGTGGCCGCAGGGCGAGCTGATCGCGGAGCTGCTGGACGGACTCGCAAGCGACGTGAAGGCGGACGTCTACGTGGGCGTCGCCGAACAGCGAGTATTCGAGCTGATGGCTTCGTTCCGGAGCATGGAGCTGCCGAAGACGAGGGACGAGTTCGAGATTCGCGCGGCGCTGCTGACGCTCCTTCATGAAGTAGATCGTTATTTGGTCATTGCGAAGCGGCTGAAGAAAAAACCGGAGACCGCGAAGGCTGGGACGGCTTAACAGGATTAGTCATATTTTTTCCGAGAAACGAAATAGGAAGATGAATACTCCCACCACTTATTTGAGCTAACGCTCCGATTGAAGCGGGGGTTTCTGATGTATCAATTTGACCGAAATCAAACTGCTTAACACCAGTGGAGCTGACACATTGACGGACTGGTTACCGTCCAGCCCCTCTATCCCATTGGAATTCCTTTGGGAATACGTTTGCGCTGGGAGGTAGATTCTTACGAATCTCAAGCGCATTGGTGGCTTGAACATTTTACGTAGCAGAGCCAAGTAGTACCTGCTACAACCGCATATGTTCAGTTATCAAAGAACATGTGTTCTCGTTCAAATCCTAACACATATTAATTTCCAAAGCCATTCATTTTTTTGGTTGATTCAGGGAGAGGCGATTCGCCTCACCTCTTATAGAAGAGGGAGTCCTCTCGGCTGGAACTGATAGAGTACATATTTGCCCGTGAAGTGGAATATAGATGAACCAAACAGATATTTAAGGTCGGCTAATCTCGTTTCCTGCGGGGATTGGCGCCTGGCAGGAGGCAGACAAAATAAATTTGTTTGTTTAGACTCGTTTAATCAACAAACGCCTACGAACTGCATACACTTTAATTGAATGATTGTATGGAGGAGGTTAATTGAATGACTATTGCAGATAAACAGCTACAGTGCAGAGAAATCATTACGAAAGCTGTCTGCGGCAAGGGTCGTAAGTTTTCCACTGTTACCCATACCGTTACACCGCCTCACCATCCGACCAGCATTCTGGGCGCATGGATTATCAACCATCAGTATGAAGCGGTTCGTTCGGGCGACGGTATTGAGGTTATCGGTACTTACGATATCAACATCTGGTATTCGTACAACAAAAACTCGCAAACTGAAGTAGCCAAAGAATCCGTACAATTCGTCGAAAATGTTCCTCTTTCGTATGTAGATCCTAAACATAGGGTTTCAACGGAGGAAGTATCCGCCGAAGTGCTTCAAGAGCCGAACTGCATCGAAGCGAACATCACGTCGAACGGAGCAGGCGTTTCGGTTCGCGTGGAGCGCGAGTTCGCGGTGGAGATGATCGCCGAGACGAAGGTTTGCGTAGCGGTAGTGCCAGGCGGTTGCAGCGACTTGGACGACAAGGATTTGGATTTCAGCCTCGGCGACGATGATGGCGACTTCGAGGATTTGGATTCCGATTTACTGGACGACGAGCTTTAGGATTTGCTCCGCGTGCGGCGCGGATAAGCCATTATATGCCGGTCATTCGGCAGATTCGAGGGCGCAAGCCCTCGTATTTTTTTTACCACATCCTCGAATTGCTCCGATAGGAGTTTTTCTCATTAAGAAGAAAGAGGCGGGTCGATGATGGCTGAAACTTGGGTGTGGGAGGAGTCGGACGAGCGTCCGAGACGAATCGAGCCGAGTGCTGGTGCCCACGCGGCACTTAACAGTCAGACTCCGGTCGATAAGGAGTATCGCGAGAGGGGACGATTGACGGCCGTATACGAGGTGGCGAGCGGGAACGGGGGATTGCGGAAAAAGCTGCTTCGATTGCCGCGGACCGGCGACGCCGTATTCGCTATGTCGCAGACACGACTTCTTGCTGAGCCCGATATTCGCGGCGCATGGCTGCTCAACGAAGGGGCTGGGACGGCGATGCGCCTGGGCGAGGAGGAGTGGAAAAGACGTCTCCGACGGTCGGGGCTCAGCGTTGCCGCGGCGCTGCCGGACGAGCGGGTTTTTCGCGTTTTTCTGTTTCACCTGTCGCCGCTGGGACTCGTCCGTCTGGACGCGCGCGGCGGGCCGATGGCAGGCACTCTGCTGAAGCCGCCATTGGCCGATAGCTTAGCCGCGCGGGAGCGCTGGCCGTCCGACTCGCCGATGAGAGCGGTCGTCCGCGCCGCGACGCGCGCGCTTTACGCGCTCCGCCTCGATGTCGGTGAGGCGGACGTCGCGCTGGGCTCTGACGGGCGGTTAGCCGTCAGAGCGGTTTGGCCGCGGCTGCGCGACGAGCGGCAGCAAGCGGAGGCGCTTGCGCGGTTCGCCGGTTGGCACGCGGCGAACGCGGTTATGGAGGATCGGCGCCTGCTCCTCGGCGCCGATCCGGAATATGCGCTGCTGATGCCGAGCGGCAAGGTCGCGCAGGCATCGCGGTATTTTGGCTTCGGCGTCGGCGGCGCCGCGGGCGCGGACGCCATGCTTGTCGGGCGGCGGCTGCTCTATCCCGTCGCCGAGCTGCGGCCTGAGCCGGCCGAGAGCCCGGCCGCGCTGGCCGCGAACGTGCGGCGGCTGCTCGCGCGCGCCGCCGCGAAGGTCGGCGACCCCACGCTGCGCTGGGTCGCCGGGGGCATGCCCGTGCCGGGGCTCGCGCTCGGCGGGCACATCCACGTCAGCGGAGCGGCGCTCACGAGCCGCTTGCTCCGCTTGCTCGACAGCTGCGCGGCATATCCGCTCGCGCTGGTGGAGGACCCCGCCGGGCGCGGCCGTCGTCCCCGGTACGGCGTACTCGGGGACTTCCGGCTGCAGCCGCATGGCGGGTTCGAGTACCGGACGCTGCCGAGCTGGCTCGTGTCGCCGGCAGCGGCCAAAGCCGCCTTCGCGCTCGCGCTGCTGTGCGCGCGCGAGGCGATGGCGATGCCTCGCGTTCCCGCTTCGCACGAGCGCTACGCGGAGGCGTATTACGCCGGCGACCGGACGGAGCTTGCCGGCTGTCTCGACGACGTCGCGTCGGCGATCGCCGCGACGGACAGCTACCGCGGCCTCGCCCCGTACATCGAGCCGCTCTTCGACGCCGCGCGCCGCGGCAAAACATGGGACGAGAGCGTCGACATTCGCGCAAAGTGGCGGATCCCCTTACGATAGGCGCACACGACTAATCGATTGGCTCTTACCTATTAGATCCGCCTCGCGTACCTAAATCCGCCAAATAGGCGCCTTGAGGTTTATTAGATCCGCCTCGCGTACCTAAATCCGCCAAATAGGCGTCTTGAGGTCAATTAGATCCGCCTCGCGTACCTACTTTCTCCAACCGGAGGGTCACGAGGTTTTTTGTTTTGTCCCGGGCATTTTAAATGAGCTAACTCCAGATAGCTGGCCGATTGCGATCTTTTTTTGCCGCCGGATGCTATCAAACTGCCATCTACATCTCCAACTTGATTTCGATAGCTCCATCCAGGCTCATCCGTCATCCTCAATCCCGCAAACTCTATCCTTCGCCACAGACTTTCACCGCCAACCCATCCTCACACCCCTTCGTCACTGGCTCTCGCCACCAACCCATCCTTCCGCCAAGGTTATAGCGCACATCTGTTCCGCTTGGTATAATAGAGGTCTGGTGTTTTGCATAACGACGAGAATGGGCCGTACGAGCCGGCGCATTCATCCCTTACATAGCAGGAGGCGAAGGCGGTGTCTGGTTACACGCCGATGATTCAGCAATACTTGGCGGTGAAAGAAGAGGCGAAGGACGCTTTTCTTTTTTTCCGTTTGGGCGATTTCTACGAAATGTTTTTCGACGACGCGATCAACGCATCGCGAGAGCTGGAGATTACGTTAACAGGACGGGAAGGCGGCGGCGCGTCCAAAATTCCGATGTGCGGCGTTCCCTACCATTCTGCGGACAACTATATCAACCGGTTGATCGAAAAAGGCTACAAAGTCGCGATCTGCGAGCAGGTGGAGGATCCGGCGGCGGCGAAAGGCGTCGTCCGGCGCGAGATCGTCCGGATCGTGACGCCGGGAACGGTCATGGAATCGAAGCAGCTGGAAGGCTCCTCGAACAATTTCATTGCCGCCATCGTAAGCGCCGGCGGCGTTCTTGGACTCGCGGCATGCGACTTGTCCACGGGCGAGCTGTATGTGACGTCCTTCCCGGAAAACCTCGAGGTGCTAGTCGACGAGCTTAACGTCTACGTTCCGGCCGAAGTGGTCGGCGACGGCAGGCTGCTGTCGAAGCTCGGCGAATCCGCCGCCTGGACGCGTAACGTTCCGCTAACGGAGCGCAGTCCAATGTCTCGCGAAGGCCTTACGGAGCAATTCGGGGAAGAGGAGCTAAGCCGCGTGACCGCGTCCGCCGCGAGGATCGCGGCGCTCGGCGTGTTGACCGGCTATCTCGGCGAGACGCAAAAACGTTCCTTGTCGCACGTCAGACATATCCGCTCCTATGAGCCGAACCAATATATGATTCTCGACCACTACACCCGTCGCAACCTGGAGCTGACGGAGACGGTGCGCGACAGGAGCAAACGAGGCTCCTTGCTGTGGCTGCTGGACCGTACGGGCACTTCGATGGGCGCGCGCCTGCTGCGCCGATGGATCGACAAGCCGCTGCTGAGCAGCTCGGCGATCGGCAAGCGGCTGGACGCGGTCGAGACCTTGTACCGCGACTTGATTCTTCGCGAAGACATTCGTGCCGAGCTGCAGCCGATTTACGATTTGGAACGACTCGTAGGACGGGTAGCTTACGGCAACGCGAACGGCCGCGACCTGATCGCGCTGAAGTCGTCGCTGCGCCGCATCCCGAGCCTTACGAACCTGTGCCTCGCATCCGGATCGCCGGTGCTGGAGGAGCTGGTGGCCGGCTCTGACGATTGCTCGGATTTGGCCGACATGATCGACACCGTGCTCGTGGACGAGCCTCCCGTTTCGATACGGGAAGGCGGCCTGATCCGCGGCGGTTACGACGATTATTTGGACAGCTTGCGGGAAGCGAGCACGAACGGGAAACGCTGGCTGGCGGAGCTGGAGCGGCAGGAGCGAGAAGCGACCGGCATCAAATCGCTGAAGATCGGATTCAACAAAGTGTTCGGCTACTACCTCGAGGTGTCCAAAGCGAATTTGGTTTCACTGCCCGAGGGAAGGTACGAGCGCAAGCAGACGCTCGCCAACGCCGAGCGGTTCGTCACGCCCGAGCTCAAGGAGAAGGAACGTCTCATTCTGGAAGCCGAGGACAAAATGGTCGATCTCGAATATGCCCGCTTCATCGAGCTGCGCGACCATCTGGCGCTTCATCTGCATCGCTTGCAGCGCGCGGCCGAAATCATCGCCGAGCTTGACGTTTACCAGTCCATGGCCACGGTCAGCGCCGAACGCAGATACACGCGTCCGAACGTATCCGAATCGTACGACCTGCGCATCGAAGAAGGACGGCATCCCGTCGTGGAAGCGATGATGGACGGAACGCCGTTTATTAGCAACGATACCAGGCTGCAGCTTGACGACCAGTGGATTCTGTTGATCACGGGACCGAACATGGCAGGCAAAAGCACGTATATGCGCCAAGCGGCGCTCATCTGCATCATGGCGCAGATTGGCTGCTTCGTGCCCGCGAAGTCGGCGGAGATTCCGCTGATCGACCGCATCTTCACGCGGATCGGCGCGGCGGATGACCTGATCGGCGGACAAAGCACGTTCATGGTCGAGATGAAAGACATTCAGATCATGACGGAGAAGGCGACCGCGAGCAGCTTGGTCATCATCGACGAACTTGGCCGCGGCACTTCCACCGCCGAGGGAATGGCGATCGCGCAGGCGGTTATCGAATACGTTCACCATCATATCGGATGCAAGGCGCTCGTATCGACGCATTTCCACGAGCTTGCCCATTTGGAAGAATCGCTGCCTGCGCTCGGGAACGCGAGAATGGCCGTCGAAGAAAGCGGCGACGACGTTACCTTCCTCCGCAAGCTCGTCGCCGGCGCGGCCAGCACCAGCTACGGGATTTATTGCGCCCAGCTCGCCGGATTGCCCGAAACGATTATCGGACGCGCTTATGAGCTGCTAGACGACACGGCGGAAGGAGAATTCCGCCGCGCGGCAACGGCTAACGCCAGATCAACAGCGGCAGGAGTCGAATACTCGGCAGCGGCTGCCGCAAGGGAATTGCATGTTGCGGAAGAGACGAAGGTTCTAAAGGTACGGGAGAACGGATCGATCGTTCAGCTGTCCATGTTCGAGGAGCCGGCGGCCGCATCGGAGACCTCGACGAAACGAAAAGCTTCTCCGAAAGCCGAGCAGCTGGCCGAAGAATTGCGCAAGCTGGATCTGTTTAATTTGACGCCGATGCAGGCGATGCAGTGGCTGAACGACATGAAAGGCAAGCTCAGGGAGTAAGGGCGGCGACGCCGATCGGAACCATGAAAGGAGGCGCCATGGAATGGCTAGAATCAAAGTGCTGGACGAGCAGCTAGCGAACCAAATTGCGGCGGGCGAAGTCGTGGAACGTCCGTCTTCCGTCGTCAAGGAATTGGTCGAGAACGCGGTAGACGCCGGAAGCACGGTAATCGACGTGACGATCGAGGAGGGTGGCCTGTCGCTCATCCGGGTCGTGGACAATGGAGGGGGCATCGACGCGGACGATCTGCCGACCGCGTTCCAGCGGCACGCGACTAGCAAAATCGCCACGAGCAGCGATTTGTTCCGCATCGCCAGCCTCGGATTCCGGGGCGAAGCGTTGCCCAGCATCGCGGCCGTGTCGCGAATGACCTGCATGTCCGCGAACAGCGGCAGCGGGCTGGCTAGGCGCCTCGTTATCGAAGGCGGGACAACAACCGCCGTCGAACCCGCGAACGCGCCGCAAGGCACGGACATGTCGGTGCGGGATTTGTTTTACAACACGCCCGCGCGGCTCAAATACATGAAGTCGATTCAGACGGAGCTCGGCCATATATCCGATTACATGAATCGGGTAGCGCTAGCGCATCCGGGAATCGCAATCACGCTGAAGCACAATGGAAGTGTGCTGCTGCGCACGCTCGGCACCGGCGACAGGCTGCAGGTCATTGCCGCCGTCTACGGAACGAGCGCGGCCAAGGCAATGCTGCCGGTCTCGGCGTCGGATACCGATTACGAGCTGACGGCATACGTCTCGAAGCCGGAGTTGACGCGAGCGAATCGGAACGGCATCACCGTCGTCGTGAACGGTCGCTACATCCGCAGCCACGCGGTCAATCAATCGCTTCTGCAAGCGTATCACACGCTGCTGCCGATCAACCGGTTCCCGCTTGCCGTCGTGGAGCTTGGCATGCATCCCGGATTGCTCGACGTAAACGTGCATCCGTCGAAGATGGAGGTGCGTTTCAGCAAGGAGGCTGAACTGCGGTCGCTTATCGAGCGCGCGGTTAAAGCTGCGTTAAGCGCTCAACGCCATATCCCGGGTCCCGCATCCGGCGGGAAGCAGGAGCGCTCCAAACCGCTTTATGTACAGGATGCGATTTCCTTCCATATCGCGGAACGACTTGAGGAGTCCGCAGGTGAGCAGGGAGCCGGTCCGGCTCTATCCGACGCAGATGGCGCCGAGCAAACCCTCGAGTCTCGGCCAGCGCCTACCACGTACTCCAATCTGCGGCAACCGCCGCATTCTGGCGCTAACGACCAGCAGCAACCGCAGTATTCCGACCATCACGATCAGCGGCAACAGCTGGATTCTGATCGCTCTCAACGTCCGCAGTTCCCGGTTGCACCGGCTCGCTCAGCGAGTCCGCAGGCTGGTCCGCGTACCGCTGGGGTATCGCAGCAAAACACGTGGAGCGATAGGGAATCGGCATACGTGCCAAGAGACGCTGCCGAGAGGCTATATGCCAGACCGGCCAGCGGAACCGATCATTCGGCAACGCTTCGCGAGACCGCTGCCGCAAGCCAATCTTCGTTCGCGGAAACCCGACAGACGAATGATTCAGAATCCGAATCGGCTTATCCGGAAGCGGCAACACCTGCTAGCAGGCTGGACGACGTCAAGCAGGAGCTTGCGAATCCGCCAAGAAGAGCCGCAGGGACCCCGGCCTTTCCCGAACTGCATTGGATCGGGCAGCATCACGGGACGTATATCGTAGCGCAGGCAGACGACGGTCTTTATTTGATCGACCAGCATGCCGCCCACGAGAGAATCAACTATGAATATTACCTTCATAAATTTGGGAATCCTGTAGCTGCAAGCCAAGGGCTTATCGTGCCGCTCACGCTGGAATTTACAGCCGGCGAAGCCGCACAACTGAAGGAATGTATCGGACTGTTCGCGGAGGCAGGCGTCGAGATCGAGCCGTTCGGTTCGCAGACGTTCCTTGTTCGCGCCTATCCGGAGTGGTTCCCTCAAGGCGACGAACAATCGCTCCTGGAGGAGATGGCCGAGCTGCTCATCCAGGAACGCAAATCCATCAGCATCATGAAGCTGCGCGAGAAAGCCGCGATCATGTGCTCTTGCAAAGCTTCGATTAAGGCGAACGACAGGTTGTCCCGCGAAGAGGGCGATGCGCTTCTCGCGCGACTGTCGCGCTGCGATCAGCCGTATACTTGCCCGCACGGACGACCCATCATCGTGCATCTCTCAACCTATCAGCTGGAAAAAATGTTCAAGAGGGTGATGTCATGATCGTCACGACGGCGCCCGTCCCGACGATGCGGACGATCGAGCAGTCGAAGCGCCTGGCGGTCGAGCTGTCCGCCCAGCATGTTCCGCGGCGCGGAGCTTCCGTGCGCAAGCTGCTGGAACGCAGCGGAGACGGACGAGCTATCGTCGTTACGGATCGGGAAATCCGGTTCTACGACGGGGATGAAGCACCGCCGCTGTACTTCCATCCAAGCATGGCTTTCATACGCGTGAAGCGGCTTCGCAAAGGCGAGACGGATCTGCTTATCGAGCTGTCGGGATGCCTCCCTGGAGACCGCGTCATCGATTGCACAGCCGGCATGGCGGCTGATGCGCTCGTCTTTTCGTATGCTGTGGGAGAGTCCGGCAGCGTCGTCGCCTTGGAGAGCGAACCGATTCTTTGCGCGGTCGTGCGCGAAGGATTGGCGGCCTACGAGTCCGGGCTGGACGACGTCGACGCCGCGATGAAACGCATTCGGCTTTTATGCCGCGAGCATAGTCGATTTTTGGCCGATCAGCCTGACAACAGCGCCGATATCGTGTATTTCGACCCGATGTTCAGGCAGCCGATCCTGGAATCGTCGGCGATCGGGGCTTTCCGCTCCATCGCGAATATGGATGCGTTGACCGAAGAAGTCGTGAACCAGGCGAAACGCGTCGCTAGAAAAACGGTGATCATGAAAGAACATCAAGGAAGCAAGGAATTCGAACGTCTTGGATTCGAACGGAGACATGTCAATACATCGAAAATTGCATATGGAGTGATTCACGTTGACTGAGCAACACGGCGCCGCGCCGCGCCGCGAGAACGATCAGGTCCGGCCCAAGCAGCCTTTGCTCGTGCTTATCGGGCCTACGGCGGTCGGAAAGACGGCCCTTAGCCTGACTTTGGCCAAACAATGGAACGCGGAAATTATTTCGGGCGATTCCATGCAAGTATATAGAGGAATGGACATCGGAACCGCGAAGCTGCCGCTAGCCGATCGGGAAGGCATCCCGCATCATTTGATCGATATTTGCGATCCGGAGGAACCTTATTCGGCGGCGGACTTTCAGGCTGGAGCGCGCGAAGCGATTAATGCGATCTCCGCGAGAGGCAAGCTGCCGTTCATCGTGGGAGGAACCGGGCTTTATATCGAGTCGCTTTGTTACGATTACCAATTCGCCGACAACGGTTCGGATGAGCTCTTCCGCGCGGAGCAAGAAGCCTTCGCCACGGCGCATGGCGCAGAAGCGCTGCATGCGAAACTGTCGGAAGTCGACCCGGAAGCGGCGCGGCGGCTGCATCCGAACGATCTTCGCCGAGTCATCCGGGCACTCGAGGTGTTCCATCTGACGGGGCAGACGTTCTCGGATCAGCAAGCCGGTCAGAAAAAGGAATCGCCTTTCGAATTGTGTATTATCGGACTCTCGATGGACCGCGCGGTGTTGTATCGCCGGATCGAGCAGCGGATCGACGAAATGCTGGAGCAAGGACTGGAGGACGAGGTGAAACGGCTGCTGGCTCGCGAATTGTCGCCGCACGCGGTGCCGATGCAGGCGCTCGGATATAAGGAAATCGCCGATTATTTGAACGGTAATTGCTCGTACGAAGCCGCGGTGGAGCGGCTCAAGCGGGATACGAGACGATTCGCCAAGCGTCAATTATCGTGGTTCCGGCATATGAAGGATATTCACTGGTTTGACGCAGGGGAAAATTTTCACAACAATTTACGTTCGATTCATGCTATAATAGCAGGAAAGTTTCAAGATCATCTTGAATATCATTCTAATCAATCTTTTTTAGACGGGGGTAACGTCCAATGAACAAATCGATCAATATTCAAGATACGTTCCTGAATCAATTGCGCAAAGACAATATTCCGGTTACCGTGTTCCTAATGAACGGCTTTCAAATCCGCGGCGTTATCAAAGCCTTTGACAACTTTACGATCATTATCGACAGCGAAGGAAGGCAGCAGATGGTGTACAAGCATGCCATCTCGACGTTCGTCCCGCAGCGTAACGTATCGCTTATGCAGCAGGACAACTCCCAGTCTGAGGTCTAGTTCGCAGGGATGTATGAAACTTTCTTATAGAACGGTTCGTTTAACTAGATAGCGGCAAGCAAGGGCAACCCGCTCAAGTCCGGGTTGCTCTTGTCGTTTCATGTCCATCCTATAGATAGGGAATCAAGGAAGTGCAGGAGGGAATCACCATGGCTGAACAATCGAAAATCAGAAAAAGCGGATCCAAGGGGAAGAAACGGAAGCGATTATCCGGCCGAGCCTGGTTCTACGGCATTTTCTTCACGGTCGTCATTGGTATCGTATGCGGGATTATCGGCTATTTACTCATCATATTAAACGGCGAACGGCTGCTCGAGGAACACGGAAGCAAGCTTGAATTCGGCGAGGCATCGATCATCTACGACGCGAAGGGCGAAGAGATTTCTCGCCTGTACGACGTCATGGATCATCGCGAAGTCGCCGAGTTTGCTGAAATTCCGGAGTTCATGAGGGACGCGATCGTCGCGACGGAGGACCAGCGCTTCTACGAGCATGCCGGTCTCGACTTCTGGGCGATCGGCCGCGCGGTCGTAAAGGACGTTATCGCGCGAAGCGCCGTCGAAGGCGGCAGCACGATTACGCAGCAGCTCGCGAAAAACGTGTTCCTGTCCGCAGACAAGACGTTTTTCCGCAAGGCGACGGAAGCGTCCATCGCGGTAGCGCTCGAGCAGCAGATGACCAAAGACGAGATTTTGGCGATGTACTTAAACCGGATTTATTTCGGCAAAGGCGTCCATGGCGTGAAGGCGGCCGCCGATTATTACTTCGGTGTCGAGCTGAAGGATCTGGAGCTGTGGCAGGCGGCGACGCTTGCGGCTATGCCTAAGGCGCCCAACCGCTACAATCCAATCAACAATCCCGAGGATTCGATGGATCGCCGCGCGGTCGTGCTGCAGCTGATGTACGACCAGAAGTATATTACGCAAGAGCAGATGGAAGAAGCGAAGGCAGTAGTCTACGAGGCGCCGGCGCATCAAGAGCAATTCAAATCCGGTTCGTATCCGGCATTCGTCGACTTCGTCATCGAAGAAGCGATGGAAGTGACGAAACTGTCCGAGGAAGAGCTGCGTGTAAGCGGTTTGCACATCTACACGACGCTGAACCAGCAGGCCCAGCAATCGATGGACACGCAATTTGATAACGCGGACAACTTCGAGAAGAGCAAGGACGAGCAGATCGTGCAAGGCTCGATGATCATCATCGACCATAGGAGCGGCGAAATTCAAGCGTTGGCGGGCGGCAGGGATTACGTCAAAAAAGGCTGGAATCGGGTGACGAAGCTTCGCCAACCGGGATCCGCGATCAAGCCGATCGTATCCTACGGTCCGGCGTTGGAAAGCGGCGACTATTTCCCTTGGACGGAGCTAGCCAACGATAAAAAATGTTTCTCCAATTATTGTCCTACCGACCGATGGGGAGCGACTCCGGTTTCCATGAAGCAAGCGATAAAAGATTCGAGAAACCTTGCGGCCGTATGGATGCTGAACCAAGTCGGCATCAAACAAGGCGCCGCTTTCGCGGAGAAGCTTGGCATTCAGCTGGAAGACGACGACATGAATCTCGCGCTCGCTCTTGGCGGATTGACGAAAGGCGCTTCGCCGCTTCAGATGGCGACAGCCTACAGCGTGATGGCGAACGGAGGCAAATCCGTCGATCCGCACACGATTACGAGAATCGAAGGGAATCAGGGGTTCAACTACACGTACGAAGCGCCGGCTTCGAAACAATTGATGTCTCCGGAGACGGCGTGGTACTTGACCGACATGATGCTTTCGGTCGTCGAGAAGGGCGGAACCGGCAGCAAGGCCGCGATCGACCGTCCGGTGGCGGGCAAAACGGGCACGACTCAGCACGGCATTAAAGGTTATTCCGGCGACGGAATCAAGGATGCCTGGTTTGTCGGCTATACGGCTGAGTGGACAGCGGCGGTCTGGATGGGATACGATAAGACGGACATGGATCACTTCTTGAAGAAGGGCGGCACGCAATCGGCCGCGTTGTTCGCCAAAATCATGAAGCCAGCGATGCAAGGCGTGGGCAAGGATAGCTTCAAACGTCCGGGGGGCGCGAAGGAAAACAAGCCGCCGGCGAAGGTGAACAATTTTACGGCCGTGTATAATCCGGAAGAGGTTAGAGTAGACCTGAGCTGGGATGCCAGCCCGGAACCGGATGTGACTTACGAGATTTTCCGCAAGGAACTGAACGAATCCGAATATACCCGGTTTGACTCGCGTACGACGACCGGCGTAACCGACATGAGCATTTTCCCGGGAATGACGTACGATTATTACGTCGTCGCCTATGATGCCAAAAACGAATTGGCGAGCGAACCGTCCGAGACGGTCCGAATCGAAGTGCCGGAGGTGGAATTGCCTGACATTCCGATGGAACCGGATCCGACCGATCCGGTTGATCCCGGCGACGGCACGACGGAGCCAGGCGATGGCAACGACGGCGGCAATGACGGCAATAACGGAACGGACGAACCGACTGCTCCTGTAGAAACGGAGCCCGGGGACGGAGGCGAACCTACGCCGACGCCTACGGGTACCAATCAAGGCGGAGAGGCTGCAATCGAACCGACGACAGAGGGGACGTAAGCGCCTCTCCGCCATGGAATAGGTGGTTATTTGCACATGCGATTCAGAGGGTTGAGAAAGACGGTCTTCGCACTGATAGGCATCCTGCTCATCGTTACCGGCTGCGGATCGGGAAGCCCGTCGGGGCTTTCCGCCCAAGGGCAGGATGGCAAACCGAAGGTTCTTAGCTGGAGCAAGATGCCCGAAATGTCGATTGACCTGGATAAGAGCTACAAGGCAATCGTCGAGACGAGCAAAGGCAGCTTCGAGATCCGGCTGCTGACGAAAAAAGCGCCGGTGACCGTCAACAACTTCGTGTTTCTCGCGAACGAGGGTTTCTACGAAGGACTGAAGTTCCATTCCATCATCGAATCGTTTATGATCCAGACCGGCGATCCGAAGGGGAACGGCACCGGCAATGCCGGCTACCGGATTCCGGACGAGCTGGATACGGAATCGACGTACAAGGAAGGGGTAGTCGCGATGTTCAATACGGGAACGCCGGACTCCGGCAGCAGCCAGTTTTTTATTTGCACAGGGCCCGACGCTTCTAACCTGAACCGACAGCCGAATTATACGATCTTCGGCACGATCGAGCGCGGAATGGAGATCGTCAACGCGATAGCGGACGTGCCCGTGAAGAAAGGTGTGCCCGTCGAGGACGTGACCATTACCAAAGTGACGATCGAAGCAAGCTGATGGACAAGCGGTTTCGGCAGGGGAAATCCCTCCGGAGCCGCTTTTCTGCTTCCAAAGCTTGGTTTATTTTGCCCATGCGCTGGAGATGGACGTTAAGTTATGGTAATCTTTTTCTATAGGAGTGTTCCTGGCGAACATGTAGGCCGTCCCATTAGAGCGGCGGACGTAATTCCTAAATGAACGGAAAGGTACGTTCCGTATGAAGAGAAAATTTTCCGATCGCGCGAATTGGCGCCGAATACTGCGAAGAAGCTACTCATGCCTGGCGCTTGACGGAGACGAGTTTAGAGGACTAGTGACCTTCTACCGGATCCACGAGCTTCGGGAGCCTCTCTGGAAGGAATATAACGGACGAAGGCTTTGCCTGGCAGACCGGGGTTATTTGTGGATGCAGCACTTTCCGAAGGGCGAACATTTTGTCGTGACGACCATGTTCGACGACAAAGGGCGCGTCGTGCAATGGTATATCGACGTATGCAAGACGCAGGGACTGACCGATCAGCAGGTGCCGTGGTTCGATGATTTGTATCTCGATGTCGTTGTGCTCCCGAGCGGCGAAGTGTATCTGATGGACGAAGACGAGCTCGAGGACGCGCTTAGGCAAGGCGCCGTCTCGGGCAAGGACGCGGCGCTTGCGCGCAAGACGGCCGGCCGCCTGCTATCCAGCATCCGAAACGGCAGGTTCCGCTATTTCACCCTTAGTCTCAAACATCGCAAGAGCCTAATGGAGCGGACGGGGGAGTTAAGCGAATCATGAAGGCCGTCAAGCAGCAGAGGAGCAGACCGCGTCGAAGGAGAGGTTCCTTGCGGCCGTGGCTGCTCCTGTTTCGTTTCGTCGTGATCGCGTTTGTCGCAGGCGTGATTTGGTGCGGTTATGCCGCATGGTACATCAATAATCATGAAACAACGGTTGAAGATGGGCTCCACGCGGATGCGGGCATCGTGCTTGGAGCCGCGTTATGGAATGATCGGCCAAGTCCGGCGCTTAAGGAAAGGCTGGATTACGCGCTTAGCTTGTACGAGGATGGCATCGTCGATCGCTTGATTCTGTCGGGCGGTCACGGCGGGTTATCGTCGACGATCTCCGAAGCGGAGGGGATGCGCGATTATTTGACGGCCAAAGGGATGCCGGAAGACAAGCTGTTGCTAGAAACCGATTCGACGAGCACCTACCAGAATCTCGTTTTCAGCAAGCGTCTCGGCGAGTCGGAAGGCGCGACGGACTTTCTGGTCATCACGCATGATTACCATGCGCCTCGCGCCGCTGAAATCGCCGCGTTCGCGGGGTTCGAGCCCGCAAACGTCGCTGGCGTCAAATCCCGCGTGTTAAACGAGTTCTACAACGATTCGCGGGAAGTGCTCGCATACACCAAATGGAAGCTCGATTATGCCTTGATCCGGATCGGAATCAGATCTCCCGAGTCGATGCTGTGAATCTGCTAATATGCCGCCGCAAGAGAGAATAAGCTTATAATGCGTGTTCGAAAAATCCGGTTTTCAGCACCGAGAATATTGGATGAAGATAGCGGATTTTTTGAACTACCTCTTGTAGTGCGGGATTCCGCCATAGCATCCGTACAAAGGAAGGTGATGCGACAGATGAACGGACACGTCATATCGGGACCAGGCAACGGCTCCACCAGACCTTCCCGTCAAATCAACGTGGTGCTCAGAAGCCATGAATCGGCAAGCGCGGCTTCGGCGCAGGCGCTGGAAGCCGAACCGTTGACAAGCGTCAAGCCGCTGCCCGCGGTGGATCATTTCGCCGAGATTCAAAAGGAACTTGATCCCATGATCGGCATGGAGAACGTCAAGCAGCTGGTGTATGAAATTTACGCATTGTTATATATTAGCCGCATGCGCACGGAGGCTGGATTATTCGGTGGATCCCAAGTATACCATATGATTTTCAAAGGCAATCCGGGTACGGGCAAGACGACGATTGCTAGAATCATCGCCAAGCTGTTTCAGAAGATGGGCGTCTTGACGAAGGGACATCTCATCGAAGTCGAGCGGGCAGACCTTGTCGGCGAATACATCGGACACACGGCGCAGAAGACGCGGGATTTGGTGCGCAAAGCATTAGGCGGCGTGTTGTTTATCGACGAAGCGTATAGTCTGGCCCGCGGCGGCGAAAAGGATTTCGGCAAGGAAGCGATCGATACGCTCGTCAAGGCGATGGAGGATCACCGGAACGGGTTTATTCTTATCTTGGCCGGTTATCCGCTCGAGATTGAACAATTCCTGATGACGAATCCGGGTTTGCCCTCCCGCTTTCCGATCCAAATCGAGTTTCCGGATTATTCGGTCGACCAGCTGCTGCAGATCGGCGAGCTCATGGTCAAGGAACGCGATTATGTCATGATGCCGCAAACCTTGTTCAAGCTGCGCCAGCACTTGATGCAGGAGAAGCAGAACGAGATGTTCTCTTTCAGCAACGCCCGGTTTGTGCGCAATACGATCGAGAAGGCGATCCGTCATCAGGCGGTTCGGCTAATCGGGCAATATTCCAGTTCGATCCCGGCCAAAGGCGAATTAATGTCGATACGGCCGGAGGATTTGAAATTATAGATCATTCAGCGATTTAGGTTCGCAAGGCGAAAGGGAGAAAGCATAGGCCATGAACGAGCAACTAGAGAAAGAGCAGCGTTTCGAACGGTTAACCGCTTTGGCGGAATTGGCGGAGCAGGAAGCGGCGGAGGCGTTCAAACGGACGGAACGGATAGCGGAACGCAATCAGTGGAAAGTTATTGAAGCGTTCAAACGGCATCAGGTCAGCGATTTTCACTTCACCGGCTCCACCGGATACGGCTATAACGACCGGGGACGCGAAGTGTTGGATCTTGTTTATGCCGATGCGATGGGAGCAGAGGCGGCGCTTGTCCGCCCTCACTTCGCATCCGGCACGCATACGATCAGCTGCGCGTTGTTCGGCGTACTTCGTCCGGGGGACGAGCTGCTTTACGTGACCGGCAAACCGTACGATACGCTCCATAAGGTCATCGGGAAGAAGGGAGACGGAACGGGCTCACTAGCGGACTTCGGCATTACCTATTCGGAAGCGGGGCTTCTGCCGGACGGTGGCCTTGACTGGCATACGATCGAAGCATCCATCTCGGAGCGGACGAAGGTCATCGGCGTCCAGCGGTCCAGAGGGTATGCTTGGCGCGCCTCCTTCACGGTTGAGGAAATCGGCGAGATCGTCCGCAGGGTGAAGGCGATCCGCGAGGATTTGATCGTTTTCGTCGACAACTGTTACGGCGAATTTACGGAGTTGATGGAGCCGACGGAGGTTGGCGCCGATCTGATCGCGGGTTCGCTCATCAAAAATCCTGGCGGCGGCATTGCGGAAACCGGAGGGTACATTGCCGGTCGGCGCGAGTTAGTAGAGGCAGCCTCATATCGGCTGACCGCTCCGGGCATCGGCGGCGATGTCGGCGCGATGTTAGGAACGCTACGCTCTATGTACCAGGGTTTGTTCCTGGCTCCTCATATGGTTGGACAAGCGATCAAAGGGAGCATTCTAGCAGCGGCGATGTTCGAGCGTCTCGGCTTCGAGACGAAGCCGAGCTGGAGCGAACCCCGCACAGACCTGATCCAGGCGGTCCGGTTCGGACAAGCCGCCCCGTTGATCGCTTTCGTGCAGGGCATCCAGCAAGCGGCCGCCGTAGACGCCCATGTCGTGCCCGAGCCTTGGGACATGCCGGGGTACGACAATCCGGTCATCATGGCCGCGGGGACTTTCATACAGGGAGGCAGCCTGGAGCTGTCCGCCGACGCGCCGATCAGGGAACCCTACATTGCTTACATGCAAGGAGGGCTTACGTACGCTCATGCGAAATACGGCGTATTGGTCGCGCTCGAGAAGCTGGTCAGCAGCGGATTAATTGTGATTAAACCTTACATAACTTGACACATTTGTGGCGCGACGATACAATGAAGCTATAAATGAGCGACTGGAAGGTTGATGCGACATGGCAGACGAAATACGCAGAAATATGGCCTTGTTCCCGATCGGCATCGTAATGAAGCTGACCGATTTGACGGCCAGGCAGATCCGTTATTACGAACAGCATGAATTGATCGTTCCCGCCAGAACCGCTGGCAATCAACGGTTGTTCTCGTTTAACGACGTCGAACGTCTGCTAGAGATCAAATCGTTGATAGAGAAAGGCGTTAACATCGCCGGAATCAAACAAGTCATGAATCCGGTTTCCAAGGAATCGGATGACGCAACGATCGTTAGCGAGCAATCCGAAGTGAAGCGCAGAGAGTTGTCGGATCAGCAGCTTCACCGTTTGCTGAAGCAGCAGCTGCTGGAGAAGAGACCGGGCAGAACCTCCATGATCGAGGGACAATTAACCCGTTTCTTAAATAAACGGTAAATATGAGGACAAAAGGAGATGATTCTGTGAGTTACACTAGAGAAGACATCAAACGTATTGCCCAGGAGCAGAATGTACGGTTCATTCGTTTGCAATTTACCGATTTGTTAGGCACGATCAAGAACGTCGAAATCCCGGTTAGCCAGCTGGACAAAGCGCTCGATAACAAAATGATGTTCGACGGATCTTCCATCGAAGGTTACGTTCGGATCGAAGAATCCGACATGTACTTATATCCTGATCTCGATACTTGGGTAGTATTCCCATGGGTCCAGCAAGATCGCGTCGCGCGTCTGATCTGCGACATCTACATGCCGGACGGCACGCCGTTCGCTGGCGACCCGCGCGGCATTCTGAAGCGCGCGCTGAAGGAAGCCGAAGAGCTCGGCTACACCGCGATGAACGTAGGTCCGGAGCCGGAATTTTTCCTTTTCAAAACGGACGAGCGGGGCGAGCCTACGACGGAATTGAACGACCAAGGCGGTTACTTCGACCTTGCGCCGATGGATCTTGGCGAGAACTGCCGCCGCGAGATCGTGCTTACGCTGGAAGAGATGGGCTTCGAGATCGAAGCGTCTCACCATGAGGTAGCGCCCGGCCAACACGAGATCGACTTCAAATACGCGGACGCGATTAAAGCGGCCGACCAAATCCAAACGTTCAAGCTCGTCGTTAAGACGATCGCGCGCGTTCATGGCCTGCATGCCTCGTTTATGCCAAAGCCGCTGTTCGGCGTAAACGGATCCGGCATGCACTGCCACCAATCGTTGTTCAAAGGCAGCACGAATTCGTTTTACGACGAGAAGGACAAGCTCGGCCTAAGCGATACGGCCCGCTACTATATGGCGGGCATTCTGAAGCATGCCCGCGCGATGGCAGCCATTACGAACCCGACGGTCAACTCGTACAAACGTCTGGTTCCCGGTTATGAAGCGCCATGCTACGTAGCATGGTCGGCCAGCAACCGCTCGCCGATGATCCGCATCCCGGCTTCCCGCGGCTTGTCGACGCGCGTGGAAGTGCGTAACCCGGATCCTGCAGCGAATCCTTATCTCGCGCTCGCCGTTATGCTTAAAGCAGGTCTGGACGGCATTCAAAATCAATTGCCGCTTCCGGCTCCTACTGACCGCAATATTTACATCATGACGGAGGAAGAGCGGATCGATTCGGGTATTCCGAGCCTTCCGGTCAATCTGAAGGAAGCGTTGGAAGAGATGCTCAGAAGCGACGTTATTTGCGAAGCGCTAGGCGATCATGCGCTCGCTCACTTCTACGAGCTCAAAGAAATCGAATGGGATATGTATCGGACCCAAGTGCACCAATGGGAACGCGATCAATATCTGAGCCTCTACTAAAAGGATGATAAAGAAGGGCAGTCCCGTCGGTTCGAAACGACCGCGGGCTGCCCTTTGTTTTGTAATTTTGCTGTTCAAGATATCAAATTAACAAAAGGCGGCACGGGAACATGTTCCCGTGCCGCCTTTTGATAGGTTTACATATGAGATGCCGTTTCGCTTAATGAATGTCCCTAAACAATCCGATTACTTTGCCCAGAATGGTGACATTGTGCAAACGGATCGGTTCCATCGTTTCGTTCTCCGGCTGAAGGCGGATATGATCCTTTTCCTTATAGAACGTCTTCACGGTCGCCTCGTCGTCTTCGGTCATGGCCACGACGATATCGCCGTTGTTCGCCGTCTGCTGCTGGCGCACGATGACATAATCGCCGTTATGTATGCCGGCTTCGATCATGCTCTCGCCGATGACGTTAAGTATAAAAACGTTGTTGCTGTCGCCGACGTAATGCGCCGGGAGCGGGAAATAATCCTCGATGTTCTCCGTCGCCGTGATCGGCATGCCTGCGGTTACCTTGCCGACGATCGGAACTTGCGCTACGGGCATGTGGATGACGTTGTCGTTCTCGTCCTGGTTCAAAATCTCGATCGCGCGGGGTTTCGTCGGGTCGCGGCGAATGAAGCCTTTTTTCTCCAAACGATCCAAGTGGCCGTGCACCGTCGAGCTGGATAACAATCCGACCGCTTCGGCAATCTCGCGGACGGAAGGGGGATAACCTTTCTCTCGAACTTCTTGCTTTATAAAGTCAAGGATCGAATTTTGCCGTTTGGAAATCTTCGACACGTCCATCATCTCCATTCATCTTATTGTGTCAAATTATAGCACAGAACCGCCGTTCGTACAAACATAAGTTCTGGGGCGCAAATGTTCGCATTTTTTGGTTGACGGAAACGTTTGTTCGTGTTAAATTTAAAACAGAACAAATGTTTGGGGTGCTGAATATGATGATGATGAATTCAAGTACAAGCTCATACCGTTCCTTACATACAGCTACGAATCGCGATGAGAAGCCAACTTTTCTAAAGTGGGTTAGACGACATATGGCAAAGGTTATTGTAAGCCTGATGTTATTTTTACTCGTATTTACAAGCTTCCTTATCATAAGTACGAATGCTTCGAGTACGGGGATTGAAGGCCCTAGCGCTTCGGAGCAGGTTATAACGGTCGGCAGCGGAGATACGTTGTGGACGATCGCAAGCCGCCATCAAGACGGCAGCGATATTGGGTACCTCGTATATGCGATCAAGAATCGCAACGGGCTGGAATCGGCTACGATTTTTCCCGGGCAGAAGCTGATTATTCCGGTTATTTAAGATCACAAGTTGAAACAGGTCATCCAGGCAGGATTGGATGGCCTTTTTTTGTCTGTTTCTTGACAGTGTCGCATGGATGTCGAGAGCAATAGGCGCTTTACCTTGACAATGCAATGTTCAAAATGTAAAAGTAGGGAGTAGTATGTTCGCATCAAGAGAAAGGGGAAAAGAAAGATGGATATCGACAAGCTTATCGCGCGGATCAACGAGCTGTCCCGCAAAAACAAAACCGTCGGGTTAACCGACGAAGAAACAAAGGAACGGGATGGGCTCAGACAACAATATTTGAACAATTTCAAAGCCAACTTCAAGCAGCAGCTTGACTCGATCAAGTACGTGGAGGACGAAGAGAACGGCGGCAACGGCGGAATCAAACATTAATGAATGAATTAGGCTGCATTTTGTTGAGCTGCAGCCTAACGATTACATAAGGAGGAATAACCTTGTCACGATCTTGGGAACGCAAAGTACGCAAAAACATGACAACGATAAACAAACAACGAAAAAAACAAGGTTCCGGTCAATTGGTGATGAACGCGGAGAAGGCGGATCGGTTTACCGGGCGGAACTTCGTGTTGCCCGTTCTTCTGATTTTGTTCGTCATTATGTATTTGTTTGTCATGTCAGCTGATCCGAAATTTAAGCTCGATACGATTAATTGGGTGACGATCGGGGCTTATGTCTTGTTGGCCGCCTTGTTTTTCTTCCGAAGACCGTATTTGAAGATCGGCAAGGATTACGTTCAGTCCCGCAGGTTAACGGGGGACAAAAGATTGAACGCGGCGGATATCCAAGGCATTCGCGTACAGAACGGTTATGTGACGATTTTGCCGAAGAAGGGTGCCGGCTGGACCTTTTCAAGGCTGCTGAACCGGTTCAACACCGCTGACATGACCGACAAGATGAAATCGTTCGCGCAGATTCACGGCATTCAATTCGAAGAAAAATAGAATAGGGAGAGATTGGGAGCATGGTGGCGAAACAAGCGGTATTGTTTGATTTGGATGATACGTTATTATGGGATGACCGAAGCGTGAAGGAAGCGTTCCAAGCAACCTGCGAAGCGGGTTCGAAGGCGGCGGGCGTGGATCCGGCCGAACTGGAGGAAGCGGTGCGCAAGGAAGCGAGGGCGTTGTATGAATCGTACGAAACGTTCCCGTTCACGAAAATGATCGGCATTAACCCGTTCGAAGGGTTGTGGGCGAACTTCGCGGCCGGAGAGCAGGAGGAGTTCCGCAAGCTTCAGAAGCTGGCCCCCGGTTATCGGAAAGCGGCCTGGACGCAAGGGTTGAAATCGTTGGGCGTGGACGACGAGGAGCTGGGCGCCAAGCTGGCCGAACAATTCCCGGCGGAGCGCCGCTCGCGCCCGATCGTCTATGATGAGACGTTCCGCGTGCTTGATGCGCTGAAGGGCAAGTATAAGCTGCTGCTGCTGACGAACGGGTCGCCGGATCTGCAGAAGGAGAAGCTTGACGGCGTGCCGGAGCTGATCCCTTATTTCGATCATATCATTATTTCGGGCGAATTCGGACAAGGCAAACCCGCCGCGCCGATCTTCAAACATGCGCTCGAGCAGCTTGGCATCGAACCAGAGCACGGCATCATGGTCGGCGACAAGCTGACGACGGATATCCTTGGCGCGAACACGATCGGCATGACCTCGGTATGGATCAACCGCCATGGCGCCAAGCGCACGGACGAGATCGTCCCGACGCACGAAATTGCCGATTTGGAAGATCTGTTGCGTCTGCTCGAGCAGTAAATCCGATGGATCTACAGTTCCGAATAAGCGTATCGGACCTTTATGTGCGATAATGAAAAAAGCCTCTCTGGTCGCTCTTGGAGCGCCGGAGGGGCTTGAATGCTGCTTATAGGCTTTATTACTTGGATTGGAACTGCGCATCCGCGTAAGGGTGGGCGATCCAGCCTTCCGTCTCGATGAACAGGCGAACCGCGACGATTTGGCGGTTTTCCATCAGTGTGAAGAAGTGCGGTTTATGTTCCGGAACGGAGATGACGTCGCCTGCTTCGAGCTCAACGTCGAAGTAACCGACATCGTCCGTGCCTTTAATAATGAAGATGCCGCGTCCGGCCGTAATGGCGCGAACCTCGTCCTCTGTATGGGTATGAACGTTCTCGAATTTTTTGAGCAGCTCGTCGAGGTTCGGAGTCGCGTCCGAAAGGGCGACGATATCCCAAGTCCGGTATCCGCGGCGCTCCGCGAGATCGCGAATTTCTGCGTCGTAGGTCGCGAGGATCTGGCCCTTCTCTTCATCGGTCAACACGAATTTATTTTGCAATTCCGCGGCTAGCTTGCCGGCATTCCAATGCTCGTAAAGGACTTCCTGGCTTTCCAGGAACGCGCGGACGTTCTCTTCTCCCGAAATGCGTTGCTCCGTGTTGCGTATTCTTATTTCAGCCATGAGCATTCCCTCTTTTCCAATAGAAATTAAATGATATAATAATTATAAAACAAATGCGGGCGAATGTCGATGGAGGATCCTTTTCAGTCAAGGGGTATTCTGTTAAACTATTTGTTAACGATTTTGGGAAGGGTGTAGCAATTTGTCGAGACAGACCTTACAACAAGCGCTGCAGGAACGGATTCTCATTTTGGACGGCGCAATGGGCACCATGATCCAGCAAGCCAATCTGACGGAGGACGACTTCGGAGGCGCCGAGCTTGACGGCTGCAACGAAATGCTCGTTCTAACGCGTCCTGACGTTATCCAATTGATTCATGAGCAGTACCTGGAAGCCGGAGCGGACATCCTAGAGACGAATACGTTTGGAGCAACGAGCGTCGTCCTTGAGGATTACGACATCCCGGAGAAAGCTAGGGAAATTAACTTAGCCGCGGCGAAGCTCGCAAGAGACGCAGCGGATAAATACAGTACGCCGGACAAGCCGCGTTACGTGGCGGGAGCCCTCGGTCCGACGACCAAAACATTATCCGTTACGGGCGGCGTTACCTTTGACGAGCTGGTCGAGAGCTACTACGAACAAACGCTTGCGCTTATCGAAGGCGGAGTTGACGCCATTCTGCTTGAGACGTCGCAAGACACGCTCAACGTCAAGGCGGGCAGCATCGGCGTGCGCAATGCGTTCGAAAAGTTAGGCACCGTGCTCCCGATTATGATTTCGGGCACGATTGAGCCGATGGGAACGACGCTTGCGGGTCAAACCATCGAATCGTTTTATATATCGCTCGAACATTTGAACCCGATCTCGATCGGACTGAACTGCGCGACAGGCCCCGAATTCATGCGCGACCATATCCGCACGCTTAGCGAAATCGCGGATACAGCGGTCAGCTGTTATCCGAACGCGGGATTGCCGGACGAGAACGGCCATTACCACGAATCGCCCGAGTCGCTTGCGAAGAAGTTGGCCGCTTTCGCCGAGCAGGGCTGGCTGAACATCGCCGGCGGCTGCTGCGGCACGACGCCCGCTCATATTCGGGCTTTGGCCGAGACGATGGCGGGTTACTCGCCTCGTCCCGCGAACGGAACGCATCCGGATGCGGTATCCGGCATCGATACCGTCTTCATCGAATCGGACAACCGCCCTTATATGATCGGCGAGCGAACGAACATTTCCGGCTCGCGCAAGTTCAAGCGGCTCATTAAGGAAGAGAAGTTCGATGAAGCGTCCGAGATCGCCCGCGCCCAGGTCAAGGGGGGCGCCCATGTCATCGACATCAACCTGCAGGATACCGACATCGATGAGGAGTATGCCGTTCATCAGTTCCTGCCTCAAGTCGTCAAGAAAATCAAAGCGCCGCTCATGCTGGACTCGACGTACGATCATATCATCGAGCTCGGGCTCAAATATTCGCAAGGCAAAGCGATCATCAACTCCATCAACCTCGAGGACGGGGAGTCGAAATTCGAGAAAATCGTTCCGCTCATTCACCGATACGGCGCGGCTGTCGTCATGATCCTCATCGACGAGCGCGGGCAAGCCGTGTCCCGCGAAGCGAAGATGGAGGTCGCGGACCGCTCCTATAATCTGCTGGTGGAGAAATACGGCGTGAAGCCTGAAGATATTATTTTCGACCCGAACATGTTCCCGATCGGCTCCGGCGACCCGCAATATATCGGTTCAGCCGTAGAGACGCTCGAAGGCATCCGGATGATCAAGGAGAAGTATCCGAAGGCGAAGACGATTCTCGGATTAAGCAACATCTCGTTCGGTCTGCCGGATGCGGGCCGCGAGGTGCTGAACTCCGTTTACCTCTACCACGCGACCAAGGCGGGGCTCGATTACGCGATCGTGAACACCGAGAAGCTGGAACGTTACGCGTCCATACCGGAAGAGGAACGCAAGCTAGCGGAGGACCTGATCTACCAGACAAACGACGATACGCTTGCGGCGTTCGTTGCGGCGTTCCGCAATAAGAAGGTCGAGAAAAAGGAAAAAATATCGACTTTGTCGCTGGAGGAGCGGCTTGCTTCTTATATCGTGGAAGGCACGAAAGAAGGGCTTATTCCGGATCTGGACGAGGCGCTGGCGAAATACGCACCACTCGACATCATTAACGGACCGCTCATGCGCGGCATGGAAGAAGTAGGCCGTTTGTTCAACAACAACGAGCTGATCGTCGCCGAGGTGCTGCAGAGCGCGGAGGTCATGAAAGCTTCCGTGACGCACTTGGAGCAATTTATGGAGAAGAACGAAAGCTCCGTCAAAGGAAAAATCATACTCGCGACGGTAAAAGGCGATGTCCATGACATCGGCAAAAACCTGGTCGAAATCATTTTGTCAAACAACGGATACAAAATCATCAACTTGGGCATAAAAGTACCGCCTGAGCAACTCATCGAAGCTTACCGCAACGAAAAGGTCGATGCGATCGGATTGTCCGGCCTGCTCGTCAAATCGGCGCAGCAAATGGTCATTACCGCACAGGATATGCGCAACGCCGGCATCGACGCCCCGATTCTGGTCGGAGGCGCGGCGCTGACTCGGAAGTTCACCAAGACGAGAATCGGTCCCGAATACGACGGACTTGTGCTTTATGCCAAGGACGCTATGGATGGTCTCGATATCGCGAACAAGCTGATGGATCCGGAGCATCGCAAGCGGCTCGAGGAAGAACTCGCGGCGTACAAGGCTTCCGGAGCGGCCATCGAGGAAACGGAAAAGCCGATGCCTCAGTTGACGCGCGCAGTCCGGTCCAAAATATCGCCGGATGCGCCGGTGTTCGCTCCGCCAGATACGGATCGCCATGTCCTTCGCGACGTTCCGATTCCGCAAATCGTACCTTACGTGAACATGCAAATGCTGCTCGGTCACCATTTGGGACTTAAGGGAACCGTGGAGAAGCTGCTTGCCGAAGGCAACGATAAAGCCGTTCAGCTCAAAGCGACGGTTGACGAGATCATGCGCGAAGGCGGCAAGGAAGGGTATTTGCGCGCGAACGGGATGTACCGTTTCTTCCCGGCGCAATCTTCCGGCAATGACGTCATTATTTACGATCCCGCGGATCACGCGAAGGAAATCAAACGGTTTACGTTCCCGCGCCAGCAGGTGGAGCCTTTCCTCTGCCTGGCCGACTTCCTCAAATCGACGGACAGCGGCGTGATGGATTACGTCGGGTTCCTGGTCGTGACGGCAGGCGAAGGTATCCGCGAGCTTGCAGGCAAGTGGAAGGACAGCGGCGACTATTTGCGCTCCCACGCGCTTCAATCGGTTGCCCTCGAAGTGGCGGAAGGATTGGCGGAGCGCGTCCATCATATGATGCGCGACATTTGCGGATATCCGGATCCGGCGGATATGACGATGAAGCAGCGCCACGGCGCCCGCTACCAAGGAATTCGCGTGTCGTTCGGTTATCCGGCGTGCCCGAATCTCGAGGATCAAGGACCGTTGTTCGAATTGCTGAAGCCGGAGGATATCGGCGTTGAGCTGACCGAAGGGTTCATGATGGAGCCGGAAGCATCCGTCTCAGCCATGGTATTCGCGCATCCGGAAGCGCAATATTTTAACGTGGAGAAAGTATAGTTTCATGGAAAGATAGCGAGAGCCTTCCGCGAACCGGTGAATGATGCCCGGGGCGCGGAGGGCTCCTTTGTCACCATTGTGAAATCGAGACACGGTAAACAGCGAGGGGTATTGCTTATGAAATTATGGTTTATGGGAACCGGGGCAGGCAGGCCAAACAAACACCGGAACGTAACGAGCGCGGCGCTGCAGCTCCCGGAACCGCATTGCGCCTGGTGGCTGTTCGACGCGGGCGAAGCGACGCAGCATCAATTGATGAAGCTGCCTCTCAAGCTGAGCAAGCTCGAGAAAATTTTCATCACGCATCTTCATGGCGATCATCTGTACGGGCTTCCGGGATTGCTCAGCACCCGCTCGTTCGACGGAGGCGTCAGCAAGGTGGAGATGTATGGACCGTCCGGGCTCAAACATTACATCGAGACGGTATTCGGCCTTACGGGAACAACGCTCGACTACGAGCTCGAAATCCACGAGCTGGACGAGCAGACGGACGGCAACCCGATCTTCAAGGACGATTGCTTTAAGGTCGAGGCGAAACCGCTTGTACACCGCGTGCCTTGTTTCGGTTACCGGATTACGGAAAGAGACGCGCCGGGCCGTCTGCTGACGGACAAGCTGCGAGAGCTGGGCGTCGAAGCCGGGCCTTTGTACGGAAAGCTTAAACGAGGAGAAGCCGTCACGTTAGCCGACGGACGTGTCGTCTCGCCAAGCTCCGTGACCGACGGCATCATACCTGGGCGGATCGTAACCGTGCTTGGCGATACGTGTCCTTGCGACAACGTCCGGGAGCTGGCTCGAGGCGCGGATTTGCTCGTGCATGAAGCGACGTTCGCGGCGGGGCTCGAGGCGAAGGCTCATGAATTCGGGCATAGCACGACGACCGAAGCGGCCGAAGCCGCGCGTGATGCGGGCGCGAAGCAGCTCGTCATGACCCATTTTAGCGGGAGATACGGCAACGAGGAGCTTGCGAAGCTGGAGCTCGAGGCGCGTGAGATCTTTCCGAACAGCATGGCAGCGCTGGATTTGGGTTGTTTCGAGATCGAACGGAAGGGCAGCGAGACGGAAGGCAGCTGCGCGGAATAAGCGTTCAGGAACGAACGTATATTCTCAGATCGGATGGGAGAATGGCTGGCTACGATTTTCTAAAAATAGAGGTAGATACAAACACACGAAAAGCAGCTTAATAAAGCTGCTTTTTCGCGTCCTCTGTAATTTTGGCTAACCCTTCGCTGGTCATGGCTCGGCAACTGGGCTATTCTTATAGACATCAGACGTCTGATGTCTTATATTATTATTAAAGACGTCTGACGTCTGACGACATTTAATCTGAAAAGGAGCTTACCATGCTGCAAGATCATAAAAAGCCAAAACGTCTAGCTGATAAAGTAATAATTGATTTGAAACAGAAAATTGTAGACAAAATTTATAATTATGGTTACAAACTACCTTCAGAATTTGACCTAATGAAGGTATATGAAGTAGGACGTTCTACAATCCGCGAAGCTATCAAGATTCTTATACACGCAGGGTACTTAGAAATCAAACACGGTCAAGGAACATTTGTAATATATAACGAAGCAGAGGAAAAACAAAACCTCATCCTACATGGGGGGCATATCGTTGAAACAAGACTTATTCTTGAACAGGCCATAATAAAGCTAGCAGTAAAGCGGAGAACTGAGGATGATTTAATTTTGCTTAGGGAAACTTTAGATCGTCGAAATGCGGCCCTTCTTGATGGGAATTATTACGTATACATTCAAGAGGACATAGCATTCCATACGGCGATTGCAAAAGCTGCAAATAACGAATCCTTGTATCAAATTTACCAGGAATTCAGCAAACTTCTTTCCATCCACTTGAACCGGTTTTTGTTGAATGTTCCTGATTATAAAGATAATACTGCCATCCATGAACAGATTTTTACATCCATATACGAGCAGAATGAAAAAAATGCGTTGGAATGTGTAGCAGCCAATATCGAAGCTAATGAACAAAATGAATAAGGTAAGTTTAACCATTCTAACAGTAGCAGCTATTCTGCTGGTTTCCATGAACATGAGACCTGCTATTACATCCATTGCTCCGCTTCTGGAAACGATACAGGCAAAATTAAGTCTTAATAGCACGGTGGTAAGTTTGCTAACAGCAATACCTGTTATTTGCATGGGGTTGTTTGCTCCGCTGGCGCCGATATTAAGCAGACGAATTGGTTTCGAACGAGCTGTAAGTTATTGTTTAATTCTCATAGCTATTGCGACTGGTTTGCGGTATTTCGCTTCCAATGCTTTGGTAATGTTAGCTTCCACGGCAATTATTGGGGTAGGTTTAGCAGTTGCAGGTCCTTCTATTTCTGGATTTATTAAAAAGTATTTTCCTCAACAGGTTGCTTTAATGATTGGTGTTTATTCAATTGGTATTGGCCTGGGAGCATCACTTGGCGCGGGAATCACTGTTCCATTACAACATATTTTTAATGTCAAATGGACGTTTGCTTTAGCAGGCTGGGGATTGCTAGCATTACTTTCGCTTTTCATCTGGTTATATGCAACTAAGGAAGCAAGGGCTAATATTTCTGGTCAATCAAATAAGAAAAAATTCCCTTGGCGTAATAAACGCGCTATTCTCATCATGGTCTTTTTTGGATTGCAAGGAAGTTTAAACTATTCAGTAACAGCATGGATAGTCCCCGTCTCACAAAAGAATGAACTTTCATTAACAGCTGCTGGGACGGTTATTACATTGTTTTCTTTAGTTCAAACGGCAACAGGATTTATAATACCCGCACTCGTAAGTAAATTTCCGAATCGTCTGGTGTGGATGTTATCTTCATCGTTTGTTACACTAATCGGTCTTACTTTACTAAGTTTTGTTAGGTATGAGTTCATTCCTTGGACAAGTGCAGTCTTACTTGGTGTGGGTTCAGGCGCATTATTTTTCTTAGCATTGCTTCTGCCTTTAGACTACACCAATAATGCAGAGGACGCTGGGGCTTGGACTTCTATGGTGCAATGTGGAGGATATATGATTGCAGGGTTAGGACCTGCTTTAACAGGCTGGATTGTTGATATAACGAATAGCTATAAATACGCATTTGTAGTAATGTCAATATTGTGCGTATTCATGATATTGTTATGCTTTTCCTTGTATAGAAGCGGTGACGCTCGAGAGGAGATTACTGCGTAATGATGACGTTCTAAGTCTTGGCATTCGCCAGGGCTTTTATATTTTTCAAGGGACATTTATACTAAGGACAAGTGTTCTAGTGTTAAGGGGTGAATTCATTGTTTCGGAAAAAGACGCTTCCCCAGCTTATAGAGGAATTGCGGGGAAATGAAAATATTATCAACTGGCATGAGATACAGCCGCAGGAAGCAAAAACAAGGCCTATCCCTGAAAGCGTAGACCCGCGTATTAAAGCTGCCCTGGAAAAACGCGGCATTGCAGAACTTTACACGCACCAGCACACAGCCTATGAAACGATTCGTAAAGGGGAAAACATCGTCGCTGTCACGCCAACAGCTTCGGGTAAGACATTATGCTATAACCTACCTGTGTTGCAGGCCATAGCGGAAGACGACGGCAGCCGCGCGCTTTATTTGTTCCCGACGAAAGCCCTGGCACAAGACCAAAAAAGCGAACTAAACGAAATCATAGACGAAATGGGCATTGATATAAAAAGCTTCACATATGACGGGGATACCGCCCCGGCCATTCGGCAGATCGTTAGAACAGTCGGGCATATCGTTATTACTAATCCCGATATGCTACATTCGGCAATACTTCCGCATCATACGAAATGGGTAAGCCTGTTTAGCAATCTGAAATATATCATTATAGATGAATTGCATACATACAGGGGCGTATTCGGCAGCCATGTAGCCAACGTAATAAGAAGGCTTAAGCGTATTTGCAAATTTTACGGAAGCAATCCCTTATTTATATGTACGTCTGCAACCATCGCCAACCCGAAGGAATTGGCCGAACAGTTAACCGGCCAGCCTATGCGCCTAATCGCCGACAACGGCGCGCCCAGGGGAAGGAAGCACTTCGTTTTCTATAACCCGCCTATCGTGAACAAGCCGCTGAACTTGCGTAAAAGCTCTACGGTAGAAGTAAACCAGCTGGCGAAACAATTTCTTTCCAATAAAATACAGACTATCGTTTTTGCCCGCAGCCGGGTAAGGGTTGAAATTATCTTAAGCCATCTACAGGAACTGGTTAAAAACGAAATCGCGGCTAAGTCAATTCGCGGCTACCGGGGAGGCTACCTTCCGAGCCAGCGCCGGGAAATCGAAAAGGGGCTGCGGAACGGCGACATTCTAGGGGTAGTCAGTACGAACGCCTTAGAATTGGGGGTAGACATCGGGCAGCTGCAAGTTTGCGTCATGACGGGATACCCCGGCAGCGTCGCCAGCACATGGCAGCAAGCAGGCCGGGCAGGCCGACGACATGGCGAAGCCCTAGTCTTAATGGTTGCCAGCAATACGCCTATTGACCAGTATATCGTCCAGAATCCCGAATACTTCTTCGACCGTTCCCCGGAGTCGGCAAGGATTAACCCGGAAAACTTGCTTATCCTGGTTGACCATATACGCTGCGCTTCGTATGAACTGCCTTTTAAGCAGGGGGAACAATACGGCCCCGGAGAGATAGAAGAAGTCTTAGAGTACCTTGTAGAAGAAAGGGTATTACATCGGGCAGCGGATACATTCTATTGGGCGAACCAGTCTTTCCCGGCCAGCGAAGTAAGTCTGCGGTCTGCGGCACAGGAAAACGTCGTTATCATAGATCAATCGGATATAGCGAACGTAAAGATTATCGGGGAAATGGACCGCTTTAGTGCAATGACCTTGCTTCACGACGAAGCAATCTACTTGCATGAAGGCGTACAGTTTCAAGTCGAAAAGCTGGACTGGGAACACAAAAAGGCCTATGTCCGCGAAGTCGATGTAGAATATTACACCGACGCGAACCTGGCCGTTAAGCTTAAGGTTCTGGACATTGACAGGACCGAGAGCAGGCGTGTTTCTTCTATTAACTTTGGAGATTTACAGGTAAATGCCATGCCGACAATTTTTAAGAAAATCCGTTTATCGAGTTTCGAAAATATCGGATATGGGCAAATCAATTTACCCGAAGAAGAACTGCACACCAGCGGGACATGGATAGAGTTAAAGGAAGTCGATTCGGGTATTGACACAAAAACGCTGGAACAGCTGCTAATGGGTATAGCCAATGTGCTAGGGCATATCGTACCTATACATGTAATGTGTGACCGTAACGATATTCACGTTGTTTCTCAGATTCGGGCCGAGCATACGCAATTACCTACCTTATTTATCTATGACCACTACCCCGGCGGCATTGGGTTAGCGGAAGACGTATACAAACGCTTCGATGAAGTTAAAGCCGCTGCGAAGCACTTAATAAAAAGATGCCCATGCTCCGATGGCTGCCCTTCCTGCATTGGAACAGAAATCGAAGGGCTGAATGCCAAGCAGAAGGCAGTAGAAATGCTGGGGTACATATAATGAAAAAACATGCTTCTGTACCCCCATTAATTAAAATCCGGCTGCGCACGCACGAAAACATAGGTAAGGAAGCGGGTGCGAGCGAATGAGCATGAGGGACAGAATGAACCGGCTGCGCGGAACGGGAGGCGCCGTCTCTGGCGGAACGGGGAGCGACGGCGATCCGAATGCCGTTGCGACTGGAACGATAGCGGAAGAGCAGCCAGCAGAATCGTCCGAGCGAACTGACATTGGTAAAAGCGAGCCGCCCGAGAGCCTCCATCCGGCATGGTCTTCGTTCGGCGTCACCCTTCGACGGACGGCCAAAGGGGATTATTTGCTCCGAAGGTCGGAATATACGCTAACCCATCGCCATGGAACTCATGCGTTAGGAGAGTTAGCAGAGGCGGCTCCCGGCCTGACGGGATTCCATGCCGACCTCCCGACCGTCGATCCGGAACAAGTGCTCTACTTGGACCTGGAGACGACCGGACTCGGCGTGGGGGCTGGGAATATTCCGTTCATGATCGGACTCGCTTTTCTCCAAGGGGATCGATTCGTGGTAGAGCAGTCGCTCATACGGCATCCCGCCGAGGAGTATGCCATGCTGCATGATTTGGAAGAAAGACTGCGCAATTATCGGTATTTGGCCACATATAATGGAAAGACCTTCGACTGGCCGCTCGTGCAGAATCGGATGATCATGAACGCGATCGGACGAACGATCAGGCAGCCGAGGCATTTGGACTTCCTCCATCCGTCCCGCTCGGTGTGGCGCAATACGCTGGCGTCCTGCAAGCTAAGTTATATCGAAGAAGAGCGGCTCGGCATCACCCGAACGGAAGATGTCCCCGGATCGCTCGCTCCGCAGCTTTATTTTCAATTCCTTGCGGATGGCAATCCAGCCCCGCTGGAAGGCGTATTCACGCACAACGAGCTTGATCTTCTGTCCCTCGCATGCCTGTCGATCCGCTTCGGCCATCTATTGAAGGAAGATATCTTTCGCCGCATTCCGTATCCGGAGGAAACCGAAGAGCTCATAAGAACCGGGCTTTGGCTGGAGAAGATGGGGAAGAGCGGTCTGACCGAAGAGTTGTACGGCATCGCGGCGGAGCATCACGAACCTTCGCCGTCTTCTCTCATGATGTTGGCCGCAAGAGACAAGAAGGCTGGTAATTGGGAACGCGCTGTGGTATTGTGGCAGAAGGTTATTTCTCGAACGAACGATTCCATACTACCTGCAGGACAGGAAGCCTGCATTGAACTATCGATGTATTATGAACACAGGACAAAAGAGTTGGAATTGTCGCTTCAACATGCAAGGACCGCTTTTGCGAGACATGAGCGCATGTACGGCGGACATCGCCGCGACGCGAAACGTTCGGCCGAGATGCAGAATATCCGCAAGCGGATTCAAAGAATCGAGAACAAAATGATCAAACTAGAATCGGGAGCATTGCCATCATGAACATACAATCTATACCGGCCATAAAAGGCTTATTAATCGATTTGGACGGCACGATGTACCAAGGTACACGTCCCGTGGAAGGAGCCGACCAGCTTATCCGTTTCTTAAAAAGCTCGAACATCGCGTATCGCTTCGTCACGAACAATTCCTCCGCGACGCCGGAGGATGTGGCTGCCCGCCTTAACGGCATGGGCATTCCGGCGGAACCGCAGGATGTGTGCACCTCCGGGCAAGCGGCGGCGGTCTATATCGCTGAACGGCAGCCGGGCGCTTCCGTCTTCGTCATCGGAATGAAGGGCTTGCGCCAAGCACTGCTTGATTCCGGGCTTCAATTGACGGACGAACGTCCGGATTACGTCGTGCAAGGCATCGACCGACAGTTCACGTATGACTTGCTGGCTCGCGCCGTACGCCATATCCGGGAAGGCGCTCCCTATATCTTGACGAACCCGGATTTGCTCGTCCCTTCGACGGACGGACTAGTCCCGGGCGCCGGCTCGATCAGCGCCATGTTAAGGGCTGCAAGCGGTACGGAGCCGATCGTGATCGGCAAACCTTCATCAATTCTGATGGACTACGCGCTGAAGCAGATCGGGTTATCGGCGCAGGATACATGGGTCGTCGGCGATAATCTCGCGACGGACATCGCCGCGGGCAAAGCTTCCGGTTGCGGGACGATGCTTGTGCTTACAGGCCTCACGACGCGCGACAATTACGACGGTTACGCAAGGGCGGCCGGCTGCGAGCCCGATCGAATTTATGAGACGCTCGACGCGCTGACCGAAGAGATCGCAGCCATGCTGGAACTCAATAAGACCGTGTAAAGAAATTGTTTTTCGAACAACCTTTTAATAACGTTGACATTCGCTGGGAGGTTTAAAGGCTAGATGCAGGAGCTTCCGGAACTGGAAATATACAGAGCCTTATTGGCGGAGCGATTCGCCGGCGCTACAATTACGGCAATTCAGGTTCATCCCGAATTCGATCGGGCAACCGGCGATAAGCTGGAACAGGAAATCGTTAATAAAACCGTTTGGTTCGTGGAGCGTCGGGCGGAGCTCGTCGTCTTCCATCTGGATAACGGCAAGCGGCTGACGGTCAGCTTGACGAACGATGCCTCCCTTTACGTCGGCGGCGCGAACGAGGAACTGGATGAACAGGCGACCGTCATCTTGCGATTCGACGACCGTTGCCTCTATTTATTCTGCGTTGAGGCGAAGGACGTAGCTCTTTTATCCGTGAAGGAGCTTGAGGCGTCCATGAAAGGGAAAGGCCCGGATCCGCTCGACAAACGTCTGTCGTTCGTTCGATTCGTCGACCGCTTCGCGAAAAAAAGAAGTTCCCTGAAAACCGCGTTAGTCGATCCGAACATCCTCTCGGGCATAGGTCCGGTCTACTCCGACGAAATTATGTTCGAAGCTAAGCTGCGGCCGGAGAAGAAGCTGACCGAACTGGAGCCTGAAGCGTGGGAGAGGCTGTATGCCGCGACTGGACATATACTCCGAGACGCCATCTCGCACGGGGGCGTTCGCGTTAGCCCCTTGTTCGCGAGCGACAGCTTCACGGGCGGATATCGCGAGCGGCTGCATGTGCATGGTTTGGACGGAGAGCCATGCAAGCGCTGCGGGGGAACGATCAAAAAAGTGTCCATTGCCGGACGCAAAAGCTACTGCTGCCCGGACTGTCAGAAGTGACCGCGATTGTTTGGCAAGCCGCCGAATAACATCAATTTCTGCGAGGGGGAGCTTTATGATACATGTGTACTTGGATGACTACCGCAAGTGCCCGGACGGTTTCGTGCTTGCGCGAAACGCGGAGGAGTGCAAGCTGCTAATCGATACGGAGACGATCGATATTCTATCGCTTGATTATGATCTAGGGTGGGGGCAGCCGACTGGGGATGAAGTCGTCCGCCATATTGTCAGCTCGGGGAAGTACCCGAACCGGATCTATTTGCATACGTCCAGCGCATCCGGCAGAATCCAAATGTACCATCTGTTATCGGCTTCGTTGCCCCAACATTCTCAGCTATTCGGCGGCCCGATGCCGCAGAATCTGCTGGATGAAATTGCAAACGGTTAACTGACGAACGACTTATCCAACACATAGATTATGACGAAAGAGGCCTGTCAAACGTGAGCTTATGGATCGGTACCGCCAATCAACAATATGCTTCGTATGCAATGGAGGAATTACGGCGCATGTTTCCCGGCGTCAGCTTCGCGCAGCTTGCGCCGGGAGAAGTATTCCGTATGGAATGTTCGCTCGCGAAGGAGCAAGTGCAGGAAGCGATCATTAGTCAGCCGCCCATTTTCTTGCGCCATCTGCAACCCATCGATCGGGAAGTCGTGATCGAAGGCGATGCTGGCGACTTGGAGCAGCTCTCCGATATGATTCGCAACGCAAGGCTGACGTTCATGAACCGGCGTACGGCCGTCCACATTCGCAGAAACGCCAGTTCGGCTTTCCATTATACGGCTTCCGACACGAAAGCCGTCTTGGACGCCGTGCTTGAAGAAATCGACGCGGAGCCGGTCGTCCAGGAGCCAGAAGTGATCATATCGATCTACGCGGCTAACGACCGTCTATATGCGGGGTTCGGCACGCCGGAGGAGATGCTGTCGGACTGGCCAGGCGGAGCCGTTCGGTTCCAGCGGGAAGAAGGTCAAATTTCGAGGGCGAAGTTCAAGCTGCTCGAAGCCGAGCGGACGTTCGGAATCCGCTATTCGGACTTCAAGAACGCCCTCGATATCGGTGCTGCTCCCGGCGGCTGGTCGTCGCTTCTGCTGGAGCGAGGTTTGCGCGTGACGGCCGTTGACCCGGCGGACATGCACCCTTCCCTGGGCGGGCACCCTGCGCTTACCCATCTGAAACAAAATGCGTCCGATGTATCGCTCACGCCCGAATCCTTTGATCTTCTGGTATGCGATATGAGCTGGAGTCCGATGCTGATGTGCCGTCTCGTGCTTGATCTCAAGGCCGCCCTGAAGCCTGAAGCGACGGCTGTCATTACCATCAAGCTTATGCACAAGAAGCCGCTGCAGACGATTCGGGAAGTGAAGGAACGGCTTGAGACCGGCTTCCGAGTACTTGGCGCGAAGCAGCTGTTCCATAATCGCGAAGAAATGACGTTGTATTTGAAGAAGAAGTAGGTATATGCGTATCTATATGATATAATGAAACCAATTCGATAGGCATTCGGGAAAGCATCCCGGCAGCGTCTGCTTCTTGCAGTCGCGGCCGGGATGTTTTTGTATTTTCAGAGGAGGAACAAGGTGGAATGAAAGAAACGGACGTCCTTGCGCCAGCGAACGGCATGCCGCCGATCGGCGAAGTTTTCGGAGGAAGGTATTTAGTCAATAGGATAGTCGGACAGGGCGGGATGGGCGTCGTCTATGCCGTTGAGGATACGAAGCTAGCCGGGCGGCTGCGCGCCATGAAGGTGACGCGTACGCCATCTGGCGCCGGGGCCTATTCATCGGAAGCGTCGACGCTTATGTTGCTGGATCATCCCAATCTACCGCAAATTACGGATTATTACCCTCCGGAGCAGCAAAACGGGCTGGAGGCGCTAGTCATGGAATATATCGAGGGTTACACCCTCTCGGATTGGTTGCTTGGAGGAAGCGGGAGCATGCCGTTCCACGAGCTGTTGCGGATCGGAAGGCAGCTATGTTCGGCTCTCCGTTATTTGCATGAGCAGCCTGCGCCGATCATTCATCGGGATTTGAAGCCATCCAATATCATGATCGACCGCTCGGGTGCCGTCAAGTTGATCGACTTTGGTATTTCGAGGCACTACAAGGAAGGACAACGAGGCGATACGGTACAGCTCGGTACGGTCGGCTTCGCTGCCCCGGAGCGGCATTTCGGCGGACAGAGCGACGCGAGGACGGATATTTACGGTCTTGGGGCCGTTCTCTATTGCCTAGCGGCGGGCGACGTTTCGATATTGTCGCGTTTAGGAACCGCGAGGGGCAAATTGAATGCAAACGAGCTCGATTCGTCGATTCCTCGTCCGTTTCTGGGTCTGCTGGAATGCATGCTGGAGTCGGATCCCGAGCGACGATTCCAGACGATGAAGGAAGTGGAGCTTGCGTTAAAACCATTCATGGAGCGTCTGCCGGGACCGGACCGAACCGAGGAGAACAAGAAATGGGAAACACGGATGATGACGGAGAGAAAGCAAGTGACGGTCATTGGTTTGTCAAGCGGAGCGGGGGCAACCTTCCTTGCGATTACGCTGGCCGTGCTGCTCGCCCGGCGAGGGCTCGCCGTGACCGCGGCGGAATACGGCGCGCTAGCGTCGGAATGGACGGAGCTGCTCCCCCCATCGTTCATGCAAACAAAGAAAAGCCGATCGCAGCCCGTTCGATGGATACCGGTGGACACGAGCTTCGCATCGGACCGTGAGACAAGGCTGCGCACATTCGAACGCGCGCTGCGCGGCTGCGTGAACGAATATCAGATCGTGGATATGTCGGGTGGCTGGGATCGTCCGGAAGCCGCTCATTTCATCAAGCAATCGGCCCATGTTATTGTCGTAGCCGATCCGAACGTCTATAAATGGCAGATCGAGCGGATTGAGAGGCTGGCGGAGCTGCAAGGCGATCGACAATTGCCGAATCAGCAGTGGCACTGGGTGGCAAACAAAAACGCGAGGTTCGGCGAAAACAAGCAGTGGCTGTCGATGTTTCCCGGCAAGGCCTGCGCGATTGTGCCGCTTCTGCCGCAGGAGAAGATCTGGAACGTCATCTGGAGCGGCAAGTGGCCGACCGATTACGCGCTGCTGGATCAAAAACTAGCAAGGGCTTTGCAGCCGGTATGTGAACTGATCGATAGCCGCCCCAGATCCGGCGGGCGATAGCGGATGATAAGCCGGCTTGCAATCCTCGGGCGCCTTCTTTATGATGAAAGTATTATTTTCGCAAGAAGGAAGGTGCGCCAAAGTCATGAATGAACGTGTTCTCGTCGTGGAGGACGAGGCGGGAATATCCCGCATATTACAGCTAGAATTAGAGCATGAAGGTTACTCCGTCGGAGTTGCGGCGGATGGCAGGACCGGTTATGAGATGGCCTCTTCGGGCGACTGGCAGCTGATCCTGCTGGACGTCATGCTGCCGGAGATGAGCGGCATCGAGGTGCTTCGTTTGATCCGTCAAGCGGGGAATCCCGTTCCTATTATATTGTTGACCGCCAGAGATACCGTGCCGGATAAAGTGAGCGGCTTCGAGCACGGGGCCAACGATTATATTACGAAACCGTTCGCGATGGAAGAACTGCTTGCGAGAGTGCGCAACATTCTGAGAATCTTCCAGCAGTATCCGAAGGAATCGGAAGGCTCCGACATTATTAAGCTTGGCGATCTGACGATCGAGCTTCGTTCGCGCAAGGTATATCGCAAGGATATTCTGATCGAGCTGACCCCGCGCGAGTTCGAGCTGCTTGTCTATCTGGTCGAGAACCGTAACGATGAGAAGTCGCGCGAAGATATTTTGTCCGAGGTGTGGGGGTATGACTTTATCGGGGAGACGAACCTGGTAGACGTCTATATCCGTTACTTGCGGCAGAAGCTGGATAAAGGGTATCGCCATAAGCTGATCCATACCGTTCGCGGAGTCGGTTACATGATTAAGGAGCCGGATGCATGACGCTGCGTAAACGATTTACGCTCTTTACGATTTTTTGGTTAATCCTTATTTTAATCTTTTTTAATATCTTCGTATATTTCTACGTCATTAAAATCACGACGGAGAGCGAAGAGGAAGTCATCACGACCAAGCTTAATCTCATGCTCGAGAATCCCCGGATCCAGAGCGGTCGCGGGCTCTCGTCGCCGGATTTATTAAAGGAATACCATAACGCGAACGAGATGATTCGAATCATCGGACCTAACAATCGCGTGTTGAACATTACGGGCACGAATGCGATTCTGCTCGAGCTTCCCGCGCAATTCGAAGCCTACCACCATACGGGCATGGTGACGAAAAGCGGGGAACGCATCATTTATATGCGCGTGCCGCTTTACTCCGACGGGCAAGTCATCGCGATGCTAGAGATCAACCGGATTTTAGACGAGTTGGACAACTATTTGCAGGTACTGGTCGCAGCGCTGAGCGTGACGAGCGGCGGGGCGATCCTGTTCGCGATATTCGGAACATACTGGTTCACGTCGAGGCTCACGGCACCTATTCAGCAGATGGTTAACACGATGCGCGAGATCGACCGAAGCGGGAAGCTGCGCCAGATCGAAGTCAGCGGCCGCGAGGAATCCGCGGAGCTGCAGCAGCTTGTCCGGGCGTTCAATCAGATGATCGAGCGGCTGGACCGGACGTTCGAGCGGCAGAAACAATTCGTCGCCGACGCATCGCATGAGCTGAAGACGCCGCTCACGGTCATCAGCAGCTACGCGGGCCTCCTCAAGCGGTGGGGCCGCGATGACGAAAGCGTTCGGGACGAAGCGATCGAAGCGATCGCGAAGGAAGCGACTAGGCTGCAGAACTTGACCAAGTCGATGTTGATGCTGGCGGAAGCGGAGCAAGAGGACTGGCTCAAGCTCGAAATGTTCGACGTCGTCCATGTGGTCGAAGAGCTCGCGACGATGCTGCAGACGACGTTCCAACGGCAAATCCGGATCAAGTCGCATGCGCGCGTCATCCGGATGTCCGGCGACAAGGACAAGATCCGCCAATTGCTCGTGATTTTGCTGGACAACGCGATCAAGTATTCGAAGGAACCGATCGACATCTCCGTCTCCCAGGCCAAAAACATCGTCAAAATCGAGGTGAAGGATAAAGGTATGGGCATCCCGGAGAAAGAAATTCCGCATCTGTTCGAGCGGTTCTACCGCGTCGACGGCGCGAGAAGCCGTGCGACCGGCGGCGTCGGATTGGGTTTGTCCATTGCCAAACGTATCGTCGATTTGCACGAAGGGAAGATCGACGTCTTCAGCTTGCCGAATCTCGGTACGACGATTACGCTTCAATTCAAGCAGCGCAAATAAGGATAACGGAGGTGCGTCCATGAAGTTTCGCACGGCTGCCGTGCAATACCGGCTTACGGATATTTCCGGGTTCGAAGAGTTCAAGGATCAAGTCGTACACTACGTTCGCAACGCGTCGGAGTACGGCGTTCAATTTCTTTTGTTCCCCGAGTTCATGACGACGCAGTTAATGTCGATAGGGGATGAACAAGGCCATGCGCTCCCGATCGACAAGCTGCCCGATTTCACGGACGCGTACGTTGAGCTATTCGTTTCCCTTGCCAAGGAATACGATATGTACATCGTGGGAGGAACGCATGTCGTCGAGGTCGAAGGCGGGAAACGCCGCAACCGGGCGTTCTTGTTCCATCCGGACGGACGCGTCGACGTGCAGGACAAAATCCATCTGACCCCAACGGAGGTGTCGGAGTGGAATATGTCGCCAGGTGACGGCGTCTCCGTCTTCGAAACGGCGTTCGGCACGATCGCGATGCTCACATGTTACGACATCGAATTTCCGGAAATCGTCCGAATGGCCCGCGCGAAAGGCGCCGATGTTATCTTCTGTCCATCCTGCACGGATGATCGGCATGGCTTCTACCGCGTCAGGTATTGCTGCCATGCCCGAACGATCGAGAATCAAATCTACGTCGTGGCGACAGGGACGGTCGGCTCGCTGCGCAAAGTGGATTTTATGCGGGCCAATTACGGACAAGCGGCGATACTCGCGCCGAACGATATTCCTTTCCCGCCCGCGGGCATTATAGCGGAAGGCGTCGTGAACGACGATATGCTCGTGGTCGGCGACCTTGATCTGACCTTGCTCGAGCAAGTGAGGAAGGACGGCTCGGTCATGACGTGGAGAGACCGCAGGACGGATCTCTACACGGACTGGAGGCCGGAATGAGGAAGGAGCTTTTCGTGCGTTCGGGTGGACGGCCCGTCAAGGCCGTCATTCGGAATTACGGAACGAATGACTTCGATGCATTGATCGACGTTCAGAAAGCCTGCTTCCCGCTGCCGTTCCCGGAAGAGCTGCTGTGGAACCGGGAACAGCTTTCCGCGCATGTGACGACATTCCCGCAAGGCGCCGTCTGCGCCGAAATCGGGGGCAGGATCGTCGGTTCCATGACCGGTCTAATCGTGGACACGGCGCATTACAAAGACGATCATAGCTGGGCGAGTATTACGGACAATGGCTATATTCGCAATCATAATCCGAACGGGAACACGTTGTATGTCGTCGATATTGCCGTCATGCCGGATTATCGTCAATCGGGCATAGGGAAGTGGATGATGCAGACTTTGTACGAAACGGTCGTCCAGCTTGGTTTGGATCGGCTGCTCGGCGGCGGCAGGATGCCGGGGTACGCGGAGCGGGCGAACGAAGCGACACCGGAAACGTACGTCGCCAAGGTGCTTACGGGGGAATGGAACGACCCTGTTATCTCGTTCCTCTTGCGATGCGGGCGAATGCCCGTCGGCATCGCGGCTAATTATTTGGAAGACGAACAATCCCTTAACCATGCCGTTCTGATGGAATGGCGCAATCCGTTCAAAAGTTAGCCCATTGCGACGCAAAGTAATCATCTATTCTACATAAGCAGGAGGAATCGTCATGTTGACTTATCATCGCATCGAATCCATTCAAGATCCTTACTTCCGTCCGCTGCACGAGCTGCTCGGAACAATTTTCCCGCCGGAGGAAGTGTTGGCCTACGATTTGTGGGAAGGGCCGCTGCAGGATCCGGGCATTCATGTGTACGTAGCGTTGTCCGGTGGCGAGGTCGTCGGGGCAACCGAATACCGGTATTATCCGGACATGAAGGTCGCCATGACCGACTTTACTATCATCGGCAAACCCGCCATGGGCATTGGAAGATTCCTGCTCACCAGGCGCGAGAAGGATCTTCGGCGCTTGGCCGAGGCGTCCGGAACGGAGCCGCTGGGCATGTTCGCGGAAGTTTACGATCCATACCGGGCTGCCTCGCATGAATTCGGCGGCGTATCACCGATGAACCCATACGTACGGCGCGAAGTGTTGTCGCATGTCGGTTATAAGCGGCTTGAGCTTGATTATGTGCATCCTTCATGGGATCATGCGGGCGAAGCGGTTGCCGAGCTGGATCTTTGTTTCCTGCCAAAGGACGAGGAGCTGGACCGGCTTCCGGCTGCCTTGGTCGTGCGATTCCTTGAAACTTATTATTCCGCCTTGCCGAATAAACCGGAAGCATGGCTTACGATGATCGGCAAGCTGCGTGCCGAAGAGGACGTACGCCTATTGCCGTTATGACCGCGCTCGTCTTCCGAGGAACGGGCGATTCCCAAGGCGTTCCTAGAGTGTACTGCGATTGCGCAGTCTGCCGGGAAGCCAGAAGAGGTGGCGTGAACAGACGTCTCCGATCCTCTCTGCAAATGATCGATCCCGACGCGGGCACGACTTGGATCGACTGCGGACCGGATTGGGGCAGGCAGATGGAGGCGGCATCGCTTCGGGACGTGGACAGGATGCTCATTACGCATGCCCACTTCGATCATATCGGAGGCCTTCCCGAATGGTACGATGCTTGCCGCTGGACGGGGAAGACCGGAGTCGCGTATACGCCTGCCGAAGTGATTGAGGAGATCGCGGGGCGTTTTCCTTGGCTCGGAAGCCGGATCGAGTTCAGAACGTTCGACGAGCCGATATCCATTGGGCAATGGACGGTGAAGAGCTGGCGAGTCAATCACGGCAAAAACGGATATGCCTACGCATTCGCGTTCCGCCACGAGCAGACGGGGTTTCGATGGGTATATTGCTCGGACGCGATCGGATTGACCGAGGAACAGCAAGAGCCGATGATTGGCGTCGATCTCCTGATTCTGGGCGCCAGCTTCTTCCACGAGCCTTATCCGATAGAGACCCGTTCGGTTTATGACGTTACGGAAGCGATAGAGCTCGTCCGTAAGCTGAAGCCAGTGCGGACCGTTCTCACCCATATGTCTCATGACATCGATATGGGCCGAAGCGGCGAACTGCCGGAAGGAATGGCATTCGCTTACGCAGGAATGCGAATCGAATGTTAACGAATCGCAGCCGGACGGAAACGTCCGGCTGCGATCTTTTATTGCGGCTAGCCGCTTTGCGTTAGTCCGCGGATGCCTGCAGCAGCGGCTCGATCGCGAAAGCAAGCCGGAAGCGCAAGCTTTCCACCGGATCCTTCAGATGAAAACCCGCGAGCTTCCCGCATTTTTCGAGCCGGTAGACGACGGTATTACGATGGACGAACAGCAGCCTCGACGTTTCGACCAGCTGGCATTGCGTTTCATAATAGACGCATAACGTCCGGAGCAGCTCCGCCTTCTCCGCTTCGTCCACTTCATTAAAACAAGCGAAGGTTTCTTGATAGAAGTGAAGGAGATCCTCTCTCGGAATCATCCGGAACAGAAAGACGACATCACGGGTCCGATACGCTTGCACGAACCGGCTCCGTTTCATTTGATAGCCGATCTGCAGCGCCTTCGATGCTTCCTGGAACGATAAACCGATATCGAGCAGCTTGACGAAAGGATTGCCGATGCCGACCGATACGCTTAACTTGTCATGCTCGTATAGTTGTTCGGTCAGCGCGCTTATTTCCTTCACGAATGATGTGCTGTCCAGCTTTTGATCCGGAAGGCTGATCAGCACACAGAACAAATCCGTTTTGGTAAACATGACGAACGAATAAGGGAGCTTCGAGAATTGGCGTTTGATCAGCTCGTATTGACGATCGCGCTCCGATAACAGTCGCTCCTCCTCGTATTCCCCCATGCCGGATAGGCGCGATAAGGCGCCTCCGCCCCCATTCTCCGGCCGCACCGCAAGCAGTACCCATCCTCCGTTGTTTGATAATCCGTATCGTTTGCCCCGATGCTGGGCTTCTTGTTCCGTTGCGATAAAACCGTCGATCAGATCGGAGAAAAACTCGGTCTTATACCTTCGCGAACGCTCCTTCACCGCTTGTCGTTTCGTCAGTTCCATCCCGATCACGTTGCTCGCTTGCTCCATCGTTAGACCGAACTCGCTCGACGAGGTTTGATAATCCTTCCGATAGGCGATCAGATATCCTTCGTGCCGGTAAGTGATGACGGGGTAAAGCTCCAAGACGCTCCTATCGCGTTCGGAGGTAGCCATCAAACAAAGCTGCATCGGTTTCTCGACGACCGGCATGGACGAGAGCATGCGAATCGTATCGGCTGTTAGAGCCGAATTGCCTGGACTGCGGAACGCGGCTGAACGCTCCGCCACTTGAAGCTTATAATCGAGAAATACGATCGGCGCATCAAGCAGCTTCGTAAGTGCGGTGACAATGCCTTTGAGATCGCTTCCGTGCATAATCATCGCCGAGAACCGCTTGTGAATGGCTAGCGCATATTGCAGCTCTTCGTTCCGGTTGTCCAGAATGAGGCTGGTCGATCGCTGCAGCATCTCCCCAAGCGAACAATCCACTTCCGAAATTTCGTAAAGAGGGAAAGCCAGCCGGTCCGATTCGTCGATTGCCTCTTGGGGAATACTCAGATCGAAGCGCCTTGACTTGATCGCGATGCCGCAGCAACCTATCCGATTCATGGATCGGATTAGTTCGATGAGCGACATTGACCCCTCCTTGATAAAATAGCCATTCGTTAACAGCAGCTCCCCCGGCCGCAAAAAATGGACAATATCGGGCGCGTCCATAATATTGACTGTCTGAATCGTCCGCGCAAGCCCGTCTCGTCCGCCGATCAGCTTCGCATGCCGGTAAAGCTCGTGGTTAAATAACTCCTCAATCAACATGGCCTTACCTCCAATGGAATCCACTCCTATGCTTATGTCCTATAAATTAACAAAAAAAGAGCTAGGAGTAAATGATCATTTAGACGAAGCGTACATTTTATCTATCATAATTCGGATGATCCGTCCAATGACTTACTATGCTCCTCGGATTATTCTTGTTAATACGACAGAAGAATAGAGGTGACGGCTTGAACAAAAATATATTGATCTTGCGAAACGTACGTATGAACGGCGAACTTCACGACTTGACGATCGACGAAGACGCGGGCATCATGACGGCAATCGGGCAAACAAACGAAAAGGCGCTTCCGACCGCCCGAATCCGTACGGAAGACGCATGCGGGCTGCATTACATGCCGGCGATGACGGATAAACATATACACTTGGACAAACATTTTCTCGGAGAGCCATGGAAGCCGCTGCAGCCTTTCGTTACGCTGCCCGGGCAGCTCGCGTTCGAGAAGGCGATGCTGACTTCGCTTCCCACGAACGCGCTGGAACGCGCGCGCCGGATGCTCCTTCTTCTGTTAAGTCAGGGAACGACCAGCATCCGCACGCATGTGGATATCGATCCGGTCATCGGTCTTGCCCACCTGGAAGGGCTTCTGCAAGCCAAGTCCGAATTTGCGGGACGAATGGACATCGAAATCGTCGCGTTCCCGCAGCAGGGGCTTCTGCGGTCGGGTTCGATCCCGATCTTGAAGGAGGCGATGCGAGCCGGCGCCGATTATGTAGGGGGAGTCGATCCTGCCGGTTTGGATCAGCGAGTGGACGCTTCGCTTGAAGCGATGTTCGAGGTTGCGACGGAATTCGGAGCGGGCGTCGACATGCATCTGCATGACCCTGGCCATTTGGGACTTTATACGATCGGGCGGTTCGCCGACTTGGCGGAGGAAGCTGGACTGGCGGGCAGAGCGGCCGTTAGCCATGCTTATTGCTTAGGCCAAATCAACGAAGCGAAGCAGGACAGAATCGCGGATAAGTTGCGGGCGAGTGGCGTGGCGATCATCACGAGCGTGCCGATCGACCGGCCGATGCCGCCCGTCGGCAGACTGCTTGATGCCAGCGTCGACGTCTTTGTCGGCTGTGACAATATTCTGGACGCGTGGAGCCCGTTCGGCAACGGAGACCTTCTGGCTCGCGGCTCCAGACTCGCCGAAAAGGAAGGTTGGATCGTCGATGAAGACTTGCTTCGCGTTGCCCCTTTGATCGGCGCCGCGGCGTTAACTCCGAAGCCAGGTGACGCGGCGAGCTTCCTTTTGGTCCCTGCGATGAACCCGATGCATGCGATCGCGTCGGCGCCGCCAAGGGAAGCCGTCTACACCCGAGGCAGACTTGTGGGCGGCCGCTGGCATGAGGACCGCACCAGAGCCCGCTCGGCAAGCGGTACGGAACACTCGTTATCTTGACGGATAAGGAAGCGTTTAGTAAGATAAGATTAGTTTTTGGTATTCGGAAGGGGAAATTTTAATGTTTGCCGGTGTTCTTAACTCTTAAACAGGATCATATTCGGATTGCGGTATACGGCCATGCGGCGCGTTCTTTTGAAGAACGGCTTGTTGTGGTTCTATTTCGTCGTCTGATTCCTAGAGTTGAGAACATGTGGATTTCCGTCTGTTTACCTAAGGGAGAACAGTCTGATCACCGTGCTCTTTGCAGCACGGTTTTTTTATGCCCGATTTTTGTAATGGATTTCCCGTTTCCTCGTCGACGAGACAGAAGGGATATCCACTAGCGGCGCATGAAAAAATGACGTCAGACTTGCCGCCCCATAAGGACAGGAACGGAACGCGCCCGCGTTCTGTTCCTGTCTTTTTTATTTTTTATGACCAAAGGAGCTGTTGAAACGTGAACGAACAAACCTTTAGAAAACTGGAATTTCATAAAGTAAAAGAGCAGGTAGCCACCATGACGGTGTCGCCGGCCGGACTCAAGCTTGCGGAAGCCATGGCGCCTAGCCAAGAATATGCCCGCGTTGCGGCTTGGCTGCAGGAAACGGAGGAAGCGTCCGAGTTGCTCGCCGCCGGAGCGAGCATCCCCTTGTCCGCAATGGAAGGCATCGACGTGTTCCTCTCGCTGCTCGGCAAAGGGAGAATCTATATGGAGCAGGAGCTGGAACAGCTCGGCGTGTGGCTGACGTCTGTTGCACAGATGAAGAAGTACATGAACGCGAAGCGGCAGCATGCGCCGACGATCGCGGGATACGCGGACTCCATGTACGACTGCCCGGAGCTGCGCGAAGAGCTTCACCGATCGATCCGGTACGGTAGCCTGACGGACGAAGCAAGCCCGGATCTAGCTTACATTCGCAGGCAGACCTATGCCGTGGAGGACAATATCCAGAAACGGATGGCTGGTGCGATGGGCAAATACAAGAGCAGCCTGCAGGAATCCGTCATCAGCAGGCGCAGCGGCAGGTTCGTACTGTCGGTCAAGCGGGAGCTTCGCAAAAATGTGCCGGGCACGGTGCTGGACGAATCCGCCAGCGGTCAGACGTTATTCATCGAACCGCTTGAGGTGGCGGAGCTGCAGCTGGAGCTGCATCAGTGGAAAGCTGCGGAGGAGCGGGAGCGGACCGTCGTGCTGTCGAGGCTGTCGGATCAAGCGGAAGCCTACTCCTCCGAGCTGAAGACGAACGTGCAGGCGATGGCCATCTTCGACTTTATCGTCGCCAGGGCCAAGTATGCCAGAAGCTGCGGAGGCCGGCGGATCGGTTTATCCGACAAGCCGATCGTCTCGCTTCGCGGCGCCAGGCATCCGTTGCTCGGGCGCGAATGTGTACCGCTGGTTGTCGAGCTCGGCATCGCTTGGAACCAACTGATGATCACGGGTCCAAATACAGGAGGGAAAACGGTCACGCTCAAAACGATCGGCCTATTGACGATCATGAACCAATGCGGGCTTCTCGTCCCGGCCGAGCCGGATAGCGAGCTGGGGTTATTCGCGCATATCGAAGCGGATGTCGGCGACGGCCAAAGTCTGGAACAATCGCTAAGTACCTTCTCGTCCCATATTTCGGTGCTCAAAGACATGCTGAAATACGCCAGCGGCAAATCGTTGCTGCTCTTGGATGAGCTAGCCGCCGGCACCGATCCGTCCGAAGGCATCGCGCTGTCGATCGCAGTGCTCGAGCAGTTGAAGCGCCAAGGCGCAAAGGTAGCGGGCACGACCCATTTTAACGAGATCAAAACGTTCGCGTCGCGCACGGAAGGATGCCAGAACGGCAGAATGGCGTTCGATCCGGAGACGCTGCGGCCTTTGTACCGGCTAGAGATCGGGGAAGCGGGGGACAGCCATGCGTTCGCCATCGCCCGCCGATTCGGGCTGCCGGAAGGCGTCATGATGAGGGCGGAAGAGCTGCTGCAGCGCAAAGGGGAGAGAAATGCTGCCTACGTGGAAGTGCCTGATCCAAGTGAGGCTCGGACGGATCTAGAGGTCCTGCGCGGTGAAATCAATAACAAAAAAACTGAAGCGAACCGCGAGAACAAGCACGGAGGAGCTGTCCTTCCGGCTTCGGATCATGGCGGCGAACTTGCCGGTCCCGTATCCCCAGCCAAAAAACGCGGATACGTAAAAGGCGACGCGGTATGGATTTATCCGTTGAAGCGGGCAGGTGTCGTCTTCCGCGAAGCCGATGAGCGGGGAAATCTGATCGTACAGGTGAAGGGGGAGAAGCTCGTTTTTAACCATAAGCGGCTAAAACCCTATATCGCAAAGGAGAAACTATATCCGGGGGAAACGTACGATCTCGATATCGTGTTCGAATCCAAGGAGAACCGCAAGGCGCGCCATCTCATGAACCGCAAACATGCGGAAGGCGTCGAGATCGTCATTAAGCCGGAGGATCAATTTTAATCCCGGCTTTGAATGACGAGCAATCGGCCTTCCTTCACGCGTATCGTTCCCGTGTTCCCTAATAATACGTTGCTGATGCCAAGCGATTGGCCGATTTGAAGCGTTGCATCATGTAGCGGATACTGGAAGCCGTCAAGCGTAATGCCGGTTACCGCACTCGTAAGCGGCAGCAGCGAAACTTGCGGGTGGTCATGGCGTTCGATCATGCTGTCCTTGGAAATGGCCGTAATTCGGTTCGTCTCGTCGACGATGGTCGCTTGGATTCCGTTAGCGTCCGCCAGCGCAAGCAGGTGCACGTTGGCCAGCGAATGGTCGAATCGCGTACCGAGCGCGCCAAGCAGCAGGATGCTCGCGGGCTTCAGGTCGAGCGCGAGGCGGAAAGCCATTTCGGTGTCTGTAAAATTTTTGTCGATGGGATCGCATTCGATCGTACGCCCGCTGCTCTCCCGTATGCGTCCGAGTTGTTCCGGGGTTACGGAATCGAAATCCCCGATCGCGATATCTGGACGGATGCCATGCTCGACCAGAAATCGAGCGCCGCTGTCCGCGCCGATAAATAGATCGCCTACTTTTAAATAGGGCAACGCCCATTCGCCGAGCTGTCCGCCCGAGCATATGACGATGCGATTATTCATGTGCCTGATCATCCTTTCGCCGGCCAAGCTCGAGATCAAGGCCGTTCATCATTATCGGATGTTAATCAGTATAGCGTCTCCGGACAGGATAGGGCAATGCGAAATAGGGCGAAATTTGTCATTGCGGAATAGGGTGCGACGGCGCTAAAATGGGAAAGGACATAGGGCACTTGGGTTGCCTACAACGAACGGGAAGCGGGGATTAGGTGCGGTGAGCATGGATATTTTTAGCATCTTCAGCTTGATAGGAACGATTGCCTTCGCGGTCAGCGGCGCGGTTGTCGCGATGGAAGAGGAATATGACATCTTAGGCGTTTACGTGCTCGGTCTCGTTACGGCTTTCGGCGGCGGGGTCGTTCGGAATTTGCTGATCGGCATGCCGGTCACGACATTATGGAGCCAAGGTTATTTGTTTAAGGTCGCAATCATCTCCATGACCATCGCGTTCATCCTGCCGGTCCGCTGGATTCTGCGCTGGAGAAGAAGCGAAGCGTTCTTCGATGCGATCGGTCTATCGGCATTCGCCATTCAAGGCGCGCTGTACGCGACCCAGATGGGTCATCCGCTAAGCGCCGTGCTGGTAGCGGCCATGCTGACGGGAATCGGGGGCGGCATTATCCGCGACGTCCTTGCGGGACGGAAACCTCTCGTGCTCAAAGACGAAATTTACGCGGTGTGGGCGATGCTTGGCGGCTTGTGCATCGGACTAGGCTGGTTCCAATCGACTTTGGAACTGTTAATTTTGTTCGTAATCATCATCGCGTTCCGCATGATGTCCGTCTATTACAAATGGAGCTTGCCGCGCCGTTCGCTCAAGGGAGCATTCGCCGCGTCCGCTACGGCGGCCGAACGGAACAAGAAACTAATGAAGAAAGAGTTGGAATAACGATGAGCGCAAAAGCTAGCGTATTATTCGTATGTCTGGGCAACATCTGCCGTTCGCCGATGGCCGAAGCCGTCATGCGGCATTTGGTTCGGCAGGAGGGGTTGTCGGACCGTATCGAGATCGATTCCGCCGGAACGGGAGACTGGCATCTCGGCCATCCGCCGCATGAAGGCACGCGCGGCGTGCTGGATCGCCATGGCATCCGGTATGATGGGATGAAGGCCCGCCTCGTGAACGGCGCGGACTTCGATCGGTTCACTTATATCGTCTGCATGGATTCCAAAAATCTGAAGGACGCTTCCGAAGTGTTCGGCGAGGGCTCGAACGAACGCTCCAAATTGTTCACTTTCATGGAGCTGCTGCCGGAGCGCGGCATCGCGGACGTGCCCGACCCTTACTACAGCGGCAACTTCGACCATGTCTATGAGCTCGTGGAAGCGGGATGCAAGGTTCTGCTCCAGAAGGTTAAAGAGGAACTATAGTCAGCAGGTTACCAGCGTATTGATAATCGGGATATTGTGAGGGTTCATAATTAATTGAGATACGCGTAAGATAATCGAGAATATATGTTCCGCTTACAACACCCACGCTGCTCCGCAGCGTGGGTGTTCGGCATCCGTTTACGGATGGCGGTAAGCGGTGGAGGAAGGGGGAGGGGCGCAGGAGTTTACGTCCGCCTTTAAACGTTGTATTCCCACCTTGCGTGTAATGAGAGGAATACAAGGTTTAACAGCGGCCGCAGCCCCTCCCCCATCCGCAACCGCGAACCCCGCCATCCAAAAAATCGGCTCCGAAGCCATCGCTCCGGAGCAGCTTCACTCGACCTCAATAAAATAACTCAGCGCCGCCGGAATCTCCTGCTGCCAGAACCCCCACTGATGTTTGCCGTCCTTCTCCTCGTAGAAAATGTGCGCGCCTTTATGCTCGAGCAGCGCCTTGGCGTTCCGGTTGAGCGCGACAAAATCGAATACGCCCCGGTCGGTTTCGTAATCGGTCTCCTGCAAGCCGACAATCATGTAAATCGAGAGCCAATCCAGATCGTGATGATGGCCCATCAGCGCTTGAGAGCTCGCGTAGAAGGCTCCGGAGAGCGACATGACCCGCGTGAAAAGCTGCGGATATTCGAGCGCAAGATGGAGGGAGATCGTGCCACCTAACGAATCGCCGGCAAGAAGGCGATCCTCCGGCTCCGTCCGGACGGGGTATCGTCCTTCGACATGAGGGAGAAGCTCTTCCGCGAAGAAACGAAGGTAGGCCGCATGGCGCGCGCCGTCAGGGGCATATTCTTCCGTGCGGTGTTTTTTGTCGACGTCCACCCCTACGATTATGAAGGGCTCGAGTCCCTCGTCCAAAATTAAGCGTGTCGCCGTCGTGGCTACGCGTCCGAAATTGAAAAAATCCTCGCCGTCTTGACAATATACGACAGGGTAACTAAGCAGTTCGTTGTAGCCCGGAGGGAGGAAAATGCGCAGATGGCGCTCGCCTTCGGGCAGGTAGCTGCTCTGAACCGATTCTTTCAAAATCGTTCTTTTCAAATAACGATCGTCCGTCATGCTTGAAAACTCCTCTATAAATGGAATGGAATACAGCCATTGTGGGCAAACAATAGTAAGGTAACGTAGGACTAGCGTCCATAGTCAAGCAGTTGTATTATGCTGTTATAGTCGATAATAGATTCTGTAGCATATACAATTTCTTAACAGAAAAGCCCGAATGAGCGAAAAAACAACGGTTTTTTTGTTTTTTGCTTTGACCATTTTCGTTAAACAGGTTTATAATAATTCTATAACAGAGGTACCCGATTTTCAAATATTTGATTGAGGTGAGCGTTCAAAATGAGCAAACTGCCATACGAAGTTCAGACGGAACCGGTTACGCCAATGTCCGTATTGTCGCTCGATGGAGAAGTCGTAAACCCGGATTTAATGCCGGATCTGACGGATGAGCAACTTAAAGAAGTCATGTACCGCATGGTATTCACTCGCACTTGGGACGAACGTGCCGTCAACCTCGGCCGCCAAGGCCGCTTGGGCTTCTACGCGCCGGTATCCGGCCAGGAAGCATCGATGATTGGAAGCGAATATGCGCTTAACAAAGACGATTTTATCTGCCCGGGCTACCGCGACATGCCGCAGCTCGTGTGGCATGGCTTGCCGATGTACCAGGCGTTCCTATATTCCCGCGGCCATCAAGCCGGAGGCCAAATTCCAGAGGACGTTCACGTTCTCATGCCGCAAATTATTATCGGCGCGCAAATTTTGCATGCGACGGGCGTTGCGATGGCCTTTAAGAAAAAAGGCGAAAAACGCGTCGCGATCACGTACACGGGCGACGGCGGGTCTTCGGAAGGCGACTTCTACGAAGGCTTGAACTTCGCAGGCGCTTACAAGCTGCCGGTCATCTACACCGTCCAAAATAACGGTTACGCGATCACGACTCCATACGCGAAACAAACGGGCGCATTGTCCGTTGCGCACAAAGCGGTTGCCGCCGGCATCAAAGGCGTGCAAGTGGACGGCATGGACGTGCTTGCGGTCATAAAAGCGGTGAAAGACGCTGCGGAACGCGGCCGCAACGGCGAAGGCGCTACGCTGATCGAATTGCTGACGTACCGTTTCCGTCCGCATTCCATGGCCGACGACACGACCAAATACCGCACGAAGGACGAAGAAGCGGAATGGGCGCTAAAAGATCCTTTGATCCGTTTCGGCAAGTTCCTCGAGAAGAAAGGCCTTTGGTCCGAGGAAGACACGAACCGCGTCAAGGAAGAAGCGAAAGCGACCGTAAACGAAAACATTAAAAAAGCCGAAGCCGTAGAAAAAATGACGGTTGCGGGCTTGATCGATACGATGTTCGAAACGACGCCTAAATACCTGGAAGAACAAAAAGCGGATTTCCAATAATAGGGGAGGAGTAAACCAACATGGCACAAATGAATATGCTTGAAGCGATTCGCGATGCGATGCGCGTAGAATTGAAACGTGATTCCAACGTGCTCATCTTCGGCGAGGACGCTGGTAAGGTCGGCGGTGTATTCCGCGTAACGGAAGGATTGCAGGAAGAATTCGGTGAAGACCGCGTTTTCGATACTCCGCTTGCGGAATCCGCGATTGCGGGCATGGCGGTAGGCATGGGGATTCAAGGATTCCGCCCGATCGCGGAAATCCAGTTTGTCGGTTTCATCTACGAAGCGCTTGACCAAATGTTCGTACAAGCCGCGCGCATGCGTTACCGTTCCGGCGGACGCTACAACTCGCCGATCGTATTCCGCACGCCGTTCGGCGGCGGCGTAAAAGCAGCCGAGCTGCACACGGATTCCTTGGAAGGCCTTGCGGTACAGACGCCCGGTATCAAGGTCGTCATTCCTTCCAACCCTTATGACGCCAAAGGTCTCATGATCTCGGCGATTCGCGACAACGATCCGGTCTTCTTCATGGAGCATCTTAACCTGTACCGCGCGTTCAAAGCGGATGTTCCGGAAGGCGAATACACGATCGAGATCGGCAAAGCGAATGTCGTGCGCGAAGGCAGCGACGTCACGATCATCGCTTACGGCATGATGGTCCACACGGCGGTGAAAGCGGCAGACGAGCTCGAGAAACAAGGCATCAAAGCCGAAATCATCGACCTTCGTTCCCTTGTTCCGCTCGATATCGACACGATCGTGGCTTCCATCCAGAAGACGAACCGCGCGATCGTCGTGCAAGAAGCGCAGAAGACGTCCGGCGTAGCGGCGGAAGTCATCGCCCAAATCAACGAAAAAGCGATTCTGCACCTGGAAGCTCCGGTGCTTCGCGTATCCGGTCCGGATACGGTGTATCCGTTCGCCCAGATCGAGGACGCATGGCTGCCGACTCCGGCTCGCATCGTTGCCGCGGCTCAGAAAGTATTGAACTTCTAGATTTTCATTCCTTTCGGAATGATTGCGATACGTACTTAAAGGAGGTTGCCATCGGTGGCTAAATTCGAATATCGATTCCCGGAGCTGGGCGAAGGCTTGCATGAAGGCGAAATCGTCAAAGTGCTTATTAAGCCGGGCGCTACGGTTACCGACGATGATATTATTATGGAAGTTCAGAACGACAAAGCGATCGTTGAAGTGCCTTGCCCGGTAAACGGCAAAGTGCTTGAAGTATTGGTGAAGGACGGCCAAGTCTGCCACGTCGGCGATCTTGTTGCGGTCATCGACGCGGAAGGTGACATTCCGGAGAGCGCTCAGCCGGCCGCAACGGAAGAGAAGAAGGAAGAGGCGGCGCCTGCTCCTTCAGCTGCGGCAGCACCAGCTGCTCCAGCCGAAACGAAGGCGGCAAACGCGCAAGTGCTCGCGACTCCGAGCGTTCGCAAATTCGCCCGCGAGAAGGGCGTTGATCTGACGCAAGTGAGCGGCACCGGTAAGAACGGCCGTATTACGCGCGATGACGTCAACGGCTTCGGCGGCGCTCCTGCAGCTGCCGTTACGACTGAAGCGCCAGCAGCCGCGGCGCAAGAAGCTCCAGCGGCTAGCGAAGCGAAACCGGCAGCGGCCGCCGCATCCGGCACGGTTTACCGTCCGGAAGAGCGCTTACCGTTCAAAGGCATCCGCAAAGCGATCGCGAACGCGATGGTGAAATCGGTGTACACGGCTCCTCACGTGACGATCATGGACGAAGTGGACGTTACCGAGCTTGTAGCCCTGCGCGCGAAATACAAGCCTTACGCGGAGAAAAAAGGCTCCAAGCTGACTTACTTGCCGTTCATCGTGAAGGCGCTCGTAGCGGCTTGCCGCCAGTTCCCGATCATGAACTCGACGCTGGACGAAGCGAACCAAGAGATCGTCTACCGCAAGTACTACAATATCGGTATCGCGACGGATACGGACAACGGCTTGATCGTTCCGGTTATCGAAGACGCAGACCGCAAAAACCTGTTTATGGTTGCCGATTCCATTCGCGACCTTGCAGCTCGCGGACGCGACGGCAAGCTGACTGCGGCCGAACTGAAAGGCAGCACGATCTCGATTTCGAATATCGGTTCCGCCGGCGGCATGTTCTTCACGCCGGTCATTAACTTCCCTGAAGTCGCGATTCTCGGCACGGGACGCATTTCGGAGAAGCCAGTCGTTCGTAACGGCGAAATCGTAGCCGCTCCGGTCATGGCACTGTCGCTCAGCTTCGACCACCGTCTCATCGACGGCGCAACGGCCCAAAACTTTATGAACTATATCAAGCAGCTTCTGGCGCAGCCTGAACTGTTTATTATGGAGGTTTAACACATGGTAGTTGGAGATGCTTCCTTAGATATCGATACATTGGTCATCGGTGCAGGTCCCGGCGGATACGTTGCCGCGATCCGCGCGGCCCAGCTCGGCCAGAACGTTCTGGTCGTCGAGAAGGAGCATGTAGGCGGCGTTTGCTTGAACGTCGGCTGCATCCCTTCCAAAGCCCTGATTTCCGCGGCTCACCAATACGAGTCCGTTAGCCACGCTTCCGCATTCGGCATCGAAGTCGGCGAAGCGAAGGTTGATTTCAATAAAGTGCAAGAGTTCAAAAACGGCATCGTGAAGAAGCTGACGGGCGGCGTCGCTTCCCTGCTGAAAGCGAACAAGATCCAATACTTCCACGGCGAAGTGATGTTCATCAACGAGAACGAAGCGCGCGTCTTCAACGATCAAGAAGCGCCTCGTTACCGTTTCAAGAACTGCATCATCGCGACGGGCTCCCGTCCGATCGAGCTGAAAGCTTTCCCTTACGGCGGACGTATCGTCTCCTCGACCGGCGCTCTGAGCTTGCCGGAAATTCCGAAGAGCCTCGTCGTGATCGGCGGCGGCTACATCGGCATCGAGCTTGGCCAAATGTACTCGAAGTTCGGCACGAAAGTAACGGTAATCGAAGGTTCGGATTCCATCCTGCCTGGCTTCGATAAAGATATGTCTTCGATCGTCGCGAAGAAGCTGAAAAGCACGAACGTGGATATCGTAACGGGCGCGCAAGCAAAAAGCGCCGAGCAAACGGACAAAGACGTTACGGTCACGTACACGGTTGGCGACAAAGAAGAAAAAGTAACGGCTGACTACCTGCTCGTGACGGTTGGCCGTCGTCCGAACACGGATGGCGAGCTCGGCCTTGACCTGATCGGCGTCAAAACGACAGATCGCGGTCTTGTCGAAGTCGACGAGCAATGCCGTACGAGCATTCCGCACATCTTCGCGATTGGCGACATCATCGCTGGGCCTGCGCTCGCGCACAAAGCGATGTACGAAGGCCGCGTCGCGGCTGAAGCGATCTCGGGACAACCGAGCGTTATCGACTACAAATGCGTGCCGGCCGTTTGCTTCTCCGATCCGGAATGCGCAAGCGTGGGTCTGAGCGAGAAAGAAGCGAAGGACAAAGGCCACAACGTGAAAGTGGGCAAATTCCCGTTCGCGATCAACGGCCGCGCGATGTCGCTTAACGCGAACGAAGGTTTCGTGAAGCTAGTGTCGGATGCGGACTCCGGTCTTGTCCTTGGCGCGCAAATCATCGGTCTCGAAGCTTCCAACATGATCGCTGAGCTTGCTCTGGCTATCGAGATGGGCGCTACGCTCGAAGATATCGCGCTTACGATTCATGCTCACCCAACGCTGGGCGAGATCGTTCTGGACGCAGCAGAAGTTGCGCTTGGACATCCGATCCACACGTTCGTGAAGTAATCCTTCCCATAAACGAACGGTTGTCATTAACCAAAGAGGTCACGCTGCATGCGATGCGGCGCGGCCTCTTTGCGCATAAGATGCAAGAGAAAAATAAATCAAAGGAAGGTGTAGCCAAGTGGAACCGATCGAATCGAACGAAGAGACCGCATCCAAGCCTGCAAGTCAATCCAGAACGTTAATGACCCAGTTGATTTTCCCGCTCGATACGAACCAGCACGACACGATGTTCGGCGGCAAGCTGATGGAATATATGGATAAAGTAGCAGCCATCTCGGCGATGCGGCATGCGCGGAAACGGGTCGTCACCGCTTCGACGGATAGTCTGGATTTCTTAGCTCCGATCCATGTCGGGGAAGTGATCGAGGTGGAAGCGTTCGTCACGTGGACAAGACGCAGCTCCATGGAAATTTACGTGTCCGTCAATTCCGAAAACTTGTACACCGGCACGCGCAGAACGACGGTTACCGCGTTTTTTACGTTCGTCGCGTTAGATGATACCGGCAAGCCGACGTCCGTTCCGAAGGTTGTTCCCGAAACGCCGTTGGAGCGGCAATTGCATGAAAGCGCACCGGAGAGGCATCAGCTGCGCAAGCTTCGGAAAGGCGACAGAACGGGCAAATCGTGATATACTATTTGGATACATAATCAAGGGGCGATATGAAGATGAGCAGCGAAAATAGTTACTTGCAATTGCTGCGGGATGTGCTGGGGAAGGGCGTTCGGAAGGAAGACCGGACCGGCACGGGCACAATTTCGACATTCGGCTATCAAATGAGATTCCCGCTTGAGGAAGGGTTCCCGCTTCTGACGACGAAACGCGTGCCGTTCAAGCTTGTGGCAAGCGAATTGCTCTGGTTTATCAAAGGCGACACCAACATCCGTTATTTGTTGCAGCATGGCAATAATATATGGAACGAATGGGCGTTCAAGCGCTGGATCGAGAGCGATGAATACATGGGGCCGGACATGTGTGATTTTGGACTGCGCTCGCAGAAGGATGCGTCTTTTGCCGCAGCATACGAGAAACAAATGACCTTGTTCAAAGAGCGAGTGCTGCAGGATGACGCGTTTGCGGCCCGATTCGGAGAGCTTGGCGACGTCTACGGAAAGCAATGGCGGGCTTGGAAGACGACGCAGGGAGAAACGATCGATCAGCTCAAGGACGTGATCCATGCGATCAAAACAAATCCGGACTCCCGCCGCCTTATCGTGTCCGCTTGGAATCCGGAAGACGTTCCGACGATGGCGCTGCCGCCGTGCCATACCATGTTCCAGTTTTATGTGGCGAATGGGAAACTCTCTTGCCAGTTGTACCAGCGGAGCGGCGATATTTTCCTGGGTATCCCGTTCAATATCGCGAGCTATGCGCTTCTGACTCATCTCGTGGCGCATGAGTGTGGTCTTGGGGTTGGAGACTTCGTGCATACGATTGGCGACGCGCATATTTATTCCAACCACATCGATCAGATCGAAATCCAATTGAGCAGAGAGCCTAAAGGCTTGCCTCAGCTGAAGTTGAACCCGGACAAGCGGTCCGTGTTCGAATTCGAGCTGTCGGATTTGACGCTGGAGGGTTACGCGCCTCATCCTACGATCAAAGCGCCTGTTGCGGTCTAAAATATAAGGATAATAGAGCGAGGTGAGACCATGACGATTACGTTAATCGCGGCGATGGACCGGAACAGGACGATCGGCAAAGGGAACGCGATGCCGTGGCGATTGCCGGCGGAGATGGCCTTTTTTAAAGCGAACACGCTGGGGAAAACGGTGTTGATGGGACGGAAGACGTTTCAATCGCTCGGTGGCAAGCCGCTCCCGAATCGTCGCAACGTCGTATTGACCCGTCAAACCGGCCTCCAGCTCGAAGGCTGCGAGATCGTTCATTCGGTGGAAGAAGCGCTGCGCCGCTATGGGGATGGCGAAGAATTAATGATCATCGGGGGCACAGAGATTTATGCCCAGTTTCTACCGCATGCGGACAAAATATTTTTGACCGAAGTAGAGACGGAGATCGAAGGCGGAGACGCGAAGTTTCCGGAGTTCGATTCCAAATACTGGAAACGTATCGTTGGCGAACGCAAAGAACCGGACGAACGCAATGAATACGCCTTCACTTTTGTCGCGCACGAGCGTCTATAAGCTTTACCGCTTTTTAACGGTGAAGGATTGACGATTTGACGAACAATTCGTCAATTAGTGCAAATGATTGTGCGGAAAATCCATTAACCATATCAACAAAGGAATGCTAGCATGTTATAATATAGTTACCGGAATTTACAATGGGTTGAAACAGTTGAATAATGAATGGATTCCCGATATAGTTTGAGAGAGAGCAGTACGAGCAGCATACGGGAATACGGGATGGAGGAATAGCGATCATGTCTACACCAACGGGTTTTATGGAATATCAGCGCGAATTGCCGGCCGATCGCGACCCGCTTGAGCGCATTAAGGATTGGAACGAATTCCACAAGCATCTGACAGACGAACAGCTCCGTACGCAAGGCGCGCGCTGCATGGATTGCGGCACGCCGTATTGCCATACCGGCATGGAACTGGCGGGTTCCGTCTCGGGCTGCCCGGTCAACAACTTGATACCGGAATGGAATAACTTGATCTATAGAGGTTTGTGGCGCGAGGCGCTCGATCGTTTGCATAAGACGAACAATTTCCCGGAGTTTACGGGCCGCGTTTGTCCGGCTCCTTGTGAAGGCTCCTGTACGGTCGGCCTTATCGGAGATGCCGTTACGATCAAGACGATCGAACAAGCGATTATCGATCGCGGCTTCGAAGAAGGCTGGGTCGTACCTCAGCCGCCTAAAGTCCGTACGGGCAAGCGCATCGCGGTTGTCGGCTCCGGTCCTGCGGGCATGGCGGCGGCAGCGCAGCTTAACAAAGCCGGCCATACCGTTACGGTATATGAGCGCGCGGACCGCATCGGCGGTTTGCTGACTTACGGCATCCCTACGATGAAGCTGGAGAAACATGTCGTACAGCGCCGCGTCGATCTGATGACCGAAGAAGGCATCGAATTCGTGACGAACACGGAGATCGGCAAAGATATTACGGCGAACGAGCTTGTCGAGAAGTTTGACGCGGTCGTGCTTTGCGGCGGCGCTACCAAGGCTCGCGACGTCGACATCGAAGGACGCGATCTGAACGGCGTTCATATGGCGATGGATTATTTGAACGGCACGATCAAGAGCTACCTGGATTCCAATCTGGAAGACGGCAATTATCTTTCGGCGAAGGACAAGAACGTCATCGTCATCGGCGGCGGCGACACAGGCACCGACTGCGTAGCGACCGCGCTGCGTCACGGCTGCAAATCCGTCACGCAATTCGGTACGGTCGGCAAAGCTCCGCTTAAGCGCGACCCGATCACGAATCCGTGGCCGCAATTCCCGAACGTCTATACGCTCGACTATGCGCAGGAAGAGGCGAAGGCGCTGTACGGCGAAGATCCTCGCGCTTTCTCCGTCCTTACGAAGAAGTTTGTAGGCGACGAGAACGGCAACCTGAAGGAGCTTCATACCGTCCAAATCGAACGTACCGTTGACGAGACGGGACGCCGCATTTATAAAGATATTCCGGGCACGGAGAAAGTATGGCCGGCAGATCTGGTCTTTATCGCGGTAGGCTTCGAAGGTCCGGAGACGACGCTGATCGAACAGCTCGGCCTCGAGCAAGATCGCCGTTCCAACGTGAAAGCGAACTATGGCCAGTACAACACGAACGTAGAGAAAGTATTCGCAGCCGGCGATATGCGCCGCGGCCAAAGTTTGGTCGTTTGGGCGATCAACGAGGGCCGCGAAGTCGCCCGCGAAGTTGACAAATATTTGATGGGATCGTCCATGCTGCCTTAACATGGTGGTCATATTCCATAAGCAATGGAATGATATATGAGCAGGTATAAAGCGCCCTCGGGCGCTTTTCTTGCTTCCAAATGTTTTTATTTCGCAAGAATAGTATTGAGGAGGAGTCCAGCTATGATTAAATATGGATTGGATCGTGTTACGGAGTTAAAGTTCTTATCGTTCATGCCAACGATCGAACGTAGAGACTCGCAATGGATCGACATCGTGCTGCGGCCGGAGCTTGCGGAAGCGACTCCCGTACCGGATGATATGATCGATTTTACGATATTGGTCATCTGCACACTTGACGGCACGGTCGTGCAAATGGTGCCGCAGGACGAGGATACGGATTGCGAATACGGGTTTACCGTAGGCGAGAAAGAGCAAATCGCGGCATACGTCGCGCGTTCTGAAATCCAAGCAGAAATCGCGAATCTATCTTCCCCATAAGCAGGAAAGTTGTGGTAGAATCGGTGTGAGACTGCGTGCCAGGGAGAGATGTGGATGCTTGCCGATCATGCATACGTGCTGACGCCGACGGACGTACGGAATATTCGGAATTACGTGCAAACCAAATATGCGGCGATGTCGAACCGCAAACGGGCGGAGATCGTGGCCGATGCCGTGTCTCGGATTATTCATAAACAGTTGCCGGACTTCGAGCCCCAGACAAAACATTTCCTTACAAGCAATCTGATTCGGACGACGGTACTCGAAGAGAGGCGGCCGGTAAGCGCGGACGATATTTACCGGTTATGTTTAGAGCTCGATCAGGAGAACGAGGCGATCGCGGTGCCTTTTCGCCGCTGGGTTCGCGCTCAGGAAACTCGGCTGGACACCGGAGCTGCCGGCATCGTCGGGACGACCAAAAACGCGGAATCCTCAAGCTCCGTTCCACCATTGCTTCCGGGACTGCCTTATTCGCATATAAGACGCATGCGCAAACGTTCCTTTATATACGGATTGTTGTGTTTGCTGATCGTGGCATCAGCTTCGGTCTACGCATTGTCAACTTCGACGGCAGTTCTGCAAGGTTCGCGTGCCCCGATGGGCATGCCGGTCCAGCAGAAGGAGCTGCCCGCGGCGCCGCCGACATCGCTGAACGAGCTGCCAGCAGAGCTTCGGTACGCGGAAGTGGATCGGGCATTAATGGAGGCATACCTGAATGACCGCGGTTCTATTTTGGCTGATGCCCCCTATTTGAATGCCATCATTCAGACGGCAAGGGATTTCGATATTCACCCTGCCGTTCTATTCGCCATAACCGGTCAGGAGCAGTCGTTTGTGCCAAGATCGCATAAGAAGGCCAAGGAAATTGCCAATAACCCGTTTAACGTCTTTTATAGCTGGGAGAAGTTTAATACAACGATCGAGCAGTCTTCGGCAATTGCCGCCCGCACCATCAATCGATTAAGCAAGGACAAGCCTACGGACATGGATCCATTCGTATGGATTAACCGGGAATACGCGGAAGATCCGAACTGGTCGATCGGCGTTCGATCGATCTTCTCGGATATCATGGCGACTTTGGACGCTTCCCCACCGCTGGGAATCAAGTAAACAGAGGGAGCGAGCCTCATCGTGAAAACGTTAGTGATAGCAGAAAAACCGGATATGGGACGGAACATCGCTTCCGCTATCGATCCGAAAGCCAAAAATCACCGTACTTATATTGAAGGCGAACACTACATCATTACTTGGGCGATCGGTCACTTGATCGGGTTGGCGGAGCCTGATGCCTATGATGCGAAATATAAAAAATGGAACATTCAAGATTTGCCCATCATCCCGGATCAATTCAAGCTGGTACCGAACCGAAAAACGATCGATCAGCTTAAAGTGATCGGCGAGCTCGCCAAACGTTGCGCAGCGCTTGTTAACGGCTGCGACGCAGGGCGTGAAGGGCAATATATATTTTCGCTTATCCAGCGCCACTTGAAGCTTAAGCAGCCCGTAAAGCGGCTATGGATATCCGATCTGACGCCGGAGACGATCCGGAAGGGATTCGCCGAGTTGAAGGAAGGCAGCGAATACGACAACCTAACGAAAGCCGCAACGGCGAGAAGCGAGGCGGATTGGCTCATCGGGATGAACGGATCTCGCGCGTTCACGACGAGGCATAACGTGCTGCTGTCCGTCGGACGCGTCCAGACGCCCGTACTTGCGTTGATCTACGATCGTCAGAAAACGATTGAAGCTTTTACTTCATTAAAGTACTTCGAGGTAGAAGGGCACTTCAAGCAAGCAGAAACGACTTATCGCGGCATGTGGCAAGGCGAACGAATGACGGACCCGGAGAAGGCCGAAGCGATCGCGAAGAAGGTGAAGGGGAAGGAAGGAAAGGTCGCCTCCTATGAAGTGAAGGACGTGAAGGAATATCCGTTCAAGCTGTACGATTTGACGCTGCTTCAGCGGGAAGCGAACGGCAAATACGGTTTTTCGGCGAAAAAGACGCTCGATACGGCGCAGGCGCTTTACGAAAAACATAAAGTGATTTCCTATCCGCGTACGAACTCGAACTACGTGACGGAGCAAAATATTCCCGACATGCACAAAACGCTTCAAGCGCTTCAAGGAACTTCCTACGACGAATGGGTGAAGGGAGCGAACCGCGCGCTCGTGCATAAGGGGAACAAGTTTATTTGCAATCCCGCGAAGGTCGAGGACCATCATGCGATTCTGCCGACCTACCGCAAGGCAGCCGGATTGTCCCCCGACGAGCAGAAGCTGTACGACATGATCGTTCGGCGGTTTTTATCCCAGTTTTATCCGGCGGCCGAATACAAATCGCATAGCGTTCTCACGGAGGTCGAAGGCGAGTCGTTCAAAACAAATGTGAAAGAGCTGCTCAGCCTGGGATGGAAGGCGATCTATGCCGATCAGAACAAATCCAAGGACAAAACTTCTTCGAAGAAAGGCAAGGACGAGGAAGCCGAAGAGGAGGAGGAAGTAAGCGAACCGTTCCGTCTTGCGTCGGATCAGCCAGTCGATTGTCAAGACGCTGTCATGAAGGAGAAGGATACCCAGCCTCCCAAAGCGTATACCGAGGGCACGCTGCTTAAGGCGATGGAAAGCGCCGGAAAGCAGATCGAAGACGAGGAAGTACGCGATGCGATGAAGGATTCCGGGCTCGGAACGCCGGCTACGCGCGCCGCCACGATCGAGAGGCTCAAGAACGTCGGCTACATTGAAATGCAAGGGAAACGCATTCTGGTGACGCAAAAGGGCAGAACCGCGATCGAGCTCATTCGCGCCGCGGGAGTGGAGCTGCTTACGTCTCCTGAGATGACGGGCATGTGGGAGAAACGATTAACGGAAATCGCGCGCGGCGGCGCGTCGAACATGCAGTTCATGGACAATGTGAAAAAGTTCGCGACCATGATCGTGGATAAGGTAAAACATCAGTCTCGTGCGGATATTGCTTCATTCGGGGCAGATTCCGGTTCGGAACGAGGCAAAGCCAAAGGAGCAGGAAGTCGCGGCCGAAACGGGAAAAGCGTTGGAGCTGGCGGCGCCCAAGACGCAAAAACCGACGGAGCGCGGGCGAGCAGGAGCGGCGGTGCCAAGGCCAAAAGCGCATCAACCGTCCGCCAAGCGGATGCCGGGGCAGCGGATTCTACGAAAAGCGCTGAACCGCATCACATCGCAGCATGTCCGAGGCCAGGCTGCGGCGGCAGTTTATTTATGGGCAGGAAAGGATATGGCTGCTCGCATTACCGCAGCGGCTGTTCGTTCGTCATTTGGAAAGAAAGCTTCGGTCGGAGCTTGACGGATTCGCAGGTCAAGACGCTCGCCGAGAAAGGCAAAACGGCGAAGCTGAAGCTTGTACTGGAGGACGGCAGCTCCGTCGACGGCCGGATCGTCGTTCGCAATCCGGCAACGGGGGAGCTTGCCGCCGATTATTAACGATTATTTTCGGATAAACTGTTGAATCGCGTCCGGCACGTCGCAAAGCTTATCCAGCGTCAAGAAAGCGCCTTTCGGCTGCACGTTGATCTGAACGACGTTGTAGTGCCATTCTTCCGAAGTTCTCATATGGATGGCATGAATGCCGGCGGTCAGGGCAGGAACAACATCCGTGCGGATGGAATTACCGATCATCCATGTCCGTCCGCGATCGAATGTGCCGCCGGACAAAATTTGTTCGAGCGCATCATTGTTCTTTAATTGCCGAATGTAGATTCGGGATTCGAAATATCTAGCCAGATTCATCCGTTCGATCTTGCGCTGCTGAATGAGCAGTTCTCCGCCCGTATATAAATGAAGCTCATGGCCGGCATCCGCAAGCGCGTCGAGCGTTTGCTCCATATGCGGGTAGGGCTCCGTATCGTGTTCGTAAACGCTCATGCCGAGCTTCCATAAAAAATCTTCCTCGACGGCCGAACGTTTCCGCCCGGTCAGATCGCCGAAATGTTTGTACGTATCGATAAACGACTGGGGGAAATGTTCGCTCTTAAACCCGGTATTCCCGATCAGGACGATGTCGCGTTCGGTTTGCATGTCGCGAACGGCGCCGTCGGTCACGAGTTCGTAGCCGCGAAACCACGTCGTCATGGAATCCACGAATTGGTCAACGACGAAAAAAAAGTACTTGTTGCAATAAATGAGCGTGTCGTCTAGATCGAACATGATCTGCTGTTTCATGCGAATGGTCTCCTTTGGCAAGGCAAATGCTGTGTATGATCAATCTACCTTAAAGCCATTACAGAGTCAATCCGCGAAAAACGCATTCTTCAAGGCTGGTCACATAGATTGCCGCTTCACTCCGCATAATGGTAGTGGAGGTGAGCGACATGCCGCATAACAAAAGCAAAAAGATAAACAATCTTCAAAACGAGTCCAGCATCAGCGAGGAAGCCATTACGGTTAAAGGGGAAAAAGCCGCAAAACGGCCGCCCAGCCTGAATGGCATTAATAAGCAGCCATAACCAAAGTGAAACGGCAATGCAAAACGTATAAATGCTTAGAATGGAACAAAGGAGAGAACGATTCGTCGTTCTCTCCTTCTTCAAATAGGAGGATTATGCATATTTCAACTGCGATGCGGCCAGTTGATTCTTAATGAACGCGATGCGCTTGCGAACGTAGAAATCTCTGCTGTCTGCTCTCAAGTCCTTCGGGCCGATCACCTCCTCCGTGGCGTTATCGATGATGACGAGTTTCCCGTCTTTGTAAAATTTGAAGGTCAAATCGCGGTGCGGGCGGACCTTCTCGACGTAACGAAAATTTTCACAGTTGATGTTCATGGTGATCTAGCCTCCTTCAAAGGTTTAGTGAAAGTTCAGAACATTTGTTCTTATTTCGATTATACCAAACATTTGTTCGTGTGGAAAGTGTTTTTTATTTCACGTAAACTAGATTCATAGAAGCGTTTGCAGCGACAGAAAGGGAGCGGAAGATGTTACGGATAAAAGGATTGACGAAACGCATTCCCGGGGGACCGAAAGTGCTTAGCGACATTAGCTTCGATGCTTACGAAGGCGATTTCATCGCGGTGAAAGGAAGCAGCGGCAGCGGCAAGTCGATGCTGCTCAAATGTTTGGCGCTGCAAGAAAGCTGGACTAGCGGGAGCTACCAATTTAACGGCAAGGACGTATTCGCGCAGGGCTGGTCCGGCAAGTCGAAAGTCAAGCAGCAGGTTGCCTACCTGGAGGAGAAGCCGTATCTTATTCCGGACAAAACCGGGCTGAAAAACGTGATCATCGGCTCCGTCAGCCAAACGCCGGCATGGCGGAGATGGACGGGCATGATGCGAAACGACGATTATATGGGCGCTATGGATATGATCGAGAAGCGCGGTCTGCTTGACAAAGCGCATATGAAAGCAAAAAATCTCAGCGGCGGCGAACGCCAACGGATGGCCATCGCGAGGGCGCTTGTCCACGGCGCGAAGGTGATCGTGGCTGACGAACCGGTATCGGGCCTTGACCCGCATGCGGCGGATGCCGTTCTTGGCGAGCTGAAGTCGCTCTGCAAGAATGAAGGTATTATCGTTATTGCCGTGCTGCATCAGGGGGACTGGGCGGAGCGGTATGCGGACCGGATACTCGGTTTGAACCAAGGCCAGCTCGTGCTCGATGTGTACGGGCGAAGGCTGACGGAGAGGGAGAAAGGGCTGCTGTAATTTCGTGCCGATCGCATACATGACGCGAATGGGACAGGCTCGGCGGCGCATAGACTAGACCATCTTTCACTTCTAGAAAGGTGTGTTTCCTTATGCCAACTCCGAATCCGCTCATCGTACAGACGGTGAAGTCAACGTTCCCGAAGGCGGAGCTCTCCATTCCGCATGTCTCCGGCGGCGCGAATCCCGCGGCGGATAAGCTCATCAACGAAACGATCATCGCCCATGTCAGGCAGCTGGTTCACGATCAAGGCAGCCTGGAAGATCCGAGAGCGGAGATGATCGGCTATTACGAACTGAAGACGAACGAGAAGGACGTATTCAGCTTATCGTTGATCAATTACGCGTATACGGGAGGCGCGCACGGCATGACGCTCCAGCGTTCGCTGACGTTCAGAGCTTCGACGGGACATACTTATGAGCTGGAGCAGCTCTTCAAGCCGGGCAGCGATTACGTCGGCCGTATCAGCAAAATCGTTGCGGCTCAGATCAAAGCAAGGAACATCCCGACGCTGGAGCCGTTCAAGGCGATTTCTCCCGATCAATCGTTTTATGTGGCAGACCGATCGTTAGTCATTTATTTTCAGCTTTACGAACTGGCGGCTTACGTTTATGGGTTTATTTATTTCCCCATTTCCGTCTACGAACTGGAAGACATCATCGCTGAAGACGGACCGCTTGGTCCAATGCTGATGAGTTAAAATTAATGCCATTAACGAAACAACGCCCGGCCGGCAGGCCGGGCGTTGTTCGCTGTCTGCATTAGGCGGCGTATCCCGGCGGTTGGAACGGGCCCAGGGCATGTCGCAACGCAACCGATCATACATTACCGTATGGGGGTGGAATCATGATCGTTGCTATTGCCGGCTTGCTGCTGGCCGCGGCCGTGTGCGCGTTCAGCCTGCTTGTCGGCCGGAAGGCGCAGCAAGGCTTACAACGTTCTCGTTATCAAAGCATGATTCAATACGGCTTGGAGACGCAGTTGATCCAAGATAAAAACGATTTGCACCGCTTCGGTCTTTCGCAGCTGCTCCGAAGAACATCCGGCGGCTTGTCGGTCGTCGGCATGTCCATGAATACAATGGCGATCATCGGAGGGGGGGCGCTTTTGTTCGGACCGGCGCTAGAGGCGGGAGGACCGTCGGTGATCGGAATCGGGCTTCCGATCGTTGCGCTTCTATCCATATGCGTCAGCGCATCGCTGGCCGAGCTTGTCTCCGGCGTACCGACCGCTGGCGGCATTTATCATGTCGCCTACCAGCTAGGAGGGCGGAAATGGGGCATTCGCGCGGGGTGGCTGCATCTCGCCGGATATTTGGCCAAGCTCGCTTTATTCATTGGAGGGTTCGCCTTCTTGGTCGACAGCCTTCTTGCTTCGCGGTTCGGTTATGATAGCACTGTGCTGACGTTCTGCGCGGCAGCCGGAGCGGGGGCGTTCACGCAAGCTGCGCTGTGCCACTATGGCCAAAGCATCGCGAATAAAGTCCAGGCAGCGGGCGTATGGCTGCAGATCGTCATTATCTTATCGGCGATCGTAGGTCTTGTTTGGATGTTCTGGCCCGGCGATTATTCGCCCGTTACGATGTACCAATGGCTGGATAGCAACCTGGAACAGCCCGTCCAGCCGCTCATGTTTGTCTTGGGCTTCTTGCTGCTGGCCCAATTGTTCACGGGCATGGACGGGGCAGCGCATGGTGCCGAGGAAACGATCGAGCCACGCGTACGAGTCCCATGGGCGATCTATTTATCCACGGCATATACATATATCGCTTTATTTGTGCTACTGTTCTTCATGACGCTTATCGTCATGCCTGCGGGAGGGTTAATGTTTGTGTCCCCCGAGCTATTCCACGCTTCGGGGTTGGGCGGATTCGTGCAGTACGCCGCTGCGGGATGGGGCGGTTCGGTTTGGCTGAAGGCGCTAATTATCGTCTCGTTATGGCAAAGCGGCCAGCAGACGATGACGGCGTGTTCGAGAGCGGTCTTCAGCTTGGCGAGAGACGAAGCGCTCCCGTTCAGTCGCAAGTTAGCCAGCCTATCGTTTCGTCGCCATACTCCGCTTATCGCGATATGGAGCGTTGCTTGCGCGGCGCTGCTGCTTCTCATTGGGTTAGGCTCTCTTCAAACGGAGGGAGCGTTCATGCCGCTAATAGCCGCCGCGATCGTCTGTCTGCATCTCGCATACGCGATTCCGGTCGGCCTTAGCTGGTTGTCCGACAGGTCAGCCAGTCGGGCGCAGCATAAGCGGGGAACGCGTCCGGTAGAGCCCGGCGGTAACAAGTCGCCTTGGCAGCTGGGGGAATGGAGCTTCCCGATTCGAAGCGCCGCGCTCGCTTGGCTCATCCTGAGCGCCGGTCTGACCGCGGGTATCGTCCATCCATTCGGAGGCATCACGGCAGCGGCAGTCACGCTCGCTCTGACGGCAACGGATTTCCGATACGGAAGTCGCCGTGCAACCGGCAAGAAGCGGCGAGAGAGGCAGGACCGAAGTGAAACGGCTGCAACCGCCGAAAACAAAATCAGACAGCAGTAATTGGCGGATGCGAAATAAGATGAATCTTGGGAATGTTCAGACAAATCAATCAAATCAAATCATGAGCGGGTCATTTGGGAAATCGTGATCGGAATACGGGAAATAGATTCGAAAAAAAGCGCAATCATTTCCCGGGGAAGCGCAAGGATTTACACGAACAAGAGCTTTTCGACAGTATTGCGCACCACCGGCTGGGAGAATGTGTCGAATTGCCAGAGGTCATGGATGATGTAGTCAATATGACGCGCGGGCAAAGGTTATTGTTTTGCCATCATCTCCCTGCTGGGCTTATAATAATAGGGATAGAACATAGGGAGGGAGGAAAAAGCCCATGATAGAAAAGGCGATCGCTCCATCGATCGTTTCGCTGCAGATCGGCATGCCGGCCATGATCGCGCATGGCTCGAAGGAGGTGCTCAGCGGCATCTTTAAGCAACCGGTAAGCGATGAACGATTCGCTGGCGCGGAAGGCATCGAAGGCGACGGTCAAGGGGATACGATCAATCATGGCGGACCGGACAAAGCGATCTGCGCCTATTTCGCCGAGCGGTATCCCTATTGGGAATCGCAATTCGGACGTCCGTTCTTTGCAGGCTCGTTCGGAGAAAATATGACCATCGGCGGGTGGACGGAAGAAGATTTATGCATCGGCGATATCATCGAAGGAAACGAAATACGGTTGCAGGTAAGCCAGCCTAGGCAGCCTTGCTTCAAGCTGGGTTTGCGCAACGAACTGCCGATTCTGCCTTCGCTCGTGCAGCAGACGGGGTACTCCGGCTTTTATTTTCGCGTGCTGAGACCCGGGAGAATCGCTTCCGGCGAGCGACTGAACATCGTTCAGCGCCATCCGGCGGGAATGACGATTATGGAAGCGAACCGAATTATGTATCACCAGAAAGAAAACGTTGCCGCCATCGAGAAGCTGCTGGCCGTGAAGGAGCTGGCCGCAAGCTGGCATGAGCAGCTCGGCGGCCGATTAAGCAAGCTGCGCGGAGACTCGTAGCGAACAGACACCGAGAGGAGCGGCAATTTGACAAGCATCGAAGAACAAATCGAAGCCGCGCTCGGCCGGTACCGGTGGCAAGCGCCTTGCATTGCCGAAGCCGGGGCAAGCGGAATGAACAATACAACGCGAATCGTGAGCAGCGGAGAAAAGAAATACGTGCTTCGCATCTACAATAACCACGGGGACGCGGATACCGTCAGGTTTGAACACGATATGCTGAAGGCGCTTACGCGGGAGAAGCTCGACTTTCAAGTGCCTGAGCCGGTGCCGAACAAAGCCGGGGACTCCGTCACCATGCTGGAGGACGGCAAGCTCGCTTGCGTGTTCCGCTATATCGAGGGAGTAAGGCCGACACCTGAGAACTCCGCGCATGTTTCATCGCTGGGAGCGGCGACAGGGAAGCTCTGCAAAGTTCTTAGCGGCGTTAAGCTTGATCGCATGCCGCAATACAGTGCTTATTACGAGTTAGGACAGACTTACGCCGCCATGGACAAGCCGTCTTTTCTTGGTCTAGCGAATATGTCGGAATATTTAAGGGAGCAGGCTCAGCAGTTTGGTTATTTGCAGAACGAGCGAGAGACGGTGCTCAGAGCTTGCGAAGACGTGGCAGGTTTGCCTCGCCAATGGATCCATGGCGATATCTGCTTCGGCAACGCGTTAAGCACCGGCGACCGCATTGCAGGGATTCTCGACTTCGAGTTCGTCACGGTCGATTCGCGGGCCATGGAATTAGCGGTCTTAATGGTTGATCTGTTGAAACGGGAAATCGCCGCCGGCAGCTCCGAGAAACTCGCACTCGTCGCGGATGCGTTCCTGTCAATCGTGGAGTTAACGGCAGAGGAGAGGAAGCTGCTGCCGACGCTGATGAAGCTGAGGCTGCTGGACGTGGCACTGCACTTCGCGCTGCGTTTCCGTGAAGGGCTCGACGGTCCGGAGGTGCTCTCGGGCATCGTGGATAGCAGCGCCTATGGCTGCGAATGGATCGCCAAACACAAACCTGTGTATTAGGAGGAAGATCAGATGAGTCTTGCGAAAGCGTTAGGGTATAACGAAAGCGATCGGTTGCTGCTCGTGAATGCGGACGATTACGGCTTATGTCATGCAGTGAATCTCTCGGCTCAGGAGCTGCTGGAGAAAGGCGTTATTTCTTCGGCGACGCTTATGATGCCATGCGCCTGGGCGCGCGAAGCGGCATTATGGAGCGCCGAACGGCCGAATCTGGATGTTGGCATCCACTTCACGTTCACGAGCGAGTGGGAGCCGTACAAATGGGGGCCCGTCACGAGACATGCGGACGTCTCTTCGCTCGTCACGAACGAAGGTTATTTCCCTGCCGATACGAAGACATTCGAACTGCAGGCGGACTCGGAACAGGTTAGGATCGAGCTGATCAGCCAAATCGAACGTGCGCTTGCGTTAGGCATGGCGCCGTCTCACGCGGATAATCATATGGGGAGCCTCTATGGACTCCAAACTGGGAAACATTTTATGGCGGAGGTGTTGGACGTCTGCGCGGAGTACGGATTGCCGTTCCGGCTGCCAAGGTACATTACGACGGAGCCCGGGCAAGTCGCGCCGCCGGAAATGGAAGAGCAAGCTAGGCAAGTTGCCTCCCTCGCCGATTCGAAAGGCGTCGTCATCCTGGATTATTTGATCGGACTTCCGTTCCGGCTGCAGGAGGGCGAGACGTACGACTCCTTCAAATCCGCGATGAAAGAGGTACTGACAGGTTTGCAGCCGGGCGTAACGGAGCTCATTATTCATCCGTCCCTTGCAAGCGACGAGTTGAACGTCTTCCATTTGGAGCCGGAGAAACGCGACATGGAGCATCGGTTGTTCCAGGATGAAGAGATTAAGAAGTGCTTGGAGGACGAAGGCATCCGGTTGATCCGCTGGAGCGAGCTGCGCAAGCTGCAAAGGGAACGGGCTGGGAAAAGCCAATAAGACGAAGGGACTGCTGCTTCGATGTCATACCAACCGATCAGAACGTTAGCGCAAGAGGTCAAAACGAACATCGCGAAAGTAATCGTGGGCAAGGAAGACGTTATCGATCAATTGTTGATCGGCCTCATCGTCTCGGGACATGTGCTGCTCGAGGATGTGCCGGGTACCGGCAAGACGATGCTGGCAAAGTCGTTCTCCAAATCGTTGTCGCTGGATTTCAAACGCGTTCAATTCACCCCGGACTTGCTGCCGTCGGATCTCAGCGGCATACACTTCTACGATCAGAAGCAACACGATTTCGTATTCCGCCCAGGCCCGTTATTCACGAATTTGCTGCTCGCGGACGAGATTAACCGGGCAACGCCCCGGACGCAGTCCAGCCTGCTGGAATGCATGGAAGAGCGCCAGGTAAGCATCGACGGAGAGACGAAGCGGCTGGATCGCCCGTTCATGGTCATCGCGACTCAGAATCCGGTGGAGCATCAAGGCACGTTCCCTCTGCCGGAAGCCCAACTAGACCGTTTCCTATTCAAAATCAAGATGGGATATCCGACGAACGAAGAAGGTCTTTCGCTGCTGAAGCGGTTCAAATCGGCCGATCCGCTTGCCGAGCTGCAGCCGGTCGCCGGCCCGGCCGAGATCGAAGCCGCCCAACGGGCTTTTTCATCCGTCGGCATTCACGATGATGTTCTGCTATATTTGCTCCAGCTCGTGGAGCGCACCCGCGTACGGGAAGACGTCGCCATCGGCGTAAGCCCGCGCGGCAGCCAAGCGCTGCTGCGTGCGGCGCAGGTGCATGCGATCTTAAAGGGCAGAGAGTACGTCACGCCTGACGATGTGAAAGCGATGGCGAAGCCGGTGATGAGCCATCGCCTTTCGCTTCGCGGGATGGCTAGAGGCCGGCAAGGAGAGGCGGAACGAATTGTCGACGAGATTTTGCGGCAGGCGGAAGTGCCGGCGGAAGCCGGAATAACCGTCCGCACGGGTTAGCGGCATGATCTTCTTCTGGTTCCTATTGACGGCGGGAGTTGTCGTCTATTTGCAAAGCATTTTATTCCGGCGCCATGCGCTCAAAGGCTTGCGGTATTCGAGAAAATTCCAGAAAAACGCCTGTGTTTGCGGAGAAGAGATCGAGCTGATCGAACAGCTGTCGAACGAGAAGTGGCTGCCCGTGCCTTGGCTGCGCGCCGAGTCGCAGCTTTCCGCGTATCTTAAATTCCGCGGCAGCGATAACTTCGCGGTTAGCAGCGGTCAACATTACCAGAACCATCGCAGCTTATTCAGCATGGCACCGTATACGAAGCTGACGCGCACGCACCGGTTGACGCCTACGCGGAGAGGCTGGTATCGGCTGAACTCGATTACGATGACGGCCGGCGATCTGCTCGGCGGCATGGGCGTCTCGCTTCAAGTGCCCCTGCAGGGGGAACTGCTCGTCTATCCGAAGCCTGCCGACGTGCCCGTGCACGAGCTGCCTCATCATAGCTGGCAAGGGGAGACGCAGGTGCGGCGGTTCATCGTGCCGGATCCGTTCGTCGTGGCGGGCGCGCGCGCTTACCAGCCCGGCGATTCCTATCGGCAGGTGAACTGGAAGGCAACGGCCAGAACCGGGGCTCTGCAGGTTCATCAATATGATTACACCGCCAATCGTTCGCTTATGATTTATTTGAACGTTGAAGACGGCGAGGGCATGTGGCGTTCGGTAACGAACGAAGCGGTCATCGAGCTTGGCATCGAATGGGCGGCCGGAGCGGCGCTTGCGGTGATCGGCGAAGGCATGGAAGTGGGGTTCACGGCGAACATGGCGGTGGAAGGCGAGCTCGATTCCGTACGCGAGCAGCCGCGAAGCGGTCACGAACAGCTGTATAGGTTGAACGAGTTGATGGCCAAGCTGAAGCTCGAGAGAAGCGAACCGTTTGTCTCGTTGCTAGGCCGCGAGTCGGCGATCGGCTACAACGGGATTGACGCTTTGATCATCTCCGCCTACTGGAACGACGAGCTGGAGCGCGAGGCCGAGCTGTTGCGCAGGCATGGGAATGCCGTTACCGTATGGCAGCTTCCTTCGGCGAAGGAATTGACAGCGGCTTCTTCGGACAGGGGGCTCGGCGCATGAACGAAAACGCGGCTTCATACGTTTGGGTCAACCATATTGGCCGAGGGATGACGGAGCTATTATTTTATATGCCCTTGTTTCTGACGCTTGGCGTTTATTTGTTCCCGAGCGGTCTTGCCGTTCCATGGTTGATGTCGTTGCTTATTCCCTATATGGCAGGCGCCTTGACGGCGGACCGATGGCCAAGGACGCGGATTATCGTGCGGTGGTTGGTTTCGCTTGGCATCGCTAGCGTTCATACCGCGGCGGTTGGCATTATTGGGGAGGGCTTATCGCACAGCTTTTATGGAATCGTTTCGCTTATCTGCGGACTACTTGTCGCGGAACGCGGAGCCGCGATGATCCGCAACGGTTGGCAGCATTCGTTCAACTCCGCATACATGGCTGTCGGAATCATGATTTATGTCGTTATCGTGCCTTTATCGTATTTACTTTTGCATGAGCTCGCGGCAATCAGGTTTTGGGTCATCGCCTGCGGAATGGCTGCGCTTATTCTCGGCTTGAATATCGTAAACGACCGCCATCTGACGGGCGAATCAGTTGATCAATCCAAATCCCAAACCCTGTTAACAGCCAAAAAACGCAATCGTTTGCTGCTCGCTGGGCTTACTTTGTTGATCCTCTTTTTCTCGGCGTTTCGTCACATCCAACAATGGGTCGAAAATAACCTAAGAGAAGGGCTTAGCAGATTGTTGAGCTTGTTCGACAGAGGCGAAAGCACGGAAGCGCCGCCAGAGCCTCCGGCGGAGCAGCCGCCAAACATGCTGCCTCCGATGGAAGCTGCCGAGCCTTCGCCGTTTCTTGTATGGCTGGAGCAAGTCATGCGAATCGTCGTGACGATCGCAATCGTTATCGCCGCCGTCTTCGTACTCTATTGGCTGGGGAAAAAATTCGCCGCCTTGATGCGGAAGTGGATGGACAAGCTGCTTCGAAGGCAGCTCGTGATGGCTAAGGAAGACGGCGCTTACACGGACGAGACCGAAAGTTTAATGACGTTAAACAAATGGCGCGAGAAATACCGGGACAAGCTTAAGCTCCGCAAGAGGAGCGGGGGAGAACGCGAACCGGCGTGGGAAGAACTCTCCTCGGGCAAGGAAAGGATGCGCTGGCTGTATCGGCAATGGTTGAAAGCGGAGATCCGCAAAGGTTTTGTCCCGCAGCTGCACCTTACGCCAAGAGAAACAGCCGACACGCTTGCAGACTGGAATGGGAAGGACGGCCATCCTAGCAATGTCACGGATTTCGTGCGCGACTACGAAGCTGCAAGGTACGGGGGAGCGGATCCGGTTTCGGAGCGGTTGGATCAGCATCGAAGCTGGGTGGATAAGCAGGGGGATTCGAAGCGCGGCTGGGCCGAGAGACGCAGAAAATAGAACAAATGCCCTCGCAGGCGAGGGCATTCTCCCTACGCAACAAAGACCGGGTTCCGAAATCGGAACCCGGTTTTGTTGCGTTGGACGCCCGCACAGCTCTAACTTGTCATATGCGCAACGATCTTGCGTCCATGGAAACGGCCCGACTCGATGAAAATTTCGTTCGCTTCGTGGCGCGAGGCAACGACGCCGGCCAAATAAATCCCGGGTACGTTCGTTTCCATCGTCTCTTCGTTGAAGGTCGGATAACCTTCCGCTTCCATCGTGACCCCGGAAGCGGTCAAGAACCCCCGGTCGGGGTGGAAGCCCGTCAAAGCGAGCACGAAGTCGTTCTTGATCTCCTCGGTACCGTCCGGCGATTCGATCCGAACGCTTCTCGGGCGGATCTCGATGACTCTGGATGAGAAACGTATGCCGATAAAGCCTTTGTCTACTTTGTTTTCGAGAGAAGGACGAACCCAAGGCTTAATGCTGCGGGAATAGTCGGGACCGCGGTAGACGATCGTTACGCGCGCGCCGACCCGTTCCAGCTCGAGTGCCGCGTCGATTGCGGAATTGCTTCCTCCGATGATCGCGACTTCCATGCCGATATAGGGATGCGCTTCCCGAAAGAAATGGCTGACCTTATCCGAGGTTTCCCCTGGAATGCCTAGCAGGTTCGGATGGTCGAAGTATCCGGTCGCGATGATGACGTTCGAACAATGATAGGCAAGCGGTTCGCCGAACCGATCCTGACCTTCTAACGTAAAGCTGCCATCCGGGCGTTTGGAGACAGACGTAATCGTCTCGTAGGGCCGGATGCGTATGCCATGCCGCTGGGCGGCAGTTCTGTAATAATGAAGAGCTTCGAGACGGGACGGCTTCTCGTTCGCCGTCGTGAACGGAATATCCCCGATCTCCAGCCGATCCGGAGTGCTGAAGAAATGCATATAGGTCGGATATTGCGAGATGGAGTAGGCGATATTGCGTTTCTCGATGATAAGCGGGTTCAAGCCGGCTTGCTGCAGCTCGATGGCAGCGGCGAGCCCGCAAGGTCCGGCGCCGATAATAATAACGGATTCCAATGACACGTATGATGACCTCCTGGAAGCGATGCTTCCGTTCTTGCGGAACGGAGTGAAACGACACTCCCTTTATTGTACCTTCGCGCCTTCCGGGATGGCAAATTTGGCGAATGTCTATCTTGTACAGCCTACGGAATATTGTATAATAAGAGGAAACGCAAGCAAAATTATTTCACGATGCGCAAAACAAGGGGGAGAAGCCATGCGTCGACGGTTTGTAATAGAAGCAGTGATGGTAGCCACGTATGGGCATCTGCTCGTCCCGAGTCGTCCCGTTGATTACGTCATCCCATATACTTCGATCGCGGAGCTGTACGATATGCGCGACAGCACGGAACCCGTCATGGACGATCCGGACGATGATCTTCACGTCAAGTCCAAAATTAACGAACTGATCCAGTTCTTCGAAGATTCTTTGAACCGGAAGAAGATCGAAAAGGCGCTTCAGGTGCCATGGCGCGAAAGCGCGCCGCTTCTGCTTAACGAAACGATCCAATTCACGATCGTCAATGCGGTGGATAACGCGCAATACGGCGAGATGTTCGACCCGGTGGAGACGGAGCTTCTGCTTTCGAGCCTGAAGCTGAACGTGCCGCTGCTATCCGATCAATTCGAATTCCAGGATAAGCTGATCGAAGCGGAAGTTCCGGTACAGGTATACGATATCGAAGACTTCGAGTTTGCGGTAGAAGAAGGCATTACGCCTGTCGATATGGAGTTATAAGCTTCGAGCTTGAATAAACGAGGGCAAGCGGATGGCGCAGCGGCTGCGTCAATCCGTCTTGCCCTCGTTTTGTCTTCGATCGATCGCTTCGGCCATCGTTTTGTCGGTCAGATGCGCATAGATTTGCGTCGTCTCGGGCGAAGCGTGTCCAAGCTGTTCCTGCGTTTTGTATATATCGTTCTGCAAATAATAGTCCGTCGCGAAGGAATGCCGCAGCTTATGGACGGACAAATAAGGTTTGCCGAACCGTTTCGCGTACTTGATGACCATGGCTTGAATGGCCCGTTTCGTCATGCGCGAGCCTTCGTTCTTGCCGTTCGCGATCGCGAGGAAAAGCGCCTTCTCCTTGCGCGGTGCTTTGTACCTTGTGTCGCGAAGGGCCAGATAGCCCGTTAAGTCTTCGATCGCGTCATGGCGGAAATAAACCGGCGTTTTGAACGTGTCGTCGTTTTTGCCTTTGCGATAGACGTAACACAGCTTCTTCTTCAGATCGATGTCGTCCACGTTCAAATTTACGAGCTCGGAGACGCGGAGTCCGGAATGCAGTATAAAGCCGATAATGCAGGCATCCCGTACGTGATTCAGCTCGAAGGCGTGCAGTGCCTGCTTGTTACTTGTGACATCCGTGCCATAATACACTTTCACGTAGGCCATGAACTCCGCAATTTCTTCCTCTTGCAACAACTTGCCCTCCAGCTTGGCGGCGGTATCCTTCGGCTTATGCGTCCGCTTGATCGTCACTTTGGCCATGACATTCCGCTTGAGAAGCGGGTAAAAGTCGTCATCCTCGGCAATCTGGCTCAGGTAATGAAATAAGGAGCGGAGCGAGGAGAGCTTCCGGGAGATCGTCGTCCGGTTGTTGCGCTCCGGCTTATGCGTCGACAGAAACATGCGATAGTTGTCGATGCTCTCCATCTTAAGTACTTCCAGCTCGCCGAGCTTCACCTCTCGAAGCGTCCGCGCTTCCGTCAGCCCTTCGGCCATAAGCCACTTCATAAACGTCTCGTAATCGCGCATATATTCCACGAGCGAGGACGGCGACAGATCAGGCAGCTTGTATTGGATGAATTGCTCGATAAACCAAGGCATCGACGGCAGCTTGGCGTCCAGCTCCTCGCGATCTTTCTGTTTGATCAGGTTCAAATGCGTTGCCTCCTTAACGTCATTCCTCGGGTCAACTGCTTCTATTGTAACAACGGCAACATAAGGGAACAACAGGAAACTGGGCCGGAAAATAATTAGAAATTTCCGAATAGCAATTTTATGTAATTTTTGTTTTTCGGTTACATTTGCTGGATGGCTATGATACACTCGAACGAGTCGCCTGGCACTTTATCATAACGATTACAATTAGGAGGCATGAAGCCGAATGAAAAATAGAATTTCTATCGCACGAGCGGGCGTAATGTTTGCCGTCCTGCTCGCATTGACGCTTGGTACCGTGCTTCAGCCCGCATCGGCTGCCGGACCGGCAACGCTGACATACGGATCGAAGGGTACGGATGTGCCGGATCTTCAATATCGATTAAAGACGCTGGGCTACTTCAATGAACAATTGACGTCCTATTACGGTGCGGTCACTCGCCATTCGGTTTTGCTGTTCCAAAGGGATTACGGTCTTAGGGCAGACGGAATTGCGGGACCAGCCACATGGGAGATGCTCAAAAAAGTTTCCGTGAACAGAAACGAGCTGGATCTGCTTGCGCGCATCATTTACGGCGAGGCAAGAGGTGAACCGTACGAAGGGCAAGTCGCAGTAGGCGCTGTCGTCATGAACCGACTGGCGTCGCCGAGCTTCCCGAATACGGTAAAAGGCGTGATCGAACAGCCGCGTGCGTTCACGGCGGTCGACGACGGTCAGTACTACATGAAGCCGGACGCAACGGCGTATCGCGCGGCATTGGAAGCCGTGCGGGGCTACGATCCGACGGGCGGGGCCTTGTATTATTTTAACCCGGATACGGCAACTTCATCGTGGATCTGGTCGCGCAAGCAAGTTGGCAAAATCGGAAGACATATTTTCGCCGTTTAATTTATGAAGCATGATCGACGGGCAGCAAGCAGCTGCTCGGAGGTCATGCTTTTTTTTGGCTATCCCGCGCGCGCATTCGTAGACGGTATCAGAACATGCTATAATAAATCGGTACATAACAGGGAGGTGCGGTAATGAAAGTCGAAATATGGTCGGATTACGTTTGTCCGTTCTGCTATATCGGCAAAACAAAATTCGAAAGCGCGCTGGCCGCCTTCGAGCACAAGGACAGCGTCGTGACGGAGATGCGCAGCTTTGAGCTCGATCCGAATACGGACTCGTCCGCCGGCATGACGACTTATGAAATGCTTTCGCGCAAATACGGCATGAGCATGGAGCAGGCCAAAGCGTCCAGCGACGGGGTAGTACAGCAGGCGGCTGCCGTTGGGCTTCCGTTCCGGCTGGAAGGGACGTTGAATCTGAATACGTTTAACGCGCACCGGCTGTCGCATTACGCGGAGGAGCAAGGAAAAGGCAAGGAGATGTCCGCGCGGCTGCTCAAGGCTTATTTTACGGACAATCTCAACATCGACGACCTAGATCAGCTCTCGGAGCTTGCGGCGGAAGTCGGGCTCGATCTTGAAGAAACGAAGAAAGTGCTTGGTTCCGATCGATATGCGGATACGGTCAGAAGCCAGGAGCAAGAAGGAAACAAGCTCGGCATCCGAGGCGTTCCTTTCTTCGTCATCGATCGCAAATTCGCGATTTCCGGCGCTCAGCAGCCAGAGGTCTTTTTGGAGACGCTCAGACGGGCTTGGGCGGAACGATAACCAGAGGTATGGTACCCATACCGCCTGCGCACAATAGAACACGTTAGTCGGGGAGGAACAGCATTGGCAAACCAAGAAGGACGGTTGTTCGTATTCGTCGGCTCATACGCCGGGGATGCGGATCATGGGGTTAAAGTGTTTAGATGCAATGAGGTTGACGGCAGCTTAACGCTGCAATACGAATACGGCGGATTAAGCAATCCGACATTCCTGAACGTCGATGCCGCTCGCGGACGCCTATATGCCATTGCGGATAAGGTCAACGAGCATGGGAAAAAGGTCGGTGAAGCCGTCTCGTTCGCTATCGATCGGGAAACGGGAGCATTGACGGAGCTTAACCGGGCCTGGACGGTCGACAATACGACCTGCCATATCCAACGGGACGAGGAGAGCCGCTTCCTGACCGTAACCAGCTATCATGGCGGCATGATCGGGTTATCCGAGATCGAAGCCGACGGTTCGATCGGCGGAGTGATCGACGTGATCCAGCATACGGGAAGAAGCTCTGACGAGGAGCCGCAGGACAGGCCACATCCGCATTCCAGCTTCTACAGCCCGGATGGCCGATTCCTATTCGTGCAGGATCTTGGACTCGACCGTATCGTGGCATATCGTCTCGATGCTGAAGCAGGCAAGCTGTCGAAACATAACGAGACCGTCGTTCACGCAGGAGCGGGGCCGCGCCACTTCGTGTTCCACCCGAGCGGAAGCTTCGCCTACGTCATCAATGAGCTGGATTCGACCGTTACGGCATTTCGTTATGATGGGGAGCAAGGTTTGCTAACCGAATTGGAGACGATCAGCACGCTGCCGGATTCGTTCGAGGGCGAGAACGGCTGCGCGGAAATCGCGATTTCTCGCGACGGGAATTATCTATACGGATCCAACCGCGGACATGACAGCATCGTTGTTTACGAGTTGGATCAAGATACCGGCAAGCTGAAGACGACTCAGCATATTTCGACTGAAGGCGGCCATCCTAGACACTTCGCGTTGACTCCGAACGGGAATTATTTGATCGCGGCGAATCGCGACGGCAACAATCTTGTCACCTATCGGGTAAGCGAGAGCGACGGCACCCTGGCATTCACCGGCCTCACGGCCGAAGCCTCGAAGCCTGTTTGTGTTATTCCCGTTTACTTAACGTCTTAAAATGCATGTTCAAAAAGTCCGGTTTTTAGCACCGAGAAGGTTGGATGAAGCTAGGAAATGAGGAGCGGAGCGTAGTGATAGCTACGTGAGCACCGGAAGTTCCGGCTGAATTCAAGATTCGATGCCGAATACACCGCCTGGTATACTTCGTGATCAAAAGTGGGCTTTTTGAACAACCTCTAAAACTGCATGACTTTGTTTTGCAATCAGAAAGGAATACGAACCCCACGTGACGACAACTAGCGACGACACCAAACCGAACTTAAAACCTACGAAGATATGGAAATGCAAAAACGCGGAATGCAAGGCATGGGTCCGCGACGAGTTCGCGGCAACGGAACAGCAATGCCCGATCTGCAAAGGTCCGATGCACCGCAGCATGCGGCATCTGCCGCCGGTGCAGAACAAGGTAAAGCCGCAGCCGCGAAAACCAAAAAACGAGTTTTGATTTCGGTTGCGTGATTAAAAGAACGAACACCCCTTATGAAGGAGCCGCGGCGCCTTCTGAAGGGGTGTTCGCTTATTTTCTCGATTCGGTTATCCGATCAGTTTAAGCCCGATGACACTGCATAAGACGAGCGCGATAAAGAACAAGCGAAGGAAGCTTTTTGGTTCCTTGTAGAACAGGATGCCGACGATCGCGCTGCCGACCGTGCCGATTCCCGTCCAGACCGCATAGGCCGTCCCCATGGCAAGATCCTGCATCGCCAGCGACATAAAGACGAAGCTGACAAGGAAGCCACCGATCATTAACGTGACGTTGGCTGCCGAAATCCGCTTGTTCAGCTCCGAAATGCCGGCGACGCCGGCAACCTCGAACAATCCGGCGAGAATGATATAGATCCAGCTCATATCCTATTCCCTCCTGAAGAAGCTTTTGTCCTATTCGATGCTTTCGATTGTACGGGATCATTCGATTCTTGATCTCCGTTCTCATCCCGCTCGTGAGTAACGGTCTTTAGTCCGATAATGCCGATCAGCAGCAGCGCTATAAGTGCAATTTTGCCCCAGTGGAAAGGCACGTCGAACAAGAGCATCTCGGCCACGACGCTGCCTGCCGTGCCAAGACCGACGAAGACGGCATATACGGTGCTTGTCGGAAGCTTCTTCGAAGTGTAGAGGAGCAATCCGAAGCTGACGCCAATCGCGATTACGGTAGCGCTCCACTCCAGCATGTTATCCGCATGCTTCAGTCCGATGACCCAAACGACCTCGAAACAGGCGGCCAGTACGACCAAAAGCCAATTCTTGTTCTGCGAAGTTGTCATGTTTGTTTCTCTCCTTTCGTTCATTTCAATATCCCTAGCATGGATCAGGGGAGGGGGATTTCATCCCGGACAAATAAAAAAAGCCCTAGAAATATCGCTACGATATCTCCCGGGCTTTTGTCCCTCCGTGTCATTCGCGATCGATTGAGATCGCGCGCGTTCCCTCGGACCAGACCGGCGCATGCGCCGCGGAACCCTAGAACTCCATTTCCATATTCGGTTCGTTTGATTATAGTACATGCGACAACCGCGGTCAAGTGCATCCCTACCCGATTTATGATACGATGAGTGGAGCGAATGTATGATGGAGGAGCTGCATTCACATGGGGATGGATCGTTACGCGCCTGAGATGGAAGGGAACCATCATCCGGTCATTCTGATCGACGGCGAATGCCATTTATGCCAACATATCACCCGATACCTGGTTAAACACGACAAACGAGCGCATTTCCGCTTCGCGGCTCTGCAATCGAGGGTCGGGCAGCGAATGCTGAAGGAAGCGGGTTATTCGGATGATTGGAATTCGCTGAATACGTTCGTGCTGCTGAAGGATGGCCGTTACGCGACCAAATCCGGAGCGGCGCTTCGCGTTTGGAGAGCACTGGGCGGCTGGCGTTCGCTAGCTTTCGGACTCATTCTTATACCGGCGCCGATAAGGGATGCCGTTTACGATCTGATCGCTCGCAACCGATATCGCTGGTTCGGCCGGTCGGATGTTTGCCTTCTGCCGACCAAAGAAATCCGATCGCGATTTTTGGAAGGCGGATTCGAATAACAGTATCGCAATCATGATCAATGGAGCGCAACCAATGAAACGATTCAAAAAATTTTATATCGAAACGACGAGCATCTGCAATCTTTCTTGCCATTTCTGTCCGCCGACGCAGCGCGCCAAAGGTTTTATATCCGTCGAGGACTTTTCCAAGACGCTCGATCAGGTGAAGCCGTTCACCGATTATATTTATTTCCACGTGAAAGGCGAACCGCTGCTGCATCCAAAGGTGGACGAGCTGCTCGATATTAGCCACGAGAAGGGGTTCAAGGTCAACATTACGACGAACGGCACCCTCATTTCCAAAAATAAAGCAAAGCTGCTTGGCAAACCGGCCTTGCGCCAAATCAATTTCTCTTTGCACAGCTTCGACGGGCATGCGGGCTCGAAGGATAAAGCAGGTTATTTGGCGTCGATACTCGACTTCGTGCGCGAAGCGACCGAACAAAGCGATTTGATCGTTTCCTACCGCTTGTGGAATTTGGACATGGACAATGACGTCAACCGTCAGCGGGATAAGAACAGGGAGCTGCTCGGTATGATCGAGGAGGCGTACGGACTCGATTATCGAATCGAGGAGAAGTTTAAGCCGGGAACGGGCGTCAAGATCGCGGACCGCATCTATCTGAATCAAGACCCGGAGTTCAAGTGGCCGGATTTAAAGGAGCCCGAGGATGATGGGAAGGGCTTCTGCCACGCGCTTCGCAATCAGGCGGGGGTATTAATCGACGGCACGGTAATCCCTTGCTGCCTGGATGGGGAAGGCGTCATTAATTTGGGCAATATCCATCAGGCCGACTTCGCCGACATCGTGGAAGGGGATCGCGCGACGAAGATTTATGACGGCTTCTCCAGAAGAGAGGCTGTCGAAGAGTTATGCCGGAAGTGCGGGTACCGTCAACGATTCGGCACGTAATTACGCACATGCGATTCATAGATGCCGCGGTTGAACAAAAAGCCGACATTCTCCAGCTGGGGAATGTCGGCTTTGATTATGATTGGGTTTCCGCGAGAACGAGCTTTTTGCGTTCTTCGCGCTCCTCCGGCAACATACGAGGGCAGTTGTAGCATTTCTCCCCGTCTTCGCGATGATCGAACATACAGCAGGAAGAGCGGAGAATAAATGTGCCGTCCGGCGGCGACCAAGGATTCTCGATATATCTGCGAGTATGTACGAATGGGTTGCGTCTGCGTCCGAACAGTTCCGGCTCCAGTTCATGCAACACGGTTAAGTCGCCTTGAATACGTTCGACGAGGTCCGGCATTTGGAGATGGTTGCTCACATAGTCGATGGTTGACAAGAGCTGGGCGCCGAATTGGCTCCAGATCATCTCGGGTTTTAATCCGCCCGCATGCGCGACGCTTTCGATGAACGGCTTGATCATCTCCCGGATCCATTCCGGCCATGCCGCGCGGAAGAACGTGTCGCGTTCCTCACGGCTCTGCGGAAGCGGCACAAGCTCAAGCCGATCGAGTTTATAACCGACATGCGCGTGATCGTCATGCTGCTCCATCTGGAACGTCATATCCTTCAGCTTGAACTTCGGCCATACCTGATCTCTCGCGGAGAAGAACAGCGAAGTCACGCAAAAGTTGAACATCGTCATGCCGATATACGAGACTGGCAGTTCGTTGCCGCAAGCTTTCCATAGCTCCCCGGTTCGCTCCAGCACCTCCTTGGCTTTGGCTTGGTCCAGCAGATCCACAGCCGGCATCTCGGCAAGTGGTACATCGAATCCTTGAGGCGAAATATGATAGAAGCTGCGAATAATCGTAAAATCCAATTCGATGGACATAAGAAGCCTCCCCTGAACGGGCGATATGAAATTCGTTCTCATTTTACTGCTGTTTGGCCCATTCATCAAGCTGTTTTTGCTTCTCGGCGATGATCTTGTCGATACCGGCAGCTTTCAGCGCGGTCTGTAACTCCGGCAATGTTTCTGCCGGGTCGAGCGTGCCCGTTTCGAGACCGCTGAGATATCGGTCTAACACCTCCTGCACAGCGGAAATTTCAGTTCCCACAGGATTTGCATCATATGAGAATCCAAGAGCCTTTGATTTTTTGGCCTTTTGATTAAATACATTCATCTTCTTCCAAATGTCCGGGTCATCCGTCTCCCAGATGCTTGATATGAATTGATTGCCGACTTCATAATTGTGAAACGAATAGCCGAGATCGGAGGAATCAACGCCTGGGGGATAAGCAATGACCTGATCCGTTTTCTTGATATAATGTTTGCCTTCGATCCCGTAGTTTAATAAATTGAGCAATGCGCTGTCTGAATACAATAAATTGAGCAGCTCCATTGCCTTCTGGGGATGCTGGCTTCGGGCGGATAAGCTCATTCCGAACAATTTGATCGTGCTTGATGTCATCGTCGGCGAAGTGAGCGGAGCCGCTATCATCGCTTTGCCGGTCAATCTTGATTCTTGCTCTTCCACCCCTGGTTTGATAGGCGTGAAATAGGAGAATGCTTTTCCCGCCCGGACCAATTCCCTGCCGTTATCAGAGCTCACCGCGGCATCCTTGGCCACGTATCCCGCTAAATACCAGCTGCGGATTCGATTAATAGCGTTTGAGTAATCGTCGGTCTCATATAAGTTCACTACCTTCAAATCATTGTCATAATCGGGCAGAATGCCCAGACCGTCTTCCAAACGGTCGTATGTACCGCCGCTTAAGCCTGAATAAATCGACGATGGCTGGAACGGAACAATCGGGACTATACCCGGCTCCCGTTCTTTGATCGTTTGCAGAGCCTTCTCAACATCATCCATCGTCCGAATGGAAGCTGGATCGATACGATGTTTGTCTGCCAGATCCTTTCGCATAATGATACCGTAGCTTGTAGCCCAATCTCTGACGCTCGGAATCGAGTAAATGTCTCCGTTTATCTTCAGGCTGTCCAACAAAGGGATGCCAATCGCTTGCTTAATATCCGGTCCAGAGCTGTCAAGCAGATCAGCAAGGGGATAAAGCAGCCAATTCAGCACCATATGGTTAATCTCATCCGAGGTTACCGTAACAAATAAATCGAGAGGTTCATTTTTTAGCAGCATGAGGTTTAATTGCTGGTTATAACTATCGGATGGAATAGGGACCAGCTTTAATTGGACTCCAATTTTATCAGCCAATATTTTGTTCATCTCGTTTTGGACTTCGGCCAGGTCTCGACTTGCTTGTTCAACTCTTAGGACTAATGAAATTTCCGGCAAGGAGCCGTCGGATAACGGTTTATGCTCGGTATGGGATTTGGGCGCATCCCGTATGCATCCCGTCAAGGAGAGCAAAATCAACAATAGAGCTGTTATGGACATTATCGTTTTTGAATGCGTGAAAGACACGAGATCATCTACCTCCGAGCTTCTGGTGACGGTATTCCAGCGGACTCATGTTCATATACTTCTTGAACTGCTTCGAAAAGTAGGAGAAGTTAGGGATGCCGACCTTCTCCGCAATGCTGCTTATAGGCAGATCGGTTTGCGCTAGCAGTTTTTTGGCTAAGCCCATTCGTTCTTCCGTCAAATAATCCATGATGGATAATCCGGTTTCCCTCTTGAAGATTCGGGCTAAGTAGTCCGGATTCAAAAACACATGATTCGCGATTAGCTCCCTCGTAAGGTTCTGATCCCGGTGATCGGCTATGTATCGAATTACCTTATCGATTACTGACATCTCCGGCAGAACAAAAGCAGATGGCGAAAACTCCGCCTTATCCAGTAGGATCGCCCGATTGTGTTCGGCGACGTTGCGTCTTTCCCGTTCGTACAGCGAGTTCAACATGCCAACGACTACTTGAATGGCAACCGGATGGCCGATATAGCAGGACAAGTCGCAATAAAAGTATTGATTGCACGATACAATATAATCGCGGCACACAGATGCCAGCTGCTCCCTATCTATTGGATTCACACCCGTACCGTCCGTTGCCAGCATGCATATGATCTCTCCGCCGCTGAGCGGCAAAGCCTGCCCTCGCGCGCAATGTTCGAGAATCACTTCTTCCGCCGCATTCCGAAGGGCATATTCCATTATCTTTTCTTCTCTTTTTGTCCACGCTTTATGCCATCTTTCTACTTTAATATAGATAGGCAGAAACAGCGAATTGCTCATGGAAGGGACTTCCAGACTAGCAAGCGCCTTTTCGATCGCTTCGGGATGAGAAGGGATGTTCTGATGAATCAGGTCGGACCAGAACCGTTCGATCACTAAGGGTTGATGGATGGACCACAGCTTGTGATACTTTTGAAGAATCTCATGAAACGTATGTTGCTCGCGTTCTGCGTGTATTTTGTCGATAGCCTTCGCGATGGCCGATTCCAGTTCATAAGCGGGGGCCGGTTTCAGTATGTATTCCAAGCTTCCTAAATGGATAGCTTCTTTCGCGTAATGAAATTCCGAATGGCAAGTAAGAAAGATCGATTCCGCAGATGGATAGAACTCCTTCACCCAGGCCACCAGCTGCAGTCCGTTAACCTCCGGCATTTCAATATCGCATATCATCACATCAATCGGATGGTTGTCGAACACTTCCTTAGCCTGACGGGCATTGGTAGCCGTATGAAGCTTGGATATCCCGAGCTTGTTCCATTCCAATTCAGCCTCAATGCCTCTAATTGCATGAATTTCATCGTCCACAATAAGTAATTGGTACAAGTCAAGCGCTCCTTTTATTTCCTCCGCCCAGAGGCAGTCGTATTTCAATGCGCGCCCCTCGATTCGGATCGTTCGTTACGGTCAGCAGCGACTGCTCGTGCGTATACATTAATCTTAAACGGTGCTGAACGTTCCATATTCCAATATGTTCGCCTTGTTCATTGACGAGGGGTTGTTCATCGAGCAATCTGGCCAAAACCTCCGCGGGAAATCCTTTGCCGTTATCCCGAACGATGATGCACAGAACGGAATCTGGCTGTTCATTTACGTTAATCTCGATATGAAGAGGTTTATCCATAATAAAGGCGTGTTTGATCGCGTTCTCGACGAACGGTTGAATGACCAGCAGCGGGATCGGATGATGCAGCAAGTTATCCGGAATCGCTATTCGGAAAGACAGCTGGCCCGGAAACCGGAGCTCCTGAATGTTCAAGTAGTTACGGATATGATCGATTTCATCTTTCAGTTCGACAAGAGCCATCCCGCTTCGGAACGTATACCTGAAATATTTGACTAGATACATCGACATATCCTTGATAAGCTCAAAGTCTTTGACGCGCGCAAGATTATAAATAATGTTCAGCGAGTTGAGGAAAAAATGGGGATTCACTTGCAGCTGCAGCTGCTTAAGCTCCGCCCTCTGATGGTTCAACTGCTCCTCATAAACACTAATTTTCAAGGCTTGAATTTGCGTGACCATGTTGTTAAACGTTTTGTTCATCACTTCCATCTCCGTGCTTGTTGCTCTTTCCGCGATTCGGGAATCCATGAAGCCGCTGGAAACCGTCCGCATGGCGGAAACGATATTTCGGATGGGATGCAATATAACCTTTCGTAAAAAAAATAGAAACAAAATGACGAGCAAGACGGCACCAAAGGATAAGACGGAAAAAATGCGCTGCAAGACAGGCAGTTTTTCCAAAATGACATCATTCGGGATGAGCGCGATTAAGTTGAACATACCTTTGCGCGACTGTTCTCCTACGATAAGAAACCGATTGTTAAGGCCTGTCAGGGTGTACTCTCGTTTCTCATAGGATAATTGAAGGCTAGGATTCTCGGCGAAAAATTCGGCGTCGGACATCGGTTTGTCCTCGGACGTTGTCAAGACGGCTTTCCCCCGAGGGCCAAGATCGACGAGATCAAAAGGGGTCATCACATTTTTGACATTGACGATTGCCCCTACATAAGTGGTGCCCGATTTGACAATATGGTACAAGAAGTTTCCGCTATCCGTCTGAAGGACGGACCAGTAGTCATAATAATGATGGCCATACTCTGGTTTTTCTTGGAGCAGACCGATGATACCGCCCGCAATCGCTTCCCGTTCCTCGAATGAATAACCGTGCATGGACGTTTTGATCAATTCTTGATTGGAGTCGGAGTAGACAAAAAACATGTCCGCAAGTTTATAGCTCGCGATGTCTTTCGATAGTCTTTTAAATATTTGAATCTTGGCTTTATTGTAAGTCTGGTGGTGATTACGCTCCCAAAGCTTCAAATAATTAAGGTTCGTCTCCTGGGTCGCGATCGTGTATAAATATTTATCGACTTCCTCAAGGCCCATGTCTATCTGGTTCATATATAAGGAAATGGTATTCTGATTGGATTGGGCAATTTGATTGCGGACAACCTTAATGGCGTATTGGTTATTGAAAAACAGAAGAATGACGACCGGAATGGTCACGATCAGAAATCCTGTAACAAGCTGGAATCTTAAGGATCTGAGAAGCAGATTATTTCGTAATGGCACGGGACTGAATCACCTTTAATATGCAGGATGGGTAATGAAGTTTGAGTAATGAAATCGCTTTCGTATATTGTACCTGAAAATCGCGTCTACTTGAATCCTTACGAATAGAAGGTCGGAATTGTAATAACAGGATGTCCGAATCGTAATAGTTGCCATCTGCGAAACTATCTTATAATGAAACCGGTTACGACAAGCTATGTTCCATTCTAAGGGAGGAAGAATATGAAGAAAAGAGTGCGTCTTGTTTCAGGAATGTTCCTTTCCATGGGCCTTGTTCTATCGTCCATGAGTCAAGTTGCCTTGGCGGAAAACGCTAATCTAAAGGTTTTTGCAGATGTCAAAGGACATTGGGCATCCGAAAGTATCGTCAAATGGACATCGAGGGGCATGATTAACGGTTATGCCAATGGCATGTTCAAGCCTGACGAGGACATGAAGATTGCGGAGTTTGTTACGATTATGAACCGTCTCTTCGGTTTCGCGAAAAAATCGGACGGCTCCTTCTCGGATGTGAAAGCAAATGCATGGTATGCCGATGAACTGTTGAAAGCGAAGGAAGCCGGTTACTTGGAAATCGAGGGCAACGAGGCGAATCCGAAACAATCGCTTCAAGCGGGCAAGGCGGCAACGATGCTGTCGAAGCTGTTCGGCAAATCAAAATCCGAAATTTTGGAAATTGCGAAAAATGTCGCTTCTAGAAGTTCATCCCCATCCGATGACGATACCCTATCGCGCGCGGAGGTTGTCGCCATCATCGACAAGTTGATTATCGGTTTCAATGAGAAGTGGTTCGAATCCGTATCGGGCACGACTCGCTATGTGGTCAACAAAGGTGGAGCGACACTTGGGTACTCGACCGATTCCGGAGTGACAATCGTTGAGAAGGAAGGATACGCGTTTAAGGATTTGAATCAAAACGGAAGCTTGGACGCCTATGAAGATTGGCGCTTGAATGCGGACGAGCGAGCCAAAAACTTGGCTTCGCAAATGACAGTCGAGCTAATTGCGGGACTTATGCTGTACAGCAGTCATCAATCCGTACCGGGCGGAACTTTTGGCGGCAGTACATATAACGGGAAGTCTTATAAGGAAAGCGGCGCTAAGCCTTGGGACTTGTCCGATGACCAGAAGAGCTTCCTAACGAAGGATAGTTTGCGGCATGTTCTCGTTACTACGCTGGAAAGTCCGGAAATCGCGGCTCGCTGGAACAATAATGTTCAGGCGTTAGTGGAAGGAGAAGGTTTGGGCATCCCGGCAAACAATAGCTCCGATCCGCGCCATACGACGGTAGCGAGCACCGAATACAATGCCGGCGCAGGCGGGAAGATCTCCATGTGGCCAGAAACCCTTGGCCTCGCTGCAACGTTCGACCCGGAATTGACGCTGGAGTTTGGGGAAATTGCCGCGCAAGAATACCGTGCGTTAGGCATATCGACCGCATTATCTCCACAGATCGATATGGCGACGGATCCGCGCTGGAGCCGGTTTAACGGTACGTTCGGCGAAGATTCGCTCCTGTCTACCGATATGGCTCGCGCTTATGTCGATGGCTTCCAGACCTCTAAGGGAAGCAATGAAATTGCAGGCGGATGGGGTTACACGAGCGTTAACGCTATGGTCAAGCATTGGCCGGGCGGCGGATCGGGCGAGGGCGGACGCGACGCCCACTTCTCTTACGGCAAATTCGCAGTGTATCCGGGCAACAATTTCGAGGAGCATTTGCTGCCTTTCGTTAACGGGGCTTTCAAGTTAAACGGCGAGACGGGCAGCGCCTCGGCAGTTATGCCATACTATACGATTTCCTACGACCAAGATAAGAAGAATGGCGAAAATGTAGGAAACTCTTATAGTTCATACATCATTAACGATCTGCTTCGTACGAAATACGGCTATGACGGCGTTGTTACGACAGACTGGGGCATTACGGATGATTCCGGCCCAACTGTCGATACTTTCTCGGGCAGGCCGTTTGGGGTTGACGAGCTCACGGTTGCTGAACGGCATTACAAAGTTATTATGTCGGGCGTTGACCAGTTCGGAGGCAATAATGAGGCTGGACCTGTTATCGAAGCTTATAAAATCGGCGTAGAAGAACATGGAGAAGCCTTCATGCGCAATCGTTTCGAGCAATCGGCCGTTCGTTTGCTGAAAAACATATTCCGTGTTGGTTTGTTCGAAAACGCTTATTTGAATGTAGACGAAACCGTAGCGACGGTCGGCAATCCCGAGTTTATGGAAGCCGGCTATGAAGCGCAATTGAAGTCCATCGTCATGCTGAAAAATAAAGATCAAGCATTGCCGCTTAAGGATAAAGCGACGGTGTACATTCCGAAGAAGTTCTACCCTGAAACCGTAGGATGGTTTAACAATGTCACTCCTTCGAAAGTGGATTACCCGGTCAATATGGAAATCGTGAAGAAATATTTCAATGTGACGGATAAGCCCGAGGAAGCCGATTACGGCATTGTCTTTATTGATAATCCGCAGACCGGTACGGGCTATAACAAAGCTGACCTTGCTGCCGGAGGGAACGGTTATGTGCCGATCAGTCTTCAATATGGCACTTATAAGGCTACGCAAGCACGCGCAACAAGCATAGCCGGGGGAGATCCGCTGGAAGACTTCACGAACCGCACGTATCTGAACAAGTCGGTTACAGCCAGCAACATCAAGGATTTGGAATCGGTATTAGAGACGAAAAAAGCAATGAACGGCAAGCCGGTCATCGTGTCGCTGCTTACGGATAATCCAGTCGTCGTGAAAGAATTCGAATCGTCTGCAGACGCGATCCTGGTGAACTTCGGCGTACAAGATCAGGCGTTGATGGATATTATGTCCGGCAATCGCGAGCCTTCGGGTCTTCTTCCGATGCAGATGCCAAAAGATATGGAAACCGTGGAAAAACAATTCGAGGACGTTCCGCACGACATGGAAGTGCATGTCGATTCCGAAGGCAACGCTTATAATTTTGCATTCGGCATGAATTGGAAGGGCGTTATTCAAGACTCCCGCACTGCCAAATACGCTAAATAATAATCGCGAGAGTGAACATGTTTTTAAATTAAAATTGATGGCTGTCCCCAACCGTAAAGGATGAAGGGGATAGCCATCTTTTTTCGTTGTATAACGCTGTCCCTCACTTTTTCTGCGCTCCGTAAACGTCTCTGCTCAAAGAGGCGCGGGACGGCTCCAATTGATGACGCCGTCGTCGTCCATAATGCCGAGCGTCACGTCGGCGATATCATGATCCATTAGTAAGCTGCCAATAATGCGGTTCTTGACTTTCGTGGCCTCGGAAAGGGAGAAGCCTTTGGTCAGCTCGATATAGGCTTCCACATGATAGGTCCGCCCTTCTTGGACGATACGCATCTTGCCGATGTCCGTTACCTCGGGCTCTGAGAGAATGCGGGCGCTGATCCGGTCTTCCACGTCCTTCGGCGCGGCTACGCCAATCAAGCCGACCATGTTATCATAACCAACCTTAAACGCGACGCCGATCATGAGGAACGAGATCAGGATCGTTGCGATGCCGTCTAGAATTTTAAAGTCCGTAAATTCGGCCAATATGACGGCTACAAGAGCGAGCAGCTGTCCGAAGGTGGCGACGATGTCTTCATAGAAGACGAGACGGGTCGGCGGAGCCGCGCGTCCGGCATTGCGGACCGCTGCGTTAATAATGCCGAGACCCTTTGCATCCGAGCGGGTTTCTTTGACGATCTCCTTCATCGCCTTGATCAAGATAGAACCGTCAATGACAATGGCGATGAGCAGCACGAAGAAGTTGAGCCAGAAGTTCGTGGATTCCTCGGGATGCTCGATGAGCTTGATGCCCTTGTGGAACGTCTCGTACGCCATGATCGTGACGACGATGACGGCGACCATGCAGAATAAGTTCACGACGCGGCCGAAACCGGTCGGGAATCGCTTCGTCGGCTTCTTCTCCGCCAGCACGCTTCCGAAGAAAACGAACCCCTGGTTCACGGCATCCGCCACCGTATGCATGGCGGAAGCGAACATTGTGCCGCTGCCGCTGAGCGAAGCCGCAATCGCCTTGATGATCGCAAGTCCGGCATTGCCAAGTGCCGCAATGCCTGATGAGGTGTTGCCCCTCTTGATTAACGCGAGAAAATTGCTCATTTTGCGTTTTCTCCTCCACATTCCGTAATTTTACATGTAATTATATGCCTATTCAGTGCTTACTTCAATGCTTGACCGGGAAGCCTTCGATACCTAGGCGGCTTTCGACATTAGTTTTGGCAATTGTCGACAAAGCCATTATAATGGAGAAGGAATCATGAAAGGAGTGGCTGTAGCCATGCTAACAACAGAGAGAGTACAACATAAGGAACAGCTGGAGAAAGCATACCGGATCCGCACCGAGGTGTTCGTCGAGGAGCAGGGCGTTCCCGTCGAAGCGGAGATCGACGAACATGAGAACGCATCGAGCCATGTGCTCATTTCATACGATGGCGAGCCTGCCGGCACGGGCAGAGTGCGGGTTGTAGACGGCGTCGCGAAGCTGGAACGGATCTGCGTGCGAGAGAAGTTCCGGAAACATCAGATCGGCAAAGCGGTTATGGAGGCGCTCGAAGCGATCGCTCGCGAGCAGGGCTTGTCCAAGGCCAAGCTTCACGCTCAGACGCAAGCGGCCGGATTTTACGAGAGAGTTGGTTACAAGACGGATTCGGAAGTGTTTATGGAAGAGAACATTCCTCATGTCCGGATGATCAAATCGCTTATTTAATCCCGAATTAAAAAGCGGCGAAAGAAGGGTTTGGCGTGATTTTTTCTACATATACGTTTATCTTTGTTTTTCTGCCGGTCACGCTCCTCGGTTACCGGATCCTCGGCAGCCTCGGATGGAAGAACGCGGCCAAGCTGTGGCTCGTGTTGGCATCGATCGCGTTCTACGCGAAAGGGAGCGGCACGTTCGTGTTCCTGTTCATCGTGGATATTCTCTTGAATTTCGCGATCGGCAATCTGATCGCGAAAGCCGACAAGGCGGGCGCCATTTGGCGCAAGCGGCTGCTGCTCACTATCGGCATCGCTTTGAACATCGGGTTTCTAGGCTATTACAAGTACGCGAATTTCGCGATCGAGAACTTGAACCTGCTTAGCGGAGGAGCTTTCCCGCTGCTGGAGATCGCGCTGCCGCTCGGCATATCGTTCTACACGTTCCAATTGATCGCTTTTCTGGTCGATTGTTACCGGGGAAGAACGAAGGAAACGCCAATCATCGATTTTCTTACGTTCATCACGTTCTTCCCGCAGTTGATCGTGGGTCCGATCGTCCATCACGAGGATATGATACCCCAATACCGCGAGCGTAATTTCTTGCGGTTCAACGGGACGAACATGATGTTAGGCATTTTCTTGTTCTCGATGGGCTGCGCCAAGAAGATCATGTTGGCCGACCCGCTGACCGGTTATGCGGCTTCTTTCTACGCTAACGTAGGCGCCGGGGATACGTTTACGTCATGGGTCGCTTCGCTGGGTTATTCCATTTCGTATTATTTTGACCTGTCGGGCTACGCGGACATGGCGCTAGGCCTTGCGCTGATGTTTAATATCAGGCTTCCGCATAACTTTAATTCGCCTTACAAGGCAAGAAACTTCCGCGAATATTGGCAGCGCTGGCATATGACCTTGTCCAAGTTTTTGTCGGACTATGTTTTCCGAAGCTTCTACCGAAAAGGCAGCGGAAGCTTCAACTTTTATTTCTCGGTCATGATGACTTTCTTCGTGTCGGGCTTCTGGCATGGAGCGGGCTGGCAATTCATTATTTGGGGCCTCATTAATGGGGTGTTCGTCTGCATGTCCCACATGATGTACCGCAACAAATGGCAGTTGCCGTTTGCGCTTGCTTGGACGCTAACGTTCGCGGGCGTTGTCGGAACGCGAATTCTGTTCGTCTCCGACGACATGCCGGAGGCATGGGCCGTCTTCCGCAAAATGTTCAGCCTGCAGGATTTCGCGGGCATGGGTTTTGGCGGATTCCTGGAGCAAGCGACGATCTACGCGGCGAATCATGCTTATATCGTCGCGCTGCTCCTGATCGGCATGGCGATTTCGTTTTTCGCGCCCAATTCGAGCCAATTGACAAATGACTTCCAACCGCGTATTCGGCATGCGGTTGCCGCCGCGTTTATGTTGGGCATCTCGTTAGCCCAGATGACATCGGTTTCCAATTTCCTATATTTCCAATTTTGAGAGGGGTGTTTCGCATGACTTTCCGAAGATGGTTGACCGCATTCCTCGCATCTCTTCTATTGGCGGCCGCAGCGCTCTGCGGCTTCAATATGATCGTGGATCCGTTCGGCGTATTCGGGGACAAGGTGCTGAAGTGGCATTCCTACAATATGGTCAACAATCCAAGGGTGGCCAAGATCGGTTACCTGGATCAGTATCACGAACGATATAACTCTTACATTATCGGCGGATCTAAGTCCAGCTCCATCTCGCCAGAGCTGCTGAACCAGTATTACGGCGACGGGGCCAGCTTCTACAGCATGCTCATGTATGGCGGAGACTTCCACGATTACGAGAAGACGCTCTATTATTTGATCGACGAATACGAACCGAAAAACATCGTGCTTCACATGAGCCTGCAGGAGATCAGCCACTTTAACGAAACGCCGACTGACTTCAAGCAGTCGCTTCATGCGAAAGTCAATGGAGAATCGCTGCTGAAGTTTTACTGGGACTACTTGAAGCTGAATCCGTCATACGGCTATTCGAAGCTGGAAGGATATGCGAAGCGGGCCGTCGATTCGTTCGCATATGCCAGTTTCGTTCCGGAGACCGGCGTCTACAACAAGGTGAAGCGCGATGCCGAGCAGGTCGACGATCTGGACGCTTTCATGACCGCGAATCAAGCGGCATTCGCTCCGTTCGGGAAGCTGGAGGCAATCGCGCTGGACCAAAACGTAGCTGCGCTCAAACGAATGAAAGAGTATACGGAAGCCCACGGCGCAACCTTCCGACTGATTACGGGCGCGACTTCGGATCAGGAGCTGCAAAGCTATGACATGGACGCGCTTAAGAACTACTGGACGAAGATTGCCGACGTGACCGATTTCTGGGATTTCTCAGGGTATTCGGGCGTCAGCGGCGATCCGAGATATTTTTACGACACGATGCACTACCGGAATTCGCTTGGGAAGATGATGCTCGGATATGTATTCGAGGATCCAGACGTTTATGTTCCCGCAAACTTCGGTCATCATACGACAAAGGCGAACGTGAAGGAACGGGTAGCGGAAGCGTTCACACGTCCCGCTGGCGGATCGGGAGAGAAGCTTGATATTCCGATCTTGGTCTATCACCACATCGACGACGATCCGTATGAGCCGAATTCGCTTATCACGCCGCCGGATAAATTCCGCAGCGATATGGAAGCGGTGAAGGCAGCCGGCTATCAGACAGTACTCATCCAGGACTTGATCGATTTCGTGGACGGGAAGAAGAAGCTGCCCGACAATCCGGTCGCGATTACGTTTGACGATGGTTATCTAAGCAATTACGAATTCGCGTATCCGGTTCTGAAAGAGCTCGGAATGAACGCGACGATCTCCATGATCGGCTGGTCTACCGGCAGGGAAGAGCACCGGATCAAGGGCAAACAGTTTTACCCGCATTTCACTTGGTCGCAAGCCCGGGAGATGCAGCAATCAGGTGTCATCGATATCCAGAACCATACCTTCGATCTTCACGAATCGTTGCCGGACGATCCTTCCGTACGGGCTGGCGTCTTGCGGAAAAATGACGAGACGGATGCCGCGTATGCGCAGACCTTCGAGAACGATGCTTCGTTTATGGCGGATTTGATTGAAAAGGAGACTGGATCGAAGGTCAACGTCTTTACCTATCCGTTCGGCTACTATTCGCATTTATCGGAGCAAATTCTGATGGATATGGGGTACCGCGCGACCTTGACGACGACGCCGGGCATTAGCCAGATCAGGCAAGGCGACAAACGAAGCTTATTCGCTTTGAAACGGATTAACGGCAGTCCGGAGGTGCCAAGCGACGTCTTGGTCCAAATGCTGCAAGGCAAGTAGCGAGAGGAGAGCTGACACCGCATGAGCGGAATGAGAGCAATTGCGCAAGAGCAAGCCGGAGGGCCGGAAACGCTTCGAATCGTGGAACTGGATATCCCGTCGCCCGGACCCGGAGAAATACTGATTCGGATGATGGCTGCTTCGCTGAATCCCGTCGATTACAAAGTGATGGGCGGCGGTCACCCGAATTGGACGTATCCGCATGTTCCGGGCGTAGACGGAGCTGGTATCGTTCAAGAGATCGGAAGCGGCGTAACGGAGTGGAAGATAGGCGACAGAGTCGTCTTCCATGCTGACTTTACGCGGCAAGGCGTATGTTCCGAGTATGCGGTAACGACGGCTCATACAGCTGCCCGGATTCCCGCATCGCTATCGTTCGAAGCTGCCGCGGCATTCCCGTGCGCTGGACTGACCGCATATCAGGCGCTTGTCCGCAAGATGAAAATTCAGCCGGGACAGTCGATCTTCATCCATGCGGGCGCAGGCGGCGTAGGCGGATACGCGATTCAAATCGCTAAGCTCCTCGGAGCCGACAGGATTATTAGCAGCGCTTCAGCGGGAAACGCGGAATATGTGCGATCGCTCGGGGCGGATGAAGTGATCGATTATACATGCGTAGACGTCCATGAACGGATCTCTGAATTAACCGACGGGCTCGGCGTCGATCTCATCCTCAATTCGATCAATCGCGCGACGGCCCAGAAGGACTTGTCGGCGTTAGCTTACAGCGGACAGCTGGCTTGCATCGCGGGAGCGCCAGAGATCGTGGCTGACTTCCAACCCTCCACCAAGACGTTTACGGTCCATAAGCTCATGCTGGGCGGCGCGCATAACTCCGGCAATCGGCAAGCAGAGGAAGATCTCGCGCGGATGTCCGAAGAGTTCTTGGGATTGATGGAGGCCGGTTATCTGAACCCGCTTATCGGTGAAGTCATCAGCTTGGCCGAAGTAGGCGACGCATTGAAGCGGTTCTCCGAACGTCATGTGCGCGGCAAGATTGTCGTAAAACTTATGTAAATGTATTATGTCCGCTTCAGCTTCATTGGAGCAAAGGCTGCCAAACGAACCTTGGATGGTCGTCGGGCAGCCTTCTTCGCTTCGTTAGCCGGTTGAAGGGCTATTCGGCGTATGTCCCTTCTGATTGCGATTGTTCGTTGTGGATGCAGCTACATTGTTCTCCGCATGCAGCGAGTTGACCTCGTACGCGAAATTTCTGCTTGCCATCGATTTGTGTCTGTGACGACCCATACCATGACCTCCATCCGAAATTGGAATGACCGCTGACCGCGGGGGACCTTTTTAGCCTTGCCGATAACGCGCTTGTTTATCTAGGGAAAGTTCAGGCAATTCGGAAGGTATGCCCATTACGTGCGTCGAAGGCTTAGATAGCCATTAACTCATCAACCAGTAAGAAGGAGTGATTTATTTTGAAACCACATGTATTCGTTGACCGGCCGCTTGCCCCGGAAGTGGAACAATCGCTTGCTGCGCACTGCACCTTAGACATCTGGACCGATGGCGATACGATTCCTCGCGACGAACTGCATCGAAGGCTCTCGAACGCGGAAGGATTTTTGACCGCGGGGCGCAGAATCGATGCCGCTTTGCTTGAAGCGGCGCCAAAGCTGAGGGCGGTAAGCACGATCTCCGTCGGCTACAACCATTTCGATATCGACGCGATGAAACGATTCGGCGTCATCGGCACGCATACGCCTTACGTGCTGGACGAGACGGTTGCCGACCTGACCTTCGCGTTAATGTTAGGCGCGGCCAGAAGAGTGGCGGAGCTGGATCATTATGTGAGAGAAGGCAAGTGGAAGCGGGGAGACGGCGAACAGCTATTCGGCGTTGACGTCCATCACGCGGTGCTCGGCATTATCGGCATGGGCCGGATCGGCGAAGCCGTCGCCAAACGCGCGCGGTTCGGATTCGATATGACCGTGCAATACTATAACCGCTCACGCAAGCCGGATGCCGAACAGCGATACGAGGCGACCTATGCGGAGCTCGACGAATTGCTTGCTACGTCGGATTTCGTTGTTATGCTTGCTCCGTTAACGGAAGAAACGAAGGACATGATAGGCCGCGAGCAATTCGCGAAAATGAAAGCTTCGGCGATCTACATCAATGTGTCGAGAGGCGCGACCGTCGATGAAGACGCGTTGATCGATGCGCTTGAGAATGGCGTCATCCGGGGAGCGGGTCTCGACGTATATAAGCAGGAGCCGATCGACGGCAGCCATCCGCTGCTTCGGTTCCCGAACGTGCTCGCGCTGCCGCATATCGGATCGGCGACGACGAAGACGCGAATCGATATGGCGAAAGCTGCCGCGAATAACCTCATTGCCGCGCTTAACGGTGAAACGCCGCCTTATCTGGTGCCTGAATTCCGTTCATAATGCCAACTTCACTACGATAAAAGCCATGCCGCCAGCGGTTTGCTGACGGCATGGCTTATTATCGGTTATGGCTCCGTATATTTATAATTTCACGACTTCCACACGGTTCGAGAAGAAGGTCGCGCCGCCGCCCATGTCGGCGAGCCTTTGGGGAGTTAGCGCATTAACCGAGCTGCGGCCATGCTCCTCGTCATCCCACCAGAGCCCTTGCGTTACGAGGACGCCTGGGAGCACATCACGGCCAAGCTTGATCGTCAACTTCGCTTCGCCTCGTTCGTTCCGGACGAGGACGCGTTCGCCGTCGCCGATACCAAGCCGCGCGGCGTCTTGCTCGTTCATATGCAGAGTCGGCTGTTTCTCCAGCTTCTGAAGCTTCGACTGGTTGGCGAAAGTCGAATTAATATAGCTATGATTCGGTCCCGTCGTGAGCCAGAACGGGAAGTCCGTTTCCTCGCGCAGCGGCGTATATGTCGGCACGGGAGGCAACCCGCTTGCGAGCATCGCCTCCGAATAAAGCTCGATCTTGCCGGACGGAGTCGGGATACGCTCGGATAACGGTATTCGCCTGCCGCCGCCCGCCTTCATCCACCCATGCTCCCTCAGCGACTCGACCGTAATGCCTTGGAGCAGCGGATTGAACTCGGCATCCAGCGCTTCGCGAATCATGTCCTCTTCCGTCAAGTCGAATAACTCTGGCTCGAAGCCCATCCGAAGTGCCAGCTCCTTGAACAAGGTGAAGTTCGACTTGCTTTCGCCCGCAGGAGACAGAATCGGCTCGCCAAGCTGTAAATACAGATGCCAATAGGATGCGTATAGATCCAAGTTTTCCAAATGGGAGGTAGCTGGGAGGACGATGTCCGCGTACTTGCAAGTATCGGTCAGGAACAAATCATGCGTCACCGTGAACAAATCCTCGCGCAGCAAACCTTCCCGAACCTTCGATTGATCCGGCGCAACGATAGCAGGATTGCTGTTATATACGAACAACATGCGAACCGGAGGATCCATCGTCAGCAGCGCGTCGCCAAGCTGGTTCATATTGACTGTGCGAACGCCAGGATCGGGCAGCAAATCGATTCGCTCCAGACGATCATTGTTAAGACGGGAATACCAGCCGTTGCCCTTCATCGCCCCTCCGCCGATCTGATCCCATTGTCCGGTCATGGCGGGGAGGCAGGAAATCGTTCGGACGATCATGCCGCCGTTATCGTGATGCTGGAGCCCATTCCCGATTCGGATAAAGGATGGCGTCGTCGTGCCATAAAGCCTGGCGAGCGATTCGAGCTGATCGATCGGCACGCCCGTAATGTCGGAAGCGACCTCAGGCGGATATTGATCGGTTTGATCTTTTAATTCTTTATAGCCGATCGTATTCTCGCGGATGAATGATTCGTTCACGAGACCGTCGCGAATAAGGATATGCATCATGCCAAGCGCAAGCGCTCCGTCCGTGCCCGGACGAACGTGGACGAATTCATCCGCCCATGCAGATGTCCGGTTGCGATGCACGTCGATATGAACAATCTTCGCTCCGTGCCTGCGGGCTTCCGTCGCCAGCATCGTCTGGTGCATATTCGTCGATACGAGATTGCAGCCCCAGATCAGGAACAGCTTCGTATGTACGGTTTCTTCGGGATCGATCCCGATCGATCCACCCATCGTGTATTTATATCCTGCCGCTCCGGCCGCGTTGCAGATAGAACGGTCCAGCAGAGAAGCGCCTAGCCGGTGGAAGAAACGGCGATCCATGCCTTCGGCATTTAGCACGCCCATATTCCCATAGAAGCTGTATGGCAGAATCGATTCCGCGCCGTAACGATGGATGATGTCTTTCATTCGGGATACGATTTCTTCATAGGCTGCGTCCCAGCTGATCGGCTCGAATTCAAGCGTGCCTTTCGGACCGACGCGCCGCATGGGCTGCAGCAGCCGGTCGGGATGATGTACGCGATCCGGCAGCTGACGCACTTTATTACAGATTGCGCCTTTCGTGACGGGATGGTCGGGGTCGCCGGTTACGTTCGTTACTTTGCCGTCTTTTAAAGTGATATGAAGCCCGCAGGTGTCCGGACAGTCGAAGGGACACACGGAGCGAAAGACTCCTTCTGTTGCCGCAAGTGTCGCTATCGTCATGATTGATCACTCCAATTAGGTTTGACTAAGTATGTTTAGCGAATAATAGCTAGAGCACATAATCCATTATACCCGCACTCGCCGTTCGGATAAATATCCCGATGGCGGACAGCCGTAGGTGCGCTTGAATACGCGCTGAAAATAAGAGACGTCGGCATAACCCAAGTACTCGGAAATCTCCGCGATCGTGAGCAAAGACTCGCGCAGCATATAAGCGGCCGTACGCATGCGGACCGCATGCACATAGTCGCTAATCGTCTGTCCGGTTACTCGGCGGAAGAGGGAGGCGGCATGATTGGGGCTTCGGCCGATTGAGTCGCCAAGCTTTTCTTTCGTAACTTTATCCCGATAGTTTGTCTGGATATAGGATTTCATTTTCTCCGCATGCTGCATCGATACGTCGGTTTCCTTGCCGCGATCCAGCTCCCTGCTCCATAAGGCAATTGTCTCGAGCACGGCGGCCGACATCCGAAGATGCGCATAAGGTACGCCGTCTTCCCATTCGGTGCTCGCTGCCCGGAGTCGTTCGACGCATAACTCGTAGCAACCGGCTCTGGACCTGATGCCCTGGGATAATGGGAAGAGAGGAAGTCTCTCCTCGCCATCCGTCCATGTAAACGCAAAAACGAGCTTCTCGTGGAAAACGGTTGGCACGCATTTGCCATAGAAAGGAGTATGCGGCGGGATGTAGACGAAGTCACCTCGTTCCGCAAGCAGCTTCTCGCCGCCGATCCAATAGAGGCATTTACCATATGTGATTACGATTAGCCGGGCGCATTCGCTCGTGCCGTCATTTTCGACGTACCAGTTAAGACCACGATCCTGTATATAATCGGTTATTCTTACCACTCTGTCACCTCGCCGTACTATACTTCAACGATCATACTATATTTCATGTACGTTGTCCGCTGCATCCACTACAATAAGTGAAGTTGATTACGGAGGGATGAAGAAGATGAGTCAGACAAAAATTGTATGTACCATGGGACCGTCCAGCAATTCCATATCCATCTTGAAAGAAATGATGAAAGCCGGCATGAGCGTCGCGAGATTGAATATGGCGCATGGCGAGCTTGAAGACCATAGCAAACGAATTGATTTGATCCGTGAGGCGGCATCCGAAGCATCTTCGGTTGTTGCCGTCATGATGGACATTAAAGGGCCGGAAATTCGGATCGGCCTGCTGGAAGAAGGCAGCTACGAGCTCAAAACCGGAGATACGTTGACATTGACAAGCAGGCCGATTACGGGCAACGGCGAAGTCGTGGCGGTTAATTACCCGGATATGCCGAAGGTCATCAAGCCGGGAGACCGGATTCTGATCGATGACGGCTTGATCGAACTGATCGCGCAAGAAGTGAACGAAACCGATATCGTCTGCAGCGTGATGAACGGCGGACCGCTCAAGCCGCGCAAAGGCGTTAACCTTCCCGGCATTCGCACGACGCTGCCGGGCGTTACGGAACGCGATGTACGCCATATCGCGTTCGGAGTCGAGCAAGGCGTCGATATGGTCGCGATGTCGTTCGTCCGCAAGGCCGAGGACGTGCTTCATGTTCGCCAGCTGCTGGAGGACGCGAACGCGTCGCATATCCAAATTATTTCGAAAATCGAAAACGAGGAAGGCGTCGATAATCTGGACGCGATCATCGAAGTTTCCGACGGCATCATGGTCGCGCGCGGCGACTTAGGCGTCGAAATTCCGGCTGAAGACGTGCCGATGATCCAAAAGACGATGATCGAGAAATGCAACGCGGCAGGCAAACCCGTCATCGTTGCGACGCAAATGCTGGATTCGATGCAGGTGAATCCAAGGCCGACCCGCGCGGAGGTAAGCGACGTTGCGAATGCCGTCTTGCAGGGCGCCGACGCGATCATGTTGTCCGGGGAAACGGCTGCCGGGAAATATCCGCTGGAATCGGTCCGGATGATGGCCATGATCGCCGAACGCGCAGAATCGACGATCGATTACGCGGAGCTGTTCAAATCCCGACTGACGGTGCCTACGGGCTCCATTACCGAAGTGATCAGCCAAGCCGTCGTCAGCTCGTCGTTGCAATTGAACGCCAAAGCGATCCTGACGCCGACCGAAAGCGGGTTTACCGCTCGCATGGTATCCAAGTATCGTCCAGCGTCGCCGATTATCGCGATAACGGCGCATGACGACGTGCTGAAGAGGCTGACGCTCGTTCGCGGCGTTATTCCGGTCAAGGGCGAGTCCACGCCATCGACAGATGAGATGTTCAAATCGTCGATTCGTAATGCCAACCGTACGCAGCTGCTGCAATCCGGCGATTACGTCGTCATCTCCGCCGGCGTACCGAGCGGTCGGGCGGGCGCAACGAATCTGATCCGCATTCATCAAATGGAATAGAGACCTATTGACAGACAACGCATTCGGTGCGACAATAGCACTGGCCATGAACGTCATGGCGAATCGAAGACAGCAATGATCATATCATTCGTATAACTCCGCATAACGGTTATTGGACACAGGGCGGGGGTCACTACGGGAAGCCTAACTTCCTTGCTACGAATAGCGGTACGGCGATGAACGACAGTTCGCGCCGGCCCGTTGTCCGTAGCTTTTTTGCGTGGACGCCAGCTGATGAGGCGCCTGCGGATAGAAGCTCGAGACAACCATTATTGCTGCTTCGCAAATAACAGCGAAGAGAGGTAGCAATTATGAAACACATGGTATCGGTATTTCTTGGGGCAGCGAGCTACGGCATCCTGTCCACCTTCGTGGTGCTTGCTTATGGCCACGGTTATACGCTCGGCGAAGTCGTCGGCTGCCAGATGATGGTCGGCTTCCTGCTGACGTGGGCGTTGTCGGCTTATCTAGGCAAACGGAAAAAACGGAAGGCTGTCAACCTTGGGGTCCAACAAAGCGCAACGCCGAGTATGGAAGGCACCGTTTCGGTTCGTAACGTCAAGATGAGCTGGAAGCAGAAATTGCTGCTCATGGTTTCGGGAATGCCGACTGCGATTACGGGTTTGCTTTATTACGAATCGCTTCGTTATATCCCGGCTTCTGTCGCGATTCTGCTCCTGTTCCAGTTCACGTGGATCGGCGTGCTCATGCAAGCGATCCGGCTTCGCAGACGTCCGGAGGGTACTATCTATTTGACGCTGGCGATTCTGCTTGGCGGCACGATTCTTGCCGCCGGAGTGATGGAGCAAGGCGCAGGCGGTTTCCATCTGTGGGGAGTAGCGCTGGGGTTGTTGGCAGCCGTGAGCTATTCGCTGTTTATGTTGTTCAGCGGCAAAGCTGTGCCGGACGCGGAACCGGCTGTGCGAAGCAAATGGATGATGTTCGGCGCCATGGTGTTTGTTTTCGTCCTGTTCCCGCCGCAATTTTTATGGAACGGCGAGCTGTTCAGCGAGCTGTTGTTGTTCGGGCTGCTGCTGGGCGCATTCGGCGCGTTCATCCCGCCGCTCCTGTTCGCGTACGGCGTCCCGCATATCGGGGAAGGCATGGCCGGCATACTCGGTGCGGCGGAGCTTCCCGTTGCCGTCTTCCTATCTTCTCTTGTGCTGCATGAAGAGGTAAGCTTCCTGCAGTGGCTGGGCGTTGCAGTGGTCTTGGCAGGCGTCGCTTTCCCGGAATGGCTGAAGCGGCTCCGATCGAATTCCCGAGGAGGAACTGCGGCGCAAGCCTAAACCAAATGATCCAAGACCGTAACCGAAGCCGGCGATGCCGTCCGACTCTTCGATTACGGTCTTTTTTTTGCGCGCCGCACCGCCAAAGGATGGTAACAGCCGTTTCACCTTGCGTTTTGGTAAAGTTTTGTTATAAACCGTTCTTTCGCTACCCGAGGCTCGCCAGCTGGAATTATAATGTAGTTGTCGGGCCGACGAAATACGCGCGAAAGGAGATGATCCAATTGAATCACAACGTAGAGGTGATCTCCGAGTAATCGGAGAGCATCATCGATCGGGAAGAGGCCTGCGGGCCTCTTCTTAAATTCTAAGCCAAATTTTTGGAAGCTGTTCGCATTGTGCGATTGAACATTTTTCATTATAATGGTAAAGCGGTTCCGATTCCGGAATCAGCACCACACAATTTGAAGAAAGGGAGGATGTTAACAATGAATGCATGGAATGTAATGAACGCAACTTCGACTGCTATGCTGCCTAAATCCGTTAACGTGACACAACCGTATCGCTTAAACCAGTTCGAGGAGGACTTTGAACGTGAACTACAAAAATGGAAGAGACGTGCTTCCCCCTAGTTTGTTATTGGAGCTGCAAAAATATATTCAAGGCGACTTGATCTACATTCCGAAGCCGGCGAATCAACGCGCGAGCTGGGGTGAGGTCAGCGGGACGCGAAAGCTTCTCGCGGAGAGAAACAAGGAGATCGTGCAATGTTACGTGAACGGCGCGACCGTCGCGGAGCTGGAGCGGAAATACCATCTGTCCAGCGAAAGCATTCGCAAGATCATCGTGAAAGCCCGTTAATGCGATGGCATTCACCCATACCCATATGTCCGGACAAAAAGAACCTCCGTCTTCCGCATCTGCCTCAGATGCCGGAACGGAGGTTCTTTTTATTTGGCAATCGATTAATGAGAGGCCGACGGAAGCGCGACCTTCGTGCTCGGATATGCGTAGTCGTTTCGGTAACAACGGGTCTCGTTGTCGTAATCGGATTGGGATAGGCGATGCGACACGTCGAAGATCGGCAGATCCGGATTGACATGCAAGGTGGAGCCGTAGAAGGAACATCCTTCGAAGTGAAAGTCCAGCGTCGTAATCATAATGATGCAATTGGTAAAGCAGCAATTTTTGAACGTAAAGCCGTCGAAGGTAATCGTCTCGTTCGTGAATTGTTGATTCATGATTAATTTCATTCTCGCAACTCTCCTCTGCAATGTATGGGCGACATGTCTATCATCCTATCAGATTGTCACTAAAATGTTTGTCGCAACTTGACTGCCCCTTCCAAATAGATATCGACAAAACCGCGCAACCTAACTTGCAGCGATTGGAAAGGAACAGGAGTTGACAAAAAGAAGTTTACAAGTTAATATTTCAATAGTTTAAATATATAGTTGTAAACTAATTATGCGGGGGTGAACGAATGGAATCGGAGGTGGACAGATTTCAACGCTCGCTGACTGCTTTGAACCGGTTATTTTCGGCGGAAGTCATGAAGCAAATGGATACGCAGGTGACCAGTACACAGATGTTCATGCTTCATTACATCCAGGAGAGCGGAAGATGCAGACTTACGGCATTGGCCGATAAGCTCGATGTGAAGCCCAGCGCGGTTACGGTCATGATCGATCGGCTGGCGAAATCAGGTTATGTTACGCGGGTGAACGACGCTTCGGACCGAAGAGTCATTCAGGTCGAGCTGACGCAGGCGGGAGAAGACATTCTCGCAAGGGCGCATCAATCGAGGAAAGAAATTGTCGCGAAATATATGCAAAATTTGAATAGGACGGAAGTCGAAGCCGTGACTCATATCATGGAGAAGCTCGTCGCGGCTGCTCAACATTCTGCAGTTAGCGCGAATTAACCACAGAGAGAAATTACGAACAGAATGAGGGAGAAACAAGCTATGGAACATTTGTCACACAAAAGAAAAATGACGATCATGTTCGCGATTATCGCGGCCATGTTCTTCTCTGCGATCAACCAAACGATCGTAAGTACGGCGATGCCGCGCATAATCGCGGTTCTCAGCGGCATGGAATACTACAGCTGGGTCATTACGATCTACATGTTGACTTCGACGCTCGCGACCGTATTGGTCGGCAAGCTGTCCGATATATACGGCAGGAAACCATTCATTTTATCCGGTATCGTCATCTTTATGATCGGCGCATTCATGACCGGCTTCTCCAAAGATATATTCCAATTGATTATTTATCGCGGCATTCAAGGCGTGGGAGCGGGCATTATTATGGCGACCGTATTCACGGCGGTAGGAGACTTGTTCTCGCCGCGCGAGCGTGGCAAGTGGACCGGCGTCATGATGGCCGTCTTCGGTTTCTCCAGCGTCATCGGGCCTACCCTTGGGGGCTGGCTCGTCGATAACATGGAGTGGAAGTGGCTGTTCTGGATTTTCTTGCCGCTTGGCGTTATTGCATTCCTTATGATTTTGTTCCTGTTCCCGAAAGTCGAACGCAAGCCGTCGGAGAAAATCGATTATCTCGGCTCGTTGCTCCTCAGTATTACGATCGTAACCTTGTTGCTGGGCTTTACTTGGGCAGGCAGCCAATACGATTGGGGCTCTTGGCAAATACTCGGCTTGTTCGGCGCATCTGCTCTGTCCCTGGTACTTTTCGTTCTAGTTGAACGCAAAGCGAAAAGCCCAGTTCTGCCGTTGTCCCTCTTCCGCAACGACATCGTGACGATCTCGAACGTGATCGGCTTCTTGATGAATGCCGGCATGATGGGCGCGCTGATCTACCTGCCGTTCTTCGTTCAAGGCGTCGAAGGGATCTCGCCGACGTATTCCGGTTACGTCACCATGCCGATGTCGATCGGGATGGTGATCATGAGCACTCTAATCGGACGACAAATTACGAAGACGGGCAAATACAAACGTTACGCAGTCGTCGGCCTCCCAATCATGATCGCGGGTATGCTCATCATGGCGTTTATGAACAGCGTCTGGCTTGCCGTCGTCGCGATGATCGTGTTCGGCATCGGTCTAGGCGTAGGCATGCCAGTATTCTCGCTAACCGTGCAGAACGCTGTGAAGCCAACCGAGCTTGGCGTTGCAACTTCCTCGTCGCAGCTGTTTCGAAATCTTGGCGGCACGATCGGCATCGCGGTCATGGGTACGATCATGCAATCCGCACTTGTCCGGAACATGAAGGATGCAGCCGCATCAAGTACGGGTTTCCACTTCGAAGATCTGGATCCGGAAATGGCCCAAAAACTGGCCGATTTCCAAAATCCGGAGATGCTGCTCGATCAGCCGAAGCTGGAGCAGCTGCAGCAGACGCTGCCGGCCGACGTGCAGCCGCTTATCGCGCAGATGATCGATACGCTCAGAGATGCGCTCAGCTCATCTTTGACTGTCGTCTTCCTGGCAGGCACCTCGCTTGTCGTCGTCGCGATGCTTCTGTCGTTCTTCCTGAGGGAGATTCCGCTTCGGACATCGAACAAGATGCCTGAGCCGCAGAAGGAAACGTTGGAAGGCAGCCGTCTGAATACGGTCTAACATATTTCGACGGACACCCCATATACATGTATCGTTCCGCGATCATGCATATGGGGTGATTCGTTTGTACGTGGAAGTCGAGAAAGACGTGCATATCTATGTGGAGGATATCAATCCGGGCCCGGGCAGCCAAACCGTTTTCTTCATTCACGGTTGGCCGCTGAGCCATGCCATGTTCGAATACCAGTACAATGTGCTTCCGATGCACGGTTACCGCTGCATTGCCATGGATATGCGAGGATTCGGCCAATCGGATAAGCCATGGCACGGCTACACATACGATAGACTTGCGGACGACGCGGCCGCGGTCATCTCCGCGCTTCAAGTTCAAGACGCGACGCTTGTGGGATTCTCCATGGGAGGCGCTGTGTCGATCCGGTATATGGCGCGCCACAAAGCGAAGGGCATAAAGAAGCTCGTCCTCATCGATGCGGTCGCGCCAGCGCTAATTCAAGGTCCCGACGCGCCGGATGCGCTGCCGCAAGCGGCTTTCGATGCCTTGCTGAAGCCATTGCTTACGAATCGGCCGAAGTTCTTTAACGACGTGTCGCTCATGTTCTTCAACCGCAACCTGGGGCCGGCCATGCAGCAATGGTTCGTCGGCATGGGCATGCAATCCGCTTCGTATGCAAGCATCAATCTGCTTCTGGGATCGACGCAGGATAACGTCAGCAAGGATCTTGCCGCAATCAAAGTGCCGACGGCCATCTTCCATGGCATTCATGACGAGCTGATCCCGTTCAAGAGCGCGCAGCTTGTGCATGAGAAGATTCATGGCTCCGAGCTGATCCCGATGGCGAACAGCGGGCATGGCGCTCCTATCTGCGAGTCGGAAGCCTTTAATGTTAAGTTATTGGAAGTATTAAAGCGATAAGAGAAGAGGAAGCTTTCTCACGTAAGCCCGCAGGTTCAAAAGCCGGCAATCCGGTCAACCATCGACGCGGATTGCCGGCTTTTTCGTGCGGAAAATGACCCGTATCAAGCGTAAAATCATCATTTACTGGTTGAGTTGGCGGTACGAAAACGATTATAATATAGCGAGTATGAATTTCTTACAGAAAAGGTGTCATTCATGAGCATATTAAACGTAGAACGACTTAGCCATGGCTTCGGCGACCGCGCGATCTTCAACGACGTATCATTCCGACTGCTGAAAGGCGAACATATCGGCCTGATCGGCGCGAACGGCGAAGGCAAATCAACCTTTATGAACATTATTACGGGCAAGCTTCAGCCGGATGACGGTAAGGTGGAGTGGTCCAAGCGGATGCGCGTCGGTTATCTCGACCAGCACGCCGTATTGACCAAAGGGATGACGATCCGCGACGTGCTTAAGAGCGCGTTCCAATATTTGTTCGACATGGAGAACGAGATGAACGACATGTATGCCCGTATGGGCGATGTGTCGCCCGACGAACTCGAGAAGCTGCTGGAGGATGTCGGCACGATTCAGGATATGCTGACGAACCAGGACTTCTATATGATCGATGCGAAAGTGGAAGAGACGGCGCGCGGCCTCGGCTTGACGGACATCGGCCTGGACAAGGACGTTAACGACTTGAGCGGCGGTCAACGCACGAAAGTATTGCTTGCCAAGCTGCTCCTCGAGAAGCCGGACATTTTGCTCCTCGACGAGCCTACGAACTACTTGGACGAAGTTCATATCGAGTGGTTGAAACGTTATCTTCAAGAATACGAAAACGCGTTTATCCTGATCTCTCACGATATTCCGTTCCTGAACAGCGTCATCAACTTGATCTACCATATGGAGAACCAACAGCTTAACCGCTACGTCGGCGACTATCATCATTTCCAGGAAGTCCACGAGATGAGGAAGCAGCAGCTGGAGTCGGCTTATAAGCGCCAGCAGCAAGAGATCGCGGATTTGAAGGACTTCGTGGCCCGTAACAAAGCGAGCGTGGCAACCCGGAACATGGCGATGTCCCGCCAGAAGAAGCTCGACAAGATGGATGTCATCGAGCTGGCCAAGGAGAAGCCAAAGCCGTCGTTTAACTTCAAGGAAGGCCGTACCGCTGGACGCGTCATCTTCGAAGCCAAAGATCTGGTCATCGGTTATTCGGAGCCGCTTTCCCGTCCGCTTGACCTTCGGATGGAGAGAGGGCAGAAGATTGCGCTCGTCGGCGCCAATGGGATCGGCAAGACGACGCTTCTGCGCAGCATTCTCGGCGAAATTCCTGCCGTATCCGGCAACGTGCAGCTCGGGGAAAACCTAGAAATCGGTTATTTCGTGCAAGAAGCGAAGGACGCGAACTACAACACGTGTATCGAAGAGATCTGGAACGAGTTCCCTTCCTATACGCAGTTCGAAGTGCGCGCGGCTCTTGCGAAGTGCGGTCTGACGACCAAACATATCGAAAGCAAGATCACCGTGCTCAGCGGCGGGGAGAAAGCCAAAGTCCGCCTCTGCAAGCTGATCAACCGTGATACGAACCTGCTCGTGCTCGACGAGCCGACGAACCACTTGGACGTCGACGCGAAGGATGAATTGAAGCGGGCGCTGAAGGCTTACAAAGGCAGCATCCTGCTCATTTCCCACGAACCTGAATTTTATCGCGACATTGTGACGGAAACGTGGAATTGCGAGTCCTGGACGACGAAAGTATTCTAAATCTTGATGATCGCAAGCAGCCTGCTTACCCTTCGATGGTTGAAGGGGAGCAGGCTTTTTTGCATTCATGGACGATATTTCGCCACGCTAGCTGTTGGGTGCAATTGCTGCACAACTCGGCTATAGTAAAGGAAATACGATCATATCGAGAAGGGGATTTGGTTATGAAGCCCATTACGAAGCCCGACCTCTCGGCAAGGCCGTTGAAGCTAACCGTAGAACGCTTGATGGATACCTCTCCGGAAGTGTTATACCAAGCGTGGACCCAACAATTCGACCGCTGGTTCGCTGCTCCGGGGAGTGTCATTATGTTTGGAGAAGTAAATACGCTCTTTTTCTTCGAAACCGTCTATCGATTCGAGAATCAAACGGAGGCGCAGCGACATCCACATTATGGCCGTTTTCTAAGACTTGAACCTAATCGTTTAGTCGAGATGACATGGGTAACCGGCACGGAAGGAACCCGGGGAGCCGAAACGGTTGTTACAGTTGAATTAACACCTATGAGCGGCGGAACAGAGCTGCGGCTTACCCACGCGGGTTTTCCCGACGAGTCCTCCAAAAATCAGCATGCAGAGGCTTGGCCGATTGTACTCGAACAATTAGATAACCGTATGAAGGATCCTTCCTAACCCAAGTCAGGGCCAATCAAAAAAAGCTTCGAATGCGAGTGGCATTCGAAGCTTTTTTGGCGTGTGCTGCTAGGATGCTGCAGGAACGGTCGAAATGGTGAAGGTGACGCTGAACTTGTCCCGTACCGTACCGTACCGAACGCGATGCAAATAGTATTTACAAGGATTGTCAAGCATGATAGCATGCAGCTAATGGAATGGATTGAACTGGAAGCACCAGAGGAACTCGAGTCGTCAAACTCAGATTCCTCTTTTTTGTTTCCAGTATTTTGCATGAATGATATAATGGGGGGCATGCGCATGGATGTTCGGTTAACGAAAAAGGATGACTACACGGTTCGCGTTTGGTTTAACGGGTACATTCCGGAATACGTGAAAGTCATGAAATCGATCAAAGGAAGTAGATGGCAGCCTGCCGACAAAACCTGGTCCGTGCCCTACACGCTTCATCATATCGAACGATTGATCGATGGATTTGGTCTAGAGCGTTTGCAAGCGGATCAGGCATTAAGAGACGAATGTTATCTCTTGCAAACTGTCGGAGACCGTAAACCGCAACCCGAAACGGTAAGGAGGAAAACAACGGTTTGGGATGTTATCACTATTCCTTGCAGCTTATCGAGCGCGGTTGTTCGCATTCGTATGTCAACCAAGCTATTAGCGCGATCAAATTTTACCACGAACGTGTTCTGCTTATCAAAGAAAAAAGCGGCCTATATCAGGCCTAAGAAAGAATCAAAGCTTCCGCAAGTTTTATCGCTTAGCGAGATCAAGAGGATGATTCGAACCGTAACCAACCTGAAGCATAAAGCGTTATTGATATTGACGTATTCGTCTGGATTACGGGTTAGCGAAGTCGTGAAGCTTCGTTACAACGATCTGGACCCAGAGCGGAAGACGCTTTTGGTTCGTCAAGGGAAGGGACGGAAAGATCGGGTGACCTTGTTGTCGGAATTAAGCTTTTATAATGCTGCAGCAGTATCTAGACGAACATGGACGTAGCGAATGGCTTTTCCCCGGACAGTATGTTCATCAACATCTTACAGAGAGATCCGCTCAGAAAATATTCGAGCAGGCACTCGCTGCATCATAGATCGGCAAAAAAGCCAGCATTCACACGCTGCGGCATTCCTTCGCCACTCATCTGCTGGAAGGCGGCATCGACATTCGTTACATCCAGGAGCTATTGGGTCACAAGAGCAGTAAGACGACGGAACGATATACGCATGTAAGCATTAAGGATATTCGTCGGATTAAGAGCCCGCTGGATCAGGGGGATTGAGGGTAGGGAGAAGCCAAGAAATAGCCAGCATAAATACCGATGATATAGCGATGTTACTGTATTTCAGAAACTTGTTAAGATCAACATCTTTTTAAGTAAGACGTAAAAAAGAAGTTAGGCGAAATCAACTATAAACTTAAAAAAGAGGTAGTGCATTGTTAAATCCAAGAGAAGAAGCTATAGTAATTTGGATAATTATTTTTTTATTATTAGCATTATTTATTAAAGGTTTCCGTTCATCAATACCTAACATTATTAAATCTTTTTATAATTTACTAATGCATCCAATTTTTATTTTTACGAATACTTATATTGTAATCATGTTTTTAATAATGTATTTTTTTGAGATACTTGAAATTGGAGTTATTAAGGACTATATTCTGTGGATTTTTATGGCTTTGTATCCACTTATTTTTAAAGTCACTTCAAAATTAAGTGAAGTGAATATTGGAAAACTTATACTTGAATCTTTTAAATTGAGTGTTATTCCGGTATTCATTATTAATGAATACACACTACCACTTTGGATTGAATTGATTTTAGTACCGTTCCTAGTTCTAATTGGTGGAATAATTGCTGTAAATAATGCTGGAGATAAGAATTTACAATTACATAAATTCTTGAATTTCTTTCTTGTAGTAATCGGAATAATATTTGTCTTTGTAGCGTTTAAGGGGTTTATTTTTAATCTTCATGATGCAACAAAAGTGGACTTTTATGAAAAAATGTTCTTTGATATTATTGGAGTCTTATTACATGCACCTCTCTTATTGTTGCTCCAGTATATGTGTTTGTATGAAAATCTTATTTTAAGAACGAATTTAAAATCAAATAAAATTTTAACAATTTTCTTAATGACTCTTTCATGTAGATTTAATAAACAGACTCTAAAAGTAAACTTGAAAAATCATTACGAATTAAGGAAAGTAAATACAATAAAAGATTTGAAAATAATTTTGCAAGCTAATTCAATGAAGAGTTGACATCGCCTAACACAGTATTCACGCTGCGTCGCCTCCGGCTCCTTGGTCCGTCCGAAGCAATAAGAAGTGGTTTCGAAGAAGATAATCCAGTAGCAGGGGAGCATACTCAGCCGGACAACCTTGCACAGCCTAACCGCGTCGCGGCCACTCCCTACGGTCGTTTAAGGCAGTGAAGGTTCGTGAATACAAGAACGTTATGTGAAATCAGTGCAAGATTATAGAGAGGACTGAAGTGTGTGTTCGTTTTAAAGTTTACTCAAGATCTAATGAAGGACATGAAAGTTACACCAATGGAGATGGAAAGTATATCAGATTTGTATAGTTGGCATGCGCATATATACAAACTAAATAATCGGAAACATATCATCTTCATTAATGATCTAAGTCGATTGTGTGTAATAATCGATGGAGTTAGAACCGCACAAATTAAAACATTGAAAGAAAAATTCTTTTCAACACTTGAAGAATATCTTATAAGCGAAGGTGTAAGTCAGAATTTAGTTAACTCATATCTCGCAAATGGCTCTGAGATTATTATTTCAAAAACAAATAATAGAAGTGTTTTGGGAACAATGAAAGAAATTACAATGTATACTACAGATACTCACTTGGAATTCAGAAATCATATTGAAAGAATGAAGTGGCTAAATAAACTAATTTATAAACCAATTGATTACAACGAACCCCAAAAAGTATTTAAAGAAACAATAAAAAATCATAATTAAGATCGATTGTAAGTAACTCAAGATGGCACTGGCATCACATAACACCATATTCACGCATCGGGGCATTCGCCCCTCGGTCCGGCAGAAGCAATTGGCAGGGAAGAAGATTCAGCCGGACACTTCCGACTTCGTCGGACGTCGTGAATATACGAAACGTTAGGTGAAACCTCGGTAAGTGCATTTAAACCACAAAACTATAGTAAGTGAGGTGTGTCATTTGTTTCGATTCAATGATATCCGTAATTTTATTTTGACATTACCGGAAACAAAAGAAATTGATCATTTTGGCAAACCGTCGTTTCGAATAAATAATAAAATCTTTGCTACAATACAGCCTGATGGTAACACCTTAACTGTTAAAACTGTTGGGGAAGATCGAGAAATATATACCACAATGGATCCAGAAACATATAGAGTACCAGACACTTTTTCAAATCTAAACTACATGAATATAAATCTAAATACAGTATCACCAAAGGAGTTAAAAGGATTAATAATAAAAGCATGGAGTAGTGTTGCTCCGAAGAGATCAGTAAAGGCGTTTGATGTGAGTAAATTCGAAGATGACCGAGGCATCACCTAACACCATATTCACGCATCAGGCATTCGCCCTCGGTCCGGCAGGAGATATTGGCAGGGGAGTTGTAGCAGCCGGACACACCCGACTATCGTCGGACGTCGTGAATACCTGAACGTTATATGAAATGGCTGAAAACAATCAAAATATGATCGGGAAGGTGATTTCATGGATGTGCTTATAAAACTCATTTCAAGTCGAAAGCCCGGAGTAGAGATTCAAGATATAAAAAATACAGAGGAAGTGTTAGGCGTAAAGCTTCCTGAACAGTATAAAAAATTAGTTGGAATAGTAAACCAGCCTGAAATAGACGAGTGGATTCTATACCCCATTAAGGATTCAATGAGACTCTCGAATACATATGATGATATTGTAAGAAACAATACTGGTGAGTTATGGCCAGAGAATACAGGGGACTATATTTCGATTGCTTATGATGGCACTGGCGATTTGTTATGCTATAAGTTAATTGATGATTCAAGAGAATTAGGAGAAGAGATTTTTTACTGGAACCATGAAGAAGATACATTTGAATTAATCCTGAATTACGAAAGTATCACCTTATAAAAATATAAAAAAGTGCTCTAATCTTTGGTAGAATGGTGTTTGTCGAGAACATCACCAACCAAGGAAGGAGCACCCTTAAAGTGAAGTCTAC
>NZ_JAVFVT010000001.1 GCF_030929555.1 Paenibacillus sp. LHD-117 | reverse complement strand
GTAGACTTCACTTTAAGGGTGCTCCTTCCTTGGTTGGTGATGTTCTCGACAAACACCATTCTACCAAAGATTAGAGCACTTTTTTATATTTTTATAAGGTGATACTTTCGTAATTCAGGTTCAATTCGTCCAACTAGTTCAGGATGTTTATAAATTGTCCTTAATGTATCTTTGACACTAGCGAGCATCGAAACGTAAACAAAGATATAAAGAACTATAAAAAGTAAAATTAAAAGAGTTATTTCTTTTTTTCTACTCATAATTCGGCTCCTTCAGGTATTTCACCTAACGTTTCGCGAGAATATGGCGTTATAGGATGTCAGCACCTTCTTCGATAACCACTCAATATCTTTATATTTTTCTCTCTTTTAAAAAGTACTTCTGTGCTATTTCATGATTCCAAATCTGTGCTTCGACGTATGGAATTGTACCTGCTGGATGCATGGATTCTAAATTGCTCATTAATTCAACTGTTATAATCGTTCTGACATCTGCAAGCGTAAAGACCTGACCATGATAACTAGGATGATAATACGCTTCGGGTTTGTCTCTTCCAATCCAATAAGAAACCATACTATCCGGAAGTGTGAAACTTAAATCTCCTTCATCAAAAATTGAAATTGGAATTTGTATCTTTTCGATTTCAATTCCTGCGGATAATGAGAAGTTCTCTATCCAATCTGATGATCCAAACACTGAGTAATAGGGATAGATCTCCTTTGGTTTTCCTCCCTTTTCAATAAACTTGCTTCTTAACCAATTTTCTGCATCCATTCTGTTTTCCCAGTATCGATCTGGTTCTTTAAATCTTTCAAAAAAAGGGGTGTCATCAAATAATTCTCGCATTAATTTTAGAGCTTCAGACTTTGTGAGAGCAGACAGACTTCTAAATGGCACTGACTTATAGTAGTGCGTAATATATTCAACCATCATTGATCCTCCATTAAAGGTTTTTGATGATTTGCGTGATTTCCTATAACGTACTTGTATTCACGACGCCCTACCACCTAAAGCCACGAAGTGGCGGCGATGCGGTTAGGTGGTGCGGGTGTGTCCGGCTGAATTTGCTGCCCCGAATCCTGAATCCGCTGCCTCGAATCTTGCTTCTCACTCCTACTGGATCGAGGGTCAAATGGCCAGAAGCGTGAATATAGTGTTAGATGATGTATATGCCTTCTTCGGATCAACGAATTAACTCTTTAAAGTTTCAAAATAATACTTCTTATATTCACTTGAACTTTTTAAATCATTCCACATTTCATTTATAGTATTTGCAGCATCACCATACTTCCTAATCAAGTATTGCTTTACATCATCCATGTTATTGCCATCGAATAAGAAACTACTTAAACAAAAATAGTCAGGAGCGTATAATGGCAAGCCAAAAATTTTAGAAAACTCCAAACTTATTTTTATGACTTTTTCTTGTACCAATTGATCTGATAAGAATGCCTTCCATCTAATAGGTGAGCTAAGTTCACATAAGTGATTTCCAAAATAGAGTACAATTCCTCCTGGACCTGCTATACTTACAAAGCCCTCTTCTTCAAACTCCTCCTCAATGGATCTATGTCGAACTATATCCTGTGGCCATTCCCAGTTATTAATTAATACATCATCAAGTGAGCTCGCTACATTAAAGAGGTATTGAAAATTTGATTTTTCATTAAGTAACATTGGTAACGATTGAAGCATTGATATATTGATACTATAGTCAAATAACGCAGTAAAATTAACACCCACTCACACGATCTCTCCTTAGCGTATATTTTATCTAACGTTTCGTATATTCACGACGTCAGACGAAGTCGGATGTGTCCGGCCGCTATCGCTTCCCTGCCAATTGCATCAGTCCGGATCGAGGGACGAATGTCCCGATGCGTGAATATGGTGTTATACGAAGCCATCCTGATTCAAGGCGCCTTATACTCTTCTTTCTAATAATTCAATTAATTCTAATCTTATTTTCTCTCTAATTTCTCCATGATTTTCTTCATTATAGTGATATTGCTTGTCTGTCCACTTTTCTTTCGGATATAACCAGACCGGATAAGGCTTTACATCCTCCGGTTCCCAATCATATCTCGGAAAAACGTGAGCATGTAAAAAAGGATCTGTATTACCCAAAATTGAATAATTAACTCGTCTTGGTTGACATGCCTTCTGTACAGCCTCTCCTAATAACCCCATGTCTTGAAGAAAGATCCCTCTGTTTATATCATCTAAATCATGAAGTTGATCTATTCTAGGCGCAGCCAATAAAACACAATAGCCAGGAAGAAATTGAGTATCTCCAATAACTGCATAACCACTTCTCATTCTACAAATAACGAGCGGATTCAGCCCATTCTCAGCTGAGCCTATTCTATCTTTCTTCCAATCCTCCATGAATTATCCTCCAGCATGTCTTAATAATTTATGCTTCTGATGGTTTCGCATAACGTTATTGTATTTACGACGTCCTTCCACCTTAAGCCCTTAGGGCGGCCGCGATGCGATTAGGTGGTGGAATGTGTCCGGCTGCTCTTGCTTCTTCGAAAACTGAAATGCCTCTCCGAGACCACTTCTAACTCCTGCCGGACCGAGGGCGAATGCCCGATGCGGGAATATGGTGTTATCAGAAGTTAGTGTCTTCTTGAGCTGCTTTCACAATTTCTTCTGCAATCTTTTTTAATTGAATATTTCGATGTTCTATAAATTTCTGCATGTATTTCTTTAGTATATTTTTTTCTACAATCAATCCAAGAAGCCCTAGTGGAGCTTCAAAATGCAATGTATCAGTCATTATTGTCTTTCCTTGTGTTTCTCTGAAATCATGAATATGTTTAAGCTTTTTAAATGCACCCTTTTGCATTTCATCTATGAACATAAAAGGCTCTTCATATTCCGTTATTTTTGAAGTGAGCTTCTGTCTGACTAAAAAATGTGTAGCTTGGAAAGTTACCGTTTGTCCGAATCCAATGGGACCAGAGGTAATTCCACCTACCGCTCTTTCTTTTGTATGTTTCCATACGGTTTTTGTATGTACATCAATGTCCCTGGCCAAATCAAAGCAAAGACGGATAGGAGCAGAGATCTCAATTTGGGTTCTTACAGTAATCAAATGATCTCCGCCTTTCTTATGTTTGTTTATAAGCTCTACACTAATTTCTGATACCGTTTCGTATATTCACGACGCCCGGTGAATGCCGGATGTGTCCACAGCAACCGCTGTTTGAAGCCGCTTCTGGGACTGAGGGTGAATGCCCAATGTTTGAATATGGTGTTTTCGGATGTCGACACTTCTTTGAATTACATACTCATTAATTTGTTTGCTTTTTCTTTTAATTCATCCCAGCTCCTCGAATAACTTATATTCATGCCCCAACTAACATCTCTAAGCTCCTCATGTAATTTTTTAAATGTAGAATAAATATTGAAATGTAATTACCTGGTACTCCATAACTAATAACGTTGATTCTGTGATTGAAATCATCAAGTCATTCAACTTTACTGTCATTACTTGTCGGGAAATCATAAACAACTAGAGTGTATTGATTTTTCTGAGAGAGACTAGTTGCAATTATAATAGCAACAAAACAAATCAAAATTCCTACACCAAAGTAAAACAAATGATTATTTTTCATGGTTATGTCCTTTTATGTTTTATTCTTTACAGCAATTTTACCTAACGTTTCCGTGTCCACGACGTCCCACCACCCTCATCAAACGTAGTGAGCGGCCGCGATGCGGTTTGGTGGTGCGGATGTGTCGCCTGAATCAACTTCCCCGACTTATCTCCTGGCGACCGAGGCGGCTTGTCCGTCGATGCGTGAACACATTGTTATAGGGTGGACCTGCCTTCATTGAAATACGATCTAATCTTGAAAGAAACCAATTCGTTTCTGATCTATACCGATAATTTTCTTCTTCATAGTTTCATATTCTGTATCATCTATAATTCCTTTATTTTTTAATTCAAATAATTTCTCCAATTCCTCAATCGGAGAAGAAACGTGATGACTAATTTGTTCATCTTTTTCTCCATACTTATCTTTAAGATATTTGGATCTAGTATCCTGAAGCATCTCAATAAAATTACTGAACTCAACTTCATTCGGACTATTATCGAATAGCATAATTTCTTTTTCACTGCAAATATATCCATGATATGTATTAGTCGATCTCCAATAAATAAAGAAAGAAATCGCAGCTAATAAAGAAAAAAATAAAACACCATATAGATTCTCCGTAGTTGGTTGATTGATAGTTCCAATTAGAGAAAAGATTGCGAGAACTAGAAGTGTAGCTCCTATGAAAAGCCATCTTCTAACCCCAATCGTTATGATTATTGGTTCTTTTGGTAACTGTTCATATGGAACCTTGAACTTGGTTTTAAACAAAAACCCCTTACTTTCATATATTATTCCATCAGCAGAAATCTCAAGTGATTTGTTAAAAAATTTATTCTTTTGAATTAGCTTCGACATAAGTAATTCCTCCTTAATTTGTTTGCAGGTCTTGCCTATAACGTTTCTTTGTTTCACGACGTCCGACGGAGTCGGATGTGTCCGGTTGCCACAACTCCCCTGCCAATATCTCCTGCCCCGATGCGTGAATATGATGTTATATGCTGCTACTGCCTTTCTGATATACTCTCAACTGATTACTTTATCTTTGAATAGATTTTCTGTTTAAACATTTCCAATTCAGTGCTTGAATTAAACACTCGTTTAGGAATTATTGCAAAGCCTCGCTTGCTATATTTCAAGTAAATGAAATCTTTTGTTTCTTTAATTTCTTTATAAAAGTCCCACTGAATTGTTGACTTTAGTGCGCCAGCACTGAACAGTATATTTTCATCATTCAATTCTAAATTATATTCCTCTTTATACTTAGGCTCTTTCCTAAACACTAGTTTCGGAACAATTAACATTCGAGCGAACAAGATAAAAATAAAAATAATCGAAATGACTATAATAAAAGAATAAAATATCTCGTTCGACCCATTTATGTATAGATAAAGACCGTAAAATAATAAAGCGATTGCAATTATGAAATCAACTATAAGACGCTTTGAATCCCCATTAGCTTGATTCATTGCGCGGACAAATTCTCTTTCAGAGTATTTAAAGGATAGCTTCATTGTTCATTCCCCTCATAATTTGAATTTGCAGTAGTTGCATATAATATTTCGTATATTCACGACATAAGACGAAGTCGGATGTGTCCGGCTGCAATCACTTCCCTGCCAACTACTTCTGCCGGACCGAGGGGCGAATGTCCCGATGCATGAATATGGTGTATCAGAAGTCATTGCCCCTCTTCGAGTTACCCCCAAAATAAACCTCTGTTATCTTCATCTACGATTTTCAATTGTTTTTCAAAATCTTCATCAGGAATAATGTCTTCAACAAAATGCCATTTATCTTTACTATCTCTCCAATATACTTTCCATTTGTTTTGTTCCAATCGGAATTGTGCAACATCAATTTCAACCCATTTATCGCTCATAAACGCCGGTCGTTCTTCAAAAAGAGTAATATTGTTTCCTCTGAATTTATAATTGAGTCTCATTTGATTTCGAATGTGCTTTGGAATTTTCTTATCGATATAATCAATTAATAGTTTCTCAAGTCTCTTCTTAGTGAATGCGTCTAGCATCTCGGCACACCTCAATGATAAATAGAATTTATTGTTTCAGCTCTGCAATGATTTCTGATAACGTTTCGTATATTCACGACGTCCGACGAATGTCGGTTGTGTCCGGCTGCCTCTGCTTCCCTGCCAAACACTACTGTCCGGACCGAGGGCGTATGTCCATTGCGTGAAAATGGTTTATAAGTTGTCGGCGACTTCTTTGATTAACCTACGAATCAATAATAAAATGTTTTGCTGATACTTTATATTCTTCTAATAACGGCTCGTTAGGCTCATACCAATCTTTATTATCTTCATCCAGGACCAGTCTTTTGCAGGTCTCAAAGGCACATCCGCAGTAAGAAGTTTTTGATGGTGTAAACTTTCTTGAAATTTTATATGCTTCATCAACATTCGAAAATTGAAACGGAAGCCTTTTAGTACCTTTTTCTACCCAATGAAAGCAGAATTTCTCTGGACATCTACTGTACCGATCATTATCTCCTCGATAAAGTAGAGGCAGAATATCATCGATAACGTTATCAATAGCATTGTTTACTTGATTTGCAACCTGGGACAACAAGACTCTGCAATTATCAAAATATTTATGGTGTCCAATTCTATTTGTTAAATCAGTAATTTCCTTATCAGCTCTCTTAATGAACACAGGAATAAATTCATAAGAATCGCTGAGATATAACGCAATAATATTGTTTATGTATGAAACCAGATTATAGTGAGGTGAATTTCTTCTAAAACAATCACTTGGCAAATTATCTTTTTTATTTATTTCTTTAAATATGTCTGGCAGTTCATTTGCCATTAGAGTTCTCCTTTATTAGTTTTTCGCCGATTTCTTAAAACCTGTCGTTGATTCACGACTTCCGACGAAGTCGGATGTGACCGCTGCTCAGCTTCCATACTAATTATATCTGCCGGTCCGAGGGCGAATGCCTGATGCGAGAATATGGTGTTAGATGAAGGGCCTGACTTCTTAGAATTTGCTACATAATGTCTTGAGAGATCTTCAATAGCACTTCTTCAATTCTTGTTATTACTTCTTTTAATTCTCTTGTACAAATTATTAATATAGGGTTATCCCACGAAGTAATTTGTTCATCTTGATTATCAAATTGATTAATTACAACTAACCTAAACTGCCCATCAGGTTGATTACTAGGATACCAACCTAAATCTATAATTTTCTTTTTATTGTTGTTTACTAATTGCAATAGATCCTCATTAAAATCCCATCGATGTTCATAATCTTCATCTTTAAAGTCTTTCGGAATTAGTTCAATAAAGCTGTTCCATGAAATTGTCCAACCTGTAGGAACTCTAAGCGGTACTAATGACTTTGTCATTTAAACATTCCTTTGTTATTGTTTTCAGGCATTTCATCTAACGTTTCGTATATTCACGACGCCCGGCGAATGCCGGGTGTGTCCGGCTGATCCAGCTCCCCTGCCGGTATCTCCTGCCGGACCGAGGGCCGAATGGCCCGATGCGTGAATATGGTGTTAGGTGATGTCCCCGACTTCCTGAAATACTGTCAACCTTTATCATTTATAGTTACTACCAGTTTATTAAATAACGATTTGGCAAGTCTGACTTGATATTCAAGAGCATAAAAATCTCCTCCATGTTCTTTACGATTATTTAATCTATTTATTAACGTTTCTGCTGTTTTATATAAAACAACAAATAACTCATTGAACTGGCAATAAACAATTGATGACTCAAGTCGCCCATCCTTCGAAAAAATAGATTGTATAATATTTTTAGCACTATTCTTCCTTTGAACAAATTCTAGTAACACTGTTTCATTGTCTATCAATTTGAATTTAATAAAGTTAGTGGTTTCAGGATAAAAATATATATGTCTTTCATTAATTGTATTTTCCTTGGAAATTAACAGCCTTAATTCCTTTATGAAATAACTTAATGTTAAAAGTGGAAGTCCTTTGTACCTTCGATTTGGATAAATACTTTTATCTATTCTAATATGAAACAAACTCATAAATGAGCTATGCTCATGTGATAAGTAGATATCATTGTGATCAATTATAAAATCAACACTTGAAAGATTCATAATATCACTCATTTCGAATTGGTTCTTACGCTTTCGTGGATTTCACCTAACGTTTCGTATATTCACGACGCCTGGCGAATGCCGGGTGTGTCCACAGCAACCACTTCTTAGTAGCCGCTTCTGGGACCGAGGGCGAATGCCCGATGCGTGAATATGGTGTTATCAGATGTCAGATGGCATCCTCGAGTACTCGTTTAATAAATATTCTTCTAATGCATGTTCAAATTGTGTGTTCTTTGTTAGTCCAGTGATCTTTATAATTTCAAATGTGGACTTACCTTTCGAATTGTTCAAATCTTGTAATATTCTACTCCTATTTATTTTCTGAATATCAGTTGAAGTCTTTAAAATAGTTAAATTTGGTTTTCGTTTAAGGATTGATAATAGTGAATTAATCTTCCTATTATCTAGGCGTTCTCCTTTATAAATAAGGACTGGTGTATCAATCTGAATATTTTTTATTTGTTGTTTTTGTTCAAGTAACATTTGACACAATACATCATCAATTTTTATCCATCCATATGCTAGACTGTCTTTCCTTAGATTTCTTATTCTTTTTCTATCTAGATTAACATCTGACCAATTGAGTTTCATTAGGTGATCTTGTTCAAAAATTAACTGAAAAGATAACATTAAAAGTAAACGAAGAATTGTTTGAGATTCCTCACTATCCTTCTTACTATAAACTACTCTATTATTAAGTAAGAATGATATTTGCTCATCATCGAAAAACACCATTTGTTTCTCAATTATGGTTGGCTTTAAAGATTTAAGATACTCAGTTAATTCAACATGTTTTAAGGTATTAAGATGCCCATACTCCTTAAGAAAACCCATAAAGTTCACGATTGCAGCTCGTGCAGTTGAACTTTTTCTGAGCCTCAAGAAGGATAATATATCTTTAGTAACAAAAAATTTATCTAATCCATCAATAACATTTGAGTTATTTATATAGTTATCCACATAGTAATTAATATCACTTAGATATCTTTGCTTTGTTCGTAATGATATAGAGTTTTCTTTTCTATCTAAATACTTAGAAAAATCTAGCTTTATAATGTCCTCTATTCTTAATATCATTCTTTATCCCCGATCATCTGATTTCTGATAACGTTCTTGTATTCACGACGCTCGACGAAGTCGAGTGTGTCCACAGCCTAGGCCACCTTGCTAATTCATCTGCGGACCGAGGGCGAATGCCCGATGCGTGAATATGGTGTTAGACGAAGTTAAACTCTTCTTGAGTAATCTAAATCTGCACTTCAGAAATCAATACTTTCATTCTCTTATATAAATCTTTGGATAACTGACTTAATCCTTGTTCATTTGATAGATATACCAGTGCTCTGTGGTGACCTAAGTCAGAGGGTATATCAGATATTGATTGGGTTATTGGAATTACTGTTTTACCTAGTGTATGAGCGATTCCTGTTTCATACATGACATTAGAATTCCTTCCACTAAAATCCACGATAACAATCTTAGAACAAAAAATAAGGTCAAAAATATCTTGTATAAAAGTAGTGTTATCCCAAATATCATCCGCACGCAAACATTCAAGTCCCATATAATCAGTGACTTTCTTTATCGCTTGAAAAGTACCATTAAATTGAGCACTAAACGGCATCATAACTGATACAAGTCTTTGGTTTTGCGGTTTAGTTGGAACTTGAAATACATCGGGTTTAAATGTAATTAACTTTTCAATAGGTACTTCAGCATAAGCGGTTGATATAAACTCGCCATTCAGTGGTCTGACTTTTGCAATTCCATTTGCTTGTTCAGCAATGGTTAAATTGTATGTCTTCATACATAATTGTACTGCTTCTAAAGCTTTGTTTCTGTCTACACTTTCATCGAAGAGAAAATGATCTGGGTGTAATAAATATTCAATAATATTAATTATCCCTTGAGAGGGCATGTTATCTTGTCTTGAAGCCTTATTATTTAATTCAGTTAATACGTCATTTACCCAAATTCTCCGAGTAGAGCCATCGTGTACATAATCTAAATCAATACTTACAAAGAATCTGGTTAAATTAGAAGAACTTCGATATGGAAAAAAATCAAATGGTTGATCGCCACAAATCATTTCAGATAGTTTCATGAGTCCTGCAGCACCAATCTTCATCGTAAACCCCCTCACTTTATATGCTTTAGTTTAATTTCGTCTAACTCCATATTTACGCACTACACTAATTACTACCTGTTCCCAATATTTACGCACTCCCGATCCGCTAACCTTCTCCGACGTTCAGAATTAATCCCACATTATTCGACACATCTCCTAAAAATACCTCTATCTTACATTTCCGAATATCCCTTCCTCTCCAAAGCTCAGTAACGACAAACAAACCGCTTCGCGAAGAAGCGGTTTGTTCCCGTTTTGCCCTATAGCTGGACCGTCCTGGTGCAAATCGCTTTTGCCAAATGTTCGTTATGCGTAATCGCTAGAATGCCGATCCGGTGCGTGCGCGCATAATCCAGGACGATGTTCCAGATTTGTGATTGGGTGATAACGTCGAGCATGGTGCTGATTTCGTCCGCGATGAGGAAACGCGTGTGAGGCTTGAGCGCGCGCATGACGCAAATGCGCTGCAGCTCGCCGCCCGACAGCTCATTCGGCCACCGGCTCAAGAAGTCGTCGCGGATGCCCATCTCCTTGCGGAGCGCATCGTCGTAGTCGCCCGCTTCCGCGAGCGACCTGCCGAGCTTCCACTTCGGATTAACCGCCAGCTCGGGGTGCTGGTAGATGAGCTGCACCGGCGAGAAGCCCCGTGCGGGCAGCGCCTCTCCATCCAGCAGCACTTCGCCTTGGTAGCCGGATATCTGTCCGGCCATAATTTTGCCTAACGTGCTTTTGCCACGGCCGCTTGTGCCAACGAGACCTACGACCTCCCCCGCACCGACTTCGATCGATATATCCTCCAACACCCATTCCTTGGCGCTGGGGTAGCGGTACCGGATCTGCTCAGCCCGAAGCGTCATAAAACCTCTCCCTCCGTCCCATTAAGCTTTTCTTCCCACATTCCGTAGTCCTTACTCCGTTCGGAGCGGAATCCGTTTTGAGGCAAAGCATGCCATAGTGCCTTGCTATACGGATGCTTCACATGGTCGGGAGACGCTTCGTACAAAGCCGCGTCAACAACCTCGACCGTCCTCCCGTTATTGAACACCGCGATCCGATCCGCCGCGACGAACGCAAGATCGATATCATGCGTGATCATAAGCACGCTTAGCCCGCGATCGGCGAGCTCCCGCAGAGCGTCGAGCGTCTCTTGAACGACGGACGGATGAAGCCCGGGGGTCGGTTCGTCGGCGATGACGAGCTCGGCGCCGGATGTGAGAGCCGTTGCGATGAGCACCCTTCGGGCCATTCCGCCGGACAGCTGATAGGGATATTTTCCAGAGGCCGATTTGGCAAGTTGGAACCGTTCCAATAAGTTGGCAGCTGATACGGCAGCATGCTCCCCCCGCAGCGGACTGTCCATCTGCTTGCCCGCCTTCATCAGCGGATCTAGATAACCGACGGATTGCGGTATTAACGCGATCCGCCTCCCACGAAGCTCCTCCTTCCGTTTCTGAGTTAGCTCCTCGCCGTTAAATCTCAAGCTGCCGCTCTCGCGGGCATTGTAAGGAAGAATGCCGAGGATGGCATGCGCAAGCAGGCTCTTGCCCGATCCGCTGGCGCCGACAACCGCCATGATTTCTCCCGGATATACTTCGAGCGTAAAATTCGAAATGACTTGTTTTTCCTCCCGGCGCAGCCCTCTTCCGTATTGGGCGAAGGCGACGCCGAAATCGGCGACCTCCAGCATCGGTTTGCGACGAATCATGCCTGACACCTCCTAATCATGGGCTTGGTTTGGATGATAAAGCGCCTGCAACCGTTCTCCCAACCGGTCGAACAGCCGGACGACGGCTAACAGCGAGAGACCCGGAAGCAGCGCGGTCCACCATTGGCCAGTGCTCAGATATTTCAGCGATTCGGATAAAATCACGCCGACACCCGGCTGATGGGGCGACAGCCCGAAGCCGAGGAAGGTGAGCGACGCTTCGTGCAGAATCGTATGCGGAAACATCAGTACGAGACCCACGAGAAATTGCGGGAATACATGCGGCAGCAGGTGACGGAACGCGATATGCAATCGGCTTCTGCCGAAGCTTCGGGCGGCCTTCACATATTGGCTCGATTTGATCTGCAGCACCTCCGCCCGGACAATCCTCGAAAGATAAGTCCAGTGCGTCAGCACCATGCCGATGATAATTCCCTGAGGACCCTTCCCGAACAGGAACGCCACCAGGATGAGCAAGATCAAATGGGGCATGCCCATGACGACATCCGTCAGCCACTTGATGCACGCGTCCACCCGTTTGCCGCCCAAGGCGGCGGCCGTTCCGATGAACACGGCGACGATGCCGGCACCGATCGTAGAGGCGGCGCCGATAACGAGGCTGAGCGACAGTCCTTTGAGCGTACGCAGGAACATGTCCCTGCCGAACCAGTCCGTACCGTATAGATGTTGGAGAGAAGGCGCTAGATGTTTGTCCGCGAAGCTTACCGCCAGCATCTCTTCAGTCACGAGCTGCCCGGCGACGAAGATCGTCGCAAGCAGCAAAACGCCGAAGGCGATCAGCAGCAGCGTACGCTGTCGCAAATTCGGCCTCCGAAAGGCAAAGCGCGCTCTCTTCCTAGCGCTCGCGAGATTAATGTTCATAACGAATGCCCTCCTTGATACGGGGATCGATTACGGCGTACAACACATTCGCCGCCGCGTTTCCCGCGAAGACGAATGCGGATGCGAACAAGCTGATGCCGACCAGCAGCGGCAGATCGCCCCGGATTCCCGCTTCGACAACCGCGTGGCCTAGGCCCGGGTACGAGAAGATGCTTTCGGCAAGCGTCGAACCTCCGAATACCTCGGCGATGGAGCCGAACTGAAGCGTGATGGCGGGCAACATCATATTGCGCATGCCGTGCCTTCGAACCAACTGCCATCCTTTAACGCCCCTCGCTTTCGCGAACAAGACGTAATCGCTGTCCAACACGTCGATAAACTTCTGCCTGGTATGCAGCGCGATGTTGGCTACGCCAGTCAAGCTTAAGGTCAGCGCCGGAAGGATCAAGTGGTACAAGCGATCCCCAATCCCGACTTCGCCGGCCTGTGCCCCGATCGGAGCACTGAAGCCGATCGGGAACCAGCCGAGCCGCACCGAAAACACGATCAGCAGCAGAATGCCGACCCAGAAGATCGGCGCCGAGGCAAGCGTCAGACAATACAGCTTGATCAGCTTGTCGATCCACCTTCCGCGGTTCAGCGCGCTGACGATCCCGAGTCCGAAACCGATGATCCCGGACAGCAGCCAAGCGGCACTCATGAGCAGAAGCGATGCCGGGAACCGCTCCATGATGACATCCGCGACGGGCTGGTTGTAAACGATGCTGGTTCCCAGATTGCCGCTGAACAGCCCTCGAATCCATTTGAAATAGCGAACCGTAAAGCTGTCGTTAAGCCCCCAATATTCCTTCAGGCTTTCGATCTGCTCCGGGGGCAGCGAGGCGTGTTCGCCGCCGATGTAGGCTTCGATCGGATCGATCGGCGAAAACTTCAGCAGCGTGAAACAAACGATCGTAATCGCAAACAGCAGCAAGAATAGTCGCAGGAGCTGCCCCAAGGCCAACTTGGCGAAACGCCCGGTGGCAGACAAACGTACGTCTCCAGTGTGAATCGATTCGGTACGCATTAACGTTTCACCCAGTTCTTAATGTTCTCGACCGTGATCCAGTATGCTCCGCGATGTGGGGCTGGCCGGAAATCCCCGATTTCCACGCCGTCCCTGATATAGAACGTATGATGGAACGCCACAACGGGAACGAATGGGCTGTCGCCGAGCGAATTGACGCCATGTTCGCCGTCCCATTGCGCCTTCTGCCAGTACGCCATCGCTTCCGCTTCGTCCGTCGCTTGAATCGCCTTCATCAAGTAGTCGTCCGTGAGCGCACTTGCGTAGCTAGGCGAATTGGTCGTGCCGTTCAGGACGCGGCTGGAGCTAAAGTTGGTAAAAATCTCGAACGGACTGTCCGCCCCTTTGCCGAAAACGTAACCGTTGTTGTAATACAGCTTCTCTTTGTTGATTTCGTCCCAGACTTTCGCTTCCAGATTAATCTGGATGCCAATCCGCGCGGCGCTTGCCTGCGCCCCCAAAGCAACGGCTTGCCGCTCCACCTCGCCTGGCGTATAAAGCAGCGTAAATTCCGCTTTCAGACCGTCCTTCTCGACGATGCCGTCCCCGTCCGTATCCGCCCAACCGCCGTCCGCCAAAATCTTCTTCGCCGCGTCGACATCGGCGTTCGGAATCGTATTCTCCGGATTGTCCCATGGCATGCCCGGATTATGCGAATAAACCGGACGCGCTCCGCCGTTCAAGGCGTCCCGCGCGATGCCTTCGCGGTCGAGGCCGTACGACAGCGCCCGCCGAATGGCCGGGTCGGATGTCACGTCGTTGCCCACGGGCTTGCCGTCGAATTCGAGCGTCCCTTTTTTGACCGTCGGCAAGCTCAAAGAAACGATATCCATCGTCTCGATGCTGCGCTGCGTATACCCCGGGATGTCCTGTCCGATATAGTCCATGCTGACGCGGGCGATGTCGATCTCTCCCCGTTTGGCGCCTGCAAAGCTGGCATCCATGTCCAGGTAGAGGAAGGTTACTTTCTTGATATTCGGTTTTTTGCCGTAATAAAGCGGGTTCACTTCGACGATCAGCTTCTGCCCCTTCTGCCATTCGACGAACACGTAAGGGCCGGAGCCGACGGGATGCTGACCGTAATTTTCGTCGTATGCATGCTCCGGGATGATCGCGATCCGCGTGAGCATATAGTCGAACGTGGAGTCCGGGTGATCCAGCCGGAAGACAACCGTATAATCGTCCTCCGCGATGACCTCTTTCACATTGGACAGATCGATGTAGGACGTCGTCTCTCTCACCTTGCCGAACGTAAACACGACATCGCCGGCGGTTAAGCGCTCCCCATCGGAGAACAAAACATCCTCCCGTAAGCGCACCGTCACTTGTTTGCCGTCATCGCTGACCGTTCGTTCGGTCGCCAGATCGTTGACGAGATTCATGTCCTTGTCGAATACGACCAGCTTACTCTGGAACAACGCTTCCCCGAGTCCGGGCCAATCGAAGGCCGGGTCGAACCCTTTGGCCGGCTCCCCCTTGATCGAGACGACGATCTCGTCGCCGGCAGAGCTTCCCGCACCTTCCTTATGTACCTTCCCGTCGCCGCTCCCCGGCTTGGCGCATGCCGCGAGCATCGCGGCGAGCAGCAGAACGGACAAACCGATGATGACCTTCTTCATGCTCGTTTTTCCCCCTCCATGAAATTGTAATCCTTACGATTACTAATCGTAAGTATTACTATTAAAATAGTCAACAACTATTTTTTCCGTTTCAGATTCCTATCGGAGTATTTCGAGGATGAGCGACCTACAGCTTGCAAAGCAAAGCAGCTTCGTAAGCATAGGGAAGTTACTATCTCCAATCAGAAAGATCCCCTTTGCGCGGCGGTTGGGCGTCATGTGTACGATTTTCCATACACATTCGGCCTGTTGCGCCATGTTTGTGCGTAGTATATACGATTTTTCGTATACATTCGGCCTGTTCCGCCGCAGTTGGGCGTCATGTGTACGATTTTCCGTATACATTCGGCCTGTTCCGCCGCGGATAGGCGTCATGTGTACGATTTTCCATACACATTCGGCCCGTTGCGCCCCATTTGTGCATCGTGTGTACGATTTTCCATACACATTCGTCCCGTTGTGTCCGGATACAAGCAAAGCGAGCACACCTTCTAGAGAAAATAAAAAAAAGCAGCCGCGGCTGCTTTTTAATATTGCTTTATTGTTATCGTCGCCCGATTACCCGCCTACTTTACAACAAGTATCGACGGATAAAATAAGTCGGCGTGCAGCTCCACGCGTGGCAATAGCTGTTGATCAGGTTGCTGCCGTACGGCGACAGCTTCTTGTCGTCCGGATTGTATAGCTCCCAAAATGTATCCGCGCCGTCTTTCATCATCTCGCCCCAATACGCGCGCATGCGCTCGACGGCGGTTTCTCTTAGTCCGCAGCTGAACAGCGCTTCGATGAAATGATGATGCATATATGGCGTGTTCATGCCGATCGCCGGCGATACCTCGACGAGGCGGTTTAGCAGCGCGGCGTTCTCCTCCGGAGACAGCACCTCCGCAAGGGCCATCCAGACCTGGGAAGCCCATGACACTTGGCGGTCTTCGCCGCTGACGAAAAACCCTTGCTCGTTATCCCAAAGATGCGCCTTGGCTGCTCCGGCGGCAAAATCGATCTGCGCTTGAATATAGGCAGCTTCGTTGCCCTTCCCGAGAAGCTGAGCCAATGCCAAGCCGCGCCTCATGCAATAGATGAGCACCGCCTGAGCGGAAACCTGCTTGTTCAGCTCCTGATGCCAGTCGATAAAGCACCACCATGTCGGGTCGTCCTTGACGATCCCCCGTTCGTCGAGCCTGTTCGCGCCTATCCGAAGCTGCTCCATCGCGACCGGCCACAGCTCCTCCAAGGTTGTCCGATCCCCCGTCGCTTCGAAATAATCATGCAGCGTAGCCGCGAAGAACAAGGAATAATCATAGAGCCTCGTATCGTCGACATGCGGATGCGGATGCTCGAATACGCAAGCGCCGACCGCCCCGTCCGCTAGTCTCATCCCGCCGAAGAGATATAGGCATCGCCGCACGAGATCGTTATTGTTGAACGTCACGTAGTTGGCTTGCGCTTGGAGTCTGAGGTCGCCGATCCACAGCCGGCGGTCCCGTTTCGGACCGTCTTCGAACACCGTCTGCATGCAATCCTGCAGCGTCTTAACGGCGATGCGGTCCATGGCGGCCAAGTCCTCTTCCAATCCGTCCGGCAGCGTCGCGACCCGGGAAACATCGCCGGACGTGACCGTCGTGCAGCCGATATGCCCGAAAGCCACCTTGTATTTGGCCGATGTGTCGAGAACTTGCAGCTTCATATAGCGGAAACAATACCGCCGCGGCAGGCGGATCTCCGTCGGCAGAACGTCCACGAACAACGTCTCCTCCTGCAGCCAGGAGCTGCTGAGCCAGCCGTCGTATTGCTCGAACGGCTCAGCGATTTCGCAAGGCATTTCGCCCCAAGTCAGCTTCAGCTTCAGCGGAGCGTCCGGCGGACTGCCGACCGGCTTGATCGCCAAGGATACGTAACCGACCAAATGATCTCCGAAATCGAGAATGACGCTGTCTCCCTTGCCGAATGGCCTCTCCTTCAAATCTTCCGCCTTGCCGACGATGGTCGTCCTCCAGCTCTGGAAAGCTTCCTGATCCTCGGTGATCTGGACGATATGCAACGGAGATACTTCATCTTGACGCAACGCCGGCATTATTGATTCCGCGGTTTCTACAAACGTTTGTTGAATACCCATCTTATGATTCACTCCTTACGATCGCAAATATCGGTTGATGGCGAGCTTTCAGCCCTTGACGGATCCCGCCGTCATGCCGGCGACGATTTTTTTGTTGAAAATCAGGAACAAAACCAGCATCGGTATCGTGATAAGCAGAATATTCGTGAACAGCAAATTCCATTGCGATACGAATTGGCTCGTGAAGTTATACAAGGTGAGCTGCACAGTCGCGTTGTCCGATCCCGGGAAAAAATAAAGCGGATTCGTAAAGTCGTTAAAAATCGCAACGGATTGCGTAATGACGAGCGTTGCCGTAACCGGCTTCAGCAGCGGCAAAATAATGGCGAAAAACAATCTCCACTTCCCGTATCCGTCGATGACCGCCGCTTCGTCGATTTCGCGCGGAATACTGACCATGAACCCTCTGTACAGGATGACGCAGAACGGGAAACCGAGCGCGACCTCGACGGCAACGATTCCGGCCATCGTTTTGAACAACGCGATTTCCTGCAATACCCATATCGTGGGAACAACCGCTGGCGGAATAATGAGTCCGGCAAAAACGAAAAAATTGATGATCGGCGTCGCTTTATCCTTTCTTCTCTGCAAGACGAACCCCGCCATAGCCGAAATGACGATCAGCACGACGATCGACAACACGGTCATGAGCGAGCTGTTGTAGAATGCCGTAAGCAGCATATAATCCCTTGCTTGCACGACCTCGGCCATATTGGCCCAAAGCTGCACGGTACCCGGCCATTCCATATTGAACAACGCGGCATCCTGGGGATTTTTCATGGCATTGACCAGGACGAAATACAAGGGAACCCAGAAGATGACGATGGTGGCGAGAACGGCAGCCGATTCGATCAGAAGTTTACCGATTCTTTTGCTCATAGGTCCACCTCTTTTCGATTCAGGTAAACGTACAGCGGGAATACCAGAATAATGACGAAGAGGAACAAAATGACATTACCCGCCGTCGATAAGCCGTAGAACCCGGACACGTACTGTTTATAAATAATCGAGGCGATTACGTCCGTCGTAAAGCCAGGACCGCCTTTCGTCATGGCCCAGATCAGATCGAACTGCCGCAAGCCCCCGATAAAAGCGAGAATAATGACCGTATTCGTAGCCGGCCGGCTAAGCGGCACGATGATGTTCCAAAACTTATTGAAGCGATTGCCCCCGTCGATTTGGAGCGCCTCGTAATATTCGCCGGGAATGGACATGATGCCCGCGATAAAAATAACGGTGGCGAAGCCTACGCCTTTCCACACGTCGACGAACGCGACCGAAAGCAGCGCGATGCTTGTATCGCCGAGCCAATCCGGGCCGGCAATGCCAAGGTAAGCTAACGCTTTGTTAATGACGCCCTGCGAAGGATGCATCATCGAGCTGAACGCCACGCCGACCGCGATCGTGCTGACCAGCGTCGGGAAGAAGATGACCGATCGCAAATAATGTTTGGAGCGAATGCTCGAGGTCAAGAAGAAACCAAGCAGCAGACCAAATACGACTTTGAGCACGCAAGTCACCACGGCATAAATAACCGTATTTTTGAATCCGATGTTAAGCGAAGATTCTTCGAAAAACGTCTTGAAGTTTTGGAGACCGATAAACTCCCAATCGAGCAGCGTCCACCTCGTCATGCTGAAGAAGAAGGACATCACCGTGGGGAGGATAAAAATGACGGTGTAAATAATGGCTGCAGGCCATAAAAACGTATAGGAATACGTCCGCTTAAATACTTTGTTCAAGATGATTCCCCCTCCGTATCCCGGTATGAAACCGGCCCTGCAAAGAAGAGCAGGGCCGATATGATTGCTATGGGTTCTCGCGTCCTTCTACCACCCAGCAAGCCCAAGCTGCTGTGCTTGCTTGACGACGTCTTTGTCGTAGGCTGCCGCGCCTTCCTTGGCCGACTTGATGCCGCCGCCGACCTCCGTCGTAATTTGGGGAAGGCTAGGTCCTTTGATCGGCGAGACGAATTCGAGCGCCGGCGCGTTTTTGCCGGATTCGAAGTACGGAAGCATGTCTTGGACGGCAGGCGCCACGTCGTCCGGCATGACGGCACCATCGACGACGTAAGGACCGGACGGCTTCGACACGGTTGCCCATACTTTCATGCCCTCGACGGATGCCACGAAGTCGACGAACAATTTCGCTTCTTCGATATGTTTGCTGTTCTTGGAGATGTAGGCGCCGCCCGGCATCCAGACGGTCAAGCCGTTCTCGCCCTCGCTGTCGCCAGGCTGCGCGAAGAAGCCGATATCGCCCATCTTGTCCGCGTAATTCTGTTCCCAAGCCGGAACCGCGAACGACAGCATCGGATAATGCGCGCCTGTGCCTTCCGCCAGCATTTTCAGGCCGGTGTCGTAATTGGTGGCCAGGAAATCCTTGTTCATGTAACCCTTATCGAACACTTCTTGAAGCTTCTCAAAGCTCCGCAGTGTTGCCGGATTGTTCGCGAATTTGATTTTGTTGTTCGTGTAATCGTCCGCGAAAGTCGGCTGCTGCGCTTGAACGTTGTAATAGTCGGCAAGCACGATCAGCTGTGACGTCCAGTCGTCTTTGAACGTGCCGATTACGGGTGTAATGCCGGCCGCTTTGATTGTCTCGTTGTTGGCCATCAGCTCGTCCCATGTTTTCGGCACCGAGAGGCCAAGATCCGCATAAACCTTCTTGTTATAGAACCAGCCGCCGCCCATCGCGGCTCCCGCCGGCCCGGCATAGATTTTGCCGTTGTAAGTGACCGTCGTCTTGAAGGAATCCTGCACTCGGTCCATGAACGGCTCTTCGGACAGATCAAGCAGGTTCGCCTCGGGATTAAGCGCTTGCATCAGCGAGCCGGAGTTATAGAAAAACACGTCGTTCATGTCCCCGGTCGCTAGCCGGGTTTTGACGAAGTTGTCGCCTTCGCCGCCGCTCGGACGCGTTTCGTGTTCGACTTTAATGTATGGGTATTTGGCTTGGAACGCTTCGATCGCGGCTTTGGCCGTATTGACGGCATCCTGCGTGTTGTCGGTCAGCAGCGAGATCGTCACGTTTTCCTTCGGCTGTTCGGAATCGGCAGGCGCGTTCGCAGCATTTTGCGACGATGTATTGCCGTTCTGCGAGTCGGCATTTCCATTGTTATTAGAGCTTCCGCATGCGGACGTCAGTCCGACGATGGCGGCCAAACCTAATGCAACAATCGTATGTTTCGTTGGTTTCATTGTTCGTACCCCCCAATTGTATGTTGGCGTATGGCAGAGGCCCGGGTTCTCTGTAGTTCAATTATAGAATGGCGCCTTCCGTTCGCGTAAGCGTTTCATTTTATAGGTTGGTGTCCGTTTTTTTTGGAGGCAAAAAGAAAAAGGAACCGGACCATATCCGATTCCGCCGCACCTGACTCAGCCTTCTTTGAACTGACCGGGCGTTTTGCCGGTATGCTTCTTGAATACCTCCGAGAAATGCCGGTACGTATGATATCCGACCTTCTCGCTGACTTCGTTCACCTTAATCCCTTTCATCAACAGAAGCTTCGCCATCTCCATTCTGACGCGGGTCAGAAACTTAATGTAGCTCTCGCCCATAACCTCCTTGAACAGGACGCTTAAGTACGCCGCGTTCATCCCGACCACGTCGGCCACTTCGCCAAGCGACAGGTCGCGCGCGTAATTTTGTTCGATATACGTTTTGGCTTTTTCCACTGAACCGTGTTTGGATTGCTCCTTGTTCGTCAAGGACAGATCGGCGATCCCTTCCATCTGTGCCCGAAACCATTCGAACGCCTTCCCTATGCTGCCCATTTCCCTAATCCGGATATGCGGCAGATGCGGCTCGGAGTCGTCGCTTCGGGGATCGCGACGCGATGCAGGATCCGCTAGCGATTGTTCCGCCAAAACCATTAATTTCAACATTTCCCTCTCGGCGATTTCCGGATCAACCTTCTCGGCCAATAGCCACCCGCTAAACTCGTCGATCTGTTTCATGAATTCGGACTTGTTCCCTGCCCGGAGGCTTAAGACGATCGCTTCTTCGCGTTCGGACAGCTGCTTCTGCGAGATCATCAGCGACTTCACTTCCTCGTATCGGATCGTACCGCTAATGTTCAAGAACCGGGCGGAGCGTAATGCCTTTTGCGCTTCTTTATAACTCAAGCAAGCTTGTTCGATCCCGGAATACGTCCTCCCGATTCCGATCGGCAACGCGCCGGATTGATATTCAACCTGCTCCCAGAATTCGGTGCCGGGGAGCTCGAAATGAATGACAACCGCTATTCTCTCCTCCCCGAAGCGTATGTCGACGACTCGATAGCCGGGATGATCGTTTAACCGGAAATCGCCAATGGATTGAATGACCGTGACGCCCCTCGCCCGGTCCGCATCGCTTCCAAACAATTGGCGCCACCTGTGCGCTTGCTCCGGGCCTAAGAGAAGGAGATCCAGCGTACCTTTCTCCAATCGTTCCAAGTTGGTTTCTTCCAGTTGCCGCTTCAACGACTGCTGTTCCCGCTTCGCGCCGACGTGTTCGGAGATTCTTCCGATCGCTTGCTTCACGCTCTGGATCGAGATGGGTTTCTCCAAATAATCGATCACCCCGAGATTGATGGCGCGTCTGACGTATTCGTATTCGTTGAATCCGCTGAACACGATGCAATAGGTTTCAGGATTGTCTTCTGCGATCCGCTCGATTAAATCCAGGCCGTTCAGCCCAGGCATGCGAATATCCGTAAACACGATGTCGGGCCGAATCCGGCGATACGTCTCCCAAGCGCTGATGCCGTCCGTTGCGGAACCCGCCAGCTCGATGTCGAAGCTTGCCCAGTCGATCATGGCTTCCAACCCTTGAATAACGATATATTCGTCATCGAATACAACCGCCTTAAGCATTCCGCATCCCTCCCGGAATAAATCTCAGTTCGACTCTAGTGCCTTCGCCAGGCGCGCTGTCGACGAGAAACGAGCTCGAAGATCCGTAATACATGCTCATCCTCTCCTGAACGTTGCGCAGGCCGTACCCGTTCTGAACCGCTTCGGCATCCTCGATCCCTACGCCGTTATCTTCGACGACGAATACGAAGAAGTCGCCGTCCTTCTTGCCGGTCAAGCGGACGCAGCCGCTTCCGACCTTCGGTTCGAGACCATGGTAGATCGCATTCTCGACCAGCGGCTGCAGCAATAATTTTAAAATTTCCATCCCCTTCATCGTTTGCTCGATGTCCTCGACGTATTCAAACCGGTTATTGTACCTGATATTCTGAATCGTCATGTAGTGATGGATATGCTCGAGCTCCTTGTTCAGAAGGATCGTTTCCTTGCCTTTGTTCAGGCTTAATTTGAAGCTTTGCGACAAAGCGAGCGTCATTTGCGCAGCTTCTTCGTGTTTTTGGAGCGTCGCCATCCAATAGATGGAGTCCAGCGTGTTATAAAGAAAATGGGGTTTGATTTGCGCTTGCAGCGCTCTCAGCTCTGCTTCGCGCTCTCGCAGCTCGGTATGGATCAGCTTTTCGTTTAATTCCTTATTCTCCGCGCTCATTCGTTTGAATGTTTCGCCGATCGCTCCGACCTCGTCTTGATCGAAGGTTTCTTCGTCGAATTGCCTGCGGCCCCGCGACCAGTCCACCATCATCTTTTTCACTTGAAGCATCGGTTTCGTAATGCTGCCGGATACGATAAACGAAAGAATCATGGCTACGAGCGCGATGCCGGTCGCGATGGCCGCCGTCGCCGTCCCGATCCGGTTCGATTCCTTGAGCAGCTCCTTCAGCCTGACGACCTGTAGAAACGTCCATCCCGTCGTTTCGTTCTGAAAGCTGACGGTCAAGTAGCCGCGGGACTTCAGGTCGCTCAGCACATCCGCGATCGAACGCTGTCCTAACGAATCCGCATGTTCGGAATTCGTCGGGTAGACGACTTGGACGGCGGGCTGGTTCGCGTCGAGTACGATAAATTCGCCGCCGTAGCTTTGGCTGCCCGTAAAAAACGTTTCGAAAATCGATTTGGAAATATTGACGATCAGAATCCCGATCGGCTCGCCTTTCGGATCTTGCGAGTCCCTGAATAATTTGACGGTCGAGAACGTGCTCGAGGCATCGCCAAGCACGTTGTCCTTATAGAACAACACTTTCCCGTGGCTCTCTACCGCGTCTTTGTACCATTGGGATTCCGCGATGTCAGCAACTTTATTCGTCGTTTCATAGATGCCGGCATTATCGGAGCGGCCTATGCAATACGCTTCGAATTGCAAGTCCAGCAGACACACGGAATCCATAAAGCGATTATGAATGAAGTTGCTGTTAATCATCTTCTGAAGTTCGCTGGCCAAATTGGTTTTGATATCGATATGCTCGGCAGGCGTTGCGTTCGTCGCGAGGCGCAAATGATCCCGGATTCGCTCGTTCAGCACGATAGATCGATTCAAATTAATGGCATTCCGAAACGACAGATCCGCCACGTCGCTGGAGGTTTGAAGATGATCCCGGTTCGTCTCAGCATTAATTTCCATAATCGTCGTTTTGGCGATATTATACGAAATAAAGCCAAGCGCGAAGAGCGGCGGCACCGACAGGATCATGATGGCGACAAAAAAACGGCTTCTGATTTTTTTGAATCGGAATCTGCTTCTGATTTTCTCGAATCCGTTCATCCTGCATCGCCTCTTGGTTTCGTAATCGAAAAAAATAATGCTTCATCATTGTACCTCTTCGCTGCAAGGGCTTTCAAATCAACAAGAGCAAATGCCGGCCAGAGTTAATCTATTATAAATGGTCGGTTAACGAATCGGATGTCCGTATTTTTTGGAAACCTGTACGGAAATCGTTGATTATGGCGGGCACGATTTTCCATACACATTCGGCCCGTTGCGCCGCAGTTAGGCGTCATGTATACGATTTTTCGTATACATTCGGCCCGTTGCGCCGCAGTTGGGCGTCATGTGCACGATTTTCCATACACATTCGGCCCGTTGCGCCGCAGTTGGGCGTCATGTGTACGATTTTCCATACACATTCGTACCGTTGCGCCGCAGTTGGGCGTCATGTGTACGATTTTCCATACACATTCATACCGTTGCGCTGCATGTAAACGAAAAAAAGCTGTCCCTAAAAGTCTTCACTTTTGAGACAGCCTATTTGAGAATTTCAGTTCATGTTATTAATTGGAGATTTCGTTCACGATTTGAGCCAGTGCCTCTTTGATTGGGGTAACCGGACGGCCGATTAATCGCGCCAAATCGTCGCTTTCGATTTCCAGCGTGCCCTCCCTGATGCCTTGTTGGATCCCTACAAGAATAGGGAGAACGAAGTCGGGGATGCCTGCGCCTTTCATGATTTCGGCATATGCGGCGTCATCGACTTGCTGCACGGGTATTTCTTTGCCCAATACCTGCCCAATAACCGATACGAGTTCTTCTTGCGTCAATAATGGACCCGACAGCTCGTAAACGGTATTGTCGTGTCCGCTTCCCGTCAAAACGGCCGCGGCTGCCTCCGCGTAATCTTGCCGCGCAGCCCAACCTGCCTTGCCGTCCCCGACTGCCGTAACCCACGGTGCGCCTGCCATTACGCCTTGAATGCTCCCGATTTCGTTCTCCAAGTACCAATTGTTTCGCAAGAAAGAATACGAAATTCCCGTTTGGATAATCGCCTCTTCCGTAACGCGATGAACTTCTGCAAGGAACAACTTGCTTTCTCTCGCGTTGGTGGCGCTGGTATATGCGATAAAACCAACTTTCGCCCGTTGAGCCGCAGCTACTGCATTGGTATGTTGGCGAATTCTTGTTTCATTGTCGCCATCCGCAGATATGATTAGAAGCTTGTCGATACCGGCAAAAGCCGAATCCAACGTTTCCGGCCGGTCAAAATCCCCCTGACGCACCTCCACACCCAGTTCCAACAGATGCGCTGCTTTCTCAGGATTGCGGACGCTAACCGCCAGCTGACTTGCCGGCACGGATTTTAATAGCGTTTCTACCACTTTCGTTCCCAATTTCCCTGTTGCTCCTGTAACTAATAGCTTCATGTTATGAATCCCTCCATTAATTTGGTTGTTGTAACTAAAATTGTTATAACTATTTTAGTTACAACATGTTTATGAGAAAAACTCCTATCGGAGTAATTCGAGGATGTGAGGACCGCTTTTTAGCGGAAGTTTTTATCGACAATCAGAAAGATCTCCTTTACGCTCTATCGCTTTAAAGAACTTAAACTTTCTGATGTGGTTAAATAAAGACTCTTAAAGGAGCCCTCATTTATTCACTGAAGTTTACGATGAGCTGGCTCAAAGTCGTTTGTGCCAACCTTTGTTCCATGGCGGATTGAACCTCATTCAATTCGGATTGAAGCGCCGATTCGATGTTCCGGCCGACTCTGCATCGGATATTCGAGTCTTCATGGACACGGAACAATTGGTTTTCTCCGATCACGTTAACGGCGCGATATACGTCAAGAAGCGAAATTTCCTCGGGTGTTTTGCGCAGCTTAGCGCCTCCTACTCCCGGACGAACATCCAATAACCCTGCTTTCTTTAACATGCCCATAATTCTCCGGATAACCACGGGATTCGTATTTACGCTGCCGGCGATAAAGTCCCCTGTCAATTCGTTCGGATATAGGGCAATTAGAGAAAGAATATGAATAGCCATTGAAAATCGCATGCTAATTTGCTTCAAGTTCATCACCACCGTTGTAACCATTATAGTTACTACAAAATTCATTGTCAACTATGTTGCCACTCATATAGCTTCAACGAGTACACGAATGCCATATCTACCAGCGCCACCACGGCGAAGGTCACAGCTAGACCGGTCCGTCCGGAAGCATACAAGGCGGCGGCGCTTAACCCGAACACGATCAGTTGGAGAAGGGCGCGTACCGGGATCGTAACGGGAAAGGCAGCTTTGGGCGCGATGAACATCCCCCAGAAGACGGCCGTTAGAAGCGGGGTTCCGATGCCGAGCAGAATACGAAGAACGAGCCCCCTCTCCACGTGAAATCCCCAATAGCCAAGAGCCGCCAAGGCCGCTATCTCCACCAGAAATAATACGACTAAAATGATTGCTTGAAACACCATCATATTGAATCCCTCCGTAAACTAATGTTATTAGTTTTAATATAACTAATACCATTAGTTTTTGCAAGAGGCAAAATGAATCGTTGCCATATGGGCTGACGGAAAGCAACGCAGCGAATCAAAAAACCCGCCTTTGAGGGCGGGTTTCTCTAGCTTCATCGTCGCGCTACAAGCAAGCGTATACGATATTTCTTAAGCGCGGATGCACGTAGGGCTCCTGGCTGTTCAGCAAATGCTGGGCGTACATCACGGTCAGCTTCGTATCCGGATCGATGATGGCCATGCAGCCGGCGGCGCCGGCCCAGCCGTATTCGCCGTGCGGGCTCAGCGAGCCGCTGGACGATTTCGAGATATGGGTTCTGACGCCCAAGCCGTATCCGTACCCGTTCATGTGCTCCCAGTTGAAATCGCCGCGCGTGGCTGAAGACAGTACGTCCGTCCGCATCAGCTCTAACATCGCAGGCGACACGATGCGTACGCCATCCGGACTTGTTCCCCGATTGGTCAGCGCATTCAAGAACAGGACGTAATCGTCCACCGTGGACAACAATCCAGCTCCGCCGCTTTCGTATTCCGTTCCGATCCGGTAACCGTTCCCGTCCCTTCGAACGGCTTGGCCCAGCTCGTCGTCATAGAAATACTGCGGCACCAACCGGCTTCGCTGCTCGTCCGGCAGATCGAAGCCCGTATCGCGCATGCCGAGCGGTCCGGTAATCTCGTCCCGAATATACGCGCCGAACTGCCTTCCGTCCACGACCTCCACGAGCGCAGCGAGAACATCGTGGCACAAGCTATAGTTCCACCGAGTGCCCGGTTCGAACAGCAGCGGCTCCTTGGCAAGCGCTTCCGCGAAAACGCGCGTCGGCAGCTTGCCGTCCGTGCGCCGCACGGCAGCTTGAATGGAGGGCGCAGCGAGATCGTACGAGAAGCCGGCCGTCATCGCGAACAGATCCCGCACCGTGATCGGCCGCGCTGCCTTCTCGAGAGCGACTTCGCCGCCCGGCAGCGTCTTCCGCACGTTCATCTCGGCGTATTCCGGCAGATAAGCGGAGATCGGGTCGTTCAGCAGCATCGCACCTCTCTCGACAAGCTGAAGCGCCGCGACGCAGGTCATGATTTTCGTCATGGAATACAGGTTGACGATGCTCCCTGCTTCGATCAGCTTCTTCTCTTCCAGGTCGGCATAACCGTTCCTGTAATGGAACACGGTTTCGTTGTTGCGCATGACCAGCACCTCCGCCCACGGAATACGCCAAGCGGTGATACGGTCGATTAATTGCGATAGCGGTTTGAAGTCCATGAATCAACATCCTTTAATTTTAGAGTATAAGGATAACGACATCGATTCAATTATAATCGATAACCACCATTTGATGGCAGTCCAAAATTACCGCTCCAATCGGATCGGACGGGCATAACAAATAGCAGGGACGAATGATTCGTACCCTGCTCGCTTGAATTGCCGATCTGCTCAAAAACTTATCCTATGAGCCTTGCATCAAAAATGGTCTCGACGCCTCCTGATCATCCATCTCGCGCATGCAAAGCTTGGCCCCGATGGATTGGAAGCTGCCGATAACGTCCTCATAGCCGCGCTCGATGTGCTCCACTCCTGTGATGCAGGTCCGGCCTTCGGCAGCTAAACCGGCCAAAATCAAGCAAATGCCCGCGCGCACGTCCGTCGCGTGAACCCAGCCTCCCTGTAGCGGCAATCCCCCTCGAATAAAGGCGCTGTCTTTGCGCAGCTCGATCTCCGCGCCCAGCCGCCGCAGCTGCGGCACATGGGCGAACCGCTTCGGATAGACGCGGTCGGTCACGATGCTCTTTCCCTTGGCCTGCAGCAGAAGAGCGGTCATGGGCTGCTGCAGATCGGTGGCGAAGCCGGGATACATGCCCGCGCGGACCCGCGTTGCTCTAAGCGAGCCCGTACCGTAGGCGGTAATGTGGTTCTCCCCTCGCTCCACGAACATCCCTACTTCTTCCAGCTTGGCAAGAGGGGCGCCTAGATGCTCGGGTATGACGTCCATGACGGTAACATTCCCCCCGTGGAGCCCAGCCGCCATCAGAAAAGCTCCCGCGATCAGCCTGTCCGGGATGACCGCATGCGTTCCCCCGTTTAAATAAGGGACGCCTTCAATGCGGATAGACGCCGTCCCCGCTCCGTAAACCCTAGCGCCGAGCCGATTCAGGAAGGCGGCCGTATCGACCACTTCCGGATCCAGCGCCGCGTTGTGCAGCCGCGTAATCCCTTTGGCCCGCGCCGCCGCCAACATCGCGTTAATCGTTGCGCCTGAGGTAATCATATCGAAATAAATGTCGGCCCCTCGCAGCTCGACAGCCTCGACTACATAATAATCTTTGAAAAATCGAACCTGTGCCCCGAGTGCTTCAAACGCCTTGATATGTTGATCGATTGGCCTGGATACGAAATCGTCGCCTCCCGGAAATCCGATCGTGACTCTGCCGAATTTGGACAGCAGCGCTCCCGCGAAATAATAGGAAGCCCGGTAGCTCGAAGCTTTGCCCGGGTCGATCGTCGCGCTGTGAATCCAGCGCGGATCGATGACGATACGTCCGTTTTCTTGTTTCATCTCCATGCCGATATCCCGGCTAATCTCCGCGATAACGCGAACATCGTCAATGGGAGGAATACCCTCCAGCGTGACGATATCGTCCGCAAGACAAGCCGCGGCAAGCAAGGCAAGCGAGCTGTTCTTCGCTCCCGGTATATGAACGGTCCCGCTCAGTGGACCTGAATACTCCGTCTGTATAAATTTCATGTCGATATTCCCGCTTTCGTTATGACGATTTGAGTTCGGATTCGAGCATGTAGCCGCTGCCGCGCACCGCGCTTATCAGAAAGGTGTCTTTACCGTATTTTTTGCGAAGCCTGTAGATCAAGGCGTTCAATTCGTCGAGCGATACATGCGGGACTCCTTCCTCTCCCGGAGACCGTTCGGGCCATACACTCGATTTGATCACGTCGAGCGGAACGAGACGGTTCACATTCTCGTGCAGCACGCGTATGAGTAAATATTCTTTTTCGGACATCGCGATTCGCTTGCCTTCCACCACGCATTCCCGTTTCTCCCAATGGATCGTCAGCTGCAGTTCCGCGACTTGGAGCCGCCTGGTGATGCTAAGCGGTTCGATATCCAGGGTTTGATCGGCAAACAAATAAGAAAAGTGGAGGACGGTCATCCCGTTGGCAAGCTTAATGATATCAAAATTGTTCAACGTATAGGGTTGATGCGGCGTTAACCGTTCGCCGTTAATTTCCGTTCCGTGGCGGCTTCCCATATCGTACAGCACCGCTTTGTCCTTCTCCTTACGGATGACGAAATGCTGCCGGGAAATAAAAGCGTTCGTAAAGGCCAAGTCCGGAGTCAACTGATTGGACTTCCGGCCGACAACCGTCTCATCCTCGCTCAGATTCACGCAGGTGCCCGTTGGGAAGGGCTCGCCGCGAACGACATATAGGCATGCATAACTTTCCATCTTCGTCTCCTCCTAACACTATAGATCGTACCCCATCCGAGGGATGATTAAAACCCCTCTGCACTGACGGCTCGCTCACATTTCAGTGACGGCGGAAAAGAAAGGACAAATCAGATATAATCATTTCATATGGAGTCTATCAAAGGGGGGAAGCCGTACATGAATCAAAATCGTTTGGGAACATCTGACCTTTACGTCGGCGATATCGGACTCGGCTGCATGTCGCTAGGAACGGACGAGGATAAGGCCGTAGCCATCATCCGCGAAGCGCTGGAGCTGGGCATCAACTTTCTCGATACGGCCGATCTGTACGATTCCGGCCGCAACGAGGAGCTGGTCGGCAAGGCCATCAAGGACCGTCGCGCCGATGTCATCGTGGCGACGAAAGTCGGCAATCGCCGGGTGCCGGGCAAGGACGGCTGGACATGGGATCCGTCCAAAGCGTATATACGCTCCGCCGTTAAAGACAGCTTAAGACGGCTTGGTACAGACTATATCGATCTTTACCAGCTGCACGGAGGCACGATCGACGATCCCATCGAAGAGACGATCGAAGCGTTCGAGGAATTGAAGCAAGAAGGAATCATTCGCCATTACGGAATATCGTCCATTCGCCCGAACGTCATTCGGGAATACGTGCGGCGATCCGCCATTGTCAGCGTCATGAGCCAATACAACATGCTGGACCGCCGTCCCGAAGAAGAGACGCTGTCGTTGCTGGCGAAGAGCGGCATCGGCTTGATTGCGCGCGGGCCGCTCGCCGGCGGCATCCTGACCGAAGCCGGCGACGGCAAGGGTTCCCGCGGCTATCTGGATTACGCGCCGGAGGAATTACCCGGCTTGCGCGAGCAGCTGGCGACGCTTGCCGGCAACGAGCGCACGCTCGGGCAGACGGCCATTCGGTTTACGCTGAGCGATCCGTCCGTGAGCGTCGTCATCCCGGGTGCGAGCAGCCTTGAGCAGCTTCGCGGCAACGTCTCAGCCGCTGCCAGCGCTCCGCTGTCCTCCGAGGAGCTTCATGCGATTCGGGCGGCGACGAAGGCGAACCGGTATAAAGACCATCGGTAAGCTTTGATCCCGGAAACCAGAAAGCACCTTCCTATTCATGCGAACGGGAAGGTGCTTTCTGATGCTTTCTGGTTCTATCGGGCCGACGGTCCCGAAGCTACGATATTAATCCGGCAGGCCGGAAGCGGCCGCGCGGTCAAGAAACAAGGTCGAATTGATGACCAGCTTCTCATCCGGCCAAGTTCGCGCCTGGATCCGCCATCCTTGCTTGCTCAACTCCGATTCGTCGATGCCTTCGTACATGATTTGCCTCATTCCTACTGCTGTTCGAACCGCTACAAGCGGATAGGGGGATGTTCGACGAATTCGATCAAGCACCGCCGTCTTATTTCTAACGAGACTTGCAACAAAGATCCGGTTATACGAGCTATAATCAAACGCAGATCCGTTGTCCAGGATGACGGTCACTTTAGTCCCTAAACCGATGCGATCAAGCAAAGAGCATGATGCATCATAGGCCGCAGAATCGATTTCCAGGCAGATCACCTCGACATCGCTGCACAGGTGCAAAATAATAGGACTCAGAGGTAGCGGTCCGCTGCCGACAAAAACAATCGGCGATTTCTCCGTTTGACCGTCCTTTCGAATAAACCGACGAAGAGTGGACAGTTCCTCGCTGACCAAGGCCATGTATATATGCCAGTTAGGCAACCTTGTGACGAATTCCAAGCCGGAATCTTCCGATTTGCAAACGTGGCGCGCATAGTCCAGCTCTTCCAGAAATTCGGCTTCTGACAACTTATCCTGCAATTTTCGTTGATTCATACGAATGTATTCATTGCTTAGAACGGACTGGATCTCCTCCGGCAAGTAATGGGATCGTAATTGAATCGAAAGGCGCCTAATAAGGTCCGTAACCCGTAGATTTGCGGGAGACAATTCGATTTCTCCTTGAAGATGTCCATTTAATTCGCGGATAAAAGCGATAAAGTCGTTAACCTTTTGAACGCTTGGCGTAGAAGCGACCTCCATTTGCCCAATTCCTCCTTCATTCTACATCCGAATTCTCACTACGAAATATATTCATTCGAGCAAGGATGTAGACGAATATTGGGATATGGTTTACTTTTCGGCCGATCGGTTATCCTGATCCCATATGAATTACAGGAGATGCGCTTATGGATATAATCAAAAACCCGCTAATCAAAAAAGCCTACGCAAGCCCTAGCTTAAGGCAAAATATCGTGAACAAAGGAACAATGTTCCTTTATTGCGATTACGCCGGCTTCGCTTCGCGCAACGTTTACGGGGCAGCTTGTTGCACCGTCTATAATCGAACCGTAAACGTTGCGGCCAAGAAGCTGCCGGTCGATCGGGACCTAGGTTCGAACTACGGCGAAATGTTGGCGATCGCACTTGGACTGGAAACGCTTATAGCAGAATTATCGGAGCGTCAACCGAAAATCGCCGTCATCTTTACCGACTGCAGCCGCATTTCGCGTATATTGGCACAAGACCGCTTCGCGCATCCGCAGAATGAACAAGGTAGAAATGAACTATTGGCGGCTCTAGCCGATCTCAATCGACTGTTTCCCGATGTAGACGTTCAAATCAAGTATATTGGCAAACATAAGCATAACAATTACTTGCATAAACTGGCTCACAATGCGGCCAGGGAAGCCGCCTTATCCTAATGAAGCTTAACAATCCACACATCGCGTCCTGCAAGCTCCGCTAATCCGCCCTGCAGCACGCGCCCGCTGATCAGTTCGGTGCCGGAACGTTCGCCTAGATCGATCGTTGCCGACTCCTCATTGTGGTTTAGAACAAACAAGTACTCTTGGCCGTCTTTGGAACGGAGCGTCGTCTCCACACCTTCCGGCGCGGAATGAACGAGAGGCTTAATCCCGCGGGAGGAACACAGCTGCGACAGCCAATCTTGCAGGAATGCAGCTTCAGGGCTCGTCGCCAAATACCAGGCTTCGCCTGCTCCGAACTTATTGACGGTAAGCGCCGGCATGCCGCGATAGAAATCGTCGCCGTACACCGCCTTCACTTCGGCGCCTTCCGAGTGGATCAAGTCGCAGAGCATGCCGCATTCGTATTCCGGCTTCAAGCCGGGAGAGCCTTCCGGCACGACCATCCGGTTGCGTTGGCTGGGAAGCAATGCATCGATCTCTTCCGCCCATATGCCGAGAAGCTTCCGCAGCTCGCCGGGATATCCGCCCGTTTTGACAAGATCGTTTTCGTCGACGATGCCGCTGAAGAAGGTGGTGACGAGCGCGCCGCCAGCTTGCACGTAAGTCTCCAGCTTATCCGCTACGCCCTGCTTCACCATATACATCACGGGAGCAATGACGAGGTCGTAACCGCTAAGATCGGCTTCCACGCTGACGACGTCCGCCGCGATTCCCGAACGATGCAGCGCGTCGTAGAACTTGTGTGCTTCGTCCACATAACGAAGGGCGATGGTCGGACCGCTGGACATTTCGACCGCCCACCAGTTCTCCCAGTCGAACAAAATGGCGACTTTGGCCTGAACCCGGGCATCCAGGAGCGAATCGCCGAGCTTCCCGAGCTCCGCGCCGAGCTGGGCGCATTCGCGGAATACGCGGGTATGCTCGTGGCCGACATGCTCGATAACGGCTCCGTGATATTTTTCGCATGCGCCGATCGACCGGCGTAGCTGGAAGAACAGGATCGTATCCGCGCCCCTGGCCACCGCTTGGTAGCTCCAGAGCCGCATGACGCCTGGACGCTTAAGCGAGTTGTAAGGCTGCCAGTTTTGCTGGCTCGGGGTCTGCTCCATGAGCATGAACGGCTGACCATCCTTCAGTCCGCGCATCAAATCGTGCATCATACCCGTGTAACTGTGCGGCGTATCGAAACGGGGATAGTTGTCCCATGACACGACGTCCATGTGCCCCGCCCATTTGTGGTAGTCGAGCTTTTTGAAGGCGCCCATCAGGTTCGTGGTGACGGGAATGTCCGGCGTATGTTTCTTGACCGCATCATATTCAAGCTTGTAGCAATCGAGCAGGCTGTCGGAATGGAAGCGCATATAGTCGAGGGATATGCCTTGGAAGTTCGTCTCCGTCCGTCCGTTCGCGCCGTACCATTCCTCGCTGAGGCCGCTTGGCAAGACGATGTCCTCCCAGTCGTGGAACGTATGGCCCCAGAACCCGCTATTCCAGGCGCGGTTCAACTCGTCCAGCGTGCCGTAACGCGCTTTCGCCCATTCGCGGAATGCCGCTTCGCAGTTGTCGCAATAGCAATTCCCTGCGCCGCCGTATTCGTTGTTGATATGCCAAATAAGCAGGGCTGGATGGTCTTTGTAGCGCTCGGCGAGCTTCTCTGCCATACGCGCCGAATATTTGCGGAAAGTCGGACTGTTCGGGCAGGAGTTGTGGCGTCCGCCGAACTTGCGTTTGTTTCCGTGGAAGTCGACCTGCAGCACGTCCGGGTATTTGCGCGCCATCCAAGCGGGATGCGCCGCCGTGCTTGTCGCGAGACAGACGCCGATGCCGTCCGCGTGAAGCTTGTCCATCATCTCGTCGAGCCAGCCGAAATCGTAGGTATCCTCGTCGGGTTGGTTTTTCGCCCAAGCGAATACGTTCAGCGTCGCCACGTCGATGCCGGCCAGATTGAACAATCGCAAATCTTCGTCCCAAATCGGCTTCTCCCATTGATCGGGATTGTAATCGCCGCCGTACCAAATTTTCGGTTTTTTTGTGTTAATCATTCCGTCACACCTCATCTTATATGATAAAACTGCCCTAGATAACTTTATATTATGGCTTATAATTGCTATATCCAATATAAAATAAGAGCGTTTTTATATAAGAATAAGGTGATGATTGCAGTTATTCGGAATGATTAACAAATTGCTCGAGCAGTGCCAGCTTGTCCTCAGACGTTTCTCCTGAATTATCGAAATAAAGGATCGACGCTTCGGGGAGGGGCCATTGCGCATGGCGGGGGACAAGCGATCGGCTGAATTCGTCCCAGTTGTCCAGCTTCCATGCATCGAGAGCAGATCCCCGCTGCCGGATGCGCTCGCGGTAAAGGCTATCATTAGAAAGACTGACGAAGATCACCTTCACATCCACATCACGCAGAGAGGCGCCGATCCGCGAAAGCTCGTTTTCCAGCCATGAGGGATCTTCCGTCTCCTTGGTGAATGGACCGATGACGTATGTATCCGTTCCAAGCTCTATATTTTCCAGTGCGGCGTCCATCGTGAGGCGGTAGCCCAGTTCTCTGCATCGCGTCTTGTAGAGAGGCGAATCGCGGTCGTTCGGATCCAGTCCCGACAACGACATGATCGCCTCGGCGGCAGGTCTGGAGAGCGTATCCATATCAAACAATGCCGCATGGCTTCTTCTCGCCAGCGCCTTCGCGAGCGTCGTCTTGCCCGCTCCTGCTCCACCCAGGAAAAATACAAGTTTGCGCATCTGAATTCCATCCTTCTGACTTTTATGATAGCCCACGGTCATACTCGTAACCAATTGCCTGCAGGAAAGCCCTTGCGAGTACCGCATGCCCCGCCATGTTCGGATGTACGCGGTCCCAAGCGAGCGTTCCCGGATAAATATGGGCCAGAACCCGATTGAATGCGGCCTGCGTATCTACAAAACGCGCATCATGTTTGTCCGCTATCTTCTTGACGACCTCGCCGTACCGATCCATCGTGCTCCGCATCGGATCTGCCGCATTCGGCTCGATATAGAACGGCGTCATTAATACAAGCCCCTGCAGCTGCGGTCTCGTACGCTCGACTAGCGCCTCCAGCGTTTCTTCATATTCGTCGATATAAACATGCTGCTCGGTCTGGGCCGGCAGATCGTATTGCCGCCAGACATCGTTAATGCCAATCATGATCGACAGCCAGTCCGGCTTCAGGTCCAGCACGTCCGTCTGCCAGCGGTCCTTCAGATCGCGAACCGTATTGCCGCTTGTCCCCATATTTACGACGCGAATCCCGCACTCCGGATAGGCTGCCGTAAGCAGCGCGTCCACAAGCGAAACATAGCCCTTGCCGATTGCCCCGAAAAGCCCTTCCCCGCGGGGTCTAGCCCGCTCGCAATCCGTAATGGAGTCGCCGATCATGATCAGCTTCGATTTTGGTTCCAACAACATCGTTTAGCCTCCTTAAACTGTGGTAACCCTTTCATTTCTTATATTCAATGACCGCCGCCAAAAACGCAAGAGCCAATCCCTGCCCCCAGCCCTGGGCCCATTTCCTGTCGATGCCGAGGTAGCCGGCGATATCGTTCATGACGGCGGTGCCGCCCGATACGTTCAGCACGCGGCCGTTGTCCGCGATGTTCGCAAGCAAGCCGTCGAGCGCCTTCTGCACGTATTTCGCGTGCAGCGGGTTACCTTGCGTGACCATGGCCGCCGCGATGCCCGCCGTGGCCGATACTTCGCCATAGGCTTCCGGGTAATCGAGGACGGTGCCCCAAAGGCCGTCTTCCTTCTGCAACTTCTTAATGGCTGCCAGCTGATCGCGCAAGGAGCTCCAAATATGCATCATCGGAGGATACAGATAACCTTCCGGCAGAATCTTGGCCGCCCGGGACATTGTGTAGGCCGCCCAGGCGTTGGCCCGCGCCCAATAAATGCCGGACATATGATCCTTCTTCATATGGTTGTAGCCGTGATACCATAGCCCGTCGTTTTCGTCCTGCAAATAGTTGATATGCCAGAAAAATTGATGCAAGGCATCTTCGACGAGATGTTTTTTGTCGAACATGATGCCCGCGCGCAGCATGAAATACGCCGCCATGAACAGCGTATCCGCCCAGCACTGCTCCGGGAAATCATTTTTTGCCGACACCGTATGCTGAAGCACCCGGTCGCCGAAACGCAGTGCTTTATTTTCCAGATAGTCGATTTTGCTGAAAATAAGCTCGGCATACCTCTCGTCCTTCGTATGCTCGTACAGCGTGAGCAGCATATGCCCCATCGCGCACGTATTCACTGTCCATCCCGGCAGTCCCGCTTCGATGTATTCGTCCACCCAGGCGATCATCCGGTCCAGATAGACTTGCTCTCCGGTGACTTCAAACGCCCGGCTGACGCCATAATAGGCCACGCCGCCCGGCCAGTCCCATGTTAAGTCCATGCCGAACGTGTACTCCGCCACACGTCCGAGAGTTTCCTTCAAGTCGCTTTCCATTACGTTAAGTCTCATATCAACCTTCCCTTCCTTTCGGGATCGTAGGTTTTTTACGCTATTCATCTTGTTTTTCTACTTTTTATATGATAAAACCGCAGTATACGACTTCATTGTAATTGTTTGTTTTATTGGATCCCATATAAAATATCCGTACCATTATATAAGAATATGGAGGAATATTATGAAACGTCGCATCGTCCCCTCTTCCCCCGCTGAGCTGCTGCCGCTGCAGGTCGAGTCGATCGGAGTGAGTCCTGAACAAGAGAAAATCGAGCGGCCTCACGGCTACCCGTATTTTCACTGGCTCCAGACGCTGGGAGGCGAAGGCGAGCTATCGGCGAACGGCCACACCTGGAGAATGGCCGTGCACTCCGGCGTGCTGTTATACCCGGGCACGCCTCACAGGTACGAAGCCAAGAACGGTTCTTGGCATACGGGGTTCATTACGTTTCACGGGAGCATGGCCGCGAGCCTCGTGCAGTCGTTCGGATGGAACATCGCGGAGCGCTTCCAATGGGAAGCCGGCACAAGCCGGATTTTCGAAACACTGGACGACATGCTGACGCTCGCCGAATCTGGAGGCGACCCGTCAGGTTGGCAATTGTCGTCAGATTTGTACCGATTCCTTACGCTGCTGCGAACCGATGCCCGAACGGATAACCGTCCGTCCATATCGAAGAGGCTGGAGCATGTTCAGCTTCTGCTTGATTGGCTCGAAACGTCGTTCGCCGATCCCGGCATCGGACTGACGGAGATGGCTGCCAAGCTGGATATCGGCGAGAGGCAGCTGAACGAGAAGTTTAGGGAGCTGTTCGGCCAGACAGCTTATGCCTACTTGATCCAGCTTCGTATCCGCAAGGCGAAGGAATGGCTGCCTTCCCGGCCGGATTGGACCGTCCGCCGCATCGGGGAAGCGGTCGGATTCCGCGATGCGAGCCACTTCGTGGCCACGTTTCGGCGGAAGGAAGGCATGACGCCGGAGACGTACCGGAAGCTTCACGGCTCGGTCAAGGACGAAGCGTTAGGATAAGATGCGCCGCCTCCGCGCGGGTCGCATGTTTAAGCGGGGCGAACCGATTGTCCCCGACGCCCTTGATCCATCCGCGCTCGGCAGCGACGGCGACGTAAGGCTGAGCCCATGCCGGAATATCGTCGGTATCGGCGAAGCTTGGTTTACCGCCCGAAGACGGAGCGACGCCTTCCGATCGGACGATCATGGAGGCCATCTCGGCGCGCGAGATCAGTTTGCCTGCTTGGAACGTACCGTCCGCGTACCCTTCGATGATCCCCGCTTCTATGCCCGCTGCAATATAACCCCGCGCCCAAGCCGGGATGCTATCATGATCCGCGAATTCCAATTGCGGCGCAGTCGGAACCTGCAGCTCCAGCGCGCGGACGAGCATCGCGACGAACTCCGCGCGCGTCACTTGCCGCTGCGGACGGAAGGTCCCGTCACTGTAGCCGGCGACGAAGCCGCGCTCGCTCGCTTTCAGAATGGACGCCTCCGCCCAATGACCGGCTATATCCTTAAACTTGAGGCCGGACGATACAATGACCTTCGTTGTCAGCTCTGCCATCTCTAAAGCGGAGTCTACCAGCTTGATGTCATGCAAGGTAAACGCGGCCGGGCTGCCCGTGATCCTCTCGAACGTCAATGTCGCCAAAATCGCATCGCCCTTCGTCCCTTTGGCGGTGCCGACCTTCGAATGGGCGAACAGAATGTCTCCCTCCTTGACGATCGGATCGACCGTGAAGCCCTGGATCGGGCTGTCCGCTTCGATAAACCGCATATGTTTGGCATCGTATGCGAGATTGAACTGATAGGCATATAGATCCTTCAATTGTTGTCCCTTTACTTCAATGATCACTTTGGATTCCCGATTCGTCGCCTTCATACTGAAAACCGGCTCGTTAGCCGCGAGCAGCGCGCCGGGAGACCATAGCGATAAGAACAACAGAGCCGTTAAGAAGAACATCCCTTTTTTCTTCAATTGGACCATGTCTTTGCCTCTTCCTTTCATGGAGGAAGAGGAAGGAGATTCGTTCTCCTTCCTCCCTGCCATCCTCGTAATAGATTGCTTTATTGCTCCGAGTTCGAGCTCCATTCCGTCAAGATCATACGCGCTACGGCGGCGAGCACGCGGATATTGATTTCGCCCTCGTCGAACAGGTCGGCCTTCGCGATTTCGTTCCAGCTTGTATCCTCGGAAGATACGCCGAAGTATTTCGCGATGATGGACAGATCGCGGATCGTGATCTGCGTCTGGCCCTCGACCAGGCTGATGAACCGGGCAAGGAACTGCTGAACCGCAGCGTTCAGCGCGCCGGTTGCCGCATCGACTTGCGCTTGCGTTGCGTAAGGATTGCCGCGAACGATCGCTGCCGCTTCAATAGCCGCTTGCAGCGCCGCCTTCGCGCCAACTTCGTACTTGCCGATTTTATCGCCCTCTACCGCACCCGTCAGTTGACTCTGCGCGGAAGCAATCGCCTGGATCAATGCCGATTTATCCGAGTCGACCGGCAGCGTCTGACCGATGGTAAGCGAATGATAGGCTTCGGCAATGTTCACGATGCCCGCCGTTCCGTCGCGGGACACTTCGAACTTCGTAAGCGCCGTAGTCGCGTTCCCGAGCGGCGCGTCCGATTTCACTTTGCCGCGCAGGACGAATAGCTCTCCGCTACCCGTCACCGCATGCTCCTCGCCCGCGCTGATGAGGATGACGCGAATTTGACCCAAGTCGGGACGTACGGCCGTACCAAGGATGTGAAGATGTTCTTGTTTCGATGCGATGGCATTCTCCGCAAGCGCCGTTGCCCCGTTTTCCCCGCTGACTGTTTCAAACTGCACCTTCGCCGGGTCGTATTGGACGATGACGTCCATCGCGGTAAAGCTTTGGCCGACTTGCGATACGCCGACCGCTAATTCCACTGCCTGACCGGCATAAGCGCTTTGAGGTCCGGATACGGCTGCCGTCGCCCAATGCTCGCCCGGCGGAACCTCCGTATCGTCCAAGGTGACGAAAGCGGATAGCGGAATATTCAGCCCTTTCACAAGCCTTGCCACCATTTCGGACACCTTGACGGCGCCGTTCATTTGCAAATGCGTGTTGTCTTCTTTGCCGTCTACCCACATGAAGATGTTTTTGGTTCCTTCTGGACCAAGCTCCTGGAAGTGTTCCCAGCTGACCTGATTCAGATCAAGCAGAAGAGTTCCGGTTTCATGCGCCGTTTCTTTCATCGCCTGTACATATTCCGGGAAGCTCTTATTCAAGATTTCGCCGTTGAAATCGCGACGGTTCACCGGCGTAACCAGAACCGGAATCGCCCCTCTTTGCACGGCGCCGTTAATATAGTCTTTGAGATACGTTTTAAATTGCTCCGGCGTGAGATAACGCTCCGGACGCGACGGCGTGGAATCGTTATGGGACCACTGCATGAACAGATAATCCCCTTCATGAATGCCGAGCAGGATATCGTTCAGATGTCCGCCCACCAGGAAGGTTTTGCTGCTAAGTCCGCCGATGGCCCGGTTATCGATGCTGGCCTGCTCCAAGTCGAAATAATCGTCCAGCGTCTCGCCCCATCCGGCTTGCGGACGATAACTTTCCGCATAATTGGCAACCGTGGAATCGCTCGCCAAATAAATAACCGGTTTTTCGCCCGCGCCTATTTCAGGCAGACGTTCGATCTTCAGGGCGTTGATCTTCGGCGTGTTGCCCGAAAATTCAAAGTTGAATACGCCGTCGATCAGAGCAATGTCATAAGTGATTTCCTTGAATTCTCCCGCTGCTACGGTCGCGATCGGCAGTTTCGTCATCTGCTCTGCCACAACGCCGGCGTTAGTGGCTTCTTGCGCATCGCCGATCGTCATCGTGACGCGGTAATTGGCCGGCTTCATCTCTACCAGGAAGGAGGTGCCGTTCACGCGGGTGAAATCCTCCGTAAGCGCATTTCCGGTTTCGCGGTTTTCATCCTGCGCAAGCGAGGTATCGGCAAATCCATAACCGTTTCCTTCCACGTATGCCCTTTTGGCATCCACTTGGGTGTAACCTTCTGCTGCGTTGCCGGAGCCAAAGTCAAATCGGTATTCGCTGATATCGACAGCGGGTTCGCTTGTCAGCGACGCCATGGCGACGGTCAGCATGTTGAACGCATGGTCCACCTCGGCCTGCGTCGCTTCCGAGCCAATGATCGCCTCGGCGGCCGCCAACGCTTTGTTCAGCACGGCTTTCGATTGTTCGGTATACGCCGACAGATCAAGCGCCTTCGCCTCTTCGTGCAGCGCCACCAACGCGGTCTGGTCGGCAGCAGCCGGCGGAAGCGTCGTGCCTTCGATCCGCATGTTGTCGATCTGCGTCGTCCAGTTCAGCGTGCCGCCGCCTCCCTTTCTCGTACCCAGGAAGCGCATCGCTCTTACGTTATCGGCATAAGCGGTTCCCGCGCTCATCGGAATATCCTCAATCGTCTGCGTGACGCTGCCGTTCGCCAAGCTGGTCAATGTCAGATCAATCTTCTTCTCCGCGAAGTTAATCGTCGCATCCACGTTGACCCACTGGTTTTTCGTAAGGGTCGTGAACTTTCCGCCCGGGATAGCCGTCGTTCCCGTGCCGTAATCCGGCGCGTAATGGCCCGGGAAATAGCCGATCGGAGTATTTGTGCCGCTGGTCGTATACAACGTTAGAATCAAGTTTTCGTTCGCGTCTTGCAGCGACAAGTGGCCTTCGGACGGGGAAGCGCCCACGTTGCCGGTGTTCCAATCAAAATTCACGTTTACGATATCGCCGCCGATCGCATCGAATATGCGGAACACTTTCGATCGATTTCCGGAGCCGGAGCCGACAACGTTCAGCAGCTTGTTCCCATTTTGCTCCACGACCGTTCCCGTCATCTGTCCCGCAATTCCGGTGGCATTCACCATCGCGTATTGGACGGCGGCAGGATCGCCTTCAAAGTTTTCCTCGTAGATTTGGCTCTCCGGCTCGGGCTCCGGCTCGCCGATGTCCGGGTCGATAACGAAAGGCGAAATGCCGAGATTCATGTCTTTGACCGCTCCCGCAACCAATCCGGCAAGGACCTGCGCGCCGTAGCCGCTGAAGTGCGTATTATCGTTAATGCCGTTCGGGTATTTCGGATATTCGCCCGGATAAGCGTACAAGAAGATCTTCTCGGTAGCCGCCAGGCCTACTTTGTTGTAATGCGCGATGCTTAGCTGGCTCAGATCGATCAACGCCACGCCCTGCTCCTCCGCGACTTCTTTGGCTGCCTGCACGTAGTCCGGGAAGCTTACGTTAAATTCCTGGGTGATCAGATTAAAATCCCTGCGTCCTACCGGCGTAAGGAGCACCGGTGTCGCGCCGCGCTGTTTGGCGCCGTTCACATAGCGGGCCAGATAGGTTTTATAATCCGCCGGAGACGCGTAACGTTCCGGAATGCCGGCGCTGGCATCGTTATGGCCGAAGGAGATGAAGAAAAAATCCCCCGGCTTGATCTCGCGCAATACCGTATCCAGACGACCGTCGACCATAAAAGATTTGCTGCTTCTGCCGCCGATCGAATGGTTCCGGACGACTACGCCGTTCGAGAAATAACGGCCGAATTGTTGGCCCCAGCCTTCCTGAGGAGCCTGCATCGCGCTGTAAGACTGCATCGTCGAGTCGCCCGCCATATAGATCGTCGCCGCGGCTCCGGCTGTTTTCTCCCGGTACTTCTCAATAATGATTTCCCGCACGTCGATGGCCGAGCCGGAGAAGATCAATTCCAGCTGACCATCTACAAGCGCGATGTCATAGGAATAGACCAGTGGCACTCCCGTCTGAACATTCGTCACCGCAAGCTTCTGGACGAATTCGGATTTAACGCCGACGTTTCCGTCACGCGAGTCATCGCCAAGCTTGACCGTTACCTTATAGTTCGCATTCGGCAAATCTACGGCGAATTTGGCGTTCTCGGGCAAGGTAACGTTGCTTGCGTCTACCGTAATCCCGCTTGCATTCTCGAAGCCGTAGCCCGTACCCGCCGAATAGAGCGTATTCTGCACGCCGGTTGTCCCGGCTGCGGTTTCCGTGCCGAAGTCAAAATGATAAACCTGCTCCGGCGCTTCGCTTCCGCCGGCGAGATCGATATTCGCCTTAGGGAATGCCGTCGCTTCCGCGCCGATATAAAAACTCGTGTGCGGCGGCTGATTATAACCAACGTTCTGCCAAGCAGCGCCAAGTCGGTATATGGGATCCTGCATCAGTGCCGGAATCCGGTAAGCCGTAGGAATGGTCGTCGTATAGAGCCTATATTCCGTGCTGTCTTCGCTCCGTAGCAGCAGTTCCTCGCGCCAATCTCCCAGTATATCCGCTTGAATCGCCGGATTTCCTTTGGTGTGATTGTTGGTCAAGGCGCCATTCGCCCTGAAGATTTCATTCAGCTTCTTGTTTTCGTAATCCCAGTTGTAGATGACCGGAATTCCTTTTGCCGTGCTGTTATCCCATACATGGTCAAACAGCTCCCTTTGAAGGTCTCCGTCCCACCAAATCGCGAAGTTGGCGCTTTTCGGTGCTTCGGTCCCTTCATAAATCACGTTCCCGGTCGCCGAATACACACGGGTAACAGGCTGCATTTGCCCTTCGACAATCGTGGAAGCCCATGATTCGTAGCCCGGATAAGTCGGGTCGATATCCGCCGACATGCCCCGTCCGGTATCTATGCCCGTACGTTCGCCCCAGATTATAGCGCCTGTCGCCGCGTCGCGCATCTCGATCCCGTATGCAGCATTGGTATGTTCATGCACGCTGACAATCTGGTAGCCGTCCCGGTTCGGATCCAGCTTGCCGGCATGCATGGCATCGCCGTGGCCGAGTCCGGTGCTGTACATCACGGTTCCGTCATCGTTAATGGCCAACGCGCCGAACATAATCTCGTCTTTGCCGTCCGCGTCAACATCAAGCACGCTTAACCCGTGATTGCCTTGTCCTTCGTACTGTTCGCCGGCCACATCGCTATCGAACACCCAACGCTTCACCAGCTCGCCGCCCACATAGTCATAGGCTGCCAGCACGGTACGCGTATAATAGCCGCGGGTCATTACGATGCTAGGCTTAACGCCGTCCAAATAAGCGATCGCCCCCAAGAAACGATCCACCCGGTTTCCGTAACCGTCGCCCCATGCGCCCACGTCGCCTCTTGGCACTTCGTAATTCACGGTGGATAAAGCTTCGCCGGTTTCACCGTCGAACAACGTGAGATATTCCGGGCCCGTAAGGATATAGCCGCCTTCATTGCGGTAATCCTTGGTACCGTCACCAATGACTTGGCCTAGGCCGTCTTTCGTTCCGTCCGCCGTCTTAACGACAACTTCGGCTTTGCCGTCGCCGTCCATGTCGTACACCATTAACTGCGTATAATGTGCGCCGGCGCGGATATTAACGCCTAGGTCGATGCGCCAAAGCTTGCTGCCGTCCAGTTCAACGGTATCGATATAGACATTGCCGGTATAGCCGGCCTGAGAATTATCCTTCGCGTTGGTCGGGTTCCAAAGAAAGACGATCTCATATTCGCCGTCGCCGTCCACATCCGCCACGGAAGCGTCGCTGGCAATATAGGAATAGTTGCCGCCGTCCTTCGTTCTACCGTCGGCCGGCTTATCCAGCGGAATCGGCAAATAATTGTTATGCCACACCGAAACCGTCTCCGGCTGCATCACTTCCTTGCCGTTTACGATCGTTGAAATCTGGTATTGGGAACTATCGGCGCCGGTCGCGTCCACATAGTTTGTCACGTCGCTAATCGGCGCCGCGTTCACTTTATATCCGTTTTTGTAGACGTTGAAAGCGATTTCGTCCGGATCCGTATTCAAATAACGCCAGCTTAAGAAAACGCCGTTATCGACCAAAACCGCAACCAAACCGCGGTTTAGGTAATCCCCCTGACGGGCCGGCAGGCTGCCCGATGTATCCGCATGCCCCGGAGTTGGCGAGATGACCAAAGAAAATACCATGAGAAAAGACAAAAAGAATGCGAAAATCGGTTTCTTCTGCGATAGGGTTTTGAAATCCATGAACTCACTCCTCCAAAATAATTCCGATCCATAATCCGAAATCGAAAGCGGCTCCACTTCGTTTGAAGCGCTTTCAAATCAACAAAATGAACACCTCCTAACGATAAACGCTGCTAAGAGCTTTTGTCTGTTCCGGTTGTCGGCGAGGCTGTGCCCATCGTACCCCGTCATTCCGCGCACGGTAAACCGCCAGTATTGATCATTCCCTGTCACTTTTGACTTTGCCGCCCGGTAGGACGGGCATCTTCAACGCAGGTGCATCAATATTGAACAGTAAGGAGCAAAAGTGAAGCGGCCATAATCGCGAGCGGTTAAGGCCGCGCATAAAAGAAGAGGAAAGAGCATCGCTCTCGGCTCGTTGCGCCACTGATGGCGTCATGTATACGATTTTTCGTACACATTCGGCCCGCTGCGCACCAGTTAGGCGTCATGTGTACGGTTTTTCGTACACATTCGGCCCGTTGCGCACCAGTTAGGCGTCATGTGTATGGTTTTTCGTACACATTCGGCCCGCTGCGCACCAGTTAGGCGTCATGTGTACGGTTTTTCGTACACATTCGGCCCGCTGCGCCGCATATAGACGAAGAAAAGCTGTCCCTAAAAGTGTTCACTTTTCGAGACAGCCCCTTCGGCATGTGAAATTGGCTTGTTGTTATTCGCGGTTACCGGAATTGGCCTGCGTCGATCGCTTTTTGTTTCTCGTCCAAAATTTCTTGATAGCCGGCATCGAGGAAACGTTGTTTGGCTGCTTCGTATTTCGCGTCGAACTCGGCTTCCGGCGCCAGGGCGATGTCCAGATACAGCTCCTGGAAGAGGGCGTTCAGATCGGCCTTGTACTCGTTGACCTTCTCGAGCACGACGGTGAACAGCGCGTCCGGCGTTCGGTATTCCGCCGTTTCGTTCCGATATTTGACCAAGTCTTCGGCAAGATTCTCGTAGCCAGCGGGCGCCCAGTTTCTCATATTAGCCTTAAGCGTCAATTCAGGCGTGGCGTATACCGCGGATTCGGTGACAAGCCCCCAATAATCCTTGTTGTTGTTCTGTGAGAGGACGGATTCGCCTTTGAAATCCGGAGTTTTGACCGGGAGCCCTTCCGCGTCGAGGGTATAATTCTGGCCTTCGACGCCGTTCTGCAGGACGAACAGGTTGTTCGGCTGGCTCATCCATTCGAGATACATCCAGACCGCGGCGCGTTCCTCGGCCGTCGATTCGTAGTTGATGCCCATGATGAAACCGAACGGCCAGTATGCCCGGCCTTGCGGTACTCCGCCTTCCGGCACGCCCGCGCCTGGAGGCACGACGGCGAATTCGGCTCCCGGATTGTTTTTCAGCGTCGCTTCGAAGACGTCGGTGTTGCTCGCGAGGTAGAATCCGTACGTCCCCGTCCTGCCCGCCACGAACTCGGATTTGACTTTGTTGTCGTCGTCGCGCAGATAAAATTCCTTGTCGATGAGGCCGTTATTGAATTGGTAGTTCAGGTTCCGCAGCCATTCCTCGGTATCCTTGGTCGTCAAATCCGCAACGGCAAGATCGGAATAGAGCGCACGGTATTTCGGATCGATCGGCCAATCGCGGAAACCGTAGCTATAATTGTAATTGTTCCGGGTCAAAGCACCGCCCAAGACGCCGAGCCCCGCTTCCTTCCACTTCGCGAGCAACTCGTTATATTTCTCTAGCGATGTCAGGTCCTCCATCTTCATTCCGACCTTCTCCACCCAATCCTTGCGGATCAGGCTGACAAAGTTGTCCGTGTCCGGACGCGCGGCGAAGACGAACATATTTTTCTCGTCCACGACGCCGTATTGTTGAATCGTCTCGCCCATGTTCTCCCAATACGTCGGCGCATAGTTGGCAATCTCGTCCCAATCCAGCGGCTGCATGACGTCTTCGCCGTAATAGGCAAGCGCTTGGGGCATATCGTAGTGGAAAATAATCTCCGGCGCCTTATGCGCCGCGAGCAGCTGCTCGTAATCCGTCACTTCGTTGTTCCGGGTAATCGGAACGAAGTTGACTTGGATGTTGTATTTGTCGCCGAATTCCTTCTGAATCCAGCGCGTATAGTAGTTGTCCGTCACGTTCCAGCCTTCGAAAGCCCGTTCATAGACTGGAATATCGAGGTTAACCTTCTCGGGAAAACCTTTCGAGTAATCGGGAAACCCGTCGCCTGTCGGTTCATTCGTGCTGTTGTTGCTAGAATTGCTTGCGGACGGAGACGGCGAGCTGTTGCCCGTGCTGCCGCTGTTATTATTGCTCGTGCAGGCTGCCAGAAGTCCGGTGACCATGATCGATGCCATCAGCATGGCGACGATTCTTTTTTTGCTCATCGTGATTCCCCCATATTTTCATAGTGGCGATGCTTCGGCGCGTCAGGTTATCCCTTGACCGAACCCAGCATGACGCCCTGAACAAAATATTTCTGAATGAACGGATAGACGCAGATGATCGGCAGCGTCGCGAAGACGACGACCGACGCCTTAAGCACTTCCGGATTGCTGAGCTGCACGGTCGTCGCCTCGAGCTGGAAGCTTTCGCTCGCCTGGACGACCAGGTAATACAGCTTCAGCTGCAGTGGCCGAAGATCGACATTGTGTTTGATGTAGAACAAAGCGTCTTGATAGGCATTCCATCGTCCGACCGCATAGAAGAGGGACAAGGTTGCCAGGATCGGCTTGGAGAGCGGCAATACGACGCTGATCAGGATGCGGAAGTGTCCCGCGCCGTCGATGCGCGCCGATTCCTCCAGGCTGACCGGAATGCTGCTTGCGATCGAGCTCTTGAGGATCAGAAGATTAAAGGCGCTGAACGAAAGCGGCAGCACGAGCGACCAGATCGTATCGAGCATCCCGAGACTGTTGACCAACAGATAATCGGGGATGATGCCGCCGCCGAAATACAAGGTGAACACGCAGATAAAGGTCAGGGCCGCGCGCCCCTTGAGCTGAGGCCGGGATAGCGGGTAAGCCGCGCAAATCGTAATGATCATGCCCACGATCGTGAACAGCACGGTGACGATAACGCTTACATAAAGCGAACGGAGGATGCTCTCGTCAGCAAAAATTTTGCCGTAGGCTTCCAGCGTAAAGCCTTGCGGAATAAGAAACACCTTCTGCGCGATGACATAGGCATCGTCGCTTAACGATTTGGCGGCGACATGAACGAACGGAAGCAGACAAACCAGCGAAGCGACAAGCAAGACGAGGCGGATCAGCATATCCCAAATGTCAAAGCGATAACGGCGCGGTGCCTCTAAAGTTTTTTCGGACGACTTCATCGTTCGCCTCCTTTCTAAATCAATCCGTCTTCGCCCAATTTCTTGGCGACCCGGTCGGCGAGAAGCACGAGAATCAGGCCGATGACCGCTTGGAACAGCCCGAGCGCCGTCGCTCGGCTGAAATCTCCGCCTTCGATTCCCCAACGGAATACCAGCACCGGGATGGTGGTGGTGAATTCGGTCGTCGCCTTGTTCGCCAAGGCAAGGATTCGCTCGAAGGATCCGCCCATGACGTTGCCCAAGCTTAGAATCAGCAAGGTGACGATCGTCATCCGGATCGAGGGCAGCGTGACGTTCCACATCTTGCGCAATCGTCCCGCCCCGTCCACGGTTGCAGCTTCGTACAATTCGGGATTGACTCCGCTGATGGCGGCGAGGTAAATAATCGTCCCCCAGCCCATGCTCTGCCATACGCCGATGGCCAAATAACTGAACAACCAATGGGTATCCTCTTGCAGGTAGGGGATACGGTTGCCGCCCAATTGTTCGATGAGATTGTTGACCATGCCGCTTCCTTCACCCAGCAATTGATAGGCGATGGCGCCGATGATGACCCACGAAAGGAAATGCGGCAAGTAGAGCAGCGTCTGATTGACGCGCTTGAACATGGCGCCTTTGATCTCGTTCAGCAATAACGCGAGCACGATCGGCATCGTGAAGCTGAACAGCAAATCCAAGACGTTGAGCAGAAGCGTATTTCGAACCGCCCGGCCGAAGTCCGGCTTGGCGAACAGCTCTTGGAACACTTCGAAGCCGACCCATTCGCTGCCCCAGAACCCTCTTGCGATCTTGTATTCTTTGAACGCAAGCAGCAGCCCCGACATCGGCGCGTACTTGAAGATCAGGACAAACGATAACGGAATGAGCAGCAGCGCGTAAAGCTGCCAATCCCGGCGAATATAATGGAAGAACCCCCGTTTGACGCTTTTGTATGGTAGTGCTGCGATCTCGTTTCCGGCCTCCGCAACTCCTGCAGCTTTCAAAGTCTCACCTCCTTTTGACTAAACGTTCCCAGGTTCAAGCCGCTTGCGGAAGACTCCGGGTTGCTCACATCATAGCGCTTTCATTTCCAACCGGTAAATCATGAGCTTTGATTTTAATCCTTCATTTTTGATCTTTTCCTGGCTTTTTCGCGCTTTGACGGGTGCGAAAGGATCAGATTTGAAGGGTAGTAGCAAAAGTTAAGCTGCCTTCCACCGGCCGTGTAGGCCGAGGCGGCAGCTCGACATTCAAACTTATGACGTCCGATATTTCGAAGCCTTATAGCCGCTCGGCGGCATGCCCTCGAATTTGCGGAAAAACCGGTTGAAGCTCTGCACATTATAATAGCCGACATCGGAGGCGATCTGCGTGATCGTCAGATTGGAGTCCAAAAGCAGCTCCTTCGCCTTCTCGATGCGAAGCAGGTTGAGATAATCGATCAAGCTTTTGCCCGTCATTTCATAGACGATCTTGCGCATGTACGAATAACTGATGCCGATTTCCTTGGCCATCTCCTGGAACACGATCTCTTCGCGGTATCGTTCACTCAAATATTTGATGATCCGCTCCCCGTGCTGATTGCCCTCGCCCGGCGTACGAGCCAGATATTGCACGATATCACGGCAAAATTCGTAAATGTAGGCTTCGAGCTCGTCCAGCGTGTCGATCGACGCGAGCGCAGCGTACATGTTGCCCCTTCCCGCGAAAATGCGCGCCGTGCTGACGTTGTTCTCTCTCAGGTGCTTGATCGTGACGCCTGCCAATTGATGATAGATAAACAAGATATTATCGTAGGATACATATTCTGCGGAACGGATTTCGTCGCCGATGAGCTTCAGTTCTTTTCGTATGTGATCGAGATCGCCATTGTCCAGGAAGTTGAGGATGCGCCTTTCGCTATTGGCGGGATAGATGTATTTTTTGTCGCGGCCGTTCTCTTCCTTCCAAACCAATAGTCCGCCGCTTCCCGCAATCATGCGCTGCTTGATGGCTTCCGTCGCTTCGACTACGAGCTCCGGGACCCCGTCGCGCTCCTCCGCGGAGCTGCTAATGCCGATCGTGACGGTGTGCTCCAGCAGCTCCGCCGCTTCGTCCCGGATGGCGGACAGCGCGGCGTGAATGCCTGCTCTGACGCGTTCCGTTTGCCCATAGTTGATCACGATGGCGAAACAGCCGTCTCCCTGATAGACGCATCGCCCATACGCCTCTTCCCGGAACAAGCTTTCGCAATGCGAGATGAGCAAGTAACGATGGTAGCTGCGCGTCTCGGGATTGGTTTTGCTTACGTAATTCCGATAGGAGTCGATAGAAACGATCGCCACGAGGAAGTTCGGCGCCGGAAACATCTCGGCAGCCTGCGGCGTATGTTCGCCGCGGATCAGATGGTGCACCGCCAAGCTTCGGGCATCCTGTTCGCGAGCATGGAGCAGATGATTGAGCGCTTCTTCTTCTTCCCGCATTCGCTTGAACGCCGCGTCGAGGAAAGCAAGCTCGTTTTTGCCTTTGATGCCCAAATTGCCGCGCGTGCGCATCGTCCTGACCAGCTCTCTCGCCGGCTTGGAAACCCAGGTAGCGAGGAAAAACGTCAGCACGGTTCCGGCTAAAATAATGACGGCCGTCAGCAGCACGATATTCCGCTGCATCGCATGGGAGCTGGCCATCAAGTCGTCGACGGAGTAACTATTGACATTGATCCAGCCGAAACGCCTCGACTTCGACCACGTGTAGAGCAGCCGCTCGCCATCGACCTCGCGGAACGCGTAACCTTCGGCCGAGCTTTGTTTTAAGATTTCCCCGATGACCGGCTTTACGCTGCCGCTCTTAAGCAGCAAGCTTTTGTCTTTGTGGGAGACTACGCTGCCGTTCGAATCGAGCAGCATATACCCTTGCTGTCCGCTGCCCGACGAACGGAACACGTTTTCGATCTGGCTTTCCCTCAAATTGACGACAATCGTGCCGCGCGTCGTGGTGGACAGCCGGTTGAGCGGCAGCACGTACGATACGACGTTATCGCTGGACTCGAGCTTCCGGGGATACCATACGCCGCTGACCCCCCTTTGTGCGGAAAGCGCCTCCTCCAGCCACTCCAAGGACTCGAAGCGTTCCAGCTTTTTGATTCCTTTTTCGGTCGACACGACATAGTCCGAATCGCCGAGGTGGAAGAACGAGGAATGCACGCCCTCGCCGCTGCGATTCAAGCTCAGCAACTCCTGCAATACGGCTCTCGCGTTGTTGACCGTGCTGAAATTGGAATTGAGCTCGTCAAACGTTTCGTACGGCCGAATCCGATCGAAAATATGGGTAGCCGTTAACCGTACCGTATTCAAGGCCACGTTATTCAGTGCGTTTTCATTGAGCTTGCGGCTTGCGTTTAATTCGGCAAGCGCGGATTCGGCTATGGCCTGCTCGGAATTCCGCATTGTCTGCTCGCCGCTGAACCAGGTTAAAATCGCCGTCGGAACGGCCATGACACAAAATAAGATGACGATAAGCTGCAACATCATAGGTGTACGTTTCATATGATCCCCCCCATGAAATGTGGCTAGGTCCGCGTTCTAGTAAACGCTTACATTTATTCGAATGTGAATCTCTTTCGTACTAGAATAGATCCTATCGCATCTCAGCAATACCATGATCTTACAGTCATTCGCCTCGGAAGGACAATATAAGATTTGTGCGGAAGCATATAAGAATATTGATGCACAAGGATGAAACCTTCTGCGCGCAGAAAAGCGGGTCAGGCATTCGAGTATGCCTGACCCGCCTTATTACAACTCCACGATCGCCTTCATCACCTTGGATTCCGGGTTCAGCCAAGATCCAAATGAATCTACCATCTGATCGAAGGACGAGCGATGCGTGATAAACGGGCTGATATCCAGATCACGACTGCCCAGTACCTCCATGACATGTTCGAAATCGGAAACCGTGGCGTTCCGGCTGCCCATGAGCGTCAGTTCTCGTTTATGGAATTCGGGATCCGAGAAGGAGATGTCCCCTTTCACCAAGCCAACGAAAATCAACTTCCCTCCATGCGCGACCAACTCGAACGCCTTCATCATAGAACCCGCATTGCCCGTGGCGTCGAACACGGCGACCGGAAATTCGCCGTTTGTCCATTCGGACAGCCGATCTTTCGCATCGACTTCCATTGTGTTAATCGTCTGATCCGCCTTTGCCCAAGTTTTGCAGAAAGCAAGTCTTTCCTCATTGATATCCATCGCGATGACATATGCTCCCGCGTGTTTGGCAAAAGCCATGACGGCAAGTCCTATCGGACCCGAACCGATGACAAGAACCGTATCGGATGCCGCAACCTCCGCCCGGCGTACGGCGTGAGCGCCGATGGCTAACGGTTCGACCATTGCCGCCTCGTCGAATGTCAACCGATCGGCTTTCAGAAGATGCGAAACGGGAACGGAAATGCGCTCCCGCATCCCTCCGTCTACATGCACGCCGAGCACTTGCATGTTCGTACAGCAGTTGGTCTTGCCCCGACGGCAAGCCACACATCTCCCGCAATGGAGATAAGGAATGATCGCAACCGGATCCCCGGGCGCAAGCCCTTCGCTATTGTCGCCGATTTGATCAACGACGCCGGATAACTCGTGACCCAAAATTCTTGGATAGTGGAAAAATGGCTGATTCCCCTTAAACGCATGGTAATCCGTTCCGCAAATGCCGATTCGCCGAATGCTTACGATCACATGTCCCTCGGTTAACGCGGGCTCCGGCAATTCGTCGGTGAAACGGAGCTCTCCAATCGCATCGCATACGATTCCTTTCATGTGCAACCTCATTTCTCTATATTTTCGTTATATTGCGGAAGTCCGCTGACCCAGGTTCGGTCATGAATCGGCCTAAGAATGTCCAAGACCTCATGTAACAGCTCTACATCCATCGGTTCATTCGTCCATTCCACATTTTGTTTGATATTATCCGGATTGGCCGTGCTGACGAGCGTTGTCGGGATGCCGGCATGGCTCGTCGAAAATTGGATCGCCAGCTTGGCGATGTCCGATCCGCGGTCTGCCGCGTGTTTGGCGGCGCGAAGGCATATCGCCTTCGTCTCCGCATCGGCCGGATGCCAGTCGGGCGTTCCGCGCGTGCCGAGCAATCCCATCGATAGCGGCGAAGCGTTGACGAGACCGACGCCAAACTGGTCCAGGAGCGGAAGCAGCCTCAGCAAGGACGTGTCGTTCAGCGCGTAATGGCAGTACGAAATAATGGCATCCACTTGAACCTTAGGTAGCATGTGCTCGAATAAAGCGAGCGGCAAACCGCAAATGCCGGAAAATCGGATTTTCCCCTGTTGTTTCAGCTTGTCGAGCGCGGGAATCGCTTCTTCCAGGATGATTTCCGGCGGCACGAACTCAATGTCGTGCAGAAATAGAATATCGACATAATCCGTCCGCAGCCTGCGAAGGCTTTCCTCCAGGCTCGATTGAATTCTCGACTCGGAAAAGTCGAACGAATCGATCCCGTATCTGCCGGCTTTTGTGCTTAAATAAAAACGATCGCGGGCGGTTTGGCTGATGGCTTGGCCTAATACGGTCTCGGCCTTTGTGGCGCCATAATACGGCGAGACATCGATGTAATTAATGCCCGCATCGATAGCCGCGTGTACGGTACGGACACCTTCGGCATCATCCGTTTGCCGGAATACGGAACCTAGCGAGGACGCGCCGAAGCTAAGGCTCGAAACTTCCAGTCCTGTCTTGCCCAACAGGCGATATTCCATAAAGACACTCCATTTCTCACATTGGATGATCTGTGAATCACTTCAACTTGTAAAATGTCTTCGCGTTGTCGCCGAATAGATTGGCGCGCTCCTGTTCACCCCATTCCTCCGGCAAAGCTCCCTCCAGCACATCCACTACTTCATCGTAGCTCGCGGCCAACAAACAAACCGGCCAATCCGTGCCGAACATGACCCGTTCCGAGCCGAAGACGCGAAGTACATGCTCGATATAAGGCTTGAACTGTTCCGGCTTCCACGTTTGGTGATCGGCTTCGGTCACCATGCCCGACAGCTTGCAATAGATTTTCGGATGCTTGGACGCTCGCTCGATTTGCGCCGCCCATGGCTCGAATGCCTGCTCCGCGATCCGAGGTTTGCCGATGTGATCAATGACACCTCTCAAGCCCGGAACCGCGTCAAGCAGCTCGCAGAGCACGTCCAACTGATCGGATTTCACGAGCAGATCGACGGGAACGTCCCGCTTCGCATACTCCCGAAGCGCTTCCACGAACGAGTTTTCGAGTATTCGGCTTGCATCCGGCATGTCTTGGATCATGATCCGGAACCCCGCGAACTTCGGATGTTGCCGGAACCGATCGAACTGCTCCCGATGATTTGGATCGAACAAATCCAACCATCCCACGACGCCGAGAATCGAACTTGTTCGGTCAGCCAACGTCAAGATATACTCCGTCTCCCCGAGGGTAGGAGCGGCCTGTACGAGAATCGTGCCGTCCATCTTGTGTTTTTTCAATTGGGCTTCGAGATGTTCGGGCAAATAGTCGCGGTACAATAATGGCAGCTCCTCGGTAATCCAACCGTAATCCGTACGCGACATCGTCCAATAATGCTGATGGGCATCAATACGCATAGGAAGCCTCCTTCTATCTTGTTAATTCTTATTTTACTCCTATAATAGGGAATAGAAAGATCATAAATAAGCAATTTTATATCCGATTATGATGTCGCATTGCGCATACTCACCGCTTAGGAGGCAAACAGCATGCAGCCGATTCGCAAACCGTTTTATTTGGATCCGGTCTTTCCGTTGGAAGTGGTCTATCAAGGCGTTCGATATACGGAGAACGAGCTTCCCGATCATTTGCACGATTTGTACGAACTGGTATACATCCACGAGGGCAAAGGAACGTTTTTTATCGACCATGCCCTGTATGAGAAAGAAGCCGGCGATCTGTTTCTGATCCCCGGCAATACCGTGCACCGCGCGTTTCCGTCCGCCGACGAACCGATCGTGTCTACGGCCGTCTTTTTTGCGCCCTCGCTCCTGCAAACCGTCTCGCCAATCGATGGATATGATCCGCTTAGATGCTTCGAAATCGCCCATAAAAAAAAGCAATACAAAATCGTTCTGCCCGTGCCGGTCAGGGAGCGGATCGAAGCGACGATCCACGCCATGGCGAACGAACTCATGGAGAAGGCTCCCGGTTATCGGCAGGCGTTATGGCTTGGGTTGCAAAGAACGCTGCTTGAGCTGTATCGGCATCCAGCTATGAAGGACGAAGCCTCGCCGGCAAGCGGATTCGCGCCTCCGTGGATGCAAGAGGCTTTGCGGGACATTCATCGCGACCCGGTCCGATGCGGAAGCCTCGCGGCATTATCGGCCAAGGCATGCGTCAGCCCCGGACACTTCTCGCGAGTCTTTAAGCAGCTGACAGGCATGAACGTCACCGATTACGTCAATGCCAAAAGGCTGGTCCGCGCGAAGGAGTTGCTTCTCGCAACGGATGATACCGTCGAAGCGATCGCCTTGCTCTGCGGCTTTCAGGGCATGAGACATTTTTATCAAATCTTCAAGAGCTTAACTGGTGTAACGCCCAGGACTTACCGAGGCCGAAATAAACCGTCATGAGTTTGGGCCGCGCAGAACATTATTTCCCCCACTGCCCATTCTTTAGCCGGTCGATCATCCGGATGCCGTATACGCCGCCTACAAACCCGCCATCGGCCGATGCGAACTTCACTTCCACATCATCGCTGCCATTCATAAGTTGTTCGGGAATGTCGTAGATCACCTCGAACAGCTGCTCCGGATGCCGGGCTTCAAGCTTCTGACGTGCAATCACAGTCTCATTAATTAAAATATCGAACGATCGTTCATGACGTCCGCGATCGTTATGGAACGCACCGTCGCTACCGAAGTAAGTGACTTGAAGCACAGTATCCCTGTCAGGCGCAATAGCCATCCGATAGCTGAAATAGCCGCCGTTCTCTGCTACTCGATAGCCTTTTTGCGCAAAAACGGAATACTCTGATTTAGACTCCTGTGACTGAATCGCATGTTCAACTTCAGATTGCTGCTCATGCGGATAGACGACATCAATCGTAATCGCATGGAGCCGGTTCCGTTCTTCCTTCTCTACGTCCACATAGCTCTCGTACTGTTCCCTGTTCATCTTCGTCCAATAGATCGTATAACGTTGGTGATGCAGTTCATAGAACGGTATTAGCCTCAGGTTCTGGCCGCCCGGCTCGCCTGCGGCATCGATTTCGAACGTCAATGCCTCGCCTTGGACGGGCATGATCCATTGCTTCACGTCGTCCTCTTCCGTGACGAGAATCGGAACGTCGATAAGCGGATGCTGGTGCAGTTTCAAATGATTATCCACGATATCGCATTCCGGGAACTTCTCCTTACCGAGCGCGCCCGCGAGTACGATCGGGCCATACATGAAGCCCACTTTCTTCTCGTCATCTTTTGCGCGGTAGACGTGCAGATCCATAGGCAGGGTGATTTCGACGGTATCGCCTATATTCCAGATTCTATCGATCTCCAAAAATCCGCCTTCCGTACCCGAATAGCATTCCGATTCGCCGACGATAGCCGTCACCGATCCAGCTGCCCAATAAGGAACACGAATGCGAAGCTTGAAGCGTTCGTTTGGCGCTTTCTCTAGGACAAGCTTCGTGTGATTAGACCGCGGAAAATCCGTTTCCTGCCGCAGGATGATATTCAAGTCTGGCAGCTCGGTTTTTGAAGCGATAAACAGGTTTACATAAAGCTCATCGCGAACGTGATGGTAAATATCGCGTGAATATAGGGCGGGATTCTCCATGCCTGTGCCGGTGCAGCACCAGAACGATTGGTCATGCGTGCCGTATACTTTAAAGTGGCCTGGTTCCGTCGATATAAAATACATTTTCGCGCCCGAGTCCGGATCCTGCGAAGCAAGGATATGGTTATACAAGGCACGTTCGTAATAGTCCATATATTCGGCGTTCGGCGACCAACGGAACAATAGGCTTGTCAGCTTGAGCATATTGTACGTATTGCATGTCTCCGCCGTCTCGACGCCTAATTTCTCCGATTGTTTCGCTCGGAAATGTTCGAAGATACTGTTGCCGCCAATGATATAAGAACGGTTACGTGTGACCTCCTGCCAGAAAAATTCGGCCATCTTCCGATATTTTTCTTCACCCGTGATGTCATAAAGTTTAGCCGCCCCGATCACTTTCGGGATCTGCGTATTGGCATGTTTCCCTTCAAGCTCGTCTACCCCGCGGGCGAGCGGTTCCAAAATCGCCTGATGGCAGAAGCGGATCGCAAGTTCCAAGTAATCCCGGTTTCCCGTGATCAGGTAAAGATCCGCCATGGCTTCGTTCATGCCGCCGTGTTCGCAGATCAACATCCGCTGGAACTGCTCCTCCGTCAATCGATCGGCGCCCTTCTTGGCCCAATCGGCGAGCTTGGTGACAACTTGAAGCGCTTTTTCGATTCCAGTCATTTTATAAACATCGATCAGGCCTGCATAAATCTTATGAATGCTGTACCAAGGCACCCAAGACCCGCCCAAACCGAAGTTGTGCACTTCGAATTCGCCCTCTCCAAAGAAGACGCGGTCGAAGCAATCACGAGGAAATCCGCTTACATACCCGTCCGAATCATGCGACTGCACCCATGCAAGCTCGTCGATCGCATAATGGAGCTTCCGCAGCAGCGCTTCATCTTCCGTAACGGCATACATAGCCGCGGCGGCGGATAACCAGTGGCCTACGGAATGACCCGCGATCGATGTCGATTCCCAGCCGCCGTAACGTTCGTTTTTCGGCCGTAAATGAGCTGCCTCGTAACAGGGCGCGACCAAACGATCGACGTCTAAGCGATGCAGATAGTCCTTTCCCGTTGCTTGCGATTTCTTGAAAAGGCCATCGAGTAGCGTAGTCTGACATGCAACTTGCGCCGAAGCTTTCGCCATGATTAACATCGCTCCAATATACAATATTTGATTGTTTACTCCAATCAGTTTATCCTTGTATTTAGTATATTTCTATGAACGAATTCAACCATTTTCTTATCCGATTTAACACAACCTTCAAGAGGGGATAAAGATGAACAACATCCTGTTCGAACTGCCGCCGTTGCCGTATTATATTACGATTGGACAAACCTGCTATGAACCTGGACAGCAGCATCCGAATCGAAGAAACATCGGCATATTCGATCTTCTCTTCGTTATACAAGGTACGCTCTTCATGGGCGAGGACGAGAAGCATTGGAGCGTTGGCCCCGGGCAATCGCTGCTGCTGCATCCCGACCGCTATCATTATTCCACTTCCCCTTGCAGCGAGAAAACCGTCTTCTATTGGATCCATTTTGAATATCAGGGTACTTATCACGAGCTAAGCGAGTCCCATAATACGCTGCCGATTCGGCACGCATGGGCGAATCCCTATCGCCTCAAAGTCCCGCAGCACTCGACGCCGCGACAGTTCGAGAGCGTATTGCATTTACTCAGCCTCATGCACGATCAAGCTAGCGCGAATGGTTCCACAGCCTACTGGAAAGAGCAGCAACGGTTCATCGATCTGATTCAATTGCTCGAGGATGAACGGTCGGAGAACGCTACGCCTAGTTCGGTTATGAGGCTGGCGGAGCAGACGGAGGCCTATTTGCGCCAGCATTTTCAGCAGGATATTACAAATGAAACGCTGTCAGATGCCCTCCATTTTCATCCGAATTATATTGTGCGGTGCATGAAGGAGATCTACCGCTGTACACCAATGGATTATTTGCTTCAATATCGGCTCGAGCAGGCCAAGTTGCTGCTGATCAAAACCGAATGGCCGGTATCCCGGATCGGCGAGCAGGTCGGCTTCCGTTATGCGCCGTACTTCTCAAGCCGCTTCAAACGTCATACAGGGTTGACGCCTCTAACCTTCCGGAAGCTTTATTCCCGATGAAAAAATATGCATGATCGGCCGCTCCGGCGAATTCAATCCTTGCACGAATAACAGGAAGAAGGATACTGCCTCGGCAGCATCCTTCGCGGAATGATCGTTTATCCTTTTAAACTCTTAGAATTGAACAAACAGGACGCTCCAATAAACGTATGGTACAGCGCATTGCCCAACGATTCGATCCGGATGCCGCTTGGCGTCAGATGCCGATGAAGGCCTTCCCCGAACAAATCGATGCTTTTGGCAATCTGGCCTCCGATTATAAGGCGGTCGGCCTTAAAGTCCGTCAGGAATGGCAGTAGGAACTGCCCCAGCTCTTCCCCGAATTTCGCGAACAGCTCTTTCTCTCGAACGCCGCCTTTCCGGGCAAGCTCCGCGAGCTCCTTGACATCCATGCCGTCATGGAGACAGCCGGCATCGCGGAATAACCCCAGAATACCGCGCCTCGAGAAACATTCATCAGCGACGGCTCCTTGATACGGCAAGCAGTACAAGTAGCCCTCCGCAGGCACGCGATCGCCTTCGGTGACAAGAGCTCCGCGTTCGATAAACGCCGAGCCGATTCCGGTACCTAGCGTAATAGCCAATAGGCGCTCATCCGGATACTTCTTGCCGGCGCCCAAACCGAACAACCTGCCGTCGTTTTGGAATCGAATGTCCAAGCTTTCAGGCGAACCTCCGAAGCCGCTTGCCTGCAACGACTGCAGAAGCTTCTCCTTCACGTTCACACCGTATAGCGATTCAAATTTATCCAGCCCGCGAATCCAGCATATGCCGCGCTCGTAATCGAACGGCCCGGGGAAAGACATGCCGATGCCGATGACTCCAACCGTTTCGGCATTCGGGTGCCGCTTGTATTGCTCAAGCAGGTCGCGGAGGATGTCCGAGAGTCCGCCGATAATGGCTTCCTCCGAATCCTTGGCGCCCGCGGCATACTGGGAGACGGTACCTTCCAATACTTCCCCGCGTGCCACGACGCATCCTTTGACATAGGTTCCGCCTACATCCAGCGCAAATACGAGATCAGCGCTCAAGCAGACTCACGTTCCATTCCGGGGAAACTCCCGCTTTGATCAGCTTGCACGGCTGTTTCGTCCGGTTTACGAGCTTATATTCCCCGAACACGGATGGCAAGATATAGGATTCGGCGTAATTCAAGTCGACGTATACCGATTCATCCGCCAAGGATACGATGCGCACGCTCTCTCCCTCCACGAGATTGAACATGACGAACTCGCCGTTCGTATGATCCCGCCATTCCGTCTGCAAATGGATTCGCCCTACGTAGAACAGCAAATCGTCGCGCTGGCCCAGCAAATATTCCTCGTTGCCGCCTTGGCTCTGCAGCAGCCGCGGCTCGGGAATAAGGTTTTCCTTCACCCATGACGTCGTTTTGTCATAATCGATATTGCGGAAGCCATGATCCGCGTTGATCGGACGAGGCTTACCATCGAGATCCTTGCGCAAATAATCGTATAGCTTGAACGTAAACCACCAGGTTGTAGAGGAGACTTCAAGCACGAGATTATCGATGCCCGAACAATGGACGGTTCCCGGCGGAATGAGGAATAGATCCCCCTTGTTCGCGTCGAACTCATTGACGTATTCGGTGAACTTCATCGGCACGCCCGTTTCTTGCGCTTGTATGACAGCGTCTTCGAAAACTTCTTTCTCCGTACCTTCCGTAAATCCGAGGTAAACCTTGGCATCGTTTTGCCGTTCCATAATGTAATAGGATTCTTGCTGCGTCATAAACTCGTTAAAGTGTTCGCGCACGTATTCCTGCTTCGGATGCACTTGACAGGACAGATTGTCGCCATCCATCGTATCCAGGTAATCGAACCGGACAGGGAAATAGTCTCCGAACAGGGACACCGGACGTTCGCCCATAATGGCCATATGTTCAAGGGCCATAACGATCAGGAAGGGCACTTCGATCACGTCGCCGCCGCACCCGATCAGAATGGAATTTTCCGGCGCGATCGGCTCGAAGCCCCATGCGCAGTTCACCCATTCCTTTGGAAGGTCGGCCATGTCTTTCAAATATTGTCCGCCCCAAATCCCAGGTGCAAAAAACGGTTTGACGCGAAGCGGGCCTTGGGCCACGCTCCGGATCATCGCCGCCATATCGGCGATGTTTGCGAATACGGGTTGTTCCGGCTTGTTCATGTCCACATAGAGGCCGATATTTTGGAAGATGCGTTTGCGATAGTTTTCCAGAATCGGCCATTCCACGAAATAGCTGATTTTGTACTTTTCGACGGAATCGCGGTTCCACGACATTCCGAAACTCAGCAGCTGCTTCTTGTGCTGAACTTGCTGATATTCCCTGGAAACATCCAGATAGAAAAAGGCGCTGCTCCGTTCTCCCGCGAGCCAATAGGCGCCGGGGCCGAACACGATGGAGGCAGTCTTCCCGCTTAGGCTTTCCAATCGGCTGGACACCGAAGCTCTTGCGTCCGAATCGAAAAACGACTCGATTCCCGCTTCCGTCACGTAACCGATTGCCCGGTTGTCCGTTATGTTGCGTTCGAACTGCTCACGCAGCGTTTCGCCGGATTTTAAGTAACCTGCCGTGCTTTGGACGTTAAGGCTCCAGCCTTGCTTCTCGATCGCAGCAGCGGCAGTCCGCACAAAAGACTGGAAGTCAGCGCCGTGTGTGCCGTCCACGATAATAAGGGCGGGAGATCCCGCTTTCTCGTCCAAGCTCGCTAAGATTTGCTCCGTCAAGGCCTCGTAGCCTTTGGAAAGGGGATGTTCCGGGAACAGTTGCCGTACCGGATTGATCGGATATTTATTAAACATGATAATTCCTCCTCAAATGTTTGCGAAGCAAACATGGCTTCGTAAGCATATGCTTAATGAATCGCTGCCGAACGTTTGAAGAAAAGGGCCACCCTGTCAGGTGGCCTTGCTATGAATTCTATCAGTTTCAGTCGAGAGGACTCCCACTTCTATAAGTGGTGAGGTGAATCGGCTCTTCCTGAATCAACCCAAAAAGTGAATGGCTTCGGAAATAAAAATGTGTTAAGATTTGAACAAGAACACATGTTCTTTGATAACTGAACATATGCGGTTGTAGCAGGTACTACTTGGCTCTGCTACGTAAAATGTTCAAGCCACCAATGCGCTTGAGATTCGTAGGAATCTACCTCCCAGCGCAAACGTATTCCCAAAGGAATTTCCAATGGGATAGAGGGGCTGGACGGTAACCAGTCCGTCAATGTGTCAGCTCCACTGGTGTTAAGCAGTTTGATTTCGGTCAAATTGATACATCAGAAACCCCCACTTCAATCGGAGCGTTAGCTCAAATAAGTGGTGGGAGTATTCATATAATGCCTTGTTTCAAAGCTTTCCAGACCAAATGAGCGAATTGGCTGTTCGACCATGCGAACCAATCTCTCGTGAAATTGGCGGGATCGTCCATGTGGAAACCTTCGTGCATGTAGCCGGTATCGGCATCCGTCGCTTCCATAATGTCGATCATTTCCCTAATCTCGTCCGGGTCCGTCGCAGTCAATCCTTGCATGGAATAAGCCAGATGCCATACGAAGTCCGGCGGCGTATGAGGGCTGCCGATGCCGCTAAGGTTGTCGCCCTTGTAGTAATAAGGATTATCCTCGCTCAATATAAAGGCTCGTGTGTTCAGATAAATCGGGTCTTCCGCATCTACAAAACCGATATATGGAGCCGACATCAAGCTAGGCGTTCCGGCGTCGTCCATCAAGACATGATTGCCGAAGCCGTCCGTCTCGAAGGCATATATACGACCATACTTCGGATGTTCGACAATGCCGTACAATTCGATGGCATGACGGATCTCTTCCTCCATCGTGGCCATGCGGACCGCAAGCTTCTCGTCCCGGAATACGTAACGGACAACTTCTCCCATATCGCGCAGCGTGACAGCCGCGAACATATTGGACGGGATGTTGAAGTGAAAATCGCATGCATCGTCGCTTGGACGGAAGCCCGACCAGATCATGCCGGTCTCATTGACAGGCATTCCGCGTCCCTGTCTCCGCAGCGTGTCGATCATGATGCCGTTATGACGCTGGAACCGGTACGTCGAACGTTCGGCATGCTGCTGCTCGATCTCCCATACGTCCAGCATCGCCAGCAATGCCGCTTTGAATTGTTCATTAAATACGCCTGTACGGCCCGTTTCCTTCCAATAATGATAAGCAAGACGGAAGGAGAAGCACATCGAGTCGAGCTCGAACTTTCGCTCCCATACCCATGGCGAGCTATCCGTTTCATCCGCGGCGTTCCAATGCCAGTCGTTCGCCGTTTCATTAAAGGCGTTCGCATAAGGATCGATGCCGATATAGAACATATGGCGCTTAATAACGCCCTCCAGAATGCGCTGCAGCTCAGCGTCATCCTTGGCGAACGGTACGTAATGGAACACTTGCTCTACGGAGTCCCGCAGCCACATAGCGGGAATATCGCCCGTCAGTACAAATGTTGTTCCGTCCTCAAGCAGCTTCGTTGTTGTCTCCAGCGTATTCGGGAAGCAATTCCGGAACAACCGGCTTAGCTTCGGACGGTGGGCAAGCTTCTTCTCCGCTTCCTCCATCGCTTGGACGATGGAAGCCGGCAGCTTCAGTTCTGGTACATCAATTTGAGGCAAACGATGTGATTTCATATGGCGTGTTCATCCTCTCTCCAAACTTATTCGAACAGCAGCACGCGCAGGTCGGCGCAAGTGAGCGACTCCGCATGGCCGCCGACTTGAATGCGGAATAATCCCGGCTCAACGATTCGGCGGCAGTCTTTGCTGACATATTGCAACTGTTCCTTCGCGATCGTGAATTGGACGGTCGCGGATTCGCCCGGCTCCAATTGAATTTTTTGGAAGCCCTTCAATTCCAAAGCCGGCCTCGTGACGGAGCTCACGACATCGGTTACATAGAGCTGCACAACTTCCTGCCCGGCCCTATCGCCGGTATTCGTCACGTTCACGCTGACGACGCAGCTCTCGTCTGGCCGAATTTCCGATTGGCTTAACACAATGCCGTCATACCGGAATGTTGTATAGCTGAGTCCATATCCGAACGGATATCTCGGCTGCAAGTCCGTCTCTACATACCGCTTGCCTCTGGTCCGCTTCGTATTGTAATAAATCGGAAGCTGTCCGGCATGTTTCGGAATGGAGATCGTAAGTCTGCCGGACGGGTTGCAATCGCCAAACAGTACGTCTGCAATGGCATTTCCGCCCTCCTGACCAGGATACCAAGCCTCCACAATCGCATCGGCATGCTCGTCGATCCATGGCTCAACGATCGGACGACCGTTAATATAGACGACAATAAGCCGCTTGCCCGTCTTATGAAGCTCCTTCAGCAATTCCAATTGTACGCCCGACAGTCCGAGCTCTGCTCTGTCGAAGCCTTCCCCGCAGTCCATGTCGCTGAGGACGGACTGATCGGTAATAATCGCGGCACCCGTCTTCAGGTCGATCGTGCCTTCGCCGAAGTCCCGTGCGCTGGAGCCGCCTACCACGGCAACGATAACATCCGCAGCTTGCGCGATTTGAATCGCGGAATCGAATCCTTCCGTCGACGGATCTTTGACGCGGCAGCCCGGCGCATACATGATCTCGCTTTGGCCAATGCATTTGCTCTTGATTCCGTCCAGTACCGTCGCGATACTTCCACGCTGCTGCGGAGAGGTATAATCGCCCAGTTGGTTGTAGATGTTGTTCGCATTGGGACCGATAACCGCGATTTTGCCGAGAACCTTCGACAGCGGCAGTACCTCGTCGCGGTTTTTGAGCAGAATTAGGCTTTCTTGCGTGATTTGCTTCGCCAGCTTGATGTGGCTTTCTTGGCCGATAATCGTAGCTGCACGGTCTGGATCGGCATACGGACGCTCGAATAAGCCCAGCTCGAACTTGAGTCGCAATATGCGATGAACCGCGAGATCGATATCGTTCATCGTTACTTTATTGTTCTGAACGGCTTGCAGCAGATGCTTGCCGAAGCTGTCGCCCGACATTTCCATATCGACGCCCGCGAGCAGAGCCGCACATGCCGCATCCTCTTCGCTATCCACCACTTGATGTCCGCCGCAGAGCATGTTGATCGCGCCGCAATCGGTTATGACAAATCCGTCGAAGCCCCATTGCTCCCTGAGCGTGCGGGTCAGCAGCTCATGATTCGACGTGCATGGCACGCCGTCAATTTCGTTATAAGCCGTCATAATCGACAGCGCGCCTGCTTGCACCGCTTTCTCGAACGGGAGCAGATCCTTCTCCAGCAGCTCCCTTGCTCCGATGCGGGCGGGAGCGGCATTGCGGCCGCCCTCCGAACCGCCGTATCCGGCGAAATGTTTCAGCGTGGCGATAATCGCATCTTCGGCCGCGATGGATTCACCTTGCAAGCCTTCGACTGCCGCAACGACCATCTCGCTGATGAGATACGGATCTTCTCCGAACGTCTCTTCCGTCCGTCCCCATCTTGGATCGCGGACAACGTCGAGTACAGGGGAATAAGTCGCCGTTCCCCCTTGGGCCCGCGTCTCCGCCGCGATCGCGCGGCATACTTGCCGGAACAGCGGCGTGTTCCAGCTGCTGCCCATTGCAAGCGGAACGGGAAATACCGTTCCGCCGATGGCCATGTGGCCGTGGGAGCATTCCTCTCCGAACAAGATCGGAATGCCCAGTCTCGTCTGCTCAACCGCATATTGCTGAATCCGGTTAATCGCTTCGGCCCCTTCGCGCGGCGACAATCCAGACTCCAGCGTCACCCCGGTCCAAGGATCCGCACGAAGGACGCCGTAGAGCGAGCCTACACCTCCGCGCTCCATGTACGAACGGAAGGATTCGCTCAGCTGAACGCCATCGTCTGTCCGTTCGTAGGCCTGCCAGCCAAACGGCTGGATGAGCTGTCCGATCTTTTCCTCTAGCGTCATACGCCCGATCAGATCATTCACCCGCTGTTCCGTCGTAAATGTTGCGTCCTTATAGTTCATCATTTCGATCTCCACGCCAGAACTCCTGCGTTCATGCTGCGGCATGTAGTAATGGCCGATTCCGGCTTATTGAGCTCTTCGCCCCATGCGACGAAATATCGGAATTCATAGAAGCCGCCGAGCGTCGCCGTAAAGTTCGTTTCCCAATAGTTGTTCATTGCCCAGGAATAGAGATGGCCTGGGTCTTGCGCAAGCTTCTCGTCTCCATTGAGCTTGCGGAACCCGTGCTCCAGAGCGCCCAGTTGAATAAGCGGCGTATCCGGCATAGCGATCGATACCCCGCCTTGGCTGCCCACGTAAGCGACGCCTTCTCCGATGCAATAGTAGTCGGCCAGGCTGCCCGGCAGCTGATCCTTGCGCGGACGGGCAAGCGCGTCCATCTTATCCATCCACAGCTGCTGTCCGTCGTCCATAATCGGACCGCCGAACGGCAACGAAATATATAGATTTTCCGGATCCCATACGCTGTCCTTATGCATACGGACGGCCACATCCACACGCGGCCGATCCGCGTATGCCGTAACAAGCAGCGAATAATGCGAGCATCCCGCCACTTCGAACGTCAATTGCACCGTGCCGTATACATCGCCCTGAGCAATCACTTCCGCGCTTGTCAATACGCCTGTCGAGACGACGGCATCCGGTCCTTTGCGGTTGCGGCCCATCTTGCGGCGCACTTCGTACATAGCCATTACGCTGGATGCGTGTGTGATGTCGTATACCGGCGAGAAAGCATTGTGATTGCGGTCCGAGCGCAGCATTTCCTTGCCGGCGCGTTTGTCGAACCAGGACGTAATCCCTTCCCCTTTCGTCCATTCCACACGGACGAACGGCGTTTCCAAGTAGGTCGTGGTCATGCGGAACGCCTTCTGCGCATGGGATACATCGATATCCATCATGCGATCCGACCCGACGTAATCATCGCGGAATGCCGTTTTAGCTTGGCCGCTGCCGACAGGTTGAATCATCAATACTTTCTCTTCTCCAGCTTGAAGCGTTACCGGAACGCTGACGATTACGCCTCTTGGCGCTACTCTCAGCTGAGCCGCATATACCTCGCCGCTTGCTTCATCGCGCGCTTCGAAGCCGTCCTTGATCAGGTCATAATGCCAGCCTTCCATAATGAGATGGGCAACATCTTCCTGCGGGAATGGATTCGGATTGTACAGCTTGAACCGCATCGGCCGGTCCGGAGCAAGGAGCGCATCCCCTCTATGCTCTAAGATGTCGTATAATGCGCGATGCGCGTGCGTGCTGGCATTGGCCGCGAACGCTTCTTTGCGAACGCCAAGCTCCTGCACGAAGGGATTCCATGGCTCGGTCACGGAAGAATGGTAACCCCATGTATGCTCGGCGAACATCGTCAATTCATATTCCATCGCTTTCATCGCTTCGGGAGTAACGACCTCGCCGTTCGGATCGAGCTGCTTCACTTTCCGATATACGCGCTGCGCCTCGCGGAACACCTGCACGTGCATCGGAGTCGAACCTACGCCGTCCGTCCACCAGTCCGGCCAATCGCCGCGGAATACGGGAATATCGTCTGGACGCTGCTCCGCGTGGCCGCGCACCACTTCAAAAAATTCATCCAGCGTACAAGGCACAATATGGATTTCTTCACCGTGCTTGCCGTTCCAATTGTTCACGAAGTCCATAAGTATAGCATTCGGCGAGCTGTTATCTGTCGGCAAGCCGGACATCATGACAGGTGCGAACGAGAACCGATAACCGTCCTCCTTAAGACGCTGCACATACCGTGGAATGCGCGCTTCCGCGATTTCGAACGTGATGCCTTTGCTTGTATCGAATTCGTCCTTGATGGTATAGGAACCACCGATCCCTGGAATCAGTCCCAAGTCGTTGCCGAAGACATAATGCTCTCCGTTCCAAGTCAGGAGCTTCTCGCCATTTGGCATCTCCCACCAGAACGGCTGCTGTTTCTTCCATAGAGGAAACATGGAATGATGCGTATGGATACAGGTGATCATGTTTTGAATACCTGCGTTTAAAAGAACTTCCCCATACCCCCAGCTAAAGCCTGTAATGTCGGCCGTCATGGCGGATTTCACCGGGACGCCGATCGACTCCCCGAAGTCGCGGACCCTGCCGATCATCGCTTCAAGCAAGTCTTTGCCGATCAGCTCGCTCATATTGAGATAAGTGCCCGACAGGCCGATATCGCCTCGTCTTACCGCTTCCACGAACTCCGACTTTTCCTGCTTCGACGCCTTCTCGAGGAATGCCTCGATCGGCCAGAACGTTTCGCATACCCACTTGAATCCATTCCATTCCGGACGGCGACCAGCCTGGATTTCGCGCAGGATGTGAAGCGTCTGCCGGATGAAGTCGACATGATACTGTTTAATTTTCTCTTGACGCTCCGTGTACCCTACATCGGTATGAGAGTGATGAATCGCGTATAACGTCCATGGTTTCGTTGCTGTCTTCATTAGCAATCTCTCCTTTGATCCTCTATTATTCTTTGACCCCGCCTAGTACCATGCCTTTCACGAAGCTTGCTTGTACGATGACCGTTTGCAAGTAGCTAGACAGCGGATAGTTATGCTGGGAATTCATAAGGACAAGGCCGTCGAACCAGGAATTCCAATGGCCTACGATCGTGAAGAGCCCAATTGTGGCGATGGAAGGCATAGACAGCGGAACAAAGATGCGCCACAGCGTAGTCATGTAACCCGCTCGGTCTACGAATGCCGCAGCGGGAGCGATTGCGGGAGAGGCAACGACGATTGGGAGAATCTAATTGGAGGACATCGGTTCCGATCTGAGGCATTCAGTGGCATAGCCGGGGATGTTCGCGCGGACATTGGTTCCTTTCAACTTTAGGCAGATTCGGCTACATGGGTCCGCACCCCTCTAACGGTTGCCACGGAGGCTATTCCCTCCTTTTCGTAGCTTTTCTAATTGTAACGGTTGTGATAGCGGCTATTTTGCACTTATGACGCGAAACGCCAACTTTTGCCCCCAATAAGCCCCACTGTAACCGTTAGATTAATAAAACCTCCATTTGACGATAATAGCCGCTGTAGCAACCGTTAGAGCATGATGTGACGAGACACGATAGGCGTGAGCTACGTAAGCACCTGCAATGTTTCCGTAGGAAACATTGCAGGTGCTTAGTCCCGGCTAACTCGGGCCCCGCGAAAGTAATCGGAATTGGCATCGAAGCTTCACTTCACTTTCGTGGGTATCAGGAAATATTCGATGTCGAGCTATCGAGCTCGCCACCTGTAATACTTCGTGATCAAAAGCGGGCTTTTTGAACAACCTCTACTAGGAGTCTGCTTTAATCCTCCATACAGTAAGCCCCGAGCTCATCGCTCTACATTGTCCGATCGCCGGCTCCACCGCTTGGATATCTTCAGCGGACTGCACGCAATAACGGAATTCATAGAAGCCGCCAAGCGTCGCCTTAAAGTTCGTCTCCCAATAGTTGCTCATCGCCCATACGTACAATTGACGATCCGTCTCATCGCTTTGCTGAGTATGAAGCAGCCGCTTCCCGTATTCGAGAGTGCCTAACTGGACGAGAGGCGTATCCGGCGTTGCGATCATAATGGAACGGTCTGCTCCCACAAAAGCAAGGCCTTCTTGAATGCAATAATAATCGATCAGCGTTCCCGGCAATTGATCGGTCCAAGGACGGATTGGCGCACCCGCCTTATCCAGCCATAATGTCTCCTCATTCAGCTCGCCCGAAGTAAACGGCAGCGAGATATATACATTTTCCGGATCCCACACGCTATCCTTATGAAACCGGACCGCAACGTCCACTCTGCTGCTCGTTGCATGCAGCTTCAGGAATAACGAATAATAGCTCATCCCGCTCGTTTCGAATTGCAGCTCGACGACACCGTACAGCGGTCCGCTCGATACGGCTCTCGCCTTCACGAGGCGTCCGATGGAGCGCTGTACGTTCAGCCCCTTCCGGTTGCGGCCCATCGTGCTGCGTGCGGAGTACATGCTGCTTGGATTTCTCGGATCGGCCGCTGGCGTCACTTCATAGACGGGCGTAAACGCGCCGTGCTTCCGGTCCTTGCGAATCAGCTCCGTACCCGTTTCCTTGTTGATCCAAGAAACGATCCCTTCTTCGTTCCAGCTAATCCGTACATACGGCGATTCCGCCGAATGCTGCGAAATGACGAATCCATCATTCTCTGCGCCGGACGGATACATATCCTCGATATCATAGATCGTATCGGCTCCAACCAGCTTGAAATTGGTCGTCGTACGGGCTTTCGACGATTTCGCCGGCCGGATGAAATACGTCTTCTGTTCTCCCGGCTGCAGCTCCGCCTCTATCGTAGCGCTCTGATAATCGGTCTGATGCGGAACGACACGGCCGCTGCTCTCCTCAACGACCTCCAGGCCTCCCTTGAAGCGCTCATTTTCGAACCCGTCCCAGGACAATTGGGCGAATTGTTTCGTCGCATGCGGCTCTGTATTGGCCACCCGATAGCGGAACGCTCTGCCGGGGTGAAGCATCGAGCCGTCCTTCGCATTCAATACCCGGTCCAATGCGCCATGCGCCAATCGGCTCGCGTTCGCCGCATAAGCCAGCTTGCGCACCTCCAGCATCTGCACGTTCCAATGCCAAGGGGAATGGACGGATGCATGGAATCCCCATGTATGCTCCGCATACATAACAAGCTGATGCTCAATCTCGGCAATGTCCGAAGGGCTGACGATTTGCGCTTGAGGGTCCAGACGCTTCACCTTTCGCAGCGCGCGCTGTGCGTCCTTAAATATTTGCGTTTGCATCGGCGTGGAGCCGACGCCGTCCGACCACCAGTCCGGCCAATCTCCGCGATAAACCGGAATTTCGGCTTCTTGCCCCTTCAAATGGTTGAAAAACTCGCTTAACGTCGACATCTCAATGTGAACCTGCTCGCCGTGCTCCGCATTCCAAGCCTGAAGCACTTTCGCAATATCTCCGTTCGGAGAGCCGTTGTCCGTCGCCAATCCCGATACCATAACCGGTACAAAGTCATACGGGTATTGCTCCGCTTCCAGCTGTGCCAAATACCTATCGATCCGAGTCGTCATAATTTCGAAGTGGTTGTCCACGATCGCCGGCGTATGGAATTCGTCCCGGATCATATAGCTGCCGACTCCGTCCGGACAGAAGCCCAGCTCGTTGCCGAACATATAATGCTCCCCGTTCCATACGAGCAGCTTGCCGCCTCCCGGTGTCTCCCACCAGAACGGAATCTGCTTGCGGCCAAGCGCGAACATGCCGTGATGCGTATGAATACAGGAGAACAAATGCTGGATTCCCGCATCCAGCAAGCTGGCGGCGTAGCCCCAGCTGTAGCCGTTAATGTCGGCCGTCATCGCGGAGTCAACCGGCGCTCCGATGGACCGTCCGTAATCGGCGGCTTTGGCATGTATCGAACGAAGAAGCTCTTCATCCGCAAGCTCGGTCATATTGAGATAAGTGCCCGATAATTCGATATCTCCGCACCGCACCGCTTCCGCAAAGTCTTGTTTTTCCGCTTCCGTCGCTTCTTTCAGAAATTGCTCGACCGCCCAAAACGTCTCGCAAGTCCATTTGAACCCTTCCCACTCGCTGCGCTTGCCGGATCGCATCTCCTTGGAAATCGCGATCGCCTGACGGATGAAATCGACATGGTACTGCTCGATCCTCTCTTGTCTCTCCGTATAGCCGATATCCGTATGCGAGTGATGAATGACAAAAATACGCCATTTCCTGCCGAGCTTATTCATTGGCGATAGCCCCCTAAGTTTATCGATTCGACCGCAGCAGAATGCGGAATCGGAACTTCATATCATCTTCGAACCACATGACGAAATTAGTGCCCCATACATTGTTGTGCAGATTAAAATGGAAGCCGCCGTCCAGCGGCGCATATGTGTTGTCAAATTGCAGCAGTCGGGGTTCTCCCGGGCATACGAGCGGCGCGTCCAATGATTCGATCACGGCGCTGCCGTCCGCGCCGTCATAATACAACCCCTTGCCTATGCCGTGCATATTCCGGTTGCCGTCCTTCACGACAGATAACGGGGAGATGCGCTCGCCCAGCTTATCCATCGTCCAGGCGTTCGGATTGTTGACCAGCGGAGCTACCGACAGCCAGCTTGCTTCCGGCAGGCGGCATGCCTGCTTGCCGTTCCAGAGCAGCTCGACGTCAACGACCGGTTCATCCGCATGGAACTTGTACACGAGCGTGAGACGGCGCGGCGCGCCGTATGTCACACACGCCTCTTCGGGCAGCTTCAGCTCTGCAATCGCGATGTCATAACCGGCTTCGCGCTTCAAGATCAGCGATTTCAGCGACGCCTCGCGGCACCGGTGCTCCGGTCTAGGCTTGACGTATTCGATGCCCGGCTTGCCCAAATCATTGTCCGCCCAGCTATGATGGATGTCCAGATTGGTCACGTATTCCTTGAAGAACCGGTCGTAGCTTTCTTTGCTAAATGTTTCGTACCGAAACGTTCCGATCCGCTGGCCGTCGCCTGCCCACTCTTTGCCGGATCGGTCAATCAGCCGATTTATCGATCCGTCGGCGGCAAAGCTGACTTGGAACTGCCCCATCTCGTAGAGCTCGTTCATTGCGATCGGCTTGGTATCTTGACTCGAATTCCGGCTTTCACCGCCGTCAAAATCATTTCGTGGATTTAGGCGCTCCAGTGCTTGCTCCGCCTCGTAGGCAAGCTCTGACGGCAGCGCGCCAATCGCTTCATCGAGATAGTCCCGCTGCTCCTGCCATGAGCTTTCATAATAGCGGTACGATCTGCTTTCATTCGCAAGCTGGCGCAAATAATCGTATTTGCGCAGCTTCTCGTCGTCGACAACATCGCGTTCTCTCGCTGCCGCAAAATCCGAAGCGGAATAGTTCGAGAAATCGACTAAATACACCGTATTATTTAATCCCCATGTATGCTCTGGGATGAGCATAAGCCGATTGCAAAATTGCGCGTACGGCTCGCTCAGCGGATCCAATCGGCCGGAATCGGTCCATTGGTCTCGAAGTCGCAGCAACTCCCGGTAGCGGGCCACTTTCCACGGATCGGACGCGATGCCGTGAATCCACGAATCCCCTATCTCTTCCGTAACGACAGGCAGCAGATGCTTGACGGCGAGCAGCTTCTCAGCAAACGCGTCAAGCGTCGAAGCGATAATTTCCGCGCCGGGGTACTGCTCCTGCAATTGCGCGAACAAAGCGCGTATCTCCTCCATCGTGGACGGACCGTGATTGTCTCCCGTATGGGCGAAATACAAGGCATCCGCAAGGCCTTCCATCTGGAACGGCTTGCCGTAGCTGTCGGCATAGTTGACGATCACTTCCGATCCGTCCGCTGCGCGCCAGACGAAGAGCTTCGGTACGTCCGGGTTTCGGGACACCATATTGACGCCTAGATGCAAATATTGAATGCCGTGTCTCGCTAGCAGCGGCACCATCGCGATCGTATGTCCAGGTACGTCGGTCATCTTGGCGGCGATCGTCGTTTTGCCGAATTGCCGGTCCAAATTCCGGGAGAGCGATATACCGAATTCGAACAGGCTCGCATCCATAATCTCCGTATGGGTCGTAAACGGAAGACCGTGCCATACGATTCGTCCCTGTCTGATCGCCTCCTCCATTCTCGTTCGCATAGCAGGAGAAGCCGTGGCCATATATTCGTTGATCAGCCACGAGCCGGTCGTCCAGACGAACTTGACGTTCCCCTCCTCGCGCGCCAGCTGTTCGGACAGATCGAGCGCCTGCGGGATAAAACCATTCATATACCGGTCGACAACGGTTTTCCCCATATCGGTAAACCCGATGTCCAGGTGTGTTTTGAAGATGACATGTACTCTGGCTATCATTGGATGACCCTCCCGTTATTCTTTGACGCTGCCGAGAACGATACCTTTCACAAAAAACTTTTGTAGGAACGGATAGATGATCAGAATCGGCAAGGAACCAAGTATAATTTGAGCCGCCTTCGTCGTCCGATCGGACACCTCGGATAGATGCTTCGCTTGCAGCATGCTGATCTTCGACATATCGGGCTGGATGATGATGGTCTGCAAATAAGTCGACAGCGGATAATTGTCTGGCGAATTCATCAGCATCAGTCCGTCGAACCAAGAGTTCCATTGCCCAACGAAAGCGAACAATGTGATCGTTGCAAGGGATGGCAGCGATACCGGCAGGTAGACCCGCCATAACGTCGTCCAATGCGACGCCCCGTCGATAAACGACGACTCTTCAAGCTCCTTCGGCAATCCGCGGAAAAAGTTCAGCAGCAGAATGACGTTGAACACTTGCACGGCGCCGGGGATGACAAGCGCCCATATCGTATCGATCAGGCCGGTCATCTTAACCGTCATATACCACGGAATCAATCCGCCGTTGAACAAGATCGTAAAGACGAACAGCCATGCGTAGATCGTCCGGAAACGGAAATCTTTCACTTCCTTGGACAACGGGTAAGCCAGAAGCACCGTTAACAGCATGCTGATGGTTACGCCAAGCGCGACCCGCCAAACCGACAAGCTGAACGCTCTAAGAAACTGGGGTTTCTCCAGAATGAATGCATAGGAATCCATCGTGAATGAAACAGGCCACAGCTTGACCAGACCGGCCGTCGCCGCGCTGCTCGTGCTGAACGATATCGCGAGCACATGCACCATCGGAGCCAGGCACAGCAAAGCGAGAAAGATAAGGAAGCAATGGTTGAACACATTGAATACGCGGTAACTCCAAGACGTTTCGTGTATCACTTTAGCGCCACTCCCTTCGTTAGAAAATACGATAGTTCGCGATCCGATAAGCCATCCAATACGAGACGGAAATAAAGACGAGCGAGACGACGGACTTGAACAGCCCGATGGCGGTGGCAACGCTGTACTGGGCATCGACGACGCCGATCCGGTAAACAAGCGTGTCCAAGATGTCCCCGGTATCGTAAACGGTAGAATTGTACAGCGTAAATACTTGTTCAAAGCCGGCATTCAGCACGTTGCCGAGACTTAGCGTAGTCATCAGCACGACGATCGGCATAATACCCGGCAGCGTTATATACCACGTTTGCTTGAAGCGGGATGCTCCATCAATGACGGCGGCTTCGTACAGCATCGGATTTACGCTCGTAAGAGCGGCCAAATAAACGATCGTGCTGAATCCAAACTCCTTCCATACGTCGGAAGCGACCAGAACATATCGGAACCAATTATTGTCGCCGAGGAAGAAGATCGGCTCAAGGCCGAAGAAACCTAATATTTGGTTAACGATACCCGAGCTTGGTGACAATATGTCAATGAGGATGCCCCCAAGAATGATCCACGATAAAAAATGCGGCAAATAAATGAGCGTCTGTACGCCCCTCTTAATGGCTGATTTGCGTATTTCGTTCAACATCAGCGCAATGACGATCGGGACAATCAATCCCGCGATAATTTTCATGCCGGCGATAATAATGGTATTCCAGAGAACCTGAAACGTATCGGGCAATTCCATAACGTAGGCGAAATTTTGTAATCCGACCCACTTGGAACCGAAAAATCCTTTGGCCGGGGTGAACTTCTGAAATGCGATAATAATACCTACCATCGGGATGTAGCTATAGATCAGGATGAGAAGTACGCTTGGCAAAGCCATGGCGTGTAAAGGAAGCTCTCTTTTCCATTTTTTCCCGAGCATGTTATGCACCTTCCTTTATCGAATTGCCAAGTGCAAACGGCTGTCGCCGTCCTCTGGCGGAAAAAAAGGAAGAGAATGAAGACTCACCCTCTTCCTCCTTGCAAACGAACTATTTCTGAGCGGCATTCCAATCGTTGACTTCCTGCGTCATTTGATCTCCGCCAAGCTTCTTCCAGTCTTCGACGAACTTATCGAATGAGTCGATGAAAGCGGCGCCCATAATAATTTTGGTGAACACTTCTTTTTCCAGCTTGTCGAGCGTTCCTTTTTTCGTGACCATCGTAGGTGTGCTCGCGCCGAGGAAAGAGGTCGTCACTGCATATTCCCGATAGCTTGACAATGCTTCAAAGGCAGAGCCCACAGGACCAGTTTGACGGTCGACCGCCCATTGCGCAGCGTCTCCGTTTTGGAAAGCGACGATTTTGTCGTAGTTCGCTTTTTGCTCCGGATTGAGCGCGGATGCGTCTTTTGTTTCAAACGCTTTTTTGATCGCTTCGAAATTGTCCGGTACGTCTTTGTTAGGAGGGAACACTTGGAAGAGCGGATATTGGAAGATTTCCGTTCCTTCTTTGTCTACGGAATATTTCTCCCAATCGCCGGTCTCGCCGTAAAATCTTTCGTGCTGCAGGTTGAGCATTTTAACGATTACTTCTGGATTTTTGAAACTTTTCTTTGCCACGTAATATTCGTAGATCGGGAATCCAAGTCCAGGCTGCGCCGGCTTGTCGTCGATCGAGACAATCGGATAAGGCTTCCAGTCCATGCCTGGATTTTGTTTAATGGCGTCGTTAAGCGGATAATACGAGTTCCAGTTGGCGCCGAATTGAATACCTACTTTGTTCTGGGAGATCGATTCGGTCACCTTGCCGCCGTCCTTCACCGCAAATTCGCGGTCAAGCTGGCCGTTTTTGTACAGCTCCTGCAGCTTCCCAAGCGCCTGCTTCATCTCCGGCTGCACGTTGCCGTACACGATTTGGCCTGAAGCGTCTTTGACCCAAATGTTCGGGAACGCATGGTAGCCGTTGAAAAATCCGGTCAGGTTCGCCATACCGCCGTACAGGTCTTTCGTAAGCGCCAAACCGAACGTATCGTCTTTGCCGTTGCCGTCCGGATCTTGTGTCGTAAACGCTTCCGAGATGGCAAGCAGCTCATCCATCGTTTTGGGTGCTTGCAGGTTCAACTTCTCCAGCCAGTCGGTTCGAATCCAGACTACATCGGCGCCTGTAATGTTGCCGCCGAACTTCGGAATCGCCATCAGCTTGCCGTCGAACGTAGCCGACTTCAGCGCCAATCCGCCGTCTTGGTTAGCCAGCTCCTTCAGCTCTGGGGATACATATTTGTCATACACCTCGGTCAATTCGGCGATTTGGCCGGCTTCAACGAGCTGATTCAATTGCTTCATCGATACGCCGAGCACATCCGGAAGTTCATCGGAAGCGATCGCAACGTTTAATTTTTTATTGAAAGCGCTGTCATCTCCGCCGTTGCCATCCGCGACCCAATCGTAAATGAGCTTAATACCGAGCGCGCTTTCGTATTCTTTCGTCCATACGTTGCTGTCCATCGTGTCGCCGTTTTTGAACCGGTCATCCGGCAAGCTGCCGCGAATCGCGTGTACTTCGATCGGCGGATCATACTTGACGAAGGGTCCATCCTGTACGGCCGGCTTATCGCTCTGCGGCGCGTTCGTGGAATTGTTCCCTTCCTCCCCGTTGCCTGCACCGCCCGAACATGCGGTCAATGTCGAAAACACCATTACACTTGCCAATAGCGATAATTTCCAGTTGCGTCTTAACATTTCGTTACCCCCTTGACTATAAATGTTCCTGACAACCAAATTATAGATCACGCGCAAGAAGGTCATCTATTCACCGATGTTTACTATTCACTCGCATCTGTTGACTTTGCTGCGTTCTCTCTGCACTCTTGGGGGGTGACACCCGTCGCCTTGCGGAAGAAGCGATAAAACGATTGATCCGACAAAAATCCGACGGCTTTGGATATATCGTGAATTTTGAGCCGGTTTTCTTGCAGCAGCTCCGTCGCCTTCGCGACTCTGGCCGCCATAATGTAATCGGACAAGCCCTCGCTCGTAATTTGTTTGTACAGCCTGGACAGATAAGACGGATTATGGCCAACCACCTCGCCGATCCGGTTCAGGGATAAGTCGCCGGCCAAATTTTGATTGACGTATTGCTGGACTTGGCGGATCACATCATTTTCTTGCAAGCCCTGTCCCGACATCTTGTGGGCGAACAAGAGATCCGCAAGCGCATAGAAGTAGTCCACCACTTCCATCCAATGGTGATGGCAGTCCAGCATCGTCATTTTCCCCAAATTTGTATGTTTGCCGATTTCCTCCTGCACGCCCCACCGGTTCAAATAAGACATAAACATCGATACGAGCGTAAAATAAATTTCCGTCTTCACGGAAGCTGATTGCGGGGAGGATGCCGCTACAAATTGCATCAAAGAACCGTATTCCACAAAAAACTGATCTCGTTGGCCGTTGTCCAGCAGCGTCTGCAGCACTTTCAATTTGCCCAGCTGCTTGCGCAGCTCGCGGTCGATAGCGGAAGGCTCCAGCTCCGGCGTTCGCCTCTCTTGCAGCAGCAATTCATGTCCAAGACCGAGCCCATGGCTAAGGAGCAGCTGCAGATGCTCGAATTGCTCGGGAATGTCGCTCCAATCTCGGTAGTCATTGCCTGCGGCGAATGATAAGCTCAGCTTAAGCATCTGCTTACACGTCATTTGGATCATCTCGAAAGCGCCGTGGATAAACCCCAGCGAGCGCTGACGAAGCTCGGGAGAGACGGAACCTTGGCCGGCGCCGACCTCCTTCGGTTGTATGAACCAAGCCAGCTTCGTTCGATGATCGAAGTCGAAGGACACTTGAAGCGTCGATGCGGACAAATATTCTTCGGCTATGTTTCGCACCGCGAACAAAAGCAAGGACTGGTCAACGGAAGTCGCAGTCCCGCTCCATTCGTCAATTCTTCCGATCACCGTCATCGTCTCCGCTTTGCTGCCAAGCGGTACGTTCAATTCCTCGAACGGCTTCTCAAGCGGCAAGCGGGCATTTGTCTCTCCCCGCACCAGTCCGAGCAGCAGCTCCTTCTGCAGATAAGGCTGAATATGCTGCAGCTTTTCTTTGGATTTCCGGATCAAATTATCTTTTTCGATCGTGTCGTTTAACGCTTGAACCGCCTTCTGCACAGCTTGTATGATCGCTCCATTGCCTTCCGTCTTCAACAAATAATCGACGCCGCCGTTCCGAATCACTTCCTGGATAAATGCAAAGTCGTCATAACCGGATAAAAAAATGACTTTGCACCACGGCCACCGCTTCAATATTTCACGATGCAGCTCCAAGCCGCTCATACCGGGCATCCGAATGTCCGTCAGCACGATATCGAATTTGGTCGTTTCGAGCAGCCTTAGCGCTTCGATGGATGAATACGCCCCGCATATATCCAATTCAATCGTTTCCGTTCTCTGCAGCAGGTCCAGCACGCTCTCTACGATAATCGGTTCATTGTCCACAACCAGCAGCCTATACATGGCGTTCCTCCTCTTGGTAAGGGATTTTGAGCTCGACCCGCAAGCCGCCCCATACACTCCTTGCCGCATGAAGGCCGAAGTGATCACCGTACTTCAGCTGCAAGCGGCGATGAACGTTGAATAGGCCGGTATATTCCTTGATCGGCTTTCTGCCGCGAAGCTGCTCCTGTATCGTCATGAGTGCGTCATCCCGCAGCTTATCCCCGTTGTCCTCCACGATGATGAGCAGATAGCCGTCGCGTTCCTCGAATCTTATGTTTAGCAGGCCGCCCTCCAGCTTGTCCTCCAAGGCGTGAACATAAGCGTTTTCAACAAGCGGCTGCAATATAATTCGCGGCACCTGCAACTTGGCATAGGACTGCGGCACGTCTCCCCACTCCACCTCGATATTTCCGTAGAACCGTATCGATTGAATGTCCGTATAAGCTCTGGCATGGCTGATCTCCTGCTCTAAGGTGACATGCTCCGTCCCGGTGCGCGTAATAAATTTGAAGTAATCGCCTAAATATTGCATCATCGTTTCCGCTGTCGCATTATCATTCATCCGTACTAGACCTTGCAAGATGAAGAAGCTATTGTACAAAAAGTGCGGGTTGATCTGCGATTGCAGCTGCTTTAGCTCGGATTGCTGAGACCGGATCCGCTCCTCGTACACTTCGCGGATGAGATGGTTCAGCTGCCTCACCATGGCATTGAACTGCTCGTACAAATAATGAAATTCATCCTTGTTCTGATGATGAATCTCTACTTTTAAATTTCCTTTCTCCACTTGCCGGAACGAGATGACGAGACGTTTGAGCGGCTGATGGATCAGGCGGAATATCCAATAGGCGAACAATACGAGTACTGCAGTCGAGATGATCGATAGCAGCCATAGCAGCGTACGGTACTTGGCAAGCGGTCCTAACACTTCTTCCTTCGGAACGTAGACAGCCAAGTAAGTGTCAAGCAGCTTCGAATATTCGAACGTGGCGATGTAGTCCACTCCTTGCACCGTGAGATTGCCTTGACCGCTCGTTTGATCCTTGAATTGCGGCTCCGCTATGAGCTGCTGCAGCGCGGCCATAATATCTCCGCTTGTTTTCCCGTCGGAAAAAATCCAGTTCTGCTCGATATTGACGAAAGCGGCGCCGGAATCCTTTACTTGGCTGATCTGATTCAGCGAATGCCGAAGCTGTTCGTTCGACAGCTCGACGGCAAGCGCGATTGTCGTGTCCACATTTTGGAACGGAGGGGGATAAACTTCGCTGAGCAGCAATCGGTTTTTCCAATACGTAAAAGGTGCGTTATATCGGTTGCCCGCTTTCTCCAGCGCGCCTAGCTCATCCTCGGCAATGTGGTTGTCGAAGCTGCTCGCGAAGATGCCTCGTCCAAGCGTCGGGATGTACACCCGGACGTCATTGACATATGGGCTGGATGTCTTGAGCAGGTACAGCTTGTTTTTAATGCTTAATATCGTTTGGGCGCGAGTATAATCGTCCATCGCTTCGGCGATTGTCACCATTTTTTGAATGTCGTCGTCGAAGATGAGCTCTTTGTTGAGCCTCATGAGACGCTGCATTTCCGTCTCGAAGGAGCTGACATAGAAGTGGACGCTGGATACGACCGCCTTTGAAATTTCGTTATGGACGTTTTCTTCCGCTGTTTGGTTCATGTAGAAGCTGATGCCGTAGATCGGCAGCATAACAATGAGGAGAGAGGCGACCAGCTTGGTAAATATGCTGAAGTTTCTGACTGACGGAGGCGATATCAATGGCGTCACATCCTTAATAGAGGTTGTTCAAAAAGCCCGCTTCACATTACGAAGTATTTCTAGACGTTTACTCAACATCGAATTTTGAATTCAGCCGAACCTTCCGTTGCTCACGTAGCTCTGCTACGCTCCGCTACTCAGTTTCTAGCTTCGTTCAAACTTCTCGGTACTGAAAAGCGATCTTTTTGAACTTGCACTAATAGAGCGTATATTCCTGTAGAAGAAGAAGCGGAAAGAATCTCGGCAAACGCTGTACAGACAAAACAAGGGCTGTCCTTGTCATTATGACAGCCAGACAGCCCCTTAGCTATTAACAAAAATTATGATAGAGTAGCAGATCGCACATTGACCTCATCCGGACGGTAGACGGAGATCAGACGCCCTTGGTTATCAGCAGCGAACATGACCGTCCGCTCCTTCTCCAAGGTGAACGCATATTCAGCGCCCGTCCGTGGATCGCGGACTTCCACCTCGGTGTCGGAACCGAACTCGGATACGAAGATGTATAGGCTGCCTTCCGCGAATGGAAGCTTGCGTCCGTACACGCCCGGAAGCTCACCGCTTCTCTTCCACTCCAGCTCCCGCTCGGCGCCGGATACGGCGAACGCGTCGGCATACAAGGCTTGCAGCGTGTCCCAACGGTCATTCAGCTCCAGCGGCAGCGGGCAATAGATCAAACGGCCCTTGCCGAGCTCGACCGTGATCGGACGCTGAGCTCCGTTAACGCTGGATATCGGCCGGTCGATGGCGAGCGTGCCGATCTTGCGGTCTCCGAACGATGCCGCGTAGGTCTTGCCGCTTAGCTCCAGCGCTTCTTCGCGCAGCACATTGCCGTGGACCGTCTCGCCGATCTCCGCCTGAAGCCGCTCAATGGCTGGTCCCCAATAAGCGTCTCTGCGCAGCGGGCCCGTCCATAATACCGTGCTGCCGCGCTTAGCCAGCTCGATCAACTGCTCGAACGCTTCATTGCTGAAGTTATGCGCGCTAGGCACGATAATTAGTTTTGCCGGCTCGCGCTCCAGCTGTTCCAGATGGTATTCGGAAGCGCCGCGCGGATGGATGTTCATGCCGTAGCTGAGTACGCGAATCGCGTGAGTCGTCGCTTGGAAAGCATGTTTTCGGCTAGAGAAATCGTTGGAATACGGGAAAACGACAGCAACATCCTCTAGCTCGCGGCCGTCGAAGAGATGTCCGATCTCGCCCATGAATCGTCCGAAATCGTACGATACGTCAGCCTCCGGCTTTTGGGTGCCGTCCGCGCGCAGCGCTCCTATATTCGATTCGTTCGCGTTGTCCATATAATAGTTGATGTTCCAAATCCATTGTACGGCTCCGGCGCCGCCGGTAGAGAACGCATAGGCGTATTTCCGCTCCAATATGTTGCGCAGCTCTTCTTCCGTACGCTTCGCGATGCCGTCAGGGCGCTGAATGTGCATAATGCCCGTTTCTTGAATCAAATTCGGCTTATCCAGCGTCTTAGCGAAGATGCCGTCCCATACGAGCTGATCATTCAGCCACCAGCTGTGAACGGTTGTATAGTCAATAACAGGCTCGTAGAAGAAAGGGGACGGTCTCTGCGCGCCCAAGCCCTCGTCCTGCCCGACGGTCACAAGCTGATTCGGATTCGAACGGCGGATCGATTCCGTAAGCTCCGATGCCCACCGGTTGTGCATATCCATTGTAAACAAGGTGTAGTCGATCCAGCGGCCCCATTTTTTCGGCTGCAGCACGCTGTCGAAATGCGTATCGTCAGGGTCCGGAGGCGTTGCCGCTTCGAACGACGGAAGCTGGCCAGGCGTCATATTCCACTGCTCTTGCAGCTTCGCGATGTCATTCCCATGACGCTCCCGCAGCCACTCGGTGTATGCCTGAAGCTCGAACCGGTCGGCCACGGCGCGCGGCCCCTCGAATATACGCTTAGGATCGAACATGGACGGCTCATTGATCAAGTCCCAATGGGCGTTCGTTGTGTCGACATGTCGGGAAACGACGGAAGCGATGAAACGTTTCTGCGCCTCCACAGCTCTCGGATCCAAATACGGATTGACTCCGTCCCATGCTTCCGGCGCGAACGAGAAAAACGTAAACGTCACTTCGAGCTCATGACGCTTCGCGGTCAGAATGAAGGCATCGATTGCACGCATCACATCTTCGACGACATGTCCATCCGTGAACATGATCGTCCGGTATCCCGTCCAGATGCCGGTACGGATCAGATTGATGCCGGCGCGCTTCATCTCCGCCATATCCCGCTCCCAGCGTTCTACGTTCGGCAGATGGAGAAATTTGCGCGATACGTCGGAAGTCATATACGTCATGCCTACGATTGGGACAGGACGGCCGCCGCGAACGAAATAATCGCGTCCGCATTCCAGCACTTCCCCGCTTTGCAGCAGCTCCCGGTCCATTCCCCAGAACGCCTGCGTCATCAGCCGGACGTCTCCGGCATCCGAACGAACCTCGCAGCGGACGCGGTACAGCCCTTTGTCCACGGCAATCGGAACCGCAATGCGGATTGGTTGCAGCTCTCTCTTATCCGGTCCCGTCTTAGCCTGAACGACGCCACTCCATACCGGCTCTTGGCCGTCTTGTCCGACTGTCAGCGCGAATGTCCACTGCTGCTCGGGAACGGCAATCCGCGACAACGACTGCAGCTGCACCGTCAGCCCAGGCTGCTCGCCCGGCTCGAACACCGCATAATTCGGCTTCACCCACAGCTCAGTTACGCCGCGTCCCGCATATTGCGCCAGCTCTTGCAGCAGCTCAATACCCGCGCCGTTCCAGAACGACGACTGCAGCGACTGATTGATGAGCACCCATCTGCCGCCGGCGTAATCCCCGTTCGTATTTTCGATGAGCACAACCGGAGCCGATCTCTCCCTGCCATCACGATCAACGCCCATAAGCAGCGGATAAATACGCGCGTCCATCGGGCCGCAAGAGCCCATCTCGCTAGGGAAATCGCTGGATTTGGTCGGATGAAGCGTCAAACCGCAGGTCGGTTCGATTGCAAATAGATTTTCACTCCCTTGCAGCAGCGGAAACTCGGAGGCTGCGGCCAGTCGCTCAACTTTGCTAACATCTATAGGCAGGGCATCGTGAATATTCATCAGCTGATGGTAAGCAATTTGCTCCCGTTCTACTCTCCATCCATCACCATCTTGAACGACCGGTTTGCGGAACGGAACGCCGCCCGCGAATACGAGCCCGCCTCCGCTTGCAAGGAATGCTCGGATTTCATTCCATGCGGATTTCGGGAAATACGCGCCATGCAAATATACGATCGTTGCAAAGCCGCCTTCCGAGAGCCGATCTGCCAACGTATCCGCGTTCGCGATCTCCGCCCATGCCGATGCCCCGTTGATGGCTTCTTCGGAAGGACGCTGGCCTTCATAAGGGAACGATGTATCATAAAAAAGCAATGTTTTCATAATAACCTCCAAAATGTTTGTTTGTTATTTTTGTTATGTTATTTTATAATGGTGTTATGTACTTTCAGTCTAATTTGTTTGATAATATACGTCAATAACAACATTTTGTTAAGTTAGGTTCGTTATCTACCTGAAGCAAGGAGAATGGTTATGCCTCAGAAAGTATCTATCCAGACGATAGCCGATCAGCTCGGCTTATCCAAATACGCCGTCTCCCGCGCGCTCAGCGGCAAATCAGGCGTCAGTGAAGCGACGCGCGAACGCGTGCTGGAGCTTGCCAAGACGCTGGGATACGGCTTGCCGAAGCAAAAAACCGCCGCGCCCGTATCCAGCGCCGCGTCATCATTTGTATTGATCTGCATCAACCCATCGATCCGGGGAGATTCCGCTTATTGGCAGCGAGTCTTGGAGGGTCTTATTGTGAGCAGCGGCGAGAAGGGATGGCATCATGTCATTGTTTCCCAGCCATTATCATTCCCGTCCAGATCCAATCTTACGCCGCAGCAAGCCATCGCGCCGCATTTGAACTGGGACAGCTGTCTGGGGCTCATCGTGATGGGCACGCCCCCTTACTCTTCGCTTCAGTTGATGGCTCGGACCGGGAAACCGCTGGTGCTGCTGGACCATAGCGAGCCGCTCCTTGATTGCGATGAAGTCAATCATGCCAACATCGACGCTGGCATTAAGATCGCGCATCATCTTCTTGTATCCAGACAATGCCGGAATATCGTATTCCTCAGCGATATCGCCTTTTCGACCAGCTTTGCCGAACGTCGAATAGGCGCCCGCCTCGCCGTAGAGCGTTACGGTGGAAGCGACGCGAAGCTGCGGGAGTGGGAGCTCACTTATGGGGATGGCAATTGGATCGATACCGCCGCCAGTCGCTTCCTGCGGCTGGCGCCGGAAGATAGGCCGGACGGTTGGATCGGCGCGAATGACGACATCGCGCTCAAGTGGATGCAGAGATTGCAGCAGCTTGGCGTCTCCATTCCGAACGACGCATACGTAGCGGGGATCGACAACGTTGAAGAAGCCGCTTTATCTTCGCCGCGATTGACGACAGTTAACCTAAGCAAAGAGGAACTGGGTAATCGAGCGATCGAAATGCTCGAGCGCCGGATCGCGCGCCCGGGAACCTCCATCGAAAAAATCCAGCTTAACGCTGCGCTCATTCCGAGAGATTCCGCTTAGATCGGTTTGACCTCTGACAGACAGTTTCCATCCATGAAGTCACGGATTTGATTCACTGTCTGACAAGAGGGATGCCTATTAGAGTACGGCTAGTTCTTCTACAATTCGCTCTAGCTTCTGACTTGAGACTCTCATCATCGTATTATTGCTTATTTGCTCAAGAGACAACGGCTTGGCTAAATTAACCAACGTACCTTCAAGAAGATTGGGAGCATGTTCCCGAATGACGGCAGTCGCCTTCTCGTCCATCAGAATTTCAACTAATTTCGTGTTCACGTCATAAACTTCCCGGAAGAGTTCTGCCGCCGAATACTGAAAGCGGTACTCACCTGAACCGACCATAATCAATACATGATCATCATTTTCAGTAATGGATAGAATACCTTTTGTTTGATCTAGTGTGATTCCATTCTCGACAATATCGCCAGCCTTGGCTCCCATTAGAACAATTTCGGCGCTTGTATTTGCAGGTATGATCGCTTCCAGTTCAATGCGATCACCGATAATACGCCAACTGGATTCGACTTGCCCATACATCGAAAGATAGCTTGCTTTAGCGAAGGTTAACTTAGTCGAACCAAAAAGTGGAGCGATACGAGTTCTTTTGAATCCTGGAACAGTCGTTGAAAAATCAAGACCTGCCACTTTCTTATACATCCAATCACCAACTGCACCATAGGAATAGTGATTAAACGAATTCATATCGTCACTCCAGAACGAACCGTCGGGCTTAATGCTATCCCAATGTTCCCATATTGTCGTAGCGCCTTTTGATACCGAATAAAGCCAACCAGGATAACTTTCTTGCATTAACAGGCGCACGGCAGTTGTATGATATCCATGATTAGACAATGCGAAGCAGAGATACGGCGTCCCGACGAAGCCGGTCGAGAGGTGATAGTCGTTTTCCACGATCATATCGTTAAGATCGGCTGCTACCCGCTTTTTCACATGCTCGTCCACCAAATCAAATACAAGTGCTAACACATGTGCGGTTTGGGTCGGTGATGCCACTCTACCCGTCTTCGTTACGAATTCATCCTGGAATGATTGTCGAACATTCTGGTAGAGTCCTTCGTACCGATCCGCCTCTTCGCTTCGTCCTAATACCAGTGCTGCATCTCGGACAATGCGCGTGGAATACGCAAAATAAGCGGTAGCTATGAGAGATGTCGGCGTCGATCCGATATAACTGTTCTCTTTGGCGTCTAACGCCAGCCAGTCTCCAAAGTGAAATCCCGTATTCCACATATACTCGTTTTTGCCTTGTGCCCGGATGTATTCCACCCATTTTTTCATGCTCTCGAATTGTTCCTCGAGCAACCGCAAGTCCCCATAGTACTGATAAACGGTCCAAGGGCAAATAACTGCCGCATCCCCCCAAGCTGCGGAGCTTGCGCCTCCGACGATATCCGGGATCACGTAGGGTACGCCTCCGTCCTCATGCTGTTCAGCCTTCAGGTCGCGCAACCATTTCATAAAGAAAGGGGCCCCTTGGTAATTGAAGAGCGCAGTACTAATGAACACCTGAGCATCGCCTGTCCAACCCAACCGTTCATCTCGTTGCGGGCAATCTGTAGGCAAATCCAAAAAATTGCCGCGTTGCCCCCATTTGATGTTCCGTTGCAGTTGGTTCAATCGTTCATCCGAACACTCGAAATAGCCTGTCTCCATCATATCTGAATGAATGACTTCACCATCGAAGGCTTCGATTGGCAATTGGTTATCCTGAAGCGGATAGCCAGTTACCTTGACATAACGAAAGCCCATGAACGTAAAATGAGGTGCGTACTCTTCCATTCCGCCATGAGTAACATAAGTTACGGCCTGCTTAGCGGAACGCAAATTTCCAAAGTAAATGTTCCCGTCACAATCCAATACTTCAGAATGTTGTAAGGTTATAACGGTTCCCGCAGGGGCATTTACACGAAACCTCACCCTGCCAACCATATTTTGTCCGAAGTCCAAGACATGATCGCCAGCCGGCGTAACAATGGTTTCAACAGGGGAAATGACCTCCGTTACCACGTTCGACCAATTCTCTTGAGCGACCAATTGATTAAAGCCCAAATCGACGGTTTGTACGGCTGCCCACGACGAATCATCGAAGAGGGGATCAGACCAACCTGTACGTTCTAAGCGGGCGTCGTAAACTTCTCCATGATAAATATTCGAATATAACACAGGCCCAGTAGCAGCCTTCCAGGTCGTATCTGAAGTAATGACATTTTCCGTTCCATCCGAATACCGGACATGAAGCTGCACCAGTGCCGCACGCCGATCCCCATAATGATAATTCCGGCCACTGAATCCCAATCCGCCGCGGTACCAGCCATCGGCAAGCATAACTCCAATTCCATTGTCCCCGTTACGAAGATACGAAGTGACATCGTAGGTTTGGAACTGCATGCGATGATGGTAGCTGGTCCAACCTGGTTCGAATAAGTCTTCCGAAACCTTATTCCCGTTCAAATAAAGCTCATAGATGCCTGCCGCCGTTACGTATACCCGACCTGAAACGATATCCGATCGAAGATTGAACCCTTTACGGAGCAGGAAGGCAGCTTCAGCATCCGCTGGTATAGCTGCATCATTTGGGGTAATCCATTCGGATTTCCAATCCGAAAGTTGTAACCCCAGCTCAAATTCGCCTTCTTCGCTCCAAGGGGTTTCGTTGCCTTCATTGTCCCAAGCCTTTACCCGGAATCGATACATTTGACGAGGTACGAGAACAGGTCCTCCATACTCGCAATGGATCGATTGGTCGGATTCGACACGGCCAGTATCCCATATTGGAGCTGAATAATTGCCTTCTTGAGTGGTCAATTGCATTCGATAGGCAACTTGCGTTACAGCTCGGCGGTTACCGGTTTCGAGTATCCAACTAAATCTAGGAGCCGCGACATCGCTGCCTATTAACCGGGTATGATACTCGCAAGTCAAAGATTGTATTTTTAAAATAGACATCTTCTCAACGTCTCCTTTAGGACCTTAATTGCCGTATACGAAGCTAGCCTTTGACCGAACCTGCTGTCATGCCGGCAACGATTCGTTTATTAAAGATTAAGAACAAAATAAGCGGAGGAATCGTAATCAGCAGAATATTCATGAACAGTAAATTATATTGCGTAGTGAATTGGCTTTGGAAGTTGTATAGCGTGAGCTGAACGGTTACGTTCTCTGACCCCGGCAAGAAATACAACGGGTTGGTAAAGTCATTAAAAATGTTTACGGCGGAAACAACGACAACGGTAGCCGTTACAGGCTGCAATAGAGGGAGAATAATCGAGAAAAACAATCGCGCGCCGCTGCTTCCGTCTATGACTGCCGCCTCGTCCACCTCACGCGGAATCGTGGCCATAAACCCTTTATAGAGAAGAACTGCAAACGGAAAGCCCAAGGCGACCTCGATTAGAATGAGCCCAGTCATCGTTTTAAATAGACCGATACCATCCATTACCCAAATTGTTGGCACAATCGCAGGAGGAATGATTAAACCTGCCAAAATAAAAAAGTTCAAAATAGGAGTAGCACGATCCTTACGTCGTTGCATTACATAAGCAGCCATGGCGGCTAACACAATGAGCAGCACGATTGAGACTAGCGTTAACACGGCACTATTGAAAAAGGCACGAATCAACATATAGTCCCGCGCTTCTATAACGGCCTTCATGTTCTCCCAATAGTAAGTTGCGGATGGCCAAGACAGATTCAATAGCGAAGCTTCACTCGCATCCTTACCGCTGTTCACGATAATGAAGTAGAACGGAACCCAGAAAGCAACAACCGTAAATAATACACCGAGGAATTCGAAGCCAATCTTGCGAACCTTTTTCACAGGTCTACCTCCTTTCGGTTCAGGTAGGTGTAGAGTGGAAAGACAAGAGCAGTTACCACAAGGAATAGGATAACGTTGCCCGCTGTTGCAAGACCGTAAAATCCTCCTTGATATTGCTTATAGATAATGGACGCAATCAAGTCCGTCGTGAAGCCCGGACCTCCCTTTGTCATGGCCCAAACAAGATCGAAAGAACGCAGACCGCCAATAAAAGCAAGGATGATAACGGAATTTGTTGCAGGTCGGCTAAGAGGGACGATAATATTCCAAAACTTATGCCACGCGCTCCCGCCGTCGATCTGGAGCGCTTCATAATACTCATTAGGAATGGAGAGGATGCCCGCTATATAGATAACTGTCGCGAAACCAACGCCTTTCCATACATCGACCATAGCAACGGAGAGCAAAGCGATGCTTGTGTCGCCAAGCCAATCAGGACCTTGAATTCCGAAGAAGGCTAATGCCGCATTAATGACTCCTTGACTTGGATGCATCATGACGCTGAATACAATGCCGACTGCTATCGTACTGACCAAAGTGGGAAAGAAGATAACTGATCTTAAATAATGTTTGATCGATAATTTGGATGTTAAAAGAACGCCAAGCAATAAACCTAGAACGACCTTGAGACTGCAAGTGACGATCGCATAAATTAAGGTGTTTTTGAAGCCTATGCTAAGAGACTGCTCATTGAAAAAAGTGATGAAATTTTCAAACCCAATAAATTCCCAATCCGTTAGGTTCCATCTGGTAAAACTAAAGAAAAAGGACATGATCGTCGGTAAAATGAAAATGATGAAATATATAATAGCGGCCGGCAATAAAAAATAATAGGAGTACGTCCGCCTGAATATTTTGTTCACGAGTATCTCTCCCTTGCACTTGAAGTGAATCGGCCCTGCGTTATTCACAGGGCCGAACTTCGTATCCTAGATTCATGTCGCTATGACCGGATTACCAGCCTTCCAAGCCCAGTTGTTTGGCCTGTTTCTCTACATCTTTGTCATAAGCGGCAGCGCCTTCTTGTGCGCTCTTAATGCCAGAGCCTACTTCAACCGTAAGCTGCTCGAGGCTTGGTCCTTTAATCGGAGATACAAACTCGAGAGCAGGCGCCGTTTTACCCGAATCAAAGTAAGGAAGCATTTCTTTCACTAAAGTTGCTACATCATCAGGAATTACCGCATCTTTAATTAGATAAGGTCCAACTGGTTTAGAGACTTCTGAAATCGCTTGGCTTCCTTCTACAGAAGCGACATAAGCTAGAAATTGTTTAGCTTCCTCAGCGTGCTCGGTCTCCTTGTAAATGTATGCAGATGTTGGCATCCATACGGTGAGACCGTTCAGCGAGGCATCATCGTTTGGCTGTGCAAAGTAACCAAGGTTTTCAATGAGATCAGGGAAGTTTTGCGCGATCGTCGGCGTAGCGAGCGAAAGCATAGGATAATGGGCTCCCTTTCCTTCCGCCAACATCTTCATGCCGGCATCGTAGGTTGTTGCCAGTTTGTCTTTGTTCAAATACCCCTTATCGTTCAGCTCCTGCAATTTCTCGAAACTGCGCAACGCGGCTGGCGTGCTCACATTAGTTGCCTTATGAGCCGTATAGTCATCCGCAAAAGTCGGCGCTTGCGCTTGTACATTATAGAAGTCGGCAAGCACTACAATTTGAGAAGTCCATGTATCCTTAAAGGAACCAATTACTGGAGTGATTCCTGCTGCCAGAATCTTCTCGTTGTTTTCCATCAGTTCCGCCCAGGTCGTTGGTACTTCAAGCCCCAAATCCGCATAAACCTTTTTATTGTAGAACCAGCCGCCTGCTACCGTGGATCCGGCAGGAACTCCAAAGACTATGTCATTGACCGAAACGGTTGGTTTGTACGAGTCGATTACATTAGCCATAAATGGCTCGTTCGTCAAATCAAGCATATTCTCTTCCGGATTCAGCGCTTTCATCAACGATCCGGAGTTATAGAAGAATATATCTGCCATATCCCCTGTAGCCAGACGGGTTTTTACGAGATTGTCTAACTCCGTGCCTCCAGGGCCAGTCTCCAATTCAATCGTAATGTGAGGGTTTAGCTTTTTAAAACCGTCAACCAAAGCATTCGCCGTATTGACCGTATCCGGTGCATTTCCGGTCATTAAAGTAATTGTTACTTCCTTTTCAGCGTTCTCGTTCTGTCCTGCATCGGAACCAGCATTCTCGTTCGAATTTCCGTTTCCGCATGCGGATACGGTTGCTACAACCAGAACTGCACTTAGCAAACTAGCCCATCTTTTGTTACCGCGAATATGCATCTCTATTCCCCCTAGTCGTTTGCTGGAAAGCCTGTAGCCTTCTGCTGTTCTTATTGTAATTCGCTTCAAGAAATGCTGTAAGCGCTTCATTGTTCAGGTATTCGTTCCGGTTTCTTTAGGTGGCAGGGGATTAAATTTTAATGTGACTTTGGTTCCCACGCCTTTGGCACTCCACATATTCATCGAGCTATCTGGCCCATAATAGAGCTGAAGACGCTCCCTCACATTTTTTAAGCCATATCCATGTTCCGTTTGGTTCACGTCTTCCATACCGACGCCATCATCTTCAACCGTAAACACAAGGTAGTGACCCACTTTACGTCCTGTCAGTCGAATCGTGCCTTTACCGATTTTCCTCTCCAGCCCATGATAGATCGAATTTTCTACAAGCGGCTGCAATAATAACTTCAACATTTCCATTCCCAAGATGGCATCATCAACGTCTTCCATGTAGCTGAATCGATCATTAAATCGAATGTTCTGTATTTTCATGTAATGTTGAATGTGCTTCAATTCGTTGTAGACAGGCATGGTTTCTTTTCCTTTGTTAAGACTAAGCTTAAAGCTTTCCGAAAGGGAGACAGCCATTTCCGCTACCCTATAGTTTTTTTCGAGATAGGCCATCCAGTACATCGAATCTAACGTATTGTACAAGAAATGGGGCTTAATCTGCGATTGCAATGCTCGAAGCTCCGCTTCCTTTTCTTTCAGTTCGGAATGAACTAATTTTTCGTTCAATTCGTCATACTCAACCGCTATGCGTCTAAATGTATTTCCGATTACGCCCACTTCATCTTGCGCAAAAACCTCCGGAAACTCTTTGACGCCCTTCGTCCAATCCAACATCATCTTTTTCACTTGCAAAAGCGATCGCGTAATCGTTCCCGAAATGATATAAGATACGGCTATAGCAAACAATGCGAATGCAGCTGCAATCAACGTTGTTACCCATCTTAAATTTTTCGCCTCTCCAAGCAATTCTTTCTTCTGCACTAAGTGGACTAGCGTCCATTTGGAGGTCTGATTATAAAAAGAATTAATGAAGTAGCCCTGCTTCTCGAGCTGTCCTAACACTTCGTTCATTCCTCCTTTCCCAAGCGGAACATCGAATGAACTATTATAGACGGCCGTTGGAGATCCATCCAAATGGTCAAGCGCCATATAGGCCCCATATTCAGAGCCGCTGGAGTTAAATACTTTGTTAAAAATGGACTTTGATACATTGATAACCATAATACCTATGGGTACCCCGTTATGATCTGCATCACGAAACAGCTTTACGGTTGAGAATGCCTCGTCTGATTCACCAAACAAGTCTGCGGGCAAATACTCAATTTTCCCTTTATTCTTATAAGCATTCATGTACCACTGAGATTCTTTGATACGCGTGATTTTGTCCTCTCCTTCGAAGACGCCTGCATCATCGGATCGCCCTGAACAATAGGTTCTAAACTGTAAATCAAAAATACAGATAGACTTTACGTATCGTGTATCGGCGTGACTGCTGCTTACCATCCGTTGTAATCGCGTTGAGGTTCTAAGCGTTTGAATATCGGGGCGTATATCTGGATTCTGGCCATTGCTCCTTAATTCATCACGTATTTCATTATTATTTACAAGCGACCAATGCAGATTATTGATATTGCCAAAAAGCAAATCAGCCACTTCGCTGGATGTCTTTAGTTGATCCTTGTTAGATTTTTCGTTGACATCAATTAAGGCGTCGTTCGTAATATTGATCGAAATGAGACCCAGTAAAACAATAAGCGGTAACGATAAAAGGATCATGGCTGCAAGGAATCTGCTGCGAACTCGCTTGAATCTCATTCGGTTCAACACGTTCATCATTTCATCATCAACATCCTTAGCGCGAGGAGTGGTTTTCCTTGTATTGTCCCGGTGTCATGCCGACCTGTTTCTTGAAAATCTCGTTGAAATGTCTGTGATTTAAATAGCCGACTTTTCCGCTTACTTCATTGACACGCAGGCCTTCCTTTAACATCATTTTGGCATGCTCAATGCGTAAATTCGTGAGGTATTTGATATACGTGATTCCCATTTGCTCGCGAAAAAGGAGACTAAAATAAGTCGGATTTAAACCAACATGCTCTGCTAATTCCTGCAAATAAACATCATTGCCGTAATTTGCTTCTAAATACGCAAGCGCCTTTTCAACTGCGATATTTTTGTTGGAGGTCCGATTCGCCTTTAGCCAATCCATTAACAGAACTAGTCTGGTATTCAGCCACACCATCATTTCTTCTCTCGTTTGCATGCTGCTTAGTTCTTGATGCGGGATGATCCCGGGCAATTGAATATCACGATCCACATCCTTCACGACTTCAAGTCCGCGATACACCAACTTCAATATTTCGTGCTCAGCCTTTTCTGGGTCCAACTTTTGTGTTTCCATCCAGACTTGAAAAGACTCTAACGCCTTGTCCAATGATTCTTTATCCAAAGTCCTGAGAGACAGTATGACTCCCTCTTCATGTTTACTTAGATCGATTGGAAAATCAGAGCTTCCTTCGATATCCTGTATACGAATCCAGCCGGTTTCTTTCATAAACCTGCCATAACGTAGTGCGCGTAACGCCTCTCTATAACTCTTTGGTGCATCAGCCATGGAAGAATACGTCCGTCCAGAACCAAATAATACAGCGGTCTCATTAGACCACTCCATCGATGTTTCCAATAACGGCTCCTGCGGGAGTTCGTGATGAACCATAACGGCGAGACGTTCAGGACCGTTACCTACATGAATAAAATCGCTCATCAAGTTATTCGGCAGCTCAACCTTCTCCTCATTGAAAGCAAGGACTGTTACGCCATTGATCCAATCCGATTCGCCATATAAGCGAGTCCACTTATCGAGCGCTTGTTCTCCGGTCAACAACAATTCGAGCGTTGCTTTTTCAAGCAAATCCAATTGATTTTTTTCCAACTTGGTTTTCATTGCGCTAATCTCATACTGATGGACGATTCGTTTAATTGTTTTTTCAATCGCATTTTTGATTTTGTCCACGGTTATCGGTTTCTCCAAGTAATCGACAACACCAAGACCAATTGCTCGACGAACATATTCGAATTCGTTAAAGCCGCTAAACACAACAAACATCGTGTCCTGCGCTTCCATAGAAATCGTTTCGATTAAATCAAGACCATCCATGCCAGGCATTCGAATATCGGTAAGCACGATATCCGGACGCAGATCTCTAAACATCTGAAGAGCCTCGATTCCATTATCAGCCGTTCCCACCAACTCAATGCCGTAGCTTCCCCAGTCAATTACCGCTCGTAAACCCATCAACACAATATTCTCATCATCAAAAACAACAGCCTTTAACATGCCATTATTTCCTCCTGATTGTTTTAATTTCGGATTGCCACACCTTGTATCAATCATCGTAACTTACTTATTTGGTTTCTCATACGGCTCATTATTCTGGTTTTTATTCTGATTTTTTTAGGTTCAGCAACTAATTGGAAAGTATGCATAAGCACAACATTGAAAACAAAGGGTGGCTATGTCTTCAACCCTGACATAGCCACCCGATGGGATAACTCACTATATATTGTTTAAATTCATGATTTTATTGCAGCCACCAAATAAACGGCATACAAAACAATGGCGTTAGCATACTCGACAGGCCCATCGCAAAAGCGCTGATACTGCCTTTCGTCTCGGAATCGCGTAAAATGCGTGCCGTTCCAATTCCATGCGCCGCCGTTCCCATCGCCGCTCCGATTGCCACATCGCTCTGGATTCTGCACAGCTTTAGAAATGATGGCCCGATAATACTGCCGATTAATCCTGTCAAGACGGCAAACACGCCAGCCAATTCAGGGATACCGCCTATTGATTTGGCAATTTCGATTGCTACTGGAGTGGTGACCGATTTAGGCAACAGGGTAAGCATGATTTGTTCAGAAGCTCCCAGAAGAATGGATATTCCTAATACTGCAGCCATTCCGCAGACCAACCCCGCACTTACTCCGGCAGCAATCGGAAGCAGCTGTCCTTTCAGCTTGCTCGCATATTTATAAAATGGAACTGCGAGCGCTACAGTCGCTGGACCGAGAAAGAATGTAATGATATCTCCCCCTGCGCTATAGTCCTCATAAGGAATATCAAACACCAGCAGAAGTACGATTATCCCTCCAGAAGCAACTAACAGAGGATTAAGCCAACGGAAACGCTGATTAAGCCTTTGTGCGGCTACATAGAATGCCACGGTCACCGTAATGCCAAACAACGGCTGCTGAGTCCATACCTCATTCATTCGAACGTTCCTTCTTTCTAGTCGCCAGTCGTGCAGTGATCCCGCTTGTGACGATCAGTACGATTAGAGTTGCTCCTGCCAGAGCTACTGTTACTAGCAGCCACTCTGCTCCTATCGTTCCGAAAAACACTATTGTCCCAACGATCACTGGAGCAAAAAAAATCATCATATGCTTCAATAAAAATTGGGCAGTGTCCTCGATCCACGCCAGCTTGACCCAGCCTGCAAACAAACTAACAACAAGCAGCATCAACCCGATTACGTTTCCGGAGAGCGGTAATGACAACAACTTTTGAATGGCATTTCCTAGTATTGTAAATCCGAGCAAGATGGCTAAACCTCTCATGATCAATTCCTCATGTTCCTATTAATAATGAATGAACTTCGATTCATTATAACGGGATACGGCATTCATTTCCATGATGACCTGTTAGTCGGCAGGAATTCCAATTATAATGTTAGGATCAGTTCAACCATTCTGATGACAATTTTCGTTATGTAAGGAAGGGTTACCGCATGTTCAAATCTATACAGCACGGCGTATACGGCTATCGATTTTCCGAGGCGGATATGGACTCCGTCTTCCAGCTTTATTGCGCGGGGTACTACAGGGTCACCAACCGGGATTACAGCTGGCATGGTCAGCAGCGGCAGGACGGTCCCCTCTACTTGTTCCAATATACGATCTCCGGGTTCGGCGCTATTGTCATTGACGGGGTGTCGCATGCCGTCTCGCCAAACCAAGCATTTATGGTGGAGATCCCGGGCGACCATCATTACTACTTGCCTCCGCAGAGCGATCATTGGGAATTTATTTTTATCCTGATCCGCCCCTACCATCTGACGGCAATCTGGGAAGATATCGTCCATCGGATCGGTCATGTACCCATCATTCCGCTGGACAGCTCTCCGATTCATTCCATCTATAATCTATATCGCGAAGCTAGTACGGATCGAATTGATGATATCACCCGTGCATCCGCGCTAGTGTATCATTTTATCATGGAGCTGTACCGATTCAGCAGGCTCCCCTCTTCGTCTCAAGAAGAGTGGCCGCAGTCTCTTCGCGACTCGATCCGGTATATGAACAGTCACTACCATCTCCCCATTGGCCTGGAGCAGATCGCAGACCATGCCGGGCTATCCAAATATCATTTCAACCGCCTCTTTACTCGAACGACGGGTCAGACGCCGATCCAGCATCTAACCCAGATTCGGCTCGAGAAGGCCGTGGAATTAATAAAGAGCACGTCATGGTCCTTGGAGGAGATCGCCAAACAAGTCGGATATACGAGCGGCAGTTACTTTACGAAAGTGTTCAAGCAGCATGTCGGCTGCAGTCCCAGCGATTATCGCCATGGCAATGCCATCCTCCCCGTAAGCAGAATGAACCTTAGGTAGTCGAGCAATATAGTACAAGAATGAGCAAGAACTTGGCGTAGATGCCCCTATTTATTTGCACTATACTTTAAACATGTAGAGCAAAATAATAGCAGGGAGTGAACATCCATGAAACATCATCAATGGTCTTCAACGCCTCCATTGGGCTGGAATAGCTGGGATTGTTATGGAGCTGCGGTGCGCGAGGAAGAAATAAGAGGAAATGCTGAATACATGGCGGAGCATCTGCTGAAGTTCGGCTGGGATTATGTGGTCGTCGATATTCAATGGTCCGAACCGGGAGCGGTATCTTCGCATTACAGACCGTTCGTGCCGCTGGAGATGGATGAATATTCAAGATTGATTCCCGCCGCGAATCGCTTCCCTTCCTCGTCCGGCGTTCAAGGATTCCGTCCCTTATCCGATTATGTCCATAGTCTAGGACTCAAGTTCGGCATCCATATCATGCGCGGCATTCCGCGTCAAGCGGTCCATGCGGGCACGGCGATCAAAGGAACGAAAGCAACGGCGAGGGACATTGCGCATACGAATTCGATCTGCCCATGGAACACCGATATGTATGGCATCGATCCCCGCAAGGAAGGCGCGCAAGCGTATTACGACTCCTTATTCGAGCTTTACGCGGAATGGGGCGTCGATTTCGTCAAGGTAGACGACATCGCGGCATCGCGGCTTTACGGCATCCATGCGGAAGAAATTCAAATGATCCGGCGCGCGATCGATAAATGCGGACGCGAAATGGTGCTTAGTCTATCCCCCGGCCCCGCTCCGCTCGAACATGCCGATCTTCTGCGGGATAACGCCAATATGTGGCGGATGACGGACGACTTCTGGGATATTTGGAAGCTGCTCTACGAGATGTTCGAGCGGGCGGAGAAATGGGCTCCGCATGTGGGTCCCGGCCACTGGCCGGATTGCGATATGCTTCCGCTCGGCCATCTGGGCATCCGGTCCGTCGACGGCGGCGGAGCGGATCGCTGGACCCGCTTCACGAAGGACGAGCAGGTGACCATGATGACGCTGTGGAGCATCTTCCGTTCGCCGCTCATGTTCGGCGGAGAGCTTCGGGACAATGACGAGTGGACGCTGTCCCTTCTAACCAATGAAGAGATTCTGGACGCTCACCGGCTTGGCCGCAATCCGCGAATGCTGTATCGCGAGGATGATCGTACGGCATGGACCTCCGAAACCGAGGACGGACAAATCTATGTCGCGCTGTTTAACCTGCGTGAAGAGGAGACCGAAGTAAACGTCACGTTAAGCCAGTTGGGTCTGACAGGCACATTCGCTATTCGCGATCTATGGGCGCGGCGGGAGATGGGATCTGCCGCTGATCAAGTAGCGGCTGTGCTGCCGCCTCATGCTTCGGCATTCTATGCATTGACGAGAACTTAACCCTTATTAAAGAAAAGGCTGTCCCAGAAGTAAACACTTCAAGGGGCAGCTTTTCTTCGTCTAAATGGGGCGCAACGGGTCGATTTTATACGAAAAACCGTACTCACAACGCACATCCGAGGCGCAACGGCCTGAATGTATTTGGTTTTAGCTATTCAATGCACGATATTCAAAGTTTTTGAACGTAACCTTACCTTGCCCTTGAGCCCATAGCGCCAGCCGCAGCGCTAGAAAGCCGCCGAGCGCGTTGTGATGCCAGCCCGAAGTCTCGAAGGAATGCTCGAATTTGGTCCATTCCGTTCCGTCGAGGCTGAAATCGAAAATCACTTCATGCCAGCTATATCGAAGACGCACGACGAGATGCCGTGAAGGCCATGGCTTCGCAGGCGTCCGCCAGCCGCGAATCACCCCATGAAGACCTTCGCCGGAAAGCTCGAGCCCGCTGTATGTCTTGTCACTATAAAATAAGACAAATCGTCCCGAGGTTTCCTCCCCCGAAAGGTCGATCTCAACCTGCGCTTCGTAATGATGGTCTCCCGGCATGAAGACAAGCGGGGCGCTTGATGAACCGGAGCTGATCGTAATCGCTCTACGGTCGATCTCATACTCGATTGGACTTATCGATTTATACCAGCTCCAAGCGTATCCCAAATCGCCGGATTCGGTCTGAAACTCCGGGAAGCACTCGGAACGATTCAAGCCTCGTCCACTAGGCTTCCGAATCGGTTGATCGGCGCTAACGCCTTCCAGTATGCGGAACCAGCCGTCTTCCGTCCATTCCAACGGCTCCAGAAGCGTCTGCCTCCCTAGCGTATAATAGCCATTCTCAAAGGCATGGTATACCATCCACCAATCTCCGTCCGGCGTATCGACGATCGAACCATGACCCTTCGAAAGCCATCTTTCGCTCCGGCTTTGCGTTCGAACGATCGGATTGTAAGGAGAGTCCTCGTAAGGTCCTAAGGGATGCTTGGATCTGGCGGAAGCCACCATGTGGCTTGTCGCGGGTCCGGAAGATCCTCCTTGGGCCACGGTCAAATAGAAATACCCGCCCAGGTAAGTCAATTTCGGCGACTCCAGGAACCGGCCCTCCACCACCCATTCTTCCGGGAAACGCCAGCCGTCGTAAACCTTGCGCGGAGCGCCTTTCACCGAGAGCCCGTCCGGCGTTAGTTCCGCCACGTAACCCGATCCATAAAACAAATACCGGTTGCCATCATCATCGGCGACATGACCGGGATCGATTCCGCGTATACCCACTTTGACCGGCGGACCCCACGGTCCCGTCGGCTGTGCAGCTGTCAACACCATAATCTCTTCATCAATCGGAGCGTAAATATAAAATTGCCCCTTATAATAAACCAAATCCGGCGCCCATACGTTTCCGGCATATTCCGTCAACGCTTTCGCAATAGGCTCCCAGTTGACCAGATCGGTGGAATGCCAAATCAGAAAGCCGGGCGCAAACTCGAAGCAAGAATGCGTCATATAATAATCGTTGCCGACCCTTACAACCGTAGGATCGGCATAGTCTCCCGCAAGAATCGGATTGATATAAGTCCCGTTTCCTTGATCGCCTTTGGCTGGAACGGCTGTTTGCATGTCTCCAACTTCCTTTCGCTCGATACGTGTCTATCACATTCTATATCTCCCAATCGCCACGTACAAATTCCCGTATCAGCCTCGGCTGACACGGGAATCGATTCATGAGAGGATGATCTTATCGATGAGGGAATACGGTTTTCTCCGCAAGCTCCACTTCATATTTGACAACTTCGTCATAGCCAAGGCCTTTCGATTTCGAGATCATCTCTTCCTTCAGTTGATTGTACTCGGCCTCGTTTTTCGCATAAATCATTTTCCATGAATACTCTTTGATCATTTTGCCGATTCCGGTTGTCATTTGCTGCATTTGGGCAGACGGGGTTGCCGGGGTTTCGGTCGTGAAGAAGGGCTTAGACACTTCGATCATCTCGTTTTTCACGAAATATTCCTTCGCCGTCATCACTCCCGTTGCTTCCCGCCAGCTCTTCGTTACAGGATCCGGATTGTGATTCAGCGTAGACGCCCAAATATTATAATCGTACGGTTCGCCTGTTTCCGGGTGAATATTCGTCAGCTTTAATGTCGTATTATTGATCTGATTCGTCCCGTCTTTGAACGTGCCGCCGCCGTATTCCGCAGGCACCGGCTCCGCATTGGCAGGCAATGCCTTCCAGCCGAACTCCGTTACGTATGGCTTTCCGTTCTCGTCGATATCCCATGCCAACCCTTTTGGACCGTAATTCGACTCCATAACGCCTTCCGGAGAATACAACCAGCTCAGGAACTCCATAATTCGGGCAGGATCCTTTGCTTTCGCGCCGATCGCCCATACCCGATTTCCACCGTAAGGACTCTGGCCGTAGGACGTGATCTTCTCTTCGGAGAAAGGCACCAATGCAAGACCTTTGCCCTGTGCCGTGCGTTCAGGTGTATTGTACACGTTGTCTACCCACGGGAAGTGGGAGAACAAGATTTGTCCATCCTGAAACTTGCTCGATACGTCGGAAAACTTCTGTGTCAGAGAGTCCGGGTCGAGCAGTCCCATCTGGTTGGCATCGTAATAAAATTTCAAGCCTTCCAAATAATGCCCGCCTTCGTCAAGCACGCCTTGCCATTCATCTTTATTCTGATGCGTCAGGATCAAGCCGGCCGGATTAAGGCCGTCGCCTTCGTTATAGCCGTAGAACTGCGCGACGACTTTGGCAAGCGTCATGTAATTGCCGTCCCAGTCCGACCACAAGGAAATTCCGTAGGTTGGACGGCCGGATTCGCTTTTCGGCTCCAGCTCCTGCATTTGCTTCAATACCGGCAGGTAGTCATTCAACGTTTTGATTTCCGGGCTTCCGAGCTTCTGGTACAAGTCCCAGCGAAGATTCGGTCCGTAGGTCATCGTCGCGCCTTCGGAAGGACCTTCGCCGGTTCCCACGTCGAACCCGATTCCGTATACCGCCGTGCCGCCGCCGAATTGTTTTTTGTTCGCTTCGATCGCCTCGGGAGCATTCTCCAGCATCCCTTGTCCATATTTGGTAAGCAGGTCGTCTTTCGTCCAATCCAGGAGCAGTCCGGCTTTGATCGCATCCTGATAGTCCTTGCCGTTGCTGCCGAACACGACCAGGTCGCCCATGTCGCCCGAAGCCATCATGGTCGCGATTTTTTGCTGCCCGCCGGCCAAGTTCGAAGCGATGATGTTCAGCTTGATGTTGAATTTATCCTTCGCCAATTTGGCGAACCATCCCGGCTGCTCGCCGGCATAGTTAGCAAGCATGGAGAACACGTCAATCGTGATCTCTTCCCTATTCCCGCTTGCGCTGTTATCGCCGGATTCGGCCCCCGTATTTGAGCCGTTCGTATTACCGCCATTGTTGCTGTTGCTGCATGCAGATGTAAAAATCATGATGGCGCAAACTAAAACGAGAAGCGTGGAACTGCCTAATCTCTTTTTCATGTGGATCATTTCCTCCCCTTGTCATTCGTAGCGACAACTCACTTTGCCTAAACAATTTCCTTTATGGAAGACCGCGCAATGCGTTTGAGCCTCACCTCCTTCATAAGAAAGGCGCTGCCGGGAATCATTACCCCTTAACGGCACCGATCATAATGCCTTTCACGAAAAATCGTTGGAAAAATGGATAGACCAGCAGAATGGGTAGCACAACAACCATGGAAACGGTCGTCTGGATCGATGTTGGCGTAGCCATGTTGCTGAGGTCCATCATCGCGCCGGAAGACTGCTTCATTAACTGGGCAATCGAAGTTGCTTCGTTCATGTACCGGTACAGGATAAATTGCAAGGTAAACAAATTCTGATCCGTGATCAAAAACAGCGTATCCGTAAAGCTATTCCACTGCGTAACCGCGGAGAAGATCGCAATGGTGGCCAGAATCGGCGTTATCAATGGGAGAATAATGCGCGTGAATATCGTGAAATACCCGGCGCCATCGATTTGCGCGGACTCCTGAAGAGCCAGCGGCGTCGATTCGACGAAGGTTTTGACCAGAATAATAAAGAACGGCTGGACGATGGCAGGCAAGATATACGCCCAAAAGTTATTAGTCAATCCCAGTTGAAGCATGGTCAAATACCACGGGATCAGACCGGCGTTGAAATACATCGTGACGATCAGAAAGCGATACCAGAAGCTGCGTCCCCACATTTGTTTGGTGAACAGATACCCTAGAAACGCGGAAGCCGCAACCGTCAGAATCGTGCCAAGCACCGTACGTCCTACCGATACGAGCGCCGCCTGCCCCAAGCCGGGAATCCGGAACACATCCGCGTAATTCGTCCAATGGATGTCCTTCGGATAAAACATGACGAGTCCTCTGCTGCTCAGATCATTGTTGCTGATCGTGTTGATAAATAAATAATAAAAGGGAAATACGCAGATGAGCGTAATGATCGCAAACACGGCATAGTTAACGAAGTGGAATAACGTAAATTTCTCTTTGATCGGCATCGTACTGTATGTCTCCTTTGTTGACGTTCTTAAAGTGCGTGAACAACCTAGAATATGCTTTCGCCGCGGATGACCTTCGACATGCTGTTGGCAATGAATAGCAGGAACAGGCTGACCAGCGACTTGAGCAGGCTTACGGCCGTAGCGAAGCCGAAGTTGGAGTTCGTCATCCCGATGTTGTACACATACAAGTCCAGAACCTCGATATTATGCATGTTCATCGCGTTCTGGAATACATAGAACTGCTCCATTCCGTTGTTGATGAAGTTGCCGATGGAGAGCAGCAGCAACACGAAAAACGTCGGCATAATGCCCGGGATCGTCACGTGCCACATGAGACGGAACCGGCCGGCGCCGTCGACCCTCGCTGCTTCGTAGATCTCCTGATCAATGCTCATAATGGCGGCAATATACATAATGGCTCCCCATCCGAGTCCTTTCCACACGCTCCATAAAGTCATGGATAACCAGGTATGATCGTCGGAAGCGAGAATGTTCAGCGGCTCGGAAATCCATCCCAGATCCATCAGGAAATTGTTGATGAAGCCGTTGTTGACGGAGAACAACATGAACGCGAACGAATAGACGAGCACCCAGCTTATGAAGTTCGGAAGCGTAGTGAGCGTTTGCACCAGCTTCTTGAATTTGGCGCTTCGCAGCTCGGCCAGGAAGACGGCAAATATAACGGGTAGGATGGAAGTCAGAATATTCAGAGTACTTATGGCGAACGTATTCCGTAATACCCTCATAACCTCCTGACGTTGAACTTCATTGGACAGCATGGAGGTGAACCAATCAAAGCCCATAAATTCCGACTTGGACAACGGGATGCCGGGCCGGTAATCATAAAAGGCGTAGATCCATCCGTATAGCGGCAGATAGGAGAATAGAAAAGCCAGAGCTAGAAATGGCAGCGCCATCAGAAATAACGAATATTTATCTTTTACCTTCATGTTGCTCCCCCTCAATCGATTGCGTATAGGTATTTTAGGCATATTTAAAGAAGCTGCTAGGCAACTACATTTTTTTTATGGATTCAATTCGGATACTTCTTGAATAATTTGCTCTCCGCCTTGTCTCTTCCAGTCCCGGGCAAACTCGTCGAAGGTATCGAGAGGAGCAACGCCTAAAATAATTTTGAGAAACGTTTCCTCTTCCAGCTTTTGAAGCTTCTCCCACTTTCTCTCCATCGTTTTCGTCTGCGAGTACGTAACGCTGTACACGCCGTTCATTTCATTGTCTACTAGCGGAGATCCCCCCACCATCAAGGCATAAGCGCGAATCCACATCGCTCTGTCCTTGCCGGGATCCCAATATTGAATGTCGTATTGCTCATGGGGCTCCAGCTTCACGGGGCCTATCTTCTCCGCATCGGAACGCAGCATTTTATACTCGGGCCTATCCTGAAAGTCCTGGGCTGTTTTGGTCCCCGCCAGCACTTGCCTTAGCGCCTTCACTTCATACTCCGTCTCGTCGGATGGCGCGTACGTTACTTTTAACGGGTATTCCGTCGGACCTCTTTCGGTCGTAAACGTTCCTTGGCTTTCGCCAAGCACCAGATTGTTTAATAATTTCATAACGGCTTCCGGATGCTCGTATCCCTTGCGCACGACAACGAATTGATTGGTCGACGTGCTCATGTGAGGCCGAAATTCGCCATTTTGGTCAAGAGGCAGCGCATAAGCTTGCCAATTGGCTTCCGAGTTATTTTTGTTGGCAGCATCTATCGGTCCATATGGCGCCCACCACGGTCCGAAGAACATCCCCGCTCTTCCGTTCATGATCGTTTCGCCGGGCTCTAGTCGAACGCCTATTTCCTGATCGATTAAACCCAACAAATAGAGCTCCCTCAATTTCCCTAAAGCTTCCTTCGTTTCAGGCTCCGTAGAACCGTATACAACCTTGCCGTCTTGCTCTAGCCAATAGCCCGGATAAGCATGATACGCGGCGAATATGCCGTCAAATCCGTACAAATTGTTCGTCGATTGAAGGAAGTTCGCATAGAGCTTCCCCATCGAACCCGGTCCGGCGAGCCCTATGGTGTCCGGCTTCTTGTTCCCATCCGGGTCTTGTTCGACGAACGCTCGCGCAACGGCTTCCAGCTCGTCGATCGTTTTCGGCGGTTCCATGTTCAGCTTGTCCAGCCAGTCCTTGCGAATCCATAATAAATGAACGCCATCCGCCTTCAGCTGCACATTGGGGAGCGCCATCATTTTTCCGTTGAAGGTGACGCTTTGGATCGCTTCTCCGTCCGTGCTTTCCACGATCCTTTTGATGACAGGCGAGGCATATTGGTTATATACATCCGTCATATCCGCGAGCTGATCGGCCTCCACCATTTGCTTCAATTCGACGGGTCCTACAATCATCGCGTCCGGCAGATCGTTGCTCGCAATAGCCATGCTCACCTTTTGGTTATAATTGGTCGGCGAAGCTTTCAAGGAATATTCCACGTTTATGTTTAAGTTTGTTTTGATGTTGCGAGTATATTGATTGTCGAGAAGCGTTTCCCCTTCCAGCAGCGACTTGGTCGGCTCCACGATCATGGCGACCCGAATGGCAACCGGCTCCTCGTATTTGCCGAACGGATCGGGTGGTCCAGCAGCTTCAGGCCCGTTCCCATCCTTCGATTCATTCGGGGCGCTGCACGCGCTCGCAATCAGCATCAGGATGAACAATCCAATCATCCACTGACTTCTTATCATTGTTCGCTCCCTGCTTTCGCTTGTATGGCCTCGTGGATTTAAGTATAACATGACAGAAACCGCCTTCGTGAGAGAACGCGGTTGCCAGATAGGGTAGAGATATGAGGGTAGTTCGCCTGCGAGTTTAGACAATTGCCCCCCTATATATCGGACACTTGTACCCCTGATTGGGTCCATTGCCGATATTCGCTGGGGAGCATGCCTGTTTTTTCATGAAAGACGCGGCTGAAATATTTCTGATCGGTATAACCCGTATTTTCCGTAATCCACTGAATCGTTTTTTGCGTGTATTGCAAATATTCCTTTGCTTTCTCCATGCGAATATGGCGCAAATACTCGTTAAAGGTCATGCCGACAAGATCTTTGAAGCATTGGCTGAAATAGCTGCGGCTCATATTGACCCTCTTGGCCATCTCCGACGCATGGACCGAACCGGTCAATTCATCGTGCATCGCCTGCACCGCTCTGGCGATACAATCTTTCACCTCCTCTGAATATTGGGCCTTTCCGATGGCGTCGACTAACCGCTCTCTTACTCCGTTCAGCCAATCCTTCGCATCCATCCAAGAATGGAAGGCGTCTGGCAGCTCGATGTGCTTCTCGGTAACGGAAGCATATATTCGATCCCACACGATCCATTGCGCGTGCAGGAAGGACGTTAGCTTGGCGGGAGACAGCTGCAGGTTTTGCAAATCTTCCAACAACCGTTCAAAATCGGACGTTCTATGAACCCAACCTAATGCATGTCCGCGCTTTTTCAAATCGGAAAGCAGCCTTTTTTCATCGTCCGATTCCGATTCAATGGAAGAACCGTTTCTCGATTGCTCCTCCAGAATTCTAGCCTTCACTCTCATCATCACTTCGCCAAAGTTTTCCTGTTCCATTTCCACTTTGACAATATAGTCGATTGCGCCAAGCCTGAGGCACTCTTGAATGTATTCAAAGTCTTGATGAAGCGTCAGCACGACAATAAAGATGTGAGGGTACTGCTTTCGCGCGATGCGCATGAGCTCCATCCCCGACATGACGGGCATGGCCAAATCCGTAAGCATGAGGTCCACTTTGTTCGAAGCCAAAAACTCAAGCGCTTTTTCGCCATTTTTAGCCTCGCCTACAACCTCCATGCTGTATTGCTCCCAAGGAAGGATCGATATAAGTCCTTTTCTCACCAAATTATCGTCATCCACGATCAATACTTTGATCAAGCTTTAACACCTCCGTATTCGGCAGTTTCAAATAAACGGTCGTTCCTTTGCCTACTTCGCTTTTGATTTCCAGACTTGCTTGATCTCCATACTGATTATCCACCATTCGTTTGACGTAATTTAATCCAATGCCCATACCGGCCCGTTGCTGCTCGACTTGCTGTTGATTCAGCAATTTCTCGATTTCCTCTTCGGAAATGCCCGCTCCGTTATCGTGAACGGAAATAACAATCCGACCGTCATCGTTCGCCACATCCACCTGAATGTATCCTTCGTCGTCCAGACCGTGATAGAGAGCGTTCTCCAAGATCGGCTGCAAAATAAAACGCGGAATCGCGATATCTAGTATATCGTCGTCTACCCGAATTCTGACGTCGAAAGCGAAATCATAGCGGATTTTTTGCAAAGTCAGATACTGTTTGATCGAATCGATCTCTTCGCGGATGGTCGATGCCTGCCCTCTTTTGCCCAAATTATAATACAGGAGTTTATTCAGGGATAAAATCAATTTGTCCAGTTCCTTATTCCCGTTCATAGCCGCCAGCCAATGTGCCGTGTCGAGCGTGTTCATCAAAAAATGGGGGTTGATCTGGTACAGCAGCTTCTCGACCTCCAGATCCGCTCTTCGTTTTTCTTTGAGCTCCACTTCGTTAATCAGGTCGGAAATTTGGTTTTTCATGTTTTGCAATTGTTTGATCAGAAATTCAAATTCCGGAATCTTCGTCGGAAGCGTATCCGGAGGCGGCGTATTTTTCTGCGTGATCGATTTGATCTCCAGATTAAATTGATGCAGCGGAACATAGACCATTTTCCACAACAGCCACGCAATGAACAGCGTAACCGCAAGGAACAACACGGACAAATAAATCATCTGGGTCACCCAGCGGTTTTTTTCCTTGTTGTATTCGTCCTTGGGAATGAGCGATACGATGCTCCAGCCTTGATTGCTTGTACTCTTGAACCAATAATAGCCGTTTTGCAAACCCGAATCTCCGCCGCCGCCGGAATCATCGAAGTAATGGTTCATCGGAAATGCCGAAGCCGCGTCGCTATAGGCGATCCTCTTGTCGTTATCCAATATCAGATAGGAGGAGAAGCTGCCTAGATTATTTTCGAATATATTTTGAGACGTGTTAAAGCCGGACTCCACGTAGACGTATACGTCGTCATGCTCCCCCGAAAAATCCATCTTCCGGAGCGCGGAGATGACATATTCATCATTATAACGCTCGTTGCTGATATGCGGACCAAAATAAGAGATTCGAAAGTATTCGGCAAGCAGCGGCAAATCGTTGATTTCATAAACTTCTTTGACGATCGTATTATTAAACATAAAAGAGCCGTCGTCTTTCGAATAGTACATGACCAGACCTATCGTAGGGTTCGTGAAGGAGATCAGATTGAGCTCCGTATGAATTTCTTCGAGCAGAACCGTTCTTTCGAAAGGATCTTCGGAGAATAGAAGCGAATCCACTTTTTTGCCGATGCTCCCCTGAAAGGCAAGCTGCTGAGTCACATGATTCAAATTACTGATTGTGCCTTCGAACGATAATTCCACCTGCTTCAAATTACTGCGAACGCTGTTCTCCAAGTTGCTGGATAAGATATTCGACATCGTATGATAAGACAGCAACACGACGCAAATAAATGGGACCAGCGTAGCCGTTGCGAAAATAAACATGATTCTCTTCTTCATGGTGGCTTGCTGAAGATAATTCACAAAAAGCTTAATGATCCCCATTAACTAGTACTCCTTTTGTTTAGCTAGTCCAATTGTACAGTTCCCCCTTCCATTCGACAAATCGCTTTTTCATTCAGTCTCTGTTCCCTTGCAACAGTACTTTCCTATACTGCTTCGGAGACAGCTCGCACATTCTTTTGAACACCTTGCTGAAATAATTCGGATCATGATACCCCACCTCGAATGTAATTTCCTTAAAACTTTTCTCGGGATCGGCTATCAACTTCTTCGCCTTCTCGATGCGGCACTCCGTTAAGAAATCGATGTAGTTGATGCCGAGCTGCTCTTTAAACAGCTTGCTTACATAAGAAGGGCTTAATCCCACTTGAATGCAAATCGTTTCCAATGAAATATTCTCATGGGAGTGACCTTCTATATATTGTTTGATTTGATGGATCGTATCCGGCTCGAGTCGGTTGTAATAATTCATATACGCTTGCTTCATCCGATCCAGAATACGCCCGGTCTCTGCCCGCAGCTGTCGGTAATCCTGCGCTTGGAATGTATAGATCGGCGCCTCCCCTTCAACCCCCATATCGTTCAGCATCCGCGACGCGACCCATAGAAACTCCAGCATGCGCTGCTGCGTCAGCACCAAATTAACGTCATCTTGCTCATACATTCCAATAATCTCCACCAAATTCGCATGAACAGAGTCCCATTGCCCTAGCCGGATATGTTCGAGAAGCTGCTTCTCCCGTTGTTTTCCGCTTTGCAGGGTGAACTCGCTTGAATAGCCCTTTGGAACATCTTCGTAAAATCGGTTTCTAACGGCCAGCGACGTATCCATCGAAGCGACAAGCGACTCTTGGTAGGATTGCCGGATTTGCTGAAAGGAACTGCATACGTTGCCGATTCCGAGAAACCAACCTGCCCCGCGATCGGATTTTCCCACGGAGATCATTTCCCTTGCCAATGACAGCGCTTGCGTACGAAATGATCGATTTGCATCTCGGAATACAATAATCGGAATTTGTCGCCCGTTCATTGCTCCCACCCAACAACTTCCCCCCTGTCGTGCCTTCTCCTTTACTGCGGTATACAATGATTCGGACTCCGTTGGCAGAATGACGTTCATCGCGAACATCTCGTTGGCCGCTCGGATGTCCAGGAGACCCACCAGATCGTCCAGATGCACTTCGTGAACATGGTTGTACAGCAGCTGGGTAACGACGTCTGTCTCGACAAGCGGCATCGTCTTCTTTAGAGCTTTCTGCTGAAGTAAATGAATTTCAATCGATTTTTGATCTACCTCGATTTGCTCTAGCACTCTGCCAACCGTCTCTACAATTTCTCTTGCTTTGCTTGGTTTCAGCAAATAATCCTTAACTCCGAGTTTCAAGGCTTGTCTTGCATATTCGAATGTATCCAGTGCCGTAACCATGATATAACGGCAGTCCGGATGCTCCGCACTGATTCGCTCCACTGTTTCAAAACCGTTCATCCCGGGCATTTTTATATCCATTAAAATCAAATCCGGGCGAAACGACGAGGCCAGCTCCACCGCGATACTCCCGTTAGGGGCCTCTTCGATCACAAGATCCGGCAAACCATTCTTGAGCATCGCGCGTAATCCTTTCCGCTCGATCCGTTCATCATCCACGATAAGTATCTTGAACATCTGTTAAATCCCCCTCAACCGTGGCGAATTTTTATTCGGACATTTTTTCAAGATATTTTTCTAGTTCAGCATTTAGATAATCGCCAAACTGTTTAGGCGAGTAATCTTCACTAAGCAAATATTTCGAAAGCTCCGCAGCCAATATATCATTGGTAAAAGTACCTGCATCATAGTCCGGTCGTTTCTCATACTTCATCACATATATCATCAAAACAGCTATAGATTTCAAGTCTTCATCCTCGTACTTGATTCCTTTCACAACAGCCGCAGCAGAAGTTTCCTCCGACCACAATTTTTGAACCTCAGGGGAGGTCAATGTTTTTAGCACATCGACCGCCTCATCAGGATGTTTGGATCTGGCGCTTACGAAAAATCCGTCAAAACCGCCAGAAATATACACGTCTTTCGAAGCTACCGGTTTAGGAAAAGCAAAGAAACCAAGCTCGAAATCGCTTTTTGCAGACATCTCTTTCATAGCGGCTAACTCATTATTATTCATCATCTGCATAGCCGATTTTTTCGCGAAGAAGGCAGCCCGTGATTCTTCTCTAGACAAAGCAAATGGATTGGCACTTATAAAGCCTGAATTATACCAGTCGCGGATTTGGGCGCCTGCCGCTTCATATGGCATGTCGGTTACGCGACGATTGAGCACATCTGTGTCTAGAGCGCGTCCTTGTTGGATTAATTCGTTAACGGTAAAGTGCTCGAACAAGCTCTTAATCAAACCCCCGTTTGGTTTGCCGAATAGAGTCAGCGGCACTATGCCGCTTGCTTCAATTTCAGACATGAGACTTTCCATTTCTTCTAGTGATGCCGGTACCTTCCAGCCGTTAGCTTCAAATAAGGTTTTGTTGTATGCAACAATGCTGCTCGTACTTCCTTTGAACGGAATGCCATACACATGGCCATCCCTCTTCGCAGCTTCATAGACGCTTTGACTTATAAAGCTGTCTTTCCATGCTGGATCTGCTTCGAAATAAGGATCAAGATTCAAGGTTTCGCCTACCGCAACCATCTTATAAATCTGATGTGGCCACATAAAGGAAACATCATATACATCACCGGATGCCATTGATAGCTGCAAGGTAGGCGTCGCTTGATCATAAGATATTGTTGTTACTTCGATGTTCACATGAGGATACTTCTCTTTGTGTATGGCAAGGGTTTTATCCAGCGTTGCATGGTGTTCCGGCCAAATATTCAGTAATTTCAAGGTAATCTGCTTGGGAACATTGTCGTTCCTTTCAGACGAACCGGTAATGTTTCCAGAGCTTGAGGAGCAGCCAGTGATCGACAAAGCAAAAAGTAATATCAATCCCAACAACATCGCAATGAATATTTTCGCGTGCTTTTGCATTTGTTAACCTCCTTTTTCTGTAATCTATTTACACAGCCCGCTGTTATTAGTTTATTTTAACGGTGAAAACGCTTTAATTCTATGTGCTATATTTTGTGAGTTATGTGCATTATTTTTAGGTTGCATGAAATCCCCTTGTATTGACACTAACTTTTCTGCAATGATAAATTGAAAGCAAAATTAAGTGCTGCTTAGAGAATTCACGACATGAATCGAGAGTGAGGACTGAAAATGTTCAAGAAAGCGTTCCAAACGTTACAGTACGACAAGCTTATTTTTGGAGCTATATTGATCATTGTAATCCCGCTCTTATTGACGCAATTTCTCATTCAGAATCGCATCAATGAAAATTACCGGGCAGACCTGGTGAAAATGAATAATCAATTTGCTCATGAATTTCAAACGGAACTGGATAATATATTAACTGAAATGGTAGGATATTCCCTTAATTTGTATACGAATAAGCTATTCATTGAGGTACTGGAGAGCGTCCCGGATTACAACGATTATCTGTACATCAAGAATGAGTTGGATCTAAACAATAGTCTGCGTCAATTGCTACCTACAATCCCAACGCGAGGCATCTATCTATACTCAAACTATGGACTGGTCTATAGCTACAATTACAACACTGGCGCTCTAAATGCAGATGAAGTTCTTCCTGATGGTCCTTGGCTCAAATCCGTATGGCCTGATGGAATAGAATATCAATTTCTTGGATTACATGCGCCAAAGCAATTAATGGACGGTGTTCCCGTTATTTCCCTTGTGCGCAAAGTCACAAATCCAACTAGCCGCGAATCCATTGGATTGCTTATTGTCGACATTGAACCGTCCATGATCACAAACAGCTTCTTTAAAAATCGCGTAGAAACGAACAATACGATTCTTGTATTGGATGGGAATAAAAAGCCCGTACTTTCGACGAATCCTAATCTGACGACTGGACTGCTAAACAACATAGCTTTACAATCAGGAGGAGCAAAAGATAGTTATACTGTTGATTTTCATGAACAAACTTACCTTATCTCCTCATCCATCTCCAATGTAACTGGCTGGCAGGTCTTGTCCATTGCACCGCATAATTCTGTTGTCAAAAACGCCGATTGGGCAAGAAATTTATTCATTATAGTTACTCTTACTTCATTGGTCTGCGCTATACTTTTGTCTTATATTTTCTCCAAAATGATTATCCGTCCAATACTTACCTTAAACGTGTTAATGAAAAGAGTTGGAATGGGCGATTTTAGCGTTTCGATAGATAATAGAGGCATGACAAGAGAGATCAATTCACTTATTTTTGGATTTAATGCCATGCTGCAAAAAATTCGAGACTTGCTAAAAAACGAAATTCAAATCAACATCATAAAAAAGGAAGCCGAATTCAAAGCTTTACAGGCTCAGATAAATCCACATTTCCTTTACAACACTCTTGAAAACATTATAGCTATGGCCGAAATTGCTAAGGCTCCCCAAGAGATCGCCCAGACTTGCCGATCTTTATCGAACATGTTTCGCTATAATGTAGATGTTTCCAATTATTCCGTTCACTTGGAATATGAAATTGAGCATGTAAGAGACTATCTGTCCATCCAAAACTTAAGGTTGGATCAACCTATTGAGCTTCAGCTGAACATAGAAGAAGAGATCAAAAGCTGTATTATGCCTAAATTTATGCTCCAACCAATAGTAGAAAACTGCGTTCATCATGCTTTTTATGGCGCTGAAATTTCCACAAAACCAATCATCCGAATCGAAATTATACGAACGGGTGAAGATATTCGTATTTCCATCGCGGATAATGGATGTGGATTGCATAAAGATCGGGTCTATCAGCTTATCGCTAATATTGCGAATACGAATAGCACCTTTATCACGGGAACAAATCAAGAGAAAATCGAAAAATCCAGCATTGGACTAAGTAATATCCATTCGCGCTGTGTTCTGTTATATGGAGATGAGTACGGCATTAAAACGATCGAGAGTGAAGTAAATAACGGAACAAACATTAGCTTATCTCTTCCAATAAAATTCATTTGAGGTGTGCCTATGTATAGTGTGCTGATCGCGGATGACGAACCTCTAATCAGAAAAGCGCTGCGAGAAAAAATAAACTGGTCGGAGCATGGTTTTAACATCTCTTATGAAGCGAAGAACGGTCTGGAAGCTCTCGAATTGTTGAAAGTTTATAACCCGGATGTCTTACTTACCGATATGAAAATGCCATATATGGACGGCGTTAAACTACTGGATTCAATAAATTCGGCTGAAATTAAAACAAAGGTCATCGTGATCAGCGCCTATTCTTCTTTTAGTTACACGCATGCCGCTATCAAAAACAGCGCTTTTGATTACCTTTTAAAGCCGATTGCTCCTCAAAAATTAAGCGAAGTTATGTATCGCTTAAAAACTCATTTGGACGCTGAGCATTCTACTGTTCAAGAGATGCCGCAATACATCTCGCAAATGTTCTCGGAGATAAAGTTCAGTTCCGACATACAAGAGAGCAGCAAACAACAAACGCGCTCAAACATGAACGACATCATAATGTATGTGCAAACCCACTATTTCGAGGACATAACTTTACAAGAACTATCCAAAAAATTTTTTATGAATATGAGTTATTTAAGCCATTCCTTCAAGAAATATACGGGGGAATCCTTTGTTGAATATTTAACACGCATTCGTATGACCAAGGCGACAGAACTGCTCGAAACCACTAACCATAAAATTTCGGATATCGCTGTCATCATAGGATATAAAGAACTGCGTTACTTCTCCAAAGTTTTCAAGAAGCACATGGGAATGATTCCGGATCAGTATCGTAAATCAAAAAAAAAATAATAACTAAATTGAAGGGCGTGCTCCAAAAGAAGCACGCCCTTCATTATGTTATTTCAAAGCGTTCAGCAGCTCGCGATCGTGGTAATAGCCTACGTAGCTTTTAGCATCAAATATCATCGTTGCGCCGTTCTTCCGGGTCATAGCGGGCCAGTTTGGCATATCGCTGTGATTTGGATTTCCTTTGTAAGCAAAATTAACCCATGCTTTGCTCATCATTTTTTGCAGCTTATAGGCAGCCGGATCACCTCCGGACAGCGGTTCAACAAGAGAAAGATTGTTAAAGACTAACGGAATCTCGGCACAATGCCATGCAGTTAAGCCGCCTAACACGGGAAACTCATAATTTAACATGTAGTTGTATACCGGTGCGCCTTTCTGATCGGCTTTATTTAATGGGATTTCGGGCATTCTGGAACGTCCGGTATTCATAAAATAAAGGTCGGCAAGTTTCTTGTTCGGATACGTTTTCTTGAACGCATCTACAAGAGCTTGTGTCTTAGTGCCGAATTTTTGCGTAAGCTTTTGCATCGTATATTCCGTGGTCCACTCATTTTTATTAAACTCGAGGCCATTGGCTGCCGCAAATCCGTTACTTTCTTGTTCGCCAAAAACCGAGCCGATCATGAGCGGTATATTTTTAGACTGCTCTGGGAATTTTCCGTCCAGAGGCCAAGCCGGGAAGTAGTCGCCATCCACGACGGGTCCCCAGTTATAGTTAACGCCGCGTGCCTTGTTCACTTGTTGAATAGCTTTGTTTGCTGCCGTAAGTAACTGTTCATAATTGATCGTCTTCAATTGATCTAGCTGATTGGCTGTTAATCCAAGGTTTTGCAGCGTTACTGCAGCAACTTCACGGCTGACATCCGGAGGAGCAGCAACCCCGGAGCTTTGAATAATCGCTTTATGGAAAAGACCTTTTGCCGCAGGAACAGACATAAGTGTAGCCACTTTCGTTCCCCCGCCGGATTGACCGAAGATTGTAACATTATTCGGATCGCCGCCAAACTTCGCTATATTTTGTTTAACCCATTGTAGGGAGGCGACTAAGTCAGCTGTACCCAGGTTACCTGAATATTTATACTCATCACCATAGGCAGCAAGGTTCAAGTAGCCGAGCACATTTAAACGGTGGTTCAAACTGACAACAACTACGTCACCGCTCTCGCTTAGGTTTGCGCCATCATAAGAGACCTGTTCAATGGAGGAACCGTTGGAGTGACCTCCGCCATGAATCCAAACCATTACCGGTTTCTTGGCGTCACTTTTTGTACTTTGCGTCCATATGTTAATAAATTGACAAGTTTCGCTCTCGGGAAGATAACGGTGAGGGTTAATGAAATCGTCTCCTGGAACAGCGGTCATCGGGGCAATCGGACAACTCTCTCTATACCTATTGGCGTAATAATTGCCATTCCAAGGGTTAACCGGTTCAGGCAGCTCAAAACGCTTGGCTTGTGCATATGGAATGCCGAGGAAGGTATACGTACCGTCTTTCACGTAACCAACTAGTTTACCGGAGTTCACTTCCACCATTGGCTCCTTGTTTGTAGAGAACATCCCGTTTTTGATCTCCGCTTTGTCGCTTGATCCTTGACCGTTGCCTGTCTGGGCAGCCTGGACAATGTTGCCGAATGAACCGATCACGCCGCCAAAAGACAGTAGTAAAGCTAGGCCGATTAGTAAAAAAACGTTCTGCTTTTTCATTTCGATAACCTCCATTCAATTTTGTAAGCCCTTACAATTATTAATCATATACATTAAGGCACGCGCTAAAATTTCAATTGATAGGAATTTATTATTTAATTCTGTACTTTTTGGTTTAACATGACATCAACTTTCAAGTATCGACATCAATGCTATTTATTTGTTTTGTCAATTAGTTTGTTCGTTAAAATAGAGAGAGATGGCGAGACATAGCCCGGTTTAAAGCCCGCTGCCAATGCACGGAAGCCACCATGTTCGAGTGAATAATCATCTGGGATATATCGGTAGTCAACCCCATCGGATTGTGCGACCTTATTGACGACAATCATGTCTTTGATTGTAGAGTTCTCCTTGATATACAATCCATGTGCATTGAACAACTCTCCAGGGAAACCGGCATACGCGATGTCGCCTATTCGCAGCACTTGAATACCTAACTTAAAGCTTTTACCTTCGCTATAACTGTATTTGTCAAGCTTGCCGATGCTGTCTCCGTCTGTTGTTTCTACAGTAACAGAACGTCCTGGAACGGTTGTTGTTCCATATGCATATTTGATTGAAACATTAGAAGTAACATCCGTAATCGCATTAACGGCATTCATAACATCCCTGTAATGGATGCTTCCGAGATACGTAAGAAGATCCGCCCACCCTGTGTTCTTCAGCTCGAATCCGCCAGTTTCTGCGTTAGGATAATACATCTCTGTCATAAGGATTGGATTCTGATCGCCTGCTGCTCCGCTGGTCCACACCGCAACTGCACCGTCAAATTTCTTCTCGAGATTAGTAGATACAAAACCTGGCAAATCAGCGCTAATCGCGATGTTCCCATCGGCAATGGTATTGTTATGCATAACGACCGCATGCACAGGGTAGTTAATAATAAACGCGATAGGTTCTCCTTTCAGACTATCGAACCGTACTGCAGAAACGGTTTTTTCGGATATTCCCGAGCCGTTGTAACCAAGATAGTTATGTTTGATGATGTCGCCATCCTTGGTGACTTCTTCATAAGGGTTATTGCGGTTTACATTGACATAGCTTTCGGAATAACCAATGCCAACGGTAGCGGGCTGCATATTGGCCAGCGCTTCGTCAGCGGCCGCGAGCATTTGTCCCATTATTTTATCTGAAAAACGCTTCATTCTTTTACCATAGTCGGTGGATGTGTCGATTTCGGCGGGGACATTAACGGTTGCGTGCGCATGCGAAGCAGTGAAGAAAATTGCTTCCTTCGGCAACCCTGCATGCTTGGCCAGCGCAGGAAGAAACACTGTGGCGCCGGGAACGTTGCTTAAATCAAAGCTTACGAAAAGCGACTTGTTCGTTCCATCGGATAAAGCTATCACGCGGACATGAAGCGGATCCAGGTTACCGCCTAGAGTCGATGTCACATTACCTGCACTGGTACGCGTTAGAGGGAGGATTCCATTTTCCACAGTTGGAGTAATATCACGCAGACCTGCGCCAACAAGCAGCACTTTTTTAGGGGGATCATCTTTTGCATAAGCCCCCATCGTGTTTGATAGTAACAAGCACATCATCATTAGAGTGACTACAACCTTGAATCTTTTCAACTTCATTGTTCGATCGCTCCTTTTATTAATTTGGCTTGCAAATTCTCCTTCAAGCACGAGATGTCGACTTGGGCTTCGATAATATGATGGCTTGTGTACACCTCCCAACATTTGAAAGCCCTTACACAAAACTATTGCATACTTTCCTGACTCGATTCTATTTCCCATTTATGGTTTTTTTTAAAATTGCATGTAAATTTCCGCTTCCTCTTAACTAGAAGATTGCTTTATGGTTGGGCGGAATGTATAGTGACGATTCCACGTGAATAACAACAAATAAATACATCACATGAGAAAATAATTCATAAACCCATAATTGTGAGTTATCGGATAACATGAAATAATGAAAGCGTTCTCAATATTGGACACATTAAGGAGATGAAAAAAATGATTTTCCGTGGAGTTCTACGCTTGTATACGGCTTTGATTCTAACGGTTACAGTTGTTATGTCTCCGTTTGGAACGGTCGCGCAAGCAGCAACCGGCATTCCTGTTAACAGCGTTTCAGTGGAGGGCGAAGGACTTTCCCCGATCGTCACGCATACGGGGAAAGCGCCTACCGGCTATACAGTTACGTTCCGTTACTGGAACCCTGATGCTGAGCGGGTACAAATTAAAGGGGAATGGTTTTTCGCAAGACCGGGGGCCCTCACCCAGATCGCCGGGACCCCCGAGGCGCCTGTTGTCGAGACACAAGGCCTGCTGCCCGATGATTGGAAGCCTGGAGATATTCCCATCGCTTATCCGAACGCAACGGCAGCAAACTGGCCGGTCACCGACATGACGCAAGACAATGAAGGGGTATGGACCTACACTACGCCGCTGCCTTCGGGTACATTCACGTACAGCTTCTTTGTCGACTGTGCCACAGCGGACCAATCGGGCTGCACTCCGATTTCCGATCCGAGGAAAGCTCCTTGGAGTGATCAAAACGGTTCCCCGCTCGGCTCTATTCAAACGAGCAGTCAAGTCTTCGTCCCGTCAGACCCGAACTTTAATACGGTTGATTATTGGTGGCAGGGCCCCGCGGAACAACAAGGCACTCTCTCCCATCACACCTATAGCTCTCCAGGGCATGAAGCACCAGCCAACAAAAATTATTTCGTGCCTTATACGCCGCCAAATTATGATCCTGTCCGTCCAGAGCCATACCCCACTCTTTATTTAAGTCACGGTGGCGGGGGCAATGAGACCGATTGGACAACCCAAGGCGCTCTTGGCAACATTATGGATAACCTCATTGCCATCGGTGAGATCGAACCCATGCTCGTTGTGATGCCAAATGCTAGCGGATATCCTAGCTCGACGTTCTATGAGGCCTATGACCGAGATCTCATCGACAATATCATTCCATTCATCGAAGAGAACTACAATGTCTCAACGAAGCCCAAAGACCGAGCCTTTTCGGGTCTATCGATGGGGGGCATCATCACCAACTCGTTGATGCTCAAATACCCGGAGGAATTTGGGTATTTTGGAATGATGAGCGGCGGCCTGCCTCCGGAGTACGAGGTTCTAAGCAAGGAGCATACTGCCAGCCTGGCGGGTAAAGGCATTTTTGTCGGATCGGGTTGGCAAGATCCCATTCATGCCGTCGGCTTCCGAACTAACCATTTCGGACCGGCTAGACAAGTTAGCAGTCTAATCAATGCAGGTATTCCTGTAACACCTGTCTTCATTAACGGCGGCCATGAGTGGTACGTCTGGCGTATCCTGCTGAAGGACTTCCTGACTCGCGTCGCATTTCAGCCTCAACCTTATTCCTTAAACGACTTACGGGGGCAACATAATGTGGATCAATCAGCTGCTGCAATTACCGTGAAATTGAATGGAGAAGAACAACATTTTTCCCAACCTCCGGTTACTGTCGATGGATCTGTTCTGGTTCCTCTAAGAGACATCTTTGAAAGCGTAGATGCCGATGTTACATGGGAAGGATCTACGAAAACGGTCTTTGTCAACAAAGGTGAGAAAAACATTGAACTGCGCCTTAACCAACCTGTTGCATATGTAAATGGCAATGCTGTTGAATTGTCGCAGCCCGGCATGTTGATCAACGGAAAGACAATGGTTCCTTTGGACTTCATAGAAATAGCTCTTGATATTGAGATTAGTTGGAACAAGTCAGCCAAAACGATTGCCATTTCCACCAAATAAACGAATACAAAAAGAAGGACACAAACACCTTTCAATAGGTGCTTGTGTCCTTCTTTACTTCTTCACCTTATAAAACTCATGATACAGACTCATCAGCGCACGCTTCTCAATCCGGCTCACATAACTCCGTGAGATCCCCAATTCCTTCGCGATCTCCCACTGCGTCCGCTCATCCCCGCTATGCACCAGCCCGAAGCGGCCAATGACAACTTCCTTCTCGCGGTCATCTAATATGTCCAAATTCTTGTAAATCTTAAAAATCCTATTTTGTTCCTGGAATTTGCGGGCTTGTCGACCCAGGCGATCTTTTTGCGTTTGTTTCTGATTCCAGCTCTGGCTCAGGCGATGGCGCCGGATGCGCTTTAACGTATTCTAGCACATTGTAGATTTGTTCCGCTGCCTCAGCACGAGAGATTTCAGCCTTAGGATGGAAGTTCCCTTGTTCATCCAGTTTCACTACGTTATAAGCAAGCGCCCGTTGGATAGCTCCGAAGTATTCAACGGTTAGATCCGCGCTGTCGTTAATTTCGACGGGAACAACTTTAATCATAGGCAGACTGCTGTGCTTTTCAATCGTTCGAATAAGCTGTTGGGTAAACTCTTCGCGTGTCCATTTCTTGTTAGGATCCAGATCGGCAGGCAGTTCAACTCCATTAACGCTTGCTGTAATTAAGGCATTCGCATACCACGCATCATTGTTTGCATTTTTGAAATAATCCGTCGCCTTAGGTTCTACAAGGAATCTGACTAGATCTAGATTCAAATTCGCGGCATTCACGATAAGCTGGACACCTTGGGCGGATGTGATGGTGGCGTTCGGGGCAAATAAGCCGTCCGAAATACCATGGACAATGCCTTGTTCTTGCAAGGCAATAATTTTATCCTTTGCCGCGATATTCGCTAAATCCGAGAAAGGGTTGGCAGCAGCAAAACTTTGACCTGCAAAACATAATGAGAATGCGGTAACCGTGGAAAGAGTAATCATTTTGAATGTTGTTTTCATTTTTTTCACCTCATGAAGTTTTTGGTTTATGATTCTAGCCTTCTAATGTCGCCTTACCTTAGGAATACAATTGAAGAGCCTATTATTTTTCACACTGAAAAAAAATCTTTGATATTAATCCTCGCCCGTGATCTCGGTTGATGCCGCCTGCCGGGGTTGCCCATACCCATGGCTCCTGCTTGCCATAGGCACGTGTGCTGCAACCCGGCATATAGTATAGAGGCATCAAGTCAGGCGCTTACATGGCAAGCGCAATTTTTTGCGAAAATGAGGTGGGATAATGCCAAACGGTGGTGTAGCTTATTTCTCGGCAGAGTTCGGACTTGACGAATCCTTGCCGATTTACTCGGGCGGCCTTGGCGTATTAGCAGGCGATCATATCAAGGCGGCTGCAGACATGAATATTCCGCTTACGGGCGTAGGCCTATTTTATAGTAGAGGTTATTTTCAACAAAGCATCAACGAAGGCGGCTCGCAGCAGCATCTGTATCCCTATATCGACACGGAGGCGAGCATCTACCCTGTTCAGCTTGTGAGGGATGCCGAAGAACGGCCTCTCATCATTGAAGTGACGGTTGGCGGCAGGCAAGTGTATGCGAAAGCGTTGTCCGTGCAGGTGGGCTCGGTCACGCTGTACCTGCTCAATACCGACGTTGAATCGAATAGCGACGAGGACCGCCGTTTGACCGACACACTCTATCCGAGTGAACAAGATGTTCGTATAAGCCAGGAGATGATCCTCGGCATCGGCGGTGCAAGACTGCTTGCTTCGCTCGGCATCCAGCCGGAAGTCTGGCATATGAATGAAGGCCACTCAGCATTCCTGGCGCTCGAGCGTATCCGCATGCTGTCCGCCGAAGGCGTGCCATTCGAGACGGCACTCGAAACAGTTAAGGCGAGCACCGTCTTTACAACGCACACGCCGGTTCCGGCCGGGCACGACGTCTTCTCCATCGACATGATGGATCGATATTTCTGCGACTATTACTGGCAGCTCGGGACGGACAGGGAGCGGGTACTGTCGCTCGGCCGCTTGGACGGCATGTTCAACATGACGCGGCTTGCGGTCAGCACGTCGTCGAAGGTGAATGGGGTAAGCAAGCTGCACGGCGAGGTGACCCGCGACCTGTTCCACCGCTGGATGCCGCATATACCGAGACAGGATATTCCAGTGGATTCGGTCACGAACGGCGTCCATATCGACACGTGGCTGGCTGACGGTTTGAAGAATCTGTTCGACCGGCATCTCCCGTCCGACTGGGCCGTCCGCACGGAAGAACCGGACGTATGGGCTGCTGTTCGGGATATCCCAACCACCCAGCTGTGGGAGGAGCATCAACGGGCGAAATCCGAGATGGTCCGAGAGCTCAGCCTGCCGCTTGACTTGTCCGGTGAAGGGCCGTTGATCGTCGGTTTCGCCAGGCGGTTTGCGACTTATAAGCGGGCGTTGCTCATCTTCCGCGACCCAGAGAGGCTCGCGCATATACTGGGCGATCCACAGCGCCAGGTCTGCCTCGTTTTCGCCGGAAAGGCGCATCCCGCGGACGGACCGGGAAAGGAACTGATCCGAAGGATTGTGGAGATATCCCGGGAGGAAAGGTTCAAAGGCCGCGTTTACATCGTGGAGAACTATGCGATGGATAAGGCGAAAAAGCTGGTCCAAGGCGTTGACGTTTGGCTCAACACACCCGTGAAGCCAATGGAAGCGAGCGGTACAAGCGGGCAAAAGGCGGCCATGAACGGAGTGCTCAACTGCAGCGTACTAGACGGATGGTGGGTAGAAGGTTACAACGGGCGGAACGGCTGGGCCATCGAAGGCGCGACAGAAATCGAGCCCGATCAGCAAGAGCAGCAGGACAGCGAAACGCTTTACCGGCTGCTCGAAGAAGAGATTATTCCGTTGTTCTACAAGCGGGGGGAGCGCGCGGTCCCGACGGAATGGATCAACATGATGAAGGAATCGATCCACTCGCTTGCGCCCGTCTTTAACACCCGCAGAATGGTAAGCGATTACTGGCACAAAGTGTATGTCCCTGCTATCGTAAGGGGGAGGCGGTTCTTAGCGGACAATTTCGAGGTCGCATCAAGGGTGGCCGCCTACAAGCGATTCATCCGCGACCACTGGTCAGCCGTCCACGTCAGGAAAGTGGATATTCTGGCCGACCATAGCAGCAGGATCGGACTGAACAAGATCGCCTTCCGCGCCGAAATTGAGCTCGGCGCTATCTGGCACAAGGACGTTCGCGTGGAGGCGGTCGGCTCCGACGGCCGTCGCGGCATCTGGAAGGCGAAGCTGGATCCTGTACAGCAGCAGGCCAAGGGACTTTACGTATATGAGGGCGTTTCCCCCAACGTCTCGATCGACATCTGGAAGGCTAATGTGAACGTACGGGTCACGCCGATCAGCTCGGATTTCGCCAACGATTTCGAGATGGAGCTGGCCTCCTGGGGGGCAGTCCCTTGCATGTCTTAATCCTTTAATCTATATGACGCAAAAGAAACAGCCAGGGATTCGCCTAGCTGTTTCTTTCTTGTTATAACTCAGAGGTTCACTTCGGATCGTGCAAGGATACATCCATGCGGGTCTTCTTCAAGCTGCGAGATGCATAAGTATTTCGCTTTCGATACAACCATCCCGATGTAATAAAAATAAACCGATAGCAGTCAAAGACCTAATCGGTTTATTCCCGTTTATTATTTCTCAAACCAAGTTCCTGCGTGATGAGTTGCACCCACTCCGGTAATACATCTGCATAATGTTTTATTTGCGTCCAATCAGCCTCCACAACAATTTCTCCACCAGCACCACTGTTATCGATGACAATTAGATGATTAATAAGTTCCAAATGATCGAGCAAATTATTTATAGATGTTTGGTGTCGTCTTAGGATATCTTCAGTTTCAATATGATGACCCCCATTTCGAACCCGTGCAGCCACACGCTCAATGTTAAGACGAACATCCCCAAGACCTACATAGAACATAATAATCTCGAATCCATTTGCTTTAGCCTCACGCATTTGACGAATTACATTTCCACCAGCAAGCGTTGTTTCGACCGAAAAGTCTCGCTTATGATGAATGCATTCCCTTATAAGTTTAATGGCTTCTTTTCCAGCTGACACCTTACGTCGCTCGGGGTTTTCACGATCAATCCCGCGTGCTAAAGCATCTGGATCGATATTCACACTTACTCCGAGCCTATCCACAATAAGATTACGAATGGTACTTTTACCACTGCCGTTATTACCTGCAAAAACAAACATTGTAGCCAATGATTCAATCATGATGAAGATCCTGTTCGTTCATTCGAACGACTTCTCCGTTACTGTATTCTTTTAGAAATGCACCATCCCTCGTTTTATAAACGATGTACGTATCATTTGCTTTTGCGTCTAATTTTGCTCGGTCGCCTGTTAGTTTAATAAATTTGCCTAAGTCTTGTATACGATTCATTTCACTCGCAGCCCCCAATGCTAAGCATATACTCGAAGTATAACATAGACACAAGAATACATGCAGATCGAAAAAGCCGGCATCGCCGGCTTTTGCATTTAAGCTATTGATTACTTTTTCTCCTTATAAAACTCATGATAATGCTTCATCAATTGCCGCTTCTCGACAGCCCGCTCGCGTCGGGCAGTATCCAATCGAGGATGAGCAAGGCACAATACAGAAGCATGCGCCTCTGTATTGTGCCTGTTAAGCTTAAACCTGTAAATTAGCCCAGATCAAGTACGCGCAAGATGATTACGAGTGCTTCCGCTCGTGTTGCTGCGTCATTTGGAGCAAAGTTGTTGTTACTGCGACCTGTAACAAGACCTAGCTCACGCAACGCTTCGGCTGCTGCTTTGCCCCATGCCGGAATCGCAGAATCATCGGTGAAGCCTGTTTGCTCGACTGACGAGCTAGTCAGCTCTAACACCCTCGCCAATATGACGATCATTTCCGTACGGGTAATTTCTTGATCCGGACGGAAGCTGCCATCGGCATAGCCGGTAATCACGCCGCGCTTAACGGCTAGCGCAATTGCATCCTTCGCCCATGCACCGATTTCGTCATTGTCCGTGAATGCCAGTTCACCTTGCTCATCTTGTTCATCTTGTTCATCTTGCCACTTGAAGGCATTTGCCAACATCATCATAAATTGCGCGCGGGTTGTTGGCTCAGCAGGCTTGAATGTGCTATCCGAGAATCCTTGTACGATGCCTAGCGCTGCGGCACGCTTAATCGCGGATGCTGCCCAGTGCGTTTCTGGAACATCGATAAACTCGACTTGCGGCTGTTCCGGCTCCACTGGTTGCTCTGGCTCGCTTGGCTCTTCAGGATCTACAGGTTTCACAGGCTGCTCTGGCTCCGGTCGCGGTTCCACTGGCGGAACATACGACGATCTTGTTGTTACTGTAACAGTCGGACCATTATCGCTCCAATTGTCAGCTGCGTCACCTGCTTCCAGCTTAAAGGTGTAGGTCGTGCTTGGCTGCAAACCGTTTATCACGGTGCTCGTCGCATTTCCACCAACGACATTGTGAGTTTTTACTACTGTTCCTTCTATCCATGTCACCTTGTATGCTTTAACACCTACATGATCCGTAACCTCATTCGCACTCCATGTTAAAGTGACGCTTGTCGTACCCGCATGTGCAGTCACTGTGCTGCCTGCAACCCATGTTGGCGCTTCTGTGTCCTCAGATGGATCTGGCACGACAACCTCGATAGCGGAGCTTGGATTCTCGGTGTCTGTCTCTGCGTACCTTATTTCATAGCTGCCTGCTTCAAGGTTTTCGATACTCGTGCCGCTGACCGGAGTATAGGCGCCGCCATCCACCTTCCGGTATTCCATGTCGGCAGTCACATTTTCGATCTTCCCATCGTTTCCGCCTCTCGTGGTAGGCGGCGTGACGACCAGATTATCCGCATTTGGCGCTTCTCTGTTTGCCTTGGCTTCATTGCGAATCTCCACGGTAACCGGCTGACTTGCATTCAACTCGTCTGTCGCCGCGTACCGAATTTGATAGCTGCCAGGCTCCAGATTCTCAATACTTGCGCCGATGACAGGCGTATAGTTCTCATCGCCCAGCTTTCGGGATTCCATAGCGCCGTTAACGCCTTCGATCTTGCCCATGGTACCGGTATCCGTATTGGCGTGAGTGATCGTCCATCCGCTTGTATCCGGTGCCGCCTGTTCCTGTTTGGCAACCGGCTGAGTCGCTTCCCATTCCCATAAGCCAACGCCAACCCCGCTTCCCGCCGACTGCTTTGTCATGGTAACGCGCAGCGCTTTCACTCTCAGCGTCGTGCCGAATTCGAATAGATTGGATGAGTCTACGGGAGTGTGATTCACCAACGTGATGCCTTCGGTGATGGTTCCCGCCGTCACCCATTCATTGGTAGCGCTATCCATAGGAATGTAAGAATACTCGTACTTTGTAGGTGCTAATATGCCGCCTGCATCCGACCACAGCACCAAATTGGAGCTTTCGATCGTGGCGCCCTGCGGCCATTCGTATTGCACCCATTCCGCCGGTCCTGCATTGCCCCAAGTACCCCAATGCGGGATATTGCTTTCTGTTTTTCTGCCGTCATTAACGGCGGCTAGACGCTCCCATGGAGAAGTGTAACTGGCGGAGACGCGGGCTGAGAACGCCATATTGTTATCGCGCGGACTAAGCAGCTTCAGATCGGTTAGCAGCTTTTCAAGCGCCTGGGCTACTTCTTCTTCCGTAGCATCCCTATTTTGAATGACGGCGGACGCGTTTGCCTTTGCTGCGGCAATTGGCGCAAGACCTTCACCGATAAAGTTCGAAGCATTCAATGCATTGACGTAATTATAAATGCCAACGAGCTCCGACTTGTCTACCGTCCCGGAATATCCGTATACCTTCCATTCCAGAATACCGGTTCCGTTAGCGGTTGGTCTCATGTCGATACGGACGCCTGTAATATACGCAGGCTCAAAGGTGGTTCTGTTGTACCTGTCCAGTTCATTCCCAAGCCCGTTTAGCGCTCTTGGCGTATACCAGGTTCCATTCTCGTCGCGAAGCCCCAGCTGCATATCCTTGGGACGGAAGTTCCCTCCGCCGTCTTGGAAGACATAGACGTCCATCGAAGAGGCAAGGAACGGCTGATCCCATTCATACGTCACCCATGACGGATCTCCTTCTCTTCCCCAGTTGTGCCATGCGCTGTTCGGAGCCGTGCGGGAAGGCGAGAAATCTCTTGAGCTTCTCGGTTCAACGCCGTTATTCATCGCTTCGGGATAGCCGTCGCCGCCGGAGAAGCTGGCAGAAGGTTTTGCCGTCAGCGCAACGTTCTGAAGCTGCACATTCACGACGTATACCGTGGCGCGCACTTCCAAATCGCTGTCTTTGACTTTACCGCGCGCTTCGAAGCTGCCGATTGTCGCATAGCTGCCGGGATCGATCTCTTCCCACTCAATCTCGCTCTCCCTAAATCCGTCAGGGAACAGTATGTTCATCTGTCCTTGAAGTGTCGGAGCCGTATCCTTTTGCGTTACGACGCTGATCCCTCGGTAGGCATCATCGGCATCTGCTTCAATCACGATCGTTACATCCTGGCTAGCCGCCTTGCCTTCGTCGGCGGCAGTGAACGTAAACACGTAGGTACCCGCCTTGCTTACGCGCGCATAGGCGGTTGCTTTGTCGCCATCGACAAAAGCGATATCGCCTGCACCATCCGGCTTTTGCTTGACGGTCCATTCGTACGTCATGGCGGGCTCGAACTCCGCGCTGTGTACAGGGTCTGGGATCGCCGTACCGGATAAGATCACGATGCTTTCATTCGTAACGTCTTGAACGGCAGTCGCTTCGCTAATCTGCGGAGCTTGTTTTTCCGGCGGAGCGGAGAGCTGGAAGGTCAGTTCGTCAGAAGCGCTCTCTTGTCCGTCATCGGCGGTGAGCCTGACCGTATAGGAGCCTTCTCTTGTACCGACAGCCCGCGTGATGCTTGCCTGAGGATTGACAAAGCTCAGCTTGCCGCCTTCCGGAGTGCTAACGACTTCCCACTCGTAAGTCAGAGTGCCGTCCGGTGCGCCGTCGTCGCTCACAATACCGTTCAGCATAAACGGAATGAGCGCCTGCGGGTCTGGCGTCGCCGTCTCTGCCGTAATCTGCGGAGCTTGATTTTCACCTACGTTCAACTTTTCAATGGTCAATTGGGCCGTCGCCTCGCTGCTCATTTGGAACATAGCAACGCCTCTATTATTCCGTACATAGAACTGACCGGCAGCTTCATTATTCAGCTTGATGGTATAATAGCCATTTTCCAATCCTGCTCCGTCAATCGTAATTTTTGAAGCATGCTCTTTTTTATCCAGATTCGAGAGCGTCAATTGAAACAGCTTGCCGTCTTTTTGAATCTCGGCGTTTTCTATTTTTTCGTTTTGCGAGACCAGGTAGATTTGCTCATCGATCAGGTTGATACGCTTGCCAAAACCGTCCTTCGGAGTAATCTCGTAACTGCTGCCTTGGTCCGTAACCAACGCTCCATACCCGAATAGCCCAAACACCGGATCGGTCACAATATCGGAGCTGATACTCAGCAGGGAACCGTAGATACCCTCGTCCGCTTCGCCGGAAAAATCATTCCAGCCGTTGTTCATGACGCGAGTACCGCCATCGAACACGTTTTTGGTACCGGTTCCTCCCTTATACATGGAATATCTCCAGGAGGTGCTGCCTACAGACTGTGCTGAAATCTGTCCCATGTTGATGGCGTTAAAATTCGAAATCTTCGCCGCATAGTTGCGCTGCTGCGCGACGGCGGTCTGAGCGGCGGTTCTGCCGTCATCCTGATAGCGGAGCCAGTCATCCATAATATATCCCGCCAAGGAGGCTGTATATTGGAAGTTCCACCAGCCCTCGCCGCCGCGAAATACCGGTACGGAATAATGGTACCAGGTAGGCTGGATGCCGCGCATGGCTCGAGTTTTCCAGTCGGCCATTTCCATGCTTTTCTCGGCTGCGGCTGTCTGCGCGTTCTCAGGATAGTAGGCGCGCAGCGCCTTGGCTGCCGCATAGGCTCCTTCTTCGCCGGTATTGTCATATTCAAATTCCGAGCCGTAAGGATAAGCGGCGAATGTCATGTTCCGCCCTTTGTCCAGGGCGAACTTTCTCTTCAGATTTTCATACTCCGTCTGCATGCCCTCTTCTTTCAGCGCCTCGATCATATCCGGGATCTGCTGTTCGCCATAGAAGCCGATTGCTCCGCTGGAGATACGGTTATAGTAGATGCCATAAGCCTTCTCCAGATAGTACTGCGGCGATTCGCGATACTCGATCAGATGGGGATACGCCTTTTGGATCCGATACATGTTGAAGAACCCGGTAGCTGCCATGATTTCGGAAAACGCTCGCGTATAGGGCTTATCTTTGTCCGTGAACGCCCCCGAATCTCTGAGCCAGTTCGCAACCGTAAAGCTGTCCTGCGTATGCTTCATAAATCGTTCCCACATAAAATCGATCAGGTACCGTTCAATGGATTGAATCTCATCGGGGTTTGGATCCAAATAGTTTTTCATCGTGATGGAGTTGATATTATCATGACCCCAGTCATCTCCCCAGTGGCTTATATCTCGGTCGAGACCGCCTGTAAGATACCAGTCAAAGTAGTTGCCGTAGGTTGGACTTAGCGGGTCCTTATCCTGAGTTTCCTCTACCATAAATTCGGTGTGGGTTCTCATCGTCTCGTCAAGCTCGGCCATTACGTTGAATTCATACTGAGTAAATTTATTCACCCATTCATTTCCGACCTTCAGCTCATAGTCCACGCGAACGCTGTTATTGCCCAGATTGCCAAACTGGAGCGAATAGATGTGGTGTTGTTCACCGTCTACAAGCTTGGTCTCCAGGAACTGATAGGATTCGGTATATCCCGGATTCCCGTCAGGAAGTCCGCGTCCGGTACGAGAGTTGTTAACCATCTGACTTCGCTGACTGCCGGGCTTGATGTTCGGGATATGCGCTTCATCGAAAGGGTCATTCTCGTCAACGGACCTAATATCGATCGACGTTACTCTAATTTTGCTGTCATCATAGTGTAGAGCCAGCTTGGCCGGCATATTGATCGCAGTCTGGAAGCCGGGGAGCGCTACAGCGTCGATCATGCCGGATCGGTACAGGATGGAGCGAAGGTTTTTCTCTCGCTCCTCCATAGAATTGGAGGCATTATTAGGACTTTGGGCATTATCCTGCGGATCGTTGTCGCCAGCGCGTACCGCCGAAAATTTAAACTGATAGGTTTTTTCCTCATCCGGTCCAAGAACAAGGCTGGAAGCATCGGTAAAATATCCGCGTCCGGTTTTTTGGATATCCTTGGAGTGGATATAGAGCACATTCAGTCCCGGGAACCAGCCACCGCTGTCGCCGGTCCAGTTCGTGAAGGTCCCCCCGGCACGCTGCTCGCCCGCTTCTTGCATCCAGTAATCCACGTATTCGATGCGCGCGCCGCTTTCCGGCACTGAGGTAAACAACATGAAATTCCCTTCTCCGCTGGTACGGATGGCATAGGAATACCCGCTGTCGGCGCCGGCAAAGTTATGCACGGTAAGACGGTTGTCATACGTATCCGATACGGAACGGTATTTATTATTCCAAGGCATCGGCAAGCCGATATCGCCGAATTCAATGTATTTGCCGCTTTTGTTTTTCAAGGTGATTTCCCATAACATGGAACCGTCTTCGGTATCCATATCGAACACGGACTTCACGTCAAACCCTTTCATCGCCCGCTGTACCGAGGAGTCCAGGTTCTGGCCGATAAAGTTAACCTCCACTTTCTTGCCGTCCGCTGCAGCCGTTTTCTCGAAATAGGGGTTGGCAGGATTGATATTGGAATAGGTAGTTGAACCGCCTGCCGCAAGCGTTTTGTTCGTATCGACTTCTACAAAGCCGTCCCTGTTGTCAGGGAATTGTTCATTGTCGCCGGTACGGTAAGAAAAGATCATCTCGCCCATCCATTGATGCTGGACATTGTTCTGCGGCGATGTATCGTTAGGCAAAACAAAATTGATAGGATCGCCATTTCTGTTTGCAGGGTTATTATTGATATACAGCTCTTCAATCTGTCCCAAATCGCCAACCTTGGCGGAAAGACTGGCATTGGAAATATCATTCGCTGCCGCAGATAACGAGGATATCGCGCCTATCTTAAGCGGCAGAATCTGAAATATCAACAGCAACGCGATCGTGAGCGACATCAGTCTTATTGTAATCGTTTTCATAATAACCTCCCGTTTGCATAGGTATCGTTGACCGAACTAATTTTTTAATCCGGTAAGTGTAATGCCCTCTACAAAATACCTTTGTCCGATTAAGTAGAATATGACGCCTGGGGCAAAGGATAAGCATGTGGCGGCCATCGTCAGCGACCAATCGCTTTTTAATTGGCCTCTAAAATTGGTTAGTCCGAGTGCTATCGTATATTTATCGCTAGAGTTAATGTAAATCATCTGCTGGAGCAGATCGTTCCATAACCCGATGAAAATAAACAACGCGACTACGATCATAGCAGGTCGGATGGCCGGCATAATGACACTGAACAAGATGCGGAAGTATCCGGCACCATCGATTGTTGCCGCTTGGTCGAGTTCTCTCGGTATGGACATAATAAACTGCCGGATTAAGAAGATATTAAAAGCGCCTCCGCCGCAAAAATAAGGCAGAATCAATGGCCAATAGCTGTCATTCAGCCCCAAGCCTCGAGTCCATCCGATATACAATGGAATGAGCGTAACCATGGCAGGCAGAAGCATGGAGCCGACGCAAAGGGCCCAGATCAAATTTTTCCCTCGAAATCCCAGCCTTGCAAAAGCATATCCGCACAAAGTAGCCGTATAGGTTCCCGCGAGACAGGAAGGAACAATAATGACCATCGTGTTCCACAGGTACTTCCAAAATTTGAATACCTCTAGCGTTTTTTCATAATTGGAAAACAACCAATTGTCCGGGAATAGAGCTGGCGGAAATCTGTAGATCTCTGCATTCGTCATGAGAGACGTGCGAAAAATCCACCAAATCGGGAAGAATGCCAAAATGGCAAAAAAAACGACGGCGACAATCGTAATGATGTTCAACGTTCTGTTTCTGCGTTTCTTGCTTCTTAGTCTGCCGTATGCCGCTACGCTCATTTGTCATCCCCTCCCTCGTTGTAAATCCACCGGTTGGACGTCTTGAACAACACAACGGTAAAGACGGCAAGTATAGCAAAAATAATCAAGGTAGTGGCGCAAGCATAACCCAGCTTGTAATTAACGAATGCTTGATCATACATCAGATAAGTCAAGAATCGGGAAGAATTTCCCGGGCCGCCATTGGTTAATGCAAGCGCCGGCGTAACGATTTGAAGGTTGGCGATCAAGCTCATCAACAAGTTGTAGAAAATAATCGGCGTCATGCACGGCAAGGTGATATGCCGAAAGCGTTGCCAGCCGCTCGCTCCATCCATTTCGGCAGCTTCGTGGTATACGTTCGGAACATTCTGAAGCCCGGCCAAGAAGATAACGATCAAGTTGCCCGCAAGCCAAACCGATATCAACGAAAGAGAAGGAACGACATAGCTGGAATCGGCGATAAAGAGAATTTTATTCAACCCGATCTCGGAGAGCAGATAGTTAAAAAATCCGAAATTTCCCTCGTAGAGCCAAGACCACCCTACGTAGATCGCTACAGCCGGCAATACATACGGGATATAAAAAACCGCTCTGAAAAAACTTCTTGCCGGAATTTTACGGTTCAGCAACATCGCGATAAATAGCGAATAGATCATGCTTCCGATTACGGATAATACCGCAAAATAGATCGTCGCGATCATGGAGTCCTTGATATAAGGATCGGAAGTAAATAGTTTGATATAATTGTCGAATCCGATGAACTCCGGGGTTTTTAACCCCGTCCAATTCGTGAAACTGATGCCCAGCACCCCGAAAAGAGGTAAATACGTCAGAAAGATTAATCCCAAAAAAGCGGGTATCAAACAGATATAAGCAACGCGCGCCTCGCTTGAATGAAAACGGGAACGGCGCTTCTGCAATTCGTTAATGGTTTCCATATCTCGCTCCCCACCTTGCGTATAAAGGATGACCGCCACCGTTGCAGCGCTAGCGGTCATCCCTTCTATCTATTATTTGTTGCCTGCATGAGCTGCTTTCAAGGCATCGAGATTTTTGGAGATCGCTTCCTTGGCGGTCGTCTTGCCGGTCCAGACATCGCCCAAAATCGATCCGAGCAACGTGTTAAAGTCTGTCGTATAGTTCGTATAGAACCACGCGGCCGGTCGTGCAGCATCGGATTGTGCATAGTCGACTACTGCTGACTTGTATTCTTCGTATGGCGGGAAGTTTGGATTTTCCACCCATTTGCGAGTGAGCGTTTCATCCTTGTACCATTTGTCCAGCGTCGGCATCCAAATGCCCGATGAGATGAGCGCCCAGTTGTTTTCTTCGGAGTTGTACCACTTCAGCCATTCCATCGCTTCTTCCGGATGTTTGGTCTGGGAGAATACGACATTGGCGCCGCCTGTATTGAGGGTGACCTTGTCCTTCATGAAAGGCAATACGGCTACGCCATAGTTCAGCCCTTCTTCTTTGGCCGTATTCAAGCTCGTTCCAACGTTCCATTGACCATTCGTTGCCATGGCGACAGTCCCGGCAATGATTGTACGCTGAATGCCGTCATCGGTCTGTCCTACAGACAACGGGGCGACATGATCTTTTAAGTACAGATCGGCAACTTTCTGAATCGCTTCGATGCTGGCCTCTTCTCCGACTTTAACCTCCGTACCGTCCTCGGAATAGAAACCTCCGCCATTGCTGAGGGCCCAGGTTTCGAGCTGCCACGAAAGATTTTCGACGGAAGCGCCATACTGAACGATGCTCTGTGAATCAAAGCCATCCTCGCCAGGATGTTTGCCGTTCTTATCGATCGTCAGCTTCTTGGCCGTCGCTACGAATTCATCCCATGTCCATGCTTGGTCCAGTGCGGATGGAGGGTATGGCACGTTTGCTTTATCGAACATCTCTTTGTTGTAATAGAGAAGGAGAATTTCATTGGCAGCAGCATAAGCTACGGTATTGCCTTGATATTTGTAGACTAGGCTATCCAGCGGTTTGCTGTCGCTTCCCTCATACATAGCGCTTACATCATTCAGCATGCCTTCGGAGGACCATTGGATGACGCCGCCTTCCTGCAGCATCCCTGTATCCGGCAGTTGGCCTGCCGTTGCAAGCGTATTCAATTTTGTCATGTAGTTCTCCCAAGGAATCGCTTGCACTTCCACTTCGATTCGATCCTGGGAAGCGTTAAATTTGTCCGCCACCGCCTGAGTCGTGCTTCCTTCTGCCGCGCTCCCCCACATCGAGTAAACAATCTTGACCTTTTCCGTCTTGGAATCCGCTGGTGTTTTCGTCGCATCCGATTCCGGTGACGCCTGGTCGCCTCCATTGTTTGCGCATCCAACGGCACTCGTTGCCAATGCAGCCAAGATAAGGCCTACCCCAAGTTTCTTTAATGTTTTCATTGCCCCCGCTCTCCCTTCAAAATTTGATTTCGTTAATATGTCTAACCGTTCAACTCCATCACTCAAAAATCCAAGATCATTAGTTAAACGTTTAGCAACAATTTTAACAATGCTTTGCCTTTAGCAATCTTCAAACGAACCGGACTTTTTCAACTAGTTACAAGCGTTCCTCCCTAGTAGGGCATTATTCGCGAAAGTTAATCGTTTAGCAAAATGCCCAAGTAAATTGGATGATGAGAACTCTGCTTAAACTTAAGGAAACCGCTTACTTCATTGTAGCACTCATAATTTACATTGAAAAACGAATATTTCAACCTATATTTACGAAATTTCAACCCTTTTCTTTTTGTTTGAAAATTAGTAAGAAATGTGTTATTTTGATACAAAAGTTTCTGTTTTGCTCTACTATCCCACGCTTTCACAAATAATAGATTCCGTTAAGAAAAACGTTTAGATTCTATTTCTCTCTTATGTTATTTCACCTTTAACCAAAATGAAAGTGAATGATGACAGCGTAAAGTGAGGGATCTAATCATGTCTGATTTAATCATGCACTTTGTAACCCCGCCTATTCCTTATTTTATTGACAGCGGGAAACATACCTTCTTGCCCGGGGAACGTCATGTAAGCCGTAATTCGATTAATGTATTCGATATTATTATCGTCACCAGGGGAAAGTTGTACATAAGAGAAAATGATTATGAGTGGATCATCCACAATGATGAAGCCATTATTTTAAGACCCGATGCGAATCATTATGGTACTACCCCATGTGAAGAAGAAACGGAAATTACGTGGATTCATTTTCAAACCTTTGGCGCCTGGGATGAAATGCAGAATATGAACGAGTGCTATGAAAACCAATTTTCTTTGTTTGAAAAACATAAACAGAAAGCTTACCTCAACCATTGCGAGGTAAGCTCGATCTTTATACCCAAGAAATTAAAGCTGTCTAGTAAATCAATGAACGATCTACTTACATTTTATTCTTTCGATAATGATACCCGCTCGCTTCGTAATTGGAGGAAACAAACGGCCTTCCAAACTTTCATGCAAAATATAACCCATGATTCAGCGATTTCAATCAATTCCTCCGCCATACATCTTGCCGAAAAAATTGAATTGTTTATTCGTCAAAACTACACCTCAAAAATTACGAATTCCATGTTAAAGGACGAATTTAATTACCATCCTAACTACTTAGCCAAATGCATGCTAAAAGTCTATGGCGTAACCCCAATTGATTACTTAATGCAATATCGGATAGAGCAAGCAAAAAAACTGCTTATTCAAACGGACTGGTCGATTGCTCGAATAGCTGATGAATTAGGATTTAGCACTCCTGCATACTTCTCCTCCGTATTCACCAATAAACAAGGAATTTCTCCAGCAACCTTTCGAAAAAAGAATTAAACGTTTAAATTATTTTCAAGCGAATGACATTCCAAGAAGCCGACGATAAGCTTGCTGCAACACAGCGATCCTCGACACGCGCATCGCCTCCAGCATGCGGCGTTACAGCTTGCGTCTTGGCAGTATTAACTACCTTTAAGTTTTCATGCTCCAGCACTAGATGTTCGATAAGAGCTGCCGTTCCGAAGCTGCGTAAATCCAATTGCAGCGATAATCTGTCCGTTAAACTGCGATTTACCGCAAAAATAGTTACCTCATTATTCGTTTCATTATGAACGGCAATGGCCTCCAAGAAAGGAACATCGGTAATTTCCTTCGTATCGTATTTGGGCGAATGAATAAGCGGAATCAGTGCATTTCCTCTTCCATACAAGGAGGCATGCATAAACGGATAGTAGATCGTTTGAACCCATGCCGCTCCGCCTGTTTCGGTCATGATCGGCGCTATGACGTTGACAAGCTGCGCCAAACAAGCCATGCCCACACGGTCTGAATGCTTAAGCAAGCTAATGATCATGCAACCAACAACAAGCGCATCCTCCATTGTATAAATGTCCTCTAGCTGCGCCGGTGCGATTTGCCACGGCTGTATATGCTTATCCGAATCCAAGGTGTGAAACCATACATTCCATTCGTCAAATGAAAGCTTCATCGTTTTTTTGCTTCGTTTTTTCGCTTTCACATAATCGCAAATTGCAGTAACACTGTCAATAAACTGATCCATTTGCAAGGAGCGCGCAAGGAAGGTAGCGGTATCCTGCTCTGCATTGCCATAGTATTGATGAAGCGATAAGTAATCAACATGCTCATAGGTATGCTCTAACACGGATGCTTCCCATTCGGCAAATGTAGGCATGCCAAGGAAGGAGCTGCCGCAAGCAACTAATTCAATATCAGGATCTACCCAACGCATTGCCTTGGCAGCTTCAGCAGCAGCCCTGCCATATTCATCGGCCGTTTTTTGTCCGATTTGCCACGGTCCATCCATTTCATTACCCAAACACCATGTTTTAATTCGATGAGGCTTCTCAAAACCATGTTTAATACGAAGATCGCTCCAATAGCTGCCACCCGGGTGATTAGCATATTCGATAATTTGTCTGGCGTCCTCTACGCCTTGCGTTCCAAGGTTAATCGCCCACATTACTTCTGAGCCTGCCGCTTTCGCCCACATCGCAAACTCATTCATGCCCATTAGATTCGGCTCAACCGTGCGCCAAGCCAAATCCAGCCTTCGAGGACGCTCGTTTACTGGTCCGATTCCATCTTTCCAGTCATAGCCCGATACAAAGTTGCCGCCAGGATATCTAATAATAGGCACATTCAGCCCTCTGATCAGTTCCATAACATCCTGTCGAAATCCATTGGCATCGGCTGTCGGATGACCAGGTTCGAATATTCCGCCATACACCGCTCGCCCTAGATGCTCAATAAAAGAACCATAAATACGATCATCAATTTTGCTAATTACAAAATCTTTATTAGTGTTCTTGGATCTACAATGTAGTGAAAGCAGAAAATTTAAACGTTTAGATTTTAGTTTAACTATTTTATATCATAGAATCACTTTTTCGTGCAAGCGCTTTTTTGTTAGCCCGAAGCGCCAATGAACGACTTCCTTCTCACGGTCATTCAATAAGAGAAAGCGAGCTCCGAGACGGCGCTCGAAGCTCGCTTGAATTCTAACCGTTACGGAGCAACTTCCTTAAAAGTCGCATCGGCGTTAAACGTCGCGCCGGAGCCGGCTTGGGCGTAAAGCAAATAGTTGGAGTGCCTCAAGTAACGCGAGGCATCGCTCCACATCTGATAAGAAGACTTCTGCGGATCCGCTAGTCCCGCTACGCGGCGGAACGTCGCGTCGTTCTTGAATGCGGCCGTGCCGTCATTCGGATCGAGCCATACCTCGCCGTTCGAACGGACGCGCAGGAAGCGGCCGGGGAAGTTGACTGATTCGAACGAAACGCCGTTCGCATCGGTTAATCCGGGGACAAGCTTAAACTGTGCATCCCCGACGGGCGAAACGGCGGCGTCGATGCGCGCCCGGTAGTTGGCATGCCGGATGTAACGGTCGGTGAAGTTATGAGATTGCAGGCGAACGTTCACCGACACCGGCTCCAGCCTCCATTGCTGATGGCTGCCGAGTATATAGCGCCACTGCTGGATCGGCACGCCTTCCGCCGTGGAGACGCCCGTCACGTCGGCCGGTTTGTTCGAATGCGCCGGCGTCATTCGGAAGTAGCCTTCTCCCGTAGGAATAAAAGCAAACCGCTGATTGTCCCCGCCGTTGCCACTCCACAATTGGAACCCGGCGCCGTGAGCCAGGGAACCGCTCGCCACGTCCAGGTACAGGCAGCTCTGCACGTTCCGGATGCTGTACTGGCCTCCGCCGAGATGGGTAACCATCCATTGCTGATTGGCGCCGCCTGTATAAGTCGACTTCCGCACGTCGGCTCCGTTCGATGTGCCGGCCGCTTCCATCGCCTTGCCGTCAAGCCGCACGGCGAACCGGTAGATGCCGTCCGGAATGTTGCCCCCGTGCAGCGCCGCCGTGCTGCCGCTTCCAGCAGGCCGCGTGTAGAGTAGCGTTCCGAAGCCGAGCTGATCGAAGGACGAAGCATACGCCGGATTCGGTCCGCCCTCGGGTCTTCCTAAGCCGGCGCGGGCCGCGATATTCGGGACCGCTAATCCTTTCCGATTGGCGTAGTGGTTGTAGATCATCTCCCAGATCGGGCGCATTTCGTTGCGGCTGGCGTTCGAGATGACCGTTTGCGTCTGAACGGCCCCGTTCGTACCGTTGCCCCATTCATAAGCAGCGAAGGGTACATTGTCGTCTCCGTTGTTGTATTTGGCGACGTATTCGGCCGCGCGCATGAACCGGTTGTTCGCCCAGCCGTACAGGTCGTCACCTTGATTCCAAGCCATCTCGCCGATAACGGCCATTAATCCGACCCCAAGCTGCGTATGCGCCTGATCGCGGCCCGATTCCTGCCACTGGGCGAGTCCGCCGGGATGCAGGAACGGAATCGCGTTGTAGATCGATCCATTCCCCGCGCCATGCTTGAAGTATTCGATACCGATGTCGTAAATGTCGCGGCGGTCGCAGAAGATGCCGATCGCCACCGTTGCCGCCATATTGGCGAGATCCCAATTCGCCCAGTAATTCTGAATATACGCGCCATTATGATCGCCGCCGAACTCGTTGCCGATGAGGAACCGCTCGCTGAGCGGCTTGTAGAAGACGTTCAGCAGCATATCCTGCATCTGGGCCACGTTGAAACCGGGATAATCCCGCATGATTTCCGCCGCGTTGGCCATTTGGTAACCGTATAACCCGGAGGCCAAATAACGGTCGGCATTGCCCGTAATCGTAGTCAGCGTGGACGACCAGGCATTCAAAATATCGCGCGCCGTGTCGCCGTGCGCCGTGCTGCCGCTAATTTTCCAGCGCAGCGCGTTCTGATAAGCGCGGGCGATGTCGATGTACAACAAGGCGAAGTTTTGACCCGTTCCGCCTCGGATAATCGTCTCGGTGGCGCGAGGCGTCCAGCCGGATTGCGAAAGCGGGCTGTTCACCAATTGGTTCCAGCCGTCCAAATACGGCTGTGTGCCCGCGTTTACCATCTGCGTCATCCGGTCGAAATCGGCTTGCGTATGCAGCAGACCCGGATGAGCAAACGCGGGGGCTGCAGCCGCTTTTTGTTCGCCGACGCCTCCCAGCAGGCTGACCCAAAGGCTTAACACGATCGTGATCGTCCATACTCTCTTTTTCATCTTCATATCCCTCCCAATCGATGATTAATATGACTGAGTATGCCGTCCCTCCATTTCTCGTCCGAACAGTCTAAGCAGGAGGAAAGCCAAACGGCTCTCCTCTGCTCCAGACCAGTAAATCTATTTAGTTCCCTTCCAGCCAATCTTCCAAAATCATTCGCGCGATGGCCGCCAACGTTCGGATATCGATTTCTTCCGTACCCAGAACATCGGCTTTCTCGATTTCGTTCCAACCGGCTTCGCCGAGCTTCGTTCCCATATACCTGGCAACGATGGACAGATCGCGAATCGTAACACCGGACTGTCCCGGCACGAGCGTAACGATCTTCTGCCGGTACTGCGCCAGCTGCAAGCGCAACGTCTCGGCTGCCTGATCGATCGCGGATTGGCTGGCTGCGGTATTCCCGGATTGAACAGCCGCATCGACGGCGGTCCGCAGAGCCGCCCGGTCGGCTTCCGGATACTGGCCGACCTTGTTCCCGCCTTTCGTGCTTGCGTAGACCGACTCCGCTTCGGCGATCGCCGCGTTTAATTCCGCTTTGTCGAGCGGATCGGTCGTCGTCGGAATAGCAGACTGCAGGAACGCGGTAATTGCGGCTTGCAGCGACTGAGCCGCGGCGGATACCATCTCTGCCGTTGCCCCGTTTTCGACGAGGACGGCTTCGGCTGCAGCAATTGCTTCGTTAAGCCTTGCGATCGCCGGCTGCGGATATTGCCCCGGAGCGGAGCCCGGCACGGCGCTGCTTGCCAGTTGTTCCGCTTGCTCGATCCGTTCGCGCAGCGCGGTCTTATCGGCCAGGTGTACTTGCAGCGTCATCGATGCGGCGCTTGTATCCACTTCGAATGCCTCTCCGTCATGCGCCACGCTGAAGTCGCTTAAGGAAACAACGGTTGCGCCGGACGGCGCGTCCCCCTTCACCATGCCGCGAAGCAGGAACAAATCGCCGGAATCGGTTATATTTTCGGTCGCGAAGCCGGTAATGCGAATCCGTCCTTGCTCCGGCTTGATCGCGCCGATCGGCTGGAAGCTCTCCCTCAGCGTCTCGAGCGCTTCTTCGGCCAGGAACTGCTGCCCTTCCTCGCCAAGCCGAGTCGGAAATGCCAGACGATCCGGATCGTATTGGATGATGAGATCCAGCACCGTGAACGGCGTGATGTCTCCGTCGCTTAGGCCAATCGTCAGTTCTACAGGCCCGTTCGCCGACGCTATATCCGTACCTTCAATTACTGCTGCCATCGGCTCGTTCGTGCCGATCGGCTGCAGACCATCAAGCGCGGCCAATAAAGCCTCCGCCGCTTCGTCGATTTGCGTCTGCGACGTCTGCCCTTCGCCCGGCAGCTGCTGCGCAGCCGCAACCGCTTGCTGAAGCGCGGCATAACTTTCCGCCGTATATAGCTCCTGATTAACGTCCGACGCTTCAATCAGCGCGTAGTCCAGCAAGCTCGTATCCAACCAGGACGGCTCGCCGGCGTATATGTCCCTTATTTCCTCCGCGCCTAACGCGGTGTTGTAAAGAAGGAATTCATCCACCTGCCCGTTGAACAACGGATCGTTGAACATGGACTTGCCGATATACAAGACGGACGGCCTGAAATCGCTTGGTTTCAGCGTAATGGCAGCCGATGCCTTCTCCTCGCCGTTGACGTACAGCTTGGCCTTGCCGGCTCCGAGCGTCACCGCCACATGCACCCACTCGTTAGCGGCGAGCTGAGAGGTTTGCACAAGCTGCTCGGCTCCGCCGTTTTTGATCGCGAAGCGCAGCGTATTATTGCCCGATCTCGGCGACAGGAATAAATATTGATTCGTGTTGTTTCCGAAATCGAAGAGCCGCTGCCATTGATTGCCGCCTCTCCAGTTGACCCAAGCCGCAACCGTCATCTCGTCGTAGCCGGACAAAGCGTGGCCTGCCGGCAAGGTGACGTGCTGGTTGCTGCCGTTCAAGTCGATCGCCTGCCCCGTCTTGCCCTCCGCGTATACCGGGATGCCGGTAACAGCGCCGTGCGTAGAGCCGTAAGCATTGTCGGCGTTATTCTCGAACGAATACAGCGAGAGCGGCTTGCGAACCAGTCCCCCCTCCGCCGCCTCCAATTCGGCGACCAGCTTGTCGAAGTCGGCCTCCGGCTTCGCGATTTCCTCTACAATCCGATCCACTTCCCGCGCGTACAAATAGTAGCTGCCCTTCGTATAGTCGGCCGCTTGCCGCACGGATAGCGTGACATTAAAATCGATGGTCCGGCTCACCGAGAATCGGCCGTTGCTGACCGTAAACACGATCGGGTTGCTGCCGTAATCGTCATAATCCGGCGTCCACCGGAGCTGACCGCTTCCGGCGATAAACGCCGCGCCTTCCGGCAACTCGCCGGCGCTATACGTCAGCGGCTCTCCCGTAGGATCGGAAGCAGCCAGATCATACACAAGCTCCTTCTTCGCCTCTGCCGTCACCGTACCGACGGGCGGGAACGAAGGCTCTCCTTTGACCGTGATCGCGACCGTTCTCGATGTCGAAGCATTGCCCGCCGTCACCGTGAACACGATCGTATGAACGCCGCCTTGCGAGAGTGCCGGCGTCCAGGTGAATACGCCTGTCTCGGCATCGAAGGCTGCTTCTTCCGGCAATCCGGCGACGCCGATGACCGCACCGGGCTGCTCCGTTTCCTCCCGTACCGTAAAGCCCAGCTCATTCCCCGCGATCGCCGTTTTGTCGCCGATCGGCGCCAATACCGGGATGCCGTCCGCGTATTCAAGCCCTTGAACCGCTTCCCGCAGCGCCTCTGCCGCCTCGTCGATTTCGTATTGCGTAGCGTCCTCCCTCTCATGAACCGTCTCCGCGCTTGCAACCGTCTGCTCCAGCAGCTGCAGGCTTTCTTCTGTATAATGCTCGGAGACCACGTTTTCGGCTTCATTCAGCCAATAAAGAAGCAGGGTTCTGTCCTCGGGCATCTCGTAGAACTCGATTTCCTCGAAATTAACGAAGCCGTTATGTCCGTCATAGATTCGGATGTACCGGTATGGCGCCCCATTCGCGCTGGAAGCCGAGTACCATTGATACACCGAAGTTGAAGGGATCGTATAAAGCTCCGTCCAATTCTGCTTGTCGTTCGAGCCTTGGAAGACGGTGCCGTTCACGCGGTTCACATGTGTTCTCCGCGGCAGGTAGCGGATCGTATCGATCGCCTTCCCGTTCCCCTCGCCATAATCGACATCGACCCAGCTCACGGCCGATCTCGTATGCGCGATGGTGTTCGGGTTTTCGTCGAACAGGTACCAGGCATTCTGCTCTTCCCCAATGTTGTCGTTGCCCCAATATTTTTCGGATGCCTTTGCCATGGATGGCTCCATCTCGATTTTTGCCAGGAGCGTCCGGACGGATACGAGCATTTCGTCGGCGTCGTAGATCTGCTCAATCAAAGCCTCAAGATCCGCTCCCGCTTCATCCTTAGCGTCTCGGATCCGCGCCAGCTCCTGTCGGTACAGGTAGTAACTGGCTTTCGTATAATCGGCGGACGGCAAGTTCTCCGCGGTTTCCAGCACCGCATCGATCGAATCCGCCGCTATCGACGCGCCATAGAACGGCTGAGGCGTTCCGTCTCCGTGAACCGGCAATATTTTGTAGAACACGCTGCCGTACCTTAGACCCCGCTCCTCGTAAGAGGTGGCTCGCGCGCTTGTTAGAACGAGCTCCCATGGCGAACCGTCCACCGGCTCCGCGGAGCCCGGCGTAAGTTCCGGATCGGCGAATCCCGCCGCTTCATCGGTGGTTCGGTATACGTGGAACCAGGACGCCTGCTTCGGTTTGTTCCAATAGAGCGTTGCCTGGTCCTGTTCCTTCGCCACGAACGGCGTTAAGCTGCCCTGACGCGTCTCCGTTATGGAAACCTCGTTGAACACGGCCGAATCCGACGAAGCAACGCCGGCATAATACCCGTACGGGAGCAAAGTCGACATCTTCGCGACATAACGCCAATCGGTTCCATCCTTAGACGCGAATGCGTACACCGTCTGCGAATCATGGTCGCGCATCAGCTTGACGTACGGGTATTCCGCGGCGGTAAGGCGTTCGATCTCCGTCTTCTTCGGACTCGCGACCTTGTTCGACCATTGGATGATCGATACGCGCGTCCGGTTCTGCAGCACCAGATCGCCGTTCTCGTCCGCGCCGAAATAGATGTAGCGCGCTTTGTCCGGAGTGAGCCGATCCCGCAGCATGACGCCGCTCGCTTCGCCGGAAGCGGTATCGATTCTCGCGCTGATCATGCTGCTGCCGGCCGCAGTCTTGCTGACGAAATGCAGCGAATCGTTAATGTCTCGCTGATAGAGGTTATAATCGTCGCCGCTGCCGAATCCCGTGCCGTTCGCGGACTGGATCGCTACGGACGATCCGCCCGCCGTCGCGCTGCCCGTCGACGTTCCGATCCGGTCGTCGCGCCATTCCGTATTCGCAAGGCCGGATGCCGGCGCAGACAAATCCGCGATCGCGCGGTACGAATCCCAGCCCGAACCGTTAGCATTCACAGCGGAAACCTTGAAGTAATACGCCCTGCCGTTCCTTGCTTCCGTGTCCTTGTAGAAGTTGCCCGTGACGCCTTCCACAATCGTCTCGTACGGACCTTCTTCCGACTCGGAACGTTTGATCGTGTAGGACTCGCCGCCGGAGGTCGTTTTCCAGGACAACCCGACGTAATCGTTGCCCGCCAGCGCATGGACGAAGTCGACGTGAAACGGCTTCGGCGCTAGCTCGATGTCAGTGGCCAGCTTCAGCACCATCGCGGATTTCGGAGCGACCGTCACCTTTCCGTGTACGACCGGTACGGATGCGCCCGTAATCAAGTCCAGCACGGTGCTACCCGAATAATCGGCCGGCAGCTCCACGTCGAACGTCATTTCGTTGCCGTATTCGGCGCGGGTCGTATTGAAGACGATATAATACGAACCGTATCGCGACGTTTGCAGCTCCGGATAGCCGGCGTACGGATGATCCGTTTCGAAATTGTCGCGGGTTACCGTTCCGACGCCCGGCTGATAGGAAGACGGCAGCGCCTCTCCCGCCAGCGCCTGCGGCGCCCCGCTCCAGACGTCCTCGCGGTCGGATTGGAAATCCCAATTAATCGTGCCTTCCCGCAAATAATAATCTTCATAACGAAACCGGTTGTTCGTCGCGATCTGCACGATATGGTCGTATTCGTCCGTGATCACGTGCAGCCGCCCGTTTGCGGCCATGCCGCGATTGCGGTAGAAGAGCGAACCGAGCATTCGTAGATCGCCGTCCTTCACCGACACGTACATGTTGTCGATATCCGCCCATGCGAACTGCTCGTATTCGCTGGGATCGACTCCGAGAGCCGACAGCTCTTCCGGCTTATAGTAGTCGAAGTCCGTCTGCGGCAGGACGACGCCCGCCATCGCGCTGCCTCCGAAGCGGTCGTAATCGGCCCGCTCTTCCGTCACGTACCGGTAAGTCTCCGCCAACCGGTAATCCGGGGTGCTCATCGTGCCTTTGGTGCCGAAGTCGTTCAGTTGCAGCAGCTGACGATCGGCGAGCTGCTGCTGGACGAAGCCGACGGCTTCCCTGGCGTACTGCCAATATTCCGCCCATTCTTCGCCGCCGTACCGCTGTTCGTTCTGCGCCATTTCCATCTCCAGCGACGCGAACTGCAGCCCCATGCCAGAGCCGATCCGCGCGCCGTAAGCGGCGAAGCCGATCAGCGCCGGATTTCTTTCGTCCGTCACCTGCTCCGCTCGCATCACTCTTCGGCCGCTCTCGTCCAGCGACGAAGTCCGGACGAAGCCGCGGGCATGGATCGACTTCAGCGCCGCTTTCAAGATGTCGTCGTTCATTTCCTCGTCGCCGGGGTGATCCAGCGTTTTGTAGAAGTAGCTCAGCAGGTAGTTGGCCGCTTCGCCGTAGTTGGCGACATAGCCGTTCTCCCTCGTCAGCCCCGCCTCCGTCAGGCCGGTATAATGCTCGCCGTATGGAAGCCGTCTAACCAGCCGGCCTTCCGGATCCAGCTTGCTCTTCGCCAGCCCCTTGCCGACGATTTGGGCAAAGTCGTCCGTAAACACCGCGCTTCCGTCGTGATAGAACAGCGAGTGGTACAGATCCAGCTCCTCGCCGTTCGGACCGACCAGCACCTCTTCGCCCAGGAATGGCTCAATGCCGAGCGCTTCGAGCAAGATGCGCTGGCTTCGCTCCTTGCCTTCATAGAAGCCGGAACCGATCAAACGCAGTCCTTCGTGCGCTTCCCACGCGCCTTCGTAGGTGTAGTACACTTGGTTGTAAATGTAGGACAGGCGCGCCCGGGCGAAGTCGAAGTTCGCCTTCAGCGCCCGCTCCCACGCTTCCCTCCTCGTCAGCTCGCCGCCCGTCCAGTCCACGCCGGCCAAGGCATTCTCACTTTCGACCGTCCCGGTGACGAACGGCTGATCGAGAAAAGCGTTAAACGCCGATTCCCCATAGATTGACTCGTCCTTGATCAGGTTCTCGACGATGTACAAGGCTTCGCCTAGCGCGCCGTAGTAGCCGCCCCAGTCGCCTTGATGGCCGCCGCGCAGCACCAGTCTCGTGTTGCCGTAATAATCTTTGACATGATTGTCGATCGTTTTGAATATGCGCTGAAGCGCCGCTTTCTTCTGCTCCGCCGTTTGCGCCGGAGACCAGTCGTATTTCAGCGCCGACGCGTAAAACTTCAGATCGTCCTGATACCGGATGATCGACAGCTTGTTGCCCGCGCCGACATCCACGCTGCTCGACAGCGAATTGAACCGTTTGACCAGCTCCTGCATGTAGCCGTCAACCCGCGCCTGCTTCTCCTCCGCAGACAGATCGGGCGCCAGCATCGTATCCGCGTTCTGTTGGGGCTTGAATTTATTGCCCTGCCGCTCCCCTTCCACGTCAATATAAGCCTGCGTGTGCGTATAAGCGTTGTAATAACCTCTGGTGCTGGCCGTCATGTTCCCGTATGGGTTAATCGAACGGATCGTAATTTCGACCGTTTCTTTCCCGGCCGTCGATTCCAGCGGCAGCATGATCGTATGGTAGAAGAAACGGTTCGGCAGCGTCCATCCCTTGCCGATGGATTCGTAATCGCCGTAGCTGATATAGCCGATCTGCTCGCCGCCAATATTGACCATGCTGACGGTGGACGTCTCTTCTCCCGAGAATTTCACTGTAAAATAGTTGCGAAGGTACGGATCGACCTCCATCGTGAAGGTCAAGTCTCCTCCGGCGCCGGATGCCGGGACGCGCGGATTGGATATTCTGGCCGGCTCGCCTAACAGTCCGGCGATCGTGCTCGTGAATTCGCCTCTAAAGTTATGGCCGCTTTCCGATGTTGCGCTGCCAAACACGATTTGATCCATAATTCCGGTCTCTTCTTGTTCCTCCGCCGCATAAACCGCCTCGCCGGACGAAGGTCCGAACGCCGGCAGCAGCATCGCGGCGATCAAGAGCAGGATGCAGCTCTTTCTTAGCGTTCCGAATTTTTTTGTCCATTCAGATTGCATTTGGCTTTGTCCTCCCTATCAATTTGGAATGGATACCTTTTCGAATAATCGCCTAATGACCGTAACGGCCTGGGCCCGGGTCGAATCGCTCCCAGGCTGGAACGTTCCGTCGTCCTTGCCCGCGACGATGCCTTGCTTGACCGCCGCCGCGACAAAACCTCTCGCCCAATCGCTTATCGTCTCGTCATCCGAAAAATCAGTTCCGGCTTCGGTTATTGCCGGAAGCTCAGCTGCCCTCATCGCGACGACCGTCATTTCTTCGCGGCTCATAAGGCGATTCGGCTGGAACGTCCCATCGGCGTAGCCGCTGATCCAGCCTTCATCCGCCGCCGCAGCAATGTAGCCTCTCGCCCATTCGGGCAGACCAGCGTCGTCGGCGAACGCCGTCCGCTGCCCTGGCGCAAGATCAAGCGCCTTCGCCAGCATGACGGTAAACTCGGCTCTAGTCACCTTGCGTTCCGGCTGGAACGTCCCGTCCGAATAGCCGCTGACGAAGCCCGAAGCCGCAGCCTTATATACCGTAAACTCCGACCAATGTCCGGTCAGATCGGCAAAATGGATGAGCAGCTGCGATAGAACTGGCTTCAACGTTCGTTTGTCCAGCTTGGAATCCACAAGCTCCGCCGAATCCAGGACGAGATGCGACATGCCGGGCGACACGATTTCGAAGGTTAGCTCGGCGAGTTCCGTGCTTCCGTTCAGGCCGTTTACCGGACCTACCTTCGTAAAGGCGAATTCGGTTTTTCCTTTCGCCGTTTTCGGCGTTACGCTGAAGCCGGAAATACCGGTTTTGGCTTGCTTCAGCTGTACTTTGCCGGGATCATGCGACAAAAAGAGATGGTAGGCGTACAAATCGTCCAGGTGACGGCCATAGATGACGACCTTCGCCTGACCGTTCGAATAGCTGCTCCGAAGCTCCAATGTCGGTGCCGAAGCCGCTGCTTGAACCACAACCGGCATAATCAACGAGAAAGTCAGCAGCAGTAATAACGCCGTTATTCCCTTTCCCCTCTTCACAGCCTGTTTCCCTCCCCTATCAAAGCATGAGCTTAACTACATTAAAGCGCTTTCATTTCATGGATTTCATTACACCTCCCATCGGCCCATCCTACTTCCCCCATGATGTCATCTGCGGAATACCCTGCCCGGTAGCCCCTTTATACTAAAGCCAATACCTCAATAAAAGTGGTAAAACCTTGCTCGAAAATGTTTGACTTTTGTTGTTTCGCATGAGAAAAACTCCTATCGGAGTACTTCGAGGATGTGCGACCTGCGCCGCCCTGAGGCCGAAGCGCAATGCCGCCAACAAATGAAAACAAAAAGACGGCCAAGCGGCCGTCTTGGAGCGTATCCTGCCCCCTTGCAATGGAGGCGGCGAAGAATTCATTGAAAGAAGATTATTTTCCTCTGAAGCGGAACACCGTCACCGAATGCTTCGGGAATACATGGCTGACCTGATTGCCGGTCGCCAGCATGCTCTCGTGCTTCGGCACAATCTTCTCCGGCTCCTCGAAGCTGTTCATGGCATCCAGAGCATGCCCCGCCATCTCGTACACGTCGAACAGCAGCCTTTCCGAACGCATATCGGCTAGTTGAATCCGGGCCTCAACCTCGACGTCCTGCACGTTAACGGCTTTGACGATGATATCGCCTGTCCCCTCCTCGATGCTGGAGGAGCAATACAGCGATTCAATTATAGTCGGGATATGCACCGTCTCGTTAATCAGCTCGCCGTCGATATAAGCCTGGATCGTACGACCTTCAACCCGCAGTTCCAGATCGTATTCAACGCCGTTTTCTATCGTGAACAAGCTTTGCGTCAAGCAAGAGCGAAGCCCGTCCTTGGCGGCGATCAGCATCGTATCCTGATTGGCCCAGCTGCCGGCATCCCACAGCAAGTAATCGGCTTCGTTCCGATGGCCGAAGTAGAGGTTAAAGCCTCTTGTTCCGCTAGTCCTCTTCGCCTTCAAGCGGAGAGAGTAGCTGCTCCAATCCGTCTTGCCTACTTCAACTTGGGGTCCCTGATCCGAAACCTTACGGGGATCTCCTTGCTTCTCGCTAAGCTCGATTTGGTCCGCCAGCTCCTTCTCTTCCCCGGTTTCATGGTTGACCAATCGAACATCGCGGTAAACAACTTCGTTCAGATTCGCTCCCAGGAGAAGCTTTCCTCCGATGATCTCAGGATTGTCCGGCGGCTGGACCGGCTCCTCGAACCCCTCAGTCGCGAGGTGCAGCAGACGGTCGCCCTGATGATTCATGAACAGCTTTTGGATGTAATAGTTGGCCATGCCGAACGCTTGGTGATTGTTGTACCAAATCATATCCGGCTTCCAGTTCACGTAATCGACGTTGCAAAGAAGCGGTGCGTAGCAGGCCAGGCCTACGGCGTGGGCATTGTTCTCGAGCCCGGTCATAAACGCTGCCTCTACTAGCGCGTTGTAGTATTTATTCCCCCAGGAAGCATATTCGCCCAGGAACACCTTCGGATCATCGGCTTTGAACGAAGCATATCGGCGATAATGGGCCAGGAACCAATCCGGAGACTGGTAATAATGCTCGTCTACGAAATCCGAGCCGTTCTCCCGCGCGGAACGCCAGCCCCGCTCGTATTCGCCGCCGGCCGCGAACGGTCCGCTCGAATTGATAATTTGGATATCGGGATATTTCGATTTGATCGCTTGATGGAAATACGTATACCGCTCGAAGAAAGGCTCCCCGACCTCTTCGTTGCCAATGCCGATGTACTCCAGGTTGAAAGGCTCCGGATGCCCGAGCCGGGCGCGCACGCCGCCCCACTCCGTCGACACGTCGCCATTCGCGAACTCGATCAGATCAAGCGCGTCGTCGATCCAAGGTCCCAGCTCGTCGATCGGAACGATGCGCTGATGGTGAGGATCATAGCCGGCCGGCAGAATCGGAATCGGCTTGGCGCTGATATCTTCGCACAATTGGAAGTATTCCAAGTAGCCGAGTCCCAGCGTCTGATGATAGCGCCAGTTGTTCCGGCGGGGCGGCCTCTGCTCGACCGGTCCGATCGTGTTTTTCCATCGATACATGGAATTCCGGTCGTCGGCGTTCAAGGAACCGTCGTGAATAAGGCAGCCGCCCGGGAAACGCATAAACTTCGGCTTCAGCTCGGCGAGCAATTCCGCGATATCCTCCCGGAGCCCGTTCGACCGGCCGCGAAACGTCTTGGCCGGGAATAAAGAGATCATGTCCAAATATAACGTGCCGGTTCCTGTCGTCACGACGCTCAGCCTGCCGCTGAAGTCTGTAGCCGATGAAGCCAGCTCCACCTCGTACTTCTCCCACTCCGACGTGACGAATACCTTCGCTTCGCCGTATAGCGTTCCGTCGATTCCTTCCAGCCTGACGGCTACCGCCTCGTCGAAGCTGGCGCTCCGGCGGGCGTACATCGAGAACCGGTACGTTTCTCCTTGACGATATGGAAGCCCCGAGTTAAAGCCCAGGTTTTTGATGCCGACGCCTTCGCCGGGTGCAATGATTTCAATCGCGACGTAGTTCGGGTTGCGCGGATGAATCGGGTTCGCCTGCTCGACGATGATGCTGCCTTTCCCGCCGCCAAGCTCGACTGGCTCCCAGGACAATAAGCTGTCGTAATCGTCCCGGTCGATCGGATCGAACTCGAATGACCGGTTTCGGACCATTTCGGCGTATAACCCTCCGTCGGCCGCATGATTAATATCCTCGAAAAAAATGCCGAACAGATCGCCTAAAGCGGGTCCTTGCTCTTTCGTGTATACGGTAATCTTACCCGGTTTGCTCATTGTCGCTCTTCTCCTCATTCCATAGTCACTGTTTATGGTTAACAAAGCGGATACCCCGGACATATTCATTTACATCCAGCGACGGATGCTCGCTTCCTTCAACGCGCTCGTCCCCGATCCGCAGGTTGTCGATGATGACTCCGTCTACGACGCGTTCCCCGTCGAAGCCGTATATGCGGGACGGATGCGGCGTTCCGCCAGCATACCAAACGTCCCGGAATACGATATTTTCGATTCGGTTGCCGGGAACGGGATTATAGTCCGCGTTATGGACGACTCGGATATCGAATAGCTGCCCCAGCTCGATCGCCTCGACCCGGATGTTCTCGAAGACGACGTTCCGAACCGTATTCCGGTCGCCCGCGTTGATCGACATCGCCCCCCAATAATTCGGCTGAGGCTCATGATGCTCCAGAATATCGATGTTTTCGAAGCGCAGCTCCTCGATGACGTCTCCATTGCGCCCATGATCCCCGTGTACGCCAATCATGATCGGATGTGCGACGTCCGCCCATAGAATGGCATTGCGCACCGAAACCTCTCTCGTGTCCCCGTAGAAATCCCAGCGCGAGCCGTACACGGCAATGCAGTCATCCGAATTGCGCATGAAAATATCTTCGATGTCGATCCGCTCGCTGGACATAATATCGATGCCGTCGGACCAGCCGCGCGTGCTGAACGACTTGAAATTCCGGATCGAGATGCCGCGCGACTTGCCGATAAATACGCTGTAATGCGGCGGGTCGATAACCGTAATCCCTTCGACCGAGATATTCTCGGAGAAGATGATCCGAACGCCGCGGAAGGCGGAGAAACGGTGGAAATCGGCCAGATAAATAAACCCTCGCCCCCGTATGTCGACGTCCCGGGCATGATCACATACGAGCGAGCCGACCAGGATGGCGCCGCCGGCGATATAGACGGTTTGGCCCGAAGGAACGGGGAGCACCGTCTCCTCGATGTAGTGCATGCCCGGCGCAAAATACCAAACGGATTCGCCGTCCCGCGAAGGTTCATCCCGTATTAGATCCGGCACACGATGGATCCCCGGACGAATGACGCGGACATTCGGATCGCCGGGGTTAGGCGCGTCCGTTTCGACCGGATTCGCAAAGAGATGAAGATTGCCGAACCGGTCGCCGTTGCACTCGACGACCAGCTTCCTTGGCCCGTCCAGCGTCAGACGGATCGTGTCGGCTTCGACTTCGTATGCGGTTGATTGCGACAGCGGGCGAATCGCGACATCCTGCAGCGCCCCGCGCCGAAACGTAATTTCCGCCTCGACCGTTCCCTCCATATCGAAGGCGGCCATGGACGCCTCCCGTACATCGTGCATATCCACCTTGACTTTATAAACAGGCACGTGCTGCCATTCTCCCTCAGGCACTCGAACCTTTACCTCGTAATGATCGAGCAAATCCGCTCCCTTCGGAGCGGCGTAGGCCACGACCTTGTTCATTGTCCATTCCCCTCCCTTTTTTCTTTCATTCTAGCAACATCCGGTTTGCGATAATGGCGAAACCGTGCGCAGAAATGTTTGAAAATTGCTCGGTTTCAAGGTGAAACGGCTGTCGCGTCCTTCGGCGGCGCAGCGCGTTTCATTCCGAGAAATATAGAGAAAGTATGGCGAAATGATATGCTTTCCTATATTTAGGAGAAAACAAAAAATCCCGTCCGTGACGGGATTTTTTGTTTCATTTATTGCCGATACCGATAGCCGCTTGGCGTCGTTCCCTTGGCGCGTTTGAATATGCGGGTGAAATAAAAATAGTCGCTGTAGCCCGACTTCTCCGCGATCTCGTTAATGGGCAGATCCGTTTCCGTAAGGAGACGGCATGCATGTGCCACTCGAAGCTCCGTTACATATTGCGTAAAGGTCGTTCCCGTTTCCTTCCGGAATAATTGGCTAATATAATTGGCGTTGACGTTGAACTGCTCCGATAACGCCGAAATCGAAAGCTCGTCGCGATAATGCCGTTCCACATAGTCCAGAATCGCTTTGAACGACCGGTTCCGAACCTGAGCCGTTCCGGTTGCTTTGGCAGGCCTGCCGCTCTCCGCCAGCATGTCCTTCAAATAATGAAGCATATCCTGCACGGATCCATAAGTATCCGTCAGCTGGTCGAACGAATACACGTATTCCTCCCACAGCTCATCCTGCTCGCGATTCAGGAACCGAAGCGTTTGATTGAATAACGTTAACGCATCCTGTATATCCATTCGGCCGGCGGCGAACAACAAGCTTGCGGCATCCAGGCAGTCGCCGAGCTCGCCCGCGTCCCGCTTCATGATGGCCTCGTCCACCGCCTTCAGCAATTGAGCTCTGCCGGGCAAAACCTCCGTCCGCAAGGATGAGACGGCATCCGATCCGGCCGTGAAGGTTCGATACGCCCTCCGTTCGCCTTCCTGAATGGCTTGACGGATATCCGCCAAGCGCCGAATCGGCCCGCTGACGCCGACTCCCTTCATCTCGCTCCCGGCCGTCGCGTAAGCTTCAAGCTCATGGCGTAAAGATGCATTCTCCCGTATCAGGTATGCATGCTTTCTCATGCCCAGCCGGATCGAAATGGTCCGCTTCAAGCTTTCGTGCTGCAGCCGGGTCTTGCCAATGGCTACGACCGCCATTAAGCCTTGCTCGTCATCCGGATCCATTCCCGCGCCTGACAGGATCGCCTTCAGCTTCCGCTCGTTCTCCTCGGAATCCGTGTCCAAACATTCCAGAATATCCGCATCTTCGGACCGATTCCGATCCTTCAGGAGATTTGCCGCTTTTTTGAGAAATCCCGCAATTTCGATCTCGTCGAACGGCTTCAGGCAATAGCCGAATGCACCGTAATTGATCGCTTTCTGGGCAAGCGCGAATTCGGCGTATCCGCTAAGCACGACGATCAAAGAGGGGGAAGAAACATCCTTAAGCGCTTTGATCAGCTCCAAGCCGCTCATTCCCGGCATGCGGATATCGGTAAAAACAAGATGGGGCTCCTCTCTCCGTATGGCCTCGAACGCCTCCGATCCGCTCAAAGCGTAGCCGGCCACTTGGAATCCGAACGCCTGCCAATCGACGCTTGCGATCAAACTTTTAATAACCAGCTCCTCATCGTCAACCAGAAATACGTTGTACATCGTCATCACCTCCAATAGGCAGGGTAATGGTTACCTTCGTGCCCGCGTCGGCATGGCTTTCGATCGAGATGCCATAAGAATCCCCGTAATACAGCTTCAAACGGTTATTCACGTTGACGAGACCGATATTCGTCCTCTGATCGTCCGTCATATCCCGAATAGCCGCCAACCTTGCCTCCAGCGTTCGAAGCTGCCCCTCATCCATGCCTGCTCCATTATCCCAAACCGTTAACCATAGCGTGCCCTCGCGTTCCTCGGCCGCGATTTCCAGCAGCCCGTCGTGGGTACGAGGTTCGATGCCGTGGAAGATGGCGTTCTCGACGAGCGGCTGCAGGATCATCTTCGGCACTTGGCAGGCCAGCAGGCTTTCGGGAATGCCGTAATGGACGCGAAACCGGTTGCCGAACCGGATTTGCTGAATATGCACATGGCTTTTAACGAGCGTTAATTCTTCCTGCAGGGTTACGAAATCCGCGCCTTTGATGCTGTAACGGAACACGAAGGCCAGAGACTTGACCATATGAAATATTTTGTCAGAACCTTCATCGACCGCCATGCCTTTGATCGATTCCAGCGTGTTATATAGGAAGTGGGGATTAATCTGGCTTTGCAGGAAAGCCAGCTCCGATTGCTTCTTGACGAGCTCCGCTCGGTAAAGCTTGGTGTTGCTGTTGAGCAGCTGCTTCGTGAGCGCGTCGATCTCGTCCAGCATCCGGTTGAAATCGCTTGCCATGCTGGTGATCTCGGCGTAACCCTGCAGGCTGATCCGGTTGTTCAGGTTGCGAAGATGGCCTAATTTGAAGTCGTTCATGAAGCGCATCAATTTCTTAAGCGGCCGCAAGATGTTGCCCACGATCAGCAGGAACGGAACCGTGAGCAGCAGCAGCGCGGCAAATAGGATCGTCAGCGATAACCGGCGGATCTCCTCCACCCCGCTCAGCAGCTCGCTTCTCGGCAGCTTGAACACGAGCTCGCCTTTAATGTCCGGTATCGCTCCCTTCTGAATGAAGAAGCTGGCATCCGACTCTTCGGAAGCGATCTCCGCATAAGACGTGCCGGACTGCACCTCGGGATCGCTCGCATAAAATACGCTGCCGTTGCGGTCGAGCGCGTAAAGCTTGCTGCCGCCCAGCCGATCCTGGTTCGGCGGCGAGCCCAATAACATCCCGGCATCCAGCACGAGCATGATGAGGCCGGATTTTTTGTCGTTATCGTAATCCATCATCGTTAAGATGGGACTGCCCACGATAAAGACGTCCCGGTTTTGGTAGTAACGCATCTTCTGTACGCCGGAGAAATAAAACGAACCGCTTCTAGGAATTTCCTCCATGATCGGCAGCAGATTGTTAATATCGCCGCTCAGACTGAAAGTTGTACCGTCGGTGCTGATGAGCGCGATATCGAGGATGCCGTCCTTCATGTTTTTCATGTCCGTCAAGTAGCTGACCAAATTGGTATACTGGATATATTTTTCGACGGGATCGGTTTCAACCAGGTATCGCTGCACGATTTTGGGATTGTAGGCGATGCTGAGCAGAACCCGCTTGATCGCGTCGGTGTTGGAAGCGATCGTCCGATTGATCTGGGCGATCATTTCGGTATGGTATTCGCTGTTTTTCTTCTCCACGACCTCGGCCGCTTTCGAATAGTTGGCATACAGAATGACCAGTACAACGACGATAATAACGGCTACCAGAAAAGATAGCTGATAGCCGATCGGCAGGCTTTTCAAGGCTTTTCTGCTCTTCCTGTATGCCAAGCTGAACATCGCACCACAACCTCTTGTTGATTTCTCGTCTATCTATTCGTTATGATCGCATGTCCCCGCGTCAATTGCAAAAGAAAATGCGCGGCGCTTACAAATGCGAGAAACAGGAATAGGCAGCAGCGCTGCCCGTCCTGTCGGGAAAACCTGTTCCGCTTGAAAGCCTGCTCCTAGTACTCCGAGGGCATCTTCTTGTACGCTTTTAGTCTGTCGTACTCCTCCATCGTTATGGAGAGAATCGTGCCGTGCTTGAAGCCGTAAGGGAAGGTGAAGGACTGATCCGAACGGGTGAATTGCCCGCTTGCCAAGCTCTCCGTAATAAACGGCACGTAGCCCTGCTCCTCCGCCGAGCATCCGTAGAAATCCAGGAACAGGCACCATCTGCCGTCCTCGAGCTTCACCGCCGTCGGCGCCTCGTATAATCCCGCCTCCACGGCTTCCATGCTTTTGTCGAACGCCTCGACCCGCGTGAACGGACCGGTTATATGCTCAGATTTCATCAGAATGATTTTGCCCGGGTTCTGCTCGCTCTTCAGGAATGTGTAATAGCTCCCTTCCTCCTCGTACATCGCGGAGTCAATGACGCCGCTATCTTCTTTCCTGTACAGCAGCCGGGCGGGAGTGAATTCCGCGAAATCCTTCGTCCGGGAATAATAGATGCCTTTGAACCCGTAATCGTTGCTCCCGTGCGAGGAAGACCAATGGACGACATAATCGTCGCTGCTCTTGTCGTGAACGATATCCGGCGCCCATAAACAGCCGAAGTCCTCGTCGCCAAGCTTAACCATCCTCTGCTCCGACCAATGGATCAGATCGTCGGACTCCCACAGCGCCAGACATTTGCTTCCTTTCGTCGCGGCATTATGCCAGGAATGGTTGTACTGGTTCAGCATGCCGTAAGACAAGCTTAGATCCGTTGCCATGATGACGAACTTCCCTTGTTTGGTCCTTGTGATCGTGAAATCCCGAACGCCTTTATCGCCGTAGTAGCTCCACAGCACCGGGTTCCCGTCATTCACCTGCTCCCACTGAAAGCCGTCCTTGCTGACGCCGAAATAAACCTGCTCGCCATCCGGCGTACGTTTCTCCTTGAAATGCACGAATAAATAAGCTTGACTCATCATGAACCCTCCGCGAATTAAATTTCCGGCAGCAAGAAAAGCTCGAACGGCTTATCCCGGTCGCAGATCAGAATGCCATTCGCTACTTCCAGCTCGGCCGCCTGTATGGATGACCGCCTCGTCCCGTAGGTCGACTCGTCGTTGCCGTCCGTCCTTTCGGGATGCGTGAAATAGAAGATAAACGCCCGATCGCCTTGCACGACGACATCGGCATGAAGTCCGATCGTACCGTCATCCTCCCTCGAACCCGGCTGATCGAGAATGAGCCCGTTGCGCTCCCAACGAACAAGATCGTCGGAGCGGTAAACGCCCTGCCCCCTCCACTCGTCCACGATCATCCAGTAGTACCCCTTGAACTCGAATACGTTCGGCCCTTCATGCCAACGCTCCTCGATAACGGGGCCGATCCGTTTCCATTCATACAAGTCCTTGCTCTCGGCGGCATACGTGTGGTTGCTTTCCTTGAACCACATTCTGAACATGCCGTCCGGCATTCGGAATATGCAAGCGTCGATAATATTTTTATCGCTAATATTCAATTCCGACTGAAACGACCATTTGATCAGATCCCTGCTTGTGTAGTGAAGCATCCTGGCCGGAAATCCCCAGCGCTCGGGCACGCCTCGGATATAGGAGACATACATATGATAAGTGCCCTCATGCCAATACACCTCCGGAGCCCAGAACGTATTCCTTCCCCACTCGGTGTCGAGTCCCTCCAGCACGCCCCGGTACAGCCATTCCTTACCGTCGACGGACGATGCGACGCCGATATCCGTCCCGTGAACCCAAGCGAACCCGCGTCCTTCCGCCGTTGCCCTGCGGTTCGTGTACAACATCCACCACTCCCGGGCTTCCCTGCTCCAGATCACGACGGGATCCGCCGCCCCGTCATAAACGGGATCCCTGAACAAAGGAGCCTTCGTTACGTTGTCCATCAGACTTCCCCCTCCTCCGTCTGCCCGCTCCCGGCAATACCGTTATATATGAATCGGCTGAACGAAGCTTTGCCGTCGCCGACGGCATCCAAAGCAATTCGTAAGCTTAAAAACTTCCCTAAGACGTTGTTGTGAAACCCGGACATCTCGAAGCCGTGATCGAGCTTTCGCCAGTCCGAGCCGCCAATGCGGTAATACAAATCCACATCGTGGCAGTCGTTGACGATGCGCAGCGTGACGGCATCGGCGGCAGCCTCGGTATATTCGGACCGGTATTGATCGCGGAAGGAGAACACATGCGTGCCGTTAAAGCCGATTCCGCATTGGAATCCCGGCTTATAGAACAGGCTTAGATGCCCTTCCGTTCCCTCCTCCGCTTGTACGGTTACGCTGGCCTCGTAGGTATGATGATACGGAATGCAAAGCAGCGGTTCGATGGCTTCTTTGGACTGGCCTTGAAGCATTAGCCTTCCATCGCCGACCCCATAGCCGGTCAAGCCGGAGCGGTCGTAGAAATGCCACTGCGGCGACAGCCGCTCCGACTCGAAGTCGTCGGATAATGCGATGCTTCCAGCTGGCGGCAACTGTGGGAGCTCCGGTTGATCCGCCGTCCGGAACCAGCCGTCGTCTTCCCACCTAATGGGCTCCAACAACGTCTGTCTTCCGAGCGTCGCATAGTTTTTCTCGTAGGCGTGATAGACGACGTACCAGTCTCCTTCGGGCGTATCCACGAGCGTCCCGTGCCCTTTGGACCACCAGCGCTCCGCGCGGCTTTCGGTTCGGACGATCGGATTGTAAGGCGAATTTTCCCAAGGACCGTCGATCGACTTCGCTCTGGCCGATATGATCATGTGGCTGGTCGCCGGTCCCGCCGTTCCGCCTTGCGCGCATGTCATATAATAATAGCCGTTCCGATAGGTCAGTTTAGGAGATTCCAGATAAAAACCTTCGGTCCGCCATTCCGCCGGGTAGCGCCAGCCCTCGTATACCTTCCGGAGCTCCCCGGTCGTGGAGAGACCGTCCTCCGCCAGCCGAATTCTGTAGCCTTCGGACAAGAAGAGATAGCGGTTCCCCGCTTCGTCGACGGCGTGACCCGGGTCGATATAACCGACATGCAGATTGACAGGCTCGCTCCACGGTCCCTCCGGCGATTCGGCGGTGACGACCCAGTTCGACTGCGCAGCCGGGAAATAAATGTAGAATCGGCCTTCGTGCCAGATCATATCCGGCGCCATAATGCAGCCGACATCCGTATGGACGGCATGGCCGATCGGTTCCCATTCCGTTAGATTACGAGAGTGCCAGACGAGAAGACCCGGCATGTAGTCGAAGGAAGAATGCGTCATATAATAGTCATCCCCTACGCGGACAACGGACGGATCGGGGTAGTCGCCGGGGAGAATCGCTATGGGATAAGCTTTTTTGGGTTGCGTCACTTGAATACTCCTTTGCCTGCTTCATGGGGATTTCTTGCGACTGCGAAAGAAGAAGGACTGCCCGGATGAATGACGATCCATAAGGAACGCCATCCTCTTAGCAGTCCGATTAGACTAAGATTTCGCGGCTTGACGCTCTTGGTACACTTTGGTCGCTTCGTCGATCATTTCTTGACCGCCGGACTTCAGCCATTGCGCTTTGAAGGCTTCGAACGCCTGATCCACGTCGTCTTTCCCGATAATCGCCTTCACGTAGAACTCATCCTGCTGCGTATTCAGGTTCGCGATGTATTTGGCTTTGCTCTCGAGAGCCGTCGGTCCGAGAACGTCGCTTACGATATTGAGCCCCTCGTTCACTTTATCGCGGAAATCCAGTCTTTCTTGCGTGAAGTGGAACTTCCACATTTCCGTATCGCGCTCGACGAGCGGGTTGTAATAGCCGCCGATGCCCATCTCGCGGGCTTTGTCCGGAGTGGCCGTAAACTCTTCCTTCATGACTACGAAACCGTCGACCAGATCATACGACTCGCCTTCCACGCCGAAAATGGTGCGGAGGTAAGGCTCTTCGTTGCTCACCATGTCTTCCAGCATGGTCAGAATGCGAACGCGCTTGGCATCGTCTTCCGCCACCTGCTTGCCGAACAATAACGGAACTTGGCTCATGCCGTTCGACATCACCAGATTAGTGCCGCCCGGACCGGTCAGACCTTTGCCGTATGCTTGCGTAATGCCGCTTTCCTTGGCGGCTGCTTCGCCCGCGAAGTTATGATGATACATTTTGTGATCGAAGTAACCGAGCTTCTGGCTCAGGAACTTCTGATCGACCAGCGCGCCGTCATCCGTCATGAACTCCGGATCGATGAGGCCGCCTTCATACCATTTGCGGAGCAGCTTCAGCGTTTCCTTGGCTTCGTCGGTAATGCCGCCCCAAGTGATCGTGCCGTCTTCGGCCAGCTTGAAGTGATAAGGGTTGATGCCGTGAGCCGCGAAGATCGAGTTGAACAATTGGACGCGCACGTCCTTGCTTCGTCCGCTCATGCCGTACGTGTCCTTCGCGCCGTTGCCGTCCGGATCGTTACTGCGGAATTTCGTCAATACGTCCTCCAGCTCCTCAATGGTTTGAGGTGGCTCGTTGTACCCGATTGCCTTCAGCCACTCACCGTTGAATGTCGGAATGAAGCCATAAGAGCCGTTCAGCCAGTTGCGGGGCACGCCGTAGTTTTTGCCGTCGATCATTCCGACGTCCCAAGGATTGGGGTTGATGGATTCCACGTGTTTCACGTAATTCGGCATATACTGCTTGATTTCATCGATCGAAATTTCTGCGATGACGCCTTGGCGAGCCCAATTCGACATGTCCGCTTCCGATGCGTTGTGAACGAAAATATCGGGAATTTCGCCGGAAGCGACCTTCACTTTGAAGTTCTCGTCGGTGCCTCTCATATTGACGAACTTGACGTTATAACGTTCTTCCAAGTACTTCTGCGTCGGATTGTCGTCGTTCGTCGGAATATCCCAAGTCGAAGCGTTGGTCGAGATGACGATCGGCGCTTCATTTTCGTTCGCGGCATTCGACGGAGCGTTCGCGCTCTCGGTCGGACTCTCGTTGCCGCCATTGTTCGAGCAGCCTGCGGCAACCAGCGAAGCGGTCAGCGCAAGCGTCAGGCTTAGCTTGCTTAGTTTTTTCATTTCTTGTGAACCTCCCCTTATTTGCTTGCTTAGTTCTTGCTATATAAACGGGAAGCTTGTTTGCTCCCCGATTATACCAATTAACCTTTGAGGGAACCAATCATCGTACCTTTCACGAAGTACTTCTGGAGGAACGGGTAAACGATCAGGATCGGCAAGGCGGCGAAGATGATCGTGGCCGCTTTGATGGCCGGGCCGTATTTGAAATTGCCGACCACCGTCCGGCCGAACGTCTCGGCGTCCGTATTCGTAATGACGATTTCCCTCAGGAAAAATTGCAGCACTTGCTTGTCGGCATCCGAAATGTACAGAACGGCGTCGAACCATGAATTCCAATGCCCTACCGCCGACCATAGCGCCAGCGTCGCCAGCACCGGCTTCGACAGCGGCAGGATAATGCCGAACAAGATTCGGATATCGTTCGCGCCGTCGATCTTCGCGGACTCCTCCAGCTCGGCAGGTATCGCCATAAAGAAGTTGCGCAGCACCAGCATCGAGAAAGTCGGTACGAGTCCCGGCACGATGTAGACCCACACGCTGTTCATGAGATCCAGCTCTTTGATCAGCAGGAAGGTCGGAATCGTTCCTCCGCCGAAAAACATCGTGAACAGGATGATCATGGTGTAGAAGCTGCGATGCGGCAAATATTTGCGCGATAACGGATACGCGCATAGCGACATCGCGACCAGGGTTAGAAACGTACCGACAACCGTCCGGAACACCGAGTTGCCGAAGCCGATCCAAATTTTCGTCTGGCTCAGCACCTGCTTCCAGGCAAAAAAGTCGATGTCCTTCGGGTACAGATGAAAGCCGAAACGGCCGGCTTCGCTCGGACTGCTAAGCGACACCGAAGCGACGTGGATAAACGGATAAATGGTGGAAATGCACAACAACGAAATGATCATGATCAGAACGGTTTGAAATAGATGCTCGCCGAATTTAAGTTTCATAACGCATGTATTCTCCTTCCAAGGGGGTTCTTATAAAACCCCTTCTTGCCCCAATCGCTTCACGATAAAATTAGTGCCGAGCACCAAAACGATGCCGATGACGTTTTTGAACAATCCGACCGCCGTCGTTAGCCCGAACTGCGACTGCTGGATACCCGCCCGATATACAAAGGTATCGAGCACGTCGGCCACCTCGTAGACGACCGGCGAATATAAATTGAAGATTTGGTCGAATCCCGCACTCAGGATGCCGCCAAGCGACAGAATGAACATGATCGACACAACCGGCAAAATCGACGGGAGCGTAATATGCCACATCTTCTTCCAGCGCCCCGCGCCGTCGATGACGGCCGCTTCGAAGAGCGTCGGATCGATGCCCGATAACGCGGCCAGATAAATAATCGTCCCCCAGCCGATTTCCTTCCAGATGTTCGTCACGACAAGCGTCGGACGGAAGTATTCGGGATCGGCCAGGAAGTAGACCGGCTCCACGCCGAACAGATGGAGAATATAATTCACCGGTCCTTCGCTCGGCGATAACATGACGATGATGATGCCCGAGAGAATGACCCAAGAGAAGAAATGCGGCACGTACGAAATGGACTGCGCAAATCTTTTGAACAAGCTTGAACGGACTTCGTTCAGCATCAGCGCCAATATAATCGGAGCCGGAAAGCCGAATATGATGTTGTACAAGCTGATTAGCACCGTATTGCGGAAGATGCGGGCGAAGTCGGGCGATTGGTAGAACAAATATTTGAAATGCTCGAGCCCCACCCAATCGCTGCCCCAAATGCCCTTGACCGGGCTGAAATCCTTAAACGCCAGCATGATCCCGTAAAGCGGGCCATAGTGGAAAATGCCGTACCAGGCTAGGATCGGAACCAGCATCAGAAACAAAAACTTGTTTTTCCTGTATTCCTTCCAAGTCGTCTTCCAGTTCCGAAACCGGTTCACGGCCATTTTGCTATCGCTTTCATTTATTTGGATATTGCCGGTATTCAAACCACTCACTTCCTACACGTCCTTCCTGCCATCCCATTTGCTCTCGCCTCGTTTGTTAACAATGCCATTGTACCTTCAATCCGACCGCCATAATGACAAATCCATGTCCGAAAATGTTGGTTTATTGGCGTTTGTAATCGGATTCAATTTTCACCGTCATTTGATCTTTTTCATTTCTCCCGGCGCCGACCGCACGCCAGCTCCCGTCCGGTACTTGAGCGGCGTCGTTCCGACTTCCTGCTTGAACACTTGAACGAAATACGAAGTGTTGGGTATGCCGACCTCGCTTCCGATCCATTCGATCGCCTTGGACGTCGTTTCCAGAAGTCGGCAGGCATGCCGGATCCGTACGGCCGTCATATAAGCCTTGAGCGTGCTTCCCGTCTCCTCGTGGAACAGCTTGGACAAATAAAATTTGGACAAATGAAGCTCGGCTGCAAGATCGTCCAGATGGATGCTGTCTTGATAATGTTCGTCGATCCATGTCATGGCTTGCTGGGCATAACCTGCAGTCTTGCATTCCTCCGCGCGCAGAGCCTGAAACGCCGGCGCTGTCGCGCTGCGGAGCACGCATTCCAAATTGCGCAGAATCATCATCGCGATTTCTTCGGCATCCTCGCCCATGCCCCGGCTTCTCAGCCATTGGTACTGATCGTAGTTGCGCTCGATTTCGTCCCCGATCGCGGATAAATCGAAGGCCATCGTCCTCTGATTCCCGCGCCACAATGCTCGGAACAAGGAATACCGCTTCGCGAACGGCCGAAGCAGATCGTCCACGACATGAGGATCGAAGAATAAAATGGTTCGCGTATACGGCTCACGCAAGCTCACGTCCGCCATGACCTGATGCAGCTGGTACGGGCGGAAGAAGAACAGCATGCCCGGGCGGATCGGAAACGTTTCGCCGTCCACTACAACGCGCCCCGTTCCTTCGTGCACATATAACATTTCGCAGCACTGATGCCAATGGTAGAACCCCCGGTATTGCTCGGTATTGCGCAGCCGGTAATCCCAGTGAAGCTTCGAGTTGCCAAACGCGACGGGCTCGAACATTCGTTTCATCTTCTACCTCCCCCAAAAGAAAGCGCTTTATAAAACTATCATAATGAAAATCGCTTCCCGCGAGTATCAAGCTCAGTTAGGGAAATATGGACGATTTCACGACTTCGCCCGCCAGGCTTTATTTGCTGATTACGATTTGTCCATATTCGCCTAATGATTGTCCATGGGTGCTTCTTGCTCAAAAAATAAAAGCCGGCAATCGCCGGCGTTTCGAGATAAAAAAGGGTCCAGTGCCTTTGCCCGTTTGGAAGCTTTCGATCGCCAACCTAATTTCCGAATTCCAATAATTGATGTACAATAGAACTAATGAATAAAAACAAGGTTTTCGTTTAAGCTTGATATAAAACAGGCTAAGGAGGGAAATCAGAGTTGAAACGAAAGCTCAATTCCATTCTCGACAGCATCAAGGTTCCAGTGACTTACTTCACGCATGTCGTACCTGAAATGCCAGAGACAAGACAGCGGGATATTGAACAGCGTAATCGAGTGATCGCGGTCGAGATGCGAATGATCGAGCAGCGTCTTGATCTAAGTAAGTTTTCGAAACCTACACAAGAGATGGTGACGGCATGGAAGAAATATATGTAGCTCCCGAACTATTGGAATTGTTCGAATCTGTCAAACATATATCAGATACTTGGCGCCAAGATCTCGCAGTCGCCAGCATCATCTCCAAAATTTTCGAAGATAATCAAGTAACGGTTCCAATCGTCGTCGGCGGTCTTGTTGTGGCAACCTACACACAAGGTCTGTACAAAACTCGGGATATTGATTTAATAGCCGTTAATACGGATTTTCCATACCGAGTAATGGAACAATTAGGTTATGTGAGAGTGGATTCAAAAGATTGTTTCAATCCAGACATGAATTCAATTGTTGAATTTCCCTCCGGTAAATACTCAGGATCGTACGAGCGTGTTCTTGAATACGAGGTTGAGGAAACTGGTTTTGTCATTCATGTTCAAGGAATGGAAGACATTATTTTAGATAGGATAGAATCATACTCGGCTACCTTTGATCAACGTTCATTGGAATGGGCGACAAAAATGATGGGTGCCATGTATGATCACCTGGATTGGTCCTACTGTCATTCGCAAGCAAGTCAGCGAAATATCATAAAAGAATTCGATGATGTTCAGCACTCCGTCAAACGATACAAAGATAACTACGAGAAAATGATGGACAAAGTTAATGAGCAATTAAAGGCACGAAGGAAAAAATGAAAGAACCTTGCCTACACAAGGTTCTTTTTTTCACCTATTACTTCTTCACCTTATAAAACTCATGATAAAGCTTCATGAGTGCCCTCTTCTCAATCCGCGACACATAACTCCTCGAGATCCCCAGCTCCTTCGCAATCTCCCGCTGCGTCCGCTCATCCCCGCCATGCACCAGCCCGAAGCGCCCAATGACAACTTCCTTCTCGCGGTCATCCAATATGTCCAAATTCTTGTAAATCTTGCTCTTCTCGATCTTGAGCTGCACTTACAAAGTTTTCGCAGAAAACTTACTTCGGAAGCATATACTTAGCCACATCGTCGGACTCCGTACCGAGGATGTCGATCAAGGTGATCTCGTTCCCCTCTTTATCCGTGCCGATCGGATCGTGCAAGGATACGTCCTTGCGCGTCTTCTTCAAGCTGCGAAGATGCATAAGTATTTCGTTTTCGATACAACGAGCGGCGAAGGTAGCGAGCTTCGTGCCTTTTCCCGTTTGGAAGCTTTCGATCGCTTTGATCAGGCCGATGGTGCCGATCGAGATTAGATCCTCTAAATCCTCGCCGGTATTATCGAATTTTTTGACGTTGTGAACACAACCCGATGTCATTTTAAAAAAATCATCGCTACCAACGATTGAACGGCTGTCCGTTTCGATCAATGAAATTGTCTGAAGTTTTCACTTCAATATTAGGATCTAATCGGGGCGTATGATGATTGGGGACGAAGTTCGCCTGACGAAAACCACGGTGGACCCTGCAAGCGCTAATAAAGAAGAAATTAAGCTTATAAAAAGGATACCCTATCCCAGCGTAGCACGCGAGATAGGGTATTAAAATGCCGTTAATTTCTAACTGTCATGCTTTCTTAAATCAAATCCGACTGTACCAACAGTTGCTGGACAATCTTAGCCACTTCGGCCCTCGTAATCGTTGACTTCGGCGCCAGAACCTCTTCGCCTCTGCCGGATATAATACCCGATTGAATATTATCGGCGATTGCTTCCTTCGCCCAAGATGCGGCTTCACCTGCATCACTGAACTTGCTCAGAATTTCATCCGCAGATAGGTCCTCAAGGGTTGCGTTTAACCCAGTAAGCGTCATCGCCTTAGCCAGAATAACCATAGCTTGCTCTCTGGTAATGCTGCCAGATGGACGGAACGTGCCATCTTCAAAGCCGCTTATCAGTCCGTAGGAGTAAGCTGTAGTTACAGCTTCGTTAAACCAATCTTCTTCGCGAACATCCGAGAATGGCGCTGCTGCTTGGATTGGCTTTAAGCCCAAGCCTCGGACAATAATAGCGGCAAATTCGGCACGTGTAATGGACGATTCAGGCTTGAACAGACCGTCTCCTTTACCGCTCAAAACCATTCTTGAAGCCAGGTCGTTGATATATACCTTGGCCCAGTGCTTCTCCACATCCTTAAAGGTCGCCTGATTGTATACGACTGCATAAACGCTGTTTGTTAAGCTGTTTACACTGGCGTACGGCATACCATCAACAATAACGATCTTAGTTGGTACATGTCGAAGCGTTCCGTCCGGATTTACAACTACTGCCGTCGTTATCCGATCTATATCCACTCCATCTGGAATGGCTATCAATCGCTCAATAAAGCTATTAAACTTAGCGATCTCAACGGAATTCTCTCCTTGCATGACTCGAATCGTGAAGTCTACTGGCGGTATCACAAGTGTCAGCCCCGCCTGCTCTGCCGATTTCTCAACGACATTCACCATTGTATCTGCTGGAACGGAAATTTCAATTTGCAGCGCTATAGCTTCCAGGTCTACATTCGCGCTAAGCTGCTCGATTAACGCCGCTGCAGGAATCGAATACTTGCCTCTCTCCGTCATCAACTCAATAATGGCGTTTTTACTTGCTAGTGCTTGAACGGCAGGCCCCTGAAGCTGTCCGATGACGACGTCGGAATCAGCGTTCACCGGTATTGTAACAACCGTTCCATCCTTTTCTTCAGTTAACCATTGCTTCAGTTTCTCGGAATCCAACGTAACCGTTGTGACAGACTGGTCTTCTCTAGTGGAAGTAACGGCTTTGCCAGCTCCGATAGATTTACCATTAATAAGAACTTCCACATCGCTATTACCGCTTGCCGGAGGCGTTGACGGATAATATCCTCCACCACCCGGTTCTTCTCCTGGATCTTCTCCACCCTCTTTGGCGGTAAATGCCCAATAGTCGAGATTGAACAGATTCTCTTCGCTTGTTCCTTTGAACATCAAGAAAATATTATGAACGCCTTTCACGTTGGCAACTTCCGTCTTCAGCGACTGCCAGCTTGGCTCACCGCTCGATTTGCCGACTTCGAGCTTGCCGATCACTTCTCCGATAGGGCTATCGATCCTAATCTCAATCTCACCGCCAGCACCTGCCGCTACACTTGCTTCAAACGACGCGGCGCCTTTGTCGCCAAAGTCTGCTCCGGCTATAGAAATCCAGTCTCCGTTATGAACATCCGTAACTTGAAGATTCAAACTTTCTAACTGACCGCCAGGTGCATTAGTTAAATCGGTAAGAATGCCCGCGTTCCAAGCAATCGTCTCCGCTTCCGTTCTCTTGTACGGGTCAATTGCTCGAAGTTGAGAAATGCCTTCTCTATCGCCTTTAATCGGCTTGATCATGCCATTTTCATAGAATTCAACTTTATTAATATGCGGGGAGCGATAACCCATACCATCGCCCAGAAGCTCCTTGCTCACTGTCTGCGCATGGTATACGACATACCATTCTTCCTCGAATTCGAAGATCGCATGGTGATTGTTGCCACCCACTCCGAAAAACTCATATGGGTTTTTCAAAATCGGCGAGACGTATTCGAATGGTCCCATCGGACTGTCGCTTACCATGTAGGCGATCTCTCCCGGAGGAGGCGACCCCGGCGGGTGCGTTCCGGAGAAATTGGAACAGTACGAGTAATAATATTTGCCGTTATATTTGTGTATACCCGAATCCTCGAACAAGAATGGTGCATCTATGACAGCAGCCGATCCGACTGTTGAAATCATGTCATCGCCAAGCTCCATGACTCTGCCCGTCTTTGGATTTGCAATCTGTTCCTGTGTCGGATTCTCTCCGCCAGGGATACCGCCACCGAAGTATAGATAGCCTTTGCCATCGTCATCTACCAGTACAGCCGGGTCAAAAAGCCATACCACTCCCGGAACGCCAGGCGTATCTCCCGAAATGAGCGCTTTGCCAAGCGGATCTGACCAAGGCCCGATCGGGCTATCAGCTGTAAGTACTCCGATGCCTCCCGCGCCGTTAGCGAAGTACAGGAAAAACTTGTCCTGACCGTTGATTTTTTTATGCGCAGCTGCTGGTGCCCAAGAGAAATATGCCCATTTCGCTATGCCGCTGCCATTCGGACCTGCAACCGGAATAGCGCCGTGATCCGTCCAGTTGACCATGTCTGCGGAGGAGATCAAATGCACCTTATTCAAGTTAGCAAACGAATTGCCTTTGATATTACCGTTCTCGTCATATTCGTATGAATCGCTCGACATGTAGATGTATACTCTTCCATCGTATACAAGCGCATATGGATCGGCACCAAGCTTATGATCCATTAGCGGATTGGCATAGCCCGGAATTTTGGCAATCGCTTCCGTATCGAATAACTTCAGCCCCACATCGGCAATTGCGTTGTGAACGTCATACGATACGTTTCCGCCCTCGACTTGAATATAATCCGTCCGAATCTGAACGGTCTGGTCAGAGGGTACGAAGCCTTCAACCTTTAGTTCAATTGTTGCAAATAGATTAGAGGAATCGTTCGAGAAATGGACATGATCTCCTGCAACCTGCAATTGCAAACGTCCTTCGGCAAATGTATAGGTCGCTTCACCGCGAATATTCTCGGTATTAAACGTCACACCGCTTACCTTCAAATTTTTCGGAATATTGAAGGAAGCTTTTATAGAGTTGTAGTTGCCTTCCGGCAATGCATTCATTCGTACTGGAACTTCCAGTTCCATATTTTGTACGCCAATAACATCGGCAACGTCACCTAATTCTGCTTGCAGAACCGATGCTGAGGAACCTTCACCTGTTAACTGGCCTCCGATTCGGAAATAGTCAAAGTCTACCTGACCACCGGTAGAAATCGTGGCATAGTTAAACAATGCGAAACGGTACCCCATAAAATGCGGAAGCGTATAACGCAATTGCAATATATCTCCGATTGCCGTCCAGTCCGCTCCATCTAAACTGTAGTAAAAATAAGCTTTATCCGTTCCGTTTTTATAATCAAATTCAGTTTTGAAATAAACCCGATCTTGCGTTAATGGTACGCTTGCAGCCTCAACTGCCGATCCAGTGCTCCCGTTGACCATAACGATGGATTTAGCGTTCCCGGACATCTTGACGCCGACAAAGCCATATTCTTTCTGCAGTGCGCCGAGCCCCGCATAATCGCCATTCTTCATTTTACTGACATCCATAGCGACAATGCCGGAGCTCTCCGGCCCGAAAGTGCGTTGAGTCAACGTATTACGGGCATCGAGCAGTCCAGTGCTCTTCCGTCCCGTTGTCAGCCTTAAATAGCCAGGCCGTTCGGTTAAGGACCAATTTCGATTGTCGGGATTATGGTTCCACTGCCAGACGAGCTTCAAATTGGAACCATTGTAATCATATTCGCCGACTTGCGTACGGTCAGTGCCACCCGCAGGCGTTATATTCTCGAGTACGACATCGTCAACGTAGAAGTCCATGCGATCCGTTACCGGATTCTGCTCCGGCGTCCATCCTGTCTCGATAAAAATTAGCGGTTCGTTCAGCGCGAGCGAATCAGGAATGGTATACGTTCCTTCGATTGTTCCCCATTCACCTTTCGTTATCGTGCCGGATCCCATAATTTTTATCGTCTGCCAATCTCCATCCTGGAACGCAAGGTTAAACTGTTTGGTAGCTGGGACCGACGCATCTCCGTTGTATTTCACTTTAGCGGAAATTTTGTATACGCCTCCCGCAGTCACCTTGCCGGCAATCGACTGCTGCGGTCCGGACCCCGTTGTCGCCCTTGCGCTCACGAACAAACTGTTCGTTCCGCTATAGGATTCATCCTCCGTAACCTCTAACGTCGCGTTTTCATGCACCGTCCAAGGATCTCGTCCAGATTCAAATCCGCCGTTTACAAGCAAGTTCAAACTAGGGGTCACGTCCTCGAACGAAACTTCATCCACATAGAAATCCATTCTGTCGTTCACTGGGTGCTGTTCCGCCGTCCAGCCGGTTTCAATGAAAATAATAGGCTGATTCAGCACCGCATCCTGTGGAATCGTATAAGTACCTTCAATCGTCCCCCATTCACCTTTGGTAATGGTGCCGGAACCCATAACTTTAATCGTCTGCCAATCCCCATCTTGGAATGCTATGTTGAAAGTTTTTGTCCCAGGGAACGTTTCATCGCCGTTGTATTTGACCTTAGCAGAAAACTTGTAGATCCCTCCAGCTTTTACTTTTCCAGCTATAGATTGCTGCGGACCGGAACCGGTGGCTTGCCGATTGCTGACCAGTAAACTATTCGTACCACTAAATGCCTCATTCGTTGTTAGAGTTACATTCGCATTTTCATGTCCGCTCCAAGGTCCTAGCTCAGCCTCTTCAAAACCGCCGTTTGCGAGTAACTCGGGCCCTTCTGTCAGCGGTTGCTGGGCAGGAGGCGTAATTACATCTGGACCAGTGGCCAATTCGAATTGCGAATGGAATGCCTTTACCTGCTTGGTAGATTGATAGAATTCGTCCGAATCTACCCAATTGCTTTGGGAAGATGTACCTTTAACCGGAATGTCCATTGTTACCGGCACCTTGCCATCAACGCCGAATACTGGCCAGTTGTCTTCCCAAGTCACTGGAACTAGGTAGGGTATTCGTCCCACCGAACCGCGATCACCGAATAACAGACCGTACCACTTTCCGTCTACAGTATCGATAATGCCGCCCTGCGCGACACCTGCATCTCTCAAAGCAACTTTGCCTGTATATTCACCATCGATCGTGCTAGACCGATGAACAAGCTGAGTACGCATATCATTCTGCGGCCAAGTGATCGTGAAAATATAGTAATAGCCATTAATCTTATGAATGTGTGCGCCTTCGGCTGGAAGTCCGACGTTTGGACCTGCGACCAAACTCGCATCCGGAATGATGACTTTGTCCGTATTCGGAATGATAGCGGTTGCATCTGCATTCAACTCAACAATGCGGATATTTCCACCGCCATACACCATATATACGCGGCCATCGTCATCAAATAATAACGACATGTCATGATATACGCCATCTAATGTGGAGGAAGTCCAAGGACCGTTTTCAATATCTGCCGTTTGGTAGATATAGGTCTTCCCCGTATCATAGGATGCGAACGCTACATAAAACTTCCCGTTATGGTAGCGTAGGCTGCTCGCCCAAGAACCTTGCCCATAATTGCTTTTTCCGTTTCTAAGCGTCTGCTCGTCGTTATCCGCCAATATATCATATACATAATTGACGATTTCCCAATTGACGAGATCGTAAGACTTCATGATTGGAACCCCAGGGTTCATGTGCATGGTCGTGCTCGACATGTAATAGGCATCTCCCACCCTAATAATATCGGGATCGGGAACATCTGCCCAGATTAGAGGGTTTTCGAATGTACCGTCCGACTGGGCGATCGCTTGTTCCGCTGCTTTCACAGTAGTACCTGGGGGAGGTACAAAACTTAGAAGCAATGTAAGCGCTAATAAAAATGAAAACGACTTTCTTAACATCATGCTAATTCTCCTCCTCTGTATGTTTGAAATGTTTGACAGGGTAAATTGTAACCGAACATATTAAGCAACACGATGGAGTTTCATATTCGAAAAGTTATAATCTATATTCATTTTTATGTTGATATCCTCACCACTGAATGAAAGCGCCTACATTTTAATTTGAAAAACATCAGTGCCTCGTCGAGCGGGCACTGATGCTATTATTACTCAGTCATCTTGGTATAACGGAAATAATCAAAATCAGCATGTCCTCCGATGTACTTAGTCGAATAGTTGTACAATCCTATTCGATATCCCATGAAGTGGTCAAGCGTATACTTCATCTCCAACGGTTGACCAATCGCAATCCATTGTTCTCCGTCAATCGAGTATGAGAATTGTGCGAGATCAATGCTGTTCCTAAAGTCAAATTCGATTTGTAGAAAAAGCTCAACTCCATTGAATGGAACTATCTCAACCTTTTCCTCCACGCCATCTCCACCATTCATAGTCATGGCAACAAATCGCTTTCCGTCTTCCGTCACTTGTATGCCGACTGTACCAAATCCGCTTTGCAAGGCAACAAGGCCGGCACGGTCGCCAGGGTTCAAATGGGAGATGTCCAGTTTGGTGGTTGCCGAGCATGCTGGGCCTTCCGTTCTCTGCGTTAACGTATTTCGCGCGTGAACGACGCTGTTCGTCAGTCCCCCCGTCGTCAGACGAAGATATCCGGGGCGATCCGTAAGGGACCATAGACGGTCATCCGGATTGTGGTTCCACTGCCAGTTGAGTAATAGCCGATTGTCGGGATAATCAAACTCATCGCTGATTACCAAAGCTTTAGCCTCGGTGCTAGGCAGATCGATTTCGAACTGCTCTGGCGCCTTGCCTTCTATACCGATCATCGGCCAGTCGTCCTCCCAAGAAACGGGCAAAACATATGGAATTCGACCGACTGCATCATGATCCTGGAACAACATGGCATACCACTCGCCTGCTGGAGTATCAAAAATACCTCCCTGTGCAATTCCCTTGTTCTGGTATCCCATATCGTCGTCGAAGATGATCTTTCGTTCATATGGACCTAATAACTCCTTGGAACGGTAACAGATTTCTCTACGGCGACCATGTCCCGTTCGAGGCCATTCGATGAACATCAAATAGTAGTAGCCATTCAGTTTGTATGCATGGCACCCCTCGCATCGAAGGCCTATACCATCACGCTCCGTCTCGAACAGGAGACGGTTGATACCGTCCGGTTTCACCGCCGTGGCATCGGCTGTCAGCTCGGTAATATAGATGTCGCCGCAACCGGAGAAGACGAAAACGCGGCCTTCATCGAACAATAAGCCCGGGTCATGGCGGAGTCCTGGAATAACGGAGCGTTCCCAACTTCCTTTTTCGATATCGTCGGTCTTATACACATAGAAGTTGCCCGTGTCGTTGCTTGAAAAACAGACATAAAATCTACCTTCGTAATAACGTAGGCTCGCGGCCCACGATCCTTTTCCATAAATGTGTTTTTCGCCCTGCAGATTATGGGCATCGTTATCCTCAAGCCTGTCATACACGTAGCTAACGATCTCCCAGTGCATTAAATCAGTCGATTTCATAATCGGGCAGCCAGGCATGGAATGCATGCTCGTACTTACCATATAATAGGTCGTCCCCACACGAATGGGGTCTACGTCAGGAACGTCCGCCCACATAATTGGATTCGTTATTACCGTTTTGCTCAATCCGAACTCCTCCTCAAATCTCTTCTAAAAACTTTTAAGAACGTGCTACCTCAAGCAACTTCCAATACGATTGTTTGGGTTGATGCTCAAGGTCAAAAACAAACGGCCAATTTTTCCGGTTTCTAACCGGGAAGTGGTCCAACCACGTGTAATCGTCCGCAGCGCCCCAGAAAGTTACGGACGTTATACAATCCCTGTACTCCCTGAATAACTGAAAAAACTGCTCGTATCTCTTTGATTGGATTTCCAGCATCTCCTCGGTTGGCAATGTCAGATCCGTACGTTTATCTTCGAATTTAAATACGGATACATCAAGCTCTGTAATATGCAGCTTTAAGCCAAGACTGGCATACATTTCGATTGCCTGGCGAATATCGGATAAGCTTGGATGCTCCAAATTCCAATGCGCCTGAAGTCCGATTCCGTGAATCGGAACCCCCGACTCCTTTAACCACTTGACCAATGCATAAATCTTGTCTCGTTTTTCAGGCACCGATTCGTTGTAATCATTATAGAAAAGCAGTGCCTTCGGATCTGCGGCATGCGCGTATTCGAATGCTTTCGCAATAAATTCTTTACCTACGATTTCGAGCCACTTGGAGGGTCTCAGCAGCTCTCCGCCGCTGTCGGCCACCGCTTCGTTAACTACGTCCCAAGCATAAATCTCGCCTTTATAACGGGATACAACCGTATCGATATGAGCTTTCATCCGCCCTAGCAATGTGTTTCGGTCGACCAATTCACCGGAACGGTTCTCAAACACCCAGTCAGGCGTTTGGTTATGCCAGACCAAAGTATGACCGCGGACCGCCATGCCATTTTCTTTGGCGAACGCCATCAGGTTATCCGCATGCTCAAACGTATACCGATTCTCTTCGGGATGCAGCCGTTCGAATTTCATCTCGTTCTCTGCCGTGATACTGTTAAAGTGGCGCGCCAATAATTCCCGTTGCGAATTCATTGTGGTCGGATTAACAGCCGCTCCGATTAGAAACTTGTGCTTATAAGCTTCTCGAAGCGCATGCAACTCGCTATTCCTTGTTGGTACCATTCCTTCATTCGCCTCCTATCTATTCAACCATTCCTTACGCAAAGTGTAGACCTTCCCTTGACAACCTACAACCTGTTGAAGCTTTGATGATTTACCTGTTAAAACGTAGATTTATTTACTCTCACCATAAATAAAGAAGCTGCTAGTCACTTGGACTGACAGCTTCTTGTTTCTAATCATTATTTGAGCGCTTAATAATAGTCTCGGAGATCAATTTTTTTACTTTTTCGGGCACTATCGATCGCACCGTACACCATAGCCATGCTTTTAATATTATCTCTGCAGTCCGTTTCAGCTAATCGGCCTTCCTCAATTGCGTCAAACATCTCATCGAAGCAACCTTCATGTCCCCAACGTTCAAGGTAGTCCGATGATATGGTTAACTTCTCATATTCTCGTATGAACTTACCGGTCTGATCGATAGGTGAGACGATTTCGGCATAGGGTTCGCTCGCACCATCCCAAATAATCGTTCCCATCTCCCCATTAATACGCCAAGCAGAATCCCACGAAGTCGGCATACCTTCCGAGCACCAAGAGCCATTATAAGTGAACACCGAACCATCCGACATTTCAAATATACAAACTGCAGACGCATTTCCCGCATACCAGGATCCCGGAGGGTTATACTCGTGGCAATACACTGATACGGGATCCGATCCTGTCAAATAACGCGCCTGGTCGAACGTATGAATGGCCATATCAAGAATGAGCGGGCTGTCCATGACGTCGCGAAAACCTCCAAAGTGAGGACCGATGAAAAAGTTTGCTCCTATATAACCTACTTTGCCAATCTTACCTTCTTGAATAGCTTTATGAATCGAGCGCATTGGCGAATTAAAGCGACGGTTCTGCATTATCGAATAGGATCGCCCCGTCTCCTCAGCGATAGCTATCAGCTCTCGTGCCTCCTCCATCGATTCCGACATGGGCTTCTCCCCGAATACATTAGCCCCGTGCTTCATCGCCGTTGAACTAATCTGAAAGTGGCTGGCAGGGATAGTGACATCAAAAACAAGATTGGCATTCGTAGTTGATAACGCTTCCGAAATATCCGTAAAAAGTTCGCAGTTTAATCCATGTCTTTCAGACATCGATTTAGCCGATTCAAGATTGATGTCGACCAGACCCACAATTTCGGTATCTTTTCTTGTCAACGCATCCTTCACCCAAACATTGGCCATCCCACCGCAGCCAGCAACGATTATTTTATGTTTCATTTCATGACCTCCTCATAAAATCTTGTATTACTTCGGATTGGGAATATAATGTCCGCCTCTGCAGCTTTTCAAATAGTTTAATCCGTGTACTTGCCCCGTCATTTCCAACTCGCCGTTATATACCGGATCATGCCAGCCTTCAATATCGATTGTCCCTTGATAACCGGACTGACGAAGAATCGTAATGACGTCTGACCAATTCGTATCTCCAAAGCCTGGCGTCCGATGCCATACGAAAGGTTTAGGACCATGAATTCCGTATTCGCGAACGACATCCCAAGCAATGCTAGCGTCTTTCCCATGAACATGAAACACCTTGTTTACCCACTTCCGAAGTTGAGGAATCGGATCGATAAGACTAACCATCTGATGACAAGGCTCCCATTCAAGCCCGATACTCTCAGAAGGAACGGCGTTAAACATTTTTTCCCAAGCTGTAGGGTTGTGCGCTATATTCCAATCTCCAGACTGCCAAGTCCCTCCCATATCGCAATTCTCGAAAGCCAGCCTTACGCCGCGATCTTCCGCCCTACGGGCAAGCTCTCCGAATACTTCGGCGAATCGGGGAATTGATTCGTCAATTGACTGATTGGTCAGCCTTCCCGTAAATCCCGAAACAAGGCTGGCTCCGAATAAATGCGCATGATCGATGAGCCTCTCCCAGCTCGCTACCGTATCCGCATTATCTCCATGCCCTGTAAGTGGATTTCCGAAGACGCTGAGCGCAGAAACGACGATATCACGATCACCAATAACCTCGCGTACTTGTTTGGCCGTCTCTTCCAAATTTAAAGCTCCTGTCGTTTGCCAAAAGGATAAATTAAACGATTCGAAGCCATGCTCCGCGATTTGCGGAATAACTCTCACGGCATCACCGCCGCCTACCATTGTCCCGATCCGAATTCCAATATGATTACCAACCATTGAATACCACTCCTTTTTTAAGTTAGAATAAGCTTATACATCGAGTATAATCGCAATTTTACGTATATTCTCTATACAATCTTGCGGTATATTCGTTCATTCTTAAGTTTTCGAATATCCAAGAGAACCTTTTCGAAAGGGCTGGAACAAGCATGACATACCCTCAAGAGTTAAGAGAAAATACAAACTTAAGCGACAGCCTCTACCCCGTTAACCTATTTCGAAATGTTTGCCAGACGGGCGAGATTGGCCGCACCGCTCTATATCTGCATTGGCATGAACATTTTGAAATCATTTATGTAGCTGAAGGGTCGGCCTTCTTTCATATAGATAGGCAGCAATACGAAGCCACCCCCGGCACTATTCTGATTGTGCCAAGCAGTGGCTTACATGTTGGATATGCGGCGACGGAGGAACAAATAACATACTGGTCACTCGTCTTCAATCGATCGCTGCTTGACAGCCCATTCCACGACCCTATACACGAACGCTATTTATCTCCTTATCTTGAGGGCACGCTTCGATTTCCTGCTAAACTGGATGGTGGTGAAGAGCTCCGTCCGATCCTTGATATTATTCTAAGCGTAATTCAAGAATACGAACAAAAAGAACGGGCATACGAACTGGTTGTAAAGGCTAAGATTCATTTGCTCTTCACCTATTTGTCGCGCCATTTCCATCCTTCTCGAGGAAATGAGATTTCAAATTCGTTAGATAAACGCATGGAGCGGTTTAAAACGCTTATTCTATATATTCAAAAGAACTACAACGAGAAATTATCGCTTGTTGAAGCAGCACGAATGGTTAATCTTACCCCCTTTCACTTTTGCGCCGTATTCAAAGCCGCGACGGGACGCACTTATGTAGACTACGTTAACCGTATGCGTATGGATATTGCTGAACGATTTCTTCGGAACGGCGAAACCGTAACCGAAACGGCGAGTAAAGTCGGTATTGGGAACTTGAATTACTTCACTAAGCTGTTCAAACAAATTAAAGGTTTGACTCCGTCGCAAGTAAAAAAATTAAATCCTTAGTCGATGTTAGTGAAAAAATAGAGGCTGTAGCTCAGGTGCGAGTCTACAGCCTTTTGTTATAAACTGCCGGTCCCTGTGACCGGCAGCCTATACTTCTATACTAACTCCAAAATATTGAATACAATGACAGCAGCTTGAGCTCTCGTGGCCGTTGCCTTCGGAGCGAAGTTTCCGTTACTCATGCCGTTAACAATTCCTGCCCCTTGCAAAAGCGTAACGCTCTCTCGAGCATAAGGCGAGATATCATTATCATCTGCAAACGACAGTGGCACTTCTCTGGCAGTTAACTTCAGAAACGCGGACTCCATAGCCCGATACGCCATTACCGCCATATCTTCCCGAGAGATTTGCTCATGAGGCGCAAACGTGCCATCGCTTTTTCCTTTTATAATGCCTAATTGCTCGGCAGCCGCAATCGTATCATAATACCATGCACCTTCTTTTATATCGGTAAACGACACGACATTGCCTGATTCAGCTAGCCCGAATAAGTTCATTAACATCTCGACAAACTCAGCTCTTGTAATGTTGCCATTCGGATCGAAACGATTATCGCCTTTGCCTTGCACAATTCCTCTAGCGGCAAGTGCCTCTATAGGCGTCCTAGCCCATTGCTGGAGTACGTCGGCAAATTGGACATCGATATAAATTGCCGCATATTTACTGAAATGACTTGGTTTGAATACAACTTTTCCGGCTGCTGCATCATACTTCCCGTTCGTCACGACGTCCAATTCTCCGTTATCATTGATGAAATAGATAATGATGTTGTCCGGGTCCTCACTGTTTGACAGGTCATAAGGAATCGCGACTTGAACATCGGTCCTTCCATCGAAATGATCGACGCTTATTCCATTAATGAGCAATTCAAACGCAAGAACCTTGGCATTCTCTAATTGTTTCTGCGTTTCGACCGGCAAGATACTTAGATCCGCTCTCTCAATTGAGAGTTGGATGTTGGCTTGCGATTTGTTGACATGCTTGCCGATCAACTCGGTAGATATCGTTACCGAAGCAAGTCCAGCCTCCACCTCGAGAGCTTCGATATCATTGCCATTATCACCACCAAGAAGCTCAATCGCCGGTAATTCCAGTTTCAGTTTATTCAGTTCTCCGGATGACTCAACTTTCACTTGCAATTTCCCGCCTACCGATTGTTTAATCGCCTCCCGGATAGTCTCTGCTCCCAGACTTACTTGAGCCATACCATTAGCGTCTATAATCGGTTTGGCAATGACAACGCCTTTATCTAAATCAGTTGCGGGAGTTATAGGAGGTTGTTGGATGATGCCGCCTCCAGTGTCCGGCTTCCCGCCGCCATCTCCTAATTGAGCAACTTGCTCTTCGGTAAGAGCACGATTATAGACTCGTACATTATCGATATACCCCTTAAAGTACTGCTGAACTACCCATCCCGGGACATCTGCGCCTTCATGGACGGGCTTGCCGATAAAAGCATTCAGCACCCCGCCCATCGTTGACAGGTTGGCGGTTAACAATATGTTCTCTGCTGCGAGTATGCCATCCTGATAGATCTTTAACGTACTGTGCACCCCGTCTTCATTCCTGCTTAGCACGATTCCGACATTAGTCCATTGATCATGAAGACCAGGTGTCGCAACATATTCCGCCATTTGCTCAAATCCATCCGATTTCACCGTAATAGCAGAATACGTACCGCCGCCGCTTGCACGAATACCTAGGTATTTCTGCCGGTCTTTTGCAATTGAGAATGTGTAAAACCGATCCCATCCGTTCATTTGCGTCTTAACGTCCATGAACACGGAAATATTGTCTTTGCCGACGAAATAGTTTTCCGGGAGTCGCATATACGGGCTATTCGTCTCCGAGTCTCCACCGCTCAAATACAATACTTGTCCTTTCTCCGCATCTGCGACATACGTTGCTCCGTTATGAATCGTTGCGTTACCCGCGGCACCGGATTTCCCGGAGTTCGTAACCGTCGTTCCTGACAATGCCAGATCAAATGTGTACTCCAGATCAGGCAACACCTGGCCTGTACCCGGGGTTACAGGCTGTACGAGGGAACCGCCCCATTCGGCCATTACCCGGTCATACTCCTCTTGCGTTATCGGCAGCATAGAACCATGTTTGGCGCCTGTTGGCATTCGGAATTCCGTTTTGTCGAGAGCTCGAAAATTCCCTTGATCCAAATCTTCTGGCGATTCGGCAATCGTCGGGAAGAAGCCGTCGTTTCTTGCGCCGTATCCGTCCATATACAATAAGAACTTATCTTGGCCGTTCAGCTTGAAGATACCGGGGCCTTCAACGCTTCCTTGATCCGCGACCTTCTCCTTGACCAGAGTAAATTCGCCAAGCGGTTTATCGCTTTTTTCCAACATGATCGTGACATCTTTTTCATTTTTCGTAAATCGGTAATAGTTCCCGGCGAACGCTAGCATGCTGGTGTCGATGATGCTATACTCCGGTGTTCTATGCTTATATGTTTTCGCTTCGCTGAAGGTCCAGAAGTCTCGTGTTTTTACGTACAAAATCCGATGATGACCCGGATCATTTGGCCCAGCAGGTAAATTGGAAGCGAAGTAAACAATATACTCACCCGTATTGGGGTCATAAATCGTTTCAGGCGCCCACATATTCCCGGCATTATCAGGTGCAATCGGAATGAGTCTTGGTTCAGACCAATTAATAAGATCATCCGATTGCCATACATATATCGACTTGCTTCCGTTTCCGGAATATGCACCCCAATTCCCTAAGTTGGCATCCAAATCCGTACCGATCAAATAGAATCGATCTCCCTCTGGGGCACGAATGATATACGAGTCGCGTACGCCTTTCGTACCTAGAGTAGCATGGAGAATCGGCTCGTTATTATTCATGTCATCCCAGAACAAGCCGTCCTTACTAGTCGCGAGATGTATATTTTGACTTTCTCCATCGCCGTATAGATTCGAACGGAAGTAAGTGTAATAATACCCTGCTAGCTCATTGTCTTCGATTGGTTCTGTCGCAGCTTTGACGGTCACCGTCATGACTTTCGTCTTGCTTTGACCTTCATAAGACAAAGTAGCGGATAATTTAACATGCGTGTCGGAATTCTGGCGCTTAACCACCCCTGCCGGAGTAATATCATAATCGTCGTTTGGCGTTATTACGGTACTAATAACGTCTTCCCGATCCGATGCCCAGGTAATCGTTGCTCCAGCTGCCGTTTTCTCCGGCAATGTGATATTACCTCGAATATTTTCTGCGTTAGGAAGGGACATCTCGGCAGCTTCTAGTTCTAGGAAGTTCAATGCTGCCGTTACGCGATCCGGAATGGTAATCGTGAACGATTTGGTTGAAGTCTCGCTTCCTTTCGTGATACTTGCTGTAAGTACTGCAGTTTGTTCCGAGTCATGCAAAGTGATAATTCCTTTATTCGTAATGACTGCTTCATCGCTACTGCTCCAAGCGATGAAAGAACCGGCTTCTCCCAACATCGGCAACTCCATGTTCCTTGACACCGCACTCGTATCGCCAAGTGTCAATGCAGCAGTATCTTGAGCAACCACAACGGCATTTCGATCACTCGACATCGACGCGATTTGTTCCTGGTTAAGCGTCTGATCATAAATGCGGAAGTCATCCATATATCCTTTGAATAACGGATCCGGCCATAATGACTTGGCGATGTAATTATGCAGGAACTCTCCATTGTAATCGGAAGGCTGATTAGACGCGGTATTCGTCGCTACGGCTACCCCGTCTTTGTAAACGGTGATCGACTTCCCATTATACCCAATAGCCAAATGGATCCAGCTATCCATCGGAAGCGGCGACGCATCCGAAATGACATTTCCTGCCGCCCAAGCAGGTTCCATTGCGGCTGCCAGCTTCTGCGTTTGTGCCGATCGTTGATTAAGCCACATGGATTTGGATTTGTCATCGGTATTGCCGAAGTTGTAGAGCATGGAGATCGTCGAATTGTCCAAAGTCTTAACCCACATGCTTATCGTCAATTCGTTGCCAAAGCTCAGTTCCTTCGGAATCGTGACAAACTGCGTGACGCCGTCGAACAAAAGAGCATTTCCATTAACACCTTCGACTGCTGTAATAGCTTCGGACGAAGTGGCATTATACTCCGCACCCAGAGTCCCGGAATTCACAACCGTCATTCCGGAATTTTCATTGAAGCTATATTTAATCAAAGGATTCGGGCCTTCTTCTGTTGGTTCTTCACCCATTCCATCCGCGCTGACAAGGTGGAACGTCGCGTCCTGCTTGTCCTCCTGACTGGAGTTTCCACTATAAACTCCTGCCTTGATGGTGTATCCGTCTGTTTCAGATTGTCTAAGATACACGTTAGGATCAATAATGGATTGGAACGATACCCCGCTTTCATCCGCCAATCCAGGAACCTTTCTGAAGGTTGTTCTATTCTTGTAATCCGTCGTATTGTCGTTTTTCGTCAATGTCACGTTGTTGCCTTCGATTCCCAAGTAGTAACCAGGTTTGTTCACCGCTTGAATGGATACCATATCCACCGTGACTTGGTCGGCTAACCCTAATGCGATGTCCCACTTAAAAGTCAGTTCATTCTCTTGGAACTCCGCCAGATAGTTACTGCCGCTTTTAAATCGAATATATTTGTCGGGGTGACGATCCGACCGGATCAGCATCTCGTCCCCGGTTAGACCGGTCGAGGACATATAAGATTTTTGAATGGATCCATCTGGGTTATACCGCAGTTCCTCGACACTAACGGAGCGACGATGATGATCGCCAGACGGGAGTGCTGAATTATGATAGATAATATAAGTCTTTCCTTTAAACTCAATAACTGCCGGATGATTCGTTCCGGAAACATCCTCGCCATTCGGTCCCCAGTTACCATCCATAATAACACCTTGATACTGCCAAGGTCCTCTCGGACTATCGGACGTCGCATAGACGATTTTTTGCGGCAACTCCTGGGGAAAGGTTAAATAATATTTTCCGTTAGCTTTATGAACCCACGCTCCCTCGCCAAATCCACCAGGCAAATTATGAATAGGAGCGCCTGTGAATATATCTTGCCCTTCGGTAATTTTGCCGTCGCCGTTCAAATCTTTTATAGAAATCATATCGTCGTTTAACAGTGCATAATGGAATATGCTATTACCCCAATAGAGATAAGCCTGCCCGTCATCATCGACAAAGACTGCAGGGTCAATGTCTTCCATAGAGGCGAGTGGTGCTCCTGTTGTAATCGCATTATCGAATAAAGGGCCACCGATCGCATCTTCGAATGGTCCGGTAGGGCTCGAAGAGACCGCAACACCAATTGCGTTTCCGTTTCCTCCTCCGCGATCAACTGTCGTGTAAAAATAATATTTGCCATTTCTTTTTGTCATATGGGCAGCCCATGAGGAAGCATCCGTCGCCCACGAAAAGTCCGCACTCTTCAGAATGCTGCCTTCATTTTTCCAATTGACCATATCTGTAGATGAGAAGGCCAGCCACTCCTTCATGTAGAACCATGTTCCAGGAGCTGCCTCATCCCTTCCAACGTATAAGTAAACGGTATCTCCATCAACCATAGCAGCCGGATCGGCTGTAAACAGAATGTCCCCGTTAGCATCCGTTTTGATGATAGGGTTGTAACTGCCTGCATTAATGGAAAATCCAACGGGAAGTACATTGATAGTGAAAATCTTCGTGTCAGTTGCATTCGCTTTCTGAATGGTCGCCGTTAACGTAATTTCCGCAACAGACTGACCCTCAGCCGGCCTAGTAACGGAGCCGTCATGATTAAAATAAGCCGTATTGCTAGACGTCCATGTTATGGTTGTCCCATAGAAGCTGCTCGGCAAAAATACATCATCGTTCACAATAGTGCTTCCGATGCTCAACTTCTCTTTTGCCAAGGCAACGGCTTGTTCAGCAGCTATGCCTCCAACATATAACTCTTGTACCTCATTTTCAGTCAGAGGGATTGAGTAGATGCGGAAATCATCCACTTCTCCGCCGAAATACGGGTCAGGATAGAAGGACTTTCCAATGTAACCTGAATAGTCTTTGCTTACATCGTAAAGATCCGAGGGCTTGACGGTTACGCTTTCATTTTTAGCTGCCTGCTCTCCATTAATGTAAACGGTACTTATTTGTGCAGCGGAATCAAGTGAGTAAGCAACATGCTTCCACTCACCGGTTGGGAAAGCAGTTTGAAGATTGGATCCGCGTTCTCCGCCGCCTCCATTTGACGTGATCGCCGAGTAGGGATACCCATTCCAAATTTTCGGCGTGAAGAATAAATATTTGCTTGTATCGACGCCAAGGGCGTAAAGCCATTGATAGGCAGCTTCGCTGTCCCATTTCACCCAAGCAGATACGGTTATATCGTTTAACCCTTCTAACACGCCGTTTGGAATCTTGACGTACGAAGCCGTCGAAGAATCGCTTGCTCCGCCGGTCATCTTGAAGGAGTTACCGCTTACGCCAGTCCCCCATGCAGGCGTATTAACATAAGCTCCATCGAATCCATGGCCTGAAGAATCCGATACCGTCGTTCCATTCATCTCTTCGAACTGATACCAAAGCTTAAGGTTCGGATCCGAAAGGCTGTTACTACCTGCAAGACCTGCTACTTCTTCTCCTGACAATCCAATATTGTAGATTCGAAAATCGCTAATTTTACCTTTAAGGTAAGGATCCTGCCAATTTGATTTGCCGATATAGTTCTTTACAAACTGACTTTCCGTATAGTCCGAAGGTTTAACGGCAATATTTGCTTGTTGGAGGATCGCTCCATTTTTATAAATCGTATAAGTGGTTCCTGTTTTGCTCAACGTAACGTGAGACCACTCGCCAACATTTATGGGATCACCGCCATTGAGCGTGTTTTCTCCCCACGGAAGTCCATCCATGCTCAGAAATAACGTTTCTGTGAAATACATTTTTCCAGCATCCGTATCTCCAAAATCGAAAAACCGGGTGAACTGACCTTGTTTCTCATCCAAATAGGCCCAGAAAGCTATCGTAAAATCATTTAATGAGTTCAAAACGCCTGAAGGCGCTTTCACAAATTGACTTATACCATCGAGACTAATGGCTTCTCTACCTTCCGTCATCATAACTGAAGGTGTTGTATCTCCTCCTATAATGCCGTCATAGCCATTGCCGGACGCATCTACCACGCTCGTTCCTTGAATCGAGCTGGCATCGAACTTATAATGCAGCAATAGATCATTGGTAGGATCCCATGCTGCCTGCGCGGAGGAATAACCTCCGAACATTGTCGTTATCATTGCAATAACCATCGTTAGAGATACCCATCTGTTCAACATTTTCTTCATGACAAACTCCTTCCTCGAATCAAATGATAGCGATTACATTAAAAGATGAAAAACATTAAGTTTGCATCCTCATATCCTTTCGCTCCTTCCTTTCTTATAAGATATGAGCCTATCATAAATGACTTCTTATGGTTAATCGATGGACTATCATATTCGAAAAGTAAAGGATTTTAGTCATTTGGCGGATAAGAGATTACGAAGATGGGATAGCCCGCCGATATAGGAGGTTCACTCCTTATGGGCGGGCTATATATCGATCGTCACTAATTTGAATTGTAATTCTACGCTTATTCGTTGTGAACAGTCACAAGAATTGTCACATTGGCAAGCTCTGGATTAAGATCCTTTTCTTCGGTCAGATCCAATACCGGATAGCCGTCAATATCAAAGTGAATACGCCGCAGGCCAGAGCATCTTGGCGCGTCGATGCCAGGTCGCGCATGATACGTATTCCATATGGTACCTTCATCATCTACTACATATGAATTATGACCGGGACCGTATTCGCCTGGAACGCTCCGGGAGGTAAGCAGCGGATAATTCCCTTTCGTCCAACTGTTGGCATCCAGGAGATCCGAAGTAAGCTCCGCAACGAGTAATCCTACTACATAAGTAGCGTCCACCGCCGCGCTGGCAAACGTAACAAAAAGTTTATTATCGCGGATCAACGCGAACGGTCCTTCATCGACAAAAGTATGATTATTCGCCCAACCGTAATCCGGCTTCGTTAATAATACGGGATCGTTTATCAGCTTCCACGGCTCATGAGGATCAAGCTTTGCGATATAAACCCACGCTCCGAGATCGACTGGCACAAACTGCCTTTCTGACCAAGCTGCATAACATTCGCCGTTAACTTGAATAACGGTCATGTCCAGGGAAATAACCTTTCCTGCCTCGCACAGCTCCGTTCCGTCTTTCTTCAATACGCGTCTTGGCATGCTCCAATCTGCAGCTTGGGTTGGGTCTCCGCCTTCGCGCAGCTGCATGACGTGGCACTCTTCATACAAAAATTCACCTGTCGTTGCCGCATGGAAAATGTAAAGCTGATCTTCAATAATATGAATCTCAGGCGCCCACAACAGTCCCTTAATGTGATCATACGTTTTGGTGTCTAGAATTAAGTGTTCTTCAGCGTGAATCAGGCCCGGTATGCTGTCCGCTTCCCTAATGAACAATGTCTGATTGCCGTCGGCATCATTGGTCGCAATAAAATAGTACTTTCCATTCCACCGGGCAATGCAAGGGTCCGCACGATTAACCGCCATGGGAAACTCGTATTTCTGCTGTTGGATCGTCCCCTCCACAACATAAGTTCCTTGTTTAGACCAATCTACGGCATCCGTCATCCATTCCACGCTCTTCAGCGCAGTCGTTCCGTCACTGTATACGGCAGTGGCCTTAACTGCCTTCAGCTCTTCTGGTGATGCTGCAACCATACTTTCCTGAAGCTCTATGGCCACATTCGTCGGGACCGTTAATTTACATACAAGCCGATGAGCGATCTCCCGCGGAACAGGAATGACGTTTCGGGGGACGATTCCTTCAATATTGTAAATCTGTTCTGATTGAATAGGTGCTTCTGCAGACTCCGGATTCGATGCTCCTTCCAGGTCAAAGAGATCGGTAATCGTGTTTTGAAAACCATTGCCGCTTTCGTCGCACCAATGAATAATATAAGCCTTCACCGCCTCCACGTATTTACAGGTAACATCATCAACATAAGCTTCAGTTTTCAGATTAAGGAGTCCCACTTCCCGGTATTGAAGCAGGTCAGAAGTTACGAAGAATAGAATCCTCCCTGCGCTCTGCGGATCCCGCTGCCCATTCGCCTCAGTACGAACCGCTACGACTCCGAACTGGCCATTGTCCAGACGGAAGAGAAATGGATTTTTTAAACTCTTTGCATTCATCGTTCCGTTCTCGTTATCCGTCGCTTTAGCGAACAACACGCCGGAATTATGATTAAGCGATCGATAACTCGCGCCGTCTTCGCTGTAAGCCAAATGCATGCTGTAGGCAAGTCTTTCCGCGTAAATCATGTCCTCTTGAGGCTCCCTTGTATAACAAAGGACGAAATTATTTTCACTCCAGACATCATTAACCATCGTATTCGTTCACACCTTTTTTGAGTTAATAGTAATACTTGACGCACTCTTTACCATTTTGTTCGGAATCGCACCAACGTTAGAGAATAAGGATCCAAAGATATGGAATTCTCATTTCCTAAACCATCAATCGTAGTTGTAAGCGGTACAATTTGAGTCGGATGTTCGAGCGTATTGGTATCATCTGGCCCATTACCTTTTAGTACGGTCTTCACCCCTTCAGGACAGACGACGCCTGCATCGTTCAATACCACATCGATCGTTTGTTTCACATCGTGCGGATTCACAAGCTTCACGACGATATCTCCTGACGACTCGTCTTTGCCGGCCGTTGCATATACCGGTCCCGTTTTCGGTCTGTCGACGATTTCGAAGACCAGATCACCTCGTACATAGCATTGGACTCGGTTGCTCCGCACAGTCAATCGGATATCGTACCATTCGCCGGTTTCAATGGTCGGGTATTGGACAGTATCGAAATAAGGTGTCATTAAGCTTGTTTTGCCGTTAACGATTTTTTCGAAGGCGCTTTTGGAGTTGCCCCATCCGCCTAACGTCAGGCGAATATAATTTTCACTGTCACGCTGTCCGAGATGAATGACGAATCCTTCTTCGCCTGCCGTTTTTCTCGCTCTGACCGTTAAAGTGTAATTATTGGCTTGAAAATTTCCTGTGTAGATCAACGCGTTTGATGCCAATGGATTGGTCTGCGCGCATACACCATTAGAAAATCCCCATATCCCGGTCGAAACCGACCATTGCAAACGATCGTTCGAGGTATCGTCACTTAACAAAATAGCTCCACTATCATCATTGATTACAGTCAAGTTGGTGAACTCAACGGAGGTACGATTGGAGCCTAACCCGATTGCTCCTTGAATCTTATGGGCTGCCTTACCGTTTCGAATCAACTCCCACAATAGAGTATAGTTCGCGACATTGCGCATGAATAACTTCTGGACATAATAATTCGGCGTACCGTAGCAGGTTTCGTTCGTGAAGAAGATCGCATCGGGCGCCCATTGCATATAGTTGTGCTTCGCCAATAGAGGGGCATAAGCGGCTAACTCCACGACATCGCCATTCTCCTCCAAGTGGGTCATGTAGGCGGCTTCTGCAAGCGCATTCTCCATTCGGTTTCCTCTAGATGCGTATTCGCCGACAAACACGGTGCCAAGATTGCGATCGTAGTTGTCGTATAGATTCATGCTGTTGTAAAAGTCATTGGGATCCAAATAATAATGGTCGTCGACAATATCAGCGTCGATATCTCCCCTCTGCATTCTAGACCAGGTTTCTAAGTTAATCGCATCGTTTTTTGTAAATCCTCCGCCAACAATCAACTTAATTTCTGGATGCGAAGCTCGAAGAGCCTCAGAGAAAAGCTTATATCGCTCGTAATATTCGGGACCTCCGTTTTCATTTCCGATCTCCAAGTATTTTAGATGGAACGGCTCCGGATGCCCCATGTCTGACCTTAACTTAGCCCATTGGTTGGTCATATCCGTGCCGTTAGCGAAGTCGATAAGGTCGAGAGCGTCTTGCACCACTTCCCCCATTCGCTCCATTGGCACCATTGTAACTCGTCCCGCTGCGTCATGGTGAGAGATGCCGGCATTCAAACACGGAATCGGTTCAGCACCTAAGTCCTCCGCCAATTGGAAATATTCATAAAAGCCAAATCCAAAAGACTGATTATAGTGCGGATATTCGGGCCTAAACGACCATTGATTGAACGTTTGTTTGCGTGTTTCAAGCAGACCGACCGTTTCCTTCCACTTATACCGGTTTTCGATCACTCTTCCTTCAACCAGACATCCTCCTGGAAAGCGAAAAAACTTAGCTCCCATATCATTCAACATTTCGCCTAGATCATTACGTACACCGTTCTCCCTATTTTTCCATGTACGCTCAGGGAATAAGGACACCATGTCCAAATGCAGAATACCAGCGCTTGTCATCACAAGCTGAAGCCTAGCCGTCGAAGACGAACCCGTCGGCTCCAGAACGCAGCTAAACTTCTTCCAGTCGCCAAAAACTCCTTCTATTGTAGAAGCCGCATAATCGACAACACCGTCGGCGCTGGTGATGCCAATCTCGATTGATCCGCTATAATCTACGCCCCTTGCAAAAAACGAGCATAAATACCGCTCTCCCTGCACGATTCGCATGCCTGGTGTCGAATTGCCCGGCTCATCCGGGAACCCGATATTATAAATGCCAGTTCCGGATTCATGGGAGATGATCTCCAGATAATTCGGATTGTTTTCGTGTAAACCGTTTGTATCTGCTGTTGTAATGGAAACGGAACTTCCTGCACGTTCCAGCTTATGCCAAGCATGGAGACCGTCATAAGTTTGAACAAGAGCATTCTCAGAAGATCGCAAGAATTCGAATGAACCGTTCTGTACCAACTCGGGGTATAATCCACCATCAAGCGAATAGTTAATGTCCTCGAAGAATAATCCGAACAAATTCGGATGAATATCGACTTCCTTTCTACCAGCATTAACGACTAGTCTAAATGGCGCTTCATTCTCCGGGAGTACTCTAACTGTGAACCTTTTCTTATCAACTTCAGTTCCTTTGGATATCGTTGCTTCAAGGGAGATCACCGCTGCCTGTTGTCCCGCTATTGGCCTTGATACAATACCTTCAAGAGTAAGATACTCCGATTTATCCGAACACCAGTCAATGGTGGCTCCGTATAGGCGATTAGGCAGCACTAGATGATTCGTTACAATGTCTAGATCATTGAATTGCAGATCCTGCTTAACGGCTAGAACGACATCGGCATCTTCAAGTCCCTCTTCTTGAATTTCAGCAATTCTCTCACTTGATAATGCGATATCATAAATCCGAAAATCATCTATCTCCCCCTCAAAATAGGGATCGTCGAAAAACGACTTTCCGATATACCCCGCCCAATCCTGATTGGTGTCGCACAACTCAGCAATATTCTTCGTCATTTGGCTATTTCTCGCTACTTCTTTCCCCTCAAGGTATAGCACACAGGTTTTAGCTGCGGGATCCATGGTCAAAGCCACGTGAATCCATGCCCCTTCAACAAGCTGTGAGCTGGAAGCGACGCCTTGCTCTCCTAACGTTGTCGATGCTAAGTCGGCGTCGTTTCGAATGGCGGCGTAACAGGTGCCCGGATTCCCTTTCGGAGTCGCAAAGAGATAACGTTCTGTATGGCTTCCGATCGCGAAGATCCACTGATTGGCAGTCCCGTTTCCCGTCCATTTGATTCTTGAAGCGATCGTGACTTGTTCCATATTCTTTAAAACGCCATTTGGAATCGCGACATATGGCGCATTCGATGAAGCAGTGCCGCCCGTGAACTTCATAGAATCGCCGCTTAAACCGGTGCCCCAAGTCGGCGAATTAAAACATACGCCATCAAATCCGTTCCCCGAGAAATCCTTTACGATGGAGTCGTCATTCCGATCAAATCTGTACCAAAGCTTTAGATTCTTCATGTTCGGCTCATTCGATTGCAGCATAGGCTGGTGACCAGTATTCATGATTTACACCTGCGCTTTCTAGAAACTGATTTTTTCATGCAGAATGCAAGCATGATATCGTTAAGAGTAGCGCAGTCCATCTATAGAAACTACCTGCCAAACTCCGTGAAAATACCTGTGAAAGGCTAGCTGTCAGAATGGTCGGATGACGTAAAAACAGCATGGTTCCCCAAAAAAATGAAGGCCGTTACAGGAAATAAACCTGAACAGCCTTCATATCTTATATTTGAATTATTGGAATGCGTTTAAGATCCGATATATAATGACTGCTGCTTCAGCTCTTATAGCGGTATCCAGAGGCCGAAGAAGACCTTCATCATCCCCAACAATAAAGCCGGATGTTACCATGATTCTAACAGCATTCTCTGCATAGTCGGCTATCTCGGTTGCATCTTCAAATACCGGCAAGCTTCCTTCAGTACTCTGCGGCAATAAGATGCTGGCGGCATTTAGCGCCCGCACAACGGTAACCATCATTTGTTGCCTAGAAATGAGTCCGTTCGGATCGAAAATATTATTGCCGCTACCTAGAACAATTCCGAGTTGCTTCGCGATTCTCAACGCATCATAATAGAATGTTCCTACTGCAACGTCATCAAAATTATCGGTTGCCTCAGCCTCGAGCCCAAGCGCTCTAATCAACATGGTAATAAATTCGGCTCTGGTTACAGTGCGCTCCGGTTCATACGTATTGGATGAAGTCCCTTTGATAACCCCGAGCTCCGTCAGATATGTGATCGCTTCTCTTGCCCAATCATAACCTTTCAAGTCCGTAAATGCAGGAACTGGAGGTTTCTCGGTTGGTATTGCCGTTTCGCTCGGTATCGGCGTTGCAGTTGGTGACGGAATTGACGTTGGTGCCTGAGTCGGTGCTGGGCTCGATGTTGTCGTTGGCGTTGGTGTTGGTGTTGGTGTTGGTGTTGGTGTTGGTGTTGGTGTTGGTGTCGGCGTTGGTGTTGGTGTTGGTGTTGGTGTTGGCGTTGGTGTTGGTGTTGGTGTTGATGTTGGTGAAACAGCGGTCGTATCTTGGAAGGATACGTCATCAACGTAAAAGTCCATTAAATCGTTGATAGGATCATTCGCCGCTGACCATGAAGTTTCAATAAAGATGGCTGGCCTGCTGAAGTTGGCGTCAGCGGGAACTGTAACCGTTCCTTCGATTGTCCCCCATTCGCCTTTCGTTATAATTCCGTGACCCATATCCTTAAAGACCCACCAACTTGGATCCGACTCACTCATGTTTACCCAATCTTCGTTACGAATTGTAAAGATAAATTGTCTTGTCGCCGGACCAGACTCGTATCTCACCTTCGCGGAGAAGACGTAAGTTACGCCACCTTTGATCTTTCCTTCAACAGACTGCTTCGGACCTGATCCCGTGGCAGTTCTGCCTGTAACATGCAACGCCTTCGAGCCGCTTAAGGCAGCATCCTCTGTCACAGCAATTGAAGCGGTATCGTTAACGATCCAAGGAGATATTCCTTCTTCAAAACCGCCATTCTCTATTAAATCAACTAGTTTAGATACGGTAATGGAAAAAGACTCAGTAACAGCTTCGCCTAATATTCCTTGGAAGCTTACGGATACATTCGTCGTGCCTTCCGACTTCGCGGTAATATGACCATTGACCACATCCGCAATTTCTGGATGCATGTTATGGAAAACTGCTTTGTCCGTTACGTCTTCAATGCGACCGTCCATATATTCAACAGTTACTGCTACGTTCTCTGCAGCGCCAATCCACAAAGATACTGCTTTTTTGTCGATCGTAATCTGTTTGGGCGTCAGCTCGCTCTTCAGATCTTTGACGACAACACGAAGCACATCTGTTCGCCCGCTATAATTTACATTAATTTCAGCTTTTCCGTATCCAATTCCTGTGACCACCCCGCCGTCAATCGAAACGAGTCCTTCCTGATCAGGCACAGCCACAGCTTGTTCGGTAACATCACTGCTTGTTCCGTCGGCATAAATAGCCGTTACCGTCATTTGAGCTTTATTGGTTCCCGATACGGTATCAAGCTTATAGTTGTCGATAGACGCGTTGATAGCGACTAGATCATGATCGCCCTTCTCGGTAAAATTCCAATCATCCATTTTGAACATATCGCCAGTGCTGTCTCCTTTGAAAACAAGAAACAAATCATGAACGCCGACAGCGCCGGAGACATTTGCCGTTTCCAATTTCCAATTGTTCTCTTCTGTAAATGATACCGGAAGCGAGCCAATGACAGTACCGTCCTGACTGTCTAGACGAAGTTCAATCAGCCCGCCTTTGGAGGCGCTGGATACGCTTGCCGTGAATGTTCCGGCACCTGTCGCTCCGAAATCAACGTCTTTGACCTTGATGTAATCGCCATAATCTATATCGCTGACGCTCATCCCGCCTTGAATACTCGGCTCCGTCTCAACGCCGATCGTCCATGCAATAGTCTCCGCTTCGTTCCGCTCATAAGGATTCAGATTTCCTACGCTCTCTGGCCCTTCTGTTGTCATGTTAAACATCGGAATCGTTCCATCTTCGTTGAACTCGAATTGCTCAACGGCAGCTGATCGGGTGAATCCCCCCCCTCCCGGGAGAGCGCCATTGTGATAGAAAAAGTAAGTATTCCCCTTAAAATCAATAATCCCAGGGTGATTTGTGAAGCTTCCCCCTTGTGAAGGCATAATAATTCCTCTAAATGTCCATGGACCAGTAGGGGATTCGCTTGTGGAATAAGCAATATTTTCTGGAATGCCGCTGGCGGCATAGATTAGATAATACAATTGATTGCGTTTATAAAGCCAAGGACCTTCTTCATACAACGTTGATCTATCCGGATTGCCGAGTCTTTCACCGAATCCTTCTTTCGTAAGCGGCACTTGAACAATGCCAACCTCTTCGTCATATGAAATCATGTTTTCGTTTAATTCCACGTACCAGAGATTCGGATTCCCCCAATACAAGTATGCTTGTCCATCGTCGTCAATGAATACCGTCGGATCGATATCCCCCCAATTGGCAGCTATTAACGGCTCTCCTAGTGCGTCCACGAAAGGCCCCGTTGGACTGTCTGAGACCGCGACGCCTATTGCTGCGCGATTAAGTGTTTTATGACTAACCGTCACATACCAATAAAACTTACCATTCCTTTCTACAACCTGACTTGCCCATGCATCACCCTTGGCCCAGCTAAACGTTTCATAAGTTAATGGAACACCGTGATCCGTCCAATTCACCATATCCTTGGAAGAATAGACTCTCCATTCGTTCATTGTATACCAAGTCGAATTATCCTCGTCCCGGCCGGTATACAGGTAGACAGTATCATTGTAGACCATCGGCGCTGGGTCAGCCGTATAAACCGTTTGCACCACGGGATTATCCGCATAAGATACAGAAGCTAACAAATTCGTAATCAATAAGATGGCCACAAGCAAACCTATTGCCTTTTTCTTCATCTTCATCAATTCTCCCCCTTCATCTTCCATTGATAGTAAGCTCTTCGCTCTTAATTTTAAGCTCGTTGTAAGCGCTTTTAAATGGAATCTGATATTCAAAAGTTAGCGTACTTTATTCTTTTTACTTTTGAAGAAATAGAAAATGACCGTTCAGCAAACGAACGGCCCGTCTCCATTATCGATGAATTGGAATTTTTCCCAAGGACCTATTAAATCCCTGTTTGCAACATGAGTTATGCACTTGGAGTCATAACATACAAGCGCTGTGATTGTCTCCGATATCAATCCCTGATAAATCTTCTGAAATGATTCGATATACCTGCCCTTTCGTCAGGGTGGTTAATACGTAGGCCACCCACTCGGAAATCATATCTGTTCCACCGATCAAAAACAAATTTGGGTCTTTTCGTCTTAAGATCTCGGCTTTTGTTGCATATGGAATATAACTTGTTTTCGTCACATATAAAACAGGATATCGTGGTAAAGTTGTTTTTATTTTGGTTAATTCCTCCAGTTTCTCAACTGGGAAAATTAACAGACTTCTTTCATTCGGCGCCCACCTTCTTGCGTACTCCGCAGCTTCCATGAAAATATTTTTCTGCACCCCTCTCACCTCCAAAATATTGTATGCAAAACGGTAAAAAAAAAGCATATACATAGTTTGAATCATAAGAAAGGGGGAATGAAATTGCTTTCAAAAGAGGAGATGGAGCTGATCAATATACTGACTGAAGCGATATTTCCAGGTGCAATTGAGGCCCAAACGTATAACTTTGTTTTAAGAGATATGGAAAGTAACCCTTTTTTAGTGGGAGTGTATCGTAATGGGTTACAGCAATTGGAGAGAGCAGCCCAACAACTTTTCCGGTTGAGCCTGCTTCATCTTGACAAAAATCAACTCAATCAGCTTCTTATTCAAAATGAGAATACCCCTTTTTTTGAGTTATTAAGAGATCATACTTTGGAGGGGGTATTCAGCGATCCTATTTATGGCGGCAACTTTGAAGGTTATGGTTGGCGTCTGTTAGGCTACGCAGGCCCCACCTTTTACCCGCCGGAGACGATCAATAAAACGAGACATCCGACCATTTATTATTCACTGGGAGGAATCGTTTATGAAGAAAAGACCTGATTATGACGTGATCATCATTGGAGCAGGTGCGTCAGGAGGAATTATTGGAAGAGAACTAAGTGATGCAGGATTGTCTGTTTGTGTGCTTGAACGGGGGCCCATGTTTGAGACAAAGGACGTATCGATGGATGAACTCAGGTTTCCTATCCGGCAGGATCTTATGTGGGCCACTCCGAAGGTTGGAGGGATGACGTGGAGACCCCACTCGCGGACTGCAACGCAAAAAGTGTTTCCTCGCATAACCCAAGGGCTTGATGGCTGGGGACCAGGAGGGAGTATGACTCATTGGGGAGGAGTCAGTTGGCGGTTTGAACCTTCCGTCTTTAAGGCTCTGGACGTTTGGGGGCAGATACCGGGCGGCGCGATCGCCAACTGGCCGATTTCTTATGAAGATCTGGAGCCTTACTACACAAAATTTGAGTACAGAATTGGTGTTTCTGGAGATGATAAAATGAAGTTCGGCCCCCCAAGATCTGCTCCTTATCCTTTGCCTCCATTCGAACAAGGCTTTGCGACGAACCACTTTGCACAGGCATGCAGGTCTTTGGGATATGAACCGTTTCCTATGCCGGCGGGTATCCTCTCCAGAGATTATCAAGGCCGGAAACGCACAGGCTCCTGTGGTTTCTGCCAAAGTTTTGAATGTACGGTGGAAGCTAAATCGAATACGAGAGTGACGGAACTCAGAGAAGCGCTAAAGAATCCGAACTTCACTTTGCTTGTTGACCGCTATGTGATTCGAATGACAATGAACCGGCGGGATCGGATAGAAGGTGTCGTATGTCTGGATTCTGCAGGAAACGAGCATGAAATTACGGCAAGTATTGTGATTCTGGCGGCAAATACATTTTATAATGTTTGGCTGCTGCTTCTGTCCGGAAATCCATATGCGCCCAGCGGCATCGGGAATCAGCATGCTCAGGTGGGAAAATACTTTCACCAGCATCCGAGATTCGGGATAAACGGATTGTTTGATGAACTGATGAATGTTCATATCGGGCCTTCAGAGCCTGTAATGGCGATTTCGGATTTTACGGAAGATCATTTTGATCATATGGGGCTCGGTTTTATCATGGGCGGTTATATCTACGGCGCAAAGGTTACCGGAAATGCAGGACAGCCCATAGAATTCGCGAAAACAGTTGAACTGCCTGACGGAGTTCCGCGCTTCGGACCTTTATACAAAGATTTCATGGCACGAACCTACAGTCATTATTATCAGGTTCATGCGATGCTAACAGACCCTCCAATGTTGACTTCCTTCATCGATCTCGATCCCCACGCCAAAAATCATTATGGCCTTCCTCTTCCGAGGTTAACCTTTGATTGGAGTCCGCAGTTGAACAATATGCAGCAATTTTTTTATCCGAAAATGGTAGAAATTCTGCAGGCAGGTGGAGCAAAAAAAATATGGGGAGGACAACACGTTCAACCTCCATGGGAGATGACGCATCCGAGCGGCGGAACCAGAATGGGGGAAAACCCGAAGGAATCGGTGACAGACCGCTACGGAAAAGTTCACGGGATTCGCAATTTGTTTATCAGCGGAAATTCTTTATTTCCCACGATGTCGGCTTTTAACGTAACGGAGACCATCGGAGCATTGGCTTATTGGCAGGCAGACTATATCAAACAAGAGGTCTTGAAGGGGGAATTAGTTTAGCCTTTTTTTATTTCCAAGAAAATGCATAGGAGACGATCTCCCAATTGACCAAATCCTCGGATTTCATAATTCCCGGCATCATGTGCATGCTGCTGCTCGACATATAGTAGGAGGACCCTACCTTGATGACACTCGGGTCGGAGTTGTCCATGTACAATATCGGATTTTGGAACTGTCCGTTGCCTTGATCTGAAGTGAAGGCATTAGTGGGGATAACAAGAAAAGTAAATGCCAAGCACAACAAGAGCGGCACAACTAAAAATTTCCGTACTAGCATACCCCTTTTCAAACCGCGTTCATCTTCCATATCACAGACTCCTTTACAGAACAAGGGTTCTTGTACTTTCCCGTAAGATAGCACAAGAACCTCCCGTTCCTCTGAGATTAATTGATCCAAGAATCCTGTTACTTGGCCTCCATAATAAACTTCTCTGTTGCTCCGATTACTGATGTTTTATTGGCAATTAACTTGAAATCCCCGCTTTGCTCAGCCGAAACAAACAAATGGTTTGCCAATGATTTTAATGAGATAGTGCCGTCGCCATTATCCACGACCTGGAATCGTTCCCATGTGCCGCCTACTTGTTCCCTATTGGCGATTAAGGCGTTAGCGCCTCCATTCTCGGCACAAACAAATTTCTGATTGGCATCCGCTCGCAGCGAAATAGTGCCGTCCCCGTTATCGACTTTTTCGAATGTCTCCCATACCGCCGCAACCGAACGATTGGCAATTAAATCGCCTGCTCCTGCTTTTTCAGCTGCTACGTACTGATTGTACGCTACAGACTTGAGCGCAATTAAGTTCACGCGGGCAAGCTGCCATTGTTGATTAAAGTTGCCGGTATACCCATCCTGAATGAGTAAGCCCCCATTGTCCATGGAATTACCAGAGACGGTTAACGCTTTATTGCTGTTGACATTAATAATGCTGTGATATCCGTTACCCAAAGCATAGATCGTAAAGCGCTGAGCCGTATTATTGAAATCGGCCATCAACTGAATTTTTTCTCCATTGGCCTTGGTTCCGTTTTTGACATCCATCACTTTATTATTGGCAGATACGCTCTTGATCTCATAATGCCCGCTGCCCATGTTAGTAATGACCCACTGCTGTGCAGTACCGCCAAGATCCGACCATTGCTGCAGTTGCAAGCCGCTCACATCCTGCCCGCCCGGGATATCGACTACTTTACCCGAGCTTCTATTGATAAGCTTATAAACTGCTCCAGATACGATACCGTTTGATATACCGCTACCCGGGTAGGATTGTGCTCTCTCATAGAACCAATCGAATACAAAACGTCCCATCGCATCCCGTGTCGTGTCGCCATCCCATTTGATACCTGCAGTTGGGTCGGCAACCGAGCTTCTTGGCCCGGGCTCGAGCAATTCACCGTTTGCACCCATGATCACACTAACATTCCCTGCCGCGGTGAAAATGGACTTCGTATTTTTGCCGAATCCTTCGCTCGAAGCGTTAAAAAGATTCCAGTATTCCGGATCTCCGTCAACACGCTTGAACCATACGCACTCCGTAATATTGATGGGATAGACATCAGCGGCTGGTTTTATCGTCGTATCCCAAATCGATTGCAAGGCGGCCATGTCATCGCCTCCGCCATAGCCCGGATACCAGTGAACGGCATATCCATAGTTGCTTAACGGATCCGTTATCGGGTAGATGGCAGCCAATTCATACAGTTGGTCCCAGCCGAGTCCGGCTGCCCAAATCACATTATCCGCCCCCGTTTCGCGAATCGTCGAAATGATTTCATTCTGAAAATCCCTTAATGCCTTCCAATGATCGACATAATCGGGATCTCCAGTCCATCCGCTCCAGTGACCGTTGGCATAGCTTTGCACGGGTTCATTAATTAGTTCAAACATAACATTATCCGCGCTTTTCAGCTCTGGCTGCGAGGCAATATAGCCCCAGATCTCCTTAAATTTTGCCAAATTTTCAGGAGTTGTAGATTGATAATCGTTAAATGTAAACTCGAGATCAATCGTTACGTAGACTCCCTTCGTCCTTGCATATTGCACGTAAGGAATAATAATCTCTTGAACCGCTGTTTGCAGACCCGCGAAATTATATTGACCCACAGCAATAACCATACGTATGAACCTTACAATCATCGCAGCCCTTATTATTTCACGAAGCAAGACCGAGGAAGAGTAAGGAGTCTGAAATTACAAGCTCCTTACTCCTACTCATGTTCATTACGATGTTAAATGAAATCGGAACTCTTTAATAACCTCATAACGACTATCGCAACCTCCGCTCGAGTTATCAAATCTTTCGGAGCTAGCGTGTTCTCATTTTTACCTGAAACGATACCTGTCTGAACATTTGCAGCTATCTCTTCCTTTGCCCAATCCGAAATGGACCGCGAGTCCTGGAAAGTTCGAAGTACGCTATCGGCAGACTGATGGTCAGTATTGTCCCAGAGACCCGTAAGTTTCATAGCCCTGGCCAGAATTGTCATCGCCTGCTCGCGCGTAATCTTATTCATTGGACGGAACGAACCATCCTCGTAGCCACTTATCAAACCATAAGCATGTGCGGTTTTAATTGCGCTTCCGTACCAGTCCGCTGCTTGTACATCCGTAAACAAAGTCGCTCCGGCTTCCAGCCGCAGACCCAAAGCCCTGACTAAGATGGCAGCAAATTCAGCGCGCGTAATATCGTCATCTGGACGATATTCGCCATTCTCATTCCCGCCAATAATCTTTCTTGATCCCAGTTCCAGAATCGCATTCTTCGCCCAATGCGCGGCGCTGTCATTGAATGATGTCTCGTTATGCACGACAGCATAGAGACTATTGGACAAGCTCTTGATATTGGCATAATACTTGCCATCCTGATTTACAACAGTGGTCGGAACATGTCGAATCGAGCCATCCGGTTCAATCACGATGCCAGTAATAATATCTTTTTTATCCGTTCTATTCGGAAGTGCAATGGATCGTTCGACATAACCTATGAACTCGGAAAGTTCGAAAAACTTTTCTCCGATTACGATTCCAACCTTGAATTCCACGGGCGGTGCAATTAAGGAAAGCTCATTTCCATTCATTAGCTCATCTACCCACTCCACTTTTTCTTCTGACGGACTGCCAATTTCCACTTGAAGATAAACATCTGCAAGTGTGTTCGATAACCCTGACTGGTTGACGATCATCGAGACGTCCAAAAGTTCTGTTGGTAGTGTGTATGTGCCTTTTTTCGAGCGTAATTCCAGTTTAATTCCTTTCTCCTCCATTAATTTAAGCGACTGTCCGGGAATTGTGGCAATCGAGATATCAGAATCGATGTGAATGGGTACGGTTAATACTGTTCCTTGCGGCGTTTCTTCTAAGCTTTTTGTCAGACTTTTTTCATCGAACTTTACAGTAACGAGCGACTGACCGTCTCTAGTCGATTTCGATGCGATTCCTTTAATGACTGTTTTTCCATCCGCAACAGCCATGATAACGTCATCTTGAGCATCTATCTGATTTGAATTGTTGGGGGTAGGAATGCCTCCTCCCGGCTCTGAAGTATCGTCTTGCGACTTCTTAATAGAAAGCGTATACGTATTCTCTGTTTCTCGATCCTCCGCAACTACCCGGATGTTTAGCGTAGTAATGTCTGCACTGAGCGGAATTTTTCTCTCAATCGTGTCGTCAATAAGAATATCATCAACGTAAACCAAGGCATTGGCATTAACAGGCTTAAAACGAACCATTCCTTCCTCGGCATTATGCGGCACGGAAATTGTCCATTCACGATCGTGGACGGTTGCCACTGTGTTTCCGATCGTCACACTTTGTAAATCCGCATTGGTACTATAGTCTTTCATGATCGATACCGTCCCGAACAAACCACCCATGAAGCTGTTGCCTCGATTGGCGAACTTCACCGTCACTTTGCTTTTACCCGCAACTAAATGAGCGGGTATAGCATACCGTACATCATAGAATTGGGCTGGAGTCTTGGCTTCGACCGTCACTTCCTGTATCAACGCACCGTCAACATATACGTTGAACGTTCTTCCGGCATCGCCGCTGTAATATTTCGTCGATACATAATTTGTAATGGCCGGGTTCACTGCCAAGTCGTAGCTGAGCCAACCTTCACCGGTATTCGCGCCTGATGCATGGCGATACTGGTAACCGCCATAGGAACCGCCTGATGAATTACCCTGCAAATTATGAGCCAATTCATGTTGATCATTGGTGACTTGCACCTCATCGATGAGCGCGACTTCCTTCCTCGCCGTGTTCTTTTTATTCAGAATATTGTTTTGAAAGAAAGGAGAATCCAATGCTGATAAGTAGAAGTAAATGCCATACCTTTCACCCGTATTTAAATAATAAGGCGTGAATATCAGGTTGTCGTCTTCATCGGTATTACGAAGCGTGAACTCCACTTTTCCTTCCGTCTTGACCAAATTGTTCTTGACGTTCGACATCCATTCCTCGACGGTTCCCTCTTCGATTAAGATATAATCTTTGAACGACAAGCCTTCCGGAATATGGGCTTTTTGCACGGCTAGATGAGGTACGGACACCATTTGTTCCGAACCCATTCCTGCGCTCAGAACAACCGGACCGTACGTAAAGGCTACCGCTTCTTCGTTATCCTTCAGTGCCGAGACTTTGACTTCCATTGGAAACGTCACTTCTACGATGTCTCCGGCTACCCAAGCACGCTCTACATTCACATAACCATCAATGACCGTCTCATTTACTACATTACCGTTGACTGAAACATTAACCTGCTTCCCTTCCGCCACCCAATCCGGCGACCGGAATTTGAAATTAACGTTTTCGCCTGAAGCTGCATGAATCGTGAACGTAACTTTATCACTTGCAGGCAGGTCTGCCTGCTGCGTCAGCTTCAGTCCTTTAGCTCTCCACTCCAGAATTGAGCTTACGTATGTGTTGACATATAAATCGGACTCCGTGTGGAAGTATAGGCTATCATCCAACTTACTGAAGCTTTCCATACCCGTTCCAGTATCACACCAGAAGCTCTCGAACTCGGTTCCGTATAGCTTAAAATAACCGGTTCCCATCGGTTTGAAGTATGTCGTCATTCCCGTCTCCGGGTCCATGGAAGCCATGATTTCATTCTTCAATGCCCTCTCATAGTAATCCGCGTATTTAACGTCGCCAGTCAATCGGAACAGCTCTCGCGTAAGCTTGAGCATATTATACGTATTGCATGTCTCAGCATTAACGTTGTTCCTATGAGCGTCAAGAAGACCAGGTTCTCTAAAATGCTCATTTTCACTGTTTCCACCGGTCACGTACGTATGGTCATGAACAACCATTTCCCAGAAGTTCTCGGCTGCTTCTAAATAGAACGTTTCCGTTTCCCCTACAGTTCTGTAACGGTTCAGTGCGCCAATAAACTTTACAATCTGGGTATTAGCGTGTTTGTTCTGCAATACATCCGTTTCATTGACAATCGGCGTGAACAACGAATCTTCGTCAAACATATGGGCAGCTATTAAGTGAGTCGGCTCCTGTGTCACCTTGTACAGTTCATACAAGCCGTCATTCATACCACCGTATTCGATATTGAGGACTCTTGTATGTATCGCTTCGTCCCATGTCTGTGTTCGATTGTAAGTCCAATCGCCCAACTCGTCCGCAATTTCTAATGCCGTGTCGTTTTCCGCATACCGGTAAACATCAACTAAACCCGCTACAATCTTATGCATCGTGTACCAGGGCACCCAACTAGGGCCTTCTGCTTTTCCTTCGATTACGTCAAAATGCGTTTCAGGCGTCGCGAATAAATAGCCATTCGGACTCGCCTCTTGGGCGATCTTCAATTCGCTGACCAAATAATCGATCTTTGTCTTGAGCTGCTGGTTGACGATGGGGTTTCCTTTTGTTTGCTTATAGGCTTGTGAAAGCGCTGTCAAATAATGGCCCATGGTATGGCCTCTCAGATAACTCCATTCGCCTTCCCAGCCTCCATACAACTCAGCCTTCTTCGGCAAACCCGCGACTGTTCTAAATCCTGCCATTAGACGATCTGGATCGAGTGAGAGGAGATAATCTACGTTTTTATTAAAAGCATTAACATAGAACGGATCTGTAACTTCCACGTCTTCCATGTCGAAGGGCTGGATAGGAGCAAAATCGTTAATAGGTGAGTTGGATTTAATAGTCAATTCGAATGATCGAGACAAGGTTACTGCGCCATAGGTGACGGCCGCATTCAAAGTGACCACTGTATCCTCCTCAGGTTCGAAAACTTCACCTGTATTTGAAAGTACGGCCGTATTGGAAGATGTCCATACAATTGTGCTTCCGTTCGTTCCGCGGGTTGGGAGCGGCAGACTTACTCTAACAAATTCCGGCAGCGTGATTGAATTCAGATCTAAATTGGCAAGCGCCGACTCGTCAATAGCGCCGCCATCGTCTTGGTACAACGTGCGAATTTCTTCCATGGATATATCCGTGCTGTAAATTTTGAACTCGTCCAAATTAAGCTTGGCGTATCCCCCACCGTAACCAGGAGAATTAAATCCTAAATATTTGTGGTCAGAGTCATTAGAGGCAATGCTTCCCGTCTTGCTTGTATATAACACGTCCTGTGTAATGCCGTTCCGGTAAATTGCCACATCTTTCGTTGCCTGATCGTAAGTGACTGCGACATGTGTCCATTCACCCACAGGGAAGAACTCGCCTCTGTTTCCAATCACATAGGATTCCTGTACTCCGGTACCCGTTGATAACTTCAGCGGAACTTCGTCGCTCAAAATACTGAGATACCAGCCTTCTCCGTTCCATGATCCGCTCGGTTTGTTCCACATCAACATGTGCTCGCCCGACAGCGACTCGTCAGGTTTTATCCAGAAGGAAACCGTTAAATTCTCCGGTTGCAGCACGGATGAAGTGCCGAGATCGATGTAGTTATTCGTCCCATTCAACTGAAGTGCCTTTCCCACTTTTCCTTCAATGTAAGTCGCTGTTCCGTTTAACGTACCTTGAATCCCATTCGCAGATGAATCCGCTATTGAATCCTCGAATCTCAGATCCAGTTCTTTGGCTGCTTCCAAATCAGCCGCTTGCAAAGTACCAGTGACGACCACCCCGTTCGCTATTAACGTGAAGATTAGTGCAGCGATCGCCGTTTTTTTCAAGCTTCTTTTAGATACTTGCTTCATTCATTCATCCCCTAACATATTCAAATAATCACGATGCATTATCATTGTAGCGACCATGAAAGCGTTTTTACATGGAATATCATATTCAAAACGTAGTGAATCTTTGGCACTTCGAATGAAAGCAAAAAGGTCAATCGGTGGATTAACCGATTGACCTCTTACTTTAAAATGAAATTAGTCGACCTTTGAAGAATACCTGGTACACTCAAAAATGCAAGTATCTCATTTTCGCTTTTTTCCGGTATTGAATAATAAATGCAGCAACCTTCACGATTAACTTTTTTCTAAGTGCAATCAAACTCTCCTCCTTTTTCCTTGATGGATAGCCAGAATGAACCATGTAGCCTGATAAGGAATCAAACCGGCATCCGCAGCGCCCTGCAGTTCATTCGAGCCCCCGTCGCCTACAAATAAACATTCGGAAGGAGATAAATTTAATCTTTTGCAGGCCAATTGATAGATAGATGGATCAGGCTTTGCTAATTTTTAAAACATAATATTTATATTAAGCCAGGAATGCGGCCCAAGCTTCAACGTTAGATGCCTAAGTATTCAACATAAAAAGAATCTATACTGCATTTAGCAGCGCTTAATTATTATTCATCACACGGACGAGTTGCTCGTAGGTTACACCATATTTTTGTGCAATATCACGTGCATAACTATTGCCCTGTGGACGTGATCGACGGAGGACATAGCTTCTCTGTCCTGAGGCTGTATCAATCTCAGCGGTGAGCGTATCGATACGGCTGCCCCCTTCAAGTGGGACAGCGTTGAGCTTATCTATCTGGTCTGTTAATTCATGCAAATGTGTTGCAAAAATAACGCGGCAGCCTGACACACGTAATGCGAGCAGCACTTCACCCGCTATAGCGGCAGCCTCAGAAGCGCTTGTGCTAGAGAAGGTCTCATCCATCAGAAGAAGGCTATTGCAAGTTAGTTTACCGAATACCTGTTGTAATCGACTGCACTCTTCACCGAAGCGTCCCTTCATCTGATGATCCCGAGCTTGGCTCTGTGCATGCACAAGTACACGATCCACGGGACGAATCGTTGCCGAGTAAGCAGGGACAAACAGCCCCAACTGATACAGCAGCTGCGCGATTCCTACCGCTTGCATGAAAACGGTCTTCCCTCCCTGATTAGGTCCCGTCAGAATATAGATCGACCCGTTCTCATCAAACGTAATGTTGTTCTTCACTACCGAAGATGCGCCATTCGCTTGTTTCTCCGCTGCCTGGATCGCTAACAACGGATGATACAGTCCATCGATAACCGACGATTCTTCGTTCTCGGCGACTTGTGGCCTGCAAAGTGGAAGACCTTTCAATGCCAGCTGTTTCATCCATGAGACACTGCTGAGCAAGAAACGAATTTCAGGCGCTAATCCTACTAAAAAGTTAGAGGAGGTAACCGCGTACATCTTAATACAGTTGCGCCATTCTCGGACGGACCCTTTTAATATCGTGTTCAATGCGCTATTAATCGCTCTGCTCAAAGCTAAATTCTGTTCGCTGCTTCGCTCTTTTCCAGACGCCATGAGCGGAGCTAAGCTTTGAAAGCCATCATCTTTCATATCCAGTCGCAGCCAGCGATCAATCAGGTTTCCAGAACGAAACAACTGATCATTCACAGATATAATACCTGCTTCACAAGGGTAGAGCTGCGGATCGAGATTGATACCGACCGTAATGCTTTTAATGTTGCGTACGCTGAAGGAAAGCTTGCGCGTATCCACACGCAGCGATTGAAAGGTTGGGCTTTCGTATCGTTCAGCAATGAGTTGAGACAGGCGTTGAAGTCCTTGGGAGGCGGGTTGGGTACTGCACAATCCATGATATAACCGTTCAACACACGACAAGTAAAGCTCAATCTCTGAGACTGTATATAAGGAAGCTGCTGTATCATCATCCGACCAACGATCACGCTGCTGTAAATCTCTCAGATCCTCAAGTAATGGAAGAAGCTCGTATAGCAGTAGATAAATTGCCTCCTGTCTATACAAATCTTCCACGATATTAGAACGATACGTAATGATCTGAATGTCAGAAGTAAAGTACATTAACGGATGAGGCTGCTTGGTTCGATATCCCCATGGACCGTTACTGATTTCGTGAAATAAAGCATCCAATCCTAAATCTACAATCTCGGCTTGCATTGATACTGTGGAATAGATTGAATCAGTAGACATTCCGGTTGGGTATAGCAAACTAAACATCTCATCCATATCTGAACACACCTCGGATCAAGACTTGTAGGATCAACTTCCGAACTATTGGGGCTATCCAGATGGACAGTATGATTGATAACGAAGCCAGCAATGTCAGAACAATTCGTGAATAACCGTACTGCCTCCATATTTGCGCAAGGAAAATAAAGCGATGGCATACAGTAGCAATGAGAATCGGGATTGTGATAAAAATAAACACATTAACCGAAAGTGCAGTCAACAGCAGTAATAGACCGAATTGACATAACACCTCACGGAAGATTAGCGCTCTAGGCGGATTAATGAGCATAATACGTTCTGGCATGTAGAGCTTGGAATGGTTAGCCATTCATTTACCTCCCATCGTGCAAATCGTAATATGCCGTTTATACCTTCAATATTCTGATTGGAATGAAGGTTGATAATGGCCCCGTTCCCCATCTTGTTACGCTAAGAACAAGACAGCATTCCGCATTTCCATATCGATTGATTAAAGCAACTGGAATCTCAACTGTCACCTTATATGGATCCACTGATAATTCCCAGCAGCAGCCTTCCGGTCTTTCTTCCGTTGCCAATAGATTGTTATCTACAGAAAAACAGCATCTTTGCTCGTCAGTGAATATTTCAAACACATCACAATTCAGACCTGGCATCAGTTCATGGAGTATTATCGAAAATACAAATCGATGAGCTTCCCGTCTAATTGTTATGCGCTGTACTTGTTGTACGCCATGAGAGTTATAAGAATGAATATTCGGAACCTCAACCTCGATATCGTCAGACAGTGTAATAGGTTCTGCAACAAGGTTTCCAATGAACTCAGTAAGCCCGAAGTAAACAAATTCCTCGCGTTCAGATGGAATATATGGGATCGATTGCAGCATACTCAATTCCATCTGCCGATATAGTGCCACCACCAGTAAGTTTAACCGCTGTATCGCCTCCCAACAACCCGTCACAATGTAGGACCTTTAGAGAATCTTAAAGTATTAAGCGAATTCCCGTTCAATAAAAAGGACGCTCCCTCAGCTGCGCTTGGGCTACGTCCTCCTCACACTAAGAAACTAATCTATTTTTCTGACATAAATAGCTTTCTGTGCAGTCACTCATATCAACTGGCTGCCTGAAGGGCGATGAACCATACTTTCCTTTCTGTATGAAACTTACTTCCCTCCCACTGTCACATTCATTGTACCTCGTTTATTTATAGATTGATGTACGATTGCTAATAAACGAACAGCTAGATCAGCCTTATAATTTAGACGGTAACCTCCTCGTACCCGATCAACAAACCCCAGTTCAATACACTCTGTAAGAACGAGGTCGAAATTATTGATTCCGGGCAGTAGAGAACGGAGAGTGTTTTCATCCACCGCATAGTCCGGTTTCAAATCGTCTATATCCCGTAAGAGGACGAGTAAAACTTCTCGAATATCATCGGATAGCAGGTTAAGCGGGAACTCGGCTTCTTTCCCGAGCGTCACAATCGATTCTTCCAGAAATGTTGTCGTCGCGATACAAACCAGCCGATCTTTAGCCCATAGACCAATTCCGGTTGGACCCAAATGAATGTGTACAAGCGATGGGTGCACATTCTGTTCTGCCTGCGGCGAGTGTATAGGCGCTTCTACAACCAAGATCATATCGCGAAGGAACCTGATTTTTTGTTCAATCGTCATGTTAAAAGCCGCTTCCCTAATTTGCGGCAATAACGACTCGATTCCGCCTTCTCGCCCTAATAAATAATCGGTTGTGCAATCGAATAAATCGGCTAGCCTTACGACCAAAGAGAGATCGGGAACTGAATCGCCATTTTCCCATTTCGAGAGTGCTTGCGCGGACACAGACACTTGTCTCCCTAGCTCTTCCTGCGTAAAGCTGCGGGACTTCCTAAGATGGGCAATTTTTACTCCAATATCGCTTAATCCTGCCATAAGAAGAAAACCTCCTTTTCATGTTTATCATTAAAATAACGGAAATGTCTCCTGAGGGGTATCGATGCATACGGGAGTCCACAACTACTGGTTGTAGAATTAGTAACTGTAGTTGTGTTATAAAGCTTATAAGGTCGTTTCACCGGGCTTTTTTATTTTGCAGATATAAAAAGGGTACTCCGGAAACGCATCGTAAGTATTCAATTCTTCCATTTGGTGTTCTGTGCTCCTTATATACTGCTCGACCATTTCAACAGGAGACTTTCTCGTGTTCGCCATGAACATCAGATGCCCGCCTGGTTTTAGCAAGCCAAAACAGGAATCCAAACACTTATTGAAATTTCCTGTTTCGTTTATGGCAGATCCGATTAACGTTACAATTTCGAATTCTGCCGCAGGAACACCTTCGTCAAATATACTCATGCATAAAACCTTCGACGGATTGGGATGCCCCTCTCTTCTTTGCCTGTACTCGAAAATTTCACAAATAGCTTTGTTGATATCGATACTTGTTACGGTGCCCCTACCATTGAGCCAATACCCCAGATAATTGTCCCAATCACCCATACCAATGCCAACATTGCATACCTGCAAGCTATTGGTAACAGCAAACGATTTACTAATGTAATCTCTGGTTATCAACTCCGTATGCAGGCACTGCGGGGATAGGTTCCATTCACCGGAATCGGGACTTCTTAGCTCCAGATAGTAATTCAATAACTTTTCATCCATATCGTCCTCCGTTCTAAAATGCTTCATAAACGCGACTCGTTCGACACCGTCCCAGATTGGACCACGCCATACCTCTTTGTAACGCAGCTTTTTGTAAAACGTTATACACCTCCGCCCTAATCGAACGAAGGTGTATATTCGCTTCTAATCTAACATCTATTCCATGCCCTCATAATCAAACCATTCAAAATGAGCTGGTGTCTCCGCATGCGATCCGTTGCCTGTTGCGTACATGGCGATCATGACGCCGGTGAAACCGCCTGCCACTTCGGTAGCTAATAAAGACGACTCTCCCTGACCAAACCAGAACGGCTCATCTTTTTCCTCCAAAGAGAACCCGAAGCTATAACCCTCTCTTTCCGCTTTAATTGTCAGAACAACGGAGTCAGCAGGATATGGCACCTCGTTCTCCACTTTCCACAAGGAGCCGATTCTCCGGCGGAAAATGAGTTTCCTCTCGCCAGCGATTCGACTAACTGCCAGATCATAATGGAATCGTTCGCTCATATAGACAGTCAGTCCTGCTTCCTCCCCATCCTTCCGTGGCGCAAACGCAAGATTGGTTGAAACTCGGCAACTGAAATGCTGCTGCCTCCGCGCGACGAATGCAGGCGCCCCGGTTTCGTTCAAAGTAGCGGCTGTTCCGCGAAGCGTCAGACTTCCCGGACGATCCGTTAATGACCACTTCTCTTCGTCCGGTGAACGCAAGAAATTCCAGCAAGGCGAAAGCGTTGTCGCGTCAAAATCGTCCCGAATAGGCAATTCACTTGCGGTTTCTGGACGCAAAACTAGTCCATCAGCTGGCATTGTTTCGCTAACGGTACCTTTATCACCAATGATCGGCCAATCGTCCCAACTCCAGGTGACCGGAGCAAGGAATGTCTCTCTGCCGAGATGGTGGCGTTTCGGATATCCATGAGGTCTGATGGCCAGGAAGACAGCCCACCAGTCGCCTTCCGGAGTCTGAACCAGATCCGCATGCCCCGTCGCATGTATATCCTTCATCAGGCTTCGGTGCGTCAAGATCGGATTATGCGGGCAAGGCTCGAACGGTCCGTCCGGCCGTTCGCTTCTCGCAATCGTCTCCATATGGCCATACTCGGTACCGCCTTCAGCGATCATGAGATAATACCAATTTCCGATACGATATATGTGAGGCGCCTCCGGGTATTGACCTCCGGTTCCCGTCCACAAAAACTTCGGTTCCGACAACCGTACCCCTGATTTAATGTCGATTCGACTCTGGTAAATGCCAGGACCTTCGGTGCCATGTGCAGCCGAAGTTAAATAAACCGTACCCTCTTCGTCGAAGAATAGGTCGGGGTCGATTCCCGGATGATCGACGAAGAGTGGATTCGACCATTCTCCTCGCGGATCGTTCGTATGCACGATAAAGTTTCCGCCAGCCGATATATTCGTCGTGATCATGTAGAACGTTCCTTTATGCTCGCGAATCGTCGGCGCGAATATGCCTCCGGAGCTTGGAGCCCGGCTAAGATCAAGCTGCTCAGGGCGGGTCAGTACATGTCCGATTTGCGTCCAATTCACGAGGTCCTTACTGTGAAACAACGGAACTCCTGGGAAATATTCGAACGAGCTTGTAACAAGATAATAGTCTTCTCCGGAACGGCATACGCTTGGGTCTGGATGAAAACCTCTAATAATGGGATTTTGATAGGTCATGTTTTAAACTCCTACTTTCTTGTATAGTTAATTACAAATGGCTATATAACTTCTTCGAGCTTCTTACGACTCTGAGAATCGAGCGCTTGCCAATCGGGAATTTCACATCGTTTACCGTTTAGATCGGTCAGAATAATCCGGCCTCCGCCTGGATACTGGATATGTTCATGTAAGTTCCGCATCACCATTTTCGTTCTTCCGAGATGGGTCTGCAAATCCCACAACCATAAGCCCGATTTGTTCTTCACGCTATCCACGCGAGTCACTTTCGGAAGGAAATACCGGAGCTGAAGCTCCTTCTCCAGCTCATCGGCACTTTCCTTATCGAGATCACTTATCATATAGACGATCCCAAGCTCTTCTCCTTTTACATTGCGGATCGAAATATAGGAGGAATCGTGCTTGAACGGAAAAGCGCGGTAAACCACAACCTCTTCACATATCTGACCGTCAACCACACCTTGAAGGATGCCGCCCTTGTTGCGCGACAGTGAAATCTCCGCATGGGTTAGCCTGCGAATATCATATCGATTCTCCATTAGACGCCTACTCCCCTGATCTGCGACATTTCTTTCTGCGCATCTACTAGTTTGCGGTAAACGCCGTCCTTATTTTCCAACAATTGCTCATGAGTGCCAACCTCTACAATTTTGCCCTGATCGAGCACGACAAGCCGGTTCGCTCCCCTAAGCGTGGACAGACGGTGGGCAATCGCGAACGTGGTTCTTCCTTGAATTAATCTTGATATCGCTTCTTGGATTTGACGCTCCGTCTCCGTATCCACGGAGGCAGTCGCTTCATCCAGAATCAATATCCGCGGATCATGGATGATAGCGCGCGCAATGGCAACACGCTGCTTCTCGCCCCCCGAAAGCTTATGACCGCGTTCCCCGACTCTCGTATCGTAGCCATCGGGAAGGCGAACGATAAAGTCGTGCGCGTTCGCAATTTTGGCCGCTCGCATAATCTCAACCGGGGTCGCATTCGGTTTGGAATATGCGATATTATCCGCGATCGAACCATCGAAGAGAAACGTCTCTTGAAGAACGACCCCGATCTGCTGCCTGAGGTCGGATTGACTGATCTGCCGAATCGGAACGCCGTCTATGAGAATGGCTCCCTCATCCGTATCGTAGAATCGGCATAGCAAATTAATGAAGGTCGATTTGCCGGCTCCGGAGTGGCCGACAAGTCCGATCATCTCTCCGGCTTTAACCCTAAGATTTACATCCTTTAATACGGGATGATGCTTCTCGTATCCGTACGTCACACGCTCAAAGTCGACTTGGCCCTTAATCATACCGAGAGATACCGGTTGAACAGCTTCCGGTACTTCGGAAGGCGTATCCATAATTTCGAATATGCGATGAGCAGACGCGATCGCATTGCTCGCCCAGTTAATCATCTGGCTGACCCATTGCAGCGGCCCGAACAACATGCCTAAGTATGCGACGATCGCCATGAGCACCCCTAGCTGGATTTCATTACCGAGCACTTTCCCCCCGCCGTAATACCAGATAAGCAACGTACCCACTCCGGCAATAAGATGAAAGGCCGGGAAGATAATTTGCCACAGGCCCTCCGTCTTAATATTGTTCTGCACCACTTCCAGGTTCGCCCCATCGTATCTTGACATCTCTTCGTTCTCTCTGCCGAATGCCTTTACGACGCGAATACCTTGCATGGATTCACCTACCATCGTGTTGAGTCGGAAGATGGATCGCCATTGCTGGTAGAGACGACGTCCAACCTTTGGCAAGATCGTGAAGGACGCAATGATCATGAAGGGTACGGGTAACAACGCAAGCAGGGACAACTGCCAATCCAGGCTAAAAATAATAACACAGATAGCGACGAAGCGAAGCATTTCGCCGCCTACGTAGATGACGCCGTCCGTCAGAAATTGACGCATCGATTCAGCGTCGCTATTGACGCGGCCTATAAATTGAGAGGTTTGCCTCCTGTCGAAGTAAGCTAGCGACAGCCTCATGAGCGAGCCGTATATGTCATTCCGGATATCGCCCATCACTTTAGAACCAACCCAAATACCGATAAATCCCCGTACGGTCTGCATGACTGCCATCAGAACGGTGGTTATGCCTAAAGCCAGGACGAAGACCAGGAGTGCCGAGCCGGCTGCTTTCGGTTGAAGCACGTCGTCTATAATGAGCTTTGTCAAATAAGGCGGCACCAATTCGATAATAGTCGTCAGGATAAGCAGGAAAGCCGCCGTTGCCATTTGTGCTTTATAAGGTTTGGCGTAACGCAGAACTCGCGCAGCCGCTTGGCCCTTGTTCAGGCAAAATTGGCAAACCTGCGTACCTTCTCCGAGCGGATGTCCGCAAGAAGGACAATACCGCGGGAGATCCCGTTCCGAGACGATAGGCAGCCCTTCCTTCTTGGCAAGCGCTCCGATGAGCTTCGCGGCAAATCCGATCATCGATGCATGCGTGGCTGTATAACGTCCGAGCACGACGGGACCCTCATCGGTATCAACGATAAGGGATCCGCCGCCAATCCCTCCCGCACTCCTCGAATCCCGAATCTTCCGTACGGGTATGGCCTCCTTCGGTCTTTCTTCATTCTCCCAAACGAAGATCGTATCGTCAGTTACGGCGATCCATTGCTCTCCGAAGGCTCCATTCAGAAGAAGGTCCGTACGGCAGCAAAACAGCGGCTCCGCCGTCAGTTGCTTCCGGAATTTCTCCGGAAGCTGATCTAGTATGGCCATAGACTCCCCCACGTTTCATTAGTCTGTTTTTACAGACGGATCAACGACAGACCAAAAGGCCGGCTTGGCTTGATACTGCTTGTCGAACAGCAGCGGCGCGTTGGTCCGTTTAACCGGAAATCCGTTTAACCATGTATGATCATCCGCAATGCCCCAAAAAACGACGCCGCTCAAAATCTCCCTATGATCCCTGAACGCTTGAAACAGCTCTCCGTATCGCTTGGCCTGCTGCGCCAAAATTTCCTCCGGGATAACCGTGCCGTAATCACTTCGGTCATTCCAACTGTAGATGCTCATATCCAGCTCGGTTACGATATTATCTAGACCCAGCTCCGCGAATTTCCTCATCGACTCGATAATGGATTCAACCGTCGGACCGTAGACATCGATATGCGTTTGATGACCGACACCGTCAATCGGCACTCCTTGATCCAGCAGCTTCTTTACCAAATCGTACAGGAGGTCACGCTTTCTCGGATCGTCTGTCCCATAATCGTTAATATATAATTTGATATCCGGCCCGCCTGCTTCTCGGGCGGCTTGAAATGCTGTAGCTATATAATCGATGCCGGCTATTTTGTACCATTCGCTGGCACGCATGCCGTCCGGATCAGCCGGCTCGATTACCTCATTTACGACATCCCAAGACTTAATATCGTTTTTGTAACGATCAACGATCGTCCGAACATGCGTATCAAGCCTCTCCAACAGCAGCTTCTTATTCGCCTTTTGCCTAACCGGATCGGTCTCATCCACCATAGGCTTACCTTCCGAATCCTTGAAGAACCAAGCTCCGACCTGGCTGTGCCAGACCAGGGTATGGTACCGTATTTCCATGCCGTTTTCCTTTGCGAATGCCACGATTTTATCTGCGTTCGACCAATTGAAGGTTTCTTCCGCAGGATGAATCGAATCCGGCTTCATCACGTTTTCGGCTACTAACCAGTTGACGTGCTTCTTCAGCAATCCAGCTTTCAGCCCATTCGTCTGGGAAGGTTCAATTGCCGCTCCAATGGGGAAGAAATCCGCATATTCAACAGCCAATGAGGGAATATCCGACTGAGCAGGTTCATTCGGATCAGATCGGTTCACGATCAAGATGGCTACGATCAGGATGAGAACAGCTCCGGCCATGATTCCCGAAACTATCTTAGCTAATCTTGACAAAACAGTACACCTCCTTTGGTACCAATCTTAACCGACGATACCCGTTCTTTCGATGCTTTCCACGAAGTATCGTTGAACGAACAGATAAATAATGATGAGCGGTAAAATGGCGAGCAGAATGCCCGTATCCTGCACCATGCTCTGGAAGAACGGATCCGTGCCGATCTGTACGCCATCCACGACCGTAACCTTTAAGTTGTAAGGCAAGGATGCCAGCATGAGCGACATCACTTTACTTGACGTCAGATAAGTAGTCGTGAAGAAGCTGTCATTCCACTGCCATACGAAGGAGAAGAGCAAAACAGTAACGATGGCCGGAATAGCATTCGGGAGCATGATGCGGAGAAACGTTGATCCGATGCCCGCCCCGTCAATATAAGCTGCCTCTTCAACCTCCTTCGGAATTCCTCTAAAGAACTGTCTGAAAATAAAAATGTAAAGTCCTGCTTTAAGCGAATTCCCCGTAAGCGACGTCAAAATAAACGGCCAGTAGCTGTCAAGCAAATTGACGGAATCACCGGTCAATAACGGGATTAACCCGAGCAAGGTGAAATCCTTTAGGTTCATATAAATCGGAATAAGGATAGTCGTTGGCGGTACCAGAATGGTCAGAATGACCCCCGCAAACAGCAGGTTGCTCCCCTTAAACTTCAGCCTTGCGAATGCATAGCCCGCAAGCGCGCATGACACGGCAGTCAGAATCGTTGTCGTAGCCGATAACGCAAATGTATTCAACAAGGTCTCCCAATAATCCATGATCGTGATGGCATATTTGAAGTTTTGAAGCGAAAAATGTTGAGGGATCCATACCACGATAGGCGAATAGATATCCGTTTTATCCTTGATTGCCGTCGAGATCTTCTGAAGGATTGGATACAGAATGATAAATGATAATCCCGCGATCAACACCAATCGTACAATCGTCCATAACCAACGCTTCCAGCTTTCGATGGATAACAAGCGCGTTAACAACAGCATGATGCTCACCTCTCCTTCTAATCTTGGTAGAAGACCTTCTTGGATACTAAATATGTGCTAATAAGCAAAATAATCATGATCGATAGGAAATAGATCCACGCCATTGCGGAACTGAGCCCGAAATTGAAAGTACGAAATCCCGTATCCATGATCAACTCCGTCATTGTATTCCGTGAGAAGGAATCGATTATTGTGTAGATCATATTGACCAGAATAAGCGGGCTGACCATTGGAAACGTAATTTTCCAAAATGCTTCGTAGCCCGTCGCTCCCTCAATCTTGGAGGCTTCATACAGTTGAGGAGAAATCGTCTGAATGCCCGCCAGGAAGATCAAAATCTGAACCCCGGACTGACTTACGATTTCATAAATTCGATCGACTGCACCTGTTAAATATAGAACGATGTCCTCGTTCACGCCGGCTCTCAGCATGATTCTCTGTAATTCAAAAGAACTGAAAGCACTGCTAAAAGTTCCCGACGTACCGGAGCTTTGTTCCGTTACCGCTTGAACCAGGCTTTGCGTATCCAAATTCGCAATAACACCTGATGCCAGGATGACCGGCAGGAAGAAGATGGATCTTGCAAATGCCCTTCCAACAAACTTTTGGTTCAGCAAGACGGCAAGGAATAAGCTGAAGACGACAATTAACGGTACGTTGACAACCATATTGACGATGGATTCCGTCAACGTGCGATTGAATTGGGTATTTATCGTCAAGGCTTCTACGTAGTTCTGGAACCCGATGAACGATATCGTCATCCCGCTCGCATTGGCGTCGATCTTGCTCAAGCTGTATTGCATGGAAGCCGCTAGTGGCATGACGAAAAAAAACAAAAACCCCAGCAGCCATGGCAAGACATACATAAAACCCCAAAACGCTTTCTGCTGCGCGTATGTCCGTCGTTTCGTCCCGAGCTTCGATACAAACCTCAAGATCGTTCACCACCTGTCAAATAACTCTTGGCCTCGACCGTACTGCCGTCGATCCGTACCGCTTCTTCGTTGTAGTTGACGATTACATAGTCTCCGTTCCCGTAAACCGTCTTGTACACGCCGTCCGCTAATTTCTCATGTCCGATGATTGGATCGTTGCGAACGCCTTTAAGTGTCTCATTTATCTGGCTATAGATTTCTGCAGCCTTATCGATCCACAACTCGTAGTTAACGGCGTACAATTGGTTGTATTCCGTATCCTTCACCTTGTAATTCGGCTCATAGATCCATTCGAAATGGACTCCGGATCCGTACTCCAAGCTTTTCAGCACATAATCTCTTTCGTCCGTAAACGAGGAAAGGTTGTAAGGTGCTCCCGTATAACCAATTAAGCCGTGTATGACCATTTGGTAGAACGGAATGGCTTCGTCTTCAATCTTGAAGCCGCTATTTGAAACCGGTACATTCGTTAAATCCGTCACATATGGGAGAGCATAAGCATTGCCTCCGTCTGCCATAATTTCGTGGCCTTCTTCGTGAATTTGCTTCAATGACTGAATGGAAAGTCGTTCCGATTCCGCACGGTCGATCTGTTTATTTTTCAAGAAATCGCTGTTTAATTTATCAGCCAGATCTCTAAGCGAGATGCCGTCGGTCTCATACTCGTCGAAGTCGTTTAGCATATCCTCCGTGTATTTACCTACAAGGCGTGGCGAAATGGCATAGGAGGGCGACTTGGATCTGTCCCGTCTATTAATCGCAAGATTCAACGGATAGACGTCTGCCGGCACGTCACGTAATGTTCGCGAGGCATCATTTTTCTCATCGAACCCATCCCCTGTATTCGCTATTAATAAAGCAACATCAGGGAACAATGAGATCCCTTGAGACTGGGTATACGACGCGAAATTCCGTAAGCCTTTGCTGCCTCCAATTGCCCGATCTACCGAAATCTTATCCGGCACTTCATGATCAAGCCCGCCATTGAACCATCCCGAATACTTGAGTTTGATATTGTTAATATTCCGGGACTTCGCCTGCTCCAGAATTTCTTTTGCCTGCTCGAAAGTCGTTAACGGTTCAAGCGCTTTGTATGGTATACCCGCGAAGTGTTTTTTTGTCGAGATGCTTCCAATCAGTTGCATGTAGAAAGGAAGATCTTCTGCATTCCGTTCAGGATCGGACTGTGGAAGTCCGTTGCTTGATTGCAGGTAATCACGATAATAGCGTGCCATACCCGAATAGGATGCATCGTCTCCATTCAGAAATGCGTAACGAACCTGATAATCCGTTGACATGACATTCTCCTGGAACATTGGCAACGACCGTTCCTGCCCGCCTGCATTTAACGTGAGTTGTCCTTTGTTAATGACATAAAAGCTGGGATAGACATAGTTGTAGCTATTCAAGCGCCCGCCAATGTCCGCGCTAATCGTAGAGACAGACGCGCCTTCTTCTATGATTCCAAGGAATGCCCCGCCCTCTTTCATCATGCCGAATACGGGAAGTCTGACCTGTTGCTCCCTCACGCCGTCCTCGATCGCATTCATGGCCAGATCCTGTCCAAACACCGATTGTTGGTATGCCGGATATTTGTTCTTGCCATTGTTAAAATGAATGAGAGCTCCGGAGCCGTCTGGAACAAAGATGGATCCGCTCTGTTCCGGTCCTCCCGCTCCGAAGAAGTTCATGAATGATATCATATTTACCGGGTATTCTTCGGGATATTGAAGCTCGGAAACCGGCACCTTTACAACCAGACTGTCACCGTCAAGCATATATTCGATAGAAGCCCGGAAAACAGTCGGAGCGGGTTTGTCCTGTACGAAATTCAATTCCGCCATATCCTGCTCCAAATCTTCTTCCGAGTAACCCGCATCTTCGAATGCCTGGATCGCCCGGTTGAGCTGTATGCCTTGCAAGACGCTGTCATTTCTTTGGTAAATCGAGGTTTCTTTATCCAAGCGATAAGCTAGCTTAATCGCCCGTTTCCCGGTATTGTCCAGTTTATCCGACAGCTGCTCGAACCGCTCCGCGCTCAACATTTTCGGAAGGTCATACGCCGATACTTCATCCTTGCCGAATTGATAGGATACCTTAACGCCATTCTGTAATTCTTCAAATGCGATTTGTTTATGAACGACGCCGTCCGTATATGAGTTGATCGAGTTCATCTGTCCGAAATTGTTATAATAGTCGATCTTCATTTGAGCGGACAACAAATCTTTGTTTACTCCTGCCGCGTTGGAATCCGACTCCCGTTCGGGCGGATTGCTATACCAGATTTGTCCGCTTCTTTTATCCAAAATCGCAATAACGCCAGAGGTTTCTTCAACAAATAATCTTAATTGTTCATTCTCGACGATACCTTTCATACTCGATAAGCGAGGGTCGGAGAAGGATGCTGATAAAGCTTTCCCCTTCACGAAAGCCTCAATTACGCTATCGTCGCTGGCAGATGAATTGGAACTATCCGAACAACCGGTGAAGACAAGCGCTGCAATTGCAAATGCAGCTAGAACGGATAACCTTGCAATCTGCATTTTCATTCCTCCTTTCCTATTTTCTCAAGGAGATCTCTTGATAGATTGTCGATACGAATCCCATCATTTCCTGAATCAAACTAAAGAACAACATACAGATAAATGCCATGAAGCCCATGGCCACAACCGACAAGAGTATGGTTCCGATCGCTTTCGATGGAGAATATTGATGGACCGTCATATTGCCTACGAATAACAGATACAACGACCACATTACGGCAGCGCTATTCGAAAAATAGTAAAAGGCCGTTTCCTGCAGCGAGACAACGTTACTGAGCCATATCCACGGAAAGTTAATGATAACCAACGGCAGCAGCGCAAAGCAGGTCGAAGTAAAGATTTCTACAAACTTTCCTTCTCCATCCATCAACGTCGTAAGCGACCAATTCGCCACGCACCAAAACAAGACAGGTACAACCACATAAATAATTTCCATCAAGCTGTTCATATTGTTCGGATTATAAATGTTGACTAGAAATCCACTGTACTGGCTGCTTAAGATATTCGTTATGGCCAGTAAAAACAAAATGAAGAAGGAAATAATGAGATTTGCTTTTTTACTGGCTTCATACTTAAGATCCCAATAACCGTTAAAGGGATGAACGATGAGGTAAAACGGGTATTTAACCAGTTCTCTATTCAATCTCCACACCTCTCTTTCTACCCGTTATTTTCCGCCATCTTCCCACAGCGAACGCAATGACAGCCAATATCGCGATCCCGGTCATAATGGAAGGGAAATATTCTCTCAATACTTGCTTACGGTAAAGCAAAAACGCTTTCGAATAATTCTCCTGGTCATAGCTTTGCTTAAAATAACGCATTGCTTCATTGTAATTACCTTGCCTTAGCAGTGCTTTGCCGATGCCTGCGTATGCAAATTCCAGATTCGCATTCAAATTAATCGTTTCGTTATAGAGCTCGAGTGCTTTTTCTTCATCGCCACGATAGTAGCTTCTAACCGCTTCGTTAATAACTCGACCATACGATGTCGGTTCGAAAACCGTTATTTCTCCTAACGCCTTATCTAGCACAATGAAATCTTCTCCGATATGTTCGACGGCCGTCGGTGTATTAAACTCCCCGAGCCGGTTCCCTAGCCCGCCGAATACGTACATGAAGTGGCCATCGCCGTTGTACGTAAAAACTCTTCCCCTCTTGGAGTCAAGCACGGAATAAATTTCGCTGTCTCCGACGTCGATATCTATGAGTCGAGAAGGACCAATGTCGCTTGTGTACCAAATATCACCTTCCGGGGCGTAATACCCTGTTCGTCTCAAAATATCGTTCCCTTGGGCGTTAAGTTTCTTAATGGTATCTCCCCATAAATCTCCGTTCGTAGCATAAATAAATCCTTCTTCATTAATATCCAGATTGGTGAATTCGGTTGGCGTAAACATGACCATCTGGCTGCGCTGCGCTTGTGTGGACAACCGCTTCCAGAACAATTCGACAGGATCTACATATACTCGGTTTGCGCCGATAAACGAGGTAAACTGGCCGTCGGAGTTAAACTCCATAAACCCGTCGAACACTCCTATTGCCATGACGTAAATGCGCTGCGCTTTGTCTACCACAACCCGAACGGGTTGAAAATCAAAGTTCGATGACAATAGCTCCGATTGTGGCGCATTCAGGATCTTCACTACATTCAAGTTCTGATCAAGATGTACGACACGCTTATTGCCCGTATCGGCCACTAAGATGTCCTTCTGTTCCGTGACGAATAATCCCTGAGGACTAAGGAACGAATCCTGTTGTCCTTCTCGAACGAATGAATCGATGATTTGAAGCAAGTTATATTGCTGATCCATAACAATAATTCGGTTATTGCCGGAGTCCAGCACATAGATCTGATGGTCTGCTGTCACATGAAGATCACTCGGTTCTTTGAACGGACCTGCTCCAATTCCATTACCTGTCAATAACTCGGTGCCCTGATAGGCAACAGGCGCCGAGACAGGATTCCCCCAGAACGAATAATTATAGGAGGCATCACCGTCGGCAGCGTAAGCTAACGACCCTCCCGCGCTCATACCAATCAAGCAGCACAGTGCAACCCCGATGCTTACTTTTAATTTTTGGATGTTCTTCAACATTGAGATCGGCTCCCTTCTAATCCTTCATCCCGGAAGTAGCCATCGTTTGAATGACGTTGCTTTGCGAGATGATAAAGAGCGTGATGGGAACAATCATCAAAATTAAAGCGATGGCAGCTCCTACACCTGCTCTGGCGATGCCTCCCAGCGTGATTTGCCCGAGCGCGTAATGTAGCGTCTTGAGATCCTCGCTATAAATGAAGCTGCCCCCGTCCGTTCCCCATAACATCGGAAACTGCAAAATCATTAGCGTCAACCAAGCCGGTTTCACGTTCGGCATGACGATACTCCAATAGATCCGGTACTCGCTGGCCCCGTCAATCTTGGCGGCTTCCAGCAAAGCATCGGGAATCTGTTCCATAAATTGCTTCATGAGAAACAGTCCGAGCGGAAACGCCAGCGATGGCACAATGACAGAAGCATGAGTGTTAATCCAGCCAAGCCAGGACATGACCATATAATTCGGAATGGCTGTAACGTGTCCCGAGAACATAAGCGACAGGACGACGACCGAGAATAGAGTCTTAGCACCTAGAAATCTGTACTTTGCAAGCGGATAAGCCGCAGCCGATGCCAATAGGATATGGCCAACCGTGCCGGCGATGGTGATCAACAGCGTATTCGCGATATAACGAGTAAGCGGAACCCACGAATTGCCCATTAATGCAACCAAATCGAAAAAATTATCTAGCGTCGGATTATTAACGAGAAGTCTCGGCGGGAAAATAAACAGTTCGTCGAGCGGCTTAAATGCATTATTCACCGCATAAATCAGCGGCAAGGCCATAAAACAGCCAAATACAGCAAGAAACAAAAACAATAAGAAACTCACGGTAAACGAGCGGTTCAGTCTACTGGACGTTCGGAATGACGACATCAACTTCATAACCAAAATCACTCACCTATCTTTCTCAACAGTTTTTGCGTCACCAAGTTAGATCCGATCATTATGCAGAACAGGATCGTGGCTATGGCGGATGCGTATCCCATTTCGAAACGAATGGTGCCAAAGTCGATTAGATGCGTGACAATGGTATGCGCCGCATAGTTAACGCTTGGGAATCCAGCTAGCGCAATGGAGATGTCGGCTACCGCCAATGAGCCGGTAATTTGCAAGACGGCGCCGAACATTAATTGCGGTCTCATCGAAGGAAGCGTAATAAACCACAGTTCTTGCCAGCGATTCTTAATGCCATCCATAACCGCCGCCTCGACAATAGACTTGTCGATCGTCTGGAGTCCAGCGATAAAGGCGAGGAAGCTCGTACCCAAACTAAGCCATAGCTGGACGATCATGACGATCATCAAAATGTATTTCTCGTTCGTTAACCATTGAATGGGTTCTAATATAAATCCGAATTCCATTAGAAATCCGTTCAAATAGCCGTAGCTGTCTCCGGAAAATACAATTAGCCAAATAAAGAATACGTTGCCTGAAATCGATGGCGCATAAAAGACCAACGTCATAAACGCGCGCACCTTCGGCGATAATTCGTTAATAATCCACGCGAAGATAAAACAAGCGATGTAACTAACGGGCCCTGTAATGACGGCAAACATAAAGGTATTCTTCAATGCGATCATGAACACGTCGTCATTCAGGAACAGCCTGGAGTAGTTCTGCCATCCGACAAATCGTGGAAACTCCAACATATTGAAGTAAAAAAAACTGAGCAGCAATGAAAAGGCTACCGGTATAACCGTAAAGGTGAAGAAGATAAGCATGTATGGGCTCATCAAGATGTAATAGTGTTTGTTCTTCTTCAACTCTCGCCAGATTTCCGCTAGCTTTGACCTTTTATTAGGACGTATAACATCCGACACGGCCTGACGGGTCGTTTCTGCTTGCATCGGCCTCCACCCCCTGACTATTTACGGTAAGTTGAATTCTTTCCGCTTGAGTTCGATCTCGTCGTTCATATAAAGAATATAGTCCGACAACGATTCGCGAGGATTCTCGTTCCCATTCACGACTTTACGGAAGGCATTATCAAGATGCCTGCCTGTGAAGTATCCTCCCGGCACTTGCGGAATGCCCTTGACCCATTGCCATTGACTCTCTAAATTTTGATAATCTTTGACTGGCCAAGGCAGCTCTTCGAGAGCTTCAATATTGGCGGTCGGGTACCGAGCCGCTGCGCCCATAAGACCTTCCATTTCTCGTCCGTAAGCGATCTGAATATCCTTGCCCGTCCACCATTTCATGAAGGCCCAAGCTGCTTCTTTGTCATCCGCATTCTCAAGCATCATAGCTCCGGTCGTATGGCTCGCAACTGCATGATTAATCGCTCCGTCAGTCGACTCAGTACCTGGTACAATCGTAAAGTCCCACAGGCCTTTGATTTCAGGCGCCATTACAGTAAGCATGTTATACGTCGTGTAATCGGCAATTCCGATCGGCATTTCTCCAACGCGGAATCGGTTCGGAAAATCAGCAGTTAGTGGAAACTTATAATTGGTATAGAACTGCGTCCACTTTTTGAATACCTCCATTGATACGTCTGCATCCAGAGCGCTCTTCCGATCGTCTTCCGTATAAAACTCACCGTCATTTTGATACAATAAAGCGGCAAAAGTCGCATTCGGCACTAAGTTTGCATTCGCCGCTTCAAGCGGCAAATAAAACTCCATATTATTCTTCTGAAGAACGGCAATCATATTGTAAATATCCTGCCATGTTTTCGGTGGCTCTAGGCCCAGTTCTTCAAGAATGTCTTTACGGTAAAATAGCATCGGAAATGTCTGCTGCTCCGGGAGAGCATATACGCCGCCACCATATTCATAAGGCACCAAGGCGCTGTCGCGGAATCGAGAAGCGACATCCTTGTAATCGGCAAATTGCGTCAGATCAGCCGCAGCGCTTCTCATCGCATAGTTGACGGGAACATCTTCACCAATCTGAAGTGCAACGTCCGGTCCTTCGTCTGCTAATGTAGCCGGCAAGAGAATGTTGCCTGGAACCAGCTTAAGATTTACGGATATGCCTGTCTCTGGCGTAAACGAATCGTCGATTAATGCTTTCAAGACTTGGGCTTGATCTCGGCCCGTCGTTACCCACACCGTAACCGATCGATTCGAATCGGCAGTATTGCCAATGCTGTCATAATCCTCGGTATACGATGCGACATAGGCACCTAATTCGTGCATAACTTCCTCAAGGAATGTTGCTTCTACTCTCTCTAGTTCCTTCCCAGGAGAAGAAACAACCAGATAATCAAGCGTCAATGGCTGCTCACGAACCGTCAGAATCCAGGTTCCAAGACCCCCGACATTAACTTTGAATGAATTCAAGCGCCTTGCAACCGTTTCCGGATAAGCCACCAAGTCATTCAATTGTCGAACCATGGAATGTAGAACAGCTACCTTGTCGCTCTTCTCCCCGGTCGATTGCTCCAAATAATCGGCTACGCTTTGTATAATCTTGGCCTGCTCCTGGAACACTTCCGTCATCTCCGGAATGCGCTTCTCCAATTGATAATCCCGATAAGGGTCCGGCGTATTGGAAGCAATCATGAGAATCTTGCGGTACATCTCGTTAAGCTCAAGTACGCTCGACTCGATCGTTCTTAAGAGCGGGGCCATATCTCCTAGAGATACCATCATTCGAATCGTATGCTTTCCTTTGGTCAAATGGAATAAATAGGGTTCTTCCCCGCCGAGCACATCCATTTTCCATTCCAGATCGAAGGTGAAGCGTATTTGCTTCATCTCCTCAAATGGGATTTTTCCGTCAATCATGATATTGCGCGTAGCGTATATTCCGCGAAGTTGATCCTGCTTGCGCTTTAATGCGATTTGATATTGACCATCCTCTTCCACTTCGAATTCCCATTCAATCCATTGTCCAGGCAGCTTCCAATTGAGTCCTCCGATTGTATTCACTCTAATCTTGGACACATCGTAAGGAATAACGGTTGGGCTGGATCGGTCGGATACAGGATACAAGGTCGGAGAAGATTTTAGGTTCGCCTCTTCTGCTTGAATCAGAATGTACTGGTCTTGTGTTGGTTTCACCCCTGCCGCTTCATATCCCGCGGCCACCTGTTCATAAGGCTTCAGCTCTTGTTCCTGATATAACTCGATATAGTCAATCGCCATCGGTTCGCGAAGCGACTTCAGAGAAAGTGTTTGTATGCCTTGTTCTAGATAGAAGGAATAAGGTTCTTCATATCGGCCCTCGCCATCCCGGAACGAAGCCATTTGCCAATCGGGCTTTTCAATCTGTCTAGGACGTAAATCATTGCCCCTGTTATCCTGTTGCACTTCATCGTGCCGATTGTCCCAAAGCCGGTCGAATAAGAGGATCTCGGCACCTTTGAATGGAACAATCTGGTTTATCGTTAATTCTCGCTCGATAGCCGAGCTTTTCCCTTCCATAGGGAAATAATGAATTCGAATGTTGTACAAGCCCGGTTGATTGACCGGCACTTCCCAGCTGACGCTTCCTTCCTCCGGCGTCAAAAGTGCTTGGCCGTCTAACCCTTTGTAATCGGCTGCGACATCGAATCCTGCACCTGAATGTTCCCCATAATCTTCGCCCTCGATTCGGATGACTTGATCCGGACGGCTTGCTGTCGAATGGCTATTCAAGTAATGTTCGTAACCGCCTTCGACTTCATTGTTCGTAACGGCCTCAAACTCGTCCATGGCAAGAACCTGCCCATCATTGGAGCCATTCTTAGAAGGGTAGAACGCCCAAATGGACAAAAAAAATAATATTAGAACGAGTATGACCGCAACATAGTTCTTCTTCCGTATGATCAATTCTTCTCCCCTCCTAAAGCTGCGAATAAAATTCAACAACTGTCCCCACCTAGAACGTTCTAAATGGGGACAGTTCGACAATCGATCTTTTATTATTGACCGTATACCTGGTCAATCGCCGCTTGGAACGGACCTTTGTACTTCTCAACGATCGTGGATACCGAAACACCGGTCATGAGTTCCCCATTAAAGGCGTAAATGTCCATACCTGCCGGAACAAATGTCGAGTGATCTAATACAAGCATGCCTTCCTGAACCTTCTTTGCGTTTTCGATGTCATCTTCGCTTGTAAAGTTAGACTCCAACATGGATTGCGAAGGATAATCGAACATGGAATCGATATCGTGAATTTTTTCCCAGATGTACATCAGCTGCTCCGGATTCTCAACGGCTTTCGGAATCGTTAAAGCTTGGAACAGTCCTTCGCCGGAGTGATAAGCCGTTGCGCTTGGTCCTTTCGGGAATGGGACGAATCCGATCTCGTAGTCAGCCATATCCGTCTTAAGTCCCCAAATCTCCCACATAGCACCGGAATACATCAATGTATTGCCTTCGCGGAAATACAAGCCGGGATTTTGCCCTTCAACAAACGGTCGATTAATTTGCTCTACGCCAATTCGGGATACGAAATTGAGCGCTTCAAGCGTCTTTGGATCGTCGAGATTCTGCTTGTTATCTTTTGTGAGACCTGTTTCGTTGGAGTAGAGCGCCGGATCGAGCAGCCAATCGTTAGCCAATCCCCAAGTATCCAACTTTCCATCATTGTTCGTGTCTTTGTTGGCTTCCTTGGCAACTTGAATAAATGTGTCCCAGTTCCAGTTGTCTTCGTTGACATAGTCTTGAAGAGGCTTGAGACCGAGCTGATTCAATAGCGTTTTGTTATAAAAGATGCCGGTAATCAGATTTTCTTGACTGGCATCGAATCCGTAGCCTCTGCCGTTGTACGTGTAGTTATTGTTTGTCGTGAGTTGATTAAACACTTTTTCATTTTTCGTGTATTCGTCAATTGGCCAGAATAGATCTTGTTTCACTAGCGTAGGAACCGAAACGGTCTTACCCATTCTGACGATATCGCCAAGCGGCTCACCGGCAAGAAGCGACGCCGTTATTTTATCGTGGTATTCCATGTAATCGAGGACGACGACTTCCAATTTGAAGTTATGCTTGGCTTCAAGAGCTTCCAGGTTTTCGATGCGCGCGATATCGTCCGGATTTTCGGATTCCCGGTCCAGCATATTAAACCAAGATGTTACCTTGATCGTCTTGCCGCCCAAATCAAAATCCATCTCCGGAGTTCCCGTTTCTTCTTCTCCGGTACCCTCGTTCGTCGGTCCAGCATTGTTGGTACCATTGTTGGCACCGTTGTTGGCACCGTTGTTGGCACCGTTGTTCGAATTGCCGCTGCAGGCCGCGAGTACAAGAACTAACGCGAAGAGCAGCACCATCATTTTGCGAATCCGCATTCGTAATCCCCCTTAAAATTTGTGAACACATCTGAAGTTTAGCGCTTACATTTGGTTGCAACAACCTGTCGAATGCGAGGTGTTCAACCCGCTAAATTATAGATATAATTGGGCGGTCTGAAAGCGTTTTATCAGTTGTACACCAAGAGGTAAACGAAGGTGAACAAAGCAAATAATAGCATGTTGTTATCGTCGTCGTTGATACAGATAATGAAAGCGTAATCTATTGGTTTGTTGTGGGTTCAGTATTAACGCAAGTGCAATGGGGGGGTATATCATGCATAAGGTATTACTGATTGATCCGAATCATCATTCAAGAATCAGAGTTCAGAGCATGTTGAATTGGAACAGTCTAAATCTCACATTAGAACATGTTTCCAATTCGCATGATGACATCATTCCATTAATTTCTAACCATCACTATTTGATTGTATTAATCAGTATCCAAGGTGCTGATGCCGAGGGAATAGATTTGTGTGGGATGATTCGGGAAAAACTTAACGCACCGATTATTCTCATCGGCGGAAGCCAAGATTTCCGGTTAGCGAAAAAAGCGATGTATTATCAAGTCCATGATTATTTGCCTGAACCGGTATTCTCCCATCAATTAACGGCAAGCTTGCAGTCAGCTAAAGAAAAAATTGGAATAAATCTTCCGACAACGACTAGGTTGACCAATCTAAACCATTCCAGCAAACTACCCACTTCCCCGAACAAAGTCATAGAGAAAGTCAAAGAATACCTGGAATATACGAAGTATCGCAATATTACCTTAAAAGAGATTTCATCGATTATGCATTTCAATAGCTCGTATTTGGGTCAATTGTTTAAAGAACATGTGAATATGACATTCAATGAGTATTTGTTACAACAGCGGATGGAGAAAGCCAAATACTTGCTAGAGCACACGGATATGAAAGTATACGAAATTGCATGTGAAATCGGATATTCGGAGATGGACTGGTTTTATAAAAAATTTAAGTTGCATACCGGATTAAGCGCCAACGAGTACAGAAAAATTTTCTCCATTACAGCATAAGAAACAGCGGCATTTCGCTGACGGGGAACCGTCTCGAAGCGCCGCTCTTTTTTGATTCTGCCGCCGTTGACGACAAGTTGCTAATTTTCATGGGCAACGGAAACACGTTACCCTGTCTTTCGGTCATGTGGAGGATAGAGAATAATCCGGCCGTCTTCCATCTCCACCCGTACTTTGCTGCTGTCTTTGAAGCCTTCAACACCGAGATATCCAGCGGGAATTTGCAGGCGTCCAGCCTTATCAACAACGGCATATTCAATATGGCTCTCTGCTTCAATCTTCTCTTCCTCAGAATCAAGTAACGCAATCTCTTCCGCATATGAAACTCTTCTTATCATCTCTGCCGATGTTTTACCATCCCGGATCTGAACGACCCGATCTACTTTTCGAGCAAGTTCCGGATCATGAGTAACGATAACGATCGTGATGCCTATCGTCCTATTCAGGTTTCGAAACAGATCCAAGACTTGATTAGACGTTCTCGTATCAAGTGATCCAGTCGGCTCATCCGCAAGCAGAAGGGGAGGTTCGTTAGCAAGCGCAATGGCAATAGCTACGCGTTGCTGCTCACCTCCTGAAAGTTCGCTTAGCCGATTTTTCATCCTATGACCGAGACCTACCGCCTCTAGCAGCTCAAACGCCCGTTCCCGACGACGCTTACCGCGCAGCAGAATCGGAAGCTCTACATTTTCCAGCGCGGTTAAATAAGGGATTAGGTTACGCGCATTATTTTGCCAGACAAACCCGACGCTCTCCCTTTTGTATTTAACTAAATCTTTTTCTCTGAAAGTCAATAGATCCTTATTATCAACAAAGAGCTTTCCGGCGGAGGGCTTGTCGAGCCCCCCGAGCATGTTTAACAACGTCGACTTGCCACTGCCGGAGTTTCCGATGATCGCCATTAATTCTCCAGCCTCGACCTTCAGATCAAGCCCTTGCAGCGCGACAACCTCGAGATCAGCGGTCTTATAAATTTTGACTAGTCCGTCACAATGAATCATCGTTTACTCCTCTCCTAGCTTAAGCGCTTGGGCGACCCGAGTCCGTGCCAGCCGATACCCGAGGATGAAGAGCCCAACAAACAAGGTCGCTCCAACTATTGAATACAATTGCAAATAGTCGCTGAGTTGACGTACGATCTCGAACGGCGGTACCTGCTCTTTCGTTACGAACGACATTTCGAATAAAGGAACGTACAAATCGCTAGTTAAGTTTCCAATTAGAACGCCGATTATAACTGCCGCTCCTGATGTTAACGCTTGTTCGCTAACCAACATGCCGATAATTTGCAAGAACGGAATACCCATCGCCCGCAACACTCCATATTGGAGGGTTCTCCCTGCAAAAGTCAGTATCCAGAATAGAAGGAATCCAAAAAAACTGATAAGCATCGAAATGGCGAATCCAAGCGTCATCACGCCATTGATTGCTAGCCGAAACGGATCGTTTTTCGAATCAATTAGTTGCTGTCTTGAATCCTTGAAACTGACGATTGAGATTTTTTGTTCGGCCAACTGCTCATAAATTTGTTGACTGGTCGCGTTTTCATTCAAATTCAACCATATTTCATAGGGTTCAAGCGCTATTCGGTTCTGGATTGTACTCAAATGACCCACAATGAGATGAGGTTTCTCGATCCCATCATTCCCTTCCGATTTACCGCTTGGCAGCGGATTCCATGTAGGCCAATAGTCGATAATGCCATAAACCGTGAACTGGACTTGATCATGTCCTTCCCAATTGATTCGGATAGGATCTCCAGGCTTGACTTTGGCAGCGTCGGCAATTGATCGTGAGATTAATACTGCATTTGGATTTGACGCAAGCAGGTTCAAATAACTGTTCATGTGATAGTTAAGCAACCCATCTTTCATCCATGCCGTCTCGCCAAAATCCTTTGTATTAATACCCATTAAAGTCGTTTTTCCAGTCGTTCCTTCCTTGCCATTAACAAATTGTGCCCCTTCTTTTCTGAACACCTTTGCATGCGATGCAACACCCTCGAGTTCTTGTAAAGGCTCAAATGGCGGCTCAATGTATTGAATCCGTTTCATATCCGCAAATTCATTTTCTGATAGCTCATTTGTTGCGGATAAACTTGATGATGGCAACTTGTTGCTTGCCCATCGAGTCATCAAAGCCATATCGGCTCCTATGGCATATTGAATCTTACTCTCCATATTCTCATTAATCGTTCTGGCGGCATTCGCGCTGAACAATCCGGTAGCGACGGTCATTATAAGGAACACTTTGATCGTTAAATATTGACCAGACGAGCGACTTATTTGAACCAGAGAGTGGTATAACGCCGGCGGCCACCACCTGCGTCCCGCCCAGAATAGGAGTTGAACCAAATAAGGATATATACGAAGGACTAGTAACCCGCTTCCTAACGCAAAAACCGCCGGCATTAAAAACAGGAGAGGATCAACCTGCAGAGAATCGGAGTCCAGCGCTAATCGCTGCAAATCTTCCCGACGCTTGTTAAAGTTATATAATAAATAGAGTGCTAAGCTAATAAGCAGGACGTCGAGACCTGTTTTGTGCCAGAAGGACATTTTATTCAATCGTGCCGACTGTTGTTTATGTCCCACGATGCTGGTACGCGTCGCTAAGAAAGCTGGGATTAGAATCAGCAGTATGGCACCTCCAACCGCTGCTGCAGCGATCTTATAAGCCCCGCTGCCGAGGCTGACTTCTAGCACCGACCTTTGCACGAATTCCAGAAAGCCGCTTGAAGCTCCCAATACCTTGGTGAACGTGACGCCAAGAAATGGCCCCGCCGCCAAAGCACAAATGCCAAGTATAAGGCTTTCCGTCGTATAGGCTGCCATAATCTGCAGGCGGCTGGCTCCGCGACTCCGAAGCACGGATATTTCCGTCTTTTGCTTTTCGATAATGAGGTTCGCTGCCATGTATAGATAAAAGACCAACATAAGCACAACTGGCGAATAAAGCGATAGCATCATAAGATCAAGCTTGGATTGTATGCCACTATAGGAAACGATGGTCTCGGTAGCAGGGATATTTATCTCCGAGACACCTAGACGTCCTTTGAAATAACGCCGTATATCCCGGTCTGTGGAAACAAATTGATCCATATTATCAACAGACAAGCTGTCGTATTTGAGAGCGTAACGCCACTCCAAATTTGCGACCGAGAGCTTGCCTCCTTGCGTAAATTCGCGTTCGAACTGCTCGTAAGGAATAATAAAACCGTCTGTGTATTCTTCTGTCATGTAAGGCAAATAGGGATCGGCGCTTGGGTCTGTTTGAATGATTCCCACAGGAATGACTTGGAAGCGAGTCTGTTCATTCTCTGGCGACTGGGCTATCAGTTCCTCTCCAAGATCTCGTTTCGCCCCTAGTAAGAACTTCTGGGTAACCAAGGCTTCGAAGACGCCATCCGTACGATCTGCCGGCATTCGACCATCGATTATACGAACACGCTTATCCAAGCTCGACAGCGACTGAAAACTTCCCGTTGTTCTTTGTGATTTGATCTCTTGCTCCGAAGCGTCCGCTCCATATACCTTCAACTTCAACGTTGAACGCTGCTGGTAAAACGATAATGCATCCAGTCCTATCCGCTCCGGAATTAATTGGACAAAACGATCAGCTTGCGAAATTTTTTTCTTCGTTTGATCGTCCATTTCGACAGCTGAGACTGATGTGCTAATTCTTACGTAACCTGGATATACGGCCTCACGATACTGTATCGACTGCAATTCTTTAACCAACGTCCGCTGCAAGATTGCTTCCGAATACAGAGGCATAGAACTGAACAGAGCTACGCATAAGGTTAGACCAAACCATAGGTTTAGCTGCAGCCATTTGTTTTTTGCCATCTTTCGTAGAATCATCGTCCATATGGCCATGTTTTCACCCCATCCTTGAGCCCGGTCGCTCTGGACATTGTTAATGTCAGTTATTCAGAATGACCTGCTGCCCTTCTTCAATTCCCTTTACAATCTCAACCTCGGTTGATGTCGTCAAACCAATCTCAATATCCACTTCTTTACGCCGCTCGCCATCTACTACTTGCACGTAGTTGCGTCCCATATAAGTGCGAATGGCCGAGCGCGGAAGTATGATGATATTCTCGCGTTGCTGAAGCGGAATCGTTATCTCAGCGCTATGGCCTACTTGAACATCTCCCGGCACATCATCTATTCCAATAATAATAGTCATCGCATTGCGTTCAGACTTTGCCGGATCGCTGCCAGGGGGGACGCTGGATGGAGTCTGCAGTACTTTGCCCGTATACTCCACGCCTTTATATTTCAAATTGGCAGGCATCCCGACTTCCAATGCCTGAAGTTCTTTAGTTTCCGTAGCTGCATAGGTGAGCTGCAAACTTTCCGGATCCGCGATTGTTATGATGGACTGGAATGCATTTACGAAATCGTCCGTCTTAAGTTGTTCCGCAAAAATAACAATACCTGCAAATGGAGCGTATAACCGTGATTGAGCGAGACGCTCCTCCATCGATTTCAAGGAAAGTCGTTCCTTCTCCAAGTCGATTTCCCGAAGACGAAGATCAATCTCATTTGCCCCGGCTGATAGCGCTTGTTTATAAAACAGTTCGGCGCGTTCTACATTCAGTCTCTGCAAGCGAGTTTGCAAATCAAGATCGCCAGTATCCATTTCCGCAATTAAATCCCCGGCCACTACTTTCTGACCGAGAGCCACGTTCACTGACTTGATTCGACCGCCAAGCCCTTTGAATGAAAGCGTCTCCGTTTTGGATGAAACAAAATTTGCCGTACCACGAAGTGTAGTCTGAATTGTTCCCTTCGATGCTTCCACTAAATTCAACTGTTCTTCATTAGGCTCTACAAGCGGTGGCTGTAGTGAATCCTCTTCAATAGGGAGAAGCGAGCATCCCGATAACATTATCATTACGGATAACATGGCGGCCGAGACCTTGAAGCGGCAATGCCGACTCGTCTGACGTTTATCTGTTGGTCGTCTGCGAAACAATTTTTCCATCCTCCAATTCAAAAACGTGATCAACCAGTTCCATAATTCCAGGATCATGGGTCGTCATAACGATCGTCATTCCAGTTCTCTTTACTAGATCTCTGAATACGCGCATGACTTGCAATCCCATCCTGCTATCGAGTTCAGCGGTTGGCTCGTCTGCGATGAGCAGCACAGGCTCATGTGCGATCGCGCGAGCAATAGCAACGCGTTGCTGTTCACCGCCGGACAACTCAGACGGACGGTGTCTCATCCGCTCTTTCATACCGACACACTCAAGAGCGCTCTCTGCCGCTTCACGATTCCCCATTACGGGACTGCCAGCTATACGAAGACCAAACTCCACGTTTTCATAGGCCGACATTAACGGCACAAGCCCAAAAGACTGGAACACCAAACCAATCTCCTTACGCCTTAGTGCATTTCGCTCTTTGCCGGACATCCCCGTAATTTCCCTATTGCGAAAAAAAACCTGGCCTTCCGTCGGCTCATCAAGGGCACTGAGAATATTCAACAATGTCGTCTTACCTGAGCCAGATCGTCCCTTAAGCGCCGTGATCGCCCCAGTTTCAATGGTTAAATGAATATCAGAAAGGGCGTTGACGGAAGCATTACCTCTGCCAAAGATTCTCTTGATGCCTGCTGCCTTCAGGATCGCCTCGCCGCTTGTTCGGAGTGTTTTATCCCCCACGACAGACATTTGGCTTCCCCCATTCTCTTCATGACTTGCAATCATTGTAGCGGTTAAGTATCCCAAAAAGTACCTGTCGTTTTTTGTATAATGACCCGTTAAATAATAGATGTTAACTACAAATGCAAAACTATTGTAAACGCTCGCATTTAGGTAAAGAGATGTTGTAAGAATAAAAAGATGCACCTTGTTCATAACGTGCTTGATTCCGCATAATTAAAGCGTACTCAATAAAGATTACTTTCGAAAAGCGGGGGGCCTCAACCATGTATTCCGTGTTGCTTGTTGATCAGAACAGTCACTCTAGAACTCAAATCAAAAACATGATTGATTGGAAGCAACATGGTTTTTCAATCTCTGCATCGATCGATGAGTACGCTAAAGTCACGCCAATCATTCGTCGAAACCAATACTCGCTTGTACTCATTAACATGAGAGGCTTTCAGTCTGGAAGCATTCTTCTCTGTCAGCGGATACGGAAAAAAAGCAAAGTCCCCATCATTCTCCTTGGAGGAGACGATGATTTTCGTTTAGCAAGAAAAGCTATAACTTATCAAGTACGTGATTACTTGGCTGCCCCCATACAAACAAGCGAACTTGCAGAAAGTTTGAAAGCGGTTAAGTTGGAACTAGACAGCTTGGAGAACGCCAAGCCGGAGGCCAATTCTCATCCTTTCGATACCCCTTTGAAAGAACCTATTCAATCTTCGGAATCCATTATCGACCTAGTCAAAGGTTACGTTCAGCAGCAACTGCATGAGAATGTGACTTTGAAGAAGATTTCGGATTTAATGCATTTCAACAGTTCCTATCTGGGGCAAAAATTTAAAACCCAAGAAAACATGACCTTTAATGACTATTTGCTTCAGCAACGTATGGAAAAGGCCAAGATATTATTAGAAAAAACGGATATGAGAGTATATGAAATCGCCAATGAAATCGGCTATACGGAGATCGATTGGTTTTATAAGAAATTCAAAGAATATACGGGATCAAGCGCGAATGAATACAGAAAACACGTTTCTGAAACGGCATAATGCAATAGAAAAGGCGCAGGACTTATGATCTAAGTCTTGCGCCTTGTTTTGTTAACCCTTAACTCCTCCAACCATCATACCCTTAACAAAGTACTTCTGCAGGAATGGATACACCATGATAATTGGTACAGAAGCTACGATTGTCATTGTAGCTCGAACGGATAGCGGCGTAACCGTATTTTGCTGAGCCCCGCTCGCGCCGTTAATCATGCCGTCCAGGCTTGACGTACCTGAACTGGCATTGGAGTTTTGCAATATTTTCTGCAACTCATACTGTAATGTACTGAGGTCAATATGTGAGGAGTTGTAAAGAAACACATCAAACCAGGAGTTCCATTGGTACACCCCCGAAAATAGAGCGACAGTCGCCAATACAGGCGCAGTAAGCGGCAAAACGATATTGAAAAACGTACGATATTCTCCCGCACCATCGATTTTGCTGGATTCCAGAATGCTGTCGGGCAATCCTTCGATAAAGGATCGAATAATGATGAGATTAAACACCCCAATGAGACCTGGCCAAATGTACACCCAGAAGCTTCCGATCAGATCCAGATCCCGAATAAGCAAGTAATTAGGAATTAATCCTCCGTTGAAATACATCGTTAAGATAAAGGCAACCGTGATGAAATTGCGAAGCACGTAGTCCTGTCTGCTGATTGTATATGCAACCATGGCTGAGCAGAACACCGTCGTCACCGTACCGATGATCGTACGCAGCACGGAGATATAAGTAGCATGGAAAATTGTCGCTTCCTTAAAAATATAATTGTAGTTTTCAAGAGTCCATACCCGCGGAAGCAGATAAATCCCGCCCTTGATCGAATCCTGCGCGCTATTTAGCGACACCGCCAGTACATTGAGAAATGGATAAAGTGTAACGATCATCAATAAGATCATAAATACATAGTTGCAAATATCGAAAATGCGATCCCCCGTAGACTGCTTGATTCTAGTCGACTTTTTTGCCTTCACGCTGCTTGCGGCCATATTCTCATGCCCTCCATTCTAGAATAGTCTGGATTCACCCATGCGTTTCGCAAGCGTATTTGCCGCAAACAACAGGATGAAACTGACTACCGTCTTGAACATTCCCGCGGCAATTGAGAGCGAGAAGTTACTCTGTGCGATACCATACTTCAAGACGAATATATCAATGTTCTCGGAATAGTCCACATTCAAACCGTTGCCAAGCAAATATTGCGGCTCAAATCCCGATTCCAGCAAATAGCCGATATTCATAATTAATAACACGATGATAACCGATTTGATTCCCGGAAGCGTAATGTACATCATTCGTTTAAATCGGTTCGCGCCATCGATCTCCGCCGCTTCGTATTGCGCGGGGTCGATCGTTGTCATAGCTGCCAGATACACAATTGTATTCCAACCGATATCCTTCCAGATGGAGCTAGCCCCGAAGATCGTCCAGAAATATTCTGGTATACCTAAAAATAAGATTTCATTTCCTTCTTTGACGGTACCTAGCCATTTCAATAGTTGATTAATAATGCCGTCAGGTGCCAGCGTTGTCTGAATGATACTGGCCGCTACGACCCATGAAATAAAGTGCGGCAAATAACTTACCGTCTGCACGACTCGCTTAAACGCTACCCGGCGGATTTCATTCAACAATAGTGCGAGTCCAATTGCCGTAACAAAGCCAAAAATTAAATTAATGGAGCTCATCGCGAGCGTATTACGCAGTACACGGATGAAACGTTCGTCTCCAAATAAAAACTGGAAATGATCCAAACCGATCCAGGTTTGCTCCCAGAACCCAAGAGCAGGCTTATAGTCTTGAAAAGCAATCGTCCAACCCCAGATCGGAACGTATTTGAATATGAAGAGCCAGATTAAAAAAGGAACAGACATGATAACCAATGCTCGTTGCCTGACCAGCTTCTGAATAAATAGACGGATCCCCTTCGCTTTATTGCTCTCTGATGCCCGGGACGTTGTCTCTACAATATTGGTTTTCAAACGATTCTCTCCTTCCGGTATCCAGTGGTGTGAAGGGAATAGAGGAAAGGCCGGAGTGTCTGTCCATTCGCAGTGTCCGGCCTTTCTCCAAGATCGATTATTTAGTTGCTTCGACTTTCAGCTTCACTTGATCCGTCGTCCATTTCTCATATCCGACCGTATCCAGCTTGCTTAATTCTTTCATGTAATCTTCCCAGACCGATTCGAACTTGTCGGGAGCAGACAGAACCAGTTTCGGGAAGTATTTCTTCGTCAACTCGTCTTTTTTCGTTTCCCACATCAGCTCAGGGGAATTCTGTTCCTTGGCGAAGCCCCAGGCCGGGTACCAAGCGCGGAATACAGGCTTGGCGAACATCTGGCTATATGTTTGAACGTCGTATTTCTCCAAGATTTGTTTATCCTTATCCGTCAAGCTCGTTTGGAATACTTCCGGCTGAACGCCAACGCCTTTGGCGTTGCCATCCGAGAGAGTCGAGTTACCCGTGTAGCTCGGCCAGTTCCAACCATATTGCTTAAAGCCGAACTTTTCGTTAAAGGCTTCGTCGATCTTTTCGATTTGTTCCTGTGTTCGATAATATCGGCCATTCTCATCCACTTCGTACGTCTCGCCTTTAATGCCCCACGAAGTTAGAATTTGGTTTTCTTCCTTCAGCATGTTGTCAAAGTATTGAATAATACGTTCCGGATCCTTTGCGCTCACCGTGATGCCGATTCCCCGGTTCGTAACAAGTCCGCCTTGCGGATCTATATACGCGTCAGGCGTATTCTCATCAAACGTTACGGGCAGAGGGAAATAGTTGTAACCGTCGAGCGAAGGATCTTTACGCGCCGCATCCTTAAGTACATTCAGCCCGCTTTGCACTTGCCATCTGTAATCGAAGAAACCGAGAACATTGTGCGAAGTCAGTTTTGCAATATATTGATCATAGTTATCTACGAACGAAGCTTTATCGAACATGCCATTAGCATTTAAATCGCTTAGCGCCTTCAGCCACTTCTTGGAGGCATCGGAACCAGCGTATGTCTTCGCTTCCAGCGTGTTTGGATCTACCATTACGTTACCATCGTTCGGGTAACCCATCAGGTGCATCGGCGGATTGGAGGTTGCAAAGAAACGCCAGTCATGCGACAACGATACCATGCCCGTCAATTTCTCATCCTTGTGCTTGTCCCTGTAATTCGTAATTAACTCGATATATTGATCGAGCGTTTTGATTTCCGGGTAACCAGCCTCTTCCAGCACTCGGCGCTGCACCCAGAATGCTGCGCCTGGCTCGGGATCCGGTACGAACTCTCCAACTTGTACAGCGATTGGCAGAATATAAAGCTTGCCGTCCTTGGATCTCATTTGGTCCAAGTACTGACCGTATACACGCTTAATATTCGGACCGTGTTGTTCAATAAGATCGTCGAGCGGGATGAAGGCTCCTGCATTCAACACTTCCTCCATTGCCGCGTCCGGAATTAGGACATCCGGATATTCGCCCGAAGCAATCATCGTACCGATTTTTGTGTTCAAATCGCCAACGAGAAACTCCAATTTAAAATTGACGCCGGTTTGGTCTTCGAGCATTTTCCCGATTGTTGTTTCGTTTGTATTAACGTCCTTGGTTCCGGCCACGCCATTATAGATCGTGAAGGTGGCCTTCTCTTGCGTCTTTCCCTCTCCTCCGCTTCCGCCGTTTGTCGCGGCTGGTTCGTTATTATTGTTACCAGAACACGCGGTTACAACGGAGAGCATTAGGGCGGCTACAGCTGTAAGCAACATTATTTTCTTTTTCTTCACTGTTTTTCTTCCCCTTTCGATAACTATAATTTGTTGCATCTTCATTATAAAAGCGATTACATTTTTTGATGACCCGCGTATGAGTAGCGTCTTATTTCACAAATTATAGTTTTGAGTCGAATCACGCGGTAATCGTATTTCGACTAAAGTTCCTTTACCCAATTCGCTCGCTGCTTTAAATCGGAACTTGTCGCCATAGATCATCTTCGCACGGTAGATAACGTTCTGAACGCCTATTCGTTCGCCCATCACTTCTTCCAGCTCTAAGAAGCGATACCAGGAAGCAACCTTCTCCTGCTCCATGCCGACTCCGTTATCCCGGATGGTAAACACAATTTCGCTTTCGTCAGCATTAATCCGAATATCGATCTTGCCGCCACGTTTGAGTGGTTCAATCCCATGTATGCAGGCATTTTCGACAAACGGCAGAAACACCATTTTCGGAACTTCAACCGATCGGGTCTCCGCAGCGATGTCGAGTGAGAAGTTCAGCTTTTCTTCGAATCGATACTTCTGAATATCGAGAAAGCATTGTATAAATCCTAGTTCTTCATTGACGCTAACCCGATCGCGATTCCAGGTTAGCGAGCTTCGGAAGACCTTGGCCATGCTGTGGATGATCGCTGCCGTCTCTTCTTCATTTTTGAGCATGCTGCGCATCCGGATCGTTTCCAGGGCATTAAACAGGAAATGCGGGTTGATTTGACTTTGAAGTGCATTTAATTGTGCTTTGCGGCGCTCAAGCTCCATGGACTTTGTTCGAATATCTGCCAAGTACACATCCTGGATTAAGGACTTCACCTGTAATATCATCTGGTTGAACTCTAGTGTCAGTTGCCCAATTTCATCTTTTGACTCCGGTTGACCTATCATTTCAAAATTTTGGCTTTTTACTTTTTTCATATGTTTCAGAATCTGTACAATTCGCTGATTAATCGACTTCGTCATCAAGAGAATGAAGGCTGTGGGGACGACCATCATCATGCAAGCGGACCACCAGATAAAACTACGCGATTTCTGTACTTCCTGCACGACCTCGTCTTCATTTATCGTACCTACGATCCGCCAACCATCCAAATAGCTGATTCCCCGATACTCTTTCACGAATTCAATCGAATCTTTCGACGATAATGACGAAAACCTTGTCTTCCTATGTTCAATCCAATTAACATTCGTATTCGTCGTGTACTCGATTTCGCCCTCAGGATTAAGCAGATACATGTCGCCTTCCATATTCAAATTGGCGAAGATTGATTCCAAATCAATTGTTTTGAAGTCAATCCGGAGCAATTTCTCCTTCTGCATCTGATCCGAGAAATAATTGAGCTTTCGAATCAGTGAGAAAGTTGCGAAATCGCCGTCCATGCTTTCTATCCGGGTAAACACGGGCTGTGAACGCTTACTGCTTACAGCTGCTTTATACCAGCTCGTGCTACGGATATCGTCCGATAAATAGCCGATATTGCCTGAATGAAGCAATGAGAGATTATCCGCATAAATGGTGACGCTCTGGAGCGACAAGAAGCCCGGACTGTAATTTCCGAGCGTACGCCTTAGGTATGAATCGTAAGCCTCGATATAGGATTCGGGATTAGCGAAATCCCGCTCAAGGATTTCATTCGTATTGTAGTCTGCGTAATAGAAAGCGGATAATCCCACTGCTTCATCTATTTGTGACCGGAAATCGTTCCGGATCTGCTCAACTGCACGCTCGATGTCATCCAGCCTTTGCGTCTTTACATTGTTCGTGATCACCTGGTAAAAGATAACGTTAGTCAACAAAAGTGGGGCAAATACACTTACAAAATAAACAAAAAACATTTTGTTGCGCAACCGCATATCGTTCATCAAGCTCAACATAGGCTCCATCCTCTCACGGCTACTCCTGATCATTCACTTGATTGCGGTATACCGACGGTGACATTTGCTCTCGTTTCTCGAATTGTGTGACGAAATAAGCAGCTTGATTAAAGCCAACCTGCTTCGCGATCTCATAAATACGTAAATTCGACTCCCTCAGCAGTTTCTTTGCTTCGTCCATTCGGAGCTTCGTTAAGTACTCATTGAAATAAATACCGTACCTTCGCTTGAACAGTTGGCCGAGATAAGCCGAGTTCAAATAGAAGTGGGAGGCTGTGCTCTTCAGATTAATTGGCTCGCGGAAATGCTCTTCGATATAGCTTTTTATAGTGATCAATAGGCCGTGTTCTTTCGGTTGTTTCTTCTCCACCTGCCTAGTACGAAAATTTTTTCAAGCGCTTGCTTAATTTCAGCTTGATCAACAGGTTTCAAGACATAATCCAGCACTCCGTATCGCATTGCTTGCCTAGCGTACCTGAAATCGTTGTATCCGCTAATAATGATAAATTCCGTTTCCATCTTCTCTTCAAATGCGGCATGAATAAGTTCGAGCCCGTCCAGTACAGGCATCCGGATATCCGTAAGCACCAAATCGGGCTTTTTTTCTCGCAATAGGATTAAGGCGTCCTCGCCATCTTCGGCCTCGTCAATGACTTGAAAACCACTGCTTTCCCAATCCAGCATCTTTATCAGGCCTTTGCGCACAAATTTTTCGTCATCAACAATAATGACGGTATACATCGTCTTCACCCTCCCAGACCAAATTCAAAATCATATACTTTTCAAAACAAATGCTGAAATTTATGAAATGGCTTTCATGCTATGATGAAACAAATAAGAGATGGAGGTTTATTTAGATGACGGCACTCACGCAAGGAGCCTATTATTCAGGTGAATACCGCAACCTGTTTAAGGAACTCGGATATTCAGAAAAATCGATTATAGAAAAGTTGGATAAGTCTTGGTCCGAACTATTCGATGGAGCACCCGATGTGCGTATCTACTACCCAATGGGCGATAATATGGGCTATATGCTCGATACGGGAAATTCGGATGTACGTACTGAAGGCATGTCCTACGGCATGATGATGGCGGTTCAGATGGACAAGAAGGACATCTTCGATCGGCTATGGACGTTTTCAAAAACGTTTATGCAGCATAAGGAAGGTCGCTACAAAGACTACTTTGCTTGGCACTGCAAACCTGACGGCACTCGCATATCCCAAGGTCCAGCGCCTGACGGAGAAGAGTTTTACGCCATGGTGTTGTTTTTTGCTTCAAACCGTTGGGGCGATGGTCCTACTCCGTACGACTATTCCGAACAAGCAAAAACGATCCTTCGTGCTTGCGTACACAAGGGCGAGGAAGATGACGGCGATTCGATGTGGGACCCTGAGACGAAATTGATCAAATTTATTCCGGAATCTCCATTTAGCGATCCATCCTACCATTTGCCTCATTTCTACGAATTATTTGCGCTGCAGGCTGATGAGCGGGACAGACCTTTCTGGCGGGAAGCAGCTGCGGCAAGCCGGGCTTACCTTCATACCGCTTGTCATCCGGTCACAGGTCTGTCGCCTGAATACGCGAATTATGATGGTACGCCAACTGAGCCGCAGCCTCACGGAGACTTCAGACATTTTTTTAGCGATGCATATCGGGTTGCCGCCAATATTGGTCTGGACTGGGAATGGTTCCGCTCCGACCCTTGGCAGGTGGGACAATCGAACCGGCTGCAGAGCTTCTTCCGTGATATCGATGTATCCGATTACCGCCGTTACATGATCGCCGGACAGCCGTTCGACGAACCAGCTTTGCATCCGATCGGTCTCCTTGCAACGAATGCTATGGCCTCGCTTGCCGCGGACGGTCCAGAATCGGAGCAATTCGTCCGTCTGTTCTGGAATACACCGCTTCGTATCGGCGTTCGCCGCTATTATGACAATTGCCTTTATTTCTTCACCCTGTTGGCTTTAAGCGGCAATTATCGCATTTATTAAGAAGAGACTCTGCTCCAGGGCTTTAATTTTACGATTTCCAGACGAAAGAACAACCTGTTGCATGATTGGCGGATACCTGTCGAATTGCAGGAATGATTTATCTTAATTCAAAGCATAAAGAAAAGGCTGCCGATTGGCAGCCTTTCATAATGAATTAGCAAATGCTCCTTGTGAAAAGATTAGCCGGCCCCAACAACCACTCGGTACCTAGAAGCCTGCAGATTAAACATATGAGCATATTTCCCATTAAGCTTCATAAGTTCATCGTGTGATCCCTGTTCAATAATTGTACCATTTTCCATCATATAGATTCGATCAAGTCATTTTATCCATGACGACATTCTCGGAAAGTGTTGCTGCGAACAAACGGAGTGATTATTAGGATTATCCATGTATTCTTGATCTTCATCCCCAGCCATAAACCGTCAACCACTATCAGGCCCGCCCCTCCCATAAAGACCCTTCAATGCGAAGGGCCCTTTCTTCGAAAGTTTTAACAAGCGTTGCCCGCTAAATCAACAGCAATAAGTTGATTGTATGTATTAACATTCCAATATTTGCAACGCTTTCTCCAAGACAGGATCACGTCCAATGTATGAGTCCTCACGATCTCGATAAATCGAAATATCGGGTTTAATTCCAACGCCTTCGAATTTTGTACCATCAGGCAGAAAAGCACGAACAGAACCGATGCCGACGTGTACATCTTTATAATCAAAGAATACTGGCTGCCCTGTCGAACCCCAAGTAGTCTCCCCAATCAGGATTCCTCGACCTGTATCCTTGATTGGCATCAGAAAATCTTCCGCTGCAGACCCCGTATAACGATCTGCAAGGGCGATAATCTTACCGGCGAATTGACAATAAGAAGGTTCTATCCAATCCCCGACACAATGAGCACCTGTTCCGTCTGGCAATAATGTGAACTGACTGCTGTCAGAGTGTCGGCGACGCAGGTGACCAATGTTAGGCGAGGTTTCCGTCCACCATCTATATTGACGATCCATTATGGCTTTTGTTAGTGATGATGGTGTGTTTCCTCCACCATTAGAGCGTACATCAAAAATAATGACACGGGCTGATGAGAATTGTTGGACGTAAGATAGCGCATCTTCAGCGTAATGCGCCTCTTGGAAACTAGGGATACGAATGTAACCAACTTCCCCGTCCCTTATCCAGCGACCCTCTGTGCGTTCTTGCTTCTTTTTGTAGTTTTTTGCTTTAAGACTTTTACTTCTTGGGTCATCAGCGTCCAAGCGAAAAGGTTTGTACTTAAACTCTCTAACCTTATCATCCCTCTTTCGAACTCTTAATATTGCTTCGTGGACATTCCATAAAGTTGGCATGATGTATTGCCACTGCGTTTCCTGTGTTTTAGGTTGGCGCACTGTTACAAATGGTTTTGCTTGTGCCATCCATTCATCGGGAGAAAATCCATCTATTAGTTCAATAACATCGCCCTCATCAACCTCATCAATCAAGCTACCGATTACAATCCAGCCTTCATCCATGCGTTCTAATTGAAAGCCAACTTGGGACCCTGAATCAAACGTTGTATCATAACACCAAGAATGTCCATTTTGGAGTTTCCCGATCCACCGTCGCATTACTGCAACGAACCGATCCCTGTTTTGCGCAGCGAGTCCTTCATGTAAACATTCTCGATAAACATCATTCAGTTGTTCACGAGGGAAGGAGGAATCTTCCCAATGAGCAAAATACTCCGCAATTTGATGATATATCCTCCCGGTGATCCATGCCCGTTCCTCAATACTAAAGTCACCCACCTATGTATCCTCCAATCCTTCTGCCAGATTCTCATCGTTCTCTCTTTCGAGAAGTGTTTGCACCATTCCTTCAAAATCCTCCTCTTTTTCATACGAGATAGCGATAAATCCTCCAACCAGCGTATCGTTATACCTTGTTAACAAAAGCTATCTAAGATTAGAATAACTCTTCCGTTGTTTAGAGAATAGGTTGAGTATTGTTTAAAAGTGACTTTGCATAACGCGGGTGAGATCTGTTGAAAATCTTCGTATCCGACGATTCCGCGGTTTGTAAGATCTTAACAATCGGAACTTCATTTTTCATCATATCGGATAGCAAATTAATGAAAAAATAACTGCGCAACGCTTGCGCAGTTATTTTTATTAATTTGAAATTACAACCATTCCAGGATCCGGTACAAGATACTCGCAGCTTCGGCTCGCGTAAACGTACCCCGAGGATCGAACAAATTTCCGGGCTTACCGCTTACGATATTCGCTTGCTGTAGCTCGGACACAGCCATTTCTGCATAGTCCGATATTCGAGAGTCGTCCGCAAACTTAACCGATGTTTGCTGCTTCGGTAATTCGATAGCGCCTGCTTTAATAGCCCGGATGAGCATAACGGCCATGTCTTGACGGCTAATTGCCTCACCTACTCCAAAGAGACCACTCGTCTTTCCTTTGACGATTCCAAGCTTTGCGGCGGTAGCCACCGATAACTCGTAATAAGCACCGTCAGCTCCATCTGAGAAGGCATGATTGGCGTTATTTGTCTCGAGACCAAACGTCTCAACCAAGAGATGAATAAATTGTTCCCTTGTAACGGCCAAGTTCGGAGCGAAAGTTGTTTCGGAAATGCCTTTAGCAATTCCCCGTGCCGAAATCGCTTCTATGGCTTCACGTGCCCACTCGGCTTCATTAAGATCTTCAAACGTTGTAATCGCGACTGCTGCCGCATACTTGCTGAAATGCTTCACTTTAAATTCCAGGGATCCCGCCTTGTAACGAGAGTTTTTGACAACCTCAAGCGTTCCGTCGTCCGCAATATAATAAGCAACGACTTGTCCTTTCTTGTCTCCAGTCTTCAATTCATATGGGATGAATACCTTGACGGTATGACCATTAGCAAAGTCCGTGACGGACTTGCCGCCTACCATTAACGTAAAATCGAATACTTGATTGTTACCTAAAATGGCTTGCGTTGGCTCCGGCAGCGTCTTAGGATCGACATGACCAACCGTCAGCTTGACTGGCTTAGATTCTTCATCAGTCAACAACAAAGCAAGTGGCAACTCCAGTATAGCCGCTCCCGAACGGACAACAATGGTCTTAATGCCGGCTGAGACTGCTTGCCCAAGCTGTTTTGCCGATAGAACTAACACTCCCTGGCCGAAATCGTCGACTTTCGCTCCAATCGTTAACTGACTTTTCTCAGCCTCCGCGATTGCTGCTGTGAAATCGACATCCGACATGGTCGGAGGTTCTTCGCTTGGAGTAGTTGGTGGTGTATTCCCGCCTCCTCCTGGACCGCCTCCGGGTTCAGTCTCTGCTTCCACAAAGGTCAATTGACCATAGCCAGTCGTACTTTGCCAAGAAAGTCCGGATCGATCGTTCCAGATGGCAACACTATCCCTTGCCCCATCTCCGTTATGATCATCATTAACCTGAATGTCGAAGCCAATCGTACCGCCGACGGTTGGCGTTATGCCATCAAGCAGAATCGCTGCTTCTACGACATAACCGTTAGCTGTACGCTTCGTTGCGGATACCAAATTCCCGCTCTTCGAAGCTGGATTTAACGTCTTCTCGTTATCGAAATTGATCCGATATTGACCATCGTCTTCTTCAAAATACGCGGATGCGGCATTATTCTGGTCAATGAAAATTTCAACCGAATCTTGCTCGTGTGCATTAGCGCTCTCCTTAGAAAGTAATGGATCCGTCACCTCTGCTAACACGTACAATTTTTCATCGTCCCATAACGTACGTACCTTCGCTGTTGCTCTATCCGAACCAATAACCCATCTTTCCGTAGAAATCTCATTAGCGGATGACCATATTTGATCCTTCTCGCCGTCAATCGTTGGCGTTCCTACCACAGAACGCGTGAAGAGAGGCCCCTCTGCTAACGTGAGTATGCCAAATTGAGAGGTGTCCGTATCTTGCTGGTTAGTCGTATCGTTCCACGATTTGATTGTCGGCGGCTGGTCTTCCCCGTCCAATATCCTAACGTCAAAACCGATTTCTTGACCTATCTCTGCATCGCTCAGCGGTATTGAAGCTTCGATGCGATATCCGTCATCCGTTACGGAAGAAGCAAATGTCGTTCCTGCCGGCGCATTCATGCCGCTTCGGGAGAACGAATATTTCTTATCATCCTCTTCGTAGGCATCCGTCTTTCCATTGTTTCTATCAACGAATACTTCAACCGCATCGCTTGCATTGACTGAAGAATCAGTAACGTCAGCCGTTACATACAGCCGATCACTCTCCCATAGCGACTTGAACGTAAAAGCAACTTCTCCTGCATTCGAAACTTGTATTGCCGGTGTACGGTTCCATGCTTCGTCTGTAACAGCATCAATCTGCACACCTCCTTGGCGTGCTGTCGCGTAATTAATCTCGACCGGAACTTTTGTTGGATCGACGAGCGCCCAGTATGCGTATTTCGCCTGAAGTCGCTCATCGAACAACAGCGGCCAGTTATTGCGGGTAACAGGGAATGTACGAAGCCAGGTATTCCAATCATCCTTGCCCCAGAAGATAACAGCCGTAATTTGATCATCGTGCTTTTTGAATACGTCAAAAATTTCCTTGTAACGATGAGCCTGCTTCAACTGAAGCTCGAGAGGAAACGTCTCGTAAGATTGTGAATCGTTCGTATAAATGCTCATGTCCAGCTCTGTAATTTGCTGCTCAATGCCAAGATCCCGGAACTTCTCGATCGTCTGGTCAATTTCCTGTACGGCAGGATATTCAATGCCGATATGAGTCTGATGGCCGATGCCATGAACCGGAATACCTTTGTTCTGCAATCGCTTGATCAAGTCATACAACGCTTGTCTTTTATCTGGAATATTCGTATTGTAGTCATTAATATACAGCTTAGCGTCGGGATCCGCAGTATGCGCATACTCGAACGCTTTCTCTATAAACTCTTCGCCCGCGATTTGATACCAGAGACTGTTGCGAAGTCCATTCGGCTGCTGATCGCCAACTTCGATTACTTCGTTCACGACGTCCCATGCATATATCTGACCTTTGTATCGGCCAACGACTTCGTCAATATGGCTCTTCATGCGCGCAAACAACAATTCTTTGCTAGCTAGATTGCCTTCTTCATCGTAGAACACCCATTCAGGCGTCTGCGAGTGCCAGATCAACGTATGCCCGCGGAAAGCAATGTCATTTTGCACGGCGAAATCGTAAATCTTGTCGGCTCTAGCGAATTCAAACTGGCCTTCAACCGGCTCTGTTGCATCCCATTTCAGTTCGTTGCCGGCAGTCAGACTGTTAAAATGTTTTTTCAGCAGTTGAGCATCCGGTCCCTCCAGATCTTCGATCTCCTCCACCAGCAATGATGAGCCCAGGATGAAGTGATCCGCGAACACATCTTTCAGGTTCGGAATGTCTTGTTCGATTTCGATCGGTTCTGGTGGGGGAACCTGCTCGATACGGAAGTCATCGATAAGAAACGGGAGAGTCGGCATATCAAACGATTCGAAGTAAACGCCGATATATTCCACGGGATGATCTAGCTTATATTCACCGGATACTTTGACCCAGCCATCATCGTTTACCGTTTTACCCGCTACTCTTTCATAATAGGTAGTTCCACCAGTTGATCGTTGCACCAACAACGATACAGGGGCATCCGCCGTCCCGGTTGGAAGCTTCACCCATGCCGAAATTGAATAATTGTTTCCGCTTTGCATAAACGATGTCAAGTCGAGTTGAGGTCCATTCCAACCTTGCTGCCGGTTCTCGACCTTCAAACCGTATGCCCCAGAATAAGCAGCCTCTTGTACGGCCGTCAGTGTCTCATTGCCGCCACGGCCAATCCATCCCTGAGTCGTACCGTCTTCGAAATCGGTAACGACCGGCTCGGGTCCGGCTACATCTACTTCCGTAATCGAGACATCATCAACATAGAAAGATCCAAGTGATGTCGGAAGCTCGAAGTATACCGTTAGTCCTGTAGCCTCACCGGAATAAGAATAGGTTGCGGAAAGCTTCGTCCATTCATCATCGCTAACCGGAGACTGAAATGCCAAAGTATCGAAGAACGTCTTGCCTTCTGAATCACGTGCCACCGTCATGCTAACATTGGCATCGGCTTCGCCCTCCTTGAGCTTCACATATGCCTCAAAACGGTAATCCATGCCCGGCAACAGAGCAGCCGTTAAGTCATAACCTGGACCGTTCCAATTCGCCGTTCTCCCTTCAGATAATAATGCTTGATTTCCGCTATGTGCTGCTACCTCCGAAATCGACAGAGTATCCCCGCGACTAAACCAACCTTGCGTAGTCACATCCTCAAAATCGAAAGCTAAAGATACAGGCGCCGCATTCGTCCCCTTAGGCGCAGTCAGCATTGCGGACGAAATGACAAGAGCGCAAGCAAGCATCAAGGCTAGCGTCTTTTTCAATCTCATCCAACTCATCAAAAACACCTCGCATTCACTGTTTTTATTCCATAAAAATGCCCCTTGCGGGGCGTTTTGTCTGGCATGATCTATGTTTGCGGATCGTGTTGGTGTCTACCTACGGAACTGCCAAGCATTGAGACGAACCAACTCCTTGTCTGGATCGCCTCTAAATATAAAATACAAATCGTGCACGCCATTAACGTCGTGAACGTCGGTATTTAATTCTTTCCATTGATTCCAACCGCCGGTTGATGGAATATCCATCTTGCCAATTACCAATCCGTCTAAACCATCGAGTCTGAGCTCTAATGTGCTTCCCGCTTCTGCGCTCGACACCCATGCCAAAAAGGATTGTGCCCCGCTACCAAAATCAACGGCAGATACAGAAATCCAATCTCCATCGCCAATCTCAGTGACTATTTGCTTGGCTGATCCCCGACCTTCTTCATCCACGACAAGGGGGCTCGCATTAATTCCCGCGCTCCATGCAATTGTCGCCGCATCCGCCAGCGAATACGGATCGAGTTTTTTAATTCCTGCTACGCCTCTCATATCGGCATTAATCTCTTGTATGGAGCCGTCAGCATCGAACTGAACGATATTCAGATGCGTCGACCGATACCCTTTTGGAACTCCCATCGCTTTGGATAAAGTCTGTGCATGATAGGCCATATACCATGTCCCTTGGAACTGGAACATCGCATGATGGTTATTGCCTCCTACACCAAAGAAATGACCCGGATTTTTGAGTATCGTGCCTTTGTAATCCCAGGGTCCCATAGGACTACTGCTCGTCATATAGGCGATCTCACCAGCAGGAGGACTCCCTTCCGGTCGTGCTCCATCGTAGAAATTCGAGCAATAAGTAAAGTAATAGACACCGTTATATTTATTAATGCCGGCATCCTCGAACATGAATGGGGCAGGTATTGCAGCTGCCTCTCCTACAATACTGATCATGTCTTCCCCAAGCTGGATAACGCGCGCGGTATTAGGCATCTCATACTCGCCTTCCGGGACGCCGCCGCCGTAATATAGATATCCCGTACCATCGTCATCTACCAATACGGCCGGATCGAATAGCCATGTGACGCCTGACGCTGCTGGCATTTCTCTCGAAATGAGAGGTTTGCCTATTGGATCCACCCAAGGACCGGTTGGGCTGTCACTCGCCAATACGCCGATGCCGCTTGCATTATTGGCGAAATACAAGAAAAACTTGTCTTTCCCTTTGATGACTTTATGTGCGGCCGCTGGCGCCCAGGACTGCGTCGCCCACTTAGCTGCGCCGATTGGTCCGGCTACGTTAATAACACCATGATCCATCCAATTTACAAGATCGTCAGAAGATACGACCGACAACGTATTAATCGTTCCATATGTGTTGTCTTTGACATTCCCTTCCGAATCAAACTCGAGTACATCATTCGTGTTGTAAAGGTACACGCGTCCGTTGAACACCAATGCATAAGGATCGGCGCCGAATTTGTGGGCAATAACCGGATTACCGTTCGGTGGAAGTTTTCCTACTGGCTTTGTAAGCGTAATGCTGCTAACTTTCAGTTCATCATTCATGCCTTCCATCAACTCCCGATTTTTAGTTGCAATACATATATAAAAAGTGTAACGCTTACATTTAACGTCAACAACCTGCCGAACACTACGTCCAATACCTGTCAAGTTCTAGAAGTTCAAAACACGCTCTCCATTCAACTACAGAAAAGAGCGACAAACTTGGATTCCCAAGTCTGTCGCTCTTTTTGTTTAATAACCCTCGCTTATGATTAAACTATCGCGATACTCTTGAGGCGTCATTCCTGTCGCTTTTTTGAAGAATCGAGTGAATGAATGGGCTGCCTCGTATCCGACTGCGTTCGCAACGTCCCTTACCTTCTGATCTGCGTCCTTCAGCAGCTCCTTAGCTCTTCTAATACGGCATTTATCGATATATTCGGATAAATTAGAGCCATACTCCTGTTTGAAGAAACGGGATAAGTATGACGGATTAAAATAATGGATCTCTGCCAACCTAACCAATGATAAATCATCTTCCAAGTGATTTTCGATAAAGTGGCAGATTTTCTCGATAACCTGAGAAGCACGATCTCGTTCATCCTTGTTTTTATGTTGGAAGATGGCTTCCGCGACTCCTCGAAGATAGATAAAACCGTCTTTCATTGATGGATGATCGTCTATGCGCATCAATTTTCCGTAATCGCCGATTTGACCATGTAACCCCAATCGGTTAATATGCGCAAGTAAAAGAAGTGCAATAGAATAATACCCTTCGGTCACTTTCTGTACGTTTCCTTGAACTTGCAATAATAAGTTTGACAGCATGTCCATCTCCGTGAAGAAATCCGCAGGTTTTCCGCCTTCCAGATGCGCCTCCATTACTTCAATCTTTTGAGCAAAATTCAGGCCTTCTTTCATAATTCCGGTCTCATTGGAACGGTCTATTAAAATCATGGATAAACCCGTACCTACCTTTAATTGCTGCAATTGACGAAGACGTTCATATTGCGTTGATATATCTTCCCATGCGCTTTCAGTCCCGCTGACAGTAAAACTGATGGTAGATTGCAGCGATGCCTGGCAAGCATCTTGAACGAGTTCAAGTGTTCCTTCTAAATATCGTATAAGATGTTGGTTAAAATTCTCATCGATACTGATTAAAGGTTGAATAATCCAAAGAATATCACCGAGTTTATCTATGATTCCAATGCTTCTGGTTTGCTCTCCAAGAAATGTGTTCCATATCATACGGGTCGAGGCAAGAATTTTGCTTCGTTCCGTAAACCCAGCTTCCGATGAATACGAGAGTCGGCCAAGCACAAGTATTATAGAATCATTCGGATCCAAGCCAATGTTCAGTTCTTCGAAATCATGAGCCAAAACTTTAGCCGTATCCGTTTCGATAAAGGCGTTTTGAAGAATATGCCGAAAATAATTTTCTTGCGCCATCCTCTCTAGCGTGTCCATCTGAATGCGCGATTGCTCGACCAATTGGTTCATTTGGATATCATGGTTAAGCTCCTGAATAACCTCTTGCACCATGGCAATTACTTTATCGTAGCCTTCCGTCTTCAAAATATAACGTGCAAATGGAATTTGAATTGCTTTATAAGCATAATCGAATTCGCTAAAACCGGTGAGAAAAATAACTTTGCATCTTGGCCAATATTTCTGAATTTCCTCGGACAACTCCAGGCCGCTCATGCCCGGCATCCGGATATCGGTCAGAACGATATCGATTCGAGTTCGGGCCAACCAATTAAGAGCTTCTTTGGCCGAATAGGCTTTGCATATATCGAGTGACTCTGGAAGTAGCTGGTGAAATACCTCGTATAAACCATCCGTTATGATTTCTTCATCGTCGACGATTAATAGCCTATACATAGTCGATTCCCTCCTCCTCCTGCTTTATCCGAATGATAACTTTCAGCCCATTCAGCTCGCTTCTAGACAAAAATAATCCGCTGCCCTCTCCGAAAGTCAGCACAAGGCGGCGATGAATATTGATTATTCCTGTCATTTCATACGAATTAGCTGTATCATTCAATTTATTTTTTAGTTCTTCTATATCGAAATCGGTCAGACTGCTGCCGTTATCTTCAATGGTGATCAGAGCTTCGGAATCCTTTCTTTCGAACGATACGCGCAGAAGCCCTTCCTCTGCCATCTTCTCTAGACTGTGTTCATAAGCATTCTCGATTATGGGTTGGATAATCAGCCTCGGCACTCTTATACGCTCCATATTCTGCGGTAATTCATCGAAGCTTACTTGAATACGCCTAGAAAATCTAAGCTTTTGTATTTCTGTATACATCCGTGAATGCTTCGTCTCTTCTGAAAGAAGAACATGATCTTCACCGTTCCGCGTAATGAATCGAAAATATTCGCCCAGCATGTTGGTGAATAATTCGACACGGTCGACATCTCCGGTTTTAGCTAGTGAATTAAGGATAAAAAAACTATTGTATAAGAAGTGAGGGTTGATTTGGGATTGCAGTTGTTTTAGTTCCGCCTTCTGCATCATCATTTTTTGTTTGAAATCCTGTTCGATCAAACTTTGCAGTTTATTCTGCATATGGTTGAATCGAGTATACAAATAACCGAATTCATCCTTCCTCTCATATTCGATTGGCGTATCAAGAGTGCCCCCCTCCATACGCTTAAATCCTTGCACCAGATACAGAATCGGGCGATGTATGAATCTGTAGGATGAAAATGAGAAGATGATAATCGCAAGCAGCGATACTAGAGCAAACAAAAAAGCCCAATTATAAAACATTCCAAGCGGGCGTTTAACGGTTTCTTCTGGCAGATAAGTTCCGACCGATACTCCTAAAGACTCGGAATAAACCTTATTCAAATGATAATTGTTCCCGTGCATCGTCATTTGAAATTCACTACTTTGCCTTGCATCGGCTAGTTGCACGAATTCGCGAATCTCTGGGTCAATGTCCGATTGGCTGCCAATTGTAAAGCCGGTCTCCTCGGAGATGAGTAGAGACTCGCTATCGGGGTAAATATTGATCTGATGGAGCGATTTCCGAATTTTCTCGCTATCCAGATCAATATGGATAAGTAGTATCGGCTCCTCTCCTTTTTTTCCGCTCTGCTTAGCAGCGCTGAGATGAAGATCGTTCTCCCAAAGGATCAATCTATTCTTATTTGGACTTGTGAATTCTCGAAAGGTATTAAATCGAATCTCATCGAAAGATTGCACGGCATTCGAAGTCGAAACTGTTTTTCGGATTGTACGAAAGTGAACATAGATATCTTTTATATAGGAGCTGCCGTTCTGAAAAATGGTCAATCGGTGAAGAAGGTCCCCTAGACTAGCCTTTTGCTCAGTAGGGTCCATCAGTACCCATGTCGCGGAAATTTTTTTTAACTCTCCATCATCGACTAAATTGAACAATTGAAGTTCCATCCATTCGACCTCACGATTTAAACCATCCAAATAATAGTCTAATTGCTTCACTGTAGCCCTGGATATGTCTTGACTGGCGTTTGTATAACTCCAATTGTAGAGATAGAGCCCCAGCAAGATGATGGGAAGCACAACGACAAGATAAGTGAGTACCAAACGCGCGAAGATCGAGTTGCGCAAGGAAAGAACAGGAAATTTGAACAAATGAACGCCTCCGTTGCCTCTTGTTGATGGTCAAGATTACGAATTTTTTTTAGAGAACCAATCGTTAACCTCTTCCGTAATTTTATCACCGCCAAGATCTTTCCATTCCGTAACAAATTGATCGAATTCACTGATTGGTCTCCCCAGAATGATATTAATATAGGCGTTCAACTGCAGGTCGTGCAATACGGATTCCTTATCGATCATCGTTTCCGTAGGGGCACCCACAAAGTTTTCATATAGCAATTGACCATTTTTTTCGTATTTATCCAAGATAGCAAAAGCACCCGTTGGACCATACGTTCGTTCCCATCCCCATCCTGAATCTTTACCGGGGCCTCCAGCCAAATACGTTTCGATATTTTTTTGAATCGCTTTTGCCTCATAATCTAACTTTGAATAATCTCCTGTCTGTCGAGCTTCATTCAATTGTCGATAAGCATCCAGATTTTTTTTTGCTGGATAGGGCGTTACGGGAGAGAGCTGCCAGATTGGGAGCGGAGAACTGTAATATTTTTCGTATTCGGCGGTTTCCCCCCAATTTTTCTCTAAATGCAGATTAATCATTTTCACAATGGCTTCAGGATGTTCATAATCTTTATTGACGGCTAGAAACTGATGGGTGCTGAATCGCAATGGAACCTTTGGCGGATTACCCGTCGCGGAAACAATTGGGAATGATCGCCATTCAGATTCAGGATTTTTTTCTCTGCTTGTTTGTACAAGAAATGATCCCCATTGTTCGCCATATAGCATACCTAATTTTCCTGCTGCTACGTCCTCTTTCACTTTATCGCCGCTCTTCAGACCGAATTCGCGATCTATTTGACCATTTCGGTACATGTCTTGCAATACTTGCAGCGCTGTCTTCACTTCAGGTTGAATGCCGCCGAATATAAGCTTCCCGGACTCATCCTTTAGCCACAGATTCGGAAATGCATGATAACCTGCCATGAAGTCCATTAAACCCATAACAGGATCCCACAAATATTGCGTGGCGGCGAGCCCGTAAGTATCGTACATTCCATTTTGATCTGGATCCTTTTCTGTAAACGCTTTCGAAATTTCCAGTAATTCCCTCATTGTTTTGGGAGGCTTCATGCCGAGGTTTTCAAGCCAATCCGTACGAATCCACAGAAACTGTGCCCCTTCTATGGAAGAACCTGTTTCGGGTATCGCCATTAATTTGCCGTCGATCGTTGAGGCGTCGAATGGAGCGGATCCTTCCAGACCCAGAATTCGTTTCGTAAGCGGCGTAGCGAACTGCTCGTAAATTTCTGTCATATCTTGAATCAAACCTACGTTGCTAAGCAATCTAAGCTGCTGGGCATTTACTCTAACGACATCCGGAATATTACCTGAGGCTAAGGCAACACCTAATTTTTGATAATAGAGATTACCCTTTGCTGTCCATTCATAGTCGATTTGAATACCCAATATCTCCTCATATAGTCGACTCCAAGTGTTATCCTCCAGAGTTTGGCCAGGGAGATCTTTGAGTAGATTGTCTAATCCAGAGCTCGTTTCTCTTACAAAAGAAACCTGGATTGGAGGATCATACTTATCAAGTCCTATTTCCTGATGAATGCCTCCCGTTTTATCTTCGTCAATCTGCGAAATTCCGCTATTCTGATTTGCGCAAGTCGATAACAAGGAACTAAACAAAACTATATTCAAAAGTATTAAGCCGACTTTACGAACGTTCGATACCCGCATAGAATACAACCTCATTTCTTTGAGATCTGTTCACACATAACGAGCTGTATAAACTCCATTATCCAAAACATCTTTTCATTTATGCAAGGTGCAATAAATGATATTATTGCCTATCCTTTACTTGTTATTTCGAAATTCAATAATAGTGATGATTTATACTCAGATATAGCATAAGCCCGCATGTCACAAACATGCGGGCTCATGTTAATATTGCCGGTTCGGCGCTTCTTTCTTAGCTGCATCTTCAGTAAATACACTCTCCTGCGGAACGATCCGTTTAGGCAAGTTACGACCATCCATAATTTCGCGCACTGCTTGCATGATGATGGGACCGAACAATGGATTACATTCGACAATGCAATTAATTTTACCTTCTACCATCAGTTCGAAAGCTTTTCGCGTACCATCAACGGATATGATGACGATATCCTTTCCAGGTTGAAGGCCATATTCCTCTATCGCTTCAATGGCGCCGATCGCCATATCGTCGTTATGAGCATACAATACGCGAATTTCGCTCCCCATTTCCTGCAAATACGAACGCATTATTGCCTTTCCTTGTTCGACCGTAAAATCTGCGGGTTCGGCTCGTTGAATCACTAGATCCTTTCTCACTTGAATCACATCTCGAAAGCCATTCCCTCGTTCGATTGTCGGGGATGATCCTTCCGTGCCCTGCAATTCTACAATATTGATGGGGCCTGGTTCATCTCTAAGCTTATCCAATAAATATTTGCCTGCCTTCATACCCTCTTCATAAAAGTCGGCTCCGATTGTCGTGACGTATAGAGAGGGATCCTCCACTTTCACAGCACGATCGGCCAGTACAATCGGAATGCCTGCGATCTTTGCTTCTTGAAGGATCGGCTCCCATCCTGATTCAATTACAGGCGAGAATGCAATGACATCAACCTTCTGCTCGATAAAACTACGAATAGCTTCGAATTGCTTCTCCTGAGACTGCTCCGCGTTCTCGAATAGCAATTTAATGCCTGCTTCTTCTGCTGCTTCTTGAATCGATCGGCTATTTGCTCTGCGCCAATCACTTTCCGATCCAAGCTGGGAGAAGCCAAGCACAATTGGTTGATCGCCATTAGCCCAATTGTTTGGTTCGATCGTTGCATGCAAAGGCTCACTTGAACCTGTAACGACAGGATTATGGCTCTCCTGGTTTCTTCCAGCATTGTCACAGCTGGTAACTATAGACAAGACAAAAGTCAGAATAAGCAAAATGGTCTGTTTACCCAACTTCCTATTCATGAAGCCCTCACCTCTACACGTCTATGACATTCAACTGACTCTGAAACGATCCATTTGCCCTTCAAGTACTGTGGAAATCGTTTTTAAACGATCCGAAGATACTGCCATGATGGATGAATGCAATAATCGTTGACAGCCATCATTATATGCTAAACTGCCTTCGCTTTGGAAGCCCTTACATTGATTACGCGCTGCAAAATGATAAATAAGAACAATAGAACGCCAATTACAATTTTCGTCCACCAAGAGCTAAGCGTACCTTCGAAATTAATAATCGTCTGAATAAGACCTAGGATTAAAACGCCGAAGACGGTACCCAATACGTATCCGACGCCTCCGGTCAAGAGCGTACCGCCGATTACGACAGCCGCGATCGCATCTAGTTCTAATCCGACGGCATGAAGGCCGTAGCCTGAGAGCATATAGAAAGTGAATACAACGCCGCCAAGCGCTGAGCAGAATCCGCTAAATACGTACACGAGAATTTTCGTTCGAGCAACAGGAAGACCCATCAGCATAGCTGACTGCTCACTTCCGCCAAGCGCATAGGTATTTCGTCCAAATCTTGTGTAATGAGCGAGGTATATAGCAACTGCTACGACGGCAAGCGCGATTAAGACACTGATGGATATAAAGCTCCCGCCTGGCAGTTGAATTTTCGTCTGTGCCATTTCTCGATAGAAAGGATTATCGATCGTAATGGTATTAATGCTAATCACATAACACAGGCCTCTTGCCAAAAACATACCGGCGAGCGTAACGATAAACGGCTGAATATCAAAATAATGGATGATCGCTCCCATTGCCCAGCCGAACAAGCTGCCTATCGCGAGAACAAGTGGAATGACCACTAAAGGCGGCCAACCTTGTTCGATTAAAGTGGCGGATAACATCGTAGTAAGTGCTACCATGGAACCGACGGACAAATCAATTCCGCCAGATACGATAACGAATGTCATGCCGACTGCCACGATTAACAGAAAAGCGTTGTCGATAAGTAAATTAGTAATTACTTGTAGTGAAAAGAATCCCGTATAACGGAATGCGCCGGCCATGAACACGATCAGGAACAATCCTATCGTCACTAAGATAGGCAAAAATTGTTTTTTAACCATTTTGCGTTACCCCTCTTTCCACCGGGTAGCGGCGCTTCTTCCACTTGCTCGCTAGAACGCTGCGGAATTTCGAGGATTGTACCAGGCAAACGGCAAATACAACAAATGCTTTGACAACCAGCGTAATTTCAGGCGGAACACCGATCATGTAGATGGTTGTTGTCAACGTCTGAATGATCAAAGCTCCGACAATCGTTCCAGACAAATAGAATCGTCCGCCATTCAAGGACGTGCCCCCAATGACGACAGCCAGAATAGCATCCAATTCGTACCAAAGACCCGCATTATTGCCGTCGGCACTCGATACATTCGAGCTCAAGATTAAACCAGCCAGACCGGCACATAACCCGCAGAAAATATAAACGGCTAAAATGACCGTACGCGAACGTATACCTGCAAGCCGGCTTGCAGTCGAATTGGAGCCGACTGATTCAATGAACAGACCGAGCGCCGTTCGTCTCGTCAACCAAGCTGCCGCAATCCAGACGGCTGCGACTATAAAAATTGAAAATGGCAACATGGCCAGCCAGCCGGCGCCAATAAATTCGTAACGGTCGCTCGAAACTGTAATAATTTGACCGCCTGTTACTAGCTGTGCAATCCCACGACCGGCAACCATTAGAATCAAGGTAGCAATAATGGCCTGCATTCCTGCTCCCGCGACCAATGCGCCGTTCCATAATCCGAATACGACCGAGAGTGCCAACGAGACGGCAATCGCAGTCAGAACGGCACCAAAGGCGTTCTGGTCAGCTGATTTACTGACGATCAAGCAAGCAACTGCGCCTGATATCGCCACGACTGATCCTACAGAAAGGTCGATACCTCCTGTTGCAATAACGAGCGTCATACCGATTGCGACCAGCATCAGAGGCGCACCATAATTCAATATGTCGATTAAGCTACCATACAAGTGTCCTCCCTGAATGCGTATTGAGAAGAAACCAGGTTTATAAATCAAATTGAACATGAGAAGCGCCGCAAGTACCATAAGCGGCCAAAACAGATGATGCTTCGAAATCCGGTTCCACATGTCGATTTACCCTCCCGCTATTGCCTTCATGACGTTTTCGTGACTCAGCTCATTCGAATCCATCATCTTCACGACCTGACGATCTCGCAGGACGGCGACGCGATTGCTGACTCGAAGTACTTCTTCCATCTCCGACGAGATGAACAACACGGACATGCCTTTGCGAGACAATGCCAAAACAAGCTTTTGGATTTCTGCTTTGGCGCCAATATCAATGCCTCGCGTAGGTTCATCCAGAATGAGAAGCTTCGGTTCCATGAGCAACCATCTCGCCAGAAGAACCTTCTGTTGATTGCCGCCGCTTAAATTACGTATGAGCTGTTCCGGATTTTTCGGATTAATATTTAACGCTTTGATGTACTCATCGGCTATCTCATCTTGCCGCTTACGGGATATGGTCCGGATCCAACCACGGCTTGCTTGCAAAGCGAGAATAATATTTTCTCTTACGGTTAGATCGGCAATAATTCCCTCCGTCTTGCGGTTTTCGGAGCAGAACGCAATGCCTTGCTGAATAGCTTGTCTTGGGGAATCGACCTTGCCGTCATTTCCGATGATCCTAAGTTCTCCGGAGTCCGACTTATCGGCGCCGAATAATAATCGCGCAGACTCGGTACGGCCTGATCCTAGCAGTCCCGCAAACCCGATTATTTCGCCGCGGTCTATGTCGAGGTCGTACGGCTCGATCGCTCCCTTGCGGCCTAAGCCTCTTGCATGCAAGAACTTCTCGCCCTTTTTTGTCGTTTCCTTTGCACCAGACTGCGGCAGTTCGGCAAGCAGCTGCAAATCTTTGCCGATCATCTTCAGAACGAGGTCGATTCGCGGTAAATCGTCAGCCATATATTCGCCAACAAATTCTCCGCCTCTCAGAATCGAGATCCGATCCGATATTTCGTAGACTTGATCAAGAAAATGAGTAACGAACAGTATCGCTAGACCCTGCTCTTTCAGCTTTCTCATGACGGCGAACAACTCACGTACTTCGTTTGTATCTAAGCTAGACGTGGGCTCGTCTAGAATAAGAACTTTTGCCGAAATGTTCAAAGCCCTCGCAATCGCGACAAGCTGCTGGATGGCCACCGAATAAGAATCCAAAGGTAGAGTAACGTCAATTGAGAGGTTTAATCTCTCTTTCAATAGCTGTTCCGCTCGGTGGTTCATCTCTTTCCAGCGGATACGCCCGAATTTGCGCGGTTCCCTGCCGATAAAGATATTCTCTGCCACACTTAGATTCGGGCAAAGGTTCACCTCTTGGTATACCGTCGTAATCCCTGCATCCTGAGCCTCAAGAGGACTGCTGATGTGAAGCTGCTTTCCTTCCAACATGACAGTTCCTTCATCAATTTCATGAACGCCGGTCAACACCTTAATTAACGTTGATTTGCCTGCACCGTTCTCTCCCATCAACGCATGAACTTCTCCAGGGAACAGACGGAAACGAACGTCGTTCAGCGCTACGACACCTGTAAATCTTTTGTGGATGCCTTGCATATCCAATATTGGTTTTTGATTATTCATGTGGTTCTCTCCTCTCCTCCCACCGAATGAAAGAGTCACCCTAACCCTGCTTATATCAGGCTAAAGTGACTCGATCAAAGGCTTTTGATCAACCTCAGGGATTATACCGAATCTTAATATTTCCGGTCAGCTAATACGGCTTTCGCTTCCTCGGAAGTGAACGTTCCTTCTTCTGTCACGATACGCTGTGGAATTTCTTTCCCTGCCAAAACGTCGTTTACTGCTTGCATCAATTGTGGTCCTAGCAGAGGGTTACATTCAACGATAAAGTTGATTTTGCCTTCGGCTGCTGCTGTCATTCCATCTTTTACTGCGTCAACCGTAATAATAATAATGTCTTTGCCCGGAACAAGTCCTGCTGCCTCTATCGCTTGGATGGCACCTAGACCCATATCGTCGTTGTGCGCATAGAGAACGTCGATATCCGGATGCGCTTGAAGGAAAGATTGCATAACTTCTTTGCCTTTAGCCCGGGTGAAGTCGCCTGTTTGCGAAGCAACAATTTGCAAGTTTGCATTATCTTTAATAACTTCTTCGAAGCCTGTTTTGCGGTCGATAGCCGGCGCGGAACCCGTTGTACCTTGCAGTTCCACGATCTTCACTGGTTCTGTAGCATCCTTGTACTGCTCAACCAGCCAATTGCCTGCGCGGCGACCCTCTTCCACGAAGTCGGAACCGATGAACGTTTTGTAAAGCGATGTGTCTTTCGAGTCGACCGCGCGATCCGTTAGAATAACCGGAATACCTGCGTCCTTTGCTTCTTGTAATACCGTATCCCAACCGGATTCAACAACCGGCGAGAATGCGATGACATCAACCTTTTGCTGAATGAAAGAACGGAGTGCCTTTATTTGGTTCTCTTGCTTTTGCTGTGCATCGGAGAATTTCAATTCGAAACCGGCTTCCGCTGCGGACTCCTTAATCGAGTCGCTGTTTGCCGTACGCCAACCGCTCTCAGCGCCTACCTGAGAGAAACCAAGAACGACTTTACCGTCCGCCGGAGCCTCGCTTGCGCTGTTGCTCGGAGCATTAGCTGGCACGTTTCCTCCGTTGTTTCCCGTGTTCCCGCTGTTGCCACAAGCAGCGGAGAACAACATCATTGCCACGAGTCCTGCCGTAGCGCCAATCTTCGAAAATCTCTTCATTTGTTTCATGCCTCCCCTTGTTTTCACCGCGTTAACGGCTGTGCCATCATTATAAAACGCTTTCAGAAGGCAATTATACGGAGTATCATGTTCATTCTATTTGTTCTCATGGGAACTTTTTTTGACCAAAAGCAAAAAGATTTGTTCTCATGTCGATTTTATAGATTATTTTTGTCGATGGATGCGTTTTCAAGGGGTTTTGTGTATGATGTATTCTACTAGTAATAGGATATCTGCGCGCGAAGGGGTCTGTCGAATCATGAAAACAAAATTCCGCACGACCATATCGAGTGTAAAGGCAAAAATGCTATTAATGTTTGTCATTCTAACTTCGATTCCTCTTATTGCCGTCGGTTTGATCTCCTATCAGAAATCGTTCCACACGGTTTCTGAACATAGTAAGGCCTCTACCCTTTATATTGCTGATCAACTTGCCCGAAGCATCGATATCCTCATTCAGGATGCAAGCAGGTTACTCGAACTCGAGAAGAACCCAACAGTTCTTCAGTTCTTGTTCCGCCAGACTGATTCGTATACGGATGCCAAAGAAATATTACTAGCTTTTGACCTGTATCGAAAAAGCTATCCATATGATAACGTTCTCAATATATCCATGATCAATTTGTATGGCAGAGGCATAAGCGAACGGAAAGGAGTTTTCACGCAAAATCAGAACCCGCTTCGTAATCCTCATTTTCAGCATCTCATTCGAAATCCTGACGACGTACTAATTATTCCTTCTTCTGATGCTTCCACGCTTGATAGACTAGATGGATATCAGTACGAGGATGGTGTCATTTCAATTATTGCGACGATTAAGCAGCAAATTACCCATGAAGTAATTGGATTTATGATCATTGACCTGAGCGACCAGTTTGTAAAACAATTCTCCGATGCCTATCATATCGGAGAAACTGGTCGATTTTTCGTAACGGACCGCAATGGCCAGTCCATTTATCAATCAGAAGAATCCTCCCAGTTGCTTCCTGACGACTTGATCGCCACGAAATTCACGGGAACAAAAGATAGTTTTGTAACTTCACATGAGGTCAAGCCCATCTTTGTAACATACACCACTTCGGAATCGACGGGATGGAAGATCGTAGGCGTGGCTCCGCTTCAGGAGATCGTAGGCGAAGCAAATGAAATTAGGCAACTCATTATTGTCAGTGTCTGCCTGAGCATCCTTTTTGTAATCGTTCTCTATTTCTTTATCTCCTCACGTCTTACCAAACCGCTCAAGATTCTTAAAAACAGAATGCGAAAGGCTGCGCTTGGCCATTTAGATGCAAAGGTTAATCCTTCCGGTAATGATGAAATCGCCGACCTGGGTATGAGCTTTAATACAATGATCGAACAGATTAAAGAACTTATGGAACTTAGTATTCACGAACAAAAAGAGATTCGGAAATCGGAGCTTCGAACTTTACAAGCTCAAATTAATCCGCATTTCTTATATAACACTCTTGATACTATTATTTGGATGGCTGAAGCAGGTAAAAATCACCAAGTTATTGACCTAGTCAAGGCTCTTTCACGATTTTTCCGTATAAGCTTAAGCAAAGGGAAAGATTGGATATCGGTAACGGAAGAAATTGAGCACATTCACAACTACCTTGTCATTCAGCAAGTTAGATATCGCGATATTTTAGATTTCGAAATCGATATTCAGCCCGAAGTAAGTCGGCATCCGATTTTGAAGATGACTCTTCAGCCCATTGTGGAGAACGCGCTTTACCATGGAATCAAGAACAAACGGGGAAAAGGTCTCATAAAGATTATTGGCACTCTTGATGATTCAGGGCAAACTCTGGCCATCTCTGTACATGACAATGGAAGAGGAATGAACTCAGAAGAGGTCGACTTATTAATGGGTCGTATTGGCGAGGCCAGTGAGGAGGCCGCACCTAGCAGAACGATGGAAACGATCAGTACCGAAGGCGGCTTTGGCTTGAGGAATGTCAATCAGAGAATTCGATTATTTTACGGTTCACAATTCGGCCTCGTCATTCAGAGTCAAGAAGGAATCGGAACTTCCGTAACCGTTCGAATCCCTATACTCCCTGGAGGAATTTAAGATGTCCAAAAAAATATTTTTTGTCGATGATGAGATTGTCATTCGAGAAAATATTCGCAGCTGCATTGATTGGGAAAAAGAAGGATTTTTTTATTGTGGCGATGCCCCGGACGGTGAACTTGCGCTTCCCATGATCGAAGAGCATCGCCCTGATATCTTGATTACGGATATTAAGATGCCTTTCATGAACGGACTAGAGCTTAGCACAATCGTTCGAAAGCGCTTCCCGGATATAAAAATCGTCCTGCTTAGCGGACATGATGAATTTGATTATGCACGTCAAGCACTCCGTATTGGAATTGAAGACTATTGTCTCAAACCGCTAGACTCCACTGACATTATTAAACTGATGCGAGAAGTATCTACCAAAATCGATCGCGAATACGAACAAAAGAGGAAAATCGATCAACTTGCGCAAAGCTTAAGCGACATGGAGGAGGAATCCCGAGATCAGCTCGTTTCAAAGCTTTGCGGAGGTATCATTGCATCTGCCGAGGCTGTCGAGATGGCCTCTATGCTTGGAGTTCCTCTACTTGCACGTCATTATGCGGTGATCGTAACCGATATCCGTGTACACATTGATTCTGATCATTCCGCTCATACCCAAGTTAGTGATTTCGCAGCCGAAGTAACTAATTTGATATCCGAAAACGTCGATTTCCTGACAAGCAAGCGCAGCCGTACGGAAACGGTTTGGGTACTCAAATCAGAACAACATGAAACATTACGAAATCTTCTTGATCTGCTAACGGAAAAGGTGAAAATGAATGAATCTAGTCACAGTTCCCATTTTTCAATTGGTATAGGCAGCATTCAAGACCGATTGCAAGGCGTTCATGATTCATTTCTTGAGGCTGAAGAAGATAAGTACTGGCGTCGACTCACCGAACAGCATCGGCGCACTCTTTTTGAGCTTTCCAGCTCGTTTGATGTCAACACCTATCTAGATCGCGACGCTTTTATTGAGTACTTATCAACCGGTTCTCCACGTCAAGCTGAGAAACAAATAAGACAGTTAGCGCTAGGACTCGCCGATGTGGAATGGAGTACGTCTCTATTTGGTTTTTACACGCTCAGCGATTTAACTTTCGAAGTCATACGTAAAGCTATAAAGCTATACCGTACCGTCCCAACCGAGGTTAAACATATCGAAAAAATGAAAGAAATAATCCGCTTGGTAAAATCATTCGACGAAGCATGCGACTACTTAATCCAATTAGCCAATCAGTTTTGGAAATGGCGATTAGACTCTGCAAGCAAATATGGAGATTTGATTGCTCAAGTAAAGTCTTACGTTCAAAACCATTTTGGCCAAGAAGGACTTTCTCTGCAGGATGCTGCAGACCAAGTCAATGTGAGCGCAAGCCATCTTAGCAAAGTATTCAGTCAAGAGACCGGCCAAACGTTTACTGAGTTTCTTATGATGACTCGAATTCGTAAAGCAATAGAACTTATGCAGTCAACGAATGCAAAATCCTACGAAATAGCAAATGAGATCGGATACAGTGACCCGCACTATTTTTCGAATTTATTCAAACGGGTTACAGGCATGACCATCCGTGATTTTCGTAAGCATGGACAGCTTGAAGACTTTGAATGGGGTCAAGGAGGTATGCGAGGTGCTTAAAAGACCTGCCCATTCAATCGTTTTTCGAAGATTATGCATATTGGGACTGGTCATAATCATCGGCTTAGCTGCTTGCTCGAATTCCTCGAAAACGCTAACTAATGGTGTAAGCGAGGTGAATAAAGATCTTACAACTCTATCGGAATCTGAATTTACATTCGGGATCATTTATCCACTGGCTCATTCCTACTATGAAAGAATTACCGATCAAGCAAAACAAGAGGCTGCAGCAGTCGGAGGCACATTAATCGTACGTGCACCTGACGAGGCAAACGTCGAACAACAGATCCGAATGCTTGAGAGCATGATTCGCCTGAAGCCAGATGGAATTGCGATATCACCAATCGATAGCATAGCCTTGACTCCTTACATCAACCAAGCGGTTGATGCGGGTATTCCGGTCGTTTGCTTTGAATCGGATGCTCCTTCCAGTAAGCGCTTAGCGTTCATTGGAGGCGACAATAAGCGAGCGGGCGCACTTATTGGAGAATCCCTCTCCAAACTATTAAGTACTGGAGGGATGGTATTAGTCGAATCAGGTGTTTCCAATACGCAAAGTCATCAAGAGCGGCTTAATGGGTTTATTGATTATATTCGAGAGCATACGGAAATTCAAATTCTGGAAGTGCGGCACCATGAAGGGAGCTCCGAACGTGCTCTGTCCGATTTGGAGCGAATGATCGATGATCACCCGCATTTCGACGCTTTCGTCGGTCTCGACTTCATCTCTGGTTTCAGTTCGATATTAGCTTACAAAGCTATGGGGTTAACCCGTTATGCACTAACTTTCGGAATGATGCCATCTATAGAGGAAGCGATTAATAACGGACAAATCACACTGGCTGTTTCTCAAAATGAGTCTACTTGGGGAAGCAAAATTATTAGTACTCTTCTCTCCGCCAAAAATGGAGAGTCCGTCAATGAATTCATGGACACGGGAGAGTCTATTATTGTTCTGGAGCAATAGATAAAATATTATATTAATTCCCATTATATGCATCAGTTAGCAGAAACAATGAACCCCTACCACAATAGCTAACCTGTATGTGGTAGGGATCCGCTTAAAAGTGCTAATTCAAATATATTAGTTTTAAATGCTATTTCTTCACCTTATAAAACTCATGATAAAGCTTCATAAGTGCCCTCTTCTCAATCCGCGATACATAACTCCGCGAGATCCCCAGCTCCTTCGCGATCTCCCGCTGCGTCCGTTCATCCCCGCCATGCACCAGCCCGAAGCGGCCGATGACGACTTCCTTCTCCCGGTCGTCCAATATGTCCAAATTCTTGTAAATCTTGCTCTTCTCGATCTTGAGCTGCACTTTATCCGCCACATCGTCGGACTCCGTGCCGAGGATGTCGATCAAGGTGATCTCGTTCCCCTCTTTATCCGTGCCGATCGGATCGTGCAAGGATACGTCCTTGCGCGTCTTCTTCAAGCTGCGAAGATGCATAAGTATTTCGTTCTCGATACAACGAGCGGCGAACGTAGCCAGTTTCGTGCCTTTGCCCGTTTGGAAGCTTTCGATGGCCTTTATGAGCCCAATCGTTCCAATGGAGATTAAATCCTCAAGGTCTTCCCCCGTGTTATCGAATTTTTTGACGATATGGGCTACCAGACGTAGGTTATGCTCGATGAGGATATTACGCGAATTCGCGTTGCCTTCCGCCATCAGCGCCAGATGTTTGGCTTCCTCTTCCTCTTTCAACGGTTGAGGGAACGCATTATTTTTTACATACGAGACTAGAAGGGTCAACTGTTTAATGAATAACGCAATTGCCGAGAACAATCCCATCCTCCGTACACCCCCAAGCTGTATTTGGCAGGACGTCAGGCCGCAGCCTCCGCCCGTGCGCGCAAGAACGTTAGTTGTACATTGTATGTGGGCAGGGGCCTATGTGTGCCTGTACGGGAGGATTGCTGTCGAAAATAGAACAGGCCGGCTACGACGCGACTCTCGTCGTCCGTGCCGGCTGCCTGCCTGGAATGTTTCTTTTCCTTATAGAATCGTCAGTTCCGCTTTGAGAACATCTCGCAAACCGCCGCCAACCTGAATCTCCACCTTGCAAGGCTGTACCGCAAAGGTCATGGAGCTGTCCCAAATTCCCAGCTCATCGGCGCCTAATTGAAGCCGAACCTCACGTTCTTCCCCTGGCTGCAGAGCTATCTTAACAAAACCTTTCAGCTCCGCAATACGCCTTGTGATAACGGATTCTCTAGCTTTGATGTATAGCTGCACCGTTTCCAAGCCGTCGACAACGCCAGCATTTTTCACCTTCACGGTAACCTCGATCCGCTCGCCGTTCGTGAGTTTGCCGGCTGCAATCCGCGTGGCGGATAAGCTTAAGTCACGATATTCAAACTTCGTATAGCTCAGCCCGTGCCCGAACGAATACAGGGGCGCTGCGGTCATATCGACATACATGCGCGGACGGCCAGGATCCTTTTGGTTGTAATAAACCGGCAGCTGCGCCGACGAACGCGGCAGGGAGACGGAGAGCTTGCCGCTCGGGTTGACCTGTCCGAACAAAATTTCCCCGATGGCTTGCCCGCCTTCCTTGCCAGGATACCAGGCGCACAAGACGGCATCCGCCAGCTCGTTCACCTCTCCTATAGCATGAGGCCGGCCTTGTACCAAAACGATGACAATCGGAGTGCCGGTAGCCGCCACGGCCTCCGCCAGCCGGATTTGCGCTTCTCCCAGCCTCAAATCCGCCAGGTCTACCCCTTCCCCGCAGTCCATCTCTGCCGGTCGCTCTTGCCCGATGACGGCTTCGCCGTTGCCATCGAACAGATCGCCGAATTGTCTCGTACTGCTGCCGCCCAGAACCAACACGGCGACATCCGCATCCTGCGCGACGGCAACGGCCTCGGCAATTCCCTCGATTGACGAAGATCGAATGCCGCAGCCATGCGCATATACGATATCGGTGCCTGCGGGCGCCGCCATCCGAATCCCTTCCAGCACGGTCGAGCCCGTCTTCGGTCGCTGAACGCTTGTATAGTCTCCAAGCTGATTGTAGATTCGATCCGCGTTGGGACCGATAACCGCAATGCGCTTGCCCTTCCCTTTCAAGGGCAGCGCCGCGTTGTCATTTTTGAGCAAAACGACCGATTCACGCGCGATGGACAAATTGAGACTCCGCATAGCCGGACTGCCGACGACGGATGCAGCCTTAGCTTCGTTCGTATACGGACGGTCAAACAAGCCGATCTCGAACTTCAGACGAAGCACGCGGGCGACCGCCCGGTCGATAAACGACTCGGCGACGAGTCCGGACAGCACGGCAGCCTCCAGCGTGGTGAACGACTTGTCCCACAAGCTTAAGTCCACGCCCGAAGTCAAAGCTAGAGCGGCGGCCGCCTCATGTCCTCCTGTCAGCGCAAGCAACCGGTCGATCGCTTGGCCATCTGCCATCACGATGCCCTCGAAGCCCCATTCGTCCCGCAAAATATGCGTCAGCAGCTTGCTGTTGGCATGGCAGGGTATGCCGTCAATCTCATTATAGGCGGCCATAAATCCGGCCGCCCCCGCCTTGGCTCCTGCCATGGCGGCGGGGAGATGAATTTCTCGCAGCTCCCTCTCGCCGATGCTCGCGGGAGCCGCGTTTTTGCCGCCGATTCCGGCTCCTTGCGCGCTCAGATGTTTGAGAACGACGGCGACTTTATCCTCTTCGGCAAGCTCGCGATCTCCTTGCATGCCTCGAACGGCCGCTTGGGTGAACGCCGCCGCTAGATAAGGATCCTCGCCGAAACATTCCTCCGAGCGCCCCCATCTGGGATCCTGCATGATGTCTAGCACGGAGATCAAGCCGAGGTGAGCGCCCCGGCTTCGAATCTCGGCCGCGGTTTGGCTGTAAGCCCGTTCCATCAATTCGGGGTTCCAGGTCGAGCCTACGTTTAGATTGACCGGCAGCATCGTCCCGTCCAGCGCCTGATGGCCATGCGGGCACTCTTCGCTTAATAGGACGGGAATGCCCAGTCGGGTATTCTCCTTGACGTAACGTTGAATCTCATTGGCCACGGCGGCGCTGTCCTGCGCGACGATGCCGTTCGCATAATCGACGCCCGACCACGGATCGCTGCGGAACAAGCCGTACAACGCGCCCATTCCGCCGAACGCGGCCACCTCTTCCTTGAACGCATCCGTTAACGCATAGGCTCCGCTGTCCTGTTTCTCGTACGCATCCCAACCGTACATGCGTTGATTCAATTGTCCGACCTTTTCCCTGAGCGTCATCCTCGTCATCAAGTCAGCGACGCGTTCTTCGATTGGCAAGCCCGTCTGCTTATATTTTTCCATCATCTCTTCACCCCGGTTCCGTGTTGCCCGCTTGCAAGCTTCTGTATTTCTTAGGGGTCATCCCCATATACGACTTGAAGACGGTTACAAAATATTTATATTCCTTATATCCCACCTGGGCCGCAATTTCGAACACTTTATCATGCGTAGTGGCCAATAAGCATTTGGCCCTTTCCATTCTCAGTTCGTTTAAAAATTCGGTGAAACCCTTGCCGGTGCTTTGTTTGAAAATATAGCTGAAATAACTGGGCGTAATTTTCAGCCATGCCGCAACCTCGGAAGCTTTGAGTTCCTCGGTGTAATGCTCCTCGATATATCGTTTGGACTTCTCGACGATCCAGTACGAGCGGTCGCCGCCGATTTGCTCGATCAGCTCGAAGAGCTTTTGCATGTTCCGATGGACCGCCTGTTCGAGCGACTCATACGTATTAAAGAGGTTCAGGTCGATGGCGCTTCCGCTTATCCCCGAATCCAGTCCCGTAATGCCGCTCTTGCGCAGTCGCTGCCGCAGCAGCGCAAGCAATTCCTCGTATGAGGACTCGATTTCATGCAGGAAGTAGAGCTGCTCTTTGAAGAAAACGAACAAGCTCGCCACCGCTGCCTGCATATCGTTTTGGCTCTGTTTGAACAAGGCTGAAGATAGAAGCTGTACGGACTGCGCCAAATCGAGGGCAGCCGGCTGTCTTCTTTCGCTCCACAACAGCTCCGTATGCGAGTCGAGCACCGTTGCCTGCTCTAACACATGGTAATTTAAGAGGTTTGCCGCTTCCGCGCAGCGCAGGGCGGTTTCGTTCAAATCCTCGTAAAGCTGCGATACCCCCAGGTAGAGGGCTGGCGGTTGCATGCATGCGCGAGCCGCTTGGTTCCATATCGTTTCCCATTCCGCTGCCTGCAGCTTTCCATCGGCCACGATCAACGTAATCAGCAAATTCTCGTGGTCGAAAATCGAGAACGAGCGAAGCTCGGGCCGAAGCCCCGCGGCTTGACGAATGCGGTCTAGCCACTGCTCTCGCAGCTCATCGAGCTGCTCCGGCGTCAGCTCGCCGTACCGTTCTTGATACCGATCCAATTGGCTCGCAACGATTCGATATTGGGAGCCCTGCAGCGACGGCGGCGCTTCTTTGCTATATGCGATTCCATTCCTGGCCACATTCGTCAGCCACAGCTTGATCTCTTGACTCCCGTCCTGCCTGCTTCGGACACGCATCTCCTCCACCATTCGGCTAACGGCTTTGACAAGCTCGTCGATCTCAACGGGCTTGAGCAAATAATCGTGAACGCCGATCCGCATCGCCTGACGGGCGTAATGAAAATCCTCGTAGCCGCTGATGATGATGATTCGGACATCGGGATATCGCTGATTCAGCTGGCTTGCCAGCTCCAGCCCGTCCATCCCGTCCATCCGAATATCCGTCAGCACGATATCGGCCTGCTCCCGCTCCATCAATCGGAGCGCCTCCTCGCCGTCATACGCCTCGCCGATAACCTCGACGCCAAGCTCCGACCAGTCGATCGTCAAGCGCAGTCCCCTGCATATGACTGGTTCATCGTCAACAATGATCAATTTGACAAGCGGACGCTCCGCTTCACCCTGATTGCCCATGATGTACACCGCCTTAGCTTTCCGCATTCGTTAGAGGCAGCCGCAGCCGGATCACGGTTCCCTCTGGTGATGATTCCACGATTTGCAAACCATAGCTTGGCCCAAAAGATATCGTGACCCGCTCGTGAATATTGTGCAGCGCGCCTCGTCTCCCCAGCATGGGATCGAGCGAACGGGTTGCTTGCAAAGCCTCTATCATTTCTAGTTGCCGTTCCGGACTCATGCCCTTCCCGTTATCCGTCACGTCGACCCGGATTTCGTCCTCGCTGCTATATGCGATCACTTCGATCATATGAACGGGCTTGGACTTGTCCACGCCATGCTTGAAGTAATTTTCCACCAACGGCTGGATCAACGCCTTGAGCGTCGGCGTCTCCTCCAGCCCGGGCTCCAGATGAAGCTTGTACGCCAGCTTGTCGCCCAGTCTATATTGTTGAAGATACAAGTACGCCTGTACAAACTCCATCTCTTTCGCAAGCGTCGTATGATGATGATTGTTCCCTACCCGAGCTCGGAAAAACTTGGACAACATCTCGATCAGGCGGCTCGACTTGTCCGCCTTCTCCAATCTTGCCGTCCAGCGAATCATATCCAAGGTGTTGTACAGAAAATGAGGGTCGATCTGATTTTGGAGCAGCTTGAGCTCGGACTCTCTTTCGTTCAGCTCCAGCTTGTATTTGTGTTCGATCAGCTCTTCGATCGTACCGACCATGGCGTTGAACTTCCGATTCAAGTCCGCGATTTCGTCTTGGGATTCGACCGGCACTCTGACGGTGAAGTCGCCGCCGGCTACGCGAACCGTCTCCTTTTTTAATCGTAAGATAGGCCGGATGATCATGTAATTGAAGCCGTAGAATGCCGTTAACGCCAGCGCGACGATAGCCGCCAATATGGCCGTCATCATCCATTCGGCGCTTCGGAATTGCTCCGATAGATGCGACTCGGGGATCATCGCGACGATGGTCCAGTCCGTCAACGGCATCCGATGGTACAATGTCAAATGCGGCTCGCCGTCCACGTCGACCGTGCTGAAGCTGCGGTCGCTCCGGGCAAGCTCATTGATTTGTTCGGCGTACGGCTGAAAGTCCAGATCCGTTTGATCGTTCGAAGCCAGCAGAAGCTCTCCCTCCGCCCCCAATAAGTAGACGTTGCCGGAAGAATCGTTCAGGATGCCCTTCTCCAGCTCGGACACGACGCTCTCTTGATCAATCCGAATCGTGAGCAAGCCGAGCGGTTGGGTAATATCGACGTACGAGTTGAGCACGCGTATCAAGGAGAAGACGTTGACCTTGCCATACCAGGCGCTATCCAAGGCATAACCCTGCGTCCAGAACAGTCCGCCTTTCATGGCTCTGGCTTTGTTCTCCCATCTGCTTTCGTTGCCGGTAAACGGTTCCCCCATCCCAATCGAATTGCCATTGTTGCCGACGATCTCGATGGACCTTATATAGCTTTTGGACATGAGCTGGAAGGTTAGGAAGTTCTCGATATCGTTTTTCAGATCCGCTTTCTGTTGATCTCCGAGCGGCGGATACGTTCTCAGATAGCGGCGCATATCCGGACTCAAGATCAAATAATCGGCCATATCCGTCACCATCTTCGTTTGCTCCGAAAGCTGGCTGGCGACATTGTCCAAATTGCGATGGATGGCGCTTACATACTGCTCATGCAAAACACGTTGATAATTGTATTGAACGATAACGCCGACTCCGACGGTGGGCAGGATCACGAACAATAGAAAGATGATGAGCGCTTTTTTTCTCAGACTCAGCCGTCCCCAGCTTCTCCCGCCCATTGTCATGATGCTCCTCCTTCGCAGCCGGCCCTATGCTAGCGGTTATCCTTGTGGGTCATATTGTACCTCTATGTCGAATCGCGAATCAACCTTTGACCGCGCCGGCCGTCATGCCCGTAACCAGCTGCTTCTGCAGGAGGAGATAGAAGACGACGATCGGGATGAAGGCGATCGTTAACGCTGCCATCTGGAGGGTATAGTTCGCGGTTTCGAGTCCGACGAAGTTGGCCAGACCGAGCGGCAGCGTCTTGAGGCTGTTGGTCGTAATCAACACCAAAGCGAATAGATATTCGTTCCAGTTATAGATGAAATTCAGGATGACGACGGTTGCCATGGCCGGACGCGTGAGCGGCAGGATGATCGACCAAAAAATACGGAAAATGCCGGCGCCGTCCATGATGCCCGACTCCTCCATGTCTTTCGGAAAACCGCGCATGAAGCCTTCCAGAATGAAGACGGTAAGCGACAAGTGAAATGCCGTATACGGCAGAATGAGCGAGAAATAAGTATCGATCAAGCTCAGCTTTTGCATAATGAGAAAGATCGGAATCAATGTGGCATGGATCGGAACCAGCATGCCGAGCAGGAACAATCCGTACGTCAATCCGCGCAGCTTGAACTCGAAGCGAGACAAGAAGAAGGCCGCAAGCGCCCCTAGAAACACGGTTACGATAAGCGAAATAAACGTAATCAGGAAACTGTTGATAAAATACGTATCCATGTTGGCGATATCCCATGCCTTCACGTAGTTCGAGATGTGGAACCCGGTCGGCAAGGAAAACGGATCCGCCGCATATTCTTGCTCCGATTTAAACGAGTTAATGATCATCCAGAAGATAGGGACCAAATTCATCAAGGCGAACAAACCCAGAAAGATGTATGCGAATAATTTAAATACCGGAGATCTCTGTTTCACTTTTCCCCCTCCCTCCTAACCTTTTTCCTTGCCAAGCCGGTTGGCAATCGTAATGACGACCAGACTGAACAGAAGAATCATAATCGACACCGCGCTGCCGTAGCCATACTCCAGATTGACGAAAGCGCTGGAATACATATGGATCGTCATGACCTCGGTTTGATGCGCCGGACCGCCGCCGGTCAATACTTGAATAAGATCGAACACCCGGAACGAATTGCTGATGCTGTATACGATCGTCACCATTAGGGTGGCTCGAATCATCGGAAGCGTCACGAACCAGGTTCGCTTCAGGCCGGTCGCGTCGTCCAGCTCCGCCGCTTCGTTGACCTCGTCGGGAATATTTTGGAGCGCCGCCAAGAACATGACCATGTACAAACCGACGTTTTGCCAAATGTAGGCGATGCTGATCGACAGAATCGACCATTTGGGATCGCTGAGCCAATTTTGCTGCCAGCTTTCCAAACCTACGAATGCCAGGAAATTGTTGAGCAAGCCGTACTCCGTGTTGTAGATCATCCCCCAGATGAGCGAGACCATAACCGAAGAGATGACGACCGGCATAAAGCCGACCGTACGGAAGAAGCCCGAGCCTTTAAGCCCTTTGTTGAGCAGCAAGGCCATCAGAAGCCCTAGCGGCAGTTGGCCGATCAGGCCCGTTACCATGATGAAGATATTGTTTTTCACCGATAACCAGAACGTATCGCTCTGGAACATTCTCGCGTAATTGTCGAGACCGGCGAATTTCATGTCGCCGATTCCGTTCCAATCCATGAGCGAATAATACAAGGAAATTCCGATCGGAACGATGGCAATCCCTAGATAGATCAGGAGGGCCGGGAACAATCCGATAAAGATCGCCAGCCTGCTCCGTTTAAGCGTATGCATCCACCATTCTCCTTTTTAGATGTAGTTCAAAAAGTCCGCTTCCCATTACGAAGTATTTCCAGAGGCTTACTCGACGTCGAATATTTCATGATGCCCACGAAAGTGAAGGGAAGCTTCGATGCCAATTCCGATTACTTTCGCGGGGCCCGAGTTTGCCGAACCTTCCATTGATGTGCTCACGTAGCTCCGCTACGCTCCGATACTCAGTTTCTAGTTGCCTTCCATCTTCTACAGCGTTTTTGAAAAAAACGCAGCATCGGAAGCATAGGATAACCGAACTTTTTGAACAAGTATTTTAATTTTCTTCTAGGCCCTATACAGAGAAAACCCGGAACCCGGGTTTTCTCTGCCTGTGCCGCAAGCATGATCTTCGAAGCTTTACTTCTTGTTGTACTCGTCCATGGCCGCTTGCGTATCCTGCGCGACCTCCTGCGGCGTTCCGCGTCCTACGGTCAAAGCTTGCAAGCCGTTCTGGATGACGCTGACGACCTGAGTCGGAATGATGCTGTCGAACACGGGAGCCGTTCCTTTGCCGGTCAATTCAAGCATTTCCTTAAGGTACGGGCTTGCATCCTCCGGTACGTCGACCTTCGCGGGAACGACGACGCCGTTGCTAATCAAGTCCTTGTACAATTCTTCGCTGACGAAATATTTCATGAATTCCTCGGCCGCTGCTTTTTTACGCTCGTCCAGCTTGCTGTTGATGGCGATGCCGTATTGAACGACGCCGGCGCTCTTTGCCGGATCGCCTTTGCCTCCCTCTACGCTCGGGAACAATGCGATTCCGAACTTATCGCCTTCTTCGTTATTGATACGAACGCGCGCGTCAACCGTCGAGGAGGAGATGTGCATCGCTGCTTTGCCTTGGATCAGATAGTCCTGGCTTTGCACGGAGTCCATGTTGTTCGCATCCGTATTGAAGGCATCCAGCTTGCTGAGCTCATCGATAACGGAGATGGCGCTTACGAATTCCGGATCGGTGAACTTCGCTTCGCCGCTCAACACCTTCTGCAAGAAATCGCTTCCCGTGAAGCGGTCTCCGATAATGGACAGAATCGAGGACTGCAACGGCCATTGTTCTTTGTTGCCGAGCGAGATCGGAGTCATGCCCGCTTCTTTCAGCTTTTTGACCAAATCGATAAAATCCGCATAAGTCGTCGGGAATGCATCGTAGCCTACATTGGCCAGCATCTCTTTGTTGTAATAAACGATATCGACAAAGGTCTGCTTCGTCGGAATCGCATATTGCTGACCGTCCACGTTAAACGGCAGCAGAGCGCTCTCCGGCAAAATATCGTTCCACGTATCCATCAGGCCGTTGATCGGATGAAGCAATTCTCCGTCCACGAGCGGTGCAAGGTCCGCTCCCGGCCACACGACGTTGATATCCGCCAGATTATTGGCCGCCGCGAGCGTGCGAAGCTTCGTTTTATATTGAGCGGACGGAACTTCGTCGGTTTTGATCACGATGTCCGGATGCTCGCTCTGGAACTTTTCGATTCGTGCCTTGTATACATCGTTGTCGATGTTAGGCGTCGTCCAAGGATGCATCATCGTAAGCGTTACCGTATCGCCCGAAGAGCCGCCGCTTGCGTTGTTTTCAGCGGAGTTGCCGCATGCCGCCGTCGACACGGCCATTAATCCTGCTAGCGAGACAAGAAGAGTTCTTTTTTTGAAGTTCGAATGGACCATCTTAAACCCTCTTTCCATATTTGTAATCGCTTTATAAAGGAAGATCAGTAAACGGGGCGCCCGATTGATCTATACATTTATTATAAAAAATCCGAATGATCGGAAATATCCTATAATTCTTCGATTTTATCCTGCGCTATGCCAGTTATTTTCGATTCGAAGGCTCGAGCAGGTGTTCAAGCATCTCGTCAAGCGGTACCGTCGCAAGCGCGATGGCCGTATCCGTGACGCCATAATAAATGTGCAGCATACCTTCATCGAGTACGCAGCCCGTCGGGAAAATGACATTCGGAATTTGATAGCCGAATTTCTCGTAATACATCTCGGGCTCCATAATGAAATTCGAAGTACGCGCCAAAATTTTCGTAGGATCCTCCAGATCGAGCAGCATCGCGCCAAGCCGATATACGGTTTGCCCATCGACCCCATGATAGAATAGAAGCCACCCCTGCTCCGTGCGAATCGGAGGCGTCGAGCTGCCGATCTTTTTCATTTCCCATTCTTGTTCCGCTTTGGCAAACAACACCGGATCTTCCCAAGTCTTCAGATCGTCGGAATACGAAATCCAGATCGCGGCCTGCTCGGTGCCGTATTCTTCTCCGATATACTCCTCCGGCCTGCGGAGCAACGCGTATTTGCCGTTTATTTTTTCCGGAAACAAGATGTTATTCCGATCGTTGATTTCGAGCGGAGTCGTCGTGGATACATACTCCCAATGAATCAAGTCGGCGGAGGAGAGCAGCATCGATCTTGTCAGCCAGTGCCCCTCTTCTTCGCCCCAACCGTCCGGATACTTCGGAATGGAGCGCTCCGGAATGCCGGTGCCGGTCGGATAATAATTCATCGCGCACGGACGGAGCGCGATCGTCATATAGTAGGTATCCTCGATTTTGACCATGCGCGGATCCTGCACGCTGCCGTACGGGAAGCCCAGCATGTCCGGCGTCACCACGGGCTCGTCCACGACGTGGGTGAAGTGGACGCCGTCGGCGCTCTCGAGCAGACCCAGGTAGTTTTTGCAAGGCGTAAGGGAGCCGGCCGTTCTTTCGATCATATAAAATTTGCCGTTATCCTTAATGACGGCGGGGTTGAATACCGTCGCCAATCTCCAGTCGTACAAGCCCGGTACGACAATCGGGTTTTCAGCATGTCTAGTAATGTTCAATGATGTCCCCTCCAGCTTCATCAATTCATAATATAGAAATCATTATAGCCCTCCTCGTATGGCAGTTATATCCCACCGAATTTAGAAAACATCCGAATTCTATCATTAATAAAAAAATAGGGCTGCCCCAAAAGTCGTAAATGACTTAGGGACAACCCAACGCCCAACCGGCACATGATTATTTTTAAAGTTCATTCATCAATCGAGCTACTTATTGGCGATACGATTGTAGTCGAAAATTCGAATACAATTCGGACTTTGGGGCTAGATTCGATGAATCTGTTCGAAAAATCGACTAGAATTCATTCAAATTCGGAAATTCGGATCATTATGTTCGAAAAACCGTCTATAATGGCCCTCCGTTCGATGAAGCTAGGCATTTTCCGGGGTATTCCGGTTTCCCGATTACTCCGGCGTTCCTTGGGTTACGCCATGAATATACGTCTGCCAAGGCGTATCCAGCGCTCCTTGGCCCGGATTGTATGTGAAGAAATATTCGACGGTGTCGCCAGGCTGCAAGTTGTTGACGGGATACGTGAAGTTACCGTTGCCGTCATTCGTCATCGCGACATTGAGCTGCACGCCGTTGTTGATCTTATAGTGGAGGTCCGAGAAGGTGGCACCGTTCACGTAGAACAACAGGTTGTTGCCGCTTTTCTTAATGCCGCGCACCCCGTCGCCGATGATGATCACGGTCGGCAATACCGTGATGGTGCTGACGTCGGTGAAGCTGCCGTCGGCGGTCGTCGCCGTCACGGTGGTCGTGCCCGGCGCGACGCCTGTCACGAGACCGTTCGCATTGACGGACGCCACGCTCGAATTGGCAACGCTCCATGTAACCGTCTTGTTCGTCGCGCCCGAAGGCGCGACGTTCGCATTCAATTGCTCCGTCTGGCCTACCTTGAGCTCGGCCGTGCTCGGATTCACAGTGACGCCGGTAACGGGAACGTTCACCGGATCCGGATTGCCGCCTTCGCCCGGCTGATAGACGCGAACGTAGTCGACTAGCATCAAAGCCGGGATATCCGATGGATCCGGAGCCAATCCGCCGTCGAAGTGTCCGCCTACGGCAAGGTTCATGATGATGTAGAACGGCTGGTCGAACGGCGCGTTCGGATTGTTCGGAGCGGCTACGGAATACCATTGGTCGCGCGTCACTTTGAAGAAAAACTTGCCGTCGACGTACCACTTGAAGTTATCTTCTTCCCAGATCAAGGAATAGACGTGGTAATCGTTCGCGAACGTCTGTCCTGAAGGGAAGTGGTATTCACCTGCGAGATATTTGTTCACCGGCCATTGGCCGCCGTAGTGGATCGCGCCGCTAGTCGTGCCGGGCAGGCGTCCCTTCGCTTCCATGATGTCAATCTCCCCGGATGCGGCCCAAGCGCCGTATACGGAATCTTCCGGAAGCATCCACATCGCCGGCCAAATGCCGTTGCCCGTAGGCAGCTTGGCGCTGAAATCCACCCGGCCGTATTGGAATGCGAACTTGTCTTTCGTGTTGATGCGGCCCGAGGAATATTGCGCGAAACGGTTCGGATCCTGCGGGAACGACTTCGGATCGTTCAGCGCGCGCAGATTCAGCTTGCCGTTCTCCAGGAATACGTTTTGCGTGCTGTTCGTATAGTGCTGCAGCTCCGCGTTGCCCCAGCCCCAGCTGTTCGGGTCTTGGCTGATATAGTAGCCCGTTTCGTAATTCCACTTGCTTGTGTCGAGAGTCGTGCCGTTGAATTCATCCTGCCAGATCAGCTCCATGCCATCGATGGTCGCATCTGTCGGCGTGCCGATCTCGATATCCTCATGATCCGTCACGTCCGGACGCGGCGCGTTCGGGTTGCCGATGAACGTATACGTGACGTAATTGCCACCGATGCTGCCGCCCGCCTGACCGTTAAGCGGATAACCGATGCGGATTTGCATATCCACCTGGATCGGCTGGAACCACAAGCCGTAGATGTAGTCGGCCCAATAGCCCCACTGGTTGGCGTCCGACATGTTGTTATAACCGCTTCCGGAATAAACGAAGCCGCTTTGTCCCGAGCTGGACATCGGCACCCATTGGCCTCCTAAGTTGATTTCGTAAACGAAGTTGCCCAGCTCGAAGCCGATGGCCGGATTGCCGTCGATCTTCGGCAGCGGAATGCCGATGACGCCGCTTTGATCCGCCGTAAACGTCGTGCCGTCAAATGGCGTCAGCGTGTAGGAATTGCGGACCGGCTTGTTGAAGACGATCGTATACACCACGTTAGCCCCGGAGGTTTCGGACTCCAGCTTCACGTTGATCGATTCCGTGACCGTGAACCAGTAGCCGCCCCCGCCTTCGGTGAATTGGCCGAAGTTGCTGTTGTAAATCCAGCCGCTGGCCGCGTTGTTGTCGATGTCGACCCATGTGCTGCTATTCACGGTCTTCACGTACACCTTCAAGTCGTCGGCCACGGCCGCGTAAGGAATCGCCGGATTGTTGTTGAAAGTCGGGTAAGTGAACCCTGCGCCGCCCGTATAGCCTGCCGTAATTTGCGGCCCTTGCGTAGGCGCCATGGACGTTATGGTCTGCGTGTTGATGTTCTGGAATTGGAGCGTGTAGTTCAGCGCAACCCCGCTGTTCGCTTTGGAATGCAGCTGAATTTCCGTTGTCTGGGAGAGCGTGAACCAGTAGCCGTTCAAGCCGCCGTCGCTCCAATGTCCCCAGTTTTGGTTATAAACATATCCGCCGGCGCTGTCGATATCGACCCAGCTGCCGTTTACTTTCACTTTGACGCCGACGTCGTCGACGACATCGCTCCAGGCTGCGGAGCCGCCGTTGAACACCGGCATCACGAAGCCGTAGCTGGCTTGACCGACGCCCGATTTGGAGATGACCGGACCGTCGTTTGCCGAAAAATAAGCCATCGAAGTTACCGTGGTTCCCGCTGCACGAACGCCCGAAGCCGGCATCAAGCAGGCCGCGGTAAGCAACACGGCTGCCAGGAGAATGCTTAGTCCCTTTTGCATGTACCCATTTACACCCATTTGAAATTGCCTCATAAGTGCCTCCTTCATGATATGAATAAAGCCGTTCAGGAACGGAGTCACCCTGTGCGCATCAAGGTAACCGCTTACACATGATCGCCTAACCTGCTGTTATCCCTAGAACAACTTAATTGTAATGGAGGTCTTTATCGGCGGATAGGTACAAAGTTTTTGTGTTTGGGCCATTATTTTGTCTTTCGGAGGTCGACATCGAATAAGGAATTCAGCCGGACTTCCAGCGCGTCCGCTCGCGGTATTCGGTTGGCAGCATGCCCATCACTTCCCGGAACGCGCGCGTAAAGCTTTTGTAATTTTCGTAGCCGACCATCGCCGTTACGTCGACGATTTTGTGATCGGTGTCGGCGAGCAGCCGGCGCGCTTTATCCAGCCGGACATCGCGAAGATATTCCGAGAAACCTTTGCCGACGTTTTTCTTGAACAGGTTCGAGAAATAAGCGTAGTTGAGCGACACGTGATTGGATACCATCGCGAGATCCAGCGGCTTATGATAGTTCTCGTGGATGAACCGGATCGCTTCGTTAAGGTCCTGTGTGTTGCGGTAACTGCACTTGAATTCGTCGTAGAACTGGTTCAGCCGGAGAAGCTGCTGCTGCAGTGCCTGAAGATAGTCGCGTATGCCGGGATAATCGAACAGGTTGCGCAAACAATCGATGTCCAGCGTTTCTTCGCCCATGTAAGGCCGGATGACGCGCTCGTATTCCTCCAGCATCTGCACGACGGCGCGGCATAACTGCTGCGTGTAACGAATGTGGTAGCGCTGCAGCGTTTTTTTCTGAAACAACGCGGAAATGCCTTCGGCGATTTTGCCGCTGTTTTTGGTGCCGATCAGCTGAAACAGCGCATAAAGCTCCTCGTGTGGAAGCTGCCATTGCTGCTCCAGTCCTTCGATATGCACGGGCAGCATGCAGCGTTTGTCCGGGAACAGATAGCCGTGACGGTAAAGCTCCATCGCTTGCTCGTAACTCTCCGGCAGCTTACGCAAGCCTCGATGCGGTTCGGTTACGGCCATGAGGGCATCCAGTTGACTTTCTTTCAAGGCGGCAGATAGCGCTTTCGGATCTACGGATGCGTCCACCGCCAATATCAGATGCGGACGATGCTGCAGGCAGATGCATCCCCGCCTGCCGTAGACGTTGTAGGCAATGGATTCCATGCCATGGGCGCTGCCGGTGCCCGGCTGATTGACCCTCAGCTCCTCACGCAGCAAGCATAGGCGGTAATGGCTCCACAGCTCCGCATGCTGCTCCTCCGTCTCGCGAATCCATGCTTCGTCGCTTTCGGCTCCCTGCATGAACATGCTTAGCTCCTTGCGATCCGTCTCCTCGGCGCGCTGCGATACGTGCATCATATCGCGCGAAAGCGCCTGCCGGGTTCGGATCTCCTGCAGCACATGCTCGACGGAGGTTTGCAGATCCTCCCGCTTCACGGGCTTGAGCAGATACCCCTTGGCCCCGAGCCCCATGGCCTTCTGCGCGTAAGCAAATTCGCTGTATCCGCTAATGATGAGAAAATCAGCCTGAATACGCTCTTCTTTGCTCCGAGCCATAAGCTCGAGTCCGTCCATATCCGGCATCCGGATATCGGTAATGACCAGCTGGATGCCGTGCTGACGCAACAGCTGCAGCGCCTCCATTCCGTTGGCGGCGGTATGAATCGAATCGAGCTCCAGCGGAAATTGCTGCAGCATAGTCTCCAGGCCGTCTCTTATATTTTTTTGATCGTCCACGATAAGCACGCTGATCATTGTCTACCATCCCCCTAGATTCTCGTTTTTCCAAGGCAGCCGTATGGACACGTTCGTAAATTCCCCTTGCGCGCTGTCGATCCAAAGGCCGCAGCCGGGGCCATAATGAAGCTGCAGACGTTTATGCACGTTCTCGAGTCCGAGTCCGTTATTGCTTCCTTCGATCGGCGCCGGCGCATCGGGCGAGTCGCCCCTCAGCGCATCCTGCAACGCGGCGAGCCGAGCCGGATCGACGCCCGCACCGTCGTCGCGGATCTCAATAAGCAGCAACTGGTCGCGTTCCACGGATACGGTAATTTGAATATGCACGTTTCCTCCGGGAGGTGCCGCATGATGTACGGCATTTTCGACGATCGGCTGCATGCACATCTTCGGTATGTCGTACCGCAGCACCTCTTGCGGCAGCTCCGCCGTCAAACAAATCCCGTCGCCTTCCATAAAGTTGATGAATCCGATATAGCTTTCGATGTTCGCAAGCTCCTCGCCAAGCGTGACGGTGTCGCTCCTCCACTTCATGCTGTAGCGCATCAGGGCTCCGAGCGCCACCAGCGCGTCGGCGATCGCGGGCTGCCGCTGTACCTCTGCCCGCATGCGGATCGATTCCAGCGCGTTATACAGAAAATGCGAATTGATCTGCGAATGCAGCGAGTGCAGCTGCGCATTTTTGGCAATCAACTGTTTATCGACCACCTGAGTCATCAATTGCTTGATTTCGTCGAGCATATTATTGTAGCTGACCGCCATCTCGTCGATTTCGTCGCCGGTTTCTCCCTCGTCAAGGCCGACATCGATTTTCGCATCCAACTCTCCCCTGCGTACTTTGCGCATCGAAATGAGCACTCGCTCGAGCCGGCGGAAGATACGTTTCGTCGTTTGCGAGACGAGCACCAGCATGAGCAGCAGCACGCATAACGCGATGGCCGCCACCAAGCCGTACCAGCTTCTCGGCCCCTTCGTCAACGCCTCGTACGAAGCGATATCCACAACATAAGCGTCTAGCGGCGCGATGTACCGATACAGCGCATAGAAGGTTTGGCCGTCCGTCTTGACCGTAATCGGATCTTGCTGCTCCAGCACATCCAGCTTCCCGCGAATCGCTTCGAGAATGCCGCCGAGCGACTCCCCGGCATCCTGGGCGAATGGATGCTCGGCATTGTAGACATAACGGGACGGAAGGCTCCCATCCATTACGATGGAGAAAAATTGCCCTTCGGTTTCCTCTAGCAGCTGGTCAAAAAAGACGTTGTGCTCCACGCGGATTTCCATAATGCTAGGATGCTTCAGCTGCTGTCCCTGCAGGCGGACCAGCCGGTAATAAGCCAGCGTATGATCGCCTTGCTTGAGCGCGAACAAACGATAAGCCGATCCGCCCGCTTCGCGAAGCTCCGCCCAATATTCTTGCGGCCAAAACTTGTCGTAATGATAGATTTCGGGCCATATCTCAAACACGTTCGGATTGTCGACATAAAAGCTAAGCTGACTGATCATCTCGTTGCTCTGTATAATGTGGCGCATCTGCTCGAATTGATTTTGCCTGAATTTCACCAATCCCAGGCCATCCCCCCGCATGTCGGAGTGGATATAATCGACGAACTGTTTTTGCGTCAGCGCGGTCGAGGAAACGTTTTCAACAATGTTCATTTTGCTACGCAGCTGCTCGTTAAGCCGCGCGACATGGCTGCTGCCCGTCGACATCGCGTCCTTGTAGAGCTGATCTTCCTGAAGGCGGATAAATAAAAAAGAAACGGCAAGGGCGGGTATCGCAATAAGGATGCTAAATGCGATAAATAATTTTTGGGATATTTTGGCGTTTCTGTATATCTTACTTATTCTATTCATGACGATGTTCACGACTAGGCCCTCCCCACCATCGTAATATACCATATATTACAACCGTATCGGTAGGTAACTAGGCATATGTTCCGAGATTGCAATCGTTCCGTAAAAGCAGGGAATACCGGCCGCCTGAATCGGCGGCCGGCAACTAGCGTATTATTATTCCGCCATTTTGGCTTTGCGCGCGTCGAGTTCGGCTTGGCGGGCTTCTACGACCTTCGCGAAGCCGTATTCGTCGCGGCGCGCGACGAAGCTTTCGAAAATTTTATCGAATGCCGTTTCGTCCTTCGCCGTGATCAGCTCCGGAAGCGTTTCTTCCCAGTTCTGCGAGATTCGCGACCAATTGACCGCCGCTTCGGAATCGCCGAGCGGATCGAGACCTTTGTAGATGCCGCCGTCGATGTCGGCTTGCGCGTTCGCGAAGTCTTCCATTTGCTTGATGACGGGAGCCTTCTCCGGTCTCCATTGGTTGACGATGACCGGGTTGCGCATCATCCAGTACGTATCCATAATGCCGTATTCTTTCTCGAGCTTCTCGATATCGCTTGCCAGCATCTCCGCCAATTCGGGCTTCGCTTGCGGCTTGCCGTTCGCCATTTCCCATGTTTCGCCTTCTTTGCCCAGGAACAGGTCGCGTTGACCTTCCTCGCTGGCCATGTACGTCAGGAAACGAATGGCGCGTTCCGGATTTTTGGCCGATTTGCTGACCATCGTCACCATCCAGCCGTCCATGTTGCCCGGGAACAGCTTGGCAGGATCGCCACTGCTGTTTTGCGGACCGTCGACCGCGATGTAGTAGGAGTCTGGATTCGCGCTGGCGGCAAGCATCGGATTGACGGCCGCCATGCCGTTCCATTCGCGAACCATCATGAAATAACGGGCATTGTTCGTTTTTTCTTCCACTTGCGTATCGGAGTCGACGAGGAAGTCGACGTTGATCAGGCCGCGCTCGTAAGCCGTGCGGAACGTCTTCAGCCAAGCGACATAGTTCGGATCGGTTACGCGGTCATAGACCTTGCCGTCCTTCTCGAACGGAATGGCGAGCAGGTTCTGCAAATATTCCGTCATGCCGTAAGGCACGTTTCCTTGCGCGAAAAACGGGCTCATCGGCTGGCCCTTGTATTCGGAAAATTGATCCTTCAAAAGCTGCAGCGCGTTCAGGAAGCCCTCCGGCGTGGACAGATCCGGGCTGCCCATCTCTTCGTACAGATCCTTCCGCACCAGGAACGTTTGGTTGGCGGCCGTCATGCCGGTTTCGTGCATCAGATTCGGACTGTACGAATCGTTCGGCATGCCGTACGTGTTGCCGTCAGGCTGGCGGTACCACTTCAGCGTGCCGTCGCCCGCCACCTTATAAAAGTAAGGATCGTATTGATCGGCCAGTTCGTTGAGCGCGTAGACATGGTCGCCTTCCCACAGCTTTTTGACAGCGGTTTCCCATGAGCCCATGCTAATCAAGTCGGGCAGCTGGCCGGACGTCATCATCAGCGTGAGCTGCTCGTTCGCGTCGCCGGACGGCACCTCGATCTTGACGTTCACGCCCGTTTTCTCGGTCATGTATTTGGAGTTCAGACTCTCTCCCCACGTATGAGGATACCAGGAAGCGCCTACAAACCAAGTCAGATCGACCGGGCTGGTGTCCAGCTTCCATGCGGGCTCTTCCGGATTGAGGGCCGTCTCGGTCGGCGAAGCCTCCGGCTGCTGCGTGCTGTTGCCGGCATTCCCGACCGAATTGCTCCCTCCGTTGTTCGAGCCCGTGCATGCAGCCATGCTCAGCGTCATTACCGCTGCGAGCGCCATTGCCGTAATCGGTTTCATGCGTTTGCGCGTCATGCCATGATCATCCTTTCTTTGCCCCTATTTTGTATTTTATATGGAAAGCATGCGCCTCCGAAACTAGCAATTGGGAGACGGCACGACTTTCAACCTTTGATCGCGCCGATCATGACCCCTTTGACCAGGTAACGCTGGATGAAGGGATAGAATATCAAGATCGGAAGCGTTGCGACCATCATGGAAGCGAACTTGATGGAATTGCCCGGCAGCCTGGCGCCGAATTGCGCCATCGCTTGCTGCTGCATGAACGACATGGAATTTTCCGCGATGATTTTGAACAGCATCGTTTGCAGTGGCAGCAGTTCCTGCGTTCGGATGTACAGCACGCCCTGGTAATAATCGTTCCAATGATAGACGGCCGAGAACAGCGAGATCGTGGCGATGACCGCCATGCTGTTCGGCAGAACGATTCGGAACAGAACGCCGTAATCCGACGCGCCGTCTACCTTCGCGGACTCCTCCAGGCTGTCCGGAATGGTCCGGAAGAAGCTCATGAAGATGACCATGTTGAAGAACGAATACATCGCCGGGATGATGAATACCCAGAAGTTATCGTAGAAGCCCAGCTTCACCATCAAAATGAACGTCGGGATCAACCCGCCGGAGAACAACATCGTGATCAGCGCGATTTTCATGTAGATTTTGCGCCCGACCAGGTTGGTCTTGCTGAGCCCGTAGGCCACGATCGCGGTGAACAAGACGTGGACCGCGGTGCCGATGACCGTGCGCAGGGTCGTTATCAGAAAGCCGTTCATCATGTTCTCGTTGCTGAACACGACGCTGTAGCTGTCGAACGAAATCGCCTCGGGAATCCAGTTGACGAGTCCCAGAATCGCCTGCTCCGGCGCGTTAAGCGAATTGACGAGCACGAACCACATCGGATAAATCGTCATGAAACATACGACCAGCATCACCAGCGTGTTCACGACCTCGAAAAGGCCAATTCGTCGTTTTGTCATGATTCCGACCTCCTTTAGAAGATTCCGTCACCGCTTAGTTTTTTGGATGCGTAGTTGGCCATGAACAGCAGAGCCAGCGCTACGATCGAGCGGGCGAACAGAACGGCCGTTGAGAAGGAGTGGCGACCCGATACGAGACCCATGTTATAAATGTACAAGTCCAAGCTTTCGGCCATCTTCATGTTCATGTTGTTCTTGAGCATGAACACCTGATCGAAGTTGCTGCCGAGAATGCCCGCGACGGCCAATATAAACAAAATCGCGATTGTCGGTCGTATGCTCTGAACGGTAATGTGCCACATTCGCTGCCAGCGGTTTGCCCCGTCCAGCTCGGCCGCTTCGTATAGCGCCGGATCGATGCCGGCGATGGTCGCGATGTAGATGATGGCGCTCCAGCCGGTTTCCTTGAGCGTGTCCGAGAAAAACGTGATCCACCAAAAGTACTTTGGATCGCTATTGTACAAAATTTCGCGTTCCTGAAGGCCGAGCCCGATCATCAGTTGGTTGATTACCCCGCCTTCGCCGAGCCAGCTCAGCATAATGCCGCCGAAGATCGTCCAGGCGATGAAATGCGGCAGGTACGAAATCGTCTGTACCGTTCGTTTGAAGCGGATGCTCCGGATTTCGTTCAGCAATAGGGCGAACACGATCGGAATGCCGAAGCCCAGGAAGAGCTTGATGCTGCTCATGCCGAGCGTATTGCGGATGGAGCGCCAGAACCGGTCGTCCGTCCAAAATTCCTCGAAGTGCTTCAGCCCTACGAAGGGCGACTCTAGCATCGGTTTGGCAATGCTGTAGTCCATGAAGCCGATAATGAGCCAGAACATCGGAATGTAGCAAAAGATGAACATCCATACGATCCCGGGAATGACCATGCTCTGCAGCTGCCATTGTCTAAAAAACGTTTTCATTGTTCCTGATTTGTGTTGAGCCACAAGTCCCGCCCCTTTCCTTCTCCATCGTATGAAAACGCGACCATAAAAAAAAGGCCACCATTTTTGACCCTATCCCATTTTTTTAGATTGTGATTGAACGGCCTTCAGAATCGAGTATGCTTATCGTATCTGAGAGGAGGAATCTAGCAGTGTACAAACTGATTTGGCAGCAGGATTTCTTGAAAAGCGGCGCCGACCTAAGCGATTGGAACAAACGCCTCGGCAACGATATCGTCGACGATGACGGCAATGTGATCGTGGAAGGCTGGGGCAACGGGGAACGGCAGTTTTATACGGGGCATGAAGAGAATGTGTATATAGACGGAAATGGGCTTCACCTTCGGGCGCGCCGCGAGACGACGACGATCCAGGATGGCCGGAGCTTCGCTTATACGTCCGCGCGGATCGATACCAAGGACCATATGTCGTTCACGTACGGCAAGCTGATCGTGCGCGCCAAGCTTCCCACAGGGAACGGGATATGGCCGGCGATCTGGCTGATGCCGCAGGAGTCGGCATATGGCCCTTGGCCCGCTTCCGGCGAGATCGACATCCTGGAAGCGAAAGGCCGGCTGCCCCAGCATATTTTCGGGACGCTCCATTACGGCAAGGACTGGGAGAATAAAAAAATCAACGAGTTCTCTTATCGATTCGAGAACGGATCGATTGAAGAATTCCATGATTACGGGCTGGAGTGGGATGCCGAATCCATCAAGTGGCTGGTGGACGGGCATGTATTTGCGGAGCGCAGACTGGAGCCGGGAGTCATGCCGTTCGACAAATCGTTCTATTTGATTCTGAATTTGGCGGTTGGCGGCTGGTTCGACAATGTGCCTGTCAACGAAGAGGCATTGCCCGCGGTCATGACGGTGACGGGCATTTGGTTGTATCAGTAACGAAAGGAGCTGTCTCGAAAGATGCGTTCTCGAGGCAGCTTTCTATGTTTTGCGAGGAGGATGCGGGAATGGTCAAATGTACACGAAATTTCGTATCCAACGAGCCCAAATGTGCCTCTAGAGCGCCAATGTGTACGAAATTTCGTATCCAACGAGCCCAAATGTGCCCCAGGAGCGCCAATGTGTACGAAATTTCGTGTCCACGAGCCCCGAACGAAAAAACGGCGGCACAGGGATTCCCCTAATGACCGCCGTTTCGTTATGTTTCATCCGGAAAATCGCCCCGCCGCTAGTTGCCCAGCTCCGCCCGGACCTCCTCAGTTCGTTTGTTCCACTGCTCGGTCGCCGGCACGATCGTGTTGATGTCCGCGCCCATGAAGATGACTTCGTTCAAAATGTTGTTCCAGTTGTATTCCCCGAATGCCGGAACCGTCAAGCCAGGTTGAATGTATGCGTTTTCTTTCGCGAGCTTGACGGCCTCTTTGTTTTTGCCTTCCCACATCGGCGTCTTGTCGTAGTAGTCGATAATTTCGGGATCGTTGATGGACGCATTCGCGCCTTGATCGATTTTCCACTTCTGCGCTTCTTTGGAGAATTGGAAGCTGATCCAGAGGAACGCCTCTTCCTTATGTTTGGAACTGCTCAGCATGGACAGCGGTCCGTAGATCGTGTAGCCCGGCTGGCTTTTCTCGCCGCGCGGGAACGGGAGCACATCCCACTCAAAATTGGCGTTCGCCTTTAGGCTTGGCAGCACCCAGTCGCCGCCGATCGCGAAGCCCGTTTTGCCGTTGATGAATTCGCGCGTCACGTCGCCGCCAGCCGTCGCGGCGTCGAAACTTTGCAGAGAGCCGTCCTTCGTCACGAACTCCTGCAGCCATCTGACGTCGTCCAGCACCTCCGGCGTGTGCAGCACGCTTTGGGTCAAGTCCTCGTTCAAATAATGGATGTTCGCGGCATGTCCGTCCGCGATCGCTTTGGTGCTGAGGAGGCGCATCTGCCATTCCGATTGCGTCGTGAGGCCGAATTCGCCTGCTGCCGGATCGGTGATCGCTTTGGCGATATTGCGGAAGTCCTCGTACGTCCAGTCGTTGGCCGGCATTTCTTGGCCGTGTTTGGCGAGCAGGTCCTTGTTCACGAGAATCCACATCGGCACGTCGACCATCGGTACGGCCAGCTTCTTGCCATTCCATGTCATCGTGTCGAAGAAGCCGTTCGGGAATTGCGTCGCGTTGAACGTCGGATCCTTCTCGATATACGGGGACAAATCTTCGAGCAGCCCTGCTTGGTCGAACGAAATGAGGTCGGAATCGATTTCCGTCAGGTCGGCAGGCGTGCCGGCGGCTTCCAGCGACGCGATGATTTCCATGATCGGCTGGCTGTTGACCGGGATTTGCTCGATCGTGATCCAAGGGTACTTCTCCATGAACATGTCGTACAGCTCGCCGTACGAGTCCTTCCAGGAAATGATCTTCAACGTAACCGGCTCGCGGTTATCCGGAGAAGCGGTCGGTTCGGCTCCTTCGGTTGCCTGCGTGGCTGCAGGCGCGTTCGTCGGCGCGTTGCCGCCGTTTCCGCCGGCGCAGGCGGTTGCGACCAACATCATGGCCGCCAGCATTGCCGTCATCTTTTTATAACCCAGATTCTTTTTCATACGATTCCTCCTCGATTTGTGGTGGTGCTTGCCCCTTTCAAATTCGGCTTTCGTCGCTTCCGGCGAGGGCTCATCCGTCTTCCTTCCGTCAAACCATGGTCGGTGTAGCGCGGATTCGCCTCCGCATCACCTCCTTTCCGCTTAAGTCGCCTTATTCCACGATTCCCGTCCGCTCGATGCCGCTGACGAACCACTTCTGCAGCACCATGAAGATCAGAATCGGAGGCAAAATAATCATGAACGCCGCGGCCATTTTGGTCCCTTCCGTAATGGGATTGACGATGGTGCGCGTGTTGCCGAGCAGGGTCGGGTTCAATATTTCCTCCAGCATGTCGAGCCGGATCGAAAGCGGCGTGAACCCTTTGGTCAGAAACATCGACGGCTCGTAATACAGGTTCCAATACCAGATAAAGGAGAACAGGAACACGACGAGGCAAGCCGAACGCGCGAGCGGCAGCATGATGCCGGCGAACAGGCGGAACGTCGACGCCCCGTCCAGCTTGGCCGCTTCCTCCAGGCTCGGCGGCTGCGCGCGGAAAAACTGCATGAAGATCAGTATGAACAGCGCCGCTTTCACGCCTTGGCCCAGCGTGGCCGGCACAAGGAATACGAATAACGTGTTAAGCAAGCCGAGCTTGCTGAAGATGACGTACAGCGGAATGATAATGACCTGCGGCGGGATGACGAACGTCAGAATGATCAGCGCCACGAACAGCGCCCGGAACGGCACCGACAGGCGGGCCAGCGCGTAGCCCGTCATGGAGCAGACGATCACCTGCATGACGGAGCAGGTCAAGGCGATCGTCGACGTGACGAGCAGCGCCTTCGGATACTGCAGGCCCTCGAATGCCTTGGCGATGTTCTCGAAGGTGGCTTGCCTCGGAATCCAGCGCACCGTCGGGTCGTACATGTCGGCAAGCGTCTTGAGCATCGTGCTGACCATGTACAAAATCGGCTGCAAGTACAGATACGCCACGACGGAAAGCAGGAAGTAGATGACCACCTTGGCGAGCAAGCCGTCCGACACGCTCCTGCCCATGACGACGAGCTTCGCCTTCTGGGCGCCCCGGCTCCAGAACAACGTCTGCAGCCCTTTGCCCGCCTTGGTCAGTCCCAGCTTCAAATCCTCGATCATGCGCGCCCCTCCCTTCTTCTCAGATGGCGCCCGGATACGGCGAATACGATGCCGATCAGGACGAAGATGAATGCGAAATAAATCCATGCCAGCGCGCTGGCGTAGCCGTAACCCGTATCCACCTTGAACATGTTTTCGCGAATATGCGCGATGACGGGATTCAGCGGAAAAGTGAACAAATCGATGATCGTATACAGCACGTTCAGCGTGATGAACGGCACGCAGGCGGGCAGCGTGATTTTCCAGAAGCTGTCCCAAGGCGTGGCTCCGTCGATGCGTACCGCTTCGTAGATCGACGGCGAGATCGTCTGGAAGCCGGCGACGAAGATCAGAATCTGAACGCCGGAGTACCAGAGAATCAGCACCGCGTTGCCCAGCACGGACATGACGGGTTCGGCGAACTGCTGACCCACGTATTCGATGACGATCGGCTCCAGGTTGTATTGGTCCAGGAACGGAATTTCGCCGACCTCCTGGGTGAACAGCTCGGATAGCACCTGCCCCGTCGCGAAGATGACCGGCAGGAAGAAGAGCGCCCGGTACAGAAACCGGCCGGGAAACTTCTGGTTCAGCAACAGCGAGATGAACAGTGCGAACAGCACGATGATAGGCACCATCAGCAGCATTTGCTGGATGTAGGTAATGAGCTGCACGGGAAATTCATTGTCCTTCAGGAAGGCGTCCCGGAAGTTCCGCATGCCGATCCACTCGTATTTGAAGCCGCCTACGCTCACCTGTACCTTGTTAAAGCTCATGAACAGCGACCAACCGACGGGAATGACGACGAACGCCGCGAAGCCTAGCAGCCACGGAAGCATGAACAGCAGTCCGGTCCCGTATCTTGAGCCGTGGTAACGAAGCTCGGCGCGTCTTCTCTCTCTAGCTTCCATCCGTCGCGCCTCCTCTCTCCACGTGGAATGTGCCGCTGTCGTAGTCGACGACGACCCGCGTGCCGTCTTCGTAGTCGGTCGCAAACCGCCCGTCTTCGAGCTTCTTATGGTCTTCGATCCGCTGATCGTAGACCGAAGCGAGCTGCTGGAACGCCTCGTATTCCGTTCCGATGCGGTCGAGCCACTTCTCGTATTGGCTGCTGTACAAGTAGTTGGACGCCGAATATCTCAGCGTGCGGGAATCCTCGTACGTCAGGAAGAAGGAAGGCAGCGCTCCGTATTCGATCGCCCGCAGCAGCTCCTCCTGCGAGTTGTTCCGCAGGTTGCCGTCGCCGAACGTGTAATCGGCGTAACCATGCACGACCATCGGATAGAACGGCACGGTCTCGTCGACCAAAAAGTCGTAGCTGGAATCGCTCGGCAGCATCGCGATGAAGTCCGATTCGGCGAGCGCGTAATCGTTGCCTCGGTAGACGCCGGCAAGGCCCAGCGTCTCCCGCGTATAGCGCAGCAGCCCTTCGTAAATGCCGGCCGTCTGGGCGCGGGTCGTTACGTCGCCGCTGACGTAATCGTTAAAGACCATCTCGCCCAAGTAGTTGTAGAGCATGCCGGACACGCCGAGCTCCTTGAGCTTGCCGATCGTCTCGTACGCCATCGCCACCGTTCGCTCGGGTTTGCTGATGAACCAATCTTCGTAGAGATACACGGTACCGTCGATGCCGCGGATGCCGTTATTTTTGCCTGGAAGCGTCGACTGCGCCTCGTTGACCCACACGAAATCGTCCTCGAACCAGACGGGGAAGCCATAATCGTCCATCTTGCCGATAAAAGATCGGGCAGCCTGCTCTCCGCCGAGCTTCGATTCGATGGGCAACCGTTTGTGCATGTCGTAGTCGCCTTCGTTCTGCCAGCCGTAATAGACGATGTTCATGTTGCCCACGCCTTGCGCGGCGACCGCGGCGACGATGGTCTCCGCTTGCTTGAACGTCGTAGCCGCGGCGTATCGGGTCCCGCCGTAGGCTTCCTCGTAATTGCCGCCCATCAGCTTCAGATACAGCGGAACCTGTTCCGTCGGCCGAAGCCGCTCGCCCAGCCGACCCTCCGCCTCCAGATAGTCGCGGTACGACTTCGCCATGCCGGAATACGTCGCGTCTTCGCCGGTGAGGAACCGGTATTCCACCTCGCGGTCCAGCTGCAGCCGCTCCTTCTGGACGGAGCGGATCGGCGTCGCGGTACGGCCGACGAGGTACAAATATTCCTCGCGGAACAAATGTCCGGCGTGCACGCTGTAGAACGACGATTTGAGGCCGGGCGGCATCGCGTTGACGACGGCGGATTCGCCGCCTTGCGTCAGTACGGCCAGGTAGGCGTCGTCCCCGTTTTTCAGCCCGAACACGGGATAGGCGATATTCTCGCGCCGTTCGCCGCTGCGCGTCCAATTGTTCGCGTTGGTCAGCTCGAGGCCGTATACCTGATGGGTATAGCCGCGGGACAATCCGACCCGCTCCGCGTCGAACTTGATAAGTCCGCCGGGACCGTCCGGCACGAACAGATAGCCGTCGTCCGACGGTTTCGAAGCGCCGAAATAAGGGAGCAGATCTAGGCTGAAGACGGCGAACTCCCCCGTCTCCGCCACGCCGTCCGACGGGATGCGCGCCTTGAGCCCGCGATCCGTCAGCTCGTATTGCAGGACGAACGACAACCCTTGATCGGCGAAGGTGTAAGACACCTGCAGCACGTTTTCGGATTTGCGGTAGCCGACCGTCAGCCCTTTGGTCAGCGCGTTCGCCACCTGGCGGATCGTCTGGTCCTTGCCCTCCGTCTTGACGTACGTCAGCACGAACGGCGACTTCAGGTTGTCGAGCAACGCGCCTTTGACCGCTTCGCCGGCGAGCTGCGCGTCGTCCGGGCTGCTCGTCCAGCGCTTGCCCGATGCCCGGTCCAGCAGGGCGATGGCCGAGGAGGACGGGTTCGCGTACAAGACGAACCGTTCCGTCGACAGCGCCTCGGCGAAGCCGTCCGGCCCCTCTTCGGGACGCCAGGCAAGCTCTTCGCCGAGAAGCGACTCGCGAGGGAGCTCCTCCTTCGCGATGCCCGCATGCTCCATCGCCGCGGCGGGAGCGATGTCCCCGCCATTGATCAAACCGATCAGCAGCAGCAGGAGCAGTCCCGTCAAGAGGACGGCCGTTATGATTTTGACGCGCAAGGAAAGGCGCCGGAAGTAGTTAACCAATGAACGTCGCCTCCTTGTACAGCTGGTAGAAGAAATCGTAAAGATTGTAGGTCAGCCCCGATACGATCAAGACAAACACCCAGATAATGCCGATCGCGAACGCGGTCAAGCCCGTATTTTTGAGCGTCTCGGCAAAATCGTAATTATGGATCACCTGCGTCATGACGATCAGCATGGCGGCGGTCCATAGCAGCATCGCCGCGTTCAACGCGTCGATGATGACCCGCTCGTCGAGCGTGACGACATTCGAGAGCACGATCAGAGGCACGGACAGGAACAAGTACGGCGCGAGCGCAAACGTGCTGCCCTGAATGACCTCCCGGAATCGTCCTTCCCCGTCCCTGACGCTGCAGACGAGATAGTTGGCGATGATCCAGGTCAGCCACGGCACCGCGAACCAAGCAAGCTCGCTCATGAGATTGACCTGGGACAGCTCCACCGGATTGAACAGAAACCCTCTCAGGTAGACGTCCGCGATTTTGACGCCGACCACGGCCGCCAGCAAAAGGAAAATGACCTTGGCCGATACCTTGGACTCTTTCAGCTTGTAGAACCCTTCGTACGGGTGGAACATGATCGTTCGGAAAATGCGCAGCTCCTCGAGCGGACGCTCCCATGAAGCCGGCGGCGGATACCGCCGCAGCAGCCGCTTCGCGAGACGCGGGGCGAACCAGATCGCCGCTAACGCCGTTACGGCGATCAATGCCGCCCAGACGAAATGCTGCTGCAGCCATCTAAGACGGATTTGCCAGAAAGCGTCGGAATAATTATCCGTATCGAACGCCGTTCGCAAGTAACGGAGCGCCTTATTGTAATCGCCTTGCTGGAGATAGGCCTTGCCAAGCCCCTGGAAAGTGCCGTTATACATGTCGTTGCGCGCGTACACCCGATCCCAGGCCGCTTCGCTTTCCTCGTAGCGGCCTTGCCGGTACAAGGCAAGCGCCGATAGCACGTCGGTGCCGAAGTCGGTCCGAACGAACTTGTGCACCGTGCCCGTTTTGCCGTCCGCCACCCAAATGTTGAATTTCGAGTCGACGGCGATGCCCGTCGGAAAGCCGATAACGCCGAATTGCTGCGTCTCCTTGTCGATCAGTCCGAAGTGGAACAGCGCGTTGCCCGCTTCGTCGTAAATATCGATGCCTTCGGAATCGGTGTCGGCGCTGTACAGGAAGCCGTTCTCGTCCGACACGACGTCGACGATGCCGTGGCCGTTCAGCAGCGTCTTGTTCTTGAAGGCGTCGACGCCGCCGGCGTTCAGCTTGCGGATCGCCCCGCTGCCGAAGCTGCCGGCCGTCGCGGTCAGCAGGAAGCCGTCCTTGTCCGCGGCGACGTTGACGACCGGCAGCGGCAGGCTCGCCTGCTCCTGCGCCATCTGCTCTTTGTTCAGCACGAGCTTTTTGATCCAGCTCATGACCGTCCCTTTGGCTTTGTTCGCTCCGAAGAAACCTTTGAATTCGCCTTCCGGGCTTAAGCGCACAAGTCCTTGATACGCCGAGTTCAAGCTGATGTACATGACGCCGCGGCGATCGACGACCAGCTTGGTCGGGATGAAGGAGACGCCGCCGAGCAGGCTGGACTCCGGCTTGCGGTATTCGCGCGAATAGGTACCGTCCTTGCCGAATACCGCGATCCGCTGATTGCCGGAATCCGCGACATACACTTCCCCGTCGCCGCTGACGTACACGCCTTGCGGCGCGTTAAGCTGTCCGTTCCCTTCGGCGTCGCCGATGACGCCGGTCACTTGCCCGTTCTGGTCCAACACTGCGACTTGATTGCCCGCTTTGTCCACCACGTATACCGTGTCGTCCGCCGCGACGTGCACGTCCGCGGGTTCGCCTAGCCGCACGCCGCCGATGTCGGCCGGCTCGTAGATCGGCTGGAGCCGAAGCCACGTCGACTGGTTGGCGTCGTAATAGCCCGTTCGGTACGGAAGCTGCGCGTGGACGGCTTGCGGCAACAATCCCGCGGCGACGCCCGCAAGCAGCAGCATCAGGATGAATCTTCTCATGGCTACGACTTCCTTTGTTTTGAAATAATGACGTTTGCTTGTATCTTGGAGGCCTACTTGATGCCGGAATGCACCATCGTCTCGAGCACCCGCTTCTGGAAGATCAAAAAGATGATCAAATTCGGCAAGAAGAGGAGCAGCCCCGCGGCAGCCGCCATGTTTTGGCCGGCGACGCTGTTCTGCAGGCCGTTGATCAAGCTGTTGACGTAGAAGGCGAGCGTCCGCATCGTCTCTTCCTGCATGAACAGCGTCGACGTCTCGATGTCGCCCCACACCGCCTGGAACGTCAGGATCGCGATCGTGGCGATGGCCGGCGCCGACAGCGGAACAACGATTCTCGCGAAGATGAGCGCGTGGCTGGCGCCGTCGATTTTGGCCGCTTCCAGCAGCTCATCCGGAATTTGCGAGATGAACCCGATCAGCAGGAACACGGCGACAGGCGACGCGAGAAGCGGCAGCAGATGGCCGAAATACGTATCGTTGATGCCGATTCCGCTGATGATCAGATAGCGCGGAATGCCGACGGTTTCCGGTGCGAACATAAGCGAGAGCGTGATGAGCGACATGATGAGCGCCTTGAAGTGGAATCGGTATTTGCCGAGCGCGTACGCCGCCATCGTGCTGACCAGAATGACGCCGGCGAGCGCGAGCGCCGCCACGAGCAAGCTGTTGAACAGGTACCGGGTGAACGGCACCGTCGCGTTCGACGCGTGCAGGAACAGCAGCTCGAAACTCCGCAAGGTCGGATTTTGCACCAGGAACCTCGGCGGGAACAGGAACAGCTCGTTCTGAGGCTTGAACGCATGGTTGAAGATGAACAAGATCGGCAGCGACATAAACGCGGCGAGTGCCGTGAAGCTCGCGATCAGCCCCGCCTGGAACCATGACCATTTGCGCTTCATCCTCGCGCCTCCTCTCTCTCGCCGAACAGCCGGTACGCGAACCGCATCGCGAAGAAGCTAAGCAGCAGCAGAATGACCGAGACGGCCGACGCGTATCCGAGCTCGAAGCGGATGAACGCGTAATCGTCGATATGATTGATGAACAGATGGCCGGAGTAGGACGGCGTGATCGGCATGCCCGTCAGCTGGACCGAGATGCTGCCCGCCTTGAGCGTGCCGACGATCGACATGACGGCGCTGAATAGCATCTGCGGCTTCATCGAAGGAAGCGTGATATAGAACACTTCCTGCAGCCGGTTGGAGACGCCGTCGATGCGCCCCGCCTCGTACAGCTCTTTATTTACCGTCTGCAATCCCGCGAGCATCGCGAGAAAGCCGACGCTGAAGCTGATCCAGAGCGAGACGACGATCATGATTTTGAGCAAATATTTCGGATTCTGCAGCCAGATGATCGGGCTGTCGATCCAGCCCATGCCGAGCAGGAAATCGTTGACGTACCCGACGCGGTCGCCGCTAAAGGCCGCGATCCACACGACCGACAACGCGACCGCTCCCGCCATGGACGGCGCGTAAAAGGCGAGCGTGTAATAATCCCGGATGCGCAGGGGAAGCTGATGAATCAGCCACGCGAACAGGAATGCCAGCAAATACCCGCCGGGTCCCACGAGCAGCGCGAACAGAAACGTGTTCGGAATTGCTTTGGTCAAGAAAATGATGTCCTGCGTGAACAGCGCGATATAGTTGTCGATGCCGATGAACCGCAGCTCCCCGAAGCCGTCGTAGGAGGTAAAGCCGAGAAGCGCCGCCATGAACACCGGAATGATGATGAACACGAGAAAACAAATCAGAAACGGCGCGAGAAATACGTAACAAAACAAGTCCTTCCGGAGCTGCCGGAAGAAGAGGGCTCCCTTCCGCCGCACGGATGCCGCGCGGCCGGCCTGAGGCCGGTTCGTTGCAAGCTCGGCGTTCATTCGTCGCCCTCCTTCCATTCGTAAGGTGTCGTCAGTTGCGGAATATCGAGGTTATGCCCGTCTTCGATACCGAAGTCTTTCTGCCTGCGCCGCATCTCCCGCTGGAGCGACAGCTGCGCCTCCTCCAGCGACTCCTGGGCCGGCATCGCCTCCAGCACGGTGCGATTCCAGGCGAACTCCATTTCCCTCGTCAGGAAATAATACCCTGGCACGTACGGCATGTTTTTCGCCCAGCGCGCCTGCTCCCGCAGCGTCTCCACGTCCCCGGACGGCCATACGAGCGACTGCATCGCCTTCAGGTTCGCCGTGTTCCATCGGAACTCGAGGCCGTAATACGACTCCAGATCGCTGGCGTATCGCGTCTGAATCTCGTCCGAGGTCCACCATTTCAAGAACTCCCACGCTTCGTCCTTCCGCTCGCTCTTCTCCATGATCATGCCGGCGGACAACGCCTGCGGCGACCAGCGCTCCACGACGCCTTCGTCGTTCTTCACGCCGGGCAGCGGCGCGATGCCCCAATGGCCGGTAATTTCCGGTGCGGCGACCTGCAGCTGCACGTACGTATTGAAATCCGCGATGCCGAGCGGAATGTCTCCGTCGCGGAAATGCTGGAAGAAGGCGGGAACGTCGATCGGCAAATTATGTTTCACGTACAGATCCGTCCACATGCGGAACGCCTCCTGCGCTTCCGGCGACGTCAACTGCCCGTTCAGCCCGTCCGGGCTGTATACTTCCGCCCCATGCTGGAAAAAGATCGTCGCGAAGTCCGCTTTGGGATAGCTCATCGTCATCCCGTTCTCCTGCAGCGTGGGAAGCATGTCGAACATGTCCTCCCACGTGTCCGGCACGGAGAGCCCCAGCCCCTCGAGCACGTCGGTCCGGTAGAACAGCACCTGGAAATTTTGCACCTCCGGCAAGCCGTACAGGCCGCCATCGTACATGAGCGCCCTCGCCGTGCCGGGCGCGAATCGCTCCAGTACTTCTTCGTAATCGGGGAAGCTGCTCAGATCGTATGCCGCGTTCCGCATCGCGAAGTCGGCCGGCGTCGACTCGGCAACGCCGAGCGCCACGTCCGGCACCTCGCCGGCGGCATTGCCGAGAATAAGCATATTGGGATTCGGCATCAGATTGATGTTGACCGGAATGCCCGTGCGCGGCGTAAATTCCTGATCGACCAGCTCGCGCAGCAATTCGGCGTAATCGCGCCCGCGCTGCACCCAGATCGTCAGAGCTTCCTTCTTGTTGTGCGCCCTCGTGTCGTAGTCCAGGTAGAACGAACGCGCGAATTCCGTAATCGCATACGGGATCCGGCTAGCCAGCGTCGACGTCTTGAGCCCCGTCTCCGTCACCGGCGTACGGACCACGATGTAGTCGAGCAGCAGCGGCTGGTGGGTGAGCGTCGACAGCAGCGTCCCGATTTTGTTCTGGATGGTGGAGAAATTGTTGATTTTGACCGGTATTTCGTCGACGTCCTTCGCGAGCTCCTCGAGAATGCCGATCGATGCCCGCAGCGATTGCGACAGATCGGAATCCCGCCCGTTCAAGCCGTCGATGTAGTCGCGGATCCCGTTCATCCGCTCGATGAATCCGGCCATTCGCGCTTCGACCTCGGGATCGAGGCTCCGCATATTCCACGTGCGCGTAGAGTCGATATTGGCGTCGAACGACGATTTGCTGTAATTGCCGGTCAGCAGCCGGATTTCCCTGTCGTAATCGGCCAGATCCGCGAGTGCGGCCTTCAGCGCCAGGAACACGGGCTGCAGCGGCGTCGAATCGGATGTCAGCCTGAGCGTGTGTTTGCCGGCATCGAGGTAGATCCGATAAGGCTCCCCGTCCTCGCCGGACAAAGGATGGATGACAAACGACTTCTCGTTCGGCACGCCGTATCCCGACAGCTCCCGGAACGGCACCTCGCCGTCGATCGAGATCGTCCGGTACGCCTTAAAGCCGTTGCGGTAATCCTGGAACGACTTCAGATCGATTTCGTACCAGCCGTCCGCGGGCACGGAGAAATCCCACTCCGCCCATTCCCCCGGCAGCCTCCAGCGCCAGCCGCCGAGCACGTTGTACGTGATGCGCCCCTTCGGGTCGGGCGAGATGTACGGCTCCGACCAATAATCGGTCTGGATCGCGACGCTGGACTTTCGGTCGACGCGTTCCGCCTCCAGCAGCTCGAACCAAGGCGCAGGCGATGCGTCCCCGGCAGGCAGGGCCGCTTGGTACGCCTCGTAATCCGGCAACGGCTTCGGCGCCCGGAACGACAGGTCCGACAGCGCTAAGCCCTCTCTGACGCCCGTCAACCGGATGGTATGCTCGCCGGCTTCCAGCTTGAACAGCAACGGCTCTGACGAAGCGGCGAAGTGGACCATCGGACCTTCGATCCATTCCGTGATTTCCGTCTGGGTCGGCCGGATTTGCTGGCCGATTTCGTTCGTGTCGTACGGATATTTGGAATCCTTGAACATGCGCTCGAACTCGATGCGCTGCGCCTCCGCGAATGGATAGGCTCCGTCGATCTGGATCCCTCTGACCGCGGAAGCGTTCCCTCCCGGCAGCGGCTTGTAGCCCATATGCAGCTCATACCAGCCCGCTCGTTCCGCGCGGAAACGCCATTCCACCCATCCCTTCTCGTTTTTCCAGGATAGGACGCCGCCGTCCGCAGCCAGATCGGCATCCTCCGAAGCGCCGCTGTATCCCGTTGCGGCGAACGGGATTTCCGGGAGCCCGGTATCGGCCGTCATGCCGCCTTCGAGCATGAGATTGACGTAATTCGGCAAGCCGTCCGCGGGCTCGAACGCCATTAGCGCGTCGAGCGACCTCTCTCCCGCTCGCACCTCGGCTTCGTCTCCTCCAGCCCAGCGAACGATGCCGAACACCAGGGCTGCCGCAATCGCGAGACGGAGCAAAACGTAGAGCGTTTTCTTGCGCCGCTTCATCCTTCATCTCCCCCCGCCGCGAGTGACACGCCCGTCTCGCGATCGAAGAAATGCGCTTTGTCCATCTTGAACGAGATCCGCACGGCGGCGTGGCGGGCGTAATCCTCATCCGGCTGCACACGGCAGATGACCGTCTCTTCGCCCAGCTCCACGTAGACGTACAGATCGGCGCCAGTCACCTCGCTCATGGATACGACTCCACGATGCCAGCCCGGCAGCGGTTCGCCCCCCGTATCCGGCATCAAGCCGGCATGCTCGGCCCGAACGCCCATGACGACCTGGCGAAGCGACCGCGAATCCCGGCTGAGGCCCGACGCGATGCGATCCGGAATCGCGAGCTTCAGCCTTCTGCCGCTGAAATAATAGACGCCGTCCTCGCGGATGATTGATCCCTCCAGGAAATTCATCTGCGGCGAGCCGATGAAGCCGGCAACAAACCGGTTCGCGGGCTTGTCATACAGCTCGCGCGGCGGCGCGACCTGCTGGATGACGCCGTCCTTCATGACGACGATGCGCGTTCCCATGGTCATGGCTTCGACCTGGTCGTGCGTCACGTATACCGTCGTCCTCTTGAGCTCGGCCTGCAGCTTGATGAGCTCGGCTCTCGTCTGGGCCCGAAGCTTGGCGTCGAGATTGGACAATGGTTCGTCCATCAGGAACACCTGCGGCTCCCGGGCGATCGCCCGGCCCAAGGCGACGCGCTGCTTCTGGCCGCCGGACAGCTGATTCGGCTTGCGCTCCAGCAGATGCGAAATTTCGAGTATTTTGGCCACCCGGTTGACTCTCAGCTCGATGTCGTGCTTCGCCGTCTTGCGCAGCTTAAGTCCCAGCGCGATGTTTTCGTAGACGGACAGATTCGGATACAGCGCGTAATTCTGAAACACCATCGCGATGTCCCGGTCCTTGGGCGATACGTAGTTGACGTATTTGCCGTCGATGTACAGATCGCCCTTCGATATTTCCTCCAGCCCCGCGAGCATGCGGAGCGTTGTCGACTTGCCGCAGCCCGAAGGCCCGACGAGCACGAGAAACTCCCCTTCCTCGATATCCAGATGGAAGTCGTTCACGGCCGATCTCTCTTCGCCTTTGTAGTTTTTATAGACGTGATGGAACGTAATGCTTCCCAACCTCACTCACCTCTTGTACCGTAATGGAGCATGGCGTCGCTGCTCGTTTGCGTCCGACCCTCCCGCTTCCCTTTCAGTGTAGAGCAATTCCGGATGCTTCCAAATGAGCCAATCGCAAACTTTCCATTCCGCATTTGGCTTGTTCGAGTCGGCGAAACTATGATCTGTGCCCCGGAAAACTGCTCAGTCGCATGTCCGAGCCTCATTTATTTCCGACAAAATGTAACCGCTTCCGCGAACCGTCGCGCTGAAATCGCCGGCAGCGCAGGACTGCGTAGCCGAAACCCTATTGTTTTGTCCTGCATTGTTTGCGATTGCCTCATGGCGGCCGGAGACGCGCTGCTTTATGCTGTTACAGAAAAGAAGGGGACATTTCCCCATTCCTATTGTCCAAGGAGGCAGCAAGCCATGAACCAACCGAAATTGCCCGTCGAAGCGATCCGCTCGGCAGGCGTCAACCCCGTCATTACGTCGATCTTCACCGCCGATCCATCCGCTCACGCGTGGGAGGACGGCAGACTGTATATTTACGCTTCGCACGACATGGATCCGGCCCGCGGCTGCGATCTGATGGACCGGTATCACGTCTTCTCGACGGAGGACATGGTCAACTGGATCGACGAAGGCGAAATTTTGCGCTCGGACGACGTAGCGTGGGGCCGGCCGGAGGGCGGCTTCATGTGGGCGCCTGACTGCGCGTACAAGAACGGTACGTATTATTTTTATTATCCGCATCCGAGCGGCTCAAATTGGAACGATTCCTGGAAGATCGGGGTGGCGACGAGCAAGGAGCCTGCCAAAGGTTTCGTCGATCAAGGGTACATCGAAGGGCTCGGCGGCTTCGCAATGATCGATCCTTGCGTCTTCGTCGACGACGACGGCCGGGCGTACATGTATTACGGAGGCGGAGGCGTCTGCGCGGGCGGCGAGCTCGCGGACGACATGATGTCCATGAAGGGCGAGCTTGTCCCCATGAACGAAATCGAGGATTTTCACGAGGCGGCGTGGGTGTTCAAGCGGAACGGCCTTTATTATTTGACGTACGCGGACAATCTGGAGGGCAACAACCGGATGCATTACGCCGTCAGCGACAAGCCGCTCGGTCCATGGACCTACAAGGGCATCTTCCTTGCACCGACGGGCTGCTCGACGACGCACGGCTCCGTGGCGGAGTACAAAGGCAAGTGGTATTTGTTCTACCATAACCAAGCGATCTCGGGCGAAGGCAACTTGAGAAGCGTATGCATCGACGAGATCGCGTTCGAAGAAGACGGCTCAATTCGAGTGGTCGAGCAAACGACGAGCGGGCTTCGGTCGGCCGGCGACTTGTCCGCTCCGCATCCGAACCCGGACCGTTATTACGCTGTCGACGGAGTGACGGAAGGCGGCGCCGGCCTCAAGCAGAGCCGGAGCGGCATCACCTATGTCGGCGGGCTGGATCAGGAGGGCTCGTCCATCCGCTTCGATCGCGTGGACGGCGCGGACGGCGGCCGCGCCGCGATCTATGTGCACTACGCGACGGGCGAACGGCTGGCGAAGCTTCGCCTCTTCGTGAACAGCAAAGACCATTCGCTGCTTAACCTGCCGTCGACCGGCGGAGAAGACGCGTTCGAAGGCATCGCCGCGTTGACCGTCCCTCTAAAGCCGGGTCAAACGAACGAAATCCGTCTCGCGGGCGGCAGCGGCGCAGCCAGCATCGATTACGTGATCGTCGTGCCGTTCGGACGCCCGGAAAACGCCTGAGGACCGATTCAAAACTGTATTGCGGTTCAAGGTCATCCGCCGATCGGCATAACGCTGGTCTGAGACGGCAAAGCCGCCCGCGATCGTTCGCGGGCGGCTTTTCATTCATTCGATATTGGCGTTAACGGTTCCGGCAATCGCTCTTTTAAGCTCTTCCTTGGAAGCGAAGCCGTGCCACTTGCCCTCCGTCATAAAGGCGGCTTGTTTCGCGCATCCGACGCATTGGGACTGGCAGCGATCGATCTCGATCTCGACGCCGCCGGCTTGAAGCTCGTTCAGCACGTCCCCGTACTGATGCCGCGTCAAGTTCGTTACGCAGCAGCGAATTGGCGAGACCAAGCGCCCTCCTCCCCCGGCCGTATTTGACTGACACGATGTTTCGCTCGGCGAAACGGTTCCAGCTTCGCGCTTCGGCGCAGTCGACATATTAGCAGGATTCCTTCGGTACGAAGCCCGCGTACGCGGACTTGCCGTCCTTCGCGATCAGCGGACCGTTGCGGAATACTTCGCCGGTATCGGGATGTTTGGAGCCGTCCACGGAATATTGGATGACGTACCCTTTGCGCGTCTGCGTCTTGCTCAGATTCGGCGTGCTGCGGTGGAAGAGAAGCGAGTGGAACGCGACCATGCTGCCTTTTTTGAGCTCGACCGGAATGCCCTCGATGTCCCCATAGTAGCAAATCCACCCGAGGTCGGTTTTGATATGGGGGACAAAACCTTTGCGATGCGTGCCGGGCTGCACCCAGATGCAGCCGTTCTCGACCGTGGCATCGTCGAGCGCGAGCCAGCAGGTCAGGTAGTGAACCGGATCCGTCGGCACGTAGCCGTTATCCTGATGCCAAGGGAAGTCCTTGCTTGCTTCCGGGCGTTTGTAAACCGATTGGTCCCAATACAGCTTCGTGTCGGGTCCCAGAATCGTCGTCGTAATGCCGACGAATCGAGGATCCGCGATGAAATGCTGGAGCTTGGAGCTTCGGAAATTCAGGTTGCCCGTAAAATTGATCTGACTGGCGAGATTAATAAAATCCTGCCCTTTCGTGCGGAGCGCTTGCTCGGATTCCTCGTCGAAACCGTCGATAATGCCTCGAATCTCATCCATCTCCTCGGCGCCGAACAATGAATCGAAAACGATATACCCTTGCTCCTCGTAGTGTTGCATTTGTTCTTCGGTAATGTTGACGGACTTGCCTGCGTGTACGGTAGACATTCGGATCGCATCCCTTCGTTAGTGGTCTTCGCCCTTCTGTCTCCATTATCCGCGGACCGGCGTCCCCGATCATTAAAGCGGTTCCACCACTTGTGGTAATTTTTCCACCCCGGCGGCATTTCGGCGAATGCGGCTTGCAGTCGTCGGCCGGATCATGGCCATAACCCCCCGCCTTTGCATTCCGGTCATTCTCTCGCTCCGTACAAATCCGTCCGCTGCAAGGCGAGGTAATTTTCCCGGTATTCTCCTGGCAGCATACCGAACCGGCTCTTGAACTGCTTGCACAGGTATGAGGCGTCCGTCATGCCGCAGGATTCGGCTATCGCTTCCAGCGTGCCGTCGGTTCGCTCGAGCAGCTGCTTCGCCCGGTTCAATCGCATCCCGCGCAGCATCTGCATAGGCGTGACGCCGTATTGCGCCGCGAACGCGCGGTCCAGGTAATTGGCGTTCAGCCGAAGATCGGCGGCCAGCTCTTCTCGCGAAACCTTTTCATGCAGCCGGCCCGACATCATGCCGATCAATCTGGCGAACCTGTCGGCCGATGACTCGAACGCGGCTGAGCGGGGCGGTGCGCCCGCTTGCTCCCAGCCCGCCATGATCAGCTCCATCAGCTGCAAGGCGGCGGACGTCAGCCTCAGATCTCGGAAGGAGCCCTCCTGATTGTCCCATGCAACGAGCAGCCGCTGGAAGGCGGCTTCGTAACGGGCCGGCTCCGGGATGGCAACAACCGGCGACACGCGGAACAACTGAAACAGATCGAAATGGTTCGCGAACCATATATTGGTTTGCATCCACAAGTGGGTGCCCTTCGTCTCCGCGCATTCCGAGAATGGCAGATGCGGCGGGTGAAGCATGACGGAGCCGGCTTTAACGCGATGCGTTTCGCCTCCCGTCTCCGTCTCCACGTCGCCTTCCTTCACGTAGCTGATGATCCAATTCGGGAATGAACGCGACTCCAGCCGCAGCCGCGAATAAGACGCGCTGCTTACCGTAATCAACTGCACGGACCAGGGGCCCTGCACCCAGTCCGCTTTTATATCCGTACTGCCAGCCGCCATCAGCCATTCCCCCACTATGCGTTTATTAGAGCCTAAAGTTCGGATCCCGCAACGATACGTAATGGAAGTATTCGCGCGAGAAGATGCGATAATTATTTGGAGAAAATAAAGTATTAGACTGGGGTCGTTGATTTAACGCGGTTTTGATTTGAAGAATCGTCAACTTTTGAAAAATTAGTTTTAGACTGATCCATTAAAAGAATCAGCGGCGGACCAAGACTTGATAAATAAAGTCTTAGACTGTTGCTGTAGTCATTCAACTAAAGTTCGAACGTTAGCGCAACGATTCTTCAGTAATAAAAAATCCAGCAGGGTAGTGCTCATCTTCTTCCGAATTTACATCAGGATACCGATTGAGAGTTATCGTGTTCGATTAAATATTCTTTTGCCTTAACGTCTCGACATTTTGGTAAGTGAAAAGCTTGCAATCCATTTTGAACGATCCCGAAAGACAACAATAACATCGGTATTACAATCGTTACAATCCCAAGAGTCTTCGAGCCACTCTTCAGCTTCTATCCATATTTGACGCTTCGAATAGTTTATATCTGACTCCCTTGTATTCAGCCATCGTTCTCTGTTAGAATTGACCACTTTTAATTATTTATAGGAATCTCCGTTACATCAAGGGTTATTGGGCAATCATTCCGAAAGTTGAGTTATAATTTCTATTATGGCAAAAAAAAAGCCGAGCGCTGTAACACTCGGCCTTCCATTACCCGTCACCCCACAACGATCTCAATTGGATCGCTTACTTCCTTCCCTGTCTGCTTGGCATAGAAGGTAAGCGTTTCGCCAGCCGTCAGTTGCACAGAATGTAGATCAATGGCGAATGCGGCTCCAGCACTCTTTTGAAAGCTTTGCGAGCCTATTATTGATCCGTTTCGTACGACGTAGATGGTGACAAAATCATTGGCACCCAATAAGTTGATATCGTAGGTGCCGTGAATTTGTCTAGTCTCCTCGCTTAATTCGCTTGTAATGAACGGAGTAGTTGACTTAGGAGAAGTCTGCAAAGTGAAATACACGGGAGCACTAGGAAGCCTTCCTGATTCCTTAGCAACGACATAGAAGCGATCGCCGCCACGGAAGAAAACGTAGTTCATGGAGAAGTACCACTGTCCCGTTGAATTACCTGCTTGAATGCCTGCTACAAGCAGCGTTCCATCTTCTCTATAAACACTGACTTTGGATCCAGGGCTCGCCGATCCGATGAGCGTTGAACCCCCGCTGTACACCGGCCCGCTAATGCTTACTGGGCTGGATTGTTCGGTAAGAGCCTCCAGGGTGATAACGAGATTATCGCTCACCAGCTTTCTCTCTGCATCGGCGCTCAGAATGAATTGGTCTCCCGGCTGCGGTAGGGGTTGATTAGGCAGTACGATCCCGAATTTACCATCTGCGCCAGCTATTATGTCACGGATAAACGTACCTGTCGCCGTCCTGAATCGAAGAATAGAGTTTGGTTCCGAGATCCCTCGAATGGTATATCCCGCCTCCGCATAAGCAGGACCGGTCAAAGTTGGAACGGGAGTAATCTCGCTTGGCTGCAAAGCCGTGAATACGAATGGAGCGCTCTCCTTCTTGTTGGGAGCGAGGGCCGTGACTTGATATTGCCTCCCCGCAACAAGCTCCCCGTAATAAAAATTAATGCTGGCGGACCCCGATGATGTGATCAGCTGACCAATAATAGTTCCATCCATTTCCTTGACATATACCGTCATTCTAACTTGATCCACGGTTTTGACAACAATGGTCCTAAGATCGTAATAGACATCTCCCTCAACTAGAGGCGTATCCGTTAAAGGTCTTGTCTGAACAACAAAGCTGGTCGGTTCGCTTATCACCATCTCGTAGCCTTTTGCCGTGATATACAAGGTCTCGCCGGCAACAAGAGGCTCCGTTAACCGCACGGAATAGTCGCCGCCAAATCTTACCTCGTCGGCTGTTCCTTCACCAATTACCGTACCATCGGAACGTTTCACCACAATCGCCGCTTCACCTTCTGCCGTTCCGGTTATTAAAGTATCATCTTCATACACGATAGCCTGCACAGTCGGGTTTGCGGTAACGACAGTCGGCGCCATGACAGTTAGGATAACGGGATCGCTTTTTCTTTTATTATTGGCCTGGGCATAGAATAGAAGCTGTTCGCCTACCTTTAACTTGTAGCTGTCGGGAATATACAGGCTGAAAGAATTTCCGAGATTATTATGATAAGAACTGATTACCGTTCCGTCCAGCTTGGTTAAGGTTATGGCATTCCCCCAATCCTCGAGCGTGCCTCTCACGAACTTCGTATCATCATATACCGTATTCACTTGAGGAGTTGCAGTTTTAGGTCTTTCGACTACCGTTATCTCGAGCTCTCCACTGCTCCATCCGCCGGCCGTATAGAACGTCACGTACAGCTTATCCCCGTCATTCAGCACCAAGCCCGGATTATGTTCAAATAGGTTCGTGCTAAAGAAGGGATCGTACTTCCATTCTTCTTGCCCTTCCGGGAACGTACGGAGCCGAGTCCCATCCTCTGTCTCAACCTTGGCCATAAAAGGTTCCTCCAGGTAAAACACGCTGCCGTGAATATATCCGATATCGGAATAGACAACCTCTCCAACCGATGGCTCCGGCGCTTCTTCTTCAACAATCTGATTCGGAAGTGTCAAATTCTGACCAGCCACTACCGTGTATGGCTCGCTGTAGTAGAGGATAATGCCCAAGTCCATATTGAACGTATAGGTACCAGGCAGGACGTTCTTGAATGTAAACTGCCCTTGTCTCGTCGTGATATCGATGTATGTCTCCGTCGTTCCGTTCACGCCTCTAAGCTCAACCCGTTGAGTGCTTATAGGCAAGGGACTCGGTCGATCATATTCCTTATAAAATAACGTCCCCGTCACGGTCGCCGTAGTAGGCTCCGTTGGCCCCGGTCCCGGTGTGCCTCCACCAGGAGTGCCGCCTCCCGGTGTTCCGCCGCCAGGGACGCCTCCTCCCGGGCTTCCTCCACCTGCACTAGGAGCAGCTCCTCCTCCCCCTCCTCCGGCAGCGGGAGCCGCCGGCTTCATGGAGTCGGGAATATCGGAGCTTTCGGCTTCTCTCGATAACTGAATATCTGCGATCGTGCCTTCGCCGGAAAGCCTTGTTTTACTTTTCAGATCAAGCTGCTGTACGGCAGCGTCCTTGTGCAGCTGAATATCGTTTACCTCTATATTCGGCTGAACGTCAAGCGTCCCTATACGTCCGGAACGGATCGTCAATGAATCGATATTCCCGCTGACCGTAATGTGGTCGAAATCCCCCGAGAATACAATATTCCTCGCTCCTGCATCTCTGTTAGAAGCAGGAACGATATTCACGGCAACGAAGCCCTTCCCGGAGCCTTCCTTCTCGAGAACCGCGCTGGACCGTACTTGCGTATCCTGAATGGAGGTAGATCCCTCCGCTACCACTCTTACAGGGGCGTCCTCGCGATTGACTTCCAGCCTTCCGATCCGGCTGTCGACGAGATGAACGCTGTTCTCTCCCCCGCCTTCGATGCGAGTAACTCCCTCGACCTTGATTTGCTTCAGATAGACTTCTCCATCGCCAATATCCTCAGAGAGAATCAGATCTCCGAAAATATGCATATTACGCAAAGTAACATCCTCAGCATGAATCGTGACATCACTATGTACATATTGGAGCTTATTGGTGCCATAGGTACCGGCATCATCATAAGACACTGCGCTTGCTTCCCATGCGTTCTTAATGGCAACAACCGTCTCCGCTCGCGTCATCAGACGCTTCGGAGCGAACGTGCCGTCCTCTTCCCTCACCATAATCCCCTGAGAGACGACGCTTTCGATAGCCGCTTTACTCCAAGAAGGAATACGATCGCCGTCTTGGAAGCTTATAGAGGCCGATAAGGAATCGTCAGCCTTGGGCGGAACGATCTTCGATAGGATCATGGCGCTTTCTTGCTTGCTTATAGGCAGATTAGAACGGAACGTCCTGTCATTGAATCCATTAATATACCCGTAGGCGATTGCTTTCTGAACCTCCGGGTATTCCCAATCCGACGGCTTCAAATCTTTGAAGTCGACCTTCTCTTGAATCATATACCGGAATGCCCGATTAACGAGAGAAACGAATTCGGCTCTAGATACTTCGTTGTCCGGTCTGAAGGTCTGGTCCGTATAGCCTTTAACAATTCCTTTGTCCAGCCATTCCCGGATATCTGCTTCCGCCTCGTGACCGTTAATATCGGTTACTTGGACGGACTCGGCATTTGCCGTGCTGTAAGACGCGAACATGAATAACAATAGGAATAGTCCTGCAAGTCTCGATCCGCTCAATTTCCGCACGAATTCGCACGCTCCTCAACAATTCATTAAGAAACCTTCTATCCGTTTCCTATCATTGAAAAATATAACAATTGATATACCTATTCCATTATAGGCTCTTAATAACGTCCTATCAATGACAGAATTTCATACCCCGGCAATCGATTCAGCGATACCCCTGAACAAAAACTATCAGCTCATCGCGGAACAAATTGTGAACCGCTACGTGACTTCTGTTTGGTAAAAATAAAGTATTAGACTGAACGATTAAGATAAAGCAGTGGCAGACAAAGAATTGAGAAATAAAGTCTTTGTCTGCCACTGTTGTCATTCAACTAACGTTCTCCGTTAGCTTAATTCCGAAATCTTGTGGGCAGACCGAGGGGCAATAGCCCCAATGCTTGAACATGTTGTTATCTGATGGATTTGCCTACTATGAAACACTAATCTCTCTTTTACTTAATTTCTTAAATGCAGAGTAACCCTGATCGGACTTAATAAAACTTAATATTTTATCGGCACATTCGGTTGGACTCAACTTTTCCGTATTTACTTCAAGATCATATTCATTATAGGAATATACTCTGTCGAACTGGGAATGTGCTAGTCCAATTATTCGATCTCCCCTGCTCTGCTCTCTTCTTGTGAGTTCTTCTTTCGAGCATCGTACGCCTACAAACAATATAGGATGATCAACAAGTAAATTATAGAAATCATTAAAGTACTTGTCATTTGCGATTATGGTATCTACTATTACATTAAAACCCAGTTCTGCTAACAATTTAATTGTCGAATGGTACACTGAGCATATGGAATGATCAACTATTTGTGAGACAACTTGATGATCTATTCCTCTTGGAGGTTCATCTGGAAATTTATTATTAACAAAATCATTGTAATTATTAAAAAAATCATCAATTGATAAATGATAAAAAGGAATTTCTTTCTGACTTATCATTTCAGTCGATATGGAGGTCTTTCCAGAACTTGACGTTCCGTTCAAAAACACAATGAGTCCTTGCTTCACATGAATCACCCTTATCTATAAGATTTGCGTTTCATTCGGACAACCTTATTTCAACAAATTTCATTAAATTATCCAACTGATAAAATATTCGAGGAACGATTCAACTATCCTGCCCTTTAGCTTAATGGAAAATGGAGTAGTCTGCTGGGCTGGCAAGCAGGCTACTCCATGATGATTAAACTAGCGTTCCTCGTTACCTTAACAAGGTCGAAGTGATATATCGCATTTTATCCTTCTAATTTCTTAAACCCACAGAAGTCAAACAATGCATATAAAATTTCTAAGCTGCGCAATGGTGAAGCTTCTATTTCTTCTCTTTCCAAAATATCTAGTGCTATCCATGCATCACGATGGGTTTTATTGAAGAAGCCGTTTTCTAGTCCATAACAACCTTTTCCGACTGCATAGCCGAATGCAATACACCTATTACGTTTTATGTTTGTGGGGTTGCCTGCCGACATTTTCCATGCCCACAACTTAGATAATTCGACTATATAATTGCAATCGTCATTGAACCAGCCGTGGTCCCATGTGAAAAAGCCGGTTCAACCCCTGAATTCTTGAGTCTAGGACACTTAACGCACGTGCTCCTCAGTATTGCTTAAAATTGCTCAGACTTTCACGATTAAAGGCTCCACTTCACCAGTCGTCGCGGCAACA